>JBEVXD010000005.1:0-314487 GCA_040506275.1 Candidatus Thiodiazotropha sp. DIVDIV
GTGCTTTGGCGTGCTCAAGCACCAGCAAAGTTACTCCCCACAAGTGGCTAAATAGCAACTTGCGGGGGTAAGGGAGAGATGGTATCTACATCTTTTTATCAGAGGTTTCAGTAAAATTGAGTTGGACTTGGTGCGGCGCACCCTACGTCAGTGTTAGGTCACCGGATTATTAGAAGCGTATTGATGTAGGGTGCGGCCTGCCGCACCGTAAGGGTGAGGGTTACTCAACAAATCTGGTTTTATTTCTTGAACTCATCAGTATTATCGAGGGAAGCTGTTTGCTAACTTGCTCAATAGTTGGATTTCGTTTTAGTTGGGCTTGGTGCGGCAGGCCGCACCCTACATCTTTTATCAGAGGTTTTAGTAAAATTGAGTAGTATACGAATGTATGCAGTGAACAGTTCATCAGGTAGTTTGTAAATGGGTTTAAAAACTCCTCATAAGGTTGATCTCGGCTTTTTTCCTACGCCGGTCGTTGCGCTCTCCAGGCTTAGTGCTGCTTTGGGTGGTCCAGAGATTCTTATGAAACGAGATGATCTGACCGGGTTGGCCTTCGGAGGTAATAAAACAAGAAAACTGGAATATTTACTCAGTGATGCCATAAACAGTGGCTGCGATACAGTGATTACTGCGGGTGCCGCACAATCAAATCACTGCCGTCAAACTGCTGCCGCTGCCGCTTTTCTACAACTGGATTGTCATCTGGTACTTGGTGGATGGGCTCCCAAAATGGCGAATGGCAATTTACTACTGGATAACCTCTTTGGTTCAAAAATCCACTGGTCAGGTTTAAATCGCAAAGGTGAGGATATACCTCAGATCGCCGAGGCTTTGAAAGTCAAAGGCAAGCGGCCATATTTGATTCCATATGGTGGTTCGAATGAGTTAGGTGCATATGGCTTTGTTCGCGCAGTGGAAGAGTTGGAAACTCAACTCGATACATCAACACTTTCACACATCATTTTCGCTTCCAGTTCCGGTGGTACTCATGCTGGTTTAATGTTGGGTAAATCCCTGTTAAATAATAAATACAATCTGCTTGGAATCAACATTGATAAAGGTGAAACGGATAGTAGCTCTTTTGCTGAGTTCATTATTGATCTGGCCAATAAGACAAGCTGCTCTATTAATGCTGATATTTCATTCGTGACTGAAGATCTGATTCTCAACGGAGAATATGTTGGTGAGGGCTACGGCGTCATTGGTGAGCTTGAAAAAGAGGCGATTTCTTTGACCGCCAGATATGAAGGTATCCTACTTGACCCAGTCTATACCGGCAGGGCAATGGGGGGATTGATCGATATGATCCGTAGTGGCCAATTGACTAAACAGGACAAAGTCCTATTTTGGCATACAGGTGGCTCACCATCTTTGTTTGCCTATGCCGATTCACTCTCTACAGCAAACTCATGAGTGTAGACGATCCTCAATAATCTGAATGTGAGACTAAAATGCCTCCACCCTGCCTGGGGGGGATAAAGCCTGTTTTAAAATCATCCTGACGCTGGTGAAGTTTGTTGAGTAGCAGGGGTATTGATGAAAAAACAGGTTTGCTATTGAGAAAAAAGAGTGAGGTAGAGAGCAAATACAATCCAGGAGAGAGCCAGTAATATCCAAGGGAGCCAGTTGATCGGTTTCTGCTCCACGTTGAGCGCGTCTTGTTGCTCAGTTATATCGTCTGAAGCCTGATTGCTTTTCTGCTCTTTTTTCCTTCGTTTATCTATCTCACGCAGCTTCGCCTTATGCTGCTTTTTATATTGATCAATGCCTTTCTGTATACCCGCGGCAATCAGTTTGGTCTGCTCCTTGGTTTGACCGGGACGTTGGGTGGCACGGGCGATTTGCATCGACTCATTCCTGGTCTCTTCAGAGGGTTTCTGGTTTTTTGTACTTTTGGCCATTGTCTTGCTGCATTAATGATAATGGCTCCATTATCACTTATTGGTTCATTTATTGCATCGTTCCTGTCAAAGACAATTAAGTGACGATTTTACGACAGGAGCCAACCCATGGATCGCATGCTATACGTCGCGATGAGCGGAGCAAAAGAGACATTGATGGCCCAGGCGAATAATTCCAATAACCTGGCCAATGTGAATACGCCAGGATTCATGGAAGATCTCAACCAATTCCGCAGTATGCCTGTGTTTGGTGCCGGTTATCCTACTCGGGTCTACGCTCTGGATGAGCGGCCAGACATCAATTTCGAGCGAGGCAGTCTGCACTCAACAGGAAATCCACTGGATGTGGCCATCAATGGCGATGGCTATTTTGCTGTTCAGGCAGCTGATGGCTCTGAGGCCTATACTCGCCGCGGCGACCTGAAGGTGGATGCCAATGGTTTGGTAACCAACGGCCAAGGTTTGCCGGTGATCGGCAATGGCGGGCCGCTAGCCTTGCCGCCTTTCGAGCGTCTGGAAATTGCGCCAGATGGAACCATTACCATTCTTCCCGAAGGTGCAACCCCCGAGGCCTTGGCCATCGTGGATCGCATCAAGATGGTCAACCCTCCAGGAGATACTCTTTATAAGGGTGAAGATGGTCTGTTACATCTGAAGGATGGTGGTGTGGCCGATGCGGAGGCTGCGACACAGCTGGCCTCAGGCCATATTGAGAGCAGTAATGTGAATGTGGCAGATGCCTTGGTGAACATGATCGAGCTTTCACGCAAGTTCGAAATGCAGGTAAAGATGATGAAGACGGCGGAAGAGATGGATAGCGCTTCTGCCAGTCTGATGAAGATGAGCTGATGTTGGCAGGTAAATTGCAGCTTAACTATTGAATATATGAATTTAATGCTACGAGGAAGAGACTATGTACCCGGCACTCTGGATCGCTAAAACCGGATTGGATGCACAACAGACCAATATGTCTGTGATCTCCAACAATCTCTCCAATGTTAACACCACCGGCTTCAAACGGGACCGGGCTGTGTTCAACGATCTGGTTTATCAGAACCTGCGACAGGTGGGTGCTCAATCTTCTGAGAACACTGAGCTGCCATCCGGTCTTATGGTAGGTACCGGTGTGCGAGTGGTTGCATCTCAAAAAGAGCACAGTCAGGGCAATATCGTCCAGACAGGTAACTCTCTGGACGTGGCGATACAAGGCAAAGGTTATTTCCAGGTACTGCATCCTGACGGGAATGTTGTCTATAGCCGGGATGGTACGTTCAGCCTGACTGCTGATGGCAATATCGTTACCCCCAACGGCTATGAATTGCAACCTGCGATGACTGTGCCGAGCAATGCCACCAGTTTGACTGTTGGCTCGGATGGCGTGGTATCGGCTCTGGTTTCCGGTAACAGCACACCCACCCAGATTGGTCAGATCGAACTCGGATACTTTGTTAATCCCCAGGGACTTGAGCCTATTGGCGATAATCTCTTTCGCGAGACAAATGCCAGCGGTGGGGTCAACACAGCTATCCCCGGTAGTGATAGTACCGGTACCTTGATTCAGGGAGCGTTAGAGAGCTCGAATGTAAATGTTGTGGAAGAGCTGGTGAATATGATTGAGACACAGCGTGCCTATGAGATGAACTCGAAGGCGATCTCCACCACTGATGAAATGCTCTCCTACGTCAATCAGCAACTTTAACGGGATAACAGGCTGATGGGCAGACTGCATAAAATATCTTGGCTGGTTTTACTGATGTTGGTTATGGTCGGTTGCCAGAACAGCAACCCGGTCAGAGATGCGGCTTATGCACCGATACGACCTGTTGTACCCCCACAAGCGCCTACAGGAAACGGTGCAATCTATCAGTCAGGCTATGAACAGGCCTGGTTCGAAGATAGACGTGCTCGTCGGGTAGGGGATCTACTCACTGTACAACTGGTTGAGAGTACTCAGGCAAATAAATCGGCGTCTACTACAACGGCCAAGAGTTCCAGTACCAGCATGACCAATCCTGTGTTGTTTGGTCAGGCCATGGAGTTCAATGTTCCCGGATTTATGCCTATTGCCAACAATAAGGATGTGAACCTGGGGTTCGATCTCTCTGCTGCCAATGATTTCTCCGGTGACGGCAGTGCATCTCAAAGCAATGCTTTGAGCGGTAGTATCACGGTGTCGGTTATCGAGGTCATGCCTAACCGAAATCTCTATGTACGTGGTGAAAAGCGTATCGGCATCAATCAGGGTACCGAGTATGTCAGGCTCTCAGGTATTGTTCGGCCGAGTGACATCACCCCAAGCAATACAGTTAACTCAACCCGTATTGCCGACCCAACAATCACCTACAAAGGCGAAGGCGCACTGGCTGACGCCAACTCCATGGGCTGGTTGTCGCGCTTCTTTAACAGTGTGCTCTCTCCCTTCTGAGGTATTTGAGATGAAAGCTCTCTTGAAACAATCCCTGCTGGTTTTAACAGTCATGCTGATCACAGTTCAGCCTCTGTTGGCGGAGCGAATCAAGGACCTGGCCTCTATCCAAGGTGTGCGAAACAACCAACTTATTGGCTATGGCCTGGTGGTTGGGTTGAATGGTACCGGTGATAAAGATACCGACTCTCCCTATACCATCAACAGTCTGAAGAATCTGCTTTCCCAATTAGGTGTACAGATACCTAATGGCGTCAATATCAAACCAAAAAATGTGGCGGCAGTTATCGTTCATGGTGATCTACCACCCTTTAGCAAGGTGGGGCAGAAGCTGGATATCACAGTCTCTTCTTTGGGAAATGCGAAGAGTCTGCGTGGTGGTACTCTGTTAATGACACCGTTGAAAGGTGCGGATGGTAACAACTATGCCCTGGCCCAGGGTAATCTGGTCGTGGGTGGATTGAGCGCGGAAGGGCAGGATGGGTCAAAACTTACGGTAAACATACCCAGTGCCGGTCGGATTCCGAATGGTGCAACTGTTGAGCGTGAAGTGCCGAATGCCTTCAATAAGGCACCGATGTTAACCCTGAATCTTAATGATGGAGACTTCACTACAGCAATGCGTGTTGCTGAGTCGATTAATCTGACCATCGGCCCAGGAACGGCGAAAGCGGTCGATTCAACTTCTATCCGGGTCAATGCGCCACTCGATCCAGGGCAGAAGGTAACCTTTATCTCCATGCTGGAAGAGTTGGAAGTTAAGCCTGGGGTTGCATCAGCCAAGGTGATTATCAATTCTCGTACCGGAACCGTGGTGATCAATAATCAGGTTCGGGTCTATCCTGCTGCAGTCTCCCATGGCAACCTGGTGGTCAGTATCAGTGAAGATCCAGCAGTCTCTCAGCCTGCCCCGTTCTCCCGTGGCGGTAATACCGAAGTTGTTCCTCAAAGTCAGATCACCGTAACCGAAGAGGGTACAAATCACATGTTTCTCTTCAATCCTGGTGCATCACTGGATGAAGTGGTTCGCGCTGTTAATCAGGTCGGTGCTGCACCGAGCGACCTGGTGGCAATTCTTGAAGCATTGAAAGAGGCTGGAGCACTGCGAGCTGAGCTGTTGGTGATCTGATGAATAGTGCAGCACCCTCCCTCTATCACGATTTCTCAGGTCTGGCAGATCTGAAACGCCAGGCAAGGGATGATCAGGGTGCCACTGCTGAAAAGGTCGCGCGTCAATTTGAATCCGTATTTGTTCAGATGATGGTTAAACAGATGCGCCAGGCCAGTTTTGGTGGCGGAGTTTTCGACAGTCAGCAGACCCGCTTTGCTCAGGATATGTATGATCAACAACTTGCAGTTCACCTCTCTGAAAAACGGGGCTTGGGGATGTTGCCCATGTTGCGCAGTCAGCTCGGCGTAGAGTCTCAGACACAGCAGCAGGAACTCTCGGGGTTGGAGAGCTATTGGCAAAACCCAGCCACTCTGGCACGTCGTCATAGTTCAAATACAGAACCGGTCAAATCATCTGAACCTGCACAACAACCAACGCAAAAGATCGAGTCCCCGGAAGATTTTGTTACCAGACTCTGGACTTCAGCTGAACAGGCAGCCGAAGCGCTGGGTCTACCACCCGAGGCGTTGTTAGCCCAGGCTGCACTTGAGACAGGATGGGGCGGTCATGTGATGCAGGCAGCGAATGGCAGCAACAGCCATAATCTTTTCGGCATCAAAGCGGATCAACGCTGGGATGGTGACCAGGTGCGTAAGGAGACATTGGAGTATCAAGAGGATATCGCAGTTCGCAGACGCGAGAACTTTCGCAGCTATAGCTCATTCGACGAGAGCTTCCAGGACTATGTGGCCTTTTTAAAGCAGAATCCGCGTTACTCAGAGGCCTTGAGCAATACCCAGGATTGTGAATCCTATTTCAGGTCTCTACAGGATGCCGGCTATGCCACCGACCCGGAATATGCAAACAAAATACTGCGGGTGATGCAGGGGCCTGAAATGCAGGCAGCACTCGACCACTTCAAGAGTTCGGCTCAACAGCCGATATAGCGAAATAGGAGGCGACTAAGATGAGCTTGCAATCCATCGGTGTCTCCGGGTTGGTCGCCACTCGGCTTGCCTTGGATACCACTGGCCATAACATTGCCAATGTAAATACTGATGGTTACAGCCGTCAGCGGATTGATTTTGCCACTCGGTTACCTTTTCAGAGCGCTGTGGGTTATATCGGGAGCGGCGTCCAGGCCTCTGAAGTCCAACGTCAATATGATGATTTCATCGCTGGCCAGATGCGTGCCAGCGCTTCGGTAGCCTCTGAGTTGCAAGCCTATTTCAATGGCGCAAAACAGTTGGATGATATTGTTGCCAATGCCGATTCAGGTTTGCAACCTGTCATACAGAATTTTTTTGATGCCATGCAAGGCATGGCGGACGATCCAAGCTCTATCTCTGCGCGTCAATTGGTGTTGACCGAGGCAGCTGCAATGGCCGATCGCTTCCAGTATTTCGATCAGCAGTTCGAAAGCATGCGCAACCAGATGAATAACCAAATTGGTTTCAATATCGGGGAGATCAATCGAATTGCCCAGGGCATCGCCGAGATCAACGAAGATATTAAGATCGCTTACGGTAGTACCCCTAACGATCTGATGGACAAGCGCGATCAGCTGGTGAATGAACTATCTGAATTGGTCGATATTCAGGTATTGGAGCAGAGCGACGGCGCCTACAATATCTTTATTGGAACTGGGCAGCCTCTGGTAATGGATACCGATCCAGCCACCTTGGGCACACAGCCGTCAGCGATGGACCCCAGCCATCTGGAAATTACATTTAACTATACCTTCGGCAGTCAGGTAGTGACTGATCAGATGAGTGGCGGTGAAATTGGCGGCATGCTCAGGTTTCGCGATGAGATACTCGATCCCACTCATGACCGGGTAGGTCTGGTGGCTTTAGGTATAGCGAATGAGATCAACGATCAAAACCAACTTGGTCTTGATCTGCAAGGCATTGTTGGAACCGCTATGTTCAATCTGGGTTCAGTTGATGTCTATCCCAGGCCGGGAAATGGCAGTAGCATAACCGCAAGTTTCAACGATATCGGTAATCTCACCGGCGAGACATATGAACTCAGTTACGATGGCGCTGCATTTAATCTGGTTAATCTGAACAGTGGCGTTTCTCAGGTTCTGGCTGCAGGACTGAATACTGTTGATGGTATCGATATCAACATTAATGCTGCAGGCGCGGCTCCCGGCGACACTTTCATCATTCAACCAACCCGCAATGCCGCATCTAATTTCAACCTGCTGTTTGATGATGTACAACGTCTTGCTGCAGCGGGGCCTGTACGGGTTGCGCCAGCTGTTGATGCTAATGGGAATCCGCTGAATACCGGCACAGCCAGTATGACTCAGCCGACAAACAGTTCGATGGCCGGACTGCCGCTGGCAGGTGGCACTATTCAGCTGGTCTATGATGATCAGGGTGGAGCCGCCAGTGGATTTGAAGTCTACTATCCCGGCTCAGTTCCTGGTGTTGATCCGTTTGATGATTTCATAACTTATGACAACCTGAATGCTGCAACGATAGCGGGTACCCAGGTACCAGGCGCCACCTTTGCGACATTGGGTGGCATCAGTTTCAATATTGCCGGCGTACCGGCTGATGGTGATGCCTTCATTATTGGCAACAATACGAATGGCAATAGTGACAACCGAAACGCCTTAAGGCTTGAGAATATACAAAACCAGAACGTGCTTTTAGGTGGCTCATCAACTATCGATGAGTCCTATGTACAGATGGTCTCCGATGTGGGCTCAAAAACCCGCCATGCTGAGTTGAACCTCTCTGCCCAAGAGAGTCTTCTTGAACGTACCAAAGAGGCGATGGCTGAGGTGTCCGGGGTGAATCTGGATGAAGAGGCTGCCAAACTGATTCAGTTCCAACAGGCCTATCAGGCATCAGCACAGGTGATTTCGGTGGCCAGCAGCCTATTTGATACGCTGCTAAACGCGGTCGGGAGATAAGGTATGGATAGAGTTTCAACTTCGACACTATTTGATCGGGGTATCTCCAGTATGCTGGAACGGCAGTCTGCACTGAGTCGCGCACAACTGCAGATCTCCTCTGGCAAACGTATCCTGACCCCACGTGATGATCCACCAGCGGCGGCGCAAGCGCTTAATCTCCGAACCGCCATAACCAAGGTGGAGCAGTATCAATCCAATGCCGACCGAGCCCGTGCCAGGCTCGATCTACAGGAAGCAGCGTTGGCTGGTGTGGATGATATCTTACCCAGAGTTCGTGAGTTGGCACTGCAAGGTCAGAGCGATACCTACAATCTGGCTGCCAGGCAGGCCATTGCTCAGGAGCTAAGGCAACTTAATGATGAGTTGATGGCCCTGGCAAATACTAGAGACAGCGATGGTGAATATATCTTTGCAGGATACAGTGCAGATTCTATTCCTTTCAGTAACCCGGCAGATGGTGTGTTTGCCTACTCAGGTGATATGGGGACTCGTAGCTTACAGATTTCAGCAACCCGACAGATTCAGGATCGTGAAAATGGCTATGATGTTTTCATGAATGTCACCACCAGTACCGGTACGCAACGTAATTTGTTTGAGACAGTCCATGGGATCATTGCAGGCCTGGAAGCGGATGCACCCAATGGGGTTTTTGTTGAGGATCTGACTGCTGCACAGGAGCAGATTGTCTCAGTTCGTGCCCGGGGTGGCGCACGTCTGAACAGTATCGAAGATCAGGGCAGAGTCAATGAAGATTTTATCTTCACCATGCAAGGCTCACTGTCAGAGATAGAGGATATCGATCTGGCGGAAGCAATCAGCCGTTTCGAACAAGATCTGCTGGCTTTACAAGCGGCACAACAGTCTTTTAACAAAGTACAGGGGCTGTCACTGTTCAACTATCTTTGATTCTCTCAGAAATCCATAAGAGATCAGGCTAGTGGGCCATGCGGTAAATAAGGTAATGATCAGAGCCCCGCTCATCAGTCAAGGCAAGGCGTACTCCGCAGGGAATGGCAAGCCCTTTCCAAGGAGTACAACGCAGCATTGACTGATGAGGCTTGTGGGACCGGCTGATCGTTACCTTATTTACCGCATGGCCCACTAGTTTAGGAATCTACACTAGAGGCAGACCCTTGATGGCAACCTCTATAATCCCATTCAACTCTTCCCTGGGTCTTCCCTGCCTGGCCAGAACAGAAATACCATATAGTACCGATAGCAGATAGCTGGCTAGTTCTTCAGGCTTTGTCTGAGACGATATTCGACCCTGCTGCTGCTCCAATTCAAAAAGTCTGGACAGGGTTAGCTGCGTAGCTGACCCCATATTCTGTAGTAGCGATGTAATGTCATCAGGTATCCCTGTGCTCCCGGATTCACAGCTGCTTTTAACAAACAGGCAACCCCTGGGATACGATTTGCCGCAAACCAGATCGACTATGCCCTGAGCATAAGTTCGAATGCGATCAACAAGGGGTACGTCTGCAGGTTTTGTGAGTTTTTCCAGAACCGGCTCTCCATAGCGTGACTTGTAGTGTTCCAGCGCAGTGGTGAAAAGTTGTTCTTTATTTCCAAAAGCAGCATAGAGGCTAGGTTTGTTGATACCGAGCGCCTCAGTCAGATCGCTTATCGATGTGCCAGAGTATCCATTTTCCCAAAAAACATGCATTGCCTTATCCAGGGCAGCTGATTTGTCAAAAGCTCTTTTCCTACCAGCACTCATGGTCCGTTCAACCGTTTCTTAAATAGATGCTTGACATTATGTACCGATCGGTATACAAATTCAATATATACCGATCGGTACATAAAAATTTCTGCTAATCCAATATGGAGATAATCATGAATTCAGTAAAAGATCGCATTGTTCTGGTGACCGGAGCCAATCGAGGGATAGGTAAGAGTATCGTCGAAGTTTTTCTCAGGGATGGTGCGAGAAAAGTCTATATGGCAGCGCGAAATCCTGAGTCCTTGCAGTCACTCGTCAATACCCATGGCGATCGTGTTGTGCCACTGCGCATCGATCTGAATGAACCTGAAACCATAACAACTGCCGCAAGTCTGGCCAGCGATGTAGAGATTGTGATCAACAATGCCGGAGTACTGAATATTGCAAATCCACTATCCAGCAATGCGATAGCAGCCATGCAGGATGAGATGGAGGTTAATGTCTATGGTTTGATGCGTATGGCACAGGCGTTTGCGCCGATTTTGAAGGTGAACGGGGGAGGTGCCTTGGTTCAGCTCAACTCAGTTGCTTCGATAAAAAACTTTGCCGACTTTACTACATACTCGGCTTCGAAGGCTGCATCATATTCTATTACTCAGGGTTTACGTGATGTGCTTAAGGCGCAGAATACACAAGTGATCAGTGTACACCCCGGACCTATTGCCACTGATATGGCGGACAGTGCAGGTTTAAGTGAGCTTGCTGAGCCTGCTGACCTGGTGCCAGAAAGTATTATTGCAGCGATTGAGTCAGGTGAATTTCATGCCTATCCTGACAGTATGGCTAAACAGATTGGTGGGGTTTATCAAGAATTTGCCGTAAATGTCGTTGAAGCTGACCTTATGGGTGGCTGATAGCAGACTGATTGATCAATGCTGGGATATATTTTAAATGAAGGCTGCTAGATAAATACCCCTACTTCAGAACGATGCTAAAAAACAAGCGTATCCCGGTAGGGTGGGGCCCTGCCCCACCAACAAGATGTTGGAGGCTCACCTATTGTGGTTAATCAGATTAGATCTTATTAAAGAGTAATAGAGGTAACTCCATACTATTCTCTCCCTAACTTATGCTGGGGCATGGCCCCAGCCTACAGCTCGTTCTAGGATCCAATATCCTGCATAAGTCATATTTCGACGCATGAGTGGTTTTCGATTTCCAACCACAGCAAGCTGGAATGTGTAACCTGGTTTGATTTTGCCTGTTAACCGGCATTATTTGCCGGTTGAGATTAAGGGAAGTTAAAGCATAGGATCTTTATTCTTTGCTTTATATTAGAGGTATTAATAAAAAGCTCAATAATTTCAATCGGATAGGATTAAGGTGATTGATTGCGCTACTAGTTTTGGAAAGCTAAATCAGGCTAAAGATTTTACCCTCAAGGCCGTTACAAATGGTGGAGGCGGTAAATACCAAAATTGAATGGTATATCCGCCAAATGCAAATAACCGGTGATAGAGCGCTTAACCACAGACGCCATTATCGGTTTGATAGAGGAATTAGATCATGGCAATCACAGTCAACACTAATGTATTCTCCCTTGCCGCTCAAAAGAATCTGGGACGTACACAAGCCACTCTCGAAACTTCCGTACAACGTCTATCATCAGGTCTCCGCATCAATATGGCGAAAGACGATGCCGCTGGCCTTGCTATCGCACAGTTGCAGACTGCCCAGGCACGTGGTTTAACCGTTGCACAGCGTAACATCGCAGACGGTACCTCCTTCCTGAATGTAGCTGATGCAACCTTGCAGAGTGCAAGTGACATGATGCAGCGTCAACGTGAACTTTCAGTGCAACACGGTAGTGGTCTCTATACTGCTGCACAGCAGGCTTTGATGTCTGTCGAATTCGACGCACTGACAGCTGAGATTACCGCATCACTTGGCCGTGCAACCTTTAATGGTCAGGCAGTATTCGGCGGCGGTGGCACAATCGTAGTCGGCGCCAACACCACTGAGACTATCGATATCTCTGTTGCCGCATTAGCCGCTCGTACAGCAGCAATCTCCAATACTGCTACAGCAGATGCGGATTTGAACGCTGTTGCAACCGCATTGGCCAACGTCGGTGGACTGCAGAGTCGTCTGGAACAGGCTGGCCGAGTTGCCGCCAGTATGGAAGAGGCGCAATATGCTGCCGCTGGACGGATCATGGATGCTGACTTTGCTCGTGAGACTGCAAAATTCACCAGCTCTCAGGTCATTCAACAGGCGGGTGTTGCAGCCTTGGCTCAGGCCAACTCACTACCACAGCTTGCATTGAGCCTGCTGCAGTAAGGTAGTTTCCAGGGGCGGGATCCGCCCCTGGGTGCTAAACTTGGAATAACTTAGGTTAGGGTAATGAACATGCCAAACGTAATCGCAGATTTGGCCAATCAATACGCCTATAAACGTGAAGTTTCCAGTACTGAGAGCAAGGTCAGTGTCACGAAATCGGCGCCAAATCCAGAGCAAGCTCAACAATCTGTAAAAGAGCAGCCATCGATTGATAACGCTGAGTTGGTCAGTAAGGTTGAGAATTTAAACCAACTCGTAGATCGGAATCTGGAATTTAGTGTTGACGGCAATACCGGGCAGCAAGTGCTACGAGTCATCGACTCCGATACAGGAGAGGTGGTTCGGCAGATACCTTCGGACCAGATCTTGCATGTAATATCTCAGGTACAAAAGGTTAAGGAAGGGATGCTTCAAGGTGTGTTATTGGACGACAGTGTTTAACAAGAGATATTGCTCTCCTTCATAGAGGGGCAAGAACGACATGACAATAGGATTTTCTGGAATAAGTACGGGGTCTGACTGGAATTCGATCATCAATCAATTGTTGGCGGTCGAGAGTCAGCCCCTGTCTGCGTTGCAATCTAGAGACCGGGATCTTGATGAGAAGATCAGTGATTTTGGTCTTGTTAAAAGTGCCATAGATACCTTCAGAACCACCGTAGAAGAGTTGACGAGTTCCAGCGGTTTTGCCGCCTTCACTTCTACCACGACTGATGAAGCTGTCGTTACGGTATCGACAGATACTGCTGCGGTTCCGTCAAGTTATGATGTTGTGGTCACTCAGTTGGCAAGTCGTGACAAACTTGCTTCGTCCGCCTATGCAGATGCCAATACCGCCATCGGTACTGGTACCTTGTCTATCACAGTTGATGGTAACACCATGGATATCACCTTGGATGGAACCAACAACACCCTCACCGACTTGCGTAATGCAATCAATAGCGCAAATGACAACCCCGGAGTGACGGCGTCCATTCTCAATGAGGCGGGCGGAAGCCGGCTGATTCTCACCAGTGAGGAGTCAGGTCTGGCCAATGCCATCACTGTCAGTGTGGCGGATGGTGATGATGCGAGTAATACAGATGCCAATGGTTTATCCAGATTGTTCCATATCGGGGTAGGCGGCGATGGGTTGGCCGAGCAAGTGGATACAGCCCAGGATGCGATGTTAACCATTGATGGATTCAGTATCGAGAATGCATCAAATAATGTCACGGGAGCCATCTCAGGGGTAACTCTAAATCTCACAGGCTTGGGATCATCGTCCATAAACATAGCCAGGGATAATACCCAGATTGAGGAGAAGATCGGTGGGTTTGTGGACGCATACAATACATTACTGTCACAGATAGATGATCTGGAAGATGGCGCATTAGCGAACGATAGTACGTTGCGAAGAGTCCGTCAGGGCTTTGTCGATGTCATCAATCAGGTTGTAGATCTTAATGGTGCGAATGCCTATCTGTTTGAGATCGGTATCACCAGGGACAGATATGGCGTTCTCTCTGTAGATAGTGCTGAATTATCTACCGCCTTGGCCGATGACTTTAATAGAGTGACACAGATACTCTCGGAAGAGACAACAGGTTATGCCAGTCGTTTCTTCTCTTACGCTGACCAGTTGAATGATGTCGGTGGTGTCCTAGATATTAAAGATGAGACCTTTGATAATCAGAAGAGTGCATTGCAGACTCAGATGGATCGACAGGAGTTGCATTTGGAAACCTACGAGGCCATGCTGATCCAGCAATTTGCTTCACTGGATCAAACCATGGCGGTTTTAAATAGTACCAGTGATTATTTGACTAATCAGCTTTCAGCGTTGAATAAATCCTAACAACTACCACGTTGTAATTGTTGAACTTAAAATGGGCTGCCAAAAGGTAGAATGATGGTAAAAAATCCGGCTATTAACAGTTATCGTCAAGCCGCCTCCTCCGAGGCAATGTATGCCACGCCATTCCGGCTTGTGCAGATGCTGATGAATGGCGCGCTCGACGGTATGTCCAATGCGAGAGGTTCGATAATCCGCAAGGAACACGAAGCCCGTAATAATGAGATCAACTGGATTATTTCAGTCATAGATGCTCTACGTGGGGCGTTGGATTTCGAACAGGGCGGGGAGATTGCTACCAATCTGGATATGCTCTACGATTATATGATCAGAAGGCTTTTTACGGCGAATGTAGAGCAGGATATTGAGGCTCTTGATGAAGTGACTTCACTATTAAAAGAGGTCAAGACTGCCTGGGATGCCATGCCGGAAGTGATTCAAAACTCACCCAGTATCAAAGACACGCTTAAGAATCTGTAACCGGTTGTTTATACCGCAAACCACAGCGATGTAATCTTATTGTGTCTCAACTTCAGCAAAATCTTATTCAGGCAATTGAGCTGAGCCAACGGATTGTTGATCTGGCTCAGGATTCGGCCTGGGCTGAAATGGAGGAGATGGATCATCAGCGAAAACCTGTTTTAGAATCTATTTTCAGCGATACCGACTTCAAGATTAATCCCGGTAAATATGAAGTGCAGATGGATAAGATCGTCAACCTTAATAACCAGGCGTTAACGCTATGTGCTGATGCCAAGGGTGATATTAAACAAAAGAACCGGACGCTCAAATTGGGCCGGGAAGCCATTTCCGCTTACCAAAAGAATTCATTTGATTATTGACAGATTAATGCACTCTATTCGAGATCTACGATAGAGATTCACTCTTATCCTGATAGGCTATGAATTGAATTAATATTTAACCCAATATCAGTTCTATTACCACCTTAGTGCCAAAATAGGCGAGCATCAGTACAACGAAACCACTTAGAGTCCAGATCAGGGCTTTCTGACCCCGCCAGCCAAAGCGGTAGCGCCCCCACAGTAGAGTTCCAAAAACCAGCCAGGCAATGATTGAAAGCACGGTTTTGTGAGCCAGATGCTGTTGAAACATGTTATCCAGGAATGCAAAACCGGATAGCAGGGCCAGGCTCAGTAACACAAAACCAACCGCGATCATTTCAAATAGCAGGCTTTCCATGGTCTGCAATGGTGGCAGGGCACGGATGAAGCCTCCAGGGTGACGCTGTCTCAAATGGTGATCCTGAATTGCCAGGAGCACTGCCTGTACACTGGCTAATGTAAATAGACTGTAGGCCAGCATTGAAACCAGGATATGGATGGTTAATCCAGAAGAGAGTTGACCGCTGAGAAAGTGAACGGTCTGGAATCGGTTTTCGAGATAGATCGCCAGGGCGACAATCGGCATGATGACGATGCCAAGATTTTCGACTGGTTTAGTTAAACTTGAGATCATCAGTAACAGCGCGATCGTCCAGGCTATCAATGATAGTGCATTGAAAATCCCCATGTTTAAGCTGGTGGCTGCAACAAAGTTCATATAGTGGGGGACAGCATGTAGGACAATGCCCAGAAATCCCAGACCCAGTGCCAGAATCCTGGGTAATCGCGAACCTATTCGGCCGTTGAACAGACGCAGAGCAATGACTAATCCTGTTGCCAGGTAGGCAGTTATGGCGAGTGTGGCAGTCAAAGGCGAAACTTCCCTAGATAACAATGAGCTTGAGCCTGGATATTCGCATATTTGGCCGCTTCTGTGAAAGGGAGATCTCCAACTCGTGAAATCATCAATATCGTTTCAAGCGCATTTTCTGAGAGCGTTAGCTCTCTACTGGTATATAATAGCCGATTCGACTCACTCAGCCCCTTTAAGAAAACTGGCCGGTAGAGAGATTAAGGGCTGAAAACCAAAGTAACTGATCGAGACATTCATGTTTGACAATCTTACCCAGAGACTGGGAAAAGTCCTTACCAATTTGAGAGGTCAGGGCCGCCTGACTGATGACAATATCAAGGAGACTATGCGTGAGGTTCGCATGGCTCTGCTTGAGGCTGATGTTGCGTTGCCTGTGGTGCGGGACTTCGTCGAGCAGGTGAAGCAGAAGGCTACCGGTGAAGAGGTGATGAAGAGCCTTACACCCGGACAGACTCTGATCAAAATCGTCAATGATGAGTTGGTTCAGGTTATGGGGGAGGCAAATGAATCCCTGGACCTGAGTGCTCAGCCGCCGGCAGTCATCCTGATGGCAGGTCTGCAAGGTTCGGGTAAGACCACCAGTGTCGCGAAATTGTCACGCTGGTTGCAGCAGGAGGGTAAGAAAAAGGTCAGTGTGGTCAGTTGTGACGTCTATCGTCCGGCTGCTATTGATCAGCTGGAGACCCTCTCTAAAGAGGTTGATGCCCAGTTTATTCCAAGCAGGAGCGATGAAAAGCCGGTTGCTATTGCTAAACATGCGTTGGATCGTGCGAAACGGGATTTCGCAGATGTGTTGATTGTGGATACGGCTGGCCGTCTGCATGTGGATGGCGAAATGATGGAGGAGATTAAGCAGCTTCATCAAGTCCTCGGTCCGGTTGAAACCCTGTTTGTGGTCGATAGTATGACCGGTCAGGATGCAGCAAATACCGCCAAGGCGTTCAACGAAGCTCTGCCGCTGACCGGTGTAATCCTTACCAAAGCCGATGGTGATGCCCGAGGTGGTGCCGCACTGTCGATACGCCAGATTACGGGTAAACCGATCAAATTCATTGGTGTTGGTGAAAAGATCGATGCCTTGGAACCCTTCCATCCAGATCGTATTGCCTCTCGCATACTCGGTATGGGTGATGTGCTTACTCTGGTGGAAGAGGTCAGCCGCAAGGTTGATCAGGACAAAGCAGCCAAGTTGGCGAAAAAGCTGCAGAAGGGTAAAGGGTTCGATCTGGATGATTTCAGAGAACAGATGCAGCAGATGTCGAATATGGGGGGCATGAGTGGTCTGCTCGACAAAATGCCAGGTATGGGTGAGCTGCCTGATCACGTTAAAAATCAAGTGGATGACAAGCAAATTGGTCGTCTGATCGCCATCATCAACTCGATGACGCCGCAAGAGCGTGCATTTCCTGCAGTCATTAAAGGTTCGCGTAAACGGCGCATTGCCAGTGGTTCCGGTACCCAGGTTCAAGATGTGAACAAGCTGCTGAAACAGTTCACACAGATGCAGAAAATGATGAAAAAGATGAAAGGCGGCGGAATGAAGAAGATGATGAGAGGACTTGGGGGCAAATTTCCAGGCGGCGGTATGCCTGGCGGCGGTTTTCCTTTCTGAATTCCGGTTTAGGGTGCCGGCCCTGCCGCACCTTTTAACGGCTGACATGGCGGTTCGAGAGGGCCGCAACCAGTCAAAAATCACTGAATATAGAGATTTCAGGATGCAGAATCCTAAATTAATGCAAATTTAGGTCTTCACATTGGTTAAATCTTAGCTATAATACGCCGTTTCCCGCCGGCAGGTTCCGGTGTGTTAACGATTTTCTCAAGGATACATCATGGTAACCATACGCCTATCTCGAACCGGCGCTAAAAAGCGTCCGTTCTACCATATTGTGGTCACAGACAGCCGAAATGCCCGTGACGGCCGCTACATTGAGCGCCTGGGCTTTTTCAATCCCGTAGCCGTTGGTTCTGAAGAGGGCTTGCGTGTCGATCAGGACCGGGTAGAACATTGGATCTCCAAGGGTGCACAGCCCAGTGATCGTGTTACGACCCTGTTGAAGCAAGCGGCAAAGCAGCAGGCTGCTGCCTGATACGATCTGCTGTTCTCGTCCTGAGTTGTAAGCTCCTGGGGCAGAGACGATGTCAGATAAAGATATGATCATAATAGGCCGGGTTTCTGGCCTGTTTGGTGTAAGGGGATGGGTAAAGATCTACTCCTTCACTTCACCGAAGGAAGGGATACTCAGCTATAAGACTTGGTGCCTTAAACGCCAAGGTGAGTGGCAGGAGTTCAAGGTTGCTGCAGGACATCCCCAAGGTAAAGGGATCGTCGCCCAGATCGAAGGATATGACGATCGGGATCGTTCCGTTGAGCTGGTCGAAAGTGAGATCGCGATACGTAGAACAGAGTTGCCTGCACTGCCGGCAGGCGAATATTACTGGACCGACCTCGAAGGTTTGCTTGTGTCGACCCTGAATGGGATTGAACTAGGCAAGGTCTCACATCTGTTTGAGACAGGGGCAAATGATGTTCTGGTGGTCAAGGGTGACCGCGAGAGGTTGATTCCCTATATCGTTGGGCAGGCGGTACAGGAAATAGACCTGGAAGCCGGACGAATGATAGTTGACTGGGACCCGGATTTTTAAAGCTATGCGCTTTGATGTGGTAACCCTGATGCCTGGTATGTTCGATGCCCTCAAGGGTGAGGGTGTGGTTGCGAGAGCGATCAATCGGGGCATTGCTCAGGTTGAGCTCTGGAATCCACGGGATTACACCACGGACGTACACCGGACAGTGGATGATCGTCCCTACGGTGGCGGACCAGGCATGGTGATGAAGTATCAACCGATACAGCAGGCCATCGAAGCTGCCCTGGATGAAGCTGGTGACGCCAATGTGGTCTATATGAGTCCACAAGGTAAGCGCTTTGATCAGCAGTGCGCCAAGCGACTGGTTGAGCATCGAAAGCCTCAGCTGTTGATCGCGGGCCGCTACGAAGGGATAGATGAACGTATCATCGAGCGATATGTCGATGAAGAGTGGTCCATTGGTGACTACGTACTGAGTGGCGGCGAACTGGCCGCTATGGTTGTTTTAGATGCGGTGATACGCCTTTTGCCTGATGTTTTGGGTGATGCGGATTCCGCAGAGCAAGACTCTTTTATGGATGGGTTGCTGGATTGTCCCCACTATACCCGTCCGGAAGAGATAGATTCGATGTCGGTACCGCCTGTATTACAGAGCGGTAACCATGAAGCCATTCGCCGTTGGCGGCTTCAACAGGCTTTGTTACGTACTCAGTTACGTCGCCCTGATCTGTTGGAGAATCGTCCATTGACGGCGGAAGAGAAAACATTTTTAGCAGAAATCAGTGCAGCGTCGGGAGACGCGAAGCAAACACAGGAGCAATAGACCATGAGCAATATCATCGCAGAACTCGACGCCGAGCAGATGAGTCGTGAAGTTCCCGATTTTGGCCCAGGTGATACCGTTGTTGTTCAGGTTAGGGTTAGAGAAGGTGAGCGTGAGCGCTTGCAGGCATTTGAAGGCATCGTGATTGCCAAGCGTAACCGCGGCCTGAATTCAGCCTTTACCGTACGTAAGATATCTCATGGCGAAGGTGTGGAGCGTGTGTTTCAGACCTACAGCCCGACTGTCGCATCAGTTAAAGTGACCCGTCGTGGTGATGTTCGTCGTGCCAAACTCTACTACCTGCGCGGTCGTACCGGTAAAGCGGCACGTATCAAAGAGAAAATCTAACACTTCGCGCGACTGCGAATTTAGATTCCCGCCCTGCTTTGAAACGGGGCGGATAAGAATATTTAAAACCCTGGCACTCTTGCCGGGGTTTTTCTTTTTAGGCCTGTACTTTTACATTCAGACTGTTAGAGGCGACAAAAAGGCCCTGAGCCTACATATTAAGGTACCGGGTTAATAAATACCCCAATCTCCTCACACTAAATTGAGCCAAACCGAGCAGCTATAATTATCGGTATAAACATAATCATCCCGGCCAGAACAAGAAGTGAATTTAAAAAAAAGCATATTGCTGCTGCTGGCACTTCTCGCGACATCAATATTGGTGGTGGGAGGGGCTGCCACCTATATCACCTATCAGACCGCTTTTGAAGAGGCTCGACAGCGACTTAGAGATACCGCCGTCAGTCAGGCGCGACTGCTGGAATCGGTTGGCCGTTTTGATGCGAAGCACAGTAGAGATTATCCCGGTGGCTCCTTCGAGGCGACGTTGTCACAAATCAGGGAGGCTCGCGCCAGCTATAAGGGATTTGGCGATACTGGTGAGTTCACTTTGGCCAAGCGGGAGGGTGACAATATCGTCTTCCTGCTCAACCACCGCCACTACGATCTAAACAATCCCCGACCGATTCCGTTTAGTGCACAGGCGGCCGAGCCCATGCGTAGGGCTCTGATGGGATTGTCAGGCACGCTCGTTGGTTTTGACTATCGGGGACAATTGGTACTTGCGGCACATGAACCGGTAGATGTACTCAATCTGGGGATTGTTGCAAAAATTGATCTTGACGAAGTTCGAAATCCCTATCTGAATGCCTTTGGGTTGGCAGTCCTGATCGGATTGCTGGTTGTGGTGGTGGGCGCATGGTTACTACTGCGTATAACCGGCCCATGGGTAAAAGCAATTCAGGTTGCAGAGACCCGTTATCGAGGTACTTTCGATCAGGCAGCTGTCGGAATTGCACGAGTTGCCCCGGATGGTTCCTGGCTGGAGGTTAATCAGAAACTCTGCGATATCGTCGGATTTACCGAAGCCGAATTGATGAAATACACCCATCAAGACATCACCCATCCCGAAGATAGGGAAATTGACTTGGTACCGATTAATAAAATGCTGGATCAGCGTCAGAGCAACTACAGCATTGAGAAGCGGTATATTCGTCAATCTGGCGAGACAATCTGGGTTAACTTGACGGTATCCCTGGTTTGGGATGATGAAGGCCATCCTGACTATTTCATTTCCGTGATAGAGGACATCACAGAGAAGAAAAAGATCGATTCGAACTTGCGGGATGCCCTTTCGTTTCGCAGGAGCATCTTCAACACCCTCCCTGACCTGGTCTGGCTAAAAGATCCAAATGGTGTCTATATGGCCTGTAACCCGGTATTTGAGCGGTTTTTTGGTGCCAGGGAAGTGGAGATTATCAACAAGACCGACTACGACTTCATGGATAAAACTGTGGCCGACGGATTTCGTGACAGGGATATGGAAGCAATGCAGGCAGGGAACCCTACTAGTAACGAAGAGTGGATCACCTTTAAAAGTGATGGTCACCGAGCGCTGTTGCTGACTACCAAGACCCCCATGTTAGATGCACAGCAGCAATTGGTAGGTGTTTTGGGGATTGGGCGCGATATTACAGAGCAACACAGAGTAGAAGCGTTGTCACGACTGCGTCAGGAGCTGTCTGAAATGGTCTACTCAAGCGATCTTGAGCACTTGATGCGCTACTCGTTGGATAAGGCCGAAGAGCTGACTGAGAGCCAGATAGGCTTCTTCCATTTTGTAGAAAAAGATCAGGAGACAATCAGACTGCAGGTATGGTCCAGCAAAACCTTGAGAGATATGTGCTCCGCTGAGGGGGAGGGGCTCCACTATCCAGTTAGTGAGGCCGGTGTTTGGGCCGATTGCATCCATCAGCGCAAACCTGTTATCCACAATGACTATGCATCACTAACTCACAAGAAAGGCCTTCCTGAAGGCCATGCCGAATTGTTGCGTGAGTTGGTGGTTCCTGTATTTCGCGACAACAGGATCGTTGCCGTAATGGGTGTGGGAAACAAGCTGGAAACATACCAGAAGAGTGATCAGGAGTTGGTCAGCCAGATTGCCGACATTACCTTCGATTTCGTCGAGCGCAAGCAGGCGGAAAATAAGATCGAGTATATGGCATTCAATGATGTACTGACTGGTCTGCCAAATCGCCAGCTCCTTTCCGATCGGATGCATCAGGCGATTTCATTATGTCATCGCTCCGGTCAGCTGCTGAGTATCTGTTATCTGGATCTGAATGACTTCAAATCGGTCAATGATCGGTTTGGCCACCATGTGGGTGATCAGCTCCTGATCCAACTAGGCAAACGGCTGCAAGATGGTATGCGAGAAGGGGATACCCTGGCCCGTCTTAGCGGAGACGAATTTGTGATGCTTCTTAACAATCTAAAAAGTATCTACGACGGCGAGGAGATTATCGAGAGAACCCTTGAGGAGATAAGTCAGCCATTCGAAATAGAAGGGCATAGACTTCATATATCAGGGGCAATTGGTGTCACGGTGTTTCCACTGGACGATTCAGATGCCGACACCTTGGTACGCCACGCAGACCAAGCTATGTATAAAGCAAAGGTGGAAGGGAAATCTACCTACAAGCTCTATGACCCGGTTCATGATCATAAACGCCATGTTCACCGACAGGCCCTTCAGGAATTCGAGGTGGCTGTAGATAGGGACCATCTGGTACTCCACTATCAACCTCGTATTAATCTGGAAACAGCAGATATCGTTAGTGTGGAAGCACTGGTTCGCTGGCAGCATCCGGAGCAGGGCTTGCTGCTACCTGGGCGATTCCTGAAGATGATCGAAGGGACTCCACAGGAGACACTTCTTGGAGAGTGGGTTTTACGAAGTGCCCTTAATCAGCACATGGCATGGCGAAACCAGGGCATTAACTTACCGTTGAGTGTCAACATCAGTCCAAGGCATATCCAAATGCCGGGATTTGCCGAATTTCTGTCAGACATTCTGAGCGAGTATCCGCAAGATATAGCAGGGCAGTTGGAGCTTGAGATTCTCGAAACATCGGCGATAGGTGATACCAGTCGAGTAGCAGCGATTATGGAGGATTGTGCATCACTGGGCGTTCTGTTCTCACTCGATGATTTTGGTACTGGTTACTCCTCCCTGACCTATTTTCATCGCTTGCCGATCAGCGTGTTGAAGATCGATCAAAATTTTGTCCGAAGTATGCTCGACAACGTCCAGGATCTGGATATCGTGGAGGGTGTTCTTAGTTTAACGAATGCTATAAAAAAACCGGTGGTTTCAGAAGGTGTTGAGTCGATTGAACTGGGGATGATGTTGCTTCAGTTGGGTTGTAAACATGCTCAGGGATATGGCATCGCACGCCCTATGTCTGCAAACCGAGTAAACCAGTGGATGAGCGAGTGGAAGGATGAAACTCTCTGGCATGGTCTGAGTGAATCTATTGGAGCAGGAGCGACGCTATTCGATCTGAATGTCTCTCTGTTCAGTCATCGAAACTGGCTGGAACTGTTAGTCAAGGCTATCAAATCCGGCAATCTCAAAGAGATGCCCCTCATGAGCGAACAACATAGCCAATTGAGTCGCTGGCTGAAAGGTATTGGAAAAGCACGTTATGGGTCTCAATCGGGATTTCCCTTTATAAAATCAAAGCAGCATGAGATGTATGAGCTAGCAGCTGAATTACTTGCTGCTGAGCACGATAAGGCCGTCAGTCGTTTGGATGAACTGCAGGAACTGGGGGAGGGACTGGAGACAATGTTGCGTGGGTTGAGTAATTAAGTGACACTACATTCACTGTGATACTACTTCCAACTAAGATAAATCGTAGTAACTGATTTTTTAAAGAATTGTCTCAAGTTCACACTGCTAACGGGCTTGGTGGCAACCAACTCCTGTCCCTGGTTGACATCGGATACCTTGTTACAGGGTTAAATATTCTAAAAAGATAGGCAAGGTCGACTTCAGCACAATCGTAGGGAAGCTTCTTTTTGATGACAGTATACTACTCAGACACCTACTACTCAGACACCCACTTTAAATACTACTCAGACACCCACTTTAAATAGATTCGTTTTGGACCGCCCAGATTCAAGATGGCAGTATCGACACGTCTTAAAGATTGGTTCTATATGATCAGGAAATATGAAGAATGACCGGGTCTTTTTTATTGAAGTATTGTTTTTAAGGATGTTTACTGATTCGCAAGCGTAACAGAACCTCAGCCTTGTCTAGCCGATTGAGAATTAAGTTTATAAAAAGGAAGACTAGCTGAGTAGCTCTATCACAGAACCTAAATTCGGCGTTCGTCGAAACTCAAGTTTGCGGCAAGCGGCTTTTAGTGCATGACTTGCTCCAACTAACCCTTTGAAACGACTTTCAAAATGTTGAGCCATGTAGAGCCAATGTTTGGAATCAATTTGTAACCTGTCAAGAACAGGCGGTTTATATTCAGGTATGTAACCACGCTTATTATCTTGAATCGCTCGCCCTGTCCATTCGACAAGCTCAAGATAGTCTACAAGACGAAAAGGTATGCCCTTAGGCATATCTTTTCTCGGGTAACCAACAAAAGGTAGCAGACCTCTGGGAGTATTGGTTTCTTTATCACTATCAGAATTTTGCTTGAACAGATGGGTGCGCTCTTTGATGGAGGTGTATTCAGACTGCTTTGGTGTCTCAGCCAGCCCAGCACGAAGCGGGTTGAGATCCACATAGGCCATGCAGGCTGCGAGGGCCTTCTCATCTAACAGCGCCTGGGATTTATAGCGCCCCTCCCAGAAGCGACCTGTACAGCCATCATCTTTATTGGCCATGCGGGCAATTGGCTCATTAAGACAGCGCATAAACCAGCTGATGTCGTAAAGCCTTGTGCGCCATTTAGTCAGCAATTCAGAAACCGTATCGCGTTCAGCCTGAGTGATAGGTTCTTTACCCAGATAGCGTTGTACAACCACAGGGAGTGAAAAGAGCCTATCCCAACGTTGAATCACTTCGTGATCATCCCACTCTGCAGCTAGCTGGCTATCGACATGGAGAATAACGTGATAGTGATTGTGGAGTACAGCATATGAACAGATATCAATTGCAAAAATATCAACAAGTTGCTTCATGCGAACGACGATCCACTGGCGTCGATGTTCATAGCTTTCACCGGTATGGGTATCCACACCGCAAAGAAAAGCGCGGCGTACACATCGGGAAACACAGTGGTAGTAAGGGGTCTCTTCCAGAAGCACCAGGGCTTTCCTTGGCTTGGGCATCGTATCACTCCTTGATAGTTGATGAGGATTAAAAGATTGCCAGACTGAATTATTTTTGCAAGTTATCGATGGGTGTCTGGTTTGTTATTTCTGGTTTGTTAAGGCTGGGTTTCCTTGTGGAGGCAAATATCACCATTTTGATCTATGATGCAGACATATAAAGAGCGTGCATGGAGATCGATTCCGCAATAATATGGATGTGAGTTATTATAGAATTTCATTGAGCTTTCTCCCTGTTGGTTTGGTCGCCTTCCAGTTTAGCAATCTCGTTAAACTGGGGGGGGGAGGCTCAATGAGTATCAATACCATAAACACGGACCACAAAAAGCGCCGCTCCTTCGTTGATCTGTTTTTTGCGTCCGGTTATGACAGGCGTTTTGAATCAATATTCTGAGAGGAAATAATGAAGATTTACGTCGTAAGAATATTCGTTGATGATTGGTTATCGGCCTGTGAGTTTTACGAGAAGAAGCTAGGATTAACTTTAGAGTTCAAAGATGAATCTTTTGGATGGGCAGAATTTGACGTTGGCGGCGCAAAATTAGGAATAGAAAGAGTTGATGAAGATGCAAGTAGTGAAGATAAGAATTTGATTGGACGATTTATAGGTGTTTCTCTTCAAGTCGATGATGTTGAATTAACCTATGAAGATTTAGTGGGGAAGGGTGTGGAGTTTACATCTATTCCAGAAAAACAAATATGGGGCGGTGTCTTAGCCCACCTTAAAGATACTAGTGGTAACGTCATCACATTAATGAGTGAAAACTCATAACCAAGCCGTCAAAAGGAAGTGTAAAAAAGCGTGTTCCTTCTACGGTAACGTTTTAAGAAAAAAGTATTCCATTGAGTTAATTAAAGTGGTCTTTCTTAGATATCAATATAACCGGAGACAAAGATATGAACAATGCATTCAAACAACATGGTGCCTTTAGCTGGTCTGAGTTACTGGTAGATGATGTTGATTTAGCTATTGGGTTTTATTCAGATGTAATCGGTTGGGAAATTGAAGAGATGGAAATGCCTCAAGGGAAGTACTATGTAGTAAAATCTGAAGGTGAACCTGTTGGTGGCATAATGAAGAAACCAGCCGGTGCCGAAGAAATGCCAAATTTCTGGGGAACCTATATCACTGTGAGTGATGTCGATGCTACTTTAAAAAAAGCCGAGAAAGCTGGTGGCAAAGCTGTATATCCTCCTATGGATGTTCCTGGAGTTGGTAGAATGTGTGCGATCATTGATAATAGTGGAGCCGCGGTTTCAACAATTACTTACGAAGAAACCGAATGTGAGAATTGAGTATTTTTATTATAAGGCTTCAATACTGTCTCACTTACGCCCTCTCCTTCAGGGAGAGGGTTGGGGTGAGGGAATTAGAAAAGCTAACGCTTTGATTATTCTAATCCCCCGCATCCTTTCCTTCTCCCGGAGGGAGAAGGGATGCACAGAATCGATAGTGGTGTCACGTGATCACAGGCAAAACAAAATCACTTCAGTCCAATCAGTTGCATTGATATTAAATGAAGTCAGCAGGACAGCAATGATTAGTTTCCATTTTATTTGATCTGTATTGGTACTATTTAGTGTCTTGGCTTGCAGATCATCTTTTCAGAGATGAATATAGACACTCCTCGGCAAACACATATGGTCCTGGCAACATATCGCTTCTGGTTCATATTTAAATTAATTGGTTTTCTTGGTGCTTTCCTTTTAATCATTAAGCGTAACCGACGTGGTTGGTGGTTTCTTGTAGCATCTGGTGTTTCTATTTCGATTTTATTGACAGTTAAAGTTTGGTCAATGTATTAGCCAGCCATTTATCTGTAGTAATCTAACAAAGCGTTCGTGGGAGAGTTGAGTGGACGCTCGCACCACTGAGCCAAACGCTAAATCTATCTTCACGAAAATACTTTCGAAGATGCGAACAAAGCCGCCCTGTCGTGTGACGAGGCGGCCGATCTCAGTTTTAAACCTATTTGTGTCTGGCGATTACAACTCAACAATTACCTGTTTAATGCTATTGTCTTCCGGGTAGGGTGTGACCTGAAAATAGAGTGATTTCATCAGATCGAGCATTTTGAAGTTATTGCTCAACACCTCACCTTCCATTCTGACCAGACCCCTGTCTCTGGCAATCTCCATTAGATGATTCATCAATTTATGGCCTATGCCTTGATGTTGCCACTTATCAGCAACAACCAGTGCAAACTCACAACTCCGTTTATCAGGATTGATCACATATCGGGCGACACCCAACTCGACTTCATGGTGGTCATCTTCAGTTACTGCGATAAGCGCCATCTCATTGTGATAATCGATTTGTGTAAAGCGTGTGAGCATCTCAGGGGTCAATTCCTGAATCGAACTCATGAAGCGGAAATATTTTGCTTCGTTTGAGAGCTGTCGAGTGAAATTCTGCTCGAGGTCGGCATCTTCCGGTCGAATAGGACGTACTACTATGTTGATGCCGTTTGGAAGCTGGCCACGATAGACAAGATTCACTGGATAAGGGTGGATAGCGAGGTGGTGGTAGGGATCGGTGGATGGGCGAGGATAATCTACCCGGATACGGGCATCAACTGCGACTGCACCCTGGTCATCGAGAATCAATGGGTTGATGTCCATCTCCTGAATCCAGGGAAGTTCGCAAGCCATACTTGAGACCCTAAGCAGTACATCCACCAGAGCCTCTCGGTTTGCAGAGGGCATATGTCTGAACTGATCCAACATCTTGGCTGCTTTGGTGCGATCGATTAAATCACTCGCCAGGCGGCGGTTCAAAGGTGGAAGAGCAATGGCTGAATCACCCATGACTTCTACGGTTGTCCCTCCGCTACCGAAACTGATTACCGGTCCAAACACAGGATCCCTAACTATGCCAATCAATAACTCCCGTCCATTCGGGCTTTGATACATTTGCTCTACGGTTACACCTTGAATGGTTGCTTCCGGACGGGTCTCTTTGACCTGTTCAACCAAGTCCCGATAGTTGGTACGCACTGCCTGGGCGTTATTGATATTCAACCGAATACCGCCTGC
This sequence comes from Candidatus Thiodiazotropha sp. DIVDIV, assembly GCA_040506275.1. Lineage (GTDB taxonomy): Bacteria > Pseudomonadota > Gammaproteobacteria > Chromatiales > Chromatiaceae > Thiodiazotropha. Next base: position 28,017 of record JBEVXD010000005.1, read on the forward strand.
ATCGGATTTATGCGAAATATCTGGTGAGTATATTTTCATGGCTATAGGAAAGCCGATGGATTCAGCAAGGATCAGCGCTTCGTTGGCAGATCTTGCAACGCCATTACGTACTGCATGGATACGGAAAGCACCCAGGAGTGCGAATGATTCAGGTTCTGTAAGCACTTTACGTTGTTCGGATAACGCACTCTCTATTATCAGCCGGGCTCCTTCAGCATCGGGCTGAACGTGACGGCGGGAACTCTTTGCTGGTGTCTGTAACAGCAAACGCTGGTTCTTTTGATGAGAAGAGAGATAGTGAAAGGCGTCAACTGCATTTTCCAATGTACGAAATGAAGGCAGTCTTGCGTTATTGAACAGTTTACGGGCATTCTCGATCTGCTTGCCCCCCATCCAACTCGTCAGGATAGGCTTTTTATGTTTATCAGCCAGGTCGATAAGCTCCTGGGCAACCTCGTCCGGTTTTGTCATTGCCTGTGGCGTGAGAATGACAATGGTGCCATCAACGCCAGGGTCGTTTAGGCAGATATCGACTGCTGCACGATATCTTTCAGGGGGGGCTTCACCAATGATATCCACCGGGTTGCTGTGTGACCAGACATCCGGTAATGACTCGTTCAGGGCCTTGATAGTTTCATCACTGAATTGAGCGAGCTCGATGTTGAGATCTGATGCCCGGTCGGCAGCCATTACACCTGGGCCACCACCATTGGTGATAATGGCCAGCTTGCCGCCGTAAACCTGGTAGCGGGAAGAGAGCGCCTTGGCAGCTGAAAAGAGTTGAGAAATTGTCTCTACACGTAAAACACCAGAACGGGAAAGGGCAGCTGAAAAGGTCTCATCACTACCAACCAGGGCACCGGTATGCGACATCGATGCCTCTGCCCCCGCTGCATGTCGTCCAACCTTTAGAACAATCACTGGCTTGATGCGTGCCGCTGCACGCAAACCACTCATGAAACGACGTGCATCCTTAATGCCTTCTATATAGAGAAGGATGCTGTCAGTCTTAGGATCAGAGACCAGATAATCGAGATAATCGCCAAAATCCAGATCCGCAGAGATGCCGGTGGAGATGACAGTAGAAAAACCGATGTCGTTAGTCTCTGCCCAGTCGAGAATAGCGGTGCAGATTGCGCCGGATTGTGAGACCAGTGCCAGATTACCGGGCTTGGCGTTGTTGTTGCCGAAGGTGATATTGATTCCCTGGTCTGGTCGAATCAGTCCAAGACAGTTCGGACCGATAAAACGAATTCCGAACTCTTTGGCAACCTCGACAACACGCTCTTCGATACGAAGTCCAGCTGGACCGGATTCACGGAAACCTGCGGAGAGGATAATCATGGTTTTCACACCATGTAGTCCACAGGCTTCAACTATGGCTGGGATGGTTTTTGCGGGTGTAGCGACAACAACCAACTCAACAGATTCGTCGATCTCTTGAATCGATTTATAAGCCTTTATTCCCTGAATCTCTTCATGTTTTGGATTGATCGGATAGATGGATCCTTTGTATCCGGAGGAGATTAAGTTTCTAAAAACCACTTCGCCAACCGAGTTTTCCCTTTCACTGGCTCCAAACATGGCGACGCTTTTAGGTGAGAATAGAGGGGTTAAATAGTGTGATTGCATGAGTTCCAGCCTATATGAACTTCTAGTGGTGATATTGAGAGTAAAATATCCGTTTATACTCACGGAGGCACTGTGTGATAGTCTGAATGAAAACGTTTACATGGTGACGTCGATGAGCACTCAGTTTATCGGCATGTGTGGTTGGAAGTTTACATCTAAAAAGTGACAAATTCTTTACCTAAGTAACCGTTTATAAAGATTTTATAATAAGTATTATGCTGCTTAATGAATGCAGCTGGATATTGGGGGTTTTTTGTGAGAACGGCCTATATTACCCACCCTGACTGCCTTGGTCATGATACTGGTGTGGGGCATCCCGAAAATGCGTCGAGACTACAGGCAATTGATGATCGTTTAATGGCGGCTCAGTTATACGATTTTCTGCGTCACTATGATGCACCTGAAGTATCCCGAGAGCAGCTGTTACGTTGTCATGACGAAGCTTATCTGAACCAGGTTGATAAATTGATGCCGGAGAGCGGTCATGCGCACCTGGATCCGGATACAGTAGTCAGTCCACAAAGTTTAAAAGCTGCAAAGCGTGCAGCAGGGGCTGCGGTAAAAGCGGTGGATCTGATTATGCAGGAGGGATTACAAAATGCATTTTGTGCTGTTCGTCCTCCCGGTCATCATGCTGAGCGTATGAGAACGATGGGCTTTTGTGTCTATGGCAACGCTTCAGTTGGCGCTGCACATGCCATGTCAGAATATGGATTGGAGCGTGTAGCTATTCTTGATTTCGATGTTCATCATGGCAATGGTAGTGAAGATATATTTCGTGATGATAAGCGGGTAATTGTCTGCTCTACATTCCAACATCCCTTTTATCCTTACACAGACATTGAAGAGAGCCCTGATCATATTATTTGCGCCCCATTGGAAGCGACCGCAAAAAGTGCAGATTTCAAAGAAGCGGTGACAGGTCATTGGCTTCCGGCTCTGAATCATTTCAAACCTCAAATGGTCTTTGTCTCAGCGGGATTTGATGCGCATGTTGAAGATGATATGTCCGGTGTAAGCCTGACCGAAGCTGACTATCGCTGGGTCACTGAGCAGATAGTTGATATTGCCGATAAATACGCAGAAGGCAGGGTTGTTTCAGTGTTGGAGGGAGGTTATGAACCCCATGCACTGGCACGAAGTGTGGAAACGCATATTCGGGTATTAATGGGGCTACACTGACACTTCGGCCTCTCTATTTAATAATCATATTGTTAGGGGTTTCAAGCCTGCCCTTGCTTGGTGTTGCGGCTCTTGACAAGGGAACGACCATTGCCTGCGAGCCGCGCCTTGATCAAGGGCAGGATTGAAACCCTGAAGACGACATACTTAGTCGCCGGGTTAACAGTATTGAGTAACCGATAGGCGACTTCCTCCACCACCCTGCCTGAAGGGAGTGCCTGGTTTCAGCTCGGAAGATAAATGCTGTTCATTATTGTCGGTAAATAAAAAATTCTCTGCGTGCTTGACGGCTTTGCGAGATTTATTATTTTAGAGATATAACCTGATATTTGGTATAGGTATTGCACTAGATCAATCTGTATCGACTATTTTTGAGACTCTCGCTGAGACGCAAAGAACGCAAAGGGAAAGTAAATAAATTTCCTGATCCCCATAGCCTCAACGTTCAATAACTACCTATAAGTATTGTGGTCTCTTCACGGCTAAGCAAGATCGCACCCGATCGATCTTAAGTCATTAAATTAAAAACCTTTCTATTGGGTGTAAGACCGTTTTCTCGTTCCCACGCTCTGCGTGGGAATGCATATCTGTCAGGGAGGTGTAGCTCCTTGCGCCATTCTATCTGCGGTATGCGTTCCCACGCGGGAGCGTGGGAACGAGTGAAAAAATTTCCTGATCCCCATAGCCTAAACGTTCAATAACTACCTATAAGTAGTGTGGTCTCTTCACGGCTAAATAAGATCGCACCCGATCGATCTTAAGTCGTTAAATAAGAACCTTTCTATTGGGTGTAAGACTGTTTGCTAAATTCCAATTCTCATGCCACAAACCAAGTGCATGGGTTTCAGGATCCTGCCAGATTAGTTTTTAGCCGAACACTTCCTGGGGAAACACCGAACTCTCGCTTAAAAGCTCTGCAAAATGCAGCTTCAGATTGATACCCAAAACGTTCAGCAAATACGACAAGCGGTTCAGATGATTCAGTGAGTTGTGTGCGGGCGATCAGCATGCGCCAACGAGTTACGTAGTGCATGGCGGTGTGACCGACAAGCTCTGTAAATCTTGCAGAGAAACCAGAGCGTGACATTCTTGCTTCTGTAGCCAAGCTAGCGAGGCTCCAATCATATTCTGGATTGCGATGTATAGCGGCGAGTGCTCTACCGATCTGTTTGTCCCGTAATGCGGAGAGCCAGTTATGGTCTGGTTCGTTCAATGAGGCTAGCCAGGAACGGATGGCCTGGATAACGAGTATGTCTGCCAGGCGGGTTATAACTGTCTCCCCACCAGGACGCAGTTCCCTGGCTTCACGGGTAATCAGTTCCAGCGTGCTCTGTATCCAACTGCCTTCCCCCTCCTTCCAGGTATCAATCTGTAGTACGCGAGGAAGTAGGGTAACAATCTGTTGTCCAGCAACATGATCAAAACGAACCAAGCCACAGGTCAGTTGGGTCAGTTCACCATCACCACCATGATGCATAATTTCATAACGTTCACTTACTGATTCTACGGGAATGTCAAAAAGTGGTTGTGTTTGATCATTCGGATCACATCGTACCGTGTGCCCCTCACCATGAGGCACCAAGGCCATGCTGCCTTGTTTAAGCAAGTGGGGCTTCTCTCCTGAAACTTCGAGCCAACATTCACCTCTGGTAACGACATGAAACATCATGTGACCTTCAAATGGTGGTAACTCAATACCCCAGGGTGCCTGAAGCTCGGAACGACAGTAGTAGGTTCCATTCAGCTTTAAAAGATGGAGTGCCTCTCCTATGGGATCGGAAACATAAGCAATAGTTGATTTTGATTGTGCGGTCATGATCCCTATTTTCCATATATCGACTGTTTTGGACGAACTGTATATTAATATAGACAAACTGTGATTGTTGGTCTGCGCTCTCTTGCCTAGTCTCAACACATGAGTCAGGAATAGTGATTTTTTACACCCAACAATCTTTACAGGAAACTCTACTATGACCAACAAACCGATACTTATTATTGGCAAAGATGGAAAGACCGGACATCGTGTCAATCAACGTTTACTGAAGATGGGCTTGGATACACGTGCAGTCTCTAGATCAGCAGATCTGGCTTTTGATTGGGAGGATAGAAAGACATGGCCTGCTGCGCTTGAAGGGGTGGGCTCTGTGTATGTTACTTATCAACCAGATTTGGCAATACCTCAAGCTGCTTCAGATATTGAGGCATTCGTAACATTGGCCAGGCAATTAGGGTTGGAACATATTGTGTTGCTGTCCGGGCGAGGTGAAGCCGGTGCACAAAAAGCTGAAGAGATTGTGCAATCAAGTGGACTGGATTGGAACATTGTTCGGGCAAGCTGGTTTTTTCAAAACTTCAGCGAAAGTTTTATGATCGAGGGCATACTTGCTGGAGAGCTTGTGCTGCCTGCTGGGGATACACTCGAGCCTTTTGTTGATGCAGAAGATATTGCAGACGTTGTTGTTACTACTTTGACACAACAAAAATATCACAATCGACTCTATGAACTTACAGGTCCGCGTGCGATGAGTTTTTCCGAATGTATGAAAGCGGTATCAATTGCTCTGCAAAGAGAGGTGAAATATACCCAGGTTCCGGTTGATGCATACATCAATGTCCTTCAAGAAGAGGGCGTTTCAAAACAGATGCAGTGGTTACTACGGGAGCTCTTCACTGAAGTTCTTGATGGTCGAAACAGTCAGGTGCAGGGGGGGGTGGAAGAGGTGTTGGGAAGAGCTGCGACAGACTTTAGTGAATATGTTGAGAGAGTGGTTGATACGGGATGTTGGTCGGTAGAAGATCTGAAATTAGTTAACCTGTGATTATTGGAGTATTGAAAAAAACAACTTTACGGTCTGGTAGGGTGGGGCCATGCCCCACCAGAAGGGGATAGAAGTCCACTGAATCAGAGTGAACATCACTTCTGGTTCGATGTTGGCATGATACTGGTCAAGGTATTGGTTATCTTCAAGTTGAGGCTTTCGAAAGGTTACTGTTCGCGATACTCAGGCTTGAAAAAGTCCATCCTCTTTCAATATTCGCTGGATTTCAAATGGCTGTTTTATTACCCGAGTCATCAAGGGATACATACGTAATCGTTGTCGTAAATATACTTAACTCTTGACCACTTTCAGAATCTTCGGCAAGTACAGAGACCCGGTATTGAACCGATGACTCACCCTTTTTGCTCTGTTGAATATCGAAACGGAGAATTGCACCTTCCTGTACGCTGCGATGAAAAGTTACCCGGTCCATACCTTTGGTTACAAAGTGACGGCCGGGATAGTCGTGAACAGCAGCGATCCAGGCATACTCATCGACCCACTTGAGCAGGTTGCCGCCAAACAGGTAGCCATACTGATTCAGATGTTGAGGCAAAACCAGTTTGTGGTTTTCCATTATGCTTTTAGCTCTGGAGGCGGTGTAGGAGAGTTTTGATGCATGATCAGATGCCAGCCCTGATCCCCCTTGCGAAAGATATTGGTTGCATAGACGGGGTGTAGTCCGGCTTCTGGACCTGCGTTGACCCACTCTTCGATCAGATGAATAGCAACACGCTCTGATTCAATCCAGCTGAGGTGCTTAATCTGCATCTCCAAAGACATGTCGCTGCTGAGTAAGGAGGCCCAGACTTCCTCAATTGCCGCCCTGCCACGTTGAATAGGCATCATTGGAAGCAGGCAGATGATCTCCTCGCTCTCGTCCCATACCTCCATCATGGCGCTTAGGTTGTGTTCATCAATAGCATCATAGTAGGCATCTTCGGCATCTTGGGGGGTGGAGAATGGGGGAGCCATATTGTTTTCCTGATCTTGTCTGTTTTTAGTTGTTTGGGATTCTACGGGATTCTACGGGATTCTACGGGATTCTCTTATCAAGATGATAGAGGGTGTTTACCCATCATGCGATGGGCGAAGGCGTTTAAACGCATGCGTTCTGCAAGCTTGAGAATTAATCAGAGGTTCCTTAGATCTACTTTCGGTTAATGATTGATGAATATCATGGTGGTTCCAATTCTCGCCCGGCCATACTTTCATCTATGTGCATTACCATCCCCTCATCCGCAAATGTTGGACACAGCCGATCCATTCCCGCCTGGGTTTGGCTGACAGAGACACCGGTCAGATTACTGACGGCAGCTGGGCTGATTAGTCTGATGCTCTGGTTGTTGCAGCTTCTCATAATGCAGAGTCAATCCTGGAATTGGATGATTTTCAATCTTGTGTTTGCAGTTTTACCCGCATCTGCTTTTGGTGTTGTGTTGAGCTATATGCCCCTTTGGTTGAAGGTAACCCCGTTACGCTATGTGAACTACGGAATGTTGTTTATTTTGATTTTGGCCTCTCAGCTGGTCTTCCACCTGTCGATCTATTTCGGGGAATCACCTGGTCTGTTCTACATCTCCTTGCTTTTGATAGTCTGGGCTGTGTGCCTGAAATTTGTAAAAAACTTTCTTGCCAGCAGTTTTCAACGGCATCGCTTATTTGAACAAGGTGTATTTTCTACCTTGTTGATGGGGGGGGCTCTGGGGGTTCTGTTAGCAGTTCTGAGTCTTTCAGAACGACTTGAAGGACAGCACTATTACTGGTTGGCTGGACTCTCCTATCTGCTGCCATTGGTGATTTTTCTGCTTATTCGTGCCATACGAGATACACAACGTATTCCCTAATTCCCCCGCTTTCCGTATCATCTGGCCTCTTCATGGCCTGTAGCAACACTTACACACATTAGATGACTGACAATATCGATCAGAGCTTTGAGGGAATTGAGCGGGTTCCCCTGAATGAGTTTACCGAGAAGGCTTACCTGAACTATTCCATGTATGTCATTCTCGACCGTGCCCTGCCAAATATCGGTGATGGATTGAAGCCGGTTCAGCGGCGGATTGTCTATGCCATGTCTGAGCTTGGCCTGAGTGCCGGCGCTAAATACAAAAAATCGGCCCGAACTGTCGGTGATGTGCTGGGTAAATTCCATCCCCATGGTGATTCTGCCTGTTATGAGGCGATGGTGTTGATGGCTCAGAACTTCTCCTATCGCTATCCACTGGTGGATGGGCAGGGTAACTGGGGGTCGCCGGATGACCCTAAGTCCTTTGCGGCAATGCGTTATACCGAATCCAAATTGACGGTCTATGCGCAAACCCTGCTTTCAGAATTGGGGCAGGGGACGGTGGAGTGGACGCCAAATTTTGACGGCACCTTGCTTGAACCTGAAATTCTCCCCGCAAGACTACCCAATGTGTTGCTGAACGGTTCGTCAGGCATAGCAGTTGGTATGGCGACAGATATTCCGCCTCATAATCTACGCGAAGTTGCCGCTGCCTGTGTCCACCTTCTTGAATCGCCAAAGGCGAGTCTGGAAGAGTTGATGGAATTCATTCCAGGCCCTGATTATCCCACTGAAGCTGAAATCGTAACCCCGCTTCAGGATCTGACCAAGGTCTATGAGACAGGACATGGCTCTATCCGGATGCGCGCCCGCTACGATCGCGAAAACGGCGACATTATTGTCACTGCACTACCTCATCAGGTATCGGGAGCGAAAATACTGGAGCAGATTGCGGGTCAGATGCAGGCAAAAAAACTACCTATGGTAGAGGATTTGCGAGACGAATCTGATCATGAGAACCCAACCCGTTTGGTGATTGTTCCTCGCTCCAATCGTGTTGATGTGGCTCGGTTAATGTCGCATTTATTCGCTACGACAGATCTTGAACGTAGTTATCGGGTCAATCTGAACATGATTGGCATAGATGGACGTCCTGCGGTGAAGAACCTTCGTGGTCTTCTTAGCGAATGGCTCAGTTTTCGAACCGAAACTGTTCGTCGCAGGTTGCAGTTCCGCCTGAATGCAGTACTTGAGCGCTTGCATATCCTAGAGGGCTTAATGATTGCGTACCTTAATATAGATGAGGTAATCGCGATTATTCGCTACGAAGATGATCCTAAGTCGGAACTCATCAAACGCTTCTCCCTCTCCGAAGTGCAGGCAGAAGCGATTCTCAACCTACGTCTACGTCACTTGGCAAAGTTGGAAGAGTTCAAGATAAAAGGTGAGCAGGAGGAGCTGGAAAAAGAGCGCAAATCTCTGGAACTATTGCTTGGATCCAAGCAACGGATGCGCACCCTGATACGCAAAGAGCTGCAAGCGGACTCTGAGAAGTACGGAGATGAAAGGCGTTCGCCCATTGTCGAGCGAGAAGCTGCTGAAGCCTTGGATGAGACTGACCTGACCCCAAGTGAAGCAGTGACGGTTGTGCTCTCTGAGATGGGATGGGCTCGTACTGCCAAAGGGCATGAGATCGATCCAGCAGGCCTAAACTATCGGGCGGGTGACGGTTTTCTTGCGGCTACCCGCTTAAGAAGTAACCAGCAGGCGGTTTTTTTGGATTCCAACGGACGCAGCTATTCTCTACCTGCCCATACCCTGCCATCAGCGCGCAGCCAGGGAGAACCTCTTACCGGGAGGCTATCTCCAGCAACCGGAGCTACATTCTGTGCGGTATTGGGTGGGCAGACTCAACAAGAGTATCTGCTTGCTTCAGATGCTGGTTATGGATTTCGTGTTGGACTGGCGGATATGCTGGCAAAGAATAAATCTGGTAAAGCATTGTTGACTCTGCCCAAAGGGGGGCATGTGATGATGCCGGTACCGATTACGGATATCGAGTCGGACCGGGTTGTGAGTATTTCAAATGAGGGACGCATGCTGGTCTTTCCCGTCGCAGAACTACCCAAACTTGCTCGAGGTAAAGGGAATAAAATAATCTCAATTCCGCCAAAACGAGTGGCGGCGCGAGAAGAGTTTGTGGTTGCTGTTGCTGTAGTGCCGAAGGGCGGAACTCTTACAGCCCATGCAGGCAAGCGATATATAGTACTAAAGCCGTCAGATCTGGATGGTTTTCAAGGCGAAAGGGGGCGGCGTGGCGCGAAGTTGCCGAGGGGATTTCAGCGGGTTGATCGTGTTGAGGTCAACTGACATTGAAGAGGTGACTGGTTTTACTGGTCTGATAGGGATTTAACTTATTGATATGAATTAAGAAATGTTATTGGTACCGTGAGTTTTTAGTATCTTGATCTGGGAGATGACAAGATATAAAACAGTCGGAGTTCGGGCTTGTTGCAGCAAAAAGTTAGCAATTAAAGTGAAATAACCTCTCTTTGATTCACATTTGGCGTAGAGACTTGCTCTTTAGATCGTTATAATGGTCAGTTCACAGCCGGGTAATTGAGGCTTAAAAAGCTATGGCCTGGCAAAATTAAGCGAAAGTGGCGGAATTGGTAGACGCGCTGGATTTAGGTTCCTGTGGGGTAACCCGTGAGAGTTCGAGTCTCTCCTTTCGCACCATTTTTCCCTGAAGGTTGTTAATGCCTGTTAACAGGCACTAAGTTAAACCAGCAGGAAATTTCCTTACCTTATTAAAAATTTAGTGGCAGATAGGGCTGTCAGGAGAAGATACATGCAAGTTTCGGTGGAATCGGGAGAAGGGCTTGAGCGACGTCTAACCGTCGAGTTGCCTGCAGAGCAGATCGATGCGGAAGTGACGAAGCGCCTACAGCAGATTGGCCGAACCGCCAAGTTGGATGGCTTCCGTCCTGGTAAGGTACCAATGAAGTTTTTGCGTCGTAACTACGGCGGCCAGGTATTGCAGGAGGTCTACGGCCAGATGATAGAGTCCAGCTATCAGGAAGCCATACAACAGGAGAAGCTGCAACCTGCAGGCATGCCAAAAATTGAGCCTGGCGAATCAAATGAAGAGGGTCGCTTCAGCTATGTGGCAACTTTGGAAGTGATGCCTGAAATTACCCTGAACAAGGTGGAAGGTGAGATTAAGCGCCCGGTTGCGGAGATCACCGATCAGGATATCGATGAGATGATTCTAAAGCTGCGTAAGCAGCGTGTAACCTGGAATGGTGTCGATAGAGCCGCTGCAGACGGGGATCAGGTAAAGATCAGCTTTACCGGTAGTATTGATGGCGAGGCTTTCGAGGGGGGTAGTGCAGAGAATGTAGACCTCGTACTGGGATCAGGAAGAATGATCGAAGGCTTTGAATCTGCTTTGGTTGGCATGACCAAGGGAGAGAAAAGTAGCATCGACCTGCAATTCCCTGAAAACTACCGGGTGGAAGAGCTGGCAGGAAAACCTGTAACGTTCGAGGTAGAGATCAGCGATATCTCTGAAGAGGTACTACCTGAAGTCAATGATGAATTCGCCAAGGAGTTTGGTGCGGCTGAGGGCGTTGACAGCCTTAAAACGGATGTACGTGAAAATATGCAGCGCGAGCTAGCACAGCGTATCGAAGCCCAAGTGAAGAATCAGGCAATGGATCTGGTTTTTGAACTGAATAAGATCGACATCCCCACTGCGATGGTGGATGAAGAGATCGAGGCGCTGCGTAAACAGACCAGGCAGCAGCTGGGACAGGGCGCTGGAACATTCGAGCTGCCACGGGAAATGTTTGAAGATCAGGCTAAAAAACGCGTCACTCTGGGATTGGTGATTGGCGAAATAGTTAAGCAAAACGATATTCAGGTCGATAATGATCGAGTGAAGACGAGAATTGATGAATTCGCTGCCAGTTATGAGAAACCTGAAGAAGTGGTAAATTACTACTACAACGACGAGCAGCAACTGGCAGCAGTACGCAATGTTGTGATGGAAGATCAGGTGGTAGACTGGATTCTGAACCAAATCACCATCACAGATGAGCAGACAACCTTTGCCGAACTTACGGATCAAGGTTAAAGGATAGAGGAACAGTACACCATGATTGAAACAGTGTCAGGAATGCCAGATGCACAAAGCCTGGGTCTGGTGCCGATTGTCATCGAGCAGACTGCCCGAGGTGAACGCTCTTTTGATATCTATTCCAGATTATTAAAAGAACGGGTCATATTCCTTGTTGGGCCGGTAGAGGATCACATGGCCAATTTGGTGGTGGCACAGCTACTGTTCCTCGAATCTGAGAATCCGGATAAGGATATTCATCTCTACATCAATTCCCCTGGTGGGTCGGTGACTGCTGGTTTATCGATTTACGACACCATGCAGTTTGTTAAGCCTGACGTCAGTACTATGTGTATTGGCCAGGCGGCAAGTATGGGTGCACTGTTGCTAACCGGCGGTGCCAAGGGTAAGCGCTACTGTTTACCAAACTCTCGGATGATGATTCATCAGCCACTAGGTGGATTTCAAGGGCAGGCAACGGATATAGAGATCCATGCAAAAGAGATTCTGTTGCTGAAAGAGCGGCTGAACGGCATCATGGCTGAGCATACTGGTCAGAGTCTCGATAAAATCTCTGAAGACACTGATCGCGATAACTTTATGGGCGGCGATGATGCTGTTGCCTATGGCTTGATCGATTCAGTATTGTCGAATCGGGGTGGTATTGATAACAGCTGACAACCGGCTCGATAATGAGGTTGAAGCATGCAATGGATGGCGTGATACTCGGGTCAGGGTTTTTCATTGCTAACCTTGCCATATAGGTGCAGTTAGATATGATTAAAAGTAGAGCAGGTTGATTTCGGCTTGAAGGAGTGAATTATGAGCAGTGACAAGAGCGGTAAAGGTGACGACGGTAAGCTATTGTATTGCTCCTTTTGCGGCAAGAGTCAGCATGAGGTGCGGAAACTGATTGCCGGTCCTTCCGTCTTTATCTGCGATGAGTGCGTCGAGCTTTGTAACGACATTATCCGTGAGGAGATGCAGGAGCCCGGTGAAGACAGTATCAACAAGTTACCCAAGCCCCAAGAGATAAAAAAGACGCTGGATCAGTATGTTATTGGTCAGCAAAGGGCAAAAAAGGTGCTTTCTGTCGCTGTGTACAACCACTACAAGCGGCTAGATGCTATCGGTAAGGAGAATGAGGTCGAGCTGGCCAAATCAAATATCCTCCTGATTGGTCCCACAGGGTCGGGTAAAACCCTGCTGGCTGAAACCTTGGCCAGATTATTGAATGTACCCTTTACGATTGCTGACGCCACCACGCTTACAGAAGCGGGGTATGTTGGTGAGGATGTTGAGAACATCATTCAGAAGCTGCTGCAAAAATGTGACTATGACGTTGAAAAGGCGCAGACAGGCATAGTTTACATAGATGAAATCGATAAGATTTCCCGTAAATCTGACAATCCGTCCATTACTCGCGACGTTTCAGGTGAGGGTGTACAGCAAGCCCTATTGAAACTGATTGAAGGTACCGTTGCCTCCGTTCCTCCACAAGGTGGTAGAAAACACCCTCAGCAGGAGTTTTTGCAGGTCAACACCTCAAATATCCTGTTTGTCGTAGGTGGTGCTTTCGCCGGATTGGAGAAAGTGATCAAAGATCGTTCTGAAAAGGGCGGTATCGGCTTCTCTGCTGAGGTCAAAAGCAAGGATGATTCCCGTTCAGTTGGAGATATTATCGTCGATGTCGAACCTGAAGATTTGATCAAATATGGATTGATTCCTGAATTTGTGGGCCGTCTTCCTGTAGTGGCAACCCTCCAGGAGCTGGATGAGGACTCTCTGGTCAAAATCCTGACTGAACCCAAAAACGCATTGACCAAACAGTACTCCAGGTTGTTCGAAATGGAGGGCTGTGAGCTAGAGATTCGTGAAGATGCCCTGCGTGCAATTGCTCGTAAGGCAATGGCCCGAAAAACCGGTGCTCGCGGTCTACGCACCATTTTGGAACAGGTATTACTGGATACCATGTATGACCTGCCTTCCATGGATGAAGTTACTAAAGTCGTTGTGGATGAAGGGGTTATCGCTGGTGAATCAGAACCGTTGATGATCTACGAAAACAGCGATAAGCAGATCGCTGCTTCGGATTGATCCTGAAGACCATTTGTATTTTATTTGATTGTAAACATCTCTGGCAGCATGTTATCTATTGCTGTCAGAGCGTCTCTAATCAGGGTGATTGGTCATCACCTGTTTCTAACATTCCGTTAATTTAGATAACGAATAGACTTGAAACATCAGGCTTTAAGCCATATATAGATTAGATATCTGTCTAAATAGGTCTGTGTGTTGAACATTCAGCTACCTGTCAGACTCAAATCCCTATATCGACACTGTGGTACCTGCAGTCGAAGTATTTTCAGGCAGGTTTCTGCCTTATGAGGACAATTGAATGGGTCAAGAGTACAAAGCATCCGGATCGACTAAAGACGAATCCAATATTGTGCCGGTACTACCGTTGCGCGACGTGGTTGTCTATCCCCATATGGTTATCCCTCTGTTTGTTGGCAGGGATAAGTCGATATTGGCACTCGACTCAGCCATGCAAAGCAACAAGCAGATTCTGCTGGCAGCACAGAAGAGCGCTGATGTAGATGATCCTGATGTTGGTGACATGTATGCAATTGGTACATTGGCCAATATTCTACAATTGTTAAAACTCCCCGATGGAACCGTCAAAGTACTTGTAGAGGGGGGGGAACGGGCGAGAATTCTTGAGTTTGTGGAGAATGATGAGTTCTTTACTGCCCGACTGGAGACTCTACCTGATGCCATTGATCTGGCCGGTAAAGAGACAGAGGTGTTGATGCGTTCAGCAACCAACCTCTTTGATCAATACGTGAAGCTCAACAAAAAAGTTCCTCCTGAGGTGCTTACCTCACTTTCAAGCATCGACGATCCGAGTCGTTTGGCCGATACCATCGCTGCGCATATGTCTCTCAAGCTGGATGAGAAGCAGCATGTGCTAGAGATGCCTAATGTGAGGGAACGTCTCGAGCATTTGATGGGGTTGATGGAAGGTGAAAATGACATTCTGCAGATGGAGAAACGGATTCGCGGGCGGGTAAAACGCCAGATGGAGAAGAATCAGCGGGAGTACTATCTGAATGAGCAGATGAAAGCGATTCAGAAAGAGCTTGGTGAAATGGATGATGCACCCAATGAAATCGAGGATCTGACCAAGAAAATCGAGAATGTGGGGATGACTAAAGAGGCCAAGGAGAAGGCGAACAACGAACTCAACAAGTTAAAACTGATGTCGCCAATGTCGGCCGAAGCGACAGTAGTGAGAAACTATATTGATACCCTTGTCGGGCTACCATGGAAAAAGCGCACCAAAATTCGTAATGACATCGGTGCAGCTAACGAAGTGCTGGATGAGGATCACTATGGTCTGGAGAAGGTCAAAGAGCGCATTCTTGAATATCTGGCGGTACAACAGCGTGTACGCAAGCTGAAGGGCCCTATTCTCTGTCTGGTAGGTCCTCCTGGCGTTGGTAAGACCTCATTGGGACAATCCATTGCGAGAGCCACAAACCGGAAATTTACCCGTATGGCCTTGGGTGGTGTCAGAGATGAGGCTGAGATACGTGGTCACAGACGAACATACATCGGTGCTTTGCCAGGCAAGATTATCAATAATCTGAGCAAGGTTAAGACGCGTAATCCGTTGTTTTTGCTGGATGAAATCGACAAGATGGCGATGGACTTCCGGGGCGATCCTGCTTCTGCGTTATTAGAGGTCTTGGATCCTGAACAGAACCATACCTTCAATGATCACTACCTGGAAGTTGATTTTGACCTGTCAGAAGTGATGTTTGTCGCCACCGCGAATACACTCAATATTCCAGCTGCGCTGCTAGATCGTATGGAAGTGATACGACTCTCAGGGTACACCGAGGATGAAAAAGTAAACATTGCGGAACGTTATCTTGTTCGTAAACAGATGGAGAACAATGGACTGAAGCCTGAAGAACTCATCATCAGAGAGGCTGCAATTCGGGATATCGTACGTTATTACACCCGTGAAGCGGGCGTCAGAAACCTTGAACGGGAGATTGCGAAGATCTGTCGCAAGGTTGTGAAAGAGATACTACTGAAGAAGACCAAGACCAAGGTTACTCTGACGCCGAAGCGTCTGGAGGAGTACCTGGGGGTTAAACGTTTTCGCTATGGGCGTGCTGATGAGCACGATCAGGTTGGACAGGTTACTGGCCTGGCCTGGACTGAAGTTGGGGGTGAACTGCTGCATATAGAAGCGGCGTTGATGCCCGGAAAAGGCAGACTTAGCCATACCGGTCAACTGGGCGAAGTCATGCAGGAATCGATTCAGGCTGCGATGACGGTTGTAAGAAGCCGTGCTGAGTCTTTGGGTCTGGAAGAGGATTTCCATCAAAAATATGATGTACATATCCATGTTCCCGAGGGAGCAACCCCAAAAGATGGTCCAAGTGCCGGTGTTGGGATGTGCACCAGCCTGGTTTCCGCCCTCACCAAGATACCTGTAAAAGCTGATGTGGCGATGACAGGTGAGATCACATTGCGAGGTGAGGTTTTACCGATAGGCGGACTCAAAGAGAAGCTGTTGGCTGCTCATCGCGGTGGTATTGCAACGGTTATAATTCCGGAAGAGAACGAGAGGGATCTTGTTGATATTCCAAAGAATATCAAGCAAAACCTTGATATTATTCCGGTCCGATGGATTGATGAAGTTTTGCAGATTGCATTGAATGACGTCCCTCAACCGAAAGCTGCGAAAGAGTCAAAAGAGGACTCATCGAGTAAGCGCGGAGGAAAGAGATCTCAGGAAGCGGGTAAGAAAACAGGCACCCCTACTAAACACTGAGACTTTGTGAATTTTTAACAATACCCTGTCACAGCTTGGGTTCCTGCGGCTTGCCCGCGTGTGGCTTTGCTTGACAGGGTTTCTGGCAGCCGGTATAAAATCTGGCGTTTCGGGCTCTGAGTGAGCCATTACACATAATTCTTAAGGCGGAATGATCCGCCCAGACCATAGGGGAAACTGATTAATGAATAAGGCCGAACTAATTGAGGCAATGGCGGAATCCGCGGACATTTCTAAGGCCGCTGCTGGGCGTGCACTTGACGGCATGGTTACTGCCGTGACCGATGCTATGAAAGCGGGTGATACGCTTTCTCTGGTAGGATTTGGCACCTTCTCCGTGAAAGAACGCGCTGCCCGTGACGGCCGCAATCCACAGACCGGTGAGACAATCAAGATCAAGGCATCAAAAATTCCTTCATTTAAAGCTGGTAAAGCGTTGAAGGATGCAATAAACTAGCGCGCCTTCTACCGGGGTGCTTAGCTCAGCTGGGAGAGCATCGCCCTTACAAGGCGAGGGTCGCAGGTTCGATCCCTGCAGCACCCACCAATTAGGAGCGGTAGTTCAGTTGGTTAGAATACCGGCCTGTCACGCCGGGGGTCGCGGGTTCGAGTCCCGTCCGCTCCGCCAATATTGATCATCAACGGGGTATCTCAATCAGATACCCCGTTTTTGTTTAAAACAAATACCAGTCTTTATTGCCTGGTCATAATAATTTCGAGTCGCTGATCATGCTTCAGGAAATCAGAGATAAAGCTCAGGGCTGGATTGCTTGGGCAATTGTTATACTCATCTCCATCCCCTTTGCTCTATGGGGAATCCAATCCTATCTAGGTATAGGTTCAGAGCCAGTGGCTGCAAATGTCAATGGTGTGGAAATTACTGAACGTGGCCTGGAATCCCGCTTTCAACGCTTTCGTCAACAATTGCGCGATCAATTGGGTGCGGCCTATCGGCCTGAGCTCTTTGATGATATTCGGATGCGCAAAGAGGTTTTAGACCGAATGGTTGGCGAAGAGGTGTTGCAGCAGGCTTCTCACGAAATGGGACTTCGTGCTGGCAGCAGCATGATACAGGCAACCATTTTAGGTATGTCGATGTTCCACAAGGATGGTCGATTTGACCAGCAGACCTATGAGAGGGCACTACAGCTGCAAGGCCTCTCTCCTGCGGCCTTCGAGGATCGTGTCAGGCGAGCACTGGTTTCAGAGCAGTTGGCGCAAGCGATAGATAATGGAGTTTTTGTTACAAATCGTGAAGTGTCAGAGAGCAACCGATTGCAACAGCAGACGCGTGAACTCTCCTACTTTGTCATTCCAGCTGCCGATTTTATGGTTGATGATGCGGTAACTGAATCTGATATCGAGTCTTACTATAAAAACAACGAAAACTCTTTTATCTCTCCAGAGAAGATCAAAGTCGAGTACATATTACTTGATGCCGCTTCGATAGGAGAGACAGTCACAGTCAACGATGAGTTGCTGCGTGGCTTCTACGATGACACTCAGGACCTATATGGACTGCCTGAACAACGTAAAGCGAGTCATATTCTAATCCAGGTTGCTCGAGATGCAGAACAAGCAAAGGTTGATGAGGCGCGTGCAAAAATCGATATGTTGGCAGAGAAGATAGGTCAACAGGACTCCTTTGCTGAGTTGGCAAAAGCTCACTCCCAGGATCCAGGTACTGCAGCTGAAGGTGGTGATCTTGGTTATTTTGGAAAAGGCATCATGGATCAGGCTTTTGAAGATGCAGTTTTCAGTCTTCAAGAAGGGGCCGTCAGTGAGCCTGTACGCAGCAGCTTTGGATTTCATCTGATCAAGCTGACTGGAATTAAGACGGGTAGTGTCAAGCCGTTCGAAATGGCAAGGGCTGAAGTCGAGAAGGCCTATCGTTTAGCTGAAGGTGAGAAGCTCTATTTTGAAATGGCTGAAGAGTTGGCCAATCTGAGTTATGACGATCCTGCGTCCCTTGAGCCTTCGGCTTCCGAGTTGAATCTTACAATTGAACAGAGTGAATGGATGACCCGGGATCAAACTGAAGGTGTGATTGCAACACCCAAGGTGTTAGGTGCCGCTTTCAGTGATGATGTTTTGCAGGAACGTAACAACAGTGAGCTGATTGAACTCGATAGTACCAGTTCAGTTGTTTTACGTGTATTGGATCATCAGGAGGCCTCTGTTCTGCCTTTGGATGAAGTTCGAAATCAGATTTCAGAACTCCTCTCCAAGCAGAAAGCGGAAGAGCAGGCCGGTGCAGAGGCTGAAAAGCGTTTGGCTGAAATCCAAGGTGATAACCCACTGATGCAGGCAGCAGGCAGTTACCCTGTAACTGGGCCTATCACAATCAATCGTAACAGCAGAGATTTACCACCTGCACTTTCAAGTGAACTGTTCCGTACGGTTAAACCTCAACCAGGAGAGGTGAAGCCAGGCAGCGTCAAGTTGGCGATGGGCGACTTCGCAGTGTTTGTTCTGTCAAAGGTCACTGAAGAGGAATCAGCAGAAGCGGAAGCAGGTAAACAACAAGCCGATCAGATTCGTCGTCTGTATGGCCGAAGCTATTACGAACGGGTAATGGACGACCTGGAAGCACGAGCAGATATTGAAATTCTTCTGAAGCAGTCTAGCGAATAATATCCCTGAAGTTTTCGTAGTTTTCAGATCTCTAATTACTAACGTTTGAATCTGGAATAGTGATACCAAGACGGGGCGAGAGCCCCGTCATCAGTTTTCCCTTCTTAATCTCTTTTATTTTCTCGATGTGTTGGTCTGGTTGCAAGAAAGCCTCGTCACTCCATTGACTAGGATTGTCTAACCCGGCAACCTTGTATCTGAATCTGACTGGGATGCCGGTCAATGTTATGGTGGCTTAAGGCCGGAAATATGTTGTGATCAATACGCTTTGAGGAACATGAATATGACCTGCCTGAATCGTATCAATCCGTTATGGCCTTTAGCGGCCTACTCAGGTTTCCAGGCTTATTATCTCTGGAGAGCAGGAGAATTTTCATGCAGCGTCGTCTAACCGGCCGGGACATCCTCTATTTTGGTGGTTTAGTCGCGATACTCATTACCCTCATTCTCGCCATGTATATGGTTGATCGACAGTGGCAAAAGATGGCGCAAATGGAACAGATTATGCGCGAACAAGCTACAGATATTCGGGAGATGAGTGTTCAAATCAGGTCACTGGGCAAACGCATCGAAGATGGTGTTACTGTTGCATCTGGTGCTCAGTCTGGTGAAATTGAGGTTATACCTGCAGCCTTCCAAAGGGCCTATCAGGCAACCCAAAAAGAGGATTACGCAGAAGGGGACTGGTTGGTCCGATCCTTTGGTGTGAATCTGAAATCTCTTACCCCCTTTATTTCAGAAGATGCCTATTCGTCTACTGTTCAAGGTTATATTCTCGAAAGCCTACTGACTCGCAACGCCGACACGCTGGAGTGGGAAGGATTACTCGCTGAAGAGTGGCAAGTCAGTGATGATGGCCTGACCTTTGTCTTCAAGCTTCGTGAGGGGTTGCAGTTTTCAGATGGTAAACCGCTAACTGCTGATGATGTCGCGTTTACCTTTCAATTCATTATGAATCCTGCAATACAGGCGCCGAGGGAACGAGCCTACTATGAGAAGATTGAGTCTGTAGAAGCATTGGATCAGCTGACAGTCCGCTTTCAATTTGCCGAACCCTATTTCAATGCCCTCTCTCTGGCTGGCGGGCTCTCTGTAATGCCTAAACACTTTTACGAGTCCTACCTGGAACAGCCGAACAGTTACAATCAATCTAAGGGGCTGTTGCTTGGGTCTGGTCCATATCGTCTTGAGGATCCAACCAGCTGGTCACCAGACAAAGGCATAATCGAACTGCAGCGTAATCCCCGCTATTGGGGAATGGTACAACCTCCCTATAACCGTCTGATCTGGCGGGTCATTGAGAATGACAGCGCACGACTGACCACCTTTCGTAATGGCGAGATCGATACTTATGTCTCAAAACCCAGGGAGTATAAACAACTGGTGGATGACCAGGACCTGGCTAAAAAGGCTGAACACTGGGAGTACATGAGTCCCGTCGCGGGATACAGCTATATCGGGTGGAATCAGGAGAGAAAGGGGATTGCTACCCGTTTTGCCGACATCAGGGTTCGACAGGCAATGACTTATCTGATAGATCGCGTACGTATCAATGAAGAGATCTTTTTGGGTTATGCGGATGTGGCAATCAGTCCATTCAGCAGTGGCAGTAAACAACATGACCCTGATCTGCTGCCACGTGCTTACGATCAGACAAAAGCGATGGCACTGCTGAAGGAGGCCGGATACGCTGATCGTGACGGCGATGGGGTGCTGGAAAACGAAAAAGGCGAGCCCTTTGCATTTGATCTGGTCTATTTTCAAGGCAACGATGACACCAACCGTATGGTGCTGTTCATAAAGGATCTATTGGCCCGAGCCGGCATTCAGTTACAGCCTAAGCCAACAGAGTGGTCGGTGATGATCGATTTAATGAAAAAGCGTGATTTTGATTCAATCACCCTTGGCTGGACCAGTGGTCTTGAGACCGATCTCTATCAGATGTTTCACAGCAGTCAGATTGCGGATGGTGGTAATAACTTCACTGGCTATTCAAATCCTCAACTGGACAAGCTGATCGATGAGGCCAGGGCTACAGTGGATGAGGAGAAGCGCATGCCTTTGTGGCGAGATGCTGAGAAAGCACTCTTCAGAGACCAGCCCTATACCTTCCTCAAGCGGAGTAAAAGCCTGGTTTTTATCGATCGACGTTTGCGTAATTTAGTTTCTACCAAGCTTGGCTTGAATCTTGGAAGTTTGCCGGTTGAGACTTATGTGCCGGTTAACGAACAGCGATATAACCAATAACTCTTCATGCTGACCTATCTCTTCAGAAGAGTACTGCTGATGATTCCCACCTTGCTGGGAATCACCCTGGTGGTATTCATTGTTATGGCATCTTCCCCTGGCGGTATCAGTGCCCAGAGTCTGGTCGAGGGGCAGAATCTCGACCCTGAAGCAAAGAAAGAGATAGAGGCCTACTATAACCGTCTGTATGGTCTGGATGATCCTCCCTATCTGCAATATTTTCGTTGGCTGAATAACGTCTCACCGATCGGTTTTGTCTTCGATGAAAACAATAGTATGAGTGGTTTTTCGTTCAACAAGGGAGCCGATTTTGGACGCAGCTTTCGCTACGGGCGTCCCGTAACCGATCTATTGGCTGAGCGGGTGCCAATAACCATTCTACTGAATGTTCTGAGTATTCCTTTGGTTTATATGCTGGCCCTGCTGGTGGGGGTTCGAGCAGCCGTTGAACGGGGACGCTCATTTGATGTCAGCAGTGGCATTGTCATGTTGGGGCTATGGTCGGTGCCGACCATGTTGGCTGGCGTTCTGTTTATCGGTTTTTTTGCCAATCAACAATATTGGCACTGGTTCCCGACGGCCGGTTTAAGTGATCGTCTGGCAATGGATCAGGTTTTTCTACCCCATTGGTCGAGCTTATGGGATGTGGGCTTGCTGTTTGTCAGTGTCCTGTTGGCTGCAGCGCTGTTTCTGACGGTCAGTCGCACTTCATCGAAGTTGCTTCGTATTGGCTTTCTGGCGCTCTGTTGGGGGGGGCTGGGGGTTATGATGGTTCAGGCGTTGCCAGAGGCTGAACACTCATTAGCACTTTTTATCTTTATACCGGCACTATTCGTTTTGTTGGCAGGCTGGTTAGCCAGTACCGACTATGTTCTGCTGCGCCAATTGGGGTTTCTTACCACCGGTTTACTGGTTGGTCTGATGCTGGCAGTGCATGGGATGCAGGGGAGCTGGCTAAGGGGATTCCTGGTTGATCGGTTATGGCATCTGGCTCTGCCGGTGTTGTGTCTCTCTTATGGGGGGTTTGCCGGGCTTGCCAAGTTAACCCGAACCTCGGTGCTTGAGAATCTGCTCTCAGATTATGCTCGTACTGCACGGGCAAAAGGGTTATCGGAATCAGTTGTGCTGTGGCGGCATGTTTTTCGAAACAGCCTATTGCCTTTGATTACCGTTGCAGCAAGTCTTCTACCCAGTCTATTGGCCGGCTCAGTTATTGTAGAGAGCATTTTCAGCATTGAAGGAATGGGTAAGTTGGCCGTGGAGGCAGTTCAGACACGGGATAGAGAACTGGTGTTGTCGATTACCCTGATCGGCGGTCTATTGACCCTGTTTGGGTATCTGATAGCGGATATCCTCTATGCACTGGCCGATCCGAGGGTGAGTTATGACTGATAGAACGCAACAGCGTCAGAGCTATTGGCGAAGGATTTTGGGACAAACCTTTATCCGTTGGGGAGCCCGGTTGGGTCTGTCATGGGTTGCCCTGTTAGCGTTAGTCGGAATATTTGCTCCCTTTCTGGCGAGCAGCTTTCCTCTCTTGCTCAGTCAACAAGGTGTGATCTCGAGTCCGGTGTTTACCTATCTTGAAGCTGAAGATGTGTTTTTTCTGAGCGCCTTTGCCAGTCTGCTAATTGCGCTGCCCTGGCGAATCAGGGCAGCGCAAAAACTGATGATTTTTCTTATGTTGCTAGCTCTAGGAGGCGTACTGGCCTACAGTTTTGTTGCCCCACCAAAGCTGGTGATCTATGAGCAGTATCGTGTTGCTGAGCAGCAGGGTGATTATGACTGGGTTGTCTTCGCACCAGTTCCTTATTCACCAAAAGACTATCAGCGGGATCGCGGCGACACTGGCCTCGAAGCACCTTTATCTATACAGCAACGCAGCCATTGGTTTGGTACAGAGCAAAATGGCGCTGATGTCCTTAGTCGCATGATTCATGCCTCCAGAATCGCCTTGGGGATTGGCTTCGTCGCAACCGGAATTGCGATGGTGCTCGGGGTGTTTATCGGTGGGCTGATGGGTTATTTCTCTGGCATTGTCGATATGTTGGGTATGCGCCTGGTAGAGATATTCGAAGCTGTCCCAACCCTGTTTCTTTTACTTACATTTGTTGCCTTTTTTGGGCGCAGTCTTTATATCATGATGGTCATCATTGGTATTACCAGTTGGCCCGGTTTTGCGCGCTATGTTCGCGCAGAGTTTTTGCGTCTGCGTCGCCAGGATTTTGTTCAAGCTGCAGAGGCAGCAGGTCTACCACTCCACTCAATTCTGTTTCGGCATATGTTGCCGAATGGCATGGGGCCGGTGTTGGTGGCAGCGAGTTTTGGTGTCGCCTCGGCCATCCTTGCTGAAGCAACTTTGAGCTTTCTCGGTCTTGGGTTGGTGGATGACCCATCCTGGGGTGAGATGCTCAACCAGGCAGTGCAATCTTCCCGGTTCAATTGGTGGATGGCGGCATTTCCCGGTGGGGCAATCTTTTTTACGGTATTTGCCTATAACCTGATCGGTGAATCGTTAAGAGACGCTATCGATCCCTATTTGAGCAAGTCAAACTGATGCTGCTGTCTGTAAAAACTTTGAAAACCTGGTTTAAGCACCAGCCTGAACCTATAAAGGCAGTGGATGGAATCGATTTTCAAATTGACCGTGGAGAGACTTTCTGTTTAGTGGGAGAGTCCGGTAGTGGTAAATCGATTACCGCATTATCCATTATGCGACTGCTACCTGAAGCCGCACTGAATGTGCATAGTGGCCAAATCTTGTTTAAGAGTGATGATGGAGAGGCTGTCGATCTTACCTCACTCAGTGAGGCGGATATGCGGCAGGTTCGTGGTGGTCGCATTGCAATGATTTTTCAAGAACCGATGAGTTCTCTGAATCCCGTTTTTACCATCGGTGAGCAGATTCTGGAAGCGGTAAAACTCCATTTTCCACGATTGTCAGAATCGCAAGCTTGGGCACGTGTAATGAATGCGCTAAAAGAGGTGCAGGTGCCTGACCCAGAGACACGGGTAAACAGTTACCCGCATCAGCTCTCTGGTGGACAACGCCAACGTGTGATGATTGCCATGGCAATGGCCTGTGAGCCCGATCTTCTAATCGCCGATGAGCCTACAACAGCTTTGGATGTGACGGTACAGCGAGAGATATTGAGATTGATGAAGGCGCTCCAAGCGCGTACAGGGATGGCGATACTATTTATTACTCACGACTTTGGGGTAGTTTCAAAAATCGCTGATCGGGTTGGGGTGATGCAGAATGGTAAACTGGTGGAGACCGGGAAGACCGAACAGATCATCCATTCACCATCGCATATTTACACTCAGTCATTAATCGCGGCGCTGCCGGAAAATTTAGCGCGGAGTCAGACCCATACACCTGTTGAAAATCAACAGCCACTGATAAAGTTGTCGAATCTCGAAATTCATTTTCCTGTACGTAAAGGTCTGTTACGCCGGGTGGTCGATAAAGTTCGGGCTGTAGATGGGGTCGATCTGGAAATTCCTCGCGGACAGATCCTGGCTTTAGTGGGTGAGTCTGGTAGCGGTAAGACCACGTTGGGGCGTGGAATTCTGAGGCTTACTGAACCAACTTCTGGCCAGATAGCCTTCGATAACACAGATATCACTGAGATGAACCGTAGCCAGTTGCGTCGTTTTAGACGGAATATGCAGATCATTTTTCAGGATCCGATATCTTCACTGAATCCCAGATTGAGTATTGCTGCCATCCTCACTGAACCCATGAAGGTTCATGGTATTGGTGAGAGTCGTGATGAGCGTATTGAAATTGCACGGGATTTGCTTCGGCAAGTTCAGATGGAAGAGGATGCCCTGTGGCGTTACCCACATGAATTTTCAGGTGGACAACGACAGAGAATAGGGATTGCACGAGCCCTTTCACTGAATCCATCTTTTATTGTTTGTGACGAGATCACAAGTGCACTGGATGTTTCTGTTCAGGCAGAAATACTCAAAATGCTGTTGGAACTTCGTCGGCAGCACAGTTTGACCTTACTGTTCATTACCCACAACATTGGAGTAGTTGAATACGTCAGTGATCAAACCGCAGTGATGTACCAGGGTAGGATCGTCGAGCAGGGACTCACCGAAGATATTGTGAATCGTCCACAAAATGACTATACACAGCAACTCATTGCAGCTGTGCCAAGAGTACCCCTCTGAAGTCACCATTATAGATTTTTATTGTACCCTACCTATGAGATTTACAATCCAGACCAAGCTGTTTCTCAGCCACTTTGCCGCAATAATCCTGGTTTCCGGGAGTGTAGGCAGTTATTTCTATCAAAGTGCGATTGATAATTTGATGACAGCATTGCAATCCCGGTTGAAAAACAGTGCTGCGCTGATCAGTCATGGTTTTGATAATGCGGAACTCGATCAGATTCGTAACGAGCAGGATATGTCACTACCCGACTATCAGAAATATGTAAGTCTGTTACGTGGCTATGTGAAAACAAATCCGGATATCGCCTTTATCTATGTGATGCGTAAAGTTGGAGATCAAGCTGTTTTTGTACTCGATTCCGATATGCAGGAGCCCGCCTTGCCAGGAGAGGTATATGAACCTGAGCTGATATCGTTGATGGAAGGGTTTTTACGCCCTTCCGTCGATAGTGAAATTGTTGGGGATCGTTGGGGTTTTTTTCTTTCTGGCTACTCTCCGATACAGGCTGGAGAGGATGAGTATCTTGTCGGCATCGATATGCGTGCTGATGAGGTGCAAAGTAAGTTTGAGCATATTCGGCTGGCTGGTTTTTTGTCATTGGCTCTTTCAGTTATTCTGGCAATGATTTTTAGCAAGTTACTCTCACAAAATTTCACTCAGCGTATTACCTCACTTGCCACAAGATTTGCTCAAATCGCTCCACCAGAACAAATAAGTGAGAATCATATTGATGGTGACGAACTGGATCAGTTGGCTCAATCCTTCGATTCGATGTCCACTCGGCTTAAGATAAAGCAGCAACAGATCGAGGCCAACCAGGTTGCGCTTTATAATGCACATGAGGAGCTGGAGGAACGGGTTGAGACCCGTACGATGGAGTTGGTACGGGCCAATGAAAAGCTACTGAAAGAGATCGCTGAAAGAAAAAATGTTGAGCGTATCCTGGAAGAGAATTCACGAATTGATTATCTCACCAATGCACTCAATCGACGTGCCATGACCAGAAGACTGGAGCAGGTGGTCTCACAGACTGAGCGTGGCTCAAGTAGTTTTTGCCTGATTCTGCTGGATATCGATCACTTCAAACAGATCAATGACTCTTATGGGCATGATGTCGGTGATCAAGTATTGAAATATATCGTCAAACAGCTTGAAATTCGGATTCGGGATGCTGATGAACTTGGACGATGGGGTGGGGAGGAGTTTTTAATACTTTGCCCTGAGACCGAACTTTCCGATGCACTATCTCTTGCTCAGCGGTTATGTGATGATCTCGCAAATAATCCAATGACACTGATCGACGAGCAGCTCTCCGTCACTGCCAGTTTTGGAGTGTCCCTGTTTCAAGCTGGTGAGTTACTTGTTAACTGCCTCAAGCGTACTGACTATGCACTATATGCAGCAAAAGCAAAGGGTCGCAACTGCGTCGTAGAAGCAGATAACTGATCAGAAAAACCAGTGTGACTTATTTGTTGTCCAGCCTTTTGGATATTCGTGCTTCCTGTTCTTTGATTGTTTTTCGGAGTACTGGAAAGCGTCTGAGTAACAGCATTAACCAGCGTCTTCCATTAGGAGAGTGACGCATAATGATCGGAGCGCCGATTAAAACAAGCGGGACACCGATTGGGACTGGCAGCAAGAAGGTTATCAGGCCTGCGAGTATAGATAACGCGCCGACTGACAAGTAGATCCATTTCATATGTTGAAATCTAAGCCTGTTATCTAACTCGGTACTATCGAAAACTGTGATGCACAGGCTTACATCTATTCAGTCTGATTAATAGGAATTCTAACCTGTACTATGTGAAGTTTTGATGAAAATAACACTGTTTTGTCACTTAACTTGTTAGGCAACTAAAAGGGTGCTGAGTTTTATTTTCGGTTTTCACTCCTCAATATCAAACTGCTGGTTACAGTCTACTAGTAGATGTTTTTCAGGGGTTTTTAAATTGAGTGAAATCAGTTCGCAATAGATCAGTTGCGGTGTAGGATTTAGCACAAGGTTATCTCTTTCTGAAACGAGAGGAAAACAAAACATGTCAATCGATTGGCAAACTAGTATGGCAGCTGTCTGGCGTCCTCGGAAATCTTACCTGCGTGAGATCGAAAACGTTGACCCGATAGTGTTGTCTCAACTGGTCGGTATTGATCAACAGAAGCAGCAGTTGGTAAACAATACTGAACGTTTCATCAAAGGGTCGGGTGCAAACAATGCTTTGCTATGGGGTTCTCGTGGAACTGGAAAATCCTCCCTGATCAAAGCAATCCTGAATGAGTTCAAGAATCAGGGTTTGCGATTGATTCAGGTGGATAGGAGCGATTTAGTCGAGCTTCCAGAAATAGTCGATGACATTAGAAATCAATCGCAACACTTTATCGTATTTTGCGATGATATGACTTTTGAACAAGGTGATGCCTCATATCGGGCGTTAAAGAGTGTTCTGGACGGCTCAATAGAAGCACCACCTGAAAATGTGCTTATCTATGCGACATCCAATCGACGGCATCTGCTTCCGGAGTCTATGAATGATAATCAGGATGCCGTTCTGGTTGGGCGGGATCTCCATCTTGGCGATACCGTAGAAGAGAAGTTAGCACTTTCGGATCGTTTTGGTTTATGGCTCTCTTTTTATCCAGTGAACTGGCAGGGATACTTAGAAATTGTAGACCACTATTTTAAAGGCTATCAAGGGAGCCGCGAGGCATTGCATGAGGCTGCTAAACATTTCGCAATGGCACGGGGCGGGAGTAAAAGCGGCCGTGCAGCTTTACAGTTTTATAAAACCTATTCTGAGTCAGAATAGAATATCGATTTATAACGCATTTTGTAGGTAGAAAATGTTTCGCAAATACTGCCGACTACAATTTTTTCCTGTTGATCAGGGAAAATTGTACAAAAGTATTATTCTGGCAGTAGGGTGGGGCCTGCCCCACCAATAGGCGGAACGAATAACCTGAACTGTAGTAATCGGATAACAGTGATACGTAATTCGAAAAACCTTTCACAGGCTCGCTGCGGTTGAAGAAAACCTATCTGGTCACCGGTTTTTATTGCCTACGATCATTTTTCGAATGTCCATAGCTATGAAAAAGAACAGAATCAGCAAGTACCCTGTCATGACTACAATCATCCACTGAGGCATGCTCAGGCCGATGAATTCCCACTGAATATCATCGCAAAAGCCCGTGGGTTGAAAGATTGTTGGGAACCACTCGTCAAGTTTTAGCCAGGAGGGGAATTTTGCGTTTACATCGCAACTCATAGAGGGAGGGATGATGCCAAGCTGCAGCCCGGATTGTTTGAGTGCCAGATAGAGTCCCCATAATCCACCAGCGATCCAGATCAGATAGCTTATTGATCGGATTACCAGTAAATGGGGTGCAATGGCGCCAATCATGGAAGCTAAAAAAATAGAGAGTACAGCGACACGTTGATAGATACACAAAACACATGGATCCAAGGACATTCCATGTTGAAAATAGAGGGCTGCTATTTCGAGCAGCAGTGCGCTGGCTGCAAGCATAAGCCAAGGTATTGCCCGGTGATGAATCATGGGTGCTTATGCTTGCTGGTAAACCACATCTTTGTCTATCCTATCTTTAAAGAAAACGATCTGTTCATCTCTTCTGAACATATCACTATATGCCTTTAGCTGTCATAGTACTCTAGAGAATTATACTATTATTAACCCGGCGACTAAGTATGTCGTCTTCAGGGTTTCAAGCTTGCCCTTGATCAAGGCGCGGCTCGCAGGCAGGCACACTTCGGCTGAATACAACATACTTAGTCGCCGGGTTAATAGTTACAAAGCATTTAAGGAGTCTTTTCAATGCGTTGCCATGAAGTGGATTACGAAATACTCGGTTCAGAGATGCAATTGGTGGAAGTGGAGCTTGATCCCCGTGAAACGGTTATTGCAGAGGCTGGTGCAATGACCTATATGGAAGAGGGTATAGACTTTGAAACCAAAATGGGAGATGGCTCCAATCCCGATGAGGGTCTGATGGGGAAGCTGTTTTCTGCTGGCAAGCGGGTATTTACGGGAGAGTCGATATTCACTACCCATTTCTCAAATCGGGCATCCGCTAAGCAACGTGTTGCCTTTTCAGCACCCTATCCGGGGAATATTGTACCGTTAAACATGGCCCAGCTAGGTGAAAAGGTCACCTGTCAAAAGGATGCATTTCTTTGTGCCGCATTGGGTACTAAAGTCGATATCGCGTTCAATCGGAAAATCGGTAGCGGTCTGTTTGGTGGGGAGGGCTTTATTCTCCAGACTCTGGAGGGAGATGGTATGGCATTCATTCAGGCTGGTGGTACGATTGTTGAGAAAAAACTCAGTGGTGAGACTTTAAGAGTGGATACAGGCTGTTTGGTCGGTTTTACCAGCGGCGTGGAGTATGACATACAGCGCTCAGGTAATCTGAAATCAATGGTATTTGGTGGAGAGGGGCTGTTTCTTGCAACGCTGAAAGGGCATGGTACTGTTTGGTTGCAGAGTCTACCCTTCTCGCGCATGGCAGACCGTATTTTGTCAAATGCACCATCAGCTGGAGGTAGTGACAAGGGTGAGGGTTCAGTTCTCGGTGGCATTGGACGAGTATTTGATGGTGACTGAGTAGAAACTGGATTTCTCCCTGCTGTAAGATCAAAAGATAACCTATAGAAAGATCCAGGTGCCGGGTTAATAGCAGCGGATTATTGGATAAAAAGCTGATTTATCGGATAGGTAGGTCAGAACTCAACCCCCTGTTCAGCCTTGATGCCCTGATCAAAGGCATGTTTGATCATACCCATTTCGGTTACAGTGTCTGCGACAGCCTTTAGTTCATCCGGAGCATCTCTGCCAGTCAGAACAAGATGCATCCAGGCTGGTTTTTTATGGCGAATGAAATCTGCGATCTCCTCTCCGCTGATCCAGCCAAATCCACAACAATTATTAATCTCATCCAGAACCACCAGATCGTAGGCCTCTGAGGAGATCTTTTCCTGGCAAAATGACCAGATTTCTCGGGTTGTCCGGCGATCTTGATCCGGATTCTTTGTATCCCACGTGAAGCCATCACCCAGGGCATGCCACTCAATGTTGTCGAAGCGTGATGCGGCTTTTTGTTCACCTGTTTTCCATTTGCCCTTGATGAACTGGATGACTAAAACCTTCATGTCCCATCCGGCGGCGCGGAACACCATACCGAACGCGCTTGATGATTTACCCTTGCCTTCACCAGTTAGTACAAGTGTCAAACCATGTCGATTACTGCGCTGTTTCATTATCTGAGAACCTGATTAGAGAGAGTGATTGTTTAGGGTCATTTTACATTCTGGATTGTGAATGGCTAGCTATTGCGAATTGTAATGAAAATCGTTATCATTTAGATACTGGTATTTTATGTTTAGGAGTACTCTCTGTGTCCCTTTTGTCCAAATTAACTGTGTTGCCTATCGTACTTAGTCTGCTCATTCCCATGGTGGCGAATGCAGAAGAGGTTAATCTCTACTCTGCGCGTAAAGAGAAATTAATCAAACCACTTTTAGACAGGTTTACTGAAGAGACTGGAATAGAGGTGAATCTGGTAACTGGAAAAGCGGATGCGCTACTACAGCGTTTACAGAGTGAGGGCCGTAATACACCTGCCGACATGCTGATCACCACAGATGCCGGTCGTTTGCATCGAGCTAAGGCGGCAGGGGTGACTCAGTCTGTTCAATCGGAGACTCTCTTAAAATATGTACCGAATAACTTCCGGGATCCTGATGGCCACTGGTACGGCCTCTCCTTAAGAGCTCGTCCTATTCTTTATGTGAAAGATAGGGTGGATCCGTCAAAACTATCCTCTTATGAGGCTTTGACTGATCCACAATGGCGTGGCCGGATCTGTATAAGGTCATCAGGTAATATCTACAATCAGTCTCTGGTGGCCTCAATGATTGAGGCGAACGGTATCGATATTACTGAAGCATGGGCCAACTCATTTGTGAAACAGTTTGCTCGGCCACCCAAAGGCGGGGATCGTGATCAAATCAAAGCTGCCGCGGCTGGTGTATGTGATATTGCAATTGCCAACACATACTATTTAGCAGGGATGTTAAATTCTAAAGATGAAAGTCAGCGAAAAGCAGCTGAGAAAATGGGGGTCTTCTGGCCCAATCAATCTGGCAGGGGAGCGCATGTCAATGTCAGTGGTGCAGCTGTGATCAAGACAGCAAAGCATAAGGAAGCGGCAATCAGGTTACTTGAATACCTGGTCAGTAAATCATCCCAGGCGTGGTATGCAAAGACTAATGGTGAATATCCGGTGAGGAATGATGTAGAGGAAGGTGTTACTTTAAAGGCGTGGGGCGATTTCAGGTTGGATGGTCTTAACCTCAGTCGATTGGGTGAGCTAAATCCCGATGCACTTAGATTGATGGATCGTGCCGGGTGGAAATAGAGAGTAAGGCGTAATCATTTTTAGCTATTTTACCAGGGTATTTATTTAGGAGTCTTTTGCTTGAAAAAAGTTGAAGCAAGAGTGGCCGGATACAGATCTGCAAGGCCATGTCTGTTGGCAACTGAAGCTGATAATCATTGGGTGATGGCCTGTGGTTCGCCAGGCTGTTGTTTGATTGGAATGTCTGAAGCCGGCAGTCATGCTGGCTGAAAATAGAACCAGATTGCTGCCGCGTCTCTCATTCAGGATGAATGCCTGGAGTATTGGTGTGCTCACTATTGCTCTGTTGCTTTCAGTCCCTGTATTGGTGGTGCTCGGATATGTTTTTGAGCCCGCAGGTGAGGTTTGGGAGCACCTGGCAGCTACGGTACTGCAGGATTACATCACCAACTCACTATTGTTGATGGTTGGTGTTGCGATAGGGGTATTATTGTTAGGTGTAAGTACGGCCTGGCTGACCAGTATGTGTCAGTTCCCTGGTCGTTGGTTGTTTGAGTGGGCGCTATTATTGCCGATGGCGATTCCAGCGTACATCATTGCCTATACCTATACCGGACTCTTTGACTTTGCCGGTCCAGTACAGACACTCCTGAGAGACCTGACTGGATGGGGATATGGTGACTATTGGTTCCCTGAGATTCGCTCTATTGAGGGTGCGGCGCTGATGCTTGCCTTAGTGCTTTATCCCTATGTCTATCTACTCTCCAGAGCTGCCTTTATGGGACAGTCAATCTGTGTATTGGATGTCAGCCGAACCCTGGGAAACGGGCCATGGAGAACTTTTTTCAGGGTGGCGTTACCGCTGGCAAGACCAGCTATTGTTGCCGGGCTGTCTCTGGCTTTGATGGAGACCTTGGCTGACTATGGCACTGTACAATATTTCGGTGTCTCCACATTCACCACAGGTATCTTTCGTACCTGGTATGGTTTAAACAATGCGGCTGCGGCGGCACAATTGTCAGCCATGTTACTGTTAGTTGTGTTTACCCTGATTCTGATTGAAAAGGGATCCCGCAGGCAGGCAAGATATCATCACACCACTCAGCGACATCAATCATTGACCCGTTTTAAATTGAATCGTAAACAATCTTTAATGGCTTTTATTATCTGTTCAGGAGCGCTCTTCTTCGGTTTTATTCTGCCGGCTGGTCAGTTGCTTTGGTGGGCCCTGACTACTGCTGAAGAGAGCCTGGACAGTCGTTTCTTCAGTTTGATAACACATAGTCTGTTGTTAGCAGGTTGTGCCTCTGGATTGGCGTTATTACTGGCGCTATTTCTCAGCTATGGCAAACGTCAATATGGAAGCTGGCCGGTTGTACTTGCGGTAAGGACGGCGGCTATGGGATACGCTATACCAGGTACCGTGATTGCGATCGGAGTAATGATACCTTTTGCTGCGTTCGACAATAGTCTGGATGAGTGGATGCGTGGACAGTTCGGTTGGTCTACAGGTCTATTACTGAGCGGCACACTGGTTGCTCTGATCTTTGCCTATCTGGTGCGTTTTCTGGCAGTTTCATTGCAGACAGTTGATGCGGGTTTAGGCAAGATTCGTCCGACCATGGATGAGGTCGCTCTGTCGATGGGGGCGGGTTCAGGAGAGATTATCCGGCGTGTGCATATGCCAATGCTTAAAGGGAGTCTGATGACTGCACTGCTGTTGGTATTTGTGGACGTATTGAAGGAGTTGCCGGCAACGTTGATTCTACGTCCCTTCAATTATAATACACTTGCGGTAAGAGCCTATGAACTGGCCTCGGATGAACGATTGGCTGATGCCTCGTACGCTTCACTGACCATTGTGGCTGTTGGTATCCTGCCGGTTATTTTATTAAGTCGTTCCATTACACGGTCCCGTCATGCCGAATCAACTTAATGTCGAACATGTGAGTGTCAAATATGGTCGTCAGACCGTTGTTGACGATGTCAGCTTTGCTCTGCAACGTGGCGTGATCGGTTGCCTGCTAGGTCCCAGCGGTTGTGGCAAGACTAGCCTGCTCCGCGCTATAGCGGGATTTGAGCCACTGGCAAAGGGGGAGATTCAGCTTGATGGTCGATGTGTATCAAGTCCTGGTGAGACCTTGGCGCCAGAGAAACGGCGTGTTGGTATGGTTTTTCAGGATTTTGCCCTCTATCCCCATCTCAATATTGAGGAGAATATTGCCTTCGGACTACGAGGACAGAACCACACTCAGCGCAGGCAACGGGTAAGAAGTCTGCTAGATCTGGTTGGATTGTCCGGGTCAGAAAGGAAGTATCCGCATCAACTTTCCGGTGGACAACAGCAAAGAGTAGCCCTTATCAGGGCAATGGCACCACAGCCGGATATACTGCTGCTGGATGAGCCTTTTTCAGGGCTTGATGTAGAGTTGCGTGAACAGTTGGCCCGTGAGGTAAGAGATATCCTCAAGCGGGAAGAGGTTACCGCTATACTGGTGACGCACGATCAACTTGAAGCATTTGCCTTGGCAGATGCCATCGGTGTGTTGGGTGAAGGGCGATTGCGACAGTGGGATAGTGGTTATTCCCTTTACCATACACCCAAGGATCGTTTTGTTGCTGATTTTATCGGGCAGGGTGCAATGGTACCTGGTCGTGTGACACAAGATGGTGATATTCAATCCCCCTTGGGAAGGATTAAAGGGGCCTTTGTCGATCCACCAATAGCAGGGGAGACGGTAGAGTTACTGTTACGCCCTGATGATGTCATTCATGATGATCAGAGCGAATTCAAGCTGCAGATTGTAGATAAGGTTTTTCAGGGTGCAGAGTATCTCTATACGCTGCTGCTTGAAGATGGCACCGAAATATTATGTCTTGTCCAGAGTCACCATGATCATGAAATTGGTGAGATGCTCGGTATACGTCTTTTCGTAGATCACGTTGTGGCTTTTCCTACAGTATGAAAAATGCAGAATAACTCCAGTATGGTACTTAGTCGCCGGGTTAATAGTAAGTAGGCTTCACGGATCCCGTCAATCCAGAGCATGCCCACTAATGTCCGGAATGGATCCCATTTCTTTAACCTGGTGTTAACATCCAGCCTGGCATCTTTCTGGATAGAGTTATCGCTGGGAGCTGTGCATAAACTTCTTCTTGTACATCAAGCAATTGGTGGGGCAGGCCCCACCCTACGGTACATTTCAGGCAGTAGGGTGGGGCCTGCCCCACCAAAGACTCGACGCTACATTTCAGGCAGTAGGGTGGGGCCTGCCCCACCAAAGACTCGACGCTACATTTCAAGCGGTAGGGTGGGGCCTGCCCCACCAAAGACTCGACGCTACATTTCAGGCAGTAGGGTGGGGCCTGCCCCACCAAAGACTCGACGCTACATTTCAGGCAGTAGGGTGGGGCCTGCCCCACCAAAGACTCGACGTTACATTTCAAGCGGTAGGGTGGGGCCTGCCCCACCAAAGACTCGACGCTACATTTCAAGCGGTAGGGTGGAGCCCCCCCCGCCAAAAAGACCCAATAATTAACCATCCTATCCGCGCAACCTAACCAATCTTATTGGGTTTAGTAAAAGCGTGTTTGATCGATTTTTTTTGATTAAGCCGTTCCAGAAATCTATATCTAAAAACCACACAAATAATCGCACTAATAGAGATAGTTAAAAACTATAAACACATTAACAATAAACAATTATACCTATCAAAGATTCAGGCATAGAGTTATATCAGGTCATCCATACAACGGTTGATAAAAAATCTGATTATCTATCAATAAGGAGAGAACACAATGTCTGAAAGTAGATGCCCATTTCATCATACTGCTGGTGGCGGCATGTCGAACCGCGACTGGTGGCCGAATCAATTGCGCTTAGACATTCTGCGACAACACTCATCCAAGTCCACACCTATGGGTGAAGGGTTTAACTACACTGAAGCGTTCAATGAGCTTGATCTTGATGCGGTGAAAAAAGACCTTCATGAGTTAATGACCGATTCACAGGATTGGTGGCCAGCTGACTTTGGCCACTATGGGCCACTGTTTGTTCGTATGGCTTGGCACAGCGCCGGTACCTATCGAACCAGTGATGGCAGGGGAGGAGGTGGAACCGGTAATCAGCGATTTGCACCCGTCAACAGTTGGCCGGATAACGTTAATCTTGATAAGGCCCGCAGACTGATCTGGCCAATCAAGCAGAAGTATGGGCGAAAAATATCCTGGGCCGACCTGATGATTCTTACCGGTAATGTCGCATTGGAATCAATGGGATTCAAGACGTTCGGCTTTGCTGGTGGACGTGAGGATATCTGGGAGCCTGAAAGAGATATCTACTGGGGTACTGAAGATGTTTGGTTGGAGGATAAACGTTTTTCAGGTGAGCATGAGAAACTTGAAAAGCCACTCGCAGCAGTCCAGATGGGGCTAATCTATGTGAATCCTGAAGGCCCGAATGGTGAACCTGATCCGTTAGCTGCAGCCAAAGACATTCGCGAGACCTTTGCACGCATGGCAATGAATGATGAAGAGACAGTGGCACTGATTGCCGGTGGCCACAGCTTTGGTAAAACTCATGGTGCAGGAGACGCAGCACTGGTTGGCCCTGAGCCGGAAGCTGCTCCAATGCAAGAACAAGGTATGGGTTGGAGAAGTAAGTTTGGTTCAGGTAAAGGTGGCGACACAATCACCAGTGGCCTTGAAGTCACCTGGACCTCGACGCCAACCAAGTGGAGCAATAACTTCTTCTGGAATCTGTTTGGATATGATTGGGAATTGACTAAAAGTCCGGCTGGAGCACATCAGTGGATACCCACCAATGGTGCTGGAGCAAATTCAGTTCCTGATGCGCATGACTCAGGAAAACGTCATGTCCCGACTATGCTGACAACTGATCTCGCGCTGCGATTTGATCCCGAATACGAGAAAATTTCACGCCGCTTTTATGAGAATCCGGATCAGTTTGCTGATGCGTTTGCACGGGCCTGGTTCAAGCTGACTCACCGTGATATGGGGCCTCGTGAACGCTATCTTGGCTCAGAGGTTCCTCAGGAGGAGCTGCTTTGGCAAGACCCGATTCCGGCTGTTGATCATAAGCTGATAGATCAGCAGGAGATTGCCGATCTTAAGGCAAGGATCCTCGATTCAGGCATGTCAGTTTCCGAATTGGTATCAACAGCTTGGGCGTCCGCCTCTACCTATCGTGGCTCAGATATGCGTGGTGGTGCTAATGGTGCTCGTATTCGTTTGTCACCGCAAAAGGATTGGGAAGTCAACCAACCGGATCAATTGGGGAAAGTGTTGAACACACTTGAAAAGATTCAAAGTGATTTTGGGAAACCTGTTTCAATGGCGGACCTGATTGTTCTGGCCGGTTGTGCCGGTGTTGAACAGGCGGCTAAGCAGGCGGGTCATGATGTGATTGTACCCTTTACACCTGGTCGAATGGATGCCTCACAAACACAGACCGATGTGGTCTCCTTTGCCGTGTTGGAGCCGGAAGCAGACGGTTTCCGTAACTACATGAAGCGTAAGTACAGCGTTTCAGCAGAAGAGATGCTGGTGGATAAAGCACAACTGCTGACCTTGAGCCCGCCAGAGATGACCGTGCTGATCGGTGGTCTGCGTGTCCTTAATACCAACTTCGAAGGGGCAGCTCACGGTGTCTTCACTGATCGACCAGAGGTGTTGAGTAATGATTTCTTTGTGAATCTGCTGGATATGGGAACTGTATGGCATGCGCTCTCAGCTGAGGAAGATCTGTTTGAAGGGGTTGATCGAATAACTGGCGAATCCAGGTGGACAGGTACACGAGTCGATCTGTTATTCGGTTCTAATTCAGAGCTACGCGCTTTGGCTGAAGTCTATGGGGCAGCTGATTCAGAAGAGAAGTTTGTTTATGACTTCATTCAAGCCTGGAACAAGGTGATGAGTCTGGATAGATTCGATCTTAACTGATTTCAGATGCTGTACAGGCCACAAGGATGTGGCCTGATAAGAACAATATCACTCTGCTGGGAAGGGGGCGTGTTCAGCAGGTAAAGAGACGATCAATGGCATCAAGACCTTCCTGTACCAGACCATCCAGGTCTTCAGGATCATCATCATGCTCGTAGGCTAACATAGAGTAGACCGACAGAGATTTTAGCGCCAATGCGATCTTTTCAACGTCTGGTAGATTGAGCTCAACCCCATCTCTCAACTGGCAATCATTACTCATAGTGGTGACCTCATTTACACATGTAAGGTTCGCACGATGGTCTGTCAGGCCGACCTTTGTGTCAATATTTACAGATCATCCTTTGATGTAAATCAAGGAAAATGAGTTTAATCACAGAGTTTGTTCAGTTACGTCAACGTAAAGCTTAATACTCTGACCAGGCTGTAGATATTTACCCTTGATGGTATTCCAGCGTTTAAGGTCTGCAACCGATACCTTGAAACGTTGTGCAATGCG
Organism: Candidatus Thiodiazotropha sp. DIVDIV; assembly: GCA_040506275.1. GTDB lineage: Bacteria > Pseudomonadota > Gammaproteobacteria > Chromatiales > Chromatiaceae > Thiodiazotropha. The sequence continues at coordinate 66,313 of JBEVXD010000005.1, forward strand.
AGAGAGGGAGTCGCCTTGCCTCACTTTGTAGTGCAGCCGACTTTGAGTCCCGGCAGGTTGCAAGTCCAACAGTGAAATTTTCGATTTTGACTTGGATTTAGAGGTCCAGATAACCAGTTTCTGCCCAGCTTTCAAGGGGTCGCCTGGTGCCATACCATTCCAACTGGCCAATTTCTTGTAACTGACCTGATGTGCTTTGGCGATCTCCCACAGACTGTCTCCCGATTTTACCCGGTAGTGTTTTTTGACACCTTTTCTTGAGCGGTTTTGTATTGCGGATTTGCGTTGATCTTGTGTATATACGTAGTGGTCTAGGTTCTTGCTGGAAACCGGAATCAGCAGATGTTTCCCTGCGCGTATATTATTGCCACTGATTTTGTTCACCTGTCTGATGAGCTTTGCAGTGGTGCCGTGTCGATGGGCAATTACACTGAGGGAATCACCTGATTTGATTTTATATCGCTTCCAGGTCAGGCGTTTTTCTGGGGGCAAAGCTGCAAGCTTCTGCTTGAACTGCTCAATATTATCCAGTGGTAAGGTCAATTGATGGTGACCATCCGGATCTGTAGCCCATCGGTTGAATCCTGCATTCAGCAGATAGAGTTCCTGTAGAGGTATATCTGCCATCTCCGCCGCAAGGGCTAGATCGAGTTGGGATTTTATGTCTACTGTCGAGAAATAGGGCTCGTTGGGAACGGCTAACAGTTCAAACCCATAGCTCTCTGCATCTTTGAAAATCTGGGCTAAAGCAAGTAACCGAGGGACGTAGGCACTGGTCTCGTCGGGGAGTTTGAGAGACCAGAAATCGGTTGGTTTTCCTCGTTTGATATTGCGTTTGATTGCACTCCGTACAGTGCCAGCGCCCGAGTTGTAAGAGGCCAGGGCCAGTTCCCAGTCTCCATCGAACTGCTTGCTCAGGCGAGTGAGGTAATCAAGCGCTGCGCGGGTTGATTTAACGACATCCCGACGTCCGTCATACCACCAGTTTTGATTGAGACCGAAATAGCGTCCCGTTGAAGGTATGAATTGCCAGATACCTGCCGCTCTACCCGGGGAGTAGGCAAAAGGCTGAAATGCGCTCTCAACTGCGGGCAGGAGTGCAATTTCAGTAGGGATATCCCGCTTTTCGATCTCTTCCAGTATGAAAAATAGAAAAGGAGCGGCCCTCTCCTGAATTCGTTGGATATATTTAGGGTGTTTTTTATACCAGTTGAGCTCTCTGCTTATTCGGGGATTACTGGGGATTGAGAGCCTATATTGTTGACGCATCCTATCCCAAAGATGGTCTGGAGCAGGATCGGGCAGGGAGGCGACAACCTCCTGCAATTGCTCTGCAACTTCTGGCATCAGCTCCTGTTTTACCTGCTTATCCTCTGTTAGAGGCTGAGTCTGCAGGGTTTCGGTTGACATACTATTCAGGGGAACCTCAACCAATGCGGATTCCTGCTCAGTGTTTGGCAAAGTCTGGCAGGCCGACAAAAGGCAGGCGAAGATCAGGTTCATGAGCAATAGATGCGGTTTTGAGAGGAAATTGGGGTAATTGATTCGTGACTTAGGCATACTGAATTCTGAAAGAAAAGATAAAAAAAGCCGTGTATGATTTCCATGTAATGAACTCCTGACAAGCGGCTGCAAAATGCAATCTGCTAACAGATCGTGATCTGTTTTGTGCGGTGCCGCATTTGGCTGAGCGTGTCAGCCATCACTGCATACCACCGATTGATTGTGCAATGATTGTTTAAATGGCAACGCCATCAAATATGGAGCACCGGAACCGAAAATGGTATATCGCAACGTGGTCGTCAACCCGTAATATGAGACACCAAGCCTGTCTCCGGCAAAACCAAAGCCGCTCAAATCGACATTTCCGTTGTCTCAACAGCAGACATACGTTAACTGAGTGTCGGTTGTTGCAACCATCTTCCAAGACGGTGCTCAATATTACACATTACCTGACACTAGTGTCGGTAGCAAAGCCGATACCTTGATAGATGAGAGAATTCAGGCGGTTAAAACTGCGATCTTGCCAACAGAGTCACATTCAGGAATGGTTCAGCAGCCAACTTGGAGAGAGTTTGGCGGCTCAGGAATCGGCGTGCCTTGAGCAGCATATCTCCGCTATGTTTGGCTATCATGTGGTGCAGATAGGCCACATGATACAGGATGAAGATCTGTTGCAGGTGAGTCCTGCGCGGAATCGGGTTGTGATGGGAATTGCTCCAGGTGGAAAGAGTGTGGATCTTCAGGCGGAGGCTTGTCGACTACCATTCGCGGGTGACAGTGTGGATGGTGTTTTACTACCTCATACCCTCGATTTTTCCTCAGATCCCCATCAGGTATTACGCGAAGTAGAGCGGGTTTTGATTCCCGAAGGAAAGCTGTTGATCACTGGATTCAACCCCTGGAGTCTTTGGGGTGGGGTACGGATGTTTAGACTCAGGTCATCAACGCCACCTTGGTGTGGTCATTTTTTCAGCAGCCGAAGGGTTTTGGATTGGCTGTCACTGTTGGGTTTTGAGCTGCTTGATATCCACTTCCTGAACTACACACCGCCAATACAAAGACCCGCTATTATGCAGAGGCTCCAGTTTCTGGAACAGTTTGGGGAGAATGTCTATCCGAATTTTGGTGGGGTGTATATCATATCCGCGGTTAAGCGTGTGGTTACTCTGACAAGGATTCGACCGAAATGGTCGGTGAAAAAACGTGTTTTACCCACTGCGGCTGAACCAACAATCAGAAATGGTAATTACTAACCAGGTCTGTTTTCCAGTAACCCTATTATTGTCTATCGGATACAAGAAATATAAATGACTCAAATTGTAGAACTTTTTAGTGATGGCGCCTGCAAAGGAAATCCTGGGCCTGGTGGTTGGGGTGTGGTATTGCGCTATGCTGGCCAAGAAAAGAGGCTGCATGGCGGTGAGCCTGACACGACCAATAACCGGATGGAGCTACTTGCAGTGATTCGAGGGTTGCAGGAGCTTACGAGGGCCAGCCGGGTACAAGTGACTACAGACTCCCAATATGTAAAAAATGGCATTACCCAATGGATTCACGGCTGGAAGAGAAACGGTTGGAAGACCTCGGCGCGTAAATCGGTTAAAAATGCTGATTTGTGGCGAATCTTGGATAGTGAAGTGAGTAAACATGAGGTGGATTGGCAGTGGGTTAAAGGACATGCTGGTCATCCAGGCAACGAACTGGCGGATGAGCTGGCTAATATGGGTGTTCAGGAGGTTTTGTAATGATGCGCCAGATCGTACTCGATACAGAAACCACAGGTCTGGAGCCAGAACAGGGACATAGAATAATTGAGATCGGTTGTGTTGAGCTGGTTGACCGAAGATTGACAGGCAATAACTTCCATCAGTTTTTACAGCCGGAGCGCGAGATCGATGCTGGGGCGATTGAAGTCCACGGCATCACCAATGAGTTTCTCTCTGACAAGCCGAAATTCTGTGATGTGGTGACTGACTTCATCGAATATGTGCGTGGAGCGGAATTGGTTATCCATAACGCACCGTTCGATGTTGGGTTTCTAGACCATGAATTCAGGTTGATGGATAATCCGCAGCGTATCGATGGGCTATGTGCAGTTACAGATACACTGACCATGGCGAAGAAAATGCATCCAGGACAGAGAAACAGTCTTGATGCGTTATGCAGACGCTATGATATTGATAACTCCCATCGTGAGCTCCATGGAGCATTACTGGACGCTGAAATACTTGCCGATGTCTATCTGATGATGACCGGTGGGCAGACCGCACTGGTGTTGGATGACGATCTTGGACGACAGGGCGGTGATGAGCAATCGGTTGACAACATCCGTCGTCTGTCAGCTGATCGGCCCCCACTTAAGGTGGTTGTTGCTGATGCTGAGGAGATCGAAGCCCACCAACGTCAACTTGAGGGAATGGGGGAGGGGTGTGTTTGGCTGAGAAGTTAGGCCCTGTTTCCTATTTTTTAGCTGACACTAAACCCTCGATTGTGTCGATTTTGCGCTGTCGCTGCCTTGTACTATGTCGTATAACCTCGGTATGTCGAGTAACTGGACATGTTTCCTCTCAACCCTGAGCAGGCTTTCATCCTGGAATCTGGTGAAGAGCCTGCTGACAGTCTCTACCGCTAAACCAAGATAGTTGCCGATTTCATGGCGGGACATACTGAGAAAGAAGTCACTGGCAGAAAATCCCCTTTGTTTGAATCGTTCAGAGAAACTGAGCAGAAAAGTCGCCAATCGCTCTTCGGCGCTCTTTTTACCCAGCAGAGTCAACATTTCTGTCTCCTGACCTATCTCCCGGCTGAGTAAGCGATACATTTGGTGCTGCAGACTGGGCATTATGCAGCTTAGAGATTCAAGCTGGGAAAATGGAATCTCGCATACGGCTGTAGTCTCAAGTGCTATGGCTGAGCAGGTGTGGCTATCATCCTGGATTGCATCCAAGCCAATCAGCTCACCCGGAAGATGGAATCCCAGCACCTGTTCGCCACCATCTTCATTGGGGCTATAGGTTTTGACCGACCCACTGGTAATGACGCGCAAACTATGAAACTTGTCACCCCCACGATAGAGATGATCTCCTCGATGGTAGGGACGGCCACGCTTGATGATGCTGTCGAGACGTTCAACATCATCCGCTGTCAGTCCCATAGGGAGACAAAGGGTGGCAAGGCTGCAGTTTTTACAGGCGACCTTAATATTTTCAAATGAGACGACTTTTCTACTAGTCAAGTAATCGCTCCAGCATGACAGGTGCTTTATTGCCAATGGATGGCGCACCAAGTTAGTGTCTAAGGCATTTCACATCCTTGTATTGACCTCTGCCACCCTAAATTTAGACCTTGGTTCAAAGGCGGCTTTGCCGAAATGAACCATTGAGAGTAGTTTTGCCAGGCACCTTTACCGGGCTGATCCAGCCTAATGTCTCCCAATCTACCCTATTTCGTCTATGTTTAATTATTAGTGAGCCGGCAATCCAACCCATTTTTCCAGAAATTCTTGATGTGGATCAAGTTGTTTTATTGTTTTTATTACTTTGGATCATTGATTTGTAGCATATCGCAGAATAAAAAAGCCGGCCAGAAGGCCGGCTTTTCTGCTACTGATCGGCTGATTACTGAGCCGGAGCAGGGGCTGGTGCAGCTGCAGGAGGTGCAGGATAGCCGTAAGGGGCACCATATGGGGCACCATAAGGAGCGCCATAGCCGCCACCGTAAGGAGCGCCATAGCCGTATGGACCATAGCCATTATAACCACGATAGTAGTTATTACCGCGACCATAGCCGGAACCACGGGCGTTGCCGCTCATGCCGAAGCTGAAATCACCAGAGCCATCACCATAGCCATCACCATAGCCGTCGTTGTTATAACCACGGTTGCCGCCCCATGGGCCGCCGCCCCACCAGGCAGATGCGCTTGTAGACACGGCTACGAGCGCAGCGATGCTCAGAACTTTAGCAAATTTAGTCATGCTTTCTTCCTCTCAAATGATTGTTTTCATACTACATCGGTGATGTAAAAAAGCGGCCTTTCAGCCTCCATCATGCAATGGTTCAGGACTTCACGCCAAGTCTGTCATGTTACGGGGCAGACTGTAGGGTAAAGTTCTAGTTGCCTCAGTAGTTGTTATTTGCGTAACACGCCAACCGATTATAGACCCTGGTCAGTTATAATCAAACGAATTATTGACCCAGGTATGGTGAAGATTCCATGACAATCCTGTGTGTCTGATCCAATATATTTGAGGCATGAGGTGACTCCTTTTCAGGGTTTCTGGATGAAACCCCAGGGGGTAGACTCAGTATTGTCGTTTTGCATAAAAGTCAGGCCATTTTTCAGCAGGCAAACCTTGAATCAGCTCTTTGCTGGGATTGTGAATGTCGTCGCTACGGAAACGAAGTTCGTTACCCCTTCGAGATTGAGTGAAGAGGGTCAATCTGTTACTGTTTACACCCGTCCTATATCCCATTTTTCCTCTACATCTAACCTGGTAGCAGAATTACATGACCAGTTTTATTTTTATTACGGGCGGTGTTGTCTCCTCCCTTGGCAAAGGTATCGCTTCGGCTTCTCTGGCTGCACTGCTGGAGGCTCGTGGACTGGATGTCACAATGATCAAGCTGGATCCCTATATCAACGTGGATCCTGGCACCATGAGTCCTTTTCAGCATGGTGAAGTTTTCGTTACGGAAGATGGATCTGAGACAGATCTCGATCTTGGCCATTATGAGCGTTTCATCGACAGTACCATGGGGTGCAATAACAATTTCACCACGGGTCAAATCTACGAAAACGTCATCCGAAAAGAGCGAAAAGGGGAGTATCTCGGGGGTACAGTTCAGGTTATTCCCCACATCACCAATCAAATCAAGGACAGTATTCAGCTTGGCGCAGGAGATAAGGATATTTGCCTGGTTGAGATTGGGGGCACGGTTGGTGATATCGAGTCTCTGCCATTTTTGGAGGCTATCCGGCAAATGGGTGTTGAGATGGGGCCCCAAAGGGCGATGTTCATGCATTTGACCCTGGTGCCATATATCAAGGCATCAGGAGAGATCAAAACCAAACCGACTCAACACTCGGTGAAGGAGTTGCGTTCCATCGGTATTCAGCCAGATATTCTGGTATGTCGTTCAGAACAGCCCCTGCCCGAAGCAGAGCGTAGAAAGATAGCGCTTTTTACCAATGTTCCTGAACAGGCCGTTATTTCTGCTGTCGATGCTGATTCGATCTATCGGATTCCAGTACTGTTGCATGCTCAGAACATGGATGAACTGGTGAATCAACGCTTTGGTCTCAATCTGCCGCCAGCTGATCTCTCTGAATGGGAAGCCTTTCTTGAAGGGTTGGATAACCTGCAGGGAGAGGTGAAAATCGCGATGGTGGGTAAGTATGTGCATCTCACTGAAGCATATAAGTCCCTCTCGGAAGCATTGGTTCATGCCGGTGTGCATACGGGTAATCGTGTGGTTATACACTATGTCGATTCTGAGCTGATCGAGAAAAGCGGAATCGACAGTCTGAAAGAGATGGATGCCATCCTGGTGCCTGGAGGATTCGGTAATCGGGGTGTCGAAGGTAAGATTGCTGCAGTACGTTATGCTCGTGAGAACTCAATTCCATACCTCGGTATCTGTTTAGGTATGCAGGTGGCTGTGATTGAGTTCGCTCGCCATGTAGCGGAATTGGAGGATGCTCACAGTACAGAATTCGATCGATCAACCCCCAACCCGGTGATTGGATTGATCGTCGAGTGGTTGAATGCAGATGGTAAGCTGGAAACCAGGAGTGAAAACTCCGATATGGGGGGCACCATGCGTCTTGGGGGGCAAGAGTGTAGACTGCAACCCGGTAGCCTTACCCATCAACTCTACGACAAAGACATAATTGTCGAACGTCACCGCCATCGCTATGAATTCAATAACAGCTACCTGGACGATATCGTCACCGCTGGTATGAAAGTCTCCGGGCGTTCAGTTGATGGTCGTTTGGTTGAAATCGTTGAGATTCCTGAACATCCTTGGTTTGTGGCCTGTCAGTTTCATCCGGAATTTACCTCCACGCCCCGGCATGGGCATCCGCTCTTCTCTGGTTTTATTGAGGCGGCCAGAAAACATAGGGATGAGAAAGCGTGAAGCTGTGTGATTTTGAAATAGGGCTTGATCGTCCACTCTTTCTTATTGCAGGCCCATGTGTGATTGAGAGCGAACAGCTTGCGATGGATACAGCAGGGGAGATGAAAGCCCTCTGTCAGGATCTCGGAGTACCCTTCATATATAAATCCTCTTTTGATAAAGCCAATCGTTCCTCATCCGAGAGTTATCGTGGTCCCGGCATGGAGCAGGGCTTGCAGATCCTGGAAAAGGTCAAAGCTGAGTTGGGTGTACCTATCCTGACAGATGTCCACGAAGACACCCCACTGGACGAAGTGGCATCGTGTGTGGATGTGTTACAAACGCCGGCCTTTCTCTGCCGCCAAACCAACTTTATCCAGCGTGTTGCAAGTCAGGGTCTACCCGTCAATATCAAAAAAGGTCAGTTTCTTGCACCCTGGGATATGACTCATGTGGTTGAAAAGGCGAGGGCAGTGGGAAACAAACAGATAATGGTTTGTGAACGTGGGGTATCATTCGGTTATAACAATCTAGTCTCAGATATGCGTTCACTTGCGGCTATGCGGGATACTGGTTGTCCAGTGGTCTTTGACGCCACCCATTCGGTCCAGTTACCCGGTGGTCAGGGTAAGCATTCAGGTGGGCAGAGGGAGTATGTTCCAGTACTTGCCAGGGCGGCAGTTGCGGCAGGTGTGGCAGGATTGTTCATGGAGACCCACCCTGAGCCGGATAAAGCGTTGAGTGACGGGCCCAATGCCTGGCCATTGCCGAAGATGCGGGCGCTTCTTGAAACACTGGTGGCTCTGGACCAACAGGTCAAACAAAGCGGCCTGATCGAATTGGAATTATAAGTTAGGCTGGGAACCAGTCGGACTCTGGTCATCTTCATGTAACATAGTTTGATGACAATGCTGTTTATAGAAACAAACGACAGAATAAGACGGAGACGAAATGTCTGAAATAGTTGATGTACGTGGACGAGAGATTCTTGATTCACGAGGAAACCCTACTATTGAAGCTGATGTATTCACAGCCGATGGCGCAATTGGCAGGGCAATGGTGCCTTCCGGCGCATCTACCGGCTCGCGTGAAGCCCTGGAATTGAGGGATGGCGACAAGAAACGCTATCTGGGCAAGGGTGTCCTGCAGGCAGTTTCACATGTTAATGGTCCTATCAAAGAGGCACTGATGGGCATGGAGGTTACCGATCAGTCAGCACTGGATCAGTGCATGCTCGATCTGGATGGAACAGAGAATAAAGCGAAGCTGGGTGCTAACGCCTTATTGGGTGTCTCTCTGGCAGCAGCTCATGGCGCTGCCCAGGAGCGGGCACTGCCACTCTATCGTTATCTCTCATCAGGCCCTTACCGTCTGCCAGTGCCAATGATGAATATCATCAATGGTGGCGCACATGCTGATAATAGTGTCGACCTGCAAGAGTTCATGATTCTGCCTGTGGGAGCAGGTTCGATTCGCGAAGCCGTACGCTATGGTGCTGAGGTCTTCCATGCCCTGCAAAGTGTATTAAAGGGCAGGGGGATGGCAACTGCTGTCGGTGATGAAGGTGGATTTGCTCCGAACCTGCCCTCTAACGAAGCTGCAATCGAAGTGATCCTTGAAGCTATTGAAAAGGCTGGATTCTCCTCCGGGCGGGATATCTATCTTGGTCTTGATGTGGCCAGTTCGGAATTTTATGAGGATGGGGTATACAACCTGGCATCGGAAGGACGGAAATTCAGCGCAGAAGAGTTCGCTGATTATCTCTCTGCCTGGGTGGATCAATATCCTATCGTTACCATCGAGGATGCTATGGATGAAGGCGACTGGGATGGCTGGAAACTGCTAACCGATAAACTGGGTCAAAAGGTGCAGTTGGTTGGGGATGATCTGTTTGTCACCAATACTAAAATCTTACAGCGCGGCATCGATGAGAAAATCGCTAACTCGATTCTGATCAAGGTCAATCAGATTGGTACCTTAAGTGAGACCATGGCGGCTATCGAAATGGCGAAGGCTGCTGGCTACAGTGCTGTGATCTCCCACCGTTCTGGTGAAACAGAAGATACCACCATTGCGGATCTGGTTGTGGCAACCGGTACCGGACAGATCAAAACCGGCTCTTTATCTCGTTCTGATCGTGTCGCAAAATACAACCAGTTGATGCGAATCGAGGATCAGTTGGGGGAAGAAGCAGTCTATGCCGGTAAAGACGCGTTCCCTATTCCAATCGCATGATCTGACTCACACCTTTCTCCCTCAGTAGGGTAGTACTCAACCAAGCGTAGTATGATACTCCCTAACTGGGGGGGCAGGCTCCATTGCCCCATATCGAGATTCAGAATTAGTCGGAGATAGATTGAATCCGAATGATTCATCCTTAATTTGAACCATGCGCATCATTATCACCCTTTTGGTTCTCTTATTAGCTTTTCTGCAATACCGACTTTGGGTGGGAGAGGGCAGTCTGGCCGAAGTGAATAACCTGAAGGATGAGATAGGTTCGTTGCAGCAGGAGCTGGTGATTTTACGCAAGCGAAACGATGCGCTACAGGCTGAAGTTAAGGATTTGCGTAGTGGACAAGCTGCGATTGAGGAGAGGGCGCGTAGTGAGCTTGGCATGATCAAGGAGGGAGAGACATTTTACCAAGTGGTTACCCCTTCCGAGGTTGAAGAAAATGAGCGGTAGATGTTGGGCTGTCGTTCCTGCGGCAGGTGTTGGTCGGCGCATGGGGGGCGATATTCCCAAGCAGTACCTGGATCTTTCGGGTCGCAGAATTATCGATCATGCCCTAGCGAGACTGCTCAGCCATCCCCGTATCTCCGCTGTTTATGTGGCACTATCCGAAGAGGATGACTACTGGGAGCTCTGCGACTACGCCAGTGACCCCAGAGTGATCAGAGTAACTGGTGGTAAAGAGCGCTACCATTCTGTGTTCAATGCGTTGAATAGTCTGTTAGAACAAGCCAATGAAGATGACTGGGTACTGGTTCATGATGCAGCACGACCCTGTTTGACAAAAGCTGATCTAACTCGTCTTATCGAGAGTTTGCATGATCATCCGGTTGGTGGACTGCTGGGAGTGCCGGTGAGTGATACCTTGAAACGGGTAGATAGTGCAAAAGGGATTGATGCAACGATTTCCCGGGAGGGATTATGGCGTGCCTATACACCGCAAATGTTTCGACTGGGATTGTTGATCTCTTCCATAGAGGCTGCGCTCCTTAGTGGGGCGACTATTACGGATGAAGCTGGGGCGATGGAACTGGCAGGCTACCAGCCTCAAATGGTTGAAGGAGAGGCTACAAATATCAAGATAACCCGACCTGATGATTTGAAATTGGCTAGACTCTATCTGCAAACGGATAGATAGGTATCCTGATCTTCAATTCATCTAGAGACGCCGCACAGACCCCAATCCTGCATTGCGCCGCTTGACAAGGGCCTGCCATTACCTGCGCGGCGCGTCTTGTCTTGGAATCTGTGCGTGCCTCTATAACCATATATTATTAACCCGGCGACTAAGTATGTCGTCTTCAGGCTTGAAACCCCTAACAATATGATTTTTAAAAGAGAGGCCGAAGTGTGCCTGCCTGCAGACTGCGTTATCAAAACTTGCTGTAGGAGTGCTACAGCGGCGTTTTGATGCCTTGCCGCAGGCAGGCACACTTCGGCTGAAGACAAAATACTTAGTCGCCGGGTTAATAGTATGAAGCGCTACACTATATAGCCAGCAGATTCCTCAATTCACGGATCTGTTCTTTTGCATTATCCAGAATCCCAATTGAATGACGTGGGGTAAGTTTACCCAGCGCAAGTTTATGGAAAGCGGGCACCAGATCCAACCGGGGCAGTTTTACCATCATTGGTGTTCCGATGTAGGCATGTAGCTGAGCAATCACCACCAGGTCAACATAATCTGGTTCATGACTTATATCTTCCATCCAATCATCTGCATGCAGAGCAGATTGAACAAAATAGTCAGGAAATTCCCACTGACGCAGTACCATGGCACCAACTTCCGCTTTGAGATTCTCAATCACCCGATCGAGTAGTTCGGGATTCTCTGTCAGGGCGGGCTTACTGCGCGCCGAACCGATAATGGCAAGCGCCCCAATGTCGTGCAACAGACCACATAGCAAAGCTTGATCAGGTGCAAGGCCTGGGGTGACATTAGCCAGCTCATGACAGATTGGTGCAACATAACTTAAATGTTTCCAAAGTTTGATCATATGTTGTTGCAGAGCTTTCGATCGAGTATGAAACAGTTTTCCCAGGGCAAAACTGATGACCAGATTGTGAGTAACCGAACGCCCTAATCGAGTCACTGCGTCAGGCAGGTTATCGATAGGCTGTTTACCACGATAGGCTACGCTGTTGACAACACTGATGATGCGGGCAGCAACAGTGGGATCTGCCTGGACAACATGGGCAATATCCTCACTATTGGAATTGCCATCATTGATCACCTTTGCGATGCGCATGGTGATGTTGGGCATACTGGGGAGTTCCAATGTGTTATTTTTGACCGATTCATGAAACTCCCAGTAGAGTTCCGCTTCAGGACCGTTTGTGTCATTTAATTCGATTGAGTTGTTTGATCGCTTATTGACGATTGGGGGAAGGCATTTTATCGATTCATAAAGCTCACGGGGAATGCTGAGTAGATCCACAGCCGTTAAACTGTCAATCGATATCTCACTGGGATTACTCTCAACCAAAGGAAGCACGCTGCAGGGTTGCTCGGCCTGACAAATCACCTGTTTGCCATCATTTGAAGTGATTTTGACTTCACCTGCTAACAGATAGTAAATATGGTCTGTGGTTCCGCCTTCAACTGCAATGCTTGTGTTGGCATTTTTATGTTCAACATGTGTTTCAGATAGAACATATTTTAAAACCCGTTTTGGCAGCTTTCTCAGGATCTCGATTTTTTTGACCCTGTTATTCGTGACTGCGGTTACTCGTTGAATCATCTTAAGCTTGCTCTGAATGGTCTGTTTCTTAAGGAATTTAAGCAGTTTTTACTTGGCTCATTGCGTACAATGCTGATGTTAAGAAACTTTGAAAAAATGTGAGTGGTTGATATTGCAGGTAATTAGTATTTTACATCTTCGCCTTGGTCCCAGGGATTAACCTGTCTACGACCAATGTTGATAGCGCAGATGTGGAAACTGCCGGTTTCAAGATCACCGTTCATTATTTGTTCAAAGCTCCCTTATATAGCGACCCGGACGGGTAACACTTTAAACTTGAATGGTGAATTGGAATGCGTATTGGACAGGGCTATGATGCCCATCGATTCGAATCCGGATCCCGCCTTATTCTCGGCGGAGTCGAAGTGCCTCATGACCAGGGTTTGCTGGCCCACTCGGATGGAGATGTCCTCATACATGCCTTATGTGATGCTTTGCTTGGCGCTGCCGCACTTGGTGATATAGGCCGACATTTTCCTGATAATGACCCTGCCTACTCAGGTGTAGACAGTCGAAAACTGCTTCGCCAGGTGATAGCGCAACTTCACAGCATGGGGATGACAGTTGCTAATGCAGATATGACGATTGTGGCGCAGAAGCCAAAGTTAGCCCCTTATATCGATGATATGTGTGAAACTCTGGCATCCGATCTGCAGATTGAGCTGAATCGGGTCAATATCAAAGCCACAACAACTGAGGGTATGGGGTTCACCGGCCGAGGTGAAGGGATCGCCGCAATCGCCTCGGTGCTGTTAAGGGAGCCAGAAATTGACTGATAAACCCTGGAAGCCCATTGAACAGCTGCCATATGCATATGGCGGCGGGGCAGGAACCGGGATGATTCGTCACACTCCGGAAGATTTTCGAGTCGATGAAGTACTCGGGTTCTCGCCTGATGATGAGGGTGAGCACCTGCTAGTACAGATAAGGAAACGGAAGACCAATACCCAATGGCTCGCCGGGCAACTTGCGAAGCTGGCGGGTATCTCTGCAAAGGATGTTGGTTATGCAGGTATGAAAGACCGGCATGCCGTGACAACCCAATGGTTCTCTCTTGGTATGGCTGGGCGGCCCGAGCCTGAATGGAAAACCCTGGAAGACGAACTGATTCAAGTATTGGCTGTTCATCGACACAGACGAAAATTGCGTAGAGGAAGTCTGCGAGGTAACCGTTTCGTATTGTCTATTCGCCAGTTAAATGTAGATCAGACACTTTTAGAGAAACGTCTGAGACAGCTCAAAATATCAGGGATGCCTAACTATTTTGGAGAACAGCGTTTCGGGCATGATTACAGCAACCTGACTGAGGCTAGCCGGCTATTCTCCCCTGAACGGCCGAGAATGACGAGATCACTACGTGGCTTGGTGATTTCAGCAGCACGATCACAGCTTTTTAATCAGGTCCTTGCTGAGCGGATTGAACAAGGTGTCTGGAATAGTCCCTTGCCGGGAGACTATTTTAATCTCGATGGTAGCAGGAGTGGGTTTCCCTCTCACGAAGAGGAAGACGATCTCCTGGCCAAGCGATGTTTGGCGTTGGATATTCATCCTACTGGCCCACTCTGGGGACGGGGACGAAATCTGGTCAGTGACGATTCAGGCGAGTTGGAGGCGCGGGTATTAGAGCCATTTGATCTATGGCGAAATGGTTTGGAACATGTCGGGTTGAACCAAGAACGCAGATCATTGCGAATCAGCTTGAGTGATCTGGATTGGCGATTTCTGCAGGATGGAAGTTTGGAGTTGGACTTCTTCCTGCCTGCCGGCTGTTTTGCAACAGCGTTACTGCGTGAATTAATTGACTATTCGGCTGATTCTTAATGGTTAAATGTATTTGGAGATACCTATTAAGTGCCGAATTAGTGATAAACAGCTATGCCTCATTGCACCTGAGTACGGAGACTCATTGTTGTCAGCCGTAAACTGCTGAATAGCTTGGCTTATATTTGATTACCCTGAAGAATAGGGGTGGTAAAAGGGATTCTTCAGGATAGGATTGAGAGCAGACACTCAATAAGTGATTAACGGTAACCCTGCATGAAAGGCTACTGTTTCAACTCTCTCCTTGTTGGTGAAAGCGCAGTAAATAGGGTGGATTAATGATTTGATGGGTCAGTAGGTGATCTATTGATTAATGTACTGACAGCGAGATTGCTGAAATCTTGAACAAGATCTGATCCTGGTACCACACCCGGTTCTAATCGGCAGACGGAGAGGGATCGGTACTGTGGGAATGGTAAAGAGTCCTGGTGCCGGGTTAATAGAGGCTAAGTCAACATGATGAAAGGTACGCTTAGACAACTCTGCTGTGCAGTTCAACGGAATTGCCATATCTCAGACGCCCGTCACGGGACTGATTATGGGCTTTGTACTTATCTATTGAAGATGCGTGAATACTACCGATGGGAGAACGGTCTTGACTACCAGGCCTCACTAACCAACGAATCCGTTGGTGACTGGTTATCAGCTCGTGAACAACTTTGGGAATCCCTGGTCGACGATGAGTTTGCAAAGTTGCCCCTAGATGGTGAGGACTACGATCCTTTCGATGTGGAAACGATTAACCAGGCTCTGGAGCCGTTGGGGCTGGTTTACAGCGCAGGTTATGGTGCGAAAAATAAACCCCTTTTCTTTCTTGGGCACTTAGAACGGCTTGAACAGCCAGAGGGGATTTCCGTATGGGTGTCTGGACGTGAACTTGCCAGGGATCTTACTGCTCCTGCTGCAATGAATCAGGGAGGGCGAATCTATATCAGACAGGAATCTTTTCGACGACTGCTGTGGGAAAAATTTGAGAATTGGCGTTGGCAAAAGGCTGATAATGCAATGGGTCGCGCATTTTCCCACTATGATTTTGAACAGCATTTGGAAGTTTCTCTGGATCATATGGTTGAAAAAGAGTTGGATGCTGTGCTGCTGCATGAGCAAGGTGAATATCTTGCAGGTAAAAGACTGGGTGAAAAATGGAATGAGATGGTCGCCGATCTTGGACATTCTCCGGCAGAACTTATGGCTCGTGCTGTCAGGGATCATTGGGCCGATTGCGAAGTGACTCTACCGCATTTGTTAAGACATGAAGATGAAGCCTCTCTGCATTTCTACATAGGAGGTTTGACCGGAATGCGTAAATCAATATTTCCTGAACTGAGTGCCGCCTATGAAGCCTGGCATCTGCAAGGCGACTGGAAGCCTTTGTATCAGGTTGTGGAGGGTGGGCAAAAGCATTGGCCTGAGTTGGCAACCAGACTGTTGGATTGCTACCAGAACCAACCCAGGGAGGCTAAAGCTGCGATCAAATCGATGGTTGAAGCGAATACGTTATAATAGGAACTGGTTTAAAAATATAAGGAAGTAGTTTGAGTTCTGTTAATCCAAAATTATTGATCGCTTTAGTGGTCGCTATTCTTATTGTTGTCATTGTCAAAGTTTCAAATCCCTATCGAGAATACAGCACACAAGGGTTCTGGGAGACTGCAACTATTGCATCTGTTGATGAAATTCCTGATGAAGCACTGGAGCCAGGTAATAGAAATGGAGGTGTACTGATGTGGGCGGCCATGAAGACGACGGATCCTGGAATTATTGAGGTACTTGTTTCCCGTGGTGCTGAGATTAACGAAGCTGATGGCATTTTTATGGGTACCCCTTTAACCGGGGCGGCGGTGTATAGTTCAACCCCAGAGGTAATCGACAAACTTATTGAGCTGGGTGCGGATATCAACCAGTTGGTTAACCACAACGAAGATGCATTAATGATAGCGGCGCGATATAACCATAATTCAATGATTATCGAAAGGCTGTTAGTTCATGGTGCAGATGCAACCAGGAAGAACTCACAGGATTTGACAGCTATAGATATCGCAAGGGAAAGTGGCAATCAAGCAGCGATTAATGTTTTGCAACAGGCTCAGTAATTTTAGGAAACTATCGACTGTTATATTAACCCGGCACCTGAACCTACCTATTCAGGTGCCGGGTTAATAATAAACAGTGGCTATTAAAAAAACACCTGCAATCAGCAACTAAATGATAGGTGGGTATATACTCTTAATTGTACAACCGATGGTCACCTCTTTAATAAACGCGATTTGATTCCCTTTTCTAACATGGTTCATGAAGTCGCTTATCGAAGTGGTCTATCTGTATCAATTGATTAAGAAACCTCTGAACATGTCATGGATTGAGATCCTGCTGTTAAACTACGCTATTCTACGCTGCACGTCTTCACAATTGCGGATCATTACACGACTTCTCTGTGTCTTGAATTGGCATAGTTCTGCAGCAATATGTAGTTAATCAAGTTCAGGTGTTGCTTAATGTTTTAGTTAAAACTATCTCAGGGAGTGACTATGTTGCATTTTATGGATGCTAAAACAATGTTCTTTGTTCAAAATTGGGAAGAAGCGATCTGTACGAGTCATAAAAAACATAGATTTCGTACTCACACCAAACAAGAGCTTGAGTCGTTTGAGCGAAAGACTGGTATAGGTTCAGGAATAATAAAGTCGCGTCTATTTCTCATTAAGGGTTAATGTATTAGAAACTGTTATCTTTAGTTGGTCTTAGTGCTTTGGTGTTCGGCAGTGGTATGGAGCACATCTATACCTACTTAGCTCGATACCCTGCCAGCAACAAATTCTCCCATAGCTTAGCTGTTATTTTCCGCTCCTATTTATCAAGTAACAGACAACACCAATGTGGCTAGTAAATTGAATTTCAGTAGTAGTATGACAATAATACTACAGATTAATGTCATTGCTGTTCAGCTTAGATGAAATATTCTGCAAGCTAGGGTTATTTCGTATTACAGCAATAGGTAACCACCTGTACCCTTCAATCATATCAAATCACCTATCTCTTTCTGGAGTGGTATGGTCATGGTCGATAGTGTTTCCAATTCCAAAAATATTTCAAGCACAAGTAGTAATAAGTCAAATAGTGATAATTCACCTGCTGCAAAATCACAAAGTTCAAAATCAGATGAGATGACAACTGAAGAACGGTTGAAATCTTTACCTTCCGCGCTGGATTATGTACTCGGAGATAACAGCAGGCATGGTGGTGATGCTACACGTCAGGAGACAGGTTCCGGCACTCAGCGTCTTGAAGGGGTTTCATCTTCAGTTACAGACAAAGCGGATAAGGTTGTGGATGATACATTGGCGGCCGCAACTGATGGTGTCAAAACAGTTCAGGTCGACGAAGCTTTCGATATGCTCAACAGCGATGGCGACAAGCTCTATATGCGGGTGACTGCTGAAGTCAAAGGAAACATACAAATTGGTTTAAAAGGTCAGCTGGGTGGTGATATTGAAGTAACCCAGTTGGGTGAAGGGGCAGATGCTGAATACAGAGTGAGTCTGGATAAAGAGTCTCTCGCAGCTTTTACCCAAAAAGTATCTATACCTTATGTTCCATTGAAGTTTGAGGAGGGTCTGCAAACTGCTGATAGGGTTGAAATGACCTTTGCGAATCGTGATGAAGCTATTCAAGCTACAAAGCTGCTGCAACGCCTGGCTGTTGCCGACGTTGCATCAGATGTTTCAGGTACCGCAGCTGTACTCTCCGGCGCTGGTGCAAATCCTGTTGCAAATCCGCTTACGGAAAGCGGTTCTCCCGGTGTGGTTACAACTGCTGCCGTGGGTCTGTCAGGAGAGGATATGGCTTTTTTACAGGGCCACATATCGGCTTATGAAACTACCCTGGGTGTCAGGGGGCGCGCTGCGTTGGAGTTACAGGCACCACAGCTATTTCTGCCTTTTCAGGTTCAAGGTGAAGGGCGTCTGGATCCACGAATACAAGTCACGCGAAGGGTTGAGTTACCTCAGGATGGAAATCCGGGAGAATTAACCTATACCGTGTCGGGTGATGTTCGTGCCTCTGCAAAAGAAAAGCTTGCCTTTGATCCGATACCAACAAACCAATTTGATGCAGGTGCCATGCTTCAGAATCGATTGGAAATCAGTTCAGCTCGCATCGAGGTGAGTGCCCACTACGATCTACCTGCTGGTGACATCACCACAAGCCCGGTTGGTGGTCGAGCAGTACCAGAGTATGACCTTGTGACAGGCGATGGTTTTGGTGCACCTGATCGAATCAGTGTTGAAACCTCTGCTGAATGGCGCACTCAAGGTGTGTTGGACGCTTCCCGTGGTGATAGCAACAAAACAGTAGCCAATTTTGAAATCGATAACCCGGAGCAGGCCAGTCCAGCTTTGAGCATGTTGGCAAATGGTGATGTCACTGCTGCCGCAAGCGCTGCAGGAGTGGAACTGAAAACTACCTTTCAGCAAATTGAGCGCAGTGGGTTTGCAACTCAGGGTGGCTTTAAGTTCAAGTTTGGTGAGGGGAATGAACTAGAAGCAACCGTTATCGTAGAGGCGGGTGTTGATGACGTCACTACTATGCAACACACCACAATTACCCCTCAACAGGCTGCGCCAGTATCGCAACCAGTAGACGATGGCAAAACCCTGGTAGTCGAACCTGAAGCTGGCCTTACCCTGAGGGATGAACCGATGGGTAAAAGAACATCCGTTTTTCAGCACGGCACATTTCTCAGGCAGACAGGGGCGGCGGTGACTGCTTTTGATGGTAATCAATGGGTACCTGTGGAGGGGACCGACGTAAACGACCAACCTGTTTCAGGCTATGTGTATGCCGGTTATGTCAGATCACACGACAGCAGTAGTGGCGCGATGGACGAGACCGGCCGAACCAATCCAACCTTGGAATATCAACGATATGATCAGCTGACAGTCAAAGAGGGGGATAACCTCTGGGATTTAGCGCAGCAGCACGATGTCTCCTTTGAAGAGATGGTTGAACTTAATAACGAGCATCTGATAGCACCCGATTTAATCTTTGCAGGTGACACTGTTTACCTGCCAGGAACTGAAAAAGGGCCGATTAAGGTTGCCGAGGTGGAAACACAGGAGTTACCAGTCAACACTTCAACATCGACACCAGGATCAGGCTCCTCAACGGAAAGTGGCTCTACATCACTTCCAGCCGGTTCAGGCAGTTTATCGGGATCGGGTTCAACATCGATGACCGATTCAACTTCAACGCCAACAAACAGTGACAGCTCATCAAGTTCTACCGGTTCAGTAACCGATGCCTCAGTACCTGGCACTGAGGTTCAAGAAGGAAACGTGCCTGCTGCTACAGATCAGATAGATGGCCGTAAGCCAACGAGTGATATTATCGAACAGTATCAAGTTACTGATGATGAGATGTTGCCTGAATGGCAGCTAGAGGTAAAAGTCGGGCCATTTACTGTCGAGAGAGTGCCGTTTACCAATATCGAAGTTCCGACCTTGCGAAATAGGACTAGAACAGAGACAGGTTTAATTCAGGAGTTGTATAATCGTGAAGGGTTTTTTGCAGTAAAGACATTCAACGATATCGTTAACCCACAAGGCACTGACCAGGAAATCAATGCTTACCAGATCGCCGATCAGAAATTTCCTCCTCATGATGAAAAAGGTAATTATGTTACTGGGCGCGAGGATGGCCACAATGATGCCATGAGGCACGCATTCTACAATGCTATGCTAACAAAAGAATTTGGTGTTGAGTTTGCGGAGTCTTTTGCAACCGCCCATGAAGGGGTGCCAGGAAATCAAGCAGATAGGGAGGCTATGGATCTCTTCAATAATGAACTCGGTCGTCGCATTGCTGTGGAGAACCCAGAAGCCTCCCCACAAGAATTAGCGGGGCTGATCCACAATGCGATTATCAACGGGGAGGCTGTGGTGATTGATAGTAAAGGTGAGCTTGTTTACAGTGATCAAGTCGCAGTAGGTCAAACAGGAGAGGCAGATGATGGGCCGGCAAATGGTACTCTAACACCGCCGGAATGGGTGGATACAGGATCTAATTGAATATGCATAGAGTAGCAAAAGTAATCAGAATATTGATGTTTGGTCTGACAGTAGGTCTGATAGCAGGATGTGACAACAGTATGACATCGAAAGAATTACCATATATATTTTCATCAGAAGTTCTTGACAAGTTATCATCGTTTTCCCAAAAAGGGCCTCAAGGTGCGACCTATCGGCTTGAAGACGCAACAACTTTTAACTGGGATGAGGTGCATGTTTTTCACGGTGGTGAATCGGGTAGATTCATTAATCAGCATATTGGCCAAAAAATGTTTGATGATAATGACTATTACGGTGAACGCTGGACATTAATGGTGTTTACAGATCACGATAAAGTTGTTCATGCAGTCTCTTTTGTGCCTCCTTTGTTTTTCAATATTCACAAGAAAGTAACGTTTCAACGTATTGAAGCAATCGTCTTAGCACATAGCAAGGACCCTGGCCCCTATTCGCTCATGTTTAAGGAGTAATATCGTCTGAATCTATAGTATTTAGGTGTGTTAGTTTCGAGTTGACCGGAGACTTTACCAGTTAATCAAAAGTTGTCTCTTCCGGTTCACCGGTATTATCGATAATAATCCGTTTAACCCCGTTCATGCGGGAAACAATGTAGCCCCCCATCATCATAGCCAGTTGCTCATTGTTCGTTTCGAGTGCAGTCAATAGCTTACCGGCCACCAGTTGGCAGCGCTGGGTTGCGTTGGGATTTCTGGTCCACTTCTGGCCGATTTGCCATCCTTTGTCCATGTCCCTGTCCATTTTTTCAAATGAGTCACCCATGGTTTCAATATAGCCATCGGGAATTTCCAGGTCCATTGACCAGTCGTCGATAATAAGATTTAGTTGCATGGTATAAACTGGTTACTCTTAAAAAATTCACTGGCTAATCATCGGGTCTCACGAAGGTAAAATCAAGCATATGGAAGATCAGGAATTACTTGCTGTTGTTGAATTGGGTGGCTACCCTAATTTTGTCCCGCTCTACCAGCGTTTGGGTTATAAGGTAGAGATGGTTAACTCTGTGCGCAAGGCTCAGGCATGGCTTAAGAGACATTCACCTAAAGTGCTGGTCGCAGAGTTTTATTCAGATCCGCAATTCAGGGATCGTATGAGCAATCTTGAGTCACTGCTGGCAACATTGCAGCGATATGGCACCGATGCCAAGGTTATTGTATTGATAGATACACAGTATTTACAACGTCTGGAGCAGGTATTGTCGCGCTATTCAATACATGCGGTGCTTACATTTCCCGTAGATGAAAGTGCTATGCAAGCCGCTATAGAGTCAATATAGGAGTCTTAGATGTTATTGGAAATTGATAGATTGCTAGAGTCGGCTCAACTACAAAAGATCGATCAAATTCTATCTGAAGCTGAATTTGTCGATGGTAGGCTCACCGCTGGTATGGCGGCAAAAAAAGTTAAGAACAACCAGGAGTTGAAGGGTACCCAGAAGCAGATGGAACTGCTGATAAGGATTCTCACCAGTGCGATGGGACAAAACCAGATTTTTCGTTCAGCAGTGTTACCTTACCGGATGGCTGACCCGATTTTTGCTCGATACCAGTCGGGTATGACTTATGGTGATCACGTGGATGACCCGTTAATGGGGTTCAGTGGGCAGCGCTTCCGCAGTGATATTTCAATGACGGTTTTTTTACGCGAACCAGATACTTACAAAGGTGGTGAGTTGGTTATTCGTACCACTTTTGGTGAGAAACGAGTGAAATTACCAGCAGGCAGCGCTGTAATATACCCCTCTTCCAGTCTGCATCACGTTGCTGAGGTTACTCAGGGGGAGAGGTTGGTCGCTTTGGCATGGATACAGAGCTATGTTCGTGATCCGGCCCGAAGAGAACTGCTCTACGAACTTGATCAGGCTAGAGAGGATTTGCTGGAAAACAGGTCTCAGGAACCTACTACTGGGTTGGTCGATAAGTCCTACGCGAATCTATTGCGTATGTGGAGTGATGTTTAGATAGGGTTATATTGGTAGGAGGGAGGTAGGGTGCGACCCAGTCACACCCTACACAGATCAGTGCAAAGCACTTTCTGGCTTAGTAGCCACCTTTGCGCTTAGTTTCCGGTAGACCACCAATTTTACTGGCTTGCTTTGCAGGTCCCTTGGGGAAATGGATATAGAGTGCTTTCGCATCAATTTTGCCTTCGTCAGTCCATACACTTTTAAAGTGTTTGACCATATTCCGTTCGTTGGGTTGGTTGCCGCTATTATTCAAATACTCATCACGCAGATAGTTGATGATTTCCCATGCTTTTTCTGAAAGGGTAACCCCTTCCTCTTCTGCGATGGCCTTGGCGACGTCTTCACTCCAGTCAGTCTGGTTGACCAGATAACCGTTCGCATCGGCTTCAACTGTATTACCATTTACTTCATATGACATTGATCTCTCCTACAAAACACGAGGCACTCTGCCTCTAAAACTATTATTCGGTGTTTATTAGTTCTGGCCTATTGGTCAGGGTGCGCTCGGTGACATTGAGTCCGGCTAAAGATTTCTGAAACAGTGAGTGCACATCCTATAATCTTAAACAGTCTTGTGTGGAATAAACAAGCCGAAGCCTCGACTACGCAGTGAACCTATGCCCTCTTCCTGCAGACTGACCGCATCATCCAAGGGGAGTCCGGCTACCATCAGGCTCTTTGTGAGTATCGGTCCGTCCGGGGTTTGGAATAGGCCTCCCTTTCCACAGAGTACCTTTTTGAATCTCAGTTTGAGTGCTTTCAGTTGGTTGACTGACTGTTCCATGAAATCATCTTCAGATTGATTCTCCTCAGCGACCACATGACGGCAGTAGAGTGTGGTGGTTATGCTGAGTAAACGGGTATGGCTTTTTCCAACTTCCAATGTATGGCCATCGATATCAAGAGATTGATTCGAAAGTTTCTCGGCATCTACGATCCGTTCTTTCGGTAGACGCAGGATCAGAGGTGTGCGCCGGGATAGATAGAGGATGTCATCACTGCCGGACGGACGCTCCCAGCCGTTACCTGAATCTGCACCATAGATCTGATGAAGACCGGAATTGGGTTCATCTACAAACCAGGGCAGGGCCTGGTGGATAGCATGCGAAAGTGCCCACGCATGATCGATGGGAAGTGTGGGGCAATTGATTTTAAAGATCAGATCCAAAACATTGTCAGGGACAATGAAACGATCCTCATCTACCTCTTCCTGCCAGAACATTTACAGCTCCAATTCAAACTTCTGTGGGTATTTTACTGCGTAACTCATCCCTGTCGAACCACCAGTCATTATCAACGATAACATCTAATACCGTTGCTAGACGTGGTAGGAATTTACCTGGATCGTCCAATTCCATGCGTTCAACCCAGAAATCGAATATCTCTTGCTCTTCTACCTCACTGTGGCGTCTGGCAACCTGGCCCATAAGTTGATTGGTGAAAAACCTCAAATCTTCCTGTACTTCACCCTCGGCCCGTAAATCGACTACGTAGCAGGCTGTCGCTGCAGCCACGGCACCCCCGTCAGACTTATCAGGAGTCTCATCTATCAGATGCTGCAACATGGCGACACTCAGTTCCGGGTCGACGGGAAAAGTAACACCCAACCAGATGCCGTGGGCAAGCGCCTTTATTGCATCTTCCTTTTCGGCTTGGTAAATGATGTCACAGGCCTCAACCGCAGTAAGCCAGAGCTGATTGGAGAGCGCTTTGTCGAAAACCGCTTTGGCGAGCTGCCACGCTTCATCACTGCGGTCCAGGTCGAGTAAGATATAGCAACTTTCAATCTCAATCGTCAGGCGCTTCTCTAAGGCTGCGTCGGGGCTGAGTGCTGCGAGTTCTTCACGTTTTTCAGCCAGGCGAAGTTCAAGTAACTTACTTGATTTGACAGCATCCTCGGCGCCATCGCTATCACCGATAAAAGTTTCTGATTCTAAATACTTCACAGATCATTACTCAGTTAAGGTTGGATATATTGTCAGGTGAAGGCCGCTTCGAGGCGGTCCTCCCAATTATCGGGTGTATCGGCAAACGGTGGCTTTACGTCGATTCGAAAGAACACCTCCGTCTTGGAACGCTCTTTCACGACATCCAGTAGTTGCTCGAAATCCTCGACTTCAGGATGTTGCATCATCATTTCGCTCAGGTACAGCATGTATTTCAGTGTCCGTTTAATTACTTAGTAAATTGCTCGGTTATTACTATTGAACAACAAGCGAGATGAGGGTTCAAGTCCCTTATTGCAAGATCTAGGGATAAACCCATCCCTGCAGAAAAAGAGGGTATAAAGGTGTTATCTATTGTTGGTAATAGTTTATAACTAGCTGTGTTTTAAATAAATATGGTTAGATTAGCCATTATAAGACCTAGTCATAAGCAGTTTAATCTATCCCTTTTGGGATAGACGATTTTATCACTTCCCCCCCCATTGGAAGGATATAGGTCTGCATTAGGAATCCCTAAAATTGCGTCCCAGTAGTAGCAGGCCCAGCCTGTGAGGTTAATTGCGGGTCAGTAGGTAAAGTTCTGCTACTTGGTTATCAGCCAAGAATAATTAGGATGAGCTAAATGCTGACGACCTGGATAAACGACCATTGGGAGAAACAGTGATGGCAAAACAGATGCATGATACCCCCATGCTTGATCAGCTGGAGAGTGGCCCTTGGCCCTCATTTGTCACCGGCCTCAAGCGCCTCGCCAAAGAGAACGATATGATGGTTGACCTGATGGGTCAGCTCGAGACTTCCTACGAAACCCGCAAAGGCTACTGGAAAGGTGGCACAGTGGGCGTTATCGGCTACGGCGGTGGTATCATTCCCCGTTTTACCGAATTAAAGAATGATGATGGAGAGGCGGTGTTTCCTGCTTGTGCAGAATTTCACACCCTTCGTGTTATGCCTCCTCCAGGCATGCATTATGATACCAATACTATTCGTAAATTTTGCGATATCTGGGAAAAGTATGGCTCAGGTCTGATTGCATTCCATGGTCAGTCCGGCGATATCATGTTCCAGGGTTGCTCTACCGACAACGTACAACCTGCGTTTGACGAGATAAACGAGATGGGTTTTGATCTCGGTGGTGCTGGTCCTGCTGTACGTACAGGTATGTCCTGTGTGGGTGCCGCACGCTGCGAAAACTCCTGCATGGATGAGGGTCGTACCATGCGTATGCTGGTTAACAACGCCCTTGACGATATGCACCGTCCAGCCCTGCCATATAAGTTCAAATATAAGGTATCTGGTTGCCCCAACGACTGTATGAACTCAGTTCAACGCGCTGACCTGGCTACCATTGGTACCTGGCGCGACGATATGAAAGTCGACCAGGACGAAGTTAAAAAATTCGTTGGTGAAAAAGGCCGCAAGTACGTTATCGATAACGTTATCACCCGTTGCCCAACTCAGGCATTGTCTTTGAATGATGATGACACACTGGCTGTGGACAACCCATCCTGTGTTCGTTGCATGCACTGTATTAATGTAATGAACAAAGCACTCTCTCCCGGCGACGATAAAGGCGTAACCCTGCTGTGCGGTGGTAAGCGTACCCTGAAGATCGGTGATCTGATGGGCACAGTAATCGTACCTTTCATGAAGCTTGAGTCTGATGACGACTTCGAAGTGCTGGGCGAGCTGGCTACTGAGATTCTCGATTTCTTTGCTGAAAATGCACTCGAACATGAGCGTACAGGTGAGATGATCGAGAGAATTGGTCTGGTCAACTTCCTTGAAGGTGTCGGCCTTGAGATCGATCCTAATATGATCGAACGTCCGCGTATGAATCCTTATGTCCGCATGGACGCTTGGGATGAAGAAGCGGCCAAGTGGGCTGAGCACAAAGCTGCGCAGTAATTCTGTTTTCTGCTGATTGACAGCAGGTTGCATGGGGGGCACCGGGTACGCCCGGATGCCCTTTATAACGAATCAATTACCCTATTTTTTTGGAGGTAGGTATGTCGGAACCTCGTATGCCGATCGAGAGTGGCGTCCCAGAGATGGAGCCCTACTTGCACCCCGTCCTGAAGAAGAACTATGGCCAATGGGCTTGGCATGAGCGCCTGCGTCCTGGTGTTCTGCATCATGTTGCCAAGAGTGGCGACGGTATCTGGACAGTGCGTGCTGGTACTCAGCGTCAGATGGATCTCTATACAATCCGTAAGCTGATGGATATTGCTGACGAATTTGCTGAAGGCTATGTCCGCTTCACCATCCGTTCGAACATCGAATTTATGGTTAGTGATGCATCTAAAGTAGAGCCTCTGATCGAGAAGCTGAATGCTGAAGGTTTTCCAATCGGTGGAACTGGACCTTCTGTATCGATGATTTCTCATACCCAGGGTTGGTTGCATTGCGATATCCCAGGTACTGATGCATCTGGCGCAGTAAAGGCTCTGATGGATGATCTCTATGATGAGTTCGTTAAAGAAGAGATGCCTAACCGCGTACGTATCACCACCTCCTGCTGCCAGATCAACTGCGGTGGCCAGGGTGATATAGCGATCAACATCCAGCATACCAAGCCACCGAAAATCGACCACACTCAGGTTGCTAATGTATGTGAGCGTCCTTCAGTTGTAGCTCGATGCCCGGTAGCTGCTATTCGACCTGCTATGGTAAATGGCAAACCTTCACTTGAAGTGGATGAAAAGAAATGTATCTGCTGCGGTGCTTGCTTTCCGCCTTGTCCTCCAATGCAGATCAACGATCCTGAGCACTCAAAGTTTGCGATCTGGGTGGGTGGTAAGAACTCCAATGCGCGTTCTAAACCAACTTTCCATAAGCTGGTTGCTGCTGGTGTACCAAATAATCCTCCACGCTGGCCTGAAGTCTCTGAAGTCGTCAGGCAGATCCTTAGTGCTTATAAAGCTGATGCTAAAGATTGGGAGCGTATTGGAGAGTGGGCTGATCGTATTGGCTGGCCTAAGTTCTTCGAAAAGACCGGTCTTCCATTCACCAAGTATCACATTGATAACTGGCGTGGCGGTCGTGAAAACCTCAATGCTTCTGCACATATCCGTTTCTAATAACGGTTGGCATTGAATTAGGTAAGTAACAGGAAGGTCATACTGATGAAATTTGCGATTCAGGTAAATGAAGGTCCGTACCAGCATCAAGCAACGGACTCTGCGTACCAGTTTACTAAAGCAGTATTGGAAGCAGGACACGAAATAATGCGAGTCTTCTTCTATCACGATGGCGTGAACAACGGTACAAATCTCACTACACCGCCCCAGGACGATCGTAATGTCGTCAACCGCTGGAGCGAGTTAGCGAAAAAATACGATCTCGATATGGTGGTCTGCGTTGCTGCAGCCCAACGTCGAGGGATCGTTGATGAAGGCGAAATGCAGCGTAACGGAAAAGATGCGCAGAATATCGCTGACAACTTTCGTATTTCCGGTCTCGGTCAATTGATCGAAGCGGGCGTCCAGTCAGATCGGCTGGTGGTTTTCGGTGACTAATTCTAGAGGTTGATCATGTCTGAACAGATAAAAAAATTCATGTACATCAACCGCCGTGCACCCTATGGCACTATCTATGCCTGGGAGTCACTGGAAGTTGTGTTAATTGGTGCAGCATTTGATCAGGACGTCCATTTGGCCTTCCTGGATGACGGTGTGTTTCAGCTTGTTAAAGGGCAGGATACTTCAGATATTGAGATGAAGAATTTCTCCCCGACCTATCAGGCTCTGGGTGACTATGACGTAACTAAGCTTTACGTTGAGAAAGAGTCACTGGAAGAGCGTGGTTTAACGCTGGAAGATCTGATGCCTCTCACCTATGAAGATGAAGACGATGATTGGGCTGAGAAGGACTCAATCAAAGTGGTGAGCCGTGCTGAACTTGCGGACATCATGGATGAACAAGACATCTTGTTCAGCTTCTGAGTTGGAGTAGAGAGA
The DNA here is from genome assembly GCA_040506275.1 of Candidatus Thiodiazotropha sp. DIVDIV. Taxonomy (GTDB): domain Bacteria; phylum Pseudomonadota; class Gammaproteobacteria; order Chromatiales; family Chromatiaceae; genus Thiodiazotropha. Next base: position 94,682 of record JBEVXD010000005.1, read on the forward strand.
ATGAGCACACTACATACAGTCAATAAATCACCTTTTGAGAAGTCTTCTATGGACAGTTGCTTGACGTACGCCAAAGATGGCAGTTCCGTCCTGCTGTACGAAGACGCAATCTATGGTGCGATCAAGGGCTCATCGATCGCTGACAAAGTTACCGCTAAAAGCGGTGTCAGCTTTTATGTCCTGGGCCCAGACCTTAAGGCGCGTGGCGTCTCTGAAGACAAGGTCATTGATGGTATCGAAATTGTGGACTATCCCAAGTTTGTTGCTCTGGCTGCAGAGAACGACAAAGTACAGGCTTGGGTCTGACTAGTTTACTGAACAACTCTGTAACGTTATCTGGAGAGAAAATATGGCTATCGAAGCAAATGGTAAGACCTTCGAAACTGATGAAGAGGGTTACCTGACCAACTTAGGTGAGTGGGAACCTGCTGTTGCCGAAGTTATGGCAAAAGAGGATGACCTCGAACTGACTAGTGAGCACTGGGAAATTATCAACTTCCTGCGTGAGTACTATGAAGAGTATCAAATTGCTCCAGCCGTTCGTGTTCTGACCAAAGCTGTAGGTAAAAAGCTGGGTAAGGAAAAGGGTAACTCCAAGTACCTCTATTCTCTGTTCCCTTATGGTCCTGGTAAACAGGCTTGCCGTTTTGCTGGTCTGCCAAAACCAACTGGCTGTATCTAAGAACCAAGTGCACGTGGTGGGTGGATACTAGATCTACCCACCGGTGATCTGATCAACTTTTGAGGAACGCAGGAACATGTCATCTGTCTACGCGTTGCTGTTTATCGTAGCGACCATCGTACTGGTAATTGGTCTGGCGAGAAAAATCGTCCAGTATGCCAAGACACCTGCACCATTAAAGATTCCAACAACGCCGGCACCTGTGACGCAGACCGGAGTCGTCTTCCGACTGTTTCGTGAAGTTGTACTCTTTGAGAGTCTGTTCAAGAGTACCAAGTGGACCTGGGTCTTTTCCTGGTTGTTCCATTTTGGATTGTTCCTCGTTTTGCTTAGGCACCTGCGCTATTTTATTGAACCGGTCTGGCTTCCTATAGAGCTGATACAACCGTTTGGTAAATATGCTGCATTTGCAATGGTGGCTGGTTTGGCTGGACTCTTGATCCGCAGAATTTTTGTGGACCGTGTTCGGTACATTTCATCTCCATCTGATTATCTCTGGCTACTGATACTGATTGTTATAGGTGTGAGTGGCGCTACGATGACATTTGTGGTGCACACTGATGTGGTCGCGGTTAAACAGTTTTTTACAGGATTCTGGACCTTGAGCGGAGGCGATCTCCCGATGGATCCTATCCTGTTAATACATCTCTCACTGGTTGCCGTGTTGATGATTTTGCTGCCGTTTAGCAAGTTGTTACACATTCCAGGTATCTTTTTCAGCCCAACACGAAATCAAGTTGATAACCCGCGCGAGCGACGTCACCTTGTCGAGTGGGCGAAAAAGTTTGAAGAGTCTTAAGTTATCGCTTGGCCGATGAGGGTTACAAATGGCTGGAGCTAAGTTTGAAACACCGGAACTGAGTGAATTTATCGAGGTTCCTGAGCTGGTAGAGGATACCATGAAGCATATTACATGCTTTGTGGCCAAGCCTGACCATCAGGAGGCTTTGGGATTTCCGGGCGAAAAGGTAGAGAACTGGAAAGAGGTTGCTATCGATAAGATGGGTGACCTGCTGAGCCGCTATCGCTCATTCCAGGTTTTCATGGATGCCTGCGTAAAGTGCGGTTCTTGTACCGATAAATGCCACTATTTTATTGGCACGCAGGATCCGAAGAATATGCCAGTTGGTCGTCAGGACCTACTGCGTAAAGTCTATCGCAGGTATTTCACTTTTGCTGGAAAGTACTTTCCAAAATTAGTTGGTGCAGCCGATTTAACTGAAGAAGTTATTGATGACTGGTACAGCTACTTTCACCAGTGTTCTCAATGTCGACGTTGTTCGGTTTTCTGTCCTTATGGTATAGACACCGCTGAAATATCGATGGCGGCTCGAGAGATACTCGATTCCATTGGCGTGGGTCAGAAGTACTGCAACGAAATTATCGGAAAAGTACATACGATCGGAAATAATCTAGGCCTGCCTGGGCCGGCTATCGCAGACACCCTTGAAGGACTTGAGGAAGATGTCTGGGAAGAAACGGATGTGGCGGTTAAATACCCACTTGATGTAAAAGGTGCAGATATTCTTCTGGTTACTCCATCAGCAGACTTTTTTGCTGAGCCCCATGTAGATGGCCTGATTGGTTACGGCAAGGTCTTCCATGAAGCTGGTGTCAGCTGGACCCTGAGTACAAAAGCCTCAGAAGCAGGCAACTTCGGGATGTTCATCGGCAGCTATGAAAATATGCGCCGGGTATCTCTGAGAATTCGTGAGGCTGCTCTTGAGTTGGGCGTCAAACGCATAGTGTTCGGAGAGTGTGGACACGCTTGGCGTATTGCATATAGCTTTCTGAATACACTTGCTGGTCCCTTTGATTTTCTTGATCCGGATTATCCTGTACCGCAGCATATCTGCGAGTTCACTCTTAATGAAATAGAGCAGGGTACTCTGGAATTCGACAAGTCTGAAAATGACGAAATGTCGATTACCTTTCATGATTCATGCAACGTGGCCCGAGCCTCACGTATGGGCGACAAGCCTGGTGGGCAGTTCGAAATCCCTCGTAAAGTCATTAAGGCGGTGGTCAATAACTACCACGACATGGAGTGGGACACCATTCATGAACGCACTTTCTGCTGCGGAGGCGGTGGTGGTTTGCTGACAGACGACCTGATGGAAGTGCGAGTCAAAGGGGCGAAGCCTCGTATGACTGCCTTGAAGAATGTCATGGAAGAGAAGGGTGTCACTCACTTGGCAGCGATCTGTGCAATTTGTAAAAGCCAGTTCACCAAGGTGTTTCCCTACTACGGGATGGACATGTTTCTGATCGTCAGTGTTCACCAATTGGTGAGTAATGCCATTGTTTTGAACAGAAAAACGCCACCAGAGGAAGCTCCAGGTTATGGCGAAGATGATGACGACTAACAGATACAAATATACAACTACTAGCGCAACTTAGATTCCTACATTGTGTAGGGCACGACCAAGATAAGTTCTATAAGGAGACTGAATATGTCAACTCCTAGTAAAGAGATGAAAAGCCAGATTACTTGGCGCCGTTATGAAGATGGCGAAAACGAGTGGGATGATTGGGGTGAAATGATCTTCAGTGAAGATACCTCCCATAAGTGCCCTACGTATATCAATCGTACACCACCCTGTCAGGGAGGTTGTCCTTCAGGTCATGATATCCGTGGCTGGTTGGCTATCGTACGTGAGCAGGAGAAGCCTTCTGAAGGCATGGAATGGGAACAGTACGCATTCGAACGCGCAGCTGAGGCTAATCCATTTCCTTCCATGATGGGGCGGGTTTGCCCGGCACCATGTCAGGATGGCTGTAACAGAAATGAAGTCGAAGATTTTGTCGGCATCAACTCTGTTGAGCAATACATTGGTGATACAGCTATTGAGAAGGGTTTCACATTCACCCCTGGCGCAGACACCGGTAAGAAGGTTGCGGTAATCGGTGGTGGCCCAGCAGGTATGGCGGCTGCCTTTCAACTTCGTAAAATGGGTCATGCTGTCACGGTCTTTGAAAAAGACCCTGAACTCGGTGGCATGATGCGTTATGGCATCCCCAACTACCGTATTCCTCGCGATAAGCTGCAAGCTGAGATTCAACGAATCGTCGATATGGGTGTCGAGGTTAGAACCGGTGTCAAGATTGGTTCTGACGTGCCTGTAGCTGATATTGAGAAAGAGCATGATTCGATTCTCTGGGCTCTTGGATGTCAGAATGGTCGTGATCTGCCTGTAGATGGTTGGGTAGGAACTTCAAACTGTGTTTCCGGTGTGGCTTTCCTGAAAGCTTTCAACGAAGGTCGCATGAAGGTTACCGCCAACAAGGTGATCTGTATTGGTGGTGGTGATACCTCCATCGATGTAATCTCCGTCGCTCGTCGTTTGGGTACCAACCCTGCGGCTGGTAAGCCTGAAGATGTGGTACTCGATATCTCCATGAATCAGGACGATGCACTGGCTGAAGGTGCTGCGCCTGCAGCTGCTACCCTGACCTCTCTGTTCACCAAAGACAAGATGTTTGCGGCTCAACATGAGATTCACGATGCACTCCATGAGGGTTGTGAAATTCTGGATGGTGTAATGCCTCTGGAAGTGATTCTTGGTGATGATGGTCGTGCCACAGGACTCAAAGTATGTGACTGCACCATGGATGGCATGACGCCGGTCCCTACTGAAGGAACTGAGCGCATACTGGAAGCAGACCTTATTGTTTCTGCCATTGGCCAGAGTGCTGATATGGACGGATTGGAAGATTTGGCAAATGATCGTAATTTGATCGATGCTGACAAGTTCTACCAGGTTCCCGGTAAAGAGGGTCATTTTGTAGCTGGCGATATCATTCGCCCTCATCTACTGACCACCGCGATCGGACAGGCTTCAATCGCTTGTGAGAGCATTGATGCTTATATGTCCAAGAAAAGCATGGCAAAGCGTCCTAAAGTCGATGTACATCACTTCGACCTGATGCATAAGCTGAAAGAGACCAACATGGAGCCTGAGTCTTTTGATAAGAACGAAGACGACATGCGCGGCACCAATTCTGCAAAATTTGCAGTACATAACTATGAGGATCGATCTCGTCAGGAAGTAGTTCCTGCGAATGATCTATTTCTTGGCCACTTCTCTTTCACACCAAGAGTGTTACGTTCAGAAGATGTACCTTCATCTGATGAGGTGTTGCATCACTTCAAGGAGCGGATGAACGGTCTGAATCAAGAGCAGGCGCAGGATGAAGCCAAACGATGCATGAGTTGTGGTATGTGCTTCGAGTGTGACAACTGTGTCGTCTTCTGTCCGCAAGATGCTGTATTTCGTGTCAAGCGTAACGAAACAACAACTGGCCGTTATGTCGATACTGACTACAACAAATGTGTTGGCTGTCATGTATGTACTGATGTCTGCCCAACTGGTTATATCCAAATGGGGTTAGGTGAATAGGAGCTGAGATGCGTAGTTCTCTCATCAGCAACAGCGCTCTCTTCGTCTTGCTGGCGGTGCTACTTGCACCAGCCATGCAGGTCTTGGCTGAGAGTGGTTTAATAACCGAGAATTCGAAAGCGGCTTCACTTAAAAGCTGTGTGGCGCCAACGGATTCGATGCGTAGAAATCACATGGATTTCCTGAAACACGGCAGAGACGATACCGTCTTAGATGGTGTTCGTGGTCTCGATTACAGCCTCTCTGAATGTATAGATTGTCATGCTTCAAGAGATGCACAGGGGCAATCGGTTCCCGTCACTGATGAAGGTGAGTTCTGTCAGGTATGCCATGGTTATGTTGCGGTGAATCCAGCCTGCTTTCAGTGCCATAGAACCACCCCTGATGATAAGGTCAAGGGTGCCAAACTAGGACATCACTCAGGTGAATCAGATCCGCATGATGGACTTGATATTCAACTGCCAGCTGGGACTCAGAGAGACTGATTATGAGTAATAAGTGTGACCAGCCGAATTTGGATCGCCGTAAAATGATCGGTGGTGCCATTGCTGCAACAGGTGCGATGACAATTGCGCCTGGTGTGATTCTTCATGCTGCATCCGTCAGTGACGAGAAGTCTACAGGTGCTAAAGCAGAACATCGTTGGGGCATGCTGATTGACAGCAACAAGTGTGCTAATGGTTGCTCTGCCTGTGTCGACGCCTGTAACGATGAACACGGCTTGGAAGGGCATGGCCGGCCTGCAACGGATGCAGTCTGGATTCGTCCGGTAAAATTGAGAGACAAGCTGACAGGTAATGAAAGCCGTATGGTCATGATGTGCCAGCACTGCGAACATCCACCCTGTGTCGACGTCTGTCCAACCAATGCTTCTTTCAAGCGTGTGGATGGCATCGTCCTGGTTGATCGTCACCGTTGTATCGGTTGTCGCTACTGCATGATGGCCTGTCCTTACAAAGCACGATCCTTCGTTCATGAGGCGCTGACAGATCAATCGGTCAACGCCCCTAGAGGCAAGGGATGTGTAGAATCCTGCACACTCTGTGTTCATCGCGTCGATAATGGTGTGATGCAGACGGCTTGTCAGGAAGCATGCGATAAAGAGGGCCACGCTGCCATCATGTTCGGTGATTTAAAAGATCCGAACAGTGAGATCAGTAAGAAGCTCAAATCCACTAACTCAGTACAGATCCGGGCCGACCTTGAGTTGAATACCGGCGTGCGCTATCTCAACCTGTGATTTGAGGGGAGCTAGGATTCAAATGAGTAAGATGTATTACCGTGAACTCTACTGTGGCACACCAGTGCGTTTCTGGTCGGGCCTGGCTCTGTTGGGCACCATCATCGCCATTGGTCTGGGAGCTGCATACTACATGGAGCACAATGGCCACTGGGTAACTGGCATGTCCAACCAGATAGTTTGGGGACTGCCGCATGTGTTTGCTATTTTTCTGATTGTAGCCGCATCCGGTGCATTGAACGTAGCTTCAATAGGATCGGTGTTTGGTGGGCCATTGTATAAACCGCTCGGTCGCTACTCTGGTCTGTTGGCAATTGGGTTACTGGCTGGTGGTTTGATGGTTTTGGTACTTGATCTGGGGCGTCCCGATCGTCTGATTGTGGCGATGACTGAGTACAACTTCAAATCAATCTTCGCCTGGAATGTAATCCTATACACTGGTTTTTTTGCCATAGTAGGTATCTACCTGTGGACCATGATGGATCGTGCAGTCGGTCAGTATAAACGCACCGTTGGTTTTGCAGCTTTCTTCTGGCGTATCGCACTGACTACCGGTACTGGTTCGATCTTCGGTTTTCTGGTTGCTCGCGAGGCCTACGATGCTGCGATTATGGCACCAATGTTCGTAATCATGTCATTCAGTTATGGCTTGGCATTCTTTATCATCACCCTGATTGCTGCCTATATCTGGGGAGATCGTGAACTAGGTGATTTTCGTCTCGCAAAGCTGAAGAATCTACTCGGTGTTTTTGTTGGTGCCGTGCTCTATTTCACACTGGCTTACAATCTGACCAATCTATATATTACTCAGCATCATGGTATTGAGCGCTTCATCCTTCTGGATGGGGGTGTTTACACCCAGATGTTTTGGATTGGACAGATCTTTATCGGTAGTATTATTCCGCTTTTTCTGATCTATTCACCTGCGTTTGAAAAATCCCGCTGGGCGATTGCTGCGGCTTCGATTGCTGTATTAATCGGTGGGTTCTTTCAGATCTATGTAATTGTGATCGGTGGGCAGGCCTATCCTATGAATCTCTTCCCAGGTAAGGAAGTTGTGGAAAGTGGTTTTTATGATGGACAGGTAATGAACTATGTACCGACTCTACCTGAAGCCCTGCTCGGTGTGGCTGGAATTGCGGTAGCCCTGGTTATGGTTGCAGTGGGTGCACGTGTGTTTAAGGTCTTTCCTGAGACCCTTGAGGATTAGACTGTTTAAAAATTTGATGGATGTATGCTGCATTGCACATCCCAATTGAGGCCTGTTTCAATCATCGTAAGAGGCCCTAAAAAAGATCCATCATCGAGCGCTTCGGTGGTGGATTTTTTCGTTAAAGGGTAGGATATCCCAGGCTTCCAAAAAGACGTACATACACAGTGCCAGCAATATATATCTCGGCCGCACATAAATCTTCAGGTAAAACTACGCTCTCCATCGGGCTTGTTCGTGCCCTGGTTAATCGTGGAATTTCAGTTCAGCCTTTCAAGAAAGGACCAGATTATATCGATCCTCTGTGGCTAACAGCTGCAGCGGGCAAGTCTTGCTTTAACCTCGATTTCTACACTCAAAGCAGAGATGAAATCCTCGGCAGTTATGCGCAGCGACTTCAGGGTAGTGACCTAGCGCTGATTGAAGGCAATAAGGGATTATATGACGGTATAGATTTAGAGGGTTCAAACAGTAATGCAGCTATGGCGGTTCACCTGGGCACTCCCGTAGTGCTGGTGATCAACTGTAAGGGTATGACAAGAGGTATAGCGCCGCTGTTATTGGGGTACCAGGCGTTTGATTCCGAAATTCAGATTGCTGGCGTGATATTAAATCATGTAGGTGGCGGTCGCCATCAGTCAAAGTTAATTCAGGTTGTTGAGCACTATACGGATATTCCAGTGCTGGGATCCGTTCAGGCAGATCCTGAATTGCAGATTGTTGAGCGTCACTTGGGACTGATCCCCAGTAATGAGACCCAGGGTTCTGAAAAACTGATAGCCAAGTTGGCCAAAACGGTGGACGAACAAGTGGATCTGAACCGCTTTATCGATATTGCTGAGCTCTCAAAACAACCAGAGCTACCTCCCACACAATCTACATTGTATTCTGATCAGTCATATTCAGGTCTGAAAATTGGTCTGGCACGGGATGAGGCATTTGGATTTTACTACCCGGACGACCTGGAGAGATTCCACGCGCTGGGTGTCGAATTATTAGAATTTGATACCCTGAAAGAGACGGAACTGCCTGATGTAGATGGAGTATTTCTAGGTGGTGGTTTTCCAGAAACAACCATGGAGACGATCCAGAACAATCTCAGAATGCAGCAGGCGATTGCCGATTTCATAGAGAATGATGGCCCTGTTTATGCGGAATGTGGTGGTTTGATATATTTGACCAGAAGTCTTACCTGGCGGGGGAAAAAATGTAGAATGGCAGGTGTGATACCGGCTGATACGGTGATGCATGAAAAACCGCAAGGGAGAGGATATGTGCGTTTGAGTGAGACAGGGAGAATGCCTTGGCCTAAACTGGGAAATCACCAACAAGAAACAATATATGCCCATGAATTCCACTACTCATCATTAGTTGGATTGGAAGCGAACAAGGAAGACTTCGCTTATAAAGTGGAACGGGGATACGGTATCAATGGCAATAATGATGGTTACGTCTACAAGAATCTGCTGGCAAGCTATACGCATAGGCGTAGTGTAGGCGGTACTGACTGGGTGGGACGTTTTATGGCGCTGGTCGCGTCCAGAAAAAACGCAAGCAGCAAACTACAGGTGACCGATGTTTAAAATTACACCTCGAGCAGCGGAACAGATATTACAAGCTGCAAAAATGGGCGGTACTGAAGGTATGGCACTGCGATTCGCGGCACAAATGAAAGAAGATGGCAGTTTTGACTATCTGATGGGCTTTGATGATGCAAGTGAAGAGGATATTCAGTTTGATTCTGAAGGAATCAATATCATCATGTCGCCTGAATACTTCGCTCTGCTGGATGAAACAACCATGGACTTCGTCGAACTGAATGACGGAGAGAGTCAGTTTATTTTCATGAATCCTAAGGACAGCAACTATTCACCGCCAAAAGAGCCCGTGCAATAGAGTTGACGGCACTCGGTGCCGTACTCGAAGCTGCCTTAGACTATGGATCTTTCAAGTGAAGATGCTTTACGGCTGAATGTACTGCTTGCCAACAAGCCGCAAGCTATACGCATTGATGAATCTGCACTAACCCTCCATGCACTTAATGAAAAAGGTGAGACCACCCTTTCATTAAACCCCAATTGTCGTGAGGATCTCTATCTTCGTAAGGTAAGGGAATCCCTGTCCGGGTATGCCTTGGGCTCACCTGGCGGGTATCCGATCTATCTCAAGCGCTGGAGTCGCATGGGACAGACCCGGGGCGACAACCTGGAACAGTTACTATTGCTTGGAGAGCCTGAGGCTGTGGTCGCCGTTACCTCAGCGAAAGGGTTAACCAATGAGGTTGCAAGACGAGCCTGGTGGATCTGTCAGGAGCCTGATAATGCCAGGCGCATGCTCATGAATCAGCATGTACAAGAGGGTGATGTCGGGCCGGAACTGGCCAGATTTCTAATTGACTACCTACCATTTGAGACGGAACCACTGACAATTGTTGAGAGCCTTCGATTAGTACTTCAGCCAGGACTTATCAGCGAAAAGGCGCGTGATGAGTTATGGAAACGATGTGGCAGAAAACCGACATACTACTTGGGTTTTCTTGCCAGCATACCTAATCAACTCCCACAAACATTACCTGCCAGGGAAGTGAGTGACGAAGAATCGGCATCCTGGCAATCTTTGGTGGAGTCAGGCAATCCTTATGCATTGATGATGCAACGTATCAGCAGTCCACAAGGACAAGGTTTTATCTCTACATCACTCAAAGTCATGGACAAGCCTGCAAACCAGGATGTAGTCACAATGTTATTGGATGTTTTACAAGACTACTTCTCTTCGCTACGCCCTGAAGGGGATCCGGATCTTACGCTGGAAGAGTTACAGCTTGAGGCACAATCCCTACGAGATGAGCATTTTGTAGCCTGCTGTGCTGAAAATGGTGAAAGAGAAGAGGAGTTTCGTACATTCTATCTTTTATCCGGATTGGGATACGGTACTGTACGTCCTGTTTTCTCCAAGACTGATTCAATAGGCAGTCTGATGCGTAAAAAATTGGCGCCGGTTTTAGACCCACTCAAGGCGTATCTTCAACTTCTTTTAGCATGATTTCCCGGATAGAATCTGAAACTATGCTGTCTCTTTTTGCCCGACCCCTCGATGAGACAGTCTAACCCTAGCTAGTGTAGTGCCCGAAGGGAGGCTCGCATTAGTATGAAGCACTACACTAGGGACATCCCCTACAGACTGGATTTCGTTAGTTTGCTTCAATGCTCATGAATCGTGAACACATCTCTGGTTTTGTCTTTCGCTTGAATGCGTAAGGTTAAATGTGATTCTCTAATCATTGATGGTGACAGACAGAAAATGTTTAAAAGGAGTTAACTATGATGAATAACGTACAAGGAAATACAGGAGATTTAGCCTGTCATCGTGGTGGTTGCATACTGCCAGATTCGGATCGAAATTTTATTACTGAGGATGGTACATCATTCTCAAGTAAAGACGGTACACTCGAAATCTCAGCCAGTTGTAAAAACGACAATATCAATGCGCACATTAACAAAGATGGATCAGTTGATGTCACTGTAAATGGTAAAACCTATCGGTTTTCTGCAGAAGAAGCTAAAAATATTGTGATTAAGGGCGGTGATGGTAATGACAATATCAGCGTAACTGGAGATCAACTCTGCGGCTCAGAAAAAAACATCACCATTGATGGCGGGAACGGCGATGATCTGCTTCGTGGTGGTTCTGGTGATGAGACTCTTCGTGGAGGAGATGGCAACGATACCCTAATTGGTGGTGGTGGGGATGATTGTCTCGCTGGTGGTAAGGGTGAGGATAGTATTTGGGGTGGATCGGGTAATGACAGGATCTATGGACAGGATGGTAATGACACCCTTGTAGGTAATGAAGGCGATGATCTCATCTATGGTGGTCGTGGCGATGATAATATCTGGGGTAGTGCGGGTAACGATAATCTCAATGGTGGAGATGGTAATGATAGTCTCGTAGGTGGCTGTGGTGATGATTACATCTCAGGCAATGCGGGTCGGGATAATATGTGGGGTGAATGGGGTAATGATCTCCTAACACGAAATCCTGATGATGGTTACGTGGATGCGGGTGGCCAAAGTGGTGATCGCACTCATTGTGTTGATGATCAAGACGACATTAGCATCATTGAAGACCCCAATGCTGATCATGTATACAAAAATAGCGATGACAGCTCGGGTAACCGTTTTAATCCTTTTGACCCACTGGGATTATTCAGCGGTGGCGGCCCCTCTCTGGGGGGAGACAGTTTTCCCCTAAACTTGATATCACCTAAGTAAACGTCTAAACGGCTCGAGCTTTAACCGGCTCCAGCCGTTTTTACTATCTGAGGCGACGTCTGCCCTCATAGGCAGAAACATGCTGTATCAGGGTTTGAAAAGGCAGGGTGTCTAACCCACGGAACTCTGCTTTTGCTTGATTTATGAGTCCAAAAACATCCTCAATGCATTCAGGTATCGATTCATCAGGATATAGCGCAGAATAGAGTCCGCGTAATCCACCAACCTGCAGTCGCATCGCTTTTCCGTGGGGTAAGACCTCTTTGTCGTTATTCGATTTCAAGGCAAAGCGAGCTTGGTGGCGGAGTTTTTCCAGCAGCTCAAGACATTGCGCATTGGCATCATCAGAGCAGCAGTGAACTCCTTCCCGCTCAGCTATGCAGATCTTTTTTGCTTGGCTGCAGTCGCACTTGCGGGAGAGCAAACTCTTTTCAAAAGCACAGAAACGCTCATTCATCTCCCGATAGGTGCGACGGAAAGCATCCTGATCCATTTTTAACCTGATTTATTGGTGAATCTGTGAATCATACGCCTGTTCCGCTTTGTGGGTTTTCCTTGCGCCGGCTGAGGTGCACAGCTACGTTCCAGCCGCTGTACCTCGATGGTTTTTTCCCGCTTGGTTATACTCTCTGCGGTCTCTTCATAAAAATGGCAGGCTTCAGAGGCAGGTCTTCTGCGATTTGCGGGTACACTAACTTTTATATCCCACTCCAAGGAGCCCTTGTGGATCCTTAAGTGGCTGCCAACCGTCACCTCTTTGCCAGGCTTGGTTCTCTGGCCGTTGAGATGAACTTTGCCACCATTGATTGCCTCTGCAGCAATCTGGCGGGTTTTAAAAAAACGCGCGGCCCAGAGCCATTTGTCCAGCCGTACCTTTTCTGTCTGATCCTGGGTCATTCGTCCTCTATGCCTAGCAGTTGGTTGAGGCGACCGGAAATCTCTAGTGAGGCAAGGTCATCATAGCCACCAACATGGAAATCATCGATAAAGATTTGCGGCACTGTATGTCGGTTGCTGCGGCGCATCATCTCCTGCATGACCTCTTGATTGTGATCGATGCGAATCTCTTCATAGACTACACCTTTATTTTCAAGCAGGTGTTTAGCACGGACGCAGTAGGGGCAGATAGCGGTAGAGTACATGACGACTTGTGGCATTAACGGGCTCCTTTACTCTCTATAATGCTAACTGATTGTAATAGCAATAAAAAATAATATTTTGTATTGGATTTATATCCTAACAGCAGCATACAGATAGTTCTACCTGAGGATAGTCGGTTTGTTTTTACTGTATTACCTGAATCTGTGAGTTCGTGACAACACATAGCTTACACTCTGTACTCGCCATGAACCCACGGATTCAGGTAATAGATAATCATGATTACTTATAAGCCATGAAATCTATCGGGTTGCTATGACGCCCACAACCCGCTATCTCATCTCTATCCGGTATGTCCATGTTTCAATGTGCAAAATATTTGTGGAGATTTTGATCTAATCCGAATCGACTCTAACAGGAAGCAAAACGATTAGTTTTCGTAGTGATCATTGCATCTCATCGCAGGAGACATTTAGACTGTCGAAAAGATCAAACATATCCACAGAGTCGCTGATGACTTCTGGCTGAGTATAAGGAACCTCGATGCGAACAGATAACGCCAAGACCATCTATCTAAAAGAGTATCGCCCGCCGCAATACCTGGTTGATCAGGTGGCACTTGAGTTCGATCTTCAGGAGGAAAAGACCCTGGTCTCAAGCCATCTGCAAATGCGCAGGAATCCTGCTTGTCTTGATGAAAATCCGGACTTGATGCTTGATGGTGAACAGCTGAAGCTGATAAAGCTCGCTATCGATAACCGGGTGTTGAGTGGTGACGAGTATGAACTAGATGAGCGAAGCCTGACCATTCCAGACGTTGGGCAGCGCTTCACACTTTCAGTGCAGGTTGAAATCAAGCCGCGGGAAAATACAGCACTGGAAGGGCTCTATCAATCGGGAAAAATGTACTGTACGCAGTGTGAGGCAGAGGGCTTTCGGCGCATCACCTATTTTCCTGATAGACCTGATGTCATGGCAGGGTTTATCACTACCATCGTTGCCGACAAAGAGGCTTACCCTGTATTACTCTCTAATGGGAACTGCATAGAGCAGCAGGATCTGGCTGATGGGCGCCATATGGTTCGTTGGGAAGACCCTTTTCCGAAGCCATGTTATCTGTTTGCTTTGGTTGCTGGTGATCTACAGTTTCAGCAGGATAGCTATACCACAAGTTCTGGGCGTTCAGTTGATTTACGCATCTATGTTGAACCGGAGAACATCGATAAATGTGATCATGCAATGGCCTCACTTAAACATGCAATGGCTTGGGATGAGGAGAAGTATGGTAGGGAATACGATCTTGATATCTTCATGATTGTGGCGGTTAACGATTTCAATATGGGTGCGATGGAGAACAAAGGACTTAATATCTTCAATTCAAAATTTGTTCTTGCTCGCCCTGATACGGCAACCGATAACGACTTTCAGAATATTGAAGGGGTCATCGCCCACGAATATTTTCACAACTGGACAGGAAATCGCATCACTTGCCGGGACTGGTTTCAACTCAGCCTGAAAGAGGGTCTGACTGTCTACCGGGATCAGGAGTTTTCTGCCGATATGGGGTCACGAGGGGTGAAACGTATTGATGATGTACGTTTGCTGCGTAGCCATCAGTTTGCTGAAGATGCTGGGCCGATGGCACATCCGGTCCGTCCTGAAAGTTATATTGAGATCAATAATTTCTACACAGTTACTGTTTATGAGAAAGGGGCGGAAGTGGTGCGGATGCAGGCTAACCTGCTGGGTGCCGAAACATACCGTAAGGCAACAGATCTCTATTTTAAAAGACACGATGGAGAAGCAGTAACCACTGATGATTTTGTCAAATGTATGGAAGAGGCCAGTGGTCGTCAGCTTCAGCAGTTTCGGCTTTGGTACAGTCAGTCAGGAACACCTGTGGTAGGTGTCGTAGCTGATTACGATGAAACCAGGAAGATCTATCAATTGACGTTTACCCAACAGACGCCTGATACCCCTGGGCAGAAGAATAAGCAGCCTTTCCATATCCCCGTTGCGATAGTGCTGTTGGATAGTGAAGGTCAATCCATGGCGTTAAAACAGAGTGCTGAAGCGTCGGCGGTATCCGAAAAGCTGGTTTTAGAGCTATCCCAAACATCGCAAACTTTCTGCTTTTACGATTTGGGTGAAAAGCCAGTGCCATCGCTGCTGCGGGGTTTCTCAGCACCGGTCAAACTTGAATATGACTACAGCGATGAGGAGTTGATGTTTCTGATGGCGAGGGAATCGGATGATTTCAATCGCTGGGATGCGGCTCAAACCCTTGCCATACGTACCTTGTTGAAACTGGTGTCGGCGGCACAGAGTGGTGAAGCCTTTACCCTGAATGTTGGATTTGTAGAGGCCTGCAGGCTGGCATTGATTGATGAGCATGCAGATAAGGCATTGCTGAGTGAATTGCTCAGTCTGCCGTCAGAATCGACCATCGGAGACTATATGACGCAGGTCGACGTGGAGGCAATCCACCAGGCTCGTCAATGGCTGAAGTCTGCTTTGGCGCAACAACTGCGGGACGATCTTCTGCAGGTCTATAAGGACAATCAATCTGATTCTTACGATATCGCTGCCGCTTCAATGGGTCGCAGGAGACTAAAAAATCTTACCTTAAACTATCTGATGAGCCTTGATGACCCGGAAATAGATACGATCTGTATGGATCAATTCGAAGCTGCAGATAATATGACTGATGTGATGGCTGCGCTGAATTGTCTGGTTGACCGGGATATACCAGATCGAGAAAAAGCGTTAAATCTTTTTGAAACAAAGTGGTGTGAAGACCCATTGGTTATGGATAAATGGTTCACTGTACAAGCAGGATCATCTCTTCCAGGAACACTTTCACATGTAAAATCTTTGATGGATCATCCCGCATTCTCAATACGCAATCCGAATAAGGTACGCAGCTTGATCGGCGCTTTTTGCAGTATAAATCTGCCTGCATTCCATGCTGCGGATGGCGCCGGTTATGAATTTTTAGCTGACCAGGTGATTACCCTGGATAGCTTGAATCCCCAGATAGCGGCACGTCTTTTACGCATTATGAGTCGTTGGCGTCGTTATGACGAATCACGTCAATTACTCATGCGTCGGGCATTTGAGCGGGTGTTGGCGCAATCTGATATCTCCCGTGATGTGTTTGAGATTGCCAGTAAGAGTATTGCTGATGAGTAATTATTAACCTACCTATTAAGATGCCGGGTTAATATTATTCCGAGCTCTGTTGGAATGGGGAGTAAATAGACGCTCAGATACCCTGCTATACCTGTTTCAGTTGACATATCTATATTGAGCTTCATCATTACGAAAGCTGTTTTTTTCGTCTATGATCAACCTGATACCTCATCTGGTAATTGTTTCTCCTTGTCAGGTCAGGTAGTCTTAATGGCTTTGTTTTAGAGACGAAAATATGGTGTTACACCCGGTATCCTATTTACTTCCAGATGACCTCGATTTGGCGCAATTGAAGCAAGTCTTCACAGAATCGAATGGATTGCGGGAAGAGGCGCCCTCGAAACTTAAGTTAACCTACTACGACAGTTTTGATTGGAGAGTCTGGCAGGCGGGAGCGGAGTTAGTTGAAGAACAGGGGGCTATCACTCGCCTCTGTTGGCACTTTCTGAAAGGAAACAGAGCCCCGCTTTGTCAGAATATCGATATGGCTCCGGGTTTTGCCATAGACCTCCCTCCAGGTGTACTAGCAGACCAGGTTGCAGATGCACTTGAGATGCGGGTGCTTCTGCCAAAAGTTCATGTGATACAGCAACAGCAGACCCTTGCTCTCCTTGATAGTGAGGAGAAAACTGTTGTCAGGGCAGTGCTGGAACAAAATAGCTTCAGCGCCGTAAAGCGCAAACAGTCGGGTCCCCTGGAAGGGCGTTTGGTATTAAAGCCTCTCAAGGGTTATGAATCCTATTTTGAGGATCTGCGACAGCGCCTTCAGTCGATGAAGCTGCAAACCTGTGATCAGAGCCTCTATCAGGATGCACTGCAGGAAGTTGGTATAAAGCCGGGTGACTATAGTTCTAAAATGAACTATCGGTTGGATCAGGATGCCCGTTCGGATGTTGCAGCCAGACAGATTATGTTGGATCTCCTCGATACGCTAGAGGCCAACATTGCAGGTACTAAAGCCGATCTCGACAGTGAGTTTCTACACGATTTACGTGTAGCAACTCGCCGCACACGTTCTGCGATGAGTCAGATCAAAGGAGTTTTTGATCCTGTAGAGCTGGAACCCTTTAAAAAGGGGTTTGGTTGGATTGGCCAAATAACAGGCCCGACGCGAGATCTGGATGTCTATCTCCTAAAGTATGACCAATATCGAGTCAGTCTTCCGCAAGCGCTGCAGGCAGATCTTGATCCCTTCTATACTTTCCTAGTGGCACATCATAAGGATGAGCAGGCGAAGCTGGTCAAAAAGCTCAACTCCCCCCATTTTCGTAAATTAATCAAATCTTGGCGTGAGTGGTTGACGACACCGTCAAATAACAATCAAAACGTCCCCCATGCTGCCAAGCCTACGGCGAAGCTTGCAGATAAACGAATCAGCAAGCTATATGCTCGGGTACTGAAGGATGGAACAGCCATCGGGCCCGACAGCCCCGCGGAGTATCTGCATGAGCTGCGTAAGGATTGTAAGAAACTGCGCTATCTAATGGAATTTTTTCAAAGCCTTTATCCAAAGCCAGCAATAAGGGAGTTGATCAAGTCCCTTAAGGTGATTCTTGATAATTTGGGAGAATTTCAGGATTTAGAGGTTCAGGCTCACTCCTTAGAGGAGTTTGGCGGCGAGATGCTCAAAGAGGGTGCACCCGCCAGTGCATTGATGGCGATGGGCGTTCTAGTCGGTAGATTGTTTGAAAGGCAGGCCAGGGCGAGAGATGAGTTTACTAACCTATTCTCCGCTTTTAGCAGCGAGGAAAATCAAAAGGCCTTTCGTAAGTTGTTCGGAGGGGCCTGATGCATATTCTTGGCGTTTACAACATTAAAGGTGGTGTTGGAAAGACTGCAACTGCCGTCAATTTAGCCTATTTGGCTGCAAAGCAAGGATACCGAACTCTGATCTGGGATCTCGATCCTCAGGCAGCAGCGACCTACTATTTTCGTATAAAACCAAAAGTAAAAGGGAGTAATAAGCGCCTGATTAAAGGTAAACTGGATCTTGATGACGTGGTGAAGGCGACAGATTTCGAAAATCTGGATATGCTGCCGGCTGACTTCTCATATCGTAATATGGATCTTCGTCTGGAAGAGGCCAAGAATCCAACTAAACAGCTGTTGAAGTTGTTGCGGCCGCTCTCTCAAGCTTACGACTACGTGTTTCTTGATTGTCCACCCAGTATTTCCCTGGTATCAGAAAATATTTTTCGGGCTGCGGAGGGGTTACTGCTTCCACTTATACCTACCACGTTGTCTCTACGTACCTATCAACAGCTATTGGATTTCCTCGAAGGTCATCGTATAACGGGATTGGAATTAATGCCTTTCTTCTCCATGGTCGATCGTCGTAAACGCATGCATCTGGATGTGATGAAGAACCTGCCGGATAAACATGGCGAATTGCTGAAAGCTCAGATTCCCTATGCCAGTGATGTAGAAAAAATGGGTATACATCGTATGCCGGTACAGGCCTTTGCTCCAAAATGTATGGCAGCCAGTTCCTATCAGGCGTTATGGATGGAAGTGCAGCGACGCCTCGGTTAAATTCAAGCCTACCCTTGAACGGCGTTATGGTTCTATAAAAGGGTAGATATTCTCTGCTTATTCGACTTGATCAAGAGTCTTCTTGTCGCCCTGAACCTACCTATTAAAGTGCCGGGTTAATAATTGTGAACAACCTTTTGTCCATAGGGCCTCTGTCACAGGTTGATAGCCAACTGACTTAGGGAAGCGCCTGCAGAATAGGCGTATGATACCTATAATCTTGTATCCTACTAATAGTTTTGAAATGATGTGTCAGCACTTGTAATCGAAAATTTATATAAGACCTATCGCAGTGGTTTTGAAGCATTGAGGGGTATCAATCTCAATGTCGTTGAAGGGGATTTTTTTGCACTGCTTGGGCCGAATGGTGCGGGTAAGTCTACTGCTATCAGTATCATCGCCTCATTGACCAATAAAACTGAAGGTCGAGTGACGGTGTATGGCAATGATCTTGACAAGAATAAAGAGCAAGCAAAATCATTGATAGGACTTGTACCTCAAGAGTTCAATTTCAATATGTGGGAACCGGTCATCGAGATACTTGTGAACCAGGCCGGTTACTATGGCATACCACGAAAAGAGGCAATCAGTCGTGCAGAAGAGAAGCTGAGGCAACTTGATCTGTGGGAAAAACGAGATTCCCAGGCGCGTTGGTTGTCAGGTGGTATGAAGCGTCGCTTGATGATCGCCCGAGCATTGGTGCACCAGCCCAGACTTCTAATTCTGGATGAGCCGACTGCCGGAGTCGATATCGAAATACGTCGATCCATGTGGCAGTTCATGCATGAAATAAATAGCCAGGGAACGACAATAATCTTAACCACGCACTATCTTGAGGAAGCTGAAAGCTTATGTCGCAATATCGCCATAATTGATCATGGCCAGATTGTTGAGCAGACCAGTATGTCGAGTCTGCTCAGTCAGCTTAATACAGAGCATTTCCTGCTGGATTTGGGTAGTGCTCTCGATGATGTGCCTGATCTGCCAGGCTATAAGCTTCAACTGATTGATGAGAGAACGCTAGAGGTTGCTGTGCAACGTGAGCAGAGTATGAATGGATTGTTCGAGTGCCTTACACAGCAGGGGATAGTTGTCATCAGTATGCGAAATAGACAGAATCGACTTGAACAACTTTTTGTTGATTTGGTTACACGTTCTAAAAAGCCGGAACAAGATTTATGAATTCCAGCCATATCAAGTTCATCGCGTATCAGACTATTGTCACCAAAGAGATTCTAAGGTTTACCCGTATATGGGTGCAGACCATTCTTCCTCCTGCGATAACTACAACGCTATATTTTGTTATCTTTGGGAAACTAATTGGTGAGCGCATTGGAATGATGGAGGGGTACAGTTATATCGAATTCATTGTTCCTGGTTTGATATTGATGTCGGTGATCCAGAACTCATATGCGAATGTGGTATCTTCATTCTTTAGCACTAAATTGCAACACTACATTGAGGAGTTGTTGATAGCACCGGTGCCCAGCTGGATTGTGTTGGCAGGCTATGTGACAGGAGGGGTGGCCAGGGGATTGTTAGTGGGTGTTGTTGTAACGGTGGTTTCCCTATTATTTACAGATCTTCGTATTAACAGTTATGGTTTGACCTTATTGGTTTTTGTCCTTACTTCCATACTTTTCTCACTCGCCGGTTTCATTAATGCAGTCTATGCGAAGAGTTTTGATGATATCTCGATCGTACCGACTTTTGTATTGATTCCCCTGACTTATCTTGGAGGGGTATTCTATTCGATACAACTGCTACCCGATTTTTGGCAGCAAGTCTCTATGTTGAACCCGGTATTGTACATGATCAATACTTTTCGCTATGGAATTCTGGGCGTTTCCGATATCGATGTCGGCATAGCACTTGGAATAATTGTTTTTGTTATCGCGCTCTTGATCTGGTTTTGTTTAAAGCTATTAGCAAAGGGCGTAGGGATCAAAGAGTGATTATTGTCTAGTGGGCAATGCAGAATAGTTAGTTGTCTGCTGAATCCCATGAATCACCAAAAAAAGAGTGGATATACTGGTCCTCAACAGGGAATCAAACGGTGGCTTGTCAACGTTTGATCTTGCGCAATGTTTTCTCTGTCCAAAAGGAATTACGGCGAATTTTACTATGCTCAACTACCTTTTGGGGGATGACCGCCCAGCTCTCCTGGCCTGTTCTTAGATCCAGTCCATACCAATATTTCCAAAACAGAGCTCTGGGGTCGCCACCTTCCTCTTTATTGACGAGCCCCCAATCGCGATCGATAACCTTTATTATTTCACCATCTTTGAAGTATAAGGTGCGGTAGTCAGCATAGCTGCTGGTGTCGACATAGCTGATCCGATAGTCATACCACCAGTTCTTGAATTTAGTGGTGCTTTTCAGTCCATAGACTTGTTTGTCAATATGTCGGCAACTGCGGGTTGGTAATTCACCTGCATATCGATAATGTTTGCCTTCCAACTCTTCAATAGTGCCTAGACAGGTGCGTAGCTTTTTCTTACCAATCAGCTCATGCGTTTCATCTTCAGGTTTTCTCAAAGTAACATCGCCGAAGGTAAAGGCACTGCCTCCCCAGGCGTCGTCATGCTGGGGTTGAGAAAAACGTCTGATTTTTCGTAAAGCAGGTAGCCAGACCATATAATCTTTGTTTTTTTCTTCGTCGGTATATTCGGTAATCAGCATCCCGGTCCCTCTTAATTTTCCAGAATGAAAGATAGCCAAATCCCTGGATCGAATCGCCTGGTCTGGAGAGATTTCATAGTTGTTATTAAGGTGGCGTTCCAATGCAGTCACATGCAGCTTTCCACTTGATGAACGATTGATCAATACGGTCATGGTGCGACCTCTACGTTCGATGGAAAAGTTTTTGAAAGTGTAAAAATGGTTGGCGAAATAGACCTGTTTTGCGATCTCATCTGCGCTTGGTGTTTCACCGGCAGGGGGAAGTGGGAGGGTTATATCTACTGCCGCAAAGAGTGCTGTTGATTGAAAATAGATAATCAGTGCTAGAAAGTAGCCTGGTTGTAAGCAATTTTGATTTGGTATTCTCATATGATCTCGATGCAAGTGAATATGTGCTCAGCCATTCATTTCCGGTTCTGCTTTTTTACTTCACTGGAATACTTAAATATGTTTTTTTTAATCTCTTCCAGATTCCCTGTTTTCAAGTATTCCTGATGTAGCCGGTTTTGATAATTCTTGGGAAGCTTGTTGTAGAAGATAAAGCTGCCTGGCGATTCTTTCTTTACAAAGGCTGAAAAATCCTCAAGTTTCTCATATGATGGGATGTTGTTGTCGGGATTGTTGCCTGGTGAGTTGATCCAGGGAGAGTCGGAAGGTGGGGTGAATACCCCGCTGGAGAACTCTTCATAGTCTGCTATGATCGCTTCCTGGTAGTCACGTTCGCTGGCATTGAGCTGAGCGCAAAAGTTCAAACAGAACAATAGCACCAGATAGTGATAACAACAGTGACGGTTTGTTGTCTGCCGCACTGGATACCTCCTTGTGTTCCTATGTGCAGGACTGCTTAAGCCTGGGATTACCATGGTCATGTTAACTCATTCCACCAAAAAACTGATCGTTATTGGCTTATTCAGTAGTGCTGGAGGTCTGTCTACTAATCCATGTGACAGGTTGGCTACCAGTAGGTGGCCTATCACCAGCAATATTGTGTGATCCATAATTTACCGCATGGCCCACTAGCATCTAATCGAAATATTTACGGATTAGCCAAGATTATTCATATACGGTACAACTATAAAGGATAGTCTGACCCACTATTTTTTCATACAGAATAGAGATAATAGGTGAACGGGTCGATATTTTTAAGTTTTTATAGATCATGGGCTCTAAATATCGAAATTCTCAAATCAGCATTGCTCCCAGGGAAGTTGGTGAAAGCGCCACCCACCTAATGTACTACGACGGTGATCTTCATCCAGATCACCCTCGAACCCCTCATCAACATGAAAAACCCGGATAAAATCTGCATCCAATAGTGCTTTACCTGCCTCAAGAGAGCGCTTGCCACTACGACAGATTAGAATTACCGGTGCACAACCTTCGTCTATGGTACAGATGCTACCGCCAAGCAGAAGCTTCCGAATCTCGGTAACGAAATGTGGGTTAACGGTCCAGTCCGGTTCGTCGATCCAAGGTACATGCACGGCACCAGTAGGATGACCTACAAATAGAAATTCCATCGTGGATCGAATGTCTACCAATACGGACCTGGGATCGTCATGCATCATCTGCCAGGCCTGCTGAGGTGACAGATTATTTAATTTTGTGTCGCTCATGCGCTCCTCCTAGTAAGATCTTGGCTACTCTTAACATGTTAGATGTTTTATTTATGAACACAATCTTTTGTGGTTTTGCTGCTGATAAGGACAAAATCATAGTGGCTGGACTCAGTTGGTTACTGAGCGGTTGGTATATTTTTGTGTACAATCCACAATCATGTTAGAGCAGTTACTATTCAAACTCTGGTATTCCCTGCATCGTTTGCCTCTATCCTGGCTACATCGGCTCGGACGTCTGTTGGGAAAATTGTATACATTGGCTCCCAGCCGGGAGCGAAAAATAACTGAGATTAATTTACGTCTCTGTTTTCCGGACATGGGAGATGAACAGATTCGTTCACTGTGTAACCAGTCAATGCAACAGCTGGGATGTACGCTGCTGGAGATGAGTGCGATCTGGTTCAGGCCTATAGATCAGGTGATCGAATTAATTCGTGATATTGAAGGTGAATCGCATTTTGACAGGCCGGAAGGGCAAGGATTGATCGTACTCTCACCCCATATAGGCTGCTGGGAGATCATTGGATTGGAACTGCAGCGGCATGGAAAGGTTACCAATCTCTATCGACCTCCTAGAAAAACCGCTTTTGACAGCGTGGTGAAACAAGCCAGGGAACGGAGCGGGGCAGAGCTTGTACCGACCGACAACAGCGGAGTGAAACGCATTCTGCAGACCCTGAAGGCTGGAGGGATTACCGGTATTCTGCCCGATCAGCAGCCAAAGTCCGACAAGGGAGCTGTTTTTTCCCCTTTTTTCGGCAACCCGGCACTGACTATGCTGTTGGCAAACAGGCTGGCAAGAAAAACAGGGGCGAAAGTGGTTTTTGCCTGTGCTGAGCGTCTTGAAAAAGGTTATGGATACAAAATTCATTATCTGCCTGCTCCTGACAGAATCGCCGATGATGATGCCCATCAAGCTGCTGAGGCTATGAATCAGGGTGTTGAGATGCTGATCAGGATGTTTCCGAGTCAATATCAATGGTCATATAAACGATTTTCAAAGCAGCCTGAAGGCCAATCCTCTCCTTATAAGAAAGCCTAGTAGGCCATGCGGTAAATAAGGTAACGATCAGCCGGTCCCACAAGCCTCAGCAGTAAGGCGCGCAAACGTAGGACTGGCAGGCCAATTCAAGTGAGTGCAACGAAGCTGCTGAGGCTTGTGGGCCGGCCCGAAGGGAGCCCCGCTCTGATCGTTATCTTATTTACCGCATGGCCCACTAGTGCACCCTCTATAGAGCTTTTCTGTTGTTAGGAATTAAAGAGCTATCCTGGTTAGCCGTTAAACTGATAAGGCAATGTGCTTAATTGCCTGTAGTGTCGGGATTATTTGATTTGCCTGAAGAGAGGGTGTTGCGCTGGAAAAGATGGCTTGCATCAACATCTATAGCATTTTTACCCTATGTCGACGGGTTGTTTAATCGGGGTTGTTTCAGAATGATGAAAGGAATTGCCAGCATAGTTGTTATCGCTGTACTAGCTGTTTTTGTCTCTATGGGACAGGCAGTGGCAGGAAAATCTGCTGAAAAAGCGGATGTACGTATTCTGATAGATGTTTCGGGAAGTATGAAGAAGAATGACCCGAAAAATTTACGTCGCCCGGCACTTCGACTTCTGGTAGGTCTAATGTCATCAGATACCCGTGCCGGGGTCTGGACCTTTGGCCAATATGTCAACATGCAGATTCCTTTGGGGCAGGTGGACAAGGCTTGGAAAAGTAAGGCCAGGAAAAGCTCAAAAACAATCGGATCTCCCGGCCAATTCACCAATATTGAAGATGCGTTGAAAAGGTCGACGGAGGATTGGAGTGGTCCCCCTGGGCCCTATCGTCGCAGTGTCATCCTGCTGACGGATGGCATGGTGGATATTTCCAGGGATAAGACGAAAAATAGGGCTTCGAAGCAACGTATTCTCAAAAAGATTCTGCCCCGGCTTAAGCAGCACGAAGTCACTGTGCATACTATTGCGTTGTCTAAAAACGCTGATCATGAACTGATGAGAGAGTTAGCCGATCAAACCGGAGGATGGTACGAGCAGACGGAAACAGCGGATGAATTGCAAAAGGTATTTCTAAGAATATTCGAGAAGGTGGGTAAGCCTGACTCTGTACCTTTGAAGGATAACAAGTTCAGTATAGATCCCAGTATTACAGAGGCCACATTGCTGGTTTTCCATAAACCCGGAGCTCAACCGACAGAAGTCATTCCCCCTGAAGGTCAGGCTTTTAAAGCTGAAAACGCTCCTAAAAACGTTAGTTGGCATCGTGATGAAGGATACGACATGCTGACGATCTCTGACCCAAAGGCGGGAGAATGGCGTATTAGGGCCGAAGTGGATCCGGATAACAGAGTTATGGTTGTCACCGATCTTAAGATGCTTTCCACTGAACTGCCCAATCGTCTTATTCATGGCGTATCACTTCCCTATCAGGTGAGTTTTACTGATCATGGTAAAAAGATAACTAAGCAGGAATTCCTGCATATGGTAAATGTTTCGTCGAGTAAAAAAGACTTCATGGGTAGGTCTGAACCAAGACCTTTGACTGATGATGGTCGTGACATGGATGAAAATGCGGGTGATGGCAGTTTCACTATGGCATTTGGTGGTGAATCTCTGCAGAGTGGAATGGGTGAGCTGATCATTAACGCCAGAGGGGCGACATTTATTCGCGAAAGACGAATTACCTACCAAGTCGTACCGCCTGTCGAATTGAAGCTGAAACCTCAGGATAGTGGCCAGCTGCTGGACCTGCAAGTGGTCCCTGATGATAAGCTGATTGATCCCGGTACTCTGCAGCTTGAAGCCTGGCTGGAGGATGAAACTGGGACAGAGAGTCCCTTGAATCTAGAGCGGACAGGATCGGGTGCATCCTATACCGGGGTGATAGATCTGATGAGTTTTTCAGGGCCGAGAAAGGTCACTCTGAAAGCGAAAGCCAGAAGTCTCGAGGGTGAGACCGTTAATTATATTGACGCTCCAGTTGAGGTTGAGGGGGTTCAGCCTTTTACACCCAAGCCAACCCCGCCACCACCACCTCCTCCTCCCGAGCCGGAACCTCAACCTGTTGCTGAACCAGAACCTCCACAGGAAGTTGAGCCAGAGAAGGCTCAGACTGAGGAGGATGAAGGTACGGACTGGGTAGGTGCGGCAATATGGTTTGGTGTGATAAACCTGGTGTTGATTGCTTTGGCAGGTGGGATTTTTTGGTGGGTACGTCGATCGAATCAAGGTAATAAAATTAGTCTTGTCGATGAACCATCACAGACAGATAGCACTGATTCTGAGCCGGAGAAAGAGTAATGATCGAAATCAGTTCTTTAACAGCGCTGATTGTTGCAGAGGTCCTGGTTGGGCTGGTTATCCTGAGTGGACTGTTAGTATTGTTTGCTCTGTTGCGCAAAGGGCGTATACGCAAAGCTGCTAACCACTTGGCAGAGCGGGTACAGGCGGATAAATCTAATCGCTCTGAACGTCTTAAAGCTTTACTGGCAGATGGTTATCATTTACAAAGCCCACTATTGGATCAGACTCTGCATGGCATTGTGCAGTCCGAGATGACCCTGTACCAGAATATGCTGAATGGTTTTCTAAAAGATGATCAAGTCTCCCTGCAACAGATAGATGTGGATGTTGAAAACCTGGTTCTTGGCTATCAGTCACTTGGGGGGCTTGTTAGCAAAAGTGGAAACCCTGCTGAAGGGGGCAGTGAAGAGATAGATCATTTGAAGGCCGAAAATGAAAGACTCTCGGAGGAATTAAAAGTCACCATGGATACGATGGGAAGAATGCTGAACGAGTATTCAACCATGTTTGCCGATGGGACAGATGAGTTTAAGGATGCAGTAAGTCAAACACAAGAAGACAAGGCACCTGAGTCGGTACAACCTGAGTTGGCAGAAGAAGCTGCAGTAGAGGTTGAAACAGAAGCAGAAGCTAACACAGAGGTTGGAACAGAAGCTGAGGCAGAGACGCCACCTTCAGTAGAAGATGACAATGTAGGTGATGATATGTTCATCCCTGATATGACGGAGCAGGAATTAACTGAATCATCCCTGTCAGATTCTGAAGAATTTTCCGGGGCTGATGTGGATGAACTTATAGCATCAGTCGAGAACACTTCAGCTGCTGTTGATGAAGAGGTATCAGAGATCATTGATGAAGTGATGGAGATTGCAGACGACATGATTCATGAAAGTGAGTTAGCGGAAGAGACTGAGGAGTCTAAATCTGCATCAGTATCAGAATCTTCGCCTGAATCAACAGAGCAACAGGAACAAGCTGGTGAATCGATGATGGATGATCTGAACAATATTGATATCGATATTCCCGATGTAGCTGATGTTGATGTTGAAGAATCAGACTTAGAGCCTGGCTCGTTGGAAGAAGAGTGGGCTAAGTTGTTAGAAGAAGAGTCATCTCCTGATGAGGAGAAGAAAGGCGCTTGATAGTCTAAAGGAAGCTCCACTCAAAGCGAACACATATCACGTTGTAGGTCGGATAAGCGCAGCGCCATCCGACACTGTTAGATGATTCCCGCAGTAGATTGTTGGATGGCGCTGCGCTTATCCAACCTACGATTCAAGCCCTCTCCTTTAGGTAGCTATAGAACCACTCGTAGGGTGCGGCCCTGCCGCACCATTCCGCGGCTGGCTAACGTCGCAAATCACTGATCATGATTCATCACTAAAAAATCTCTCGCAAAGGCGCAATACACGCTAAGGGAAGAGTAATATTGTTATGATTAACCCCAACACCCAGCGAACAGATATCATGTTGTAGGTCGGATAAGCGCAGCGCCATCCGACACTGTTAGATGATTCCCGCAGTAGATTGTTGGATGGCGCTGCGCTTATCCAACCTACGATTCAAGCCCTCTCCTTTAGGTAGCTATAGAACCACTCGTAGGGTGCGGCCCTGCCGCACCATTCCGCGGCTGGCTAACGTCGCAAATCACTGATCATGATTCATCACTAAAAAATCTCTCGCAAAGGCGCAATACACGCTAAGGGAAGAGTAATATTGTTATGATTAACCCCAACACCCAGCGAACAGATATCATGTTGTAGGTCGGATAAGCGCAGCGCCATCCGACACTGTTAGATGATTCCCGCAGTAGATTGTTGGATGGCGCTGCGCTTATCCAACCTACGATTCAAGCCCTCTCCTTTAGGTAGCTATAGAACCACTCGTAGGGTGCGGCCCTGCCGCACCATTCCGCGGCTGGCTAACGTCGCAAATCACTGATCATGATTCATCACTAAAAAATCTCTCGCAAAGGCGCAATACACGCTAATGGAAGAGTAATATTGTTATGATTAATCCCAACACCCAGAGAACAGATATCACGTTGTAGGTCAGATAAGCGCAGCGCCATCCGACACTGTTAGATCATTCCCGCAGTAGATTGTTGGATGATGCTGCGCTTATCCAACCTACGATTCTGTCCCACCATTCTATTCTCGACCAAGGGCAAAAGATGTCGTACTAAAACCCACAATAAAAAAGGGCGCATAGTGCGCCCTTTTTTTAACTGGACTATTGACTGCCCAGCATCAGCAATAAGTCTAACTACAGCGGACCTTTATTTGATCTTGCTAGCCAGGCTGTCGTTTTTGCCGGTGTTATCGGTCCAGGATAGTTCGATTTCATCACCTTTCGCAGCACCGCTGAACTTAAAGGAGATATAGGGGTTCTTAGAGATACCTCCACTCCACTCAGCCGTCATGACAGTATTGCCTTTGTGCTTGCATACTACTTCTTGGATGAAGTGAGCTGGGATGTTTTTTCCAGTCTTTTTATCTTTACGGCCACCAGTTTCCATTGGGTGGGTCATCAGGGCCTTGACGGTGGTTACACCACCCTTCTCTTTGGCGCGGATCTTTATCGATTTAGCCATGCTCTATTCCTCGTATTCGTTATATGCTTGACGGAATCTGTTGGGCTTAACCGCCGCAACCGCCGATGGTGACTTTAACTTCTTTCTTGGCGCTGTGGAGCTTGCCGCCCGCTTTAACTACGCCGATAACATCACCGGTTTTACCCATCTTGATACGGGTAGAGACGAAACCTGATGCTCCTGTACCCATCACAAAATTAGCGACCAGGGGTACTGGGTTGTTTGAAGCAACGATCGCGATGGACTCGACACCTTCAATGCTTGCATCTACAGTGATTGGTACTACTGCACCATTCTCTGCGATATCTGGCGCCTTTACTTTGATGTCTGCAGATTCAGACATGTCGGAACTGCCTAACAGCGCATCCAAAGCACCTGCTAGTTCTTTTGATTCGAAGGCAGCCTCGTTCCAAGCTGCAAGCACCTGCTGAGGAGCCAAAAGGCCGGTAGCAGCAGCAACGCCTACCGAACCTGCTGCGAGTGATCTTTTAAGGAAGATCCTGCGTTTCATTTCATTGCTCATTCATTCTCTCCAGACTGAGAAAGGTTAGTGATTGACGTTTGTTTTTTATGAAACTGAAATGGTTGGTCAATTTCATGGTTTCGGTTTTTTGTGACAAATTTCGGTCTGGGTGGATTCCCGACCATGTTTAATCACAAGTTCCAGGGTTATGTGCATAATTGCTGTTGTATTTAATTATTTTTCCACCAAAGGTCTTATTGTCGTTGCTGAAATAGAGTCGGTTTGTCACCTGGGTCATACCATTTGGCATGGGATTCTTACCGATCATTCATGCTTGTCAGTGGCATTAGAACAACTATTATCACAAAAAGTTGCGATAGCTATGCACCAAATCCTCCATTGTATATTTCATTCTGAGGATAATTTATGTCGACCTTTTATTATTTAAACATGTTTGTCGACACACAATACCTTTACAGGTAGATCGTAAGAATACCGAAACAGTGGGCGATATCAAGTAAAAAAAATTGAAATATTAGTGCTTTGTGATGTTAGGAGCATGACGAAGTTGGGTTTGTTCCGTTATAGGTTGGGGTTTACCTGAATCCTGGTTACTCAGTGCACTAGGCGCTGCATTGGGTTGTTGTCCTCAGATGGCATACTATCGAGGGTGAGGTCTGTTAATAATCAAACAGTGAGCACTAATAAAGTGGCCTCTGAACAGGGTTGTGCTAGCCAGAATGTGGGCATTAATAATAAGATATCGGTAAATGACCTGTTCAGCTGGTTCTGGATTTAACGCCGATCCTCTTTTTGTTGTTCTTTCACTAGGTTGCGCAATCTCTGCAGACGGGATTCTATCTTGGATGTCTCATAGAAGTCCGGTGGGTCCACCTCTTTTAAGGCTATTTCCAGCTGTTGGATCGCTGGTTGGAATTCACCTGAGGCGACATAAGCCTCCGCCAGCATACGATGAGACTCAGCTTTGCGCCCATCCAACTGTTCAATTTTGCTCAGCAAGCGGTAGAGTTTGGGATCATCCTCATGCAATGAAAGGATCTGCTGGGTTACCTGCCGCGCCTTGGCAAAGTCACTGTTTTCAGTCAGTTCCTCAATATAGGCAATTGAAATGGGGTAGTTTTCAGGCATCAGGCTGTAATACGTATCCAGAATCTTCAAGGCTTTCCCAGGCTTTTTCAGTTCCTTCGTAAATTTGGCTGAAGCGAGTACATATTCAGCTTGCTCAGGCCGTTTTTTCAGCAATTTTTCGATCACCTGGTCCGCTTTCTGGTACTGATGATTGGCCGATAAGGCCAGTGCGTAACCGTATTCATGGGCCTCTTGATTCAAGTGCCGTCCTTCGTGCAGGCCGGTGGCGAAATGTTTTACTGCCTCAGTTGGCTCTTTGAAAGATCTGACCCGCAAAGCTTCTCTGGTCAAGAAGTAGCTCAGCTCACCAGGGTATTGTTTGTAAGGATAAGTCTCTGCACGCCCGAGGGCGTCGGCTATACGATTAGTGGTGACTGGGTGGGTTCGGAGGATTTCGGGTATCCCTGACTCATACAGACGACTTGCATGGGTCAGTCGTTCGAAGAACACCGGCATGGCTCTGGGATCATAATTGGATTTGGCGAGAATCCTGATACCGACTGTGTCGGCCTCTTCCTCGTTGCTTCTGGTGAAATTGATCTGCTCCTGTATCGCATTTGCTTGAACTCCAGTCGCCATGGCTATTCCAGCATCTGGAGAGCCGACAGCACCCACCAGTATGGCAGCAAGCAACAGCGCAGCGGTTTTTCCACTCATTTGATTCGCTGCATCAAATGCCCGTAACAGGTGCTTTTGAGTGACATGCGCAATCTCATGAGCTATGACAGATGCAAGTTCACTTTCACTCTGTGTGGCAAGAATAAGGCCGCTATAGATGCCTATATGGCCACCTGGCCCAGCAAAGGCATTGATTTCAGGTTGTTCAATAACAAAAAAGTCGAAATCCTGACCGATAGCTTCGCTCTCTTTGAGCAGTTTCTGTCCTAGTGATTGGATATATTCTGACACCAGCGGGTCATCCATAACCGGAGTCGACTTTCTTACACTCAACATGAACTCTCTGCCAAGCCTGATCTCATCCGCGGGGGTCAGATATTGATCCGATGGAGAACCCAGTTCAGGCAGTTTTATTGCCTCTTCTTCATCAGTGTAGGCGTTGGCTAAAGGGATAAGCATTACCAACAAGAGAATTACAGTTGGGATATTTGGCCGTATATTGATCATGCCTTTAACTGATCCCAAAGAGTGAAGAATAGTTCCTGCCCATGACCTGTTCAGAGGTTCCTTAAGTAAAGTCAGACAATCCAAAGCAAGACTGTGGATTGATGATGAAGTCGATGTGCCATCCATATTAGCGCTATATCAGACCTGGCGATAGTAGACAGAAGTTTGCCATGAATATTGAAGCAGAGAATCCATCTGATTAATTGGTGAATTTGCATTGATAAGATGGATTGTTAGGTTTTACCGAAAACTCAATAATTGTTTGAGAATTAGGAGTTTGGCCTTACCGGTCTTTTGCTTTAATCTACCGCCTCACGACCAACCGACCAGGTGGGGGGAAGTATAGATTTACCCTTTCTCTGGTTAAAGAACTGGATGATAATTAACGGAGTTCCATGATGAAGAAGAGCGTAGTTTTGTTTCTGACTTCTGTATTGATGAGCGGAGGATTGCAGGCCGATGAGGCCATGCAGGCCAACATCGATGAAGGCAAAGGTGTGATAAAGGCCTATTTTGGTGATCTCAAAGGAGAGCTGGTAAAGGGTATGAAAGAGAAGGGGCCTGTGCCGACAATCTCAACCTGTAATACTGTTGCGCCCCAATTGTCTGTTGCTCATTCACAAATGAGTGGTTGGAGCGTTAACCGAACCAGCCTTAAAATACGTAATCCCGATAATCGCGCAGATGCATGGGAAACCGCCGTGCTGAAAGAGTTTGAAGCGCGTAAAACTGCTGGGGAAGACCCAATGAAACTACTGAAGGCTGAAGTAGTTGAAGATCAAGGCCGCAAGGTATTTCGTATGATGAAGGCGATTCCCACTGCTGAGGTTTGTACAAAATGCCATGGTGGTGAATTAGCGGAGCCAGTCAGTGCAAAACTGAAGGAACTCTATCCTGCTGATGAAGCCGTTGGTTACAAGCCCGGCGACCTTCGTGGTGCTTTCACCTTGAAGAAGCCACTTTAATCAGCACTACAGGGCGCAGTTCACCTGCGCCCTGGCTGCAGTGTTTATCATCAGTTACTTTTTTAACTTCAACTAATAGGGTATTGAAATAGAGCCACGAGATGAGAGGCTTGCTTTAGTTCAGCTGGATACGCTGTCCCCAAGGCGTCTTCTGTTTACCTTTTACCAGCCAGATAACAGGATATTCTGGTGCATGATCTGGAAATGCACCCTCTGCATCGGTGAAATAGACCAATAGATCAGGGCTCAATGTCTGTTTACCCACCCATTCGAAGACAGGTTTGAAACTGGTCCCTCCGCCTCCTGTTATCTTCTCTGGAAGTTGGAACTCATCCCAGGATTCATAGATCCATGGGGCTTCCTCGGCAATCGCCGAATCGCATGCGATCAGGGTGACTCTGGCACGCATCTGTCCTTTCAATGCGTTGATCTCGGCAAGAAACTCCCCCATCTCCTCATCCTGTATCGATCCACTGGTGTCGAGAGCCACCACCAGTTCCAGCTGATTGCTGCGTAGACTCGGGAGTATAAACTCACCTTCCCGACGCGAGGGTCTCATATAGCTGAAGTCATCCCTTGCCAATGCAGTCATATAACGGGCCAGTAGTAATCTCCAGGGCAGTTGAGGCTGCAGAAGATGGTCCACCATTCGAGCCATGGCGCCATCCAGCTTGCCGACCTGCATGGCCTGCTGGGCTGCACCCGCCATACGTTGCTGCCACTGGATGGAGAGGGTTTCTGCTTCATCCGGTGTGAGGGGGGGTGGCTGGGAAGAGGCATTGCCTGATCCGCTTTCAGGATTGTTGTGCTCGTCTCCCTCCTGATCCGTGTCGTTATCCTGGTTGCTGTTGGCCATATCCTTTTCTGTGGTGCCACTGCCGGATCCCTTGGTGTTGTCCTGATCGTAGACATGATTATCCAGGGGTTCATCGTCGTTCTTTTCATCCAGACAGGGATATATCTCCTCAGCAGTCATCCCAGTGAATTGAGGCATCATCAATGAGCCAGGTGGGGGTTTCAGGCCATCACCAGTAAGCAGAGGATTGATTGCGTAGTCACAGGCCATATCCCAGTGCAGTTTGGTGCGATGCTGACGTCTTGAAAAATGGGAGAGGGCGCAGTGAAGTGCCTCATGGGCCAGCATGAATTGGGTTTCGTCGAGACTCAGTTGGTCGATGTATTGAGGATTGTAGTAGAAGGTTCTTGCATCGGTAGCGGTGGTTGGGCACCAGTCAGAATTGGCCTCCTTCATAGGCAGCCGCATCACCAATGCACCCAGAAAGGGTTTGTCGAGAATCAGTTTGGTGCGTGCCGCAGCCAGTTTGGTCTCAATCTCTTCTTGATCCATTAGTTTAGAGATCCCTGAAGCTGAGGAATTCTGGGCAAGTTAACCATTGCTACTTTCTATCTCACTCATACAGCATGACATCTGAGACTGCCTGGGCCCAATCATTAAACTGGGGAACGCTAAAGAGTGCTTCACCCACTGCCCGATGCATGTCAGACACCAACATCACCCCCATCTCACGCTGAGGAAAGCGACCGGCATACTCAAGAATTCGACCATGTACCTCTTGGCCATTGCCCGACTCATGGGCACGGATTGCACGACCTACCAGTGCGGAAGCGACTGCGTATTGCAGATCAATTTCTGAGGGTGTCGGTACCTCCTCACCACGCAGAATTGCATCCAGGTCTGGCATCTTATCCAGGCTGTTTACGAATGCATTCAATTCGATACCTGCCGCGGGTCCAACACAGGCTTGTAGCGCACCCTGGAGTAGTTGTGGGTGAGAAAGAAACTTCTGTAGCGCCCGGTGGGCAAACTCCCAGGAGCGAGGTGAAGGAAATGCGACTGGGTTGTGGGCGGGATCAAAGTCAAATAGCAGTTCTGGCCGAAAACGGAGAAAAGCGATAATCCGTTCGTCAATATGGTTGCGATAGGCCCAGGCAACCCAGTCATCAAGATTGGTCTCTACCTCAAAATGGGAAAATCGATTCGCCAGTGGTGCCGGCATGCTGTAGGTGACACCTCGATCACCTTGCCGATTGCCGGCAGCGAAGATGGCCCATCCGCCAGGCACCTGATATTCACCCAGGCGGCGGTCGAGAATCAGCTGATAAGCCGCTGCAGAGACTGTAGGGGGGGCAGAAGTGATTTCATCCAGGAACAGGATACCTTGGGCACCATGGCGGGTTTCATCCGGTAATATCGAGGGAATGGCCCATTCAACTCTGTCGTTACTACGAAATGGGATACCTCTTAAGTCACTGGGCTCCATTTGGGATAAACGGATGTCAATCACTGGTGCCTGATGACTTTCGGCAACTTCACGCACCATATCGGACTTGCCGACTCCTGGCGGCCCCCAAAGCATGACTGGGGTATGGTGACCTGCGCGAGTACTGATGAACTCTTGCTCAAGAATAGTAAGCAGTTGGGCTGGACGCATGTTGTATTCCTAATCAAACAGATTTCTGATCGCGCGGGAGAGTTGTTTGAAGACCTCTGGCCCATCCACATCCATCACCTGATCGATCACCCAGCGATTGTCATGTTCATCATCTCCCATCACTTGCTGAATCTGGAAACCAAGGTGGCGAAAAAATGGATAACTGGGACCCTCTTCACTGAAGTTGAACTCTGCATATTCTGCGGAGCGTTCATTGAACAGGGAGATAAAGTGGTTGGCATGGTCGTCGTTGCCAAGCAGCTCCAGTGCATTGTCCCGATAGTGATCAGCCAGTTTCATTACCAGTGCGGTAATTATGGCGACCCGGTTTTCATCATCCATTCGATGTATCAATCGATCAGAGATCTGAACTTCATAGGCCAGATACTCGGCAATGACTGAAATTCGCTGTTTATCGTTGTGATAAACAAAGTTTTTACCATGAAGTGTTATCGCCTTGTCTAGTGCGATTCGCCAGGCAATGAATGCAATTGCACCACCGATTTCGTCGGGCGAACGAGAAGCATCCTCGTCGTGCCACTGACTCTTGATTCTGATTGCCAATGTCAGTTTCTCCTATACATATAGATAACCCAGCCTATACAGGTGGGGGCAGTCAAGTCGCGAGTCTTAGGGC
Source organism: Candidatus Thiodiazotropha sp. DIVDIV (assembly GCA_040506275.1). Lineage (GTDB taxonomy): Bacteria > Pseudomonadota > Gammaproteobacteria > Chromatiales > Chromatiaceae > Thiodiazotropha. The sequence continues at coordinate 130,293 of JBEVXD010000005.1, forward strand.
CTGTTAACACTAATCGAATCGACCCTGTTGCCCCTGAAAAAGCGCCATCTAGTTTTGATAAAACTTGTACTGCTTAATAGCTGAATCTCAGGATTCAGGGGATAATAACCAAGTATTTTACTCAGGTTATGTGGAATTTCAATGCCCGGATCTGAATCAACCTTGCTGGCAGACAGCCCTTGAGCATGATGAGATTGTTCCTGATTAGTCGTTTTGTGAACTTTTATCTGGATTCCGAAGTAAAACATATGCTGCACCAGTCCCGCCATCCCGCCGTGTGGCAGAGGTGAACGCCAGTACATCATCTCTCTGGCGTAGCCAGATATTGAGTTTGTGTTTAAGCACAGGTTGACGTCCTTCAGATCCGTATCCTTTCCCATGGATTATTCTCACACAGCGTATGCGCATCTGCTGACATTTTTTCAGGAAATCTTCCAGGTCAACTCTGGCATAGCGTACCGTCAGTCCATGTAGGTCCAGTTCAGCGCCGATCTCCAGATAACCACGACGCAGATCATGCATTAGACGGTTTTGCACCCCAGGTTTGGAGAAATAGAGTTCATCACCGGTCTCAATCTCATGGTCAGAGTAGTGATCCTGTAGTAGTTCATCCTCATCCCCCACCGGCAGATTCAATGGCCTGGGTGGTAATCGACGCCGATATGGGGCGATACGGGATTCTTTTAGCGGAGTTGCATCGCCTAACTCTTCAACAAAGAGGGCTTTGTCATCCGATTTGTCACTCTGTTTGGTCATATTGCTGTTACTCAACTGGTACTCTAGTGAGGTGCTTCATACTAAGTTAACGATTATAGAGGCCCGCTCAGGTCAGGAGTGCCCGAAGGAAATGTCCTTGGGGTGCAAGGCGCAGTGCGCAGGCAGTGGCGCGCCCTTGTCAAGCATTGCAACGCAGGATCCTGGCCTCTCTTTTAAAAATCATATTGTTAGGGGTTTCAAGCCTGCCCTTGCTCGGTGTTGCGGCTCTTGACAAGGGTACAACCATTGCCTGCGAGCCGCGCCTTGATCAAGGGCAGGCTTGAAATCCTGAAGACGACATACTTAGTCGCCGGGTTAATAGTATGAAACACCACACTATGGCATGTTAGGAGCAGTTGAGAGGAATCTCAATCCTCGTCTCCCTGAAGGTTGTATTTGGAGGGTGAGCCGGACGACTATTTCCAGTATATTGTGCCCCCTATGAACATCCTTCTGAGTAACGACGATGGCTACCAGGCACCCGGGTTGGTGATGCTGGCCAAACAGCTATCCGAAGTTGGGGAGATTGTGGTTGTTGCGCCTGATCAGGACCGCAGCGGCGCGAGTAACTCTCTGACCTTGGTAAATCCACTTCGTGCACAGACCATGGAGAATGGTTTTATCCGTGTGGACGGGACGCCTACCGATTGTGTCCATTTGGCAATTACCGGCCTGCTTGATTACGAACCGGATCTGGTTGTCTCTGGGATAAATGCTGGGCCCAACATGGGCGATGATGTGCTCTACTCAGGCACTGTTGCTGCTGCAACTGAGGGAAGATTTCTGGGGTTACCGGCGATAGCCATTTCAATGAATTCGCACAACCCCAGCCATTTTGAAACCGGTGCGCGGGTAGCTGAAACCCTGGTTAGAAGATTGCTTAGTGAGCCACTGAACGAGAATGTGATTTTGAATGTGAATGTGCCTGATATCCCCCACGCAGAGCTTCGGGGTATCGTCTCTACAAGGCTTGGGCACCGGCACAAAGCGGAGCCGGTTATAAAGAGTCAGGATCCCAGAGGTCGAACTATCTATTGGGTCGGGCCAGCCGGCGCTGAACAGGATGCAGGGCCCGGAACCGACTTTCACGCTGTACGCCATGATTACGTTTCAGTAACACCATTGCAGGTGGACCTCACCCGGCATAGTGTTCTGGAAAAGGTTGATAAGTGGCTCAATCAATGAATATACGTCGAGAGCACCAGGGAATCGGCATGACTTCCCAACGGACTCGGGAGCGACTGGTGCAGCGATTGCGCAGCAAGGGGATTCATAATTCCGCTGTTTTAGAGGCACTGCGCAATACACCGCGACATATCTTTGTGGATGAAGCGCTGGCCAGTCGGGCTTATGAAGAGACGGCGCTGCCTATCGGTCATGGTCAGACCATCTCCCAGCCCTATACTGTTGCCCGGATGACTGAAGCCTTATTGCAGGGTGGGCCTCTTGAAACGGTGTTGGAGATCGGCACGGGATCCGGTTATCAATGCGCCATCCTGGCTCAACTTGTACGACGTGTTCATAGTGTTGAAAGGATTTCAGCGTTACTCGAGCAGGCCCGTATCAGGTTTAGGGAACTTGGAATAAGGAATATCCGTCTCAAGCACAGTGATGGAGGAATTGGCCTTCCTGAATACTCCCCATATGATGGGATAATCGTAACGGCTGCAGCTGAGGTTCTGCCTCAAAGTCTGCTTGATCAGTTGGCTGTTGGGGGACGGTTGGTAATTCCGGTCAAAAGCAACCATGGACAAACAATGATAAGGATAACCCGTACAAAGGATGGTTTTCAGAAGCAAGAGTTGGAATCAGCAAATTTTGTACCTCTGGTAGGAGGTATGATCTAGTGCGTCTCTTCTCTGCCCTGTATGCCCGTACCATGATGTGGTCCAGACACCCTAATGCACCTCGATACCTTGCTGGACTAAGCTTCGCAGAATCATCTTTTTTTCCGATACCTCCGGATGTAATGCTGGCGCCTATGAGCATGGCTGAGCCATCTCGGGCCTGGTTTTATGCGGGGTTGACTACCCTGGCATCTGTTGTTGGTGGAGTATTCGGTTACTTTATTGGTGTTTTTGCTTTCGACTTTGTTGAGCCATTACTCCAGGATTGGGGATATTGGGAGGGTTATCTCGCTGCAAAGGATTGGTTCGGGCGTTGGGGAATCTGGGCAGTTTTACTCGCTGGATTCTCGCCCATACCTTACAAAATATTTACCATCACTGCCGGTGTTGTTGCTATGGCACTGGTACCCTTTCTTATTGCATCAAGTATCGGCAGAGGTGCGCGTTTTTTCCTTGTCGCAGCACTGATGGCCTGGGGGGGGGCACGGATGGAGAGGGCGCTGCATCGCTATGTGGATCGACTGGGCTGGATTATGGTTGTGGCGTTTATATTGTTGTTCATTTTTTTGAAATGAGAGAATCAGCTGATATGGGAAGCGTAGTCAAGCTGATATTCTGTCTCGCGACTAACTTTTAGGTTGCCTATGCAAAGCAGATACGGATTGATTGGCCTGATCTCACCAGTCCCCGTGCTGATGTTCAGTTTGCTGATCGGTCTTATTGGATGCTCATCCAGTGGGAGCGCTCCAGTTTACAGTCGGGGTGTCAATTCACACCCACAAGACCGGCCAGTAGCCTCGGTCAGTAAAAAGCAATCGATGCCTGTGCGGCGCAAGTCTTCCCTGACATACTATCTGGTGCAACCGGGGGATACACTTTATTCAATCTCCTGGAGGCACTATCTGGAGCATCAGCAGCTGGCGTCATGGAATGGGATTAAAGCCCCTAAGTACTCAATATATCCAGGCCAGCGATTGCGTTTGAAACCGCCAGAAACAAGAAGGCCTAGACAACAAAAACAAGCAGTTACCAAACCTGTGGTGAAAGTTGTTAGGAAGAGCGATAAACCGGTAGCACCTAGCAAAAGAAAATCACCTGAAAAGTCGCAGAAGAAGATAACCAAGACCAAAGCGACACCTGCCAAGTCAAACTCGGTCTCACAACGAAAAAAGAACATTAAGTTAGCTTGGTCTTGGCCGACCAAGGGTAGAGTAGTACAAACCTTTTCTAATTCTGATCAGAATAGAAAAGGGGTTAGAATCAGTGGGCGGCAAGGCCAGTCGATTAAAGCTAGTGAGGCTGGAAGGGTAGTGTATGCCGGTGGTGGGCTGGTAGGTTACGGGAATCTGGTTATCATCAAACATGACCAGAATTATCTCAGTGCCTATGGATACAATAGAAAACTGCTGGTAAAAGAGGGTGATAATATCGCCAAAGGCGATATAGTGGCGCACATGGGTTCGCCTAACAGCGGAGGACAGCCCGTGTTGCATTTCGAAATTAGAAAGCAGGGGAAGCCGATTAATCCTCTGCCGCTGTTACCAAGAAAATAGATAACTATATAAAAAAGGCGGACTTGCTTAGCGTTAGTAACTGGGTGCGACGGTGCAAGTGAATAGCGCAACAGCATGGTTTGACCGATGGAGATGAGAGATGAGCAACAGTCCTGATGAATCGGACGAGCCCGAAAGCGGTAGCGATACCGTTCTGGAAGATGTTGATGAGGAAATCACTTTGCCTGAAGAACAGGCCGAGAGCGAAGCTGTTGTTGAAAAGCCCGATACCCCGGAGACCATAAAACCCAAGGGGGCCGAAGCAAGCGATGCACAAATGGATGCGACCCGGCTCTATCTCAATGAGATCGGTATCTCTAAACTGCTCACTGCTGAGGAAGAGGTCTATTTCGCCAGGCTGGCCCAGAAAGGGGAACAAGCTGCCAGGCAGCGAATGATTGAGAGTAATTTGCGCCTGGTGGTTAAGATTGCGAGGCGTTATATGAATCGTGGTCTGGCGCTCCTCGATCTTATTGAAGAGGGAAATCTTGGTCTGATCAGAGCGGTAGAGAAGTTTGATCCGGAACGTGGTTTCCGTTTCTCCACCTATGCGACCTGGTGGATTCGCCAGACGATCGAAAGAGCCATAATGAATCAGACAAGAACCATTCGCTTGCCGATTCATGTGGTCAAAGAGATCAACGTCTATCTCAGGGCTGCACGCAAACTTGCTCAAACCCTGGACCACGAACCCAGTTCTGAAGAGATTGCTGACCTGCTCGATCGTCCAATAGATGAAGTGAAACGCATGCTTGGGTTGAATGAGCGTGTGACCTCTGTGGATACACCTTTTGGTAAGGATGCAGACAAGCCGTTACTTGATACGATCGCAGATGAGAAAAATCTGGACCCCACTGTAGATATTCAGAATGATGGTCTGAATGCTAATTTAGACCGTTGGTTGAGTAAATTGAATGATAAGCAGAGAGAGGTGGTAGAGCGCAGATTCGGTCTTCATGGCTATGAGAATTCCACTCTTGAGCAGGTTGCGAATGAGTTGGGTGTCACTCGAGAGCGAGTCAGGCAGATACAGATGGATGCTCTGCGCCGCTTGAGAGATATTCTCGAGCGGGATGGTTTTTCTGTTGAGTCAATATTCAAGTAGAAGCGATGATTCAATCATGTGTGAATCTACTGGAGCGGATGACAATACCGTCCTAGAGGTTGCCTGCCACGATTGTGGTCTCGATCCGCTATGCGAAGTGCTCGGCTATGGTAAGCATGAGCTTTGTGAAACCGATGCAGTCCTCATGCGTCGTCAGCCTGTTCAGCGAGGAGCGGTACTGTTTCGACCTGACCAGCCCTTTTACGCATTATTTGCCATCAAATCCGGGTCATTTAAAGCGGTAAGTGTGGATCTCTCCGGTAAGGAGAGAGTGGTCGGCTTTTTCCTGCCAGGAGACTTGATTGGTACAGAAGGAATAGCTAATCATGTCTATTCATACGCAGTGAGGGCATTGGAAGAGAGCAGTGTCTGTAAACTGGCCGTGAACCGTCTACTCAATTCCGGCCAGGATACGGAAAAACTTCAAGCCGCACTGATACGCATGCTGGGTCAGGAAGTTGTTGTTAATCACCTGGTGACGACCTCTTTGATACAACAGAATGCAGAGCAACGTATAGCTGCTTTTATACTGAGCCTTTCAAAGCGTTCCGGTCTACGAGGTATGCCACAATATCAGCTTATATTAAGCATGTCGCGAAGCGACATCGCCAGTTATCTGGGACTGGCTAGAGAAACCGTGAGTCGAGTACTGACCAAGTTTCAGAATTACGGATTGATAGGCTTGAGAAAACATGTGCTAAAGGTTCTCAATCCAGAGGGCTTGGAGAAGGCCACAATATTTCGTTGAAAATATCTATCGGGATATAAAAAACACAAAAACTTTCGTTGTTAGAATCGATACAAGCAGATTGAATGCACCCATCAATAAAATATTTTAGTGAGAGTGATTATCAATAAATAATTACTGACTATTTCACTCTACTTTTTTATCTCGATTAGTTTTTAAACTTCTTTGTCAGCAACTGTTGTAATAGGTTTCGACTCTATGTGGGCTAATTTGTTTAATTCCGTTTTCTTTGATCTGAGTCAATTTCTAGGATATGTTCGTAATCATGTTATATATCAATAAGTTGTGCAATATGCATCTTGCCAGCTTACAGGCTTTTTCGTATTGACATCTGATCCAATTAAGAGTGATATATGTCACGCTGCAATTGTGTCATTTCACACAGTTGTATTTTTGGGAACTTCCCAAAAAAGTTGTCTTTAAAGTTTCGTTCAATTATTTGTTTAAGGGGGGTACATGGACGCCGCAGCCGAGCAAAAATACAACTTTGATGTTGTGCGCTGGTTTACCGTCATGGCCGTTGTCTACCTTGTAGTAGGCGCATTAGTGGGTGTGATAATCGCATCCCAATTGGCATGGCCGATTTTGAATTTTGATATTCCATACATAACTTTCGGGCGTCTTCGTCCACTTCATACAAATGCTGTAATTTTCGCATTTGGTGGATGTGCCTTGATGGCGACATCGTACTATAGTGTCCAGCGAACCTGCGGCGTGAGACTCTGGAGTGACAAGCTTGCTTGGTTTGTCTTCTTTGGTTGGAATCTGATCATCGTTTCTGCGGTGGTTACGCTTCCCCTTGGCCTTACTTCTGGTAAAGAATATGCTGAACTTGAGTGGCCGATTGACCTGGCGATTGCTGTGGTCTGGCTGGCTTACTCTTTCAACTTCATCATGACTCTTGCTACCAGGAAGTCGTCACACATCTATGTATCCAATTGGTTCTTCCTGGGTATGATGGTGATGATCACCTATCTGCATGTTGTCAACAGCTTGGCTGTACCAGTTGATCTATTCAAATCTTATTCCGTCTTCTCCGGTGTTCAAGACGCTATGGTTCAATGGTGGTGGGGCCACAATGCAGTGGGTTTCTACCTGACAGCTGGCTTCCTGGGCATCATGTACTACTTCGTACCTAAGCAGGCCGGTCGCCCCGTCTACTCTTATCGTTTGTCAGTAATCCACTTCTGGGCTCTGATGTTCGGTTATGTATGGCTTGGTGCTCATCACCTGCAATACACAGCGTTACCAGATTGGACTGGTTCACTGGGTGCTGCCGTTTCTCTGGCTATGATCATTCCTTCATGGGGTGGTGCTGTTAACGGAATGATGACCTTGTCAGGTGCTTGGGACAAACTGCGTACCGATTACATCCTGCGCTTTATGATCATGTCTCTGGCTTTCTATGCCATGTCCACCTTCGAAGGTCCGGTCATGTCACTGAAGACTGTGAATGCTCTGTCTCACTACACTGACTGGACAGTCGGACATGTACATTCCGGTGCTCTGGGTTGGGTTGCGATGGTTGCTATCGGCGCTATCTACCACATGATGATGCGTACCTATCACACTGATATGTGGTCAATGAAGCTGATCAATGCTCACTTCTGGACTGCAACTATCGGTGCCGTTGTCTACGTCGTAGCCATGTGGGTATCCGGTATCATGCAAGGTCTGATGTGGCGCGCATACGATGAGTACGGCACTCTGGCCTACACTTTTGCGGAATCTGTTGAGGCTATGCATCCCTACTACGCAATGCGTGCAGTAGGTGGCATGATCTTCCTGCTTGGTGCCGTGCTGATGCTGATCAATGTCATTATGACTGTTGTGAAAGCGTCCAGCGAAGGTAGTCTGCAACAAGCCCGCACCGCTGCGGCTACAGCTTAATCAAAGGGGGTTTCGCAAAATGGCGAATGATAACCAATCTGTAAGTCTTCAGGAGAAGATGGAGAAAAACATCTGGCTTCTCCTGATTCTCCTGGCACTGGCCCTCTCTGTTGGTGGCTTGGTCGAAATCGTACCGCTCTTCTTAATGAAGAACACAATGGAGCATAATGCTGCTCCTGAGTTGGTCTGGCAACGTCAGGCAGGGCAATCCCTGGCTGATCACAAACCAGGCGACGGTATGCGTCCATACACTGCTCTAGAACTGGCTGGTCGAGATATCTACCAAAGAGAAGGCTGCTATACCTGCCATTCTCAGATGGTACGTCCTTTCCGTGATGAGAAGGAGCGTTATGGCCACTACTCACTGGCTTCGGAGTCTATGTACGACCATCCTTTCCAGTGGGGCTCAAAGCGTACTGGTCCTGACTTTGCCCGTCTCGGCGGCAAATACTCAGACGACTGGCACCGTAAGCATCTGCGTGCACCGCGTTCAGTGGTTCCTGAGTCCGTAATGCCAAACTATCCTTGGCTGGCTGAAAATTCAGTCGAAGGTAAGGATATGGCACGACGCTTCACAGTTATGCAACTCATGGGTGTGCCTTACACCGAAGAGGATATTGCCAGCGCTAATGCTGAGTTGGCAGGCAAGACTGAGGAAGATGCGATGGTGGCCTATTTGCAGGTTTTAGGCACCATGGCGGCTCTGGACGAAAACAAGGTCTATCGTCAGTAATAGTATGAAAGAGTACTTTCAAACAAATTGGGAGGCTATGACCACCAACGATTGGATCGGAATGATCATGACGGTGGTCACCTTCTTACTAATGATAGTCGTATATTTCTACGCGCTACGTCCAAAGAATAGGGAAAAGCTAGAGAAGAACCGCTTTATCCCAATGGACGATGATGCAAATGATAGCGGAGACAAAAATGGCGGATAATAATCCTTTTCCGGGTGAAAACAATACCGGACATATATGGGACGATAACCTCCGGGAGCTGAGTAACCCGCCACCTCGGTGGTGGATGATTGCCTTCTGGGCTTCTGTAATCTGGTGGATAGCCTACGGTGTGCTCTATCCAATGTGGCCTGTAGGGCAGGAGCCTACACAGGGTATCATGGGCTGGAGTCAGATGGATGAGTACAAGGCGGGTGTAGACGAGGTCGAAGCAGTTCGTGCCGAGTTTGAAACCCAGATCAAAGGTATGTCGGCAAAAGAGATTCTGGCGACACCAGCTCTAACTCAATATACCGTAGCTTCTGCAAAGGTGCTGTTCGGTGACAACTGTGCGCCCTGTCATGGCGGTGGTGGACAAGGTGGCCCTGGTTACCCTGTTCTGGCCGACGATGATTGGCTTTACGGTGGTGTTGTCGAAAATATTCAGCAAACCATTACTATGGGTCGCAAGGGCATCATGACCGCTCACGGCAAGATCCTGTCCGATGCTGAGATCGACAGCATGGCTGAAGCCATCATGGCAGGTAACCCTACCTCTGATGCAAACTTCACCCAGAAGGGCTGTATTGCTTGTCACGGCATGGATGGTAAAGGTATGGCTGTACTCGGTTCTGCTAACCTGACTGATGGTATCTATCGCTTTATGCCTGCTGAAGGCGAAAGCCTGAAAGAGAGCATCAAGTACACCATTCAATACGGCGTTAATGATGCTACCGAGCCTAAGACTCGCGACGCTGAGATGCCGGCTTTTGGTGGTCGCTTGTCTGAAGATGACATCAAGAAGATTGCTGTATATGTTCACCGCTTCGGTGGTGGTCAATAAGCTGCTTACTTGGCAGAAAGCATTTTTTCATCATTGCCGTGTGAGAAGGGAATTCTTGCACGGCTATAAAGTAAGGGGATTGCTATGAACGGAGACGCAGTATTTTGGGGTTCCATTATTAGCGTGGTGATTTGTGTTGTAATCTTTGTCTACTTGGGCTTTAAAGTAGTCAAGTTAATGAACAATGATTCAGAAAAAACACAATAGCTTAGCCAGCATTTGATTAATAAAAAAGGGGAGTATTAACTCCCCTTTTTTATGTCTGAAACCTTTGGTTGGCCCATAAGTTTTGTGCTCCGTTAAACCCTCTGGTCTTTGGGGTAGATCGAGCTGTTCTTGTCATACCCTTCGATAACACCTCCATTGAATATGGTTGCCTGAATAGGCCGCCACATAACATCTGACTGCAAATCAGTGTACTATCTTGTGCCTGTTTATTTCTTTTTAGAACCAGTGTAAGGCTGTAGAATAGTAACGTTATGCCGTTTAATTGGTCCTAATATATTGATAAATCGCATTGGCTAGGACATAAACTGGCTTATATCATTGTTTTCTAAATTACCCCACTGTTTCAGAGGAGTTGAGCAATTGAGCGCAAGTGAGACGACTGCATCCAAACAAAATGTTGTGGATGATCTATACGCTGAATCCGCGCATTGGAATCTGAATACAGGTGAAGAGACTATACATGCCAAACGCATGGGTGGTTATTGGAGAAAAGTTAAATGGCTGGCTGCGTCATTCTGGATTCTCTTTTTTATCGGCCCCTATGCTCAATGGGGTGATCGCCAGGCTATTTTGTTCGATATTCCAAATCGCCAATTCCATATTTTAGGTGTGACTATTCTTCCCCAGGATTTCTGGATGCTCTCACTGACACTACTCTTCTTTGCATTGCTGTTAGCTGTAGCTACTGCACTTGCAGGGCGTGTCTATTGCGGTTTCTTCTGCTTCCAAACGGTCTGGACAGATGTTTTCACTTGGCTGGAAGAGAAGCTGGAAGGCTCTCCTATAAAACGTCGCAAACTTGAAAAAGCGCCAATGAGTGCCACTAAAGTTAGAATCAAAGTGACTAAGCACTTGGTCTGGCTGCTGATTTCCGTGTTGACAGGTATAAGCTTCGTTGCCTGGTTTTACGATGTTTATGATCTGTGGCGTGATGTTTTTACCTTGCAGGCGAGTTCAGTTGCTTATGGCACCATTGCCCTGTTTACAGCAGGAACCTATGTTCTTGCTGGGTATATGCGTGAACAGGCCTGCTTTTGGCTCTGCCCGTATGCCCGGATTCAAGGGGTAATGATTGATCAGACCACCATGGTGCCTTCTTATGATTTTCATAGGGGTGAGCCAAGAGGCCGCATCAAAAAAGGACAAGCAGAAGAGGAAAGAACCACTGGGGACTGTGTCGACTGCAAGCAGTGTATTGCGGTCTGTCCAACAGGTGTAGATATACGACATGGACAGCAGGAAGGCTGCATCATGTGTTCACTCTGTATTGATGCCTGCGATGAAGTTATGGAGAAGATCGGACGTCCCAAGGGCTTGATTCGCTATGAGTCCTATGAATCTCTTGAAGCGCAGCAAAAGCCGGTACCTCTATATAAAAGGCCTCGTGTCTGGGTCTACAGTGCAATAATGACGCTCGCACTCGCTGGGATAGCTTATGGATTAACCTCTCTGGCTCCTCTTGAGATCAAGGTGATACATGATCGGCAGCCCCTGTTTGTATTGCAAAGTGATGGCAGCATACAGAATAAATATACGGTGAAAATTCTTAATAAGCTGACCAAGGACATTCCTGTCACCCTCAGCGCTGAAGGACCAGAAGGGTTGGTATTTGTGGATGAGGATGTGGTCACCAATGCGCGTCATGGTAAAGTGACTGCACGCACGGTTTTTGTACGCGTTCCTAAGACCTTGTTAACCAAGGAGACCGTACCAATTACTTTTAAAGTTATCGGTGAGCGGGATGGCGAGGTACTTGAAAACAAGCGAGTGAGTGTTTTTATTGGCCCCGCTCGTTAGAGATTGATAATATAGTAGATATTCTTAGGGCGGACAGAGATGTCCGCCCTTTTCATTTTTTTACAGCAGTCGTTATAAGTTGCCGCCATGACAGACAAAAAATCAGCTTGGAGAAGTCCTTGGGTCATTGCCTGGGTGGCTATGGTCGTGATCTTCTTTACCATGAATATGATCATGATTTACCTGGCAGTAGATAATAATCCAGGACTGGTTGTGGATGACTTCTACGATCGTGGGCAGGATTATGAGAAGAATATGCTCAAGCGTAAGGCGAGGGATCCCCAGTGGAAAATGAAGGTTAAGCTGCCTTCTAAGATTGAGATAGGCCAGCCTGTGCTTAGCCAATTCACTGTGTCTGACAAAGAAGGTTCACCAATCGACCGTGATGAAGTTATCTTTCATGCTTATCGTCCTTCCGATGCCGATCAGGATTTTTCCGTACCCATGCAACGTGTTGGTCCGGGAAAGTATGAAGCAACGGTCAGTTTTCCCTTAAAGGGCGCTTGGGATACGCTGGTCAGTATTCGCAATGGAGAGGACGAATATCAGGTTCCCAAAAGGATCGGTGTCGGCATCGATTGGGTGCCTTAGTCTGGCTATCTTGAGTTTGAGACAGGAGCCAGAGATATGTCCAAAACTGTGCCAAGGATACCCGTCATTCTGTTTAAGCTGATTATAATCAGCTAAACCGGATAGCGATTATTATCTCTATACAGGAGAATCCGTGTCACATGTAGAGGCCTCTGAAGGCTGTTTTCATTGTCAACTTCCCATTCCCCCGGAAGATGAAGTCATCGGTCAAATCGACGGCGAGCCCCAACATTTCTGCTGTATTGGCTGTAAAGCTGTATGCGAAGCAATTTATGATGCTGGTTTAGAAGGGTTCTACCAACGTACACCTGAAGGCACAAATCTCGCGCCTCCACCGGATATTCCCACTGAGTTGGCACTCTATGATCTGGATGATGTTCAAGCCGAGTTTGTAGGTGAGCTGGCTGAAGAGAGGGATATTCATCTCCTGATTGAAGGGATACATTGTGCAGCATGTGTTTGGCTGATTGAACACACCTTGAACCCCGTGCCAGGCATTATCTCTGCACAGGTAAACCTATCCGGTAAGCGTTTGCACGTTAAGTGGCATAACAGTGCGATAACCTTGTCGCAGATTATTCAACGCTTGGGACAGATTGGATACGCGGCAGTGCCTTATGATCCCGAAGCTGCAGAGGGAACCCTGAAGAGAGAGAATCGTCACCTGCTCTATAGAATGGCGTTCGCTGCTTTTGGCATGATGAATCTGATGTGGATTTCAATTGCGCTCTACGCTGGTGCAAGTGAAGGGGAGTTTCGTACTCTTTTCCATTGGATTGGTTTTGCCCTTGCTACACCAGTACTTCTCTATTCAGGATACCCCTTTTTCAGAGGGGCATGGTCTGGGTTGCGTAATTTACACCTTGGTATGGATTTACCGATTGCTATTGGTGCCTCAATCACATACCTATATTCGCTCTATATCACCCTAACCGGCAGTATTGTTGGTGAGGTCTATTACGATACGGTGGTCAATTTCCTTTTCGTGATTCTGGTTGGTCGATATCTTGAGGCTATGTCAAAGCGACAGGCTGTAGCTGCGACCCAACGACTACTCGATCTGCAACCTCGAGTGGCAACACGTCTGGAGCAGGGAGGTGCTGAAGAAGTGGTGCCTATTCGCGCCATCACTTTAGGTGATCGGGTGCTGATCAAGCCTGGTGAACGAGTGCCTGTAGATGGGGTTGTCATGGATGGCTTGACGACTATTGATGAGGCCATGCTTACAGGGGAGTCCCTGGCGATCAGCAAAACTGTTGGGGATAAGGTCTCTGCCGGCACGATTAATGGGCATGGTGCATTGCAGGTAGAAGTGTCCGGATTGCTAAAGAATACAGCGCTTGGCCGGATTATCAGTCTGGTTGAGGAGGCCCAGGGATCGAAAGCACCCATCCAGTGTCTCGCTGATAAAATCGTACCCTGGTTTGTGGCTGTTACTTTGGCCTTGGCGACATTAACATTCTTGTATTGGTTTAATATTGATTTTGAAGTAGCTCTACTAGCTGCGACATCGGTGTTAATCATTACCTGTCCCTGTGCATTTGGTCTAGCAACGCCTATGTCTATTGCTGTGGCATCTGGTCTGGGTGCCAAATACGGGATTCTAGTGAAGAATGGTGAGGTTTTGGAGACACTCTCCACCATCAATCACGTGATTTTCGATAAAACAGGAACCCTCACAGAGGGTGGTCTATCGGTGGTTGCTGTCTTTACTGATGATGAACAGTGGAGTGAAGGTGATGATCAGCCTTCAAAATCGATAAACGATCTGATGGTGAAGCTGGCTTTGGTGGAACGGCATTCGGAACATCCTACTGCGGAGTCAGTGGTAGACTGGGTTGAGCAGTTTGCCAAAGTTCAAGGGGAATATGCTTGCAGTGATTTCATATCGTTCCCAGGGCTTGGTGTTACTGCGAAGGTAGGTGAAGATTGTTTTACGATTGGCAGTGCGGCATTGATGGAGAGAGAAGCTTGTCGATCATCAAAACACCTGACCAAGTTTGAGCAGCAGCTTGATAAACGGGGCATCGGTTGGTTTCGTGTCGCCGTGAATGGTAATGAGGTTGGCTTGGTTGCTGTTGAGGACAGGATCAGACCTGATGCTAAAGATTTGATCGCTTCATTAAAAGCTGAAGGGATGAAGTTGACACTACTTAGTGGTGACCGGCGTCAGTCAGCTGAAGCCATTGCTGAGCGTCTGGGTGGTTTGGATGTCATCGCTGAGGTGTTACCAGAAGAAAAAGATCAGGTTGTCAAACAGTTACAATCAGAGGGACAACGAGTTGCCATGGTTGGTGATGGTGTGAATGACGCACCAGCTTTGGTTCGGGCAGATGTTGGCATTGCCATGGGTTCTGGTACCGATGTGTCGATTGCGAGTGCGGATATTGTGTTGATGAGCAGTGAGTTGGAGCGGGTTCGTCTGGCAATTGCTCTCTCAAGAAGGGCGCTGCTCACGATTCGTCAAAATATTGGTATCTCAATCAGTTACAATATAGTTATGGTGCCTTTGGCTATGACTGCAGTGGTCACACCCTTGGTGGCGGCGATCTCCATGCCATTGAGTTCTTTGGCTGTTATCGGTAATTCCGCACGTATCCGAACATTGTTCAAAGGTGTTAGAATCCGTTGATACCGTGTCTGATGGAGTAAGCAGATGGATGTAATTTATGGCTTGATTCCCGGGATGATCATTTTGGGGCTTGCAGCAGTGGCAGTACTGTTTTGGGCTGCCCGCAGTGGTCAATTTGATGACCTGGAAGGTGAGGCCCATCGGATCCTGATGGATGATGATATCTCTCCGAAGCAGAAAAAAAAGAAGGGTTTACCTAAACAGATGATGCCGGATGCAGAAGACCAGGAGTGAACCTGATCTCCTCAGTTGGTCAGCCACTATTCATCTTAGCTTCATATTCGATATTACTGTTCTTAATCTGCTCCACTAGAGCGTCGATGCGTTCCAGTGGCATATACTGGATGAGCTCTTTACCCTCCGGATTGAGACCAATAGTTATTCCTCGTTCAGGGTAGATCCAGTGGGTTACACCGGTTTCAGTTTCAGTAATCTTGTCTGCAGGTTCTCCGAAACGACTGTTGATCAATGCCTCATCCAGATTGGCGGCAGGTATATAGTTAATCAATTCAATCGGCAATTTTTCTGCCAGAATCATATCGTCGCTATCTAAAACTATCTTATGGGTGGAATCTGAGGTTCGACTGATACGGGAACCCCGGTCTACCAATTTGTTCAACAATGCTTCATCAGCCTTCAAACCGAGAATGAAATCGGCTCTAAGACCACTTAAATAGATCCGTTCAAAGTAGGCCTCCAGGGCAGGTTGTCCACTCTCATCGATGAATAGATTCAACTTTCCCTGGCTCTGAAAGACATCCCTCGCCTCAGGCAGTGAACTTTTATTGAGTGTTAAATCAAATACCTGAATTTCATTATGTGCAGACATATGAATGTCCCAGGGTAACCTTGGGTTCGTGTCCACCTGGCGTCCACCAGGCAATAGTATTGCTAGGGCCACTGAGACCACAGATAGCGATACAACCCAAAAGATAATCTTCTTTTCCATTTAGTGTCAGTCCTGCTTTGTTACTTCTTGCTTCGTAGATCTGCCAATCTGTTTATAGATACGTACAGCGTACTTCTACAATCATGCTTTATCACTCAAAACTACTCTCTAGGTATTTTCAAGCTGACAACCCATAGCCTGAAAGAGGGTGTTTCAGGTTATATTCGGTTGCGGGAATTATTGCTGCAGCCCATCTTACCTGCTTTGAGCCTGTTCCATATAGCGGAATCTAATGCATATGGCATAGTTCTCTCATGTCAGGTAGTTTAAGGATACTGGCTGAGGCAATATCTATTGCGTGTTTGGCACCTTATTCATCAAGTGAGGATTCTACAATGGGAAGTGGGCTTTGGTTTATAACAATTCTCAAGGAGAACCCATGGATTGGAATTGTAATAGGTATCTTATTGATTATGTTAATGTTTATGATAAAAAAATGGTTGGTTAAGAAAATGCTGAGTAGTGAAGAGAAGAGCTGATTGGCTAATTTCTTCCTTGGGCTCTACACTCAAGTACTTGAACTTATTGGCTTTGATGGCTTGAGACCATTGTTGTGGTATCGATACAGTCATGGGAAGATGCCTTCTTACTGATAACAGATAGGGTATTAACTATCGATGAAATTTGAGATCTCCGATGAGTTGGTGCAAAAGGCCAAACTTCCTCACGACATATTTCTGACAAACTTGATTGGTAACCATATTCTTTGGTTCGTAGCTGCATTAGGACTTGTACGCTCATTTTGGCAGCCTATGGCTCTTGTGCCCGTAGTTTCCTTAGCAATGCTGGTCTATACGCTATGGAGAGCAAAGCAGTCAAAAGCTCGGGATGAATGGTATGTCTATGCACACTGGCAGATTGCTGCTGAACGCAGTCGACTATTTATCTACATGTTGCTGGCTGTGCTAACTGTATTTTTTCTGGGATGGCTGGGATATGCCTACATGGGGATGGAGAAGGTTGCAGTATTGGCTCTTATCGGTGGTATTGGATTACTGCCGATCATGGTGACTGTGTTAATACTCATCCTGATGGAGTCTGATGCTTTGCATCAAGCAGCTCAGGGGAAATTGAGCAAGCGAATGGCAGAAAAATACCCCTATCCTGAGGATATTGTAGTGTTGGAAGATGATATGGAACAGGCCGATGAGGTAGAAACCCCTTCAGCTTGATTTGATGCATTTCGGCAGTATGGTGTCAGTCAATGAGTTGTTAACAGGCCCTAGCAGATTTAGTCCCTGATCATCAGCAAAGCTGCTGCCACTTGCCGGCCTTCAGACATCAGAATATTGTAAGTGCGACATGCTGCGTCTGTGGCCATGATTTCGAGACCTATTTGCTTTTCAATCAGCGGTAGAATCAGGTCTTGAGATGGGAAATACTGTTTTGAGCCGGTACCCAACACCATAATCTCTGGCTGAAGAGCTGCTATGAGTGCGAAATCTTCCGCCTTCAGATCTTCGAAATTGCTTGGACGCCATTGGGGAATGACTCGATCAGGCATCAGTACCAAACTTTCGCGATACAATTTCCCACTGATTGTGATCTCATTGGTAGTGTAGTGTTGAATGGCGTTGCCACTATTGGCGTCATCAAGTATGAATTTCATAATCCGACCATACCTGAATCAGACATGACAAAAAAGTGACGGATTAAAGTGGTAACGGGTAAACATGAAATAAACTCAGCCAAGAGTTTCTACCATAACCTTGTTGATCATAACAATAACCCTAAAATGATCAGTTGACCGCTCCATCCTACTGGTGAATATGCTGTTCTTATTGAAAAAGCATTTGATTGGTATACTCAGATGCTGGGTGAGTCACACTGTCCCACTGATCTTTTTAGGATAATCAGGCTTTTCACTCAGATTGTTCTCTTTGCAGGAAAGTATTTCGCTAACAATCCGACCTGCTTGCATTTGAACTGGTTTCCTTAATTGATCTTTTAGAATGGGTCAGTTAACTTTGTATCCTTTGGCCTAATTCAAAAGACGAGGTATCCGTGTCCACGCAAGAGATGGAAGAGTTCCGCAGAATCAAGCGGTTGCCACCCTATGTGTTCGCTATTGTTAATGAACTCAAAGCGGCGGCACGAGCGCGGGGCGAGGATATCATCGATTTCGGCATGGGTAATCCCGATCAACCGACGCCACAACATATCGTAGATAAGTTATGTGAGGTGGCGAATCGCAAGGATACGCACCGTTATTCAATGTCAAAAGGCATCCCCCGATTAAGACGGGCGATGAGCAATTGGTATAAGAATCGCTATCAGGTCGACCTGGATCCTGAGACCCAGGTTATTGCTACCATTGGTTCAAAAGAGGGGTTGGCTCATCTGGCGTTGGCCTGCATGGGGCCAGGGGATTCTGTGCTTGTACCTAATCCAGCCTATCCCATACACCCCTATGGTTTCATAATCTCAGGGGCGGATGTGCGTCATGTACCAATGGTTCCGGGTGTCGATTTTTTTGATGAGCTGGTCAAATCTATTAAAGATTCCTGGCCACGTCCGAAAATGTTGGTGCTCAACTTCCCCGGGAATCCGACAACCCAGTGTGTCGAATTGGAGTTTTTCGAAAAGATTGTCGAAATCGCCAAAGAGTACAATATTTGGGTCGTACATGATCTGGCATATGCCGACATCGTGTTTGATGGTTATGTCGCACCCTCAATTCTCCAGGTTCCGGGCGCCGATGAAATTGCAGTGGAGTTCTTTTCTCTCTCCAAAAGTTACAATATGCCTGGCTGGCGAGTCGGTTTCATGTCAGGTAATAAAACCCTGGTAGCGGCACTTGCGCGAATTAAGTCCTATCTTGACTATGGTACCTTTACGCCAATTCAGGTTGCGGCTATCGCTGCTCTGGAAGGTCCACAGGATGTGGTTAAGGAGATCTGTGGCATGTACCAAAACAGACGGGATGTGCTTTGTGATGGGCTCAACAACATTGGTTGGCATGTAGAGAAACCCAAGGCAACCATGTTTGTATGGGCTCCCATTCCAGAGGCTTACAAGTCAATGGGGTCGCTCGAGTTTTCCAAAAAACTGTTGAGCGAGGCTAAGGTTGCGGTATCACCCGGTGTCGGCTTTGGGTCGCACGGTGACGATCATGTTCGGTTTGGGTTGATTGAAAATGAACATCGTACCCGTCAAGCGGTACGGGGTATTCGTGACATGTTCCGTAAAGACGGATTGATCGAATCTTGAGACAATAAGAATTCTACTGTAGGAGTAATTAGGTGAATCCAGTTAAAGTTGGTTTGTTAGGGCTTGGCACTGTCGGAGGCGGTACGCTGAATGTCCTGGCCCGTAATGCTGATGAGATAGCCCGTCGGGCTGGACGTGGGATTCAGATTACCCATGCAGCAGCAAAGGCCTATGATCCCTCTCAATTGATCGGTCTTGAGCAGGTTGAAATCAGTGATGATGCATTTGCCGTGGTGGAGAATGCCGAGGTGGAGATCATCATTGAGTTGATTGGTGGCTACTCTCCAGCACGTGAGCTGGTATTGAAGGCAATCGAAAACGGAAAGCATGTTGTCACAGCCAATAAGGCGTTGATTGCCATGCATGGCAATGAGATATTCGAAGCGGCACAAAAAAAAGGCGTCATGGTTGCTTTTGAAGCGGGTGTTGCTGGTGGAATCCCGATTATCAAGGCGGTACGTGAAGGCCTGGCTGCAAACCGTATAGAGTGGATTGCCGGAATCATTAACGGTACAGGCAACTTTATTCTTACTGAGATGCGGGATAAAGGCCGGGAGTTTACAGACGTACTCAAAGAGGCGCAGGCATTGGGATATGCCGAGGCTGACCCCACATTTGATGTGGAGGGGATCGATGCTGCGCATAAATTGACTATTCTGGGCTCAATCGCTTTCGGCATTCCTTTACAATTCGAAAAGACTTACACCGAAGGTATTACCAAGATAGAGCCTCAGGATGTTGAGTATGCGAATGATTTTGGTTATCGCATCAAGCATCTTGGCATTACTCGTAAGACCGAAAATGGTATAGAGATGCGAGTTCATCCCACCATGATTCCGCACCGCCGTCTGATTGCTAATGTTGATGGTGTGATGAATGCGGTTTTAGTCCAGGGTGATGCAGTAGGTCCTACACTCTATTACGGAGCCGGAGCCGGTTCCGAACCAACCGCATCAGCGGTGGTAGCCGATGTGGTGGATGTGGTGCGTGCGCTTACCACTGATTCTGAAAATCGGGTGCCTCACCTGGCATTCCAGCCGGATGAACTTGTTGATCTGCCGATCCTGCCCATTGAAGAAGTTGAGTCAGCCTATTATCTGAGAATGCAGGTAGAGGATAAACCGGGCGTGGTTGCAAGAATTGCAACAATCCTGGCCGATTCCCAGATCAGCATAGAAGCGATCCATCAAAAAGAGCCTGCAGAAGGTCAAAGTACCGTACCCTTGGTCATGATGACCCAAACAGTTGTTGAAAAACGGTTGAACGAAGCGCTGGCGGCAATTGATCAACTGGATAGCGTTTCCGGACAGATAATGAGAATCAGGGTAGAGCGCCTTGATGGCTGACAACGCTGGCTCGAATTATAGTTTCTGACCTGGGGATCCTGATTTAAGCAATGCAGGATCCATGACATTTTGAAGAAAGATTTTTGAGGTTAATAAAATGCCATTCCGTCCCCGATACACTGGATTGATCGACCGCTACCGTGACCGACTGCCTGTGCATGATGATACTCGGATCATCAGTTTGGGAGAGGGCAACACACCACTCATACGCCTGCATAATATCCCTGAAGAGTTGGGTAAGGATGTGGACATCTATGTCAAGTATGAGGGGCTTAATCCCACCGGTTCTTTCAAGGATAGAGGGATGACCATGGCCGTCACCAAGGCGGTGGAAAAGGGCAGTAAGGCGATTATTTGTGCCTCGACGGGTAACACCTCTGCAGCTGCAGCGGCATATGCTGCCAGGGCTGGTATCACTGCCTTTGTATTGATCCCTGATGGCAAGATTGCGATGGGTAAAATGGCCCAGGCTATGATGTATGGTGCCATTACTATTCAGATCAGGGGTAACTTCGACGATGGAATGCAGCTTGTTAAGGAGGTTGCAGAACATGCCCCAGTTACTATCGTCAACTCGATCAACCCCTATCGGCTCCAAGGCCAGAAAACAGCGGCATTCGAAATCGTAGAAGAGCTGGGGCATGCGCCAGACTATCATTGTCTACCTGTCGGTAATGCCGGCAATATAACAGCGCATTGGATCGGTTATTGTGAATATAGCTGTACCAATGGGGAAAAGGTAACTGATGCCTGTGCTTATTGTGGTGGCCATTGTAAATTTGCAGGCGGTGCCATTACCGGGAAGCGACCGAAAATGGTTGGTTATCAGGCCGCAGGCTCTGCGCCATTTATGCGTGGTGGTCCGGTAAAGGATCCAGAGACTGTTGCCACAGCAATTCGTATCGGTAATCCTCAGTCATGGGATCAGGCCTGGAAGGTACAGGATGAGTCTGGTGGTTGGTTTGACGAGTGTTCGGATGATGAGATACTCGCAGCCCAGAAGCTTCTGGCTGAGAACGAAGGGGTTTTTTGTGAACCTGCATCTGCGACATCCCTGGCCGGTGCCATGCGTGATGTTAAATCTGGCAAGATACCCGAAGGATCAAGTATTGTCTGTACCCTTACTGGCAATGGTCTGAAGGATCCTGATACAGCGATTGAGCAGTCAACCTCTCCGGTAATTACCATTGACGCAGATCTCGATGCCGTCAAGCACTCCATATTTGATAATATGACCTGAGTTCAGTTAGAAAACGAGGCGCCGGCTCCAGGCGAATGCCATAAAATGGGCAGACAAATAGACCTGCTGATGCCAGGTTTGTTTTGGGATACAGCGATCAGACAACTCAAAGATCGGACCTGTCGGCCGACAAATCTTGAGCGGGTGCTTGGCAGAGCCGGATTGTCATCGTTTTCCGCAATAGACCTAACTGAGACCCTGTTTCAGCTGTTCGGTATAGCAGCTGAAGAAGGCCGTGATTTACCGGCAGGTGCGGTGACGCTACAGGGAGGAAAGCTGACGCTTGATGAGAATTTCTGGGCATTGGCAACCCCCGTCCATATGCTGGCCGACAGGGATAGATTGATATTGATAAGAGTGGCTTCGCAATCTATCCAACACGAGTATGCTGCGCATTTAATCGCCCAATTTAATGCCCATTTCAAACCTGATGGTCTGCACCTGAGTCAGGTCACACCAAGTCAGTGGTGTATGAAATTATCAAGAATGCCGGATATTTCAACATCAAGTGTGGAATCGGTAGCGGGTCGGGATATCGAAGCGTACTTACCAGCCGGTGGCGAAGCGGCAGTTTGGCGGAAGTTTCTCAATGAAGCACAGATGCTGTTCTTTCAAGATGAAATGAGTCAGCTGAAGATGCTCTCTGGTGAACCTTACATCAATGCAGTCTGGGTTTCTGGGATTGGGAGTTGTCCTTCTGCGGTGGTATCTGATTATGCAGCTGTATATGGTTCTCACTCACTGTTAACTGGTTTTGCAAGGCTGGCTGAGATTCCAAATTACGATTTACCAGAAGATCTTTCCGAAACCTTACATCAGGATGGAGATGTTGCCATTTTGATAACAGATCTACATGAGGCGGAACTTGATGCGGACTTGTTTGGCTGGGAAGAGGCGTTGACGAACATAGATGCACGACTATCCCGGCTTTTTGAGATGGTTGATATCGGTAAAGATCAAGTTACGTTATATAATTGTCAGGGGCAGAAATATTCTGTCAGAAAGAGAAATCCATTCATCGACCTGTTTAAAAGGGATAAGCGCCTGTTTCAGTTGAAGAATGAATAGAGATCGATGAATTAGTCTACTTTTTTACGGGTTGCCTATCCAGGACTTGTTCGAAGATTCCTTAGTTACAGACGTCACAGCAGATATTGATCAAATAACGAGAGATGTCAAAAAATATGACGACAAGAGAGATGGCCAGTGATCATATTCTGACAGGAATAGCTCTGTTTTCCTGCCTGGTCATACTGACACTCATCTACCATCAGACAGCAGCCAGTCTTTACCTGACATGGACTGCTGAGAACAGTCTACAGTCCCATGGGTTGTTGCTACTGCCCCTTTCATCATATCTGCTATTTCGTGAGTGGCATTCTCGACGTCAAATTCTGGAGCTTCGCTTCAGACCTCTTTTTCTTTTTTCATTGCTCATTCTCTCTGTGGTTTGGTTAATGTCAGAGATTGCTCAGGTACAGGTGGTATCACAAATTCTATTGATATTGGTGTTGTGCATTACTGTTTTTGCACTATTCGGTTTTGGGGAATCAAAAACACTGGCATTTCCAATACTAATCCTGTTAAGCGCAACATCGGTATGGTCCGTTCTCTCGCATCCGCTACAGGAGCCAACTGCCATATTTGTGAATCAATTATTACATTTAACAGGGTATACTTCGTTTCAGGAATCATACTTCATTACTATCCCAGAGGGTGTGTTTGAGGTTGGGGATACCTGTAGTGGGTTGCGTTATCAGATCGCTGCAATAACCTTAGCCATGATATATGCATTCTTTTCCCAGTACTCCTTGGGGATCAGCCTCCTGTATGTGATATTGGCGTCATTTGTAGCCTTTATATCGAATAGTATTCGTATTTTTATCGTTGTACTTTCAGGTCACTACACCAATATGACGCACAGTTTACTGGATGATCATATTTGGCTGGGATGGGTTGTATTTGTAATCTGTTACGCCAGTTTCATGTACGCATCAGTTTTAGTTGAAAAAAGGATGTCGCCCATTTCTAAGGTTGAGCAGGTAAATAATGCTGGAGCGGGAGTGCGAGAAAGCTCAAATTCCTACAGTAAAACTTTTGTGATTTCAAGTGCATTGCTACTATCTGCGAGTGTCGGTCCACTATATAGTGCTATTACAGAGAATAATGCACAGCAACAAAGTACTGATGAGGTTATATTGGATTTTGAAGGCTTAAGGCAAAGTCTGATCAATCCGACTGATAAGTGGGCTCCAACTTGGCTAAGAGCAGATTCTGAATCCCGTGCCAGTTATAGCATCCAGGGAAAAGAGATCGATTTTTACTCTGCATACTATGCGTATCAAGAGCAAGGGAAAGAGGCGGTTAACGATCTCAATCGGGCCTATAATAGTGATTTATGGCAAGTGAATCATCGGTTGGATAGAGAGGTAAATCTTCCGAATGGAGGCAGCATGGTTGTCTTTGAAGAGGAAATTACAGACACCAAAGGTAATAAAAGGATAGTTTGGAGTTGGTACTATATTGGAGGCAATAGATCTTCAAATAAGCTCCTAAGCAAGTGGCATGGTATTCTCTCAGGGCTAAGAGGTAAGAGCGATGCTGCCGTTATT
The DNA here is from genome assembly GCA_040506275.1 of Candidatus Thiodiazotropha sp. DIVDIV. Taxonomy (GTDB): domain Bacteria; phylum Pseudomonadota; class Gammaproteobacteria; order Chromatiales; family Chromatiaceae; genus Thiodiazotropha. The sequence goes on from JBEVXD010000005.1 coordinate 154,579, forward strand.
GTCCTATCGGTGAAGAGACAAGGGGATGGTGTTGCAGAACGGATTGCAATGCAGGATTTTGTTAGCCAAACAATAAACGAGATCGAAAAGCAGTATTCCGTACAGTGAAAGCTAAGGTGTTTGTCTACTCAAAAGAGTATCGGTTGGAAAGTTGAATAATAATGATGCTAAAAGATACAGAAAATAGAATGGTCGCACCGGATAAAATAATTAATGCAATCACCGTGGATGTGGAAGACTATTACCAGGTATCCGCATTTAATAAACAAGTCGAAAAAGCCAAGTGGGAGACATTCGAATCCCGTGTGTACAATAACACTCATAGAATATTGAAAATATTTGATGAAAAGGAGATCAAAGGGACTTTTTTTATTCTTGGCTGGGTCGCTGAGCGAAACCAAAAGTTAGTTAAAGAGATTCACGATCTTGGTCATGAAGTTGCCTGTCACGGATACAGCCATGATTTGGTTTACAAACAAACACCTGAACAGTTTTTGGAAGAGACTAGTAAATCCAAACAAATACTCGAAGATATTGTTGGCGCAAGTGTCAATGGATATCGAGCTGCAAGCTATTCGATTACGTCAAAATCTCTATGGGCTATCGATATATTGTCTGAGTGTGGGTTTACTTATGATTCAAGTATTTTTCCGATAATACATGACCGCTACGGGATTCCAGGGGCAGATACGAAGCCGCATATCTTCCAAACGGATAAAGGTAATAAGATTGTTGAGTTTCCATTGTCAACCGTCGGCGTACTAAACCGAAGGTTTCCAATCAGTGGTGGAGGCTACTTCAGACTATTTCCTTACTGGCTATCAAATAAAGGTCTATATCGTGTCAATAACCATGACAATGTACCATTTATTTTTTATATGCACCCCTGGGAGATAGATGAGGGCCAGCCGAAAATTAAATCCAGCATGCTTTCTGAGTTCAGGCACTATAACAATATTGATAAGTTTGAAACGAGGCTGCTGAAATTAATTGATGACTTTGAATTTTCAACAGTCTCTGATGTTCTACGACGTCTCGATTTTGTCGTGTAAATGAGTCATGGCTGATATGAATGATAGCAAGCCAATCATTATTAGGATAATACAAGCGATTCAGAGAAGGATTCGTCATCAGCGAATCCTGTTTTTCGCGAGGAGCAGCAGCAGTGCTGCAATATCTACTGCAAAACAGTTGGATAGAGTGCTTGTACTCTGTTACGGAAATATCTACAGAAGCCCCTTGGTTGAATATCTACTAAAGCGACAACTGTCTAGCGATGAGATTGAGCTTAAATCTGCGGGTTTTCATAATAAAGTTGGTAGAAGCTGTGAAGAAGAGTACCTGGTTTTGCTGAAAAAACGTGGTTACGATTTGATGGAGCACCGTTCGTCAAGAGTGACACGTGAGGATATTGATTGGGCTGATATCATCATTATCATGGATCGCAAGAATTGGGATTTGATGAAGCAATTGGATCAATCCGCACATAAAAAAATAGTCTGGATTGGGGCTTTTACTGACGGTATGCCTGTAGAGGTGGTTGACCCCTATGATATGGGAGTTGAGGCAACTGAACATGTCATTTCGCAACTTGAAAAGTGTGTAAATGATATTTCCAACATGATTACCGAAAAACGTTCTTCCTCTCAAAGTCACATGAAAATGGGAGGACCTGTATGAAGATTAACAGTAATCAAGTGGTCATCTTTGCAATCGTAGTAAGTGTGTTATTACTGGAAACTGGTATTCGAATCTTTGAAAACAATTTATCTGGTAATTTGAACCACATTAACGAAATTCCAGAAATTGTTGATCAATACACCAAAGATCAGAGACCCAAAGTTTTATTCCTTGGCAACTCACTGATTAATGAAGCTGTAGACGTTAATCAACTCAGTAAAAGTTTGTCAGATCAATACTTAGTAAACAAGATAACACCTGATGCAACCTCATTGTGGGATTGGAATATGATTCTGAAAAATCAAGTGTTAGCCACAGAGGCCAAGCTGGACTATTTGGTTATTGGTTTTGCATGGGGACTGTTATCTGATCAATACAACCCAAACCCTAGTCGATTGGGAGGGTACTTTTCTGAGTTGAGTGATGTGGTAATGCTCAATAAATACGGAATGAATTCTTTTGCAGAGTTCTCAGAATTCATTTTCGGTTCTATGTCAAAGCTGTTTGTTAACAGAGAGGCGGTAAGAAATAAAGTACTTATCAATATTGTTCCGCACTACGAACTCTTTGTAAGAGCACAAAATCAGGCTGGTAGACCAGATGATACAGATTTGGTAAAACCAAAACATGAAATTGAAGATCAGTATAAGATTTTTAATAGCCTCCTTGATCGTCTTGATGAGGATGGGGTTAAGTTGATTGTGATCTCTATGCCTATCGAAGATGACTATTTCGTTGCTTCTGAGTTAGTTGATCTGTTAGATACTCGTACCCATAAATATATAGATTATCGAAAATATTTTAGAGGCACGGAATCTGTCTATAAAGATGGAGTACATCTGAATGATAAGGGCAGAGGTCTATTTACAGCAGAGCTTAAGCAACTTTTCAGCCAGGATATATGAGCGGAATTTAGAGCATGTTATTTAATAGCTATATATTTTGGGCTTTTTTTGCAGTAGTCATTTCACTATATTTTCGCTTACCCCATAAATATCAGAATCGAATGCTTTTGGTTGCTAGCTATATCTTCTATGGCTACTGGGACTACAGGTTTTTATCTCTAATATTTATTTCTACAGTTGTCGATTACTTTGTTGCGCTCAAAATTGCTAATAGCAATGATGAAAAGAGTCGAAAACAGTTTTTGTTGCTATCGATTTGTACCAATTTAGGTTTTCTAGGGTTTTTTAAATACTACAATTTCTTTTCAAATGAGTTTGCAGTCATGTTGTCCTCATTTGGCATGGATGTGAGTTTGCCGGTTCTTAATATAATACTACCTGTAGGAATCTCATTTTATACATTCCAGACGCTCAGTTATACCATCGATACGTATAGAAAGAAGGTTGAACCTACCGATAGATTTCTTGATTTTGCTCTCTATGTCTCCTTCTTTCCTCAATTGGTTGCTGGTCCTATTGAAAGGGCGAGTCATCTTTTACCTCAAGTAATTAATGTTCGACCTGTTCAGGGTAATGCCTTTTCAGAGGGCTTGTTTCTTGTTGCTTCTGGAATGTTTAAGAAGATTATCATCGCAGATAATATGGCGCCAATTGTTAACTCTATCTTCTCCAAGCCAACTTCAGAATTGACCGGCTTTGAAGTGTTGATAGGACTCTATGCCTTTGCTTTCCAAATATATGGGGATTTTTCCGGATATTCATCTATCGCCAAAGGTATTGCTCGATGGATGGGTTTCGAGCTGATGTGGAACTTTAGAAATCCCTACTTTTCGGCTTCACCTAGTGACTTCTGGTCTCGCTGGCATATCAGTCTCTCTACCTGGATTAGAGACTATATTTATATTCCTCTCGGTGGTGGCAGATTAGGCAATTTTCTAACTTTTAGAAATCTTGTCCTCACCATGTTTTTGGGAGGGCTTTGGCATGGTGCTGGTTGGACATTTGTATTCTGGGGACTATTTCATGGTGCGATTCTAGTAATCTACCATGCTATAGAGGAACAAAAGGGTAAAGGCTATTTCACTGAGCAGACAAGCCTCGCAAAGCATATAGTGTTTGTAATTGTGATGTTCCATTTAACCTGTATCAGTTGGTTGCTATTCAGGGCAGATTCGATGCAGCAGGTTAGTGATATGCTATTTCTAATGGCAACTGATTATAGAATTACCGATTATTCAGTTTATGCATTGGTAAACATCATATTTTTTGCGACACCTTTAATGTTTTTTGAATACATCACAGAACGAAAAAATGATCTTTTATATCTGGTTACAGCTCGTCCAGCCATACAATATATTTCCTATCTCTATATGGCCCTAATGTTACTGTTTTTTGTTCCATTACAAAAACAGGTATTTATATACTTTCAATTTTAACCTAATTTTCCTGGATTTCAGGCTGACCTATGAATGAAACACTTACACTTCTTGAAATGGATGGAGAACGGATATTTACTGTTGAACACCATCCACACGAGAGTAAACCAACAAAAGCTTACATTTTCATACACCCATTTGCCGAAGAGAAACTTTGGAGTCACCGGGTTTATGTTGCGACTGCGAGGGCCTTTTGTGATCAAGGAGTATTTGTAGCTCGTTTCGATTTCAGGGGGCATGGTGATAGTGATGGGGAATTTTCAGATTCGTCCCTGGATGGACATCTTAAAGATGTCAATGCAGTCATAGATCATGTTAAATCAATTTGCCCGTCTGTTACCTCTATCGGTTTGCTGGGTTTAAGGCTTGGAGGATCAATCGCCGTCCTTACAGCTAACTCGCGAGATGATGTAGATGAACTGATTCTTTGGGATCCAGTGCTTAGTGGGGATCGCTACATGCAGGATATTTTAAGAAGTAATCTTGCCGCACAAATGGCAGTAAAAGGTAAAGTCGAAACAACTCGAGAAGACCTGATTCAACAGATGAAATCTGGTCAGCCGATTAATATAGAAGGATACTATCTAAAATATCCCTATTTTCAAGAGCTCTCTTCAATAGATCTATTAAGCCTGGAATATCCTCAAAACCTAAGGTGCTGCCTGCTTCAGATTGTACGAAATCCTAAACAACCACTAAATAAACAATACCAGAATTATATTGAGAAATTCACTGATGATTCAGTCATAGATAAAGCACACGAGGAACAGTTTTGGAAAGAGATTAAAACTTTTTATAATAAAGCTGAAAATCTCGAAGACCGATCAACAGAATGGTTAAAATGAACATGCAGACATTACCTGTCAAATTCGAAAACAGAGACGGTTACAAGTTATTTGGCATACTGGAGAAGCCTGATAAGGTAGATAGCAATATAACAGTACTTCTCTTGTCTCCAGGTATAAAGATGCGTGTAGGGCCGCACCGTCTATATAATAAACTTTCAAAAAAGCTTGTGAGTCTTGGTATTAATGTTTTTAGATTTGATTTTTACGGCTTGGGTGATTCAGAAGGGGAGATTGATGAATCTGTCTTGGTCAATGTTTACAATAGTATTCAAGATGGAAAATTCGTAAACGATACTGTAGATGCGATGGATTGGTTGGAGCAGAAACACGATCAGAAGCAGTTTATACTTGGTGGTCTCTGTGGTGGTGCTATAACAGGTCTTCTAGCTGGCTGTGACGATAATAGAGTCACAGGCCTACTTGCGCTAGGTTTGATTAACGTCTTTGAAGGCGGAGAGGATAACTTCAGCAAATTTGTTACTGAAGGACACCTTTCATCATTAAAAGAAGGCTATATCAAAAAACTCACAGATCTCGATTCCTGGAAAAGATTGCTCTCTTTCAAAAGTGATTACCGTTTAATACTAAAAATACTAGTTAAACCTTTTCGAAAAATTTTCAATAGCATCAAAAAAAGTGTTGAAAGAGATGATGATTCTGTACTGACGCTACCGAAAGAGTTGGAAGGTAGTAATGTTAATCCAAAATTTGCACCAGCTTTTTTTAAAATGCTTAGTAATTCAAAACACATGCTACTGGTATTCAGTGGTGCCGATAGATTGCTTTGGGAGTTCGAAGAAAAGTTTGAATCACACTATACGAAAAAGCTGAAACCATACAAATCGCAATATGAGGTCCTAACCATTCCTCAGGCTAACCATATACTAGGTCTGAAGGAGTGGGAAGATGAGATGCATAACCATGTCGATAACTGGATAAGTAAATACTACCCACTAAAATCGTAATCTAGCAGGGGATATCTCATAATTACTGCAGTCTTGAACTGTTTTGCTGAAAATCATGTAATAACCAGCAATGAGAATAACGGATCAACTTCAACGGACATCCTTATCACTAAAACTGAAAAAAGTAACAATAACAATGAGAAAGAGTGGGTTAAATGCTATTGGCCCATGATATCTGACCTGGTTCACACACATTAGGCCGTTCTTCTACTAAAATAGTGGATGAATTCGATCTAAAAATACATAGATTCAGGGTACTTGCTGTCTGTCGCCAATGGCCAGACTTTTTAGGGCTAGTGAACCGAAAGGGGAACAATAATCCTAAATTATCCACCGGCAATTATTTATTGACGATCAATTCTCATAAAAAAGCAGCCGGATTATGTAACCTTAGGTCCTGTCAATCGATACAATTGGATTATTGAGATCGTAAGATGAAAAACTCAAACATTATATTAACTTCACTGTTATTACTCCTTTCAAGTACGGTTTATGCCGCGCAAGGACTTCCTTTTACTACTTCATTCGAAAGTGGTGACCTCAGCGACTGGTTTTGGGGAAATCATTCGAACACCACTGTAATCAATACACCTGATGCTTTTGAAGGAAACTACTGCGCACAGATGGACTATAGCGCAACTACGAATTGGGATAACTACATGGACTACTATTTTGGTGACCATGTAACGATTGCATCACACACGCAAGGCCAGGCGGCGAATGAATTGTGGTTGAAATTCAGTGTTAAGTACGCTGCTCAGGGAGAGCCCAGTCAAAAGCAGAAGCTAGCACTGGTAAACTTTACCAATGGCCAGGATAATCAACGACGCTATCAGGTTATTATCTATAGTTATCTAGGTGAGTACGGTATCGAGCATAGCTATATCGACAGCTGGCGGTTTTTCCTGCTTCCCCAAAATGTTGGTGGTGCAGCGAGTCCAGTCAGACCAGGTCAATGGGATACACTTAAGGTCTATTTTCGTAATAACACGCCTGGGTCATCAGATGGCATAGTAAGAATGTGGATCAATGGTGAACTCAAGCTAGAGCATACAAATGTAAATCTCAGAGAATCTACCAACTTCAATCCCAACAAGTTGATAATGTCCAGCTGGAATAATGTGGACATGACGAGTGAGAATGGCACACTTTATCAGGACGATTACTATCTTGGCGAAGTAGATCCGGATGCAGGTGCCCCCGTAAATGCACCACCTTCACCACCTGTTCTACTTAATCAATAATTGATCCAGCAGACTCATGATCGTCAACATTACTAATTGACGGTCATGAGTCCATCTAAAGTAGTCGCCCACAGTTATCAGAAGATACTTCTTACTTCTCAATCCCGCTTTGGAATCTTGCCTACATAAGCCTCTACTTATTAAACTCAATGGTTAAGAGAGTAGTTTGGGTATGAAAGTAGAATCAGCTGTTCTACTTTTTTTCATTACATTACACACTTAATAAGAGATCAGGCATTGACTAGCTGACGAAACCTGGTCAATTCATGATGGTGTCGTACAGGTTTACATGATTACCCTTAATCCTCATCAAGCATTAACAGCCTATGCGAATGTTTGGCTAAATTCCTGATCCCAGCTCTGTAGTTGCTGTACATATCATCAGGGTAATCCTTTGCGTGCTTGGTGGCTTTGCGCGAGTTATTATTCTTAATCCGGCACCTTACTAACCCGGCGACTAAGTATGTTGTCTTCAGCCGAAGTGCGCCTGCCTGCGGCAAGGCATCAAAACGCCGCTGTAGCACTCCTACAGAGAGTTTTGATGTCGCCGGGTTAATAATAGGTAGGTTCAGGGCGACAATAAGGCCCTAGAGTAGTGTTTCAGACTAATGCGCGATTATAGCGTAACACCAAGCCATTGGCTGCAAGTGTACCTCGTCATAGATTCTGTACCATTCAGAGCCACCCCAATACATTAGATCATGGCGTGGCTCGCAGGGAATGGCACGCCCTTTCCAAGCCACACACAGACGCCGACGATGGCTTGGCACCGCGCCCGAAGGGAGGCATGCTCAGCCTCGAATCCTGCATAGCGCCTCTTGACAAGGGTCTTCTTGTCGCCCCTAACAGTTTGAATGTAAAAGGAGATGCACGCTTAGGCTGAACCTACCTATTAAAGTGCCGGGTTAATAACGACCCTTACACCTGATACCACTGGGGAGGACTTTCTTGGCTAATCAACAGAATACGGTGATAATGGATCCGCATATACAGTGTCGTAGCTACAGCCCCTATAAAGGTAATTTAGTGTGCCGATATCTTACGCGATAGGTTTATTTAGGGTTTTAGCTTCAGTAAAGGTGTGGAGCGTGTAGAAGATATGAGCAATGCAGAAAACCGAAAAAAAAGCATACTGATTACTATTTCAGCAATTACCGGTGGCGGGGCAGAGCACGTAGTAGAGCATCTATGCAATACATTGGATAGTAGTAAATTTGATATCCATTGTGGGTATTTTAAGGAAAGAGGCGAGCGTGGTGATGCTTTGGCTGCGAAGGGTGTAAAAGTCGTCCGTTTGACCGATAGTGACGAGTCTAAAACAGACTATTTTAGTTTTCTCAGTATGAGAAAGTACTGTAAAGAACATAATATCCAACTGGTTCATGCCCATGATATTCACGCTATGGTTAACGGCGCTTTAATGAAACTGACCATGCCGAGTATCAAGCTGCTCTATACTTTCCACTTCGGTAACTATCCAAATATCGATAAAAATAAGTACTATTTCGAGAAGGTATTCACCAGAATACCTGATCAGCTCATTGCCGTGGGTACCCGGCAAGCAAGTCAGATATCAAGTACTTACAATATATCTGAGAACAGAATCAAGACTATTTACAATGGTGTTCATGACTATTCGATGACGAAACAGCCTTCGAATGAAAATGAAAACGGTGGCAAGATTACATTTGGCTCACTGAGTACGCTAACCACCCAAAAGGGAATTGAGATACTGATTGATGCTGTTGAAATTCTGAACAAGAAGCACCCGGGTAAGTTCTCTATGGTAATTGTGGGTGATGGCGATTTGAAAGAGAAATTAACCGCACTATCTCATGATAAGAATCTAGACGATGTGATTACGTTCGCCGGTTGGGTCCGTGATGCCAATATCAATATGCTGCCAAATTTTGATGTTTTCGTACAAAGTTCAAGATGGGAAGCTATGTCAGTAGTTATTCTGGAGGCGATGTCAGCCAGTAAACCAATTGTGGCAACTAACGTGGGTGAAAACCATGTGGTACTGGAAAATGAGAAGACTGCCTTAATTGTTCCACCGAATGATCCTAAGCAACTTGCCGATGCTATGGAGAGAGTGCTTGAAGACAAGGAATTAAGGGATAGGTTAGGTGCGAATGCCAGGCAGCGGTTTGGGGATAATTATACCGTTGAAAAAATGGCAGAGAATTACGAACATCTGTTCTCCTCCATGCTCAAATGATTTCCAGTGAGTAACATACTCTTGTGGGACGGCCCGAAGGGAGCCCCCGCTCATCAGTCAATGCTGCGTTGTACTCCTTGGAAAGGGCTTGCCATTCCCTGCGGAGTACGCCTTGCCTTGACTGATGAGCGGGGCTCTGATCGTTACCTTATTTACCGCATGGCCCACTAGGCAATAAAAAAGCCCCCTTACGGGGGCTTGAAAATGCCAGTTGACTCACTAGGGTGTGCTTATTTGTGCACGCCCAGCTTTTCGCGCCAGCCTGGGAAAATTGCATCGGCATCAAGAGGGAAGGACTCGAAAGCGCGAGCGAATTCTTTATGCTCTTTAGCCCATTCGATGGGGTCAGCACCGGCCTTCCAGCATTCATACGCCTGACGTAATGAAGTGGCGCCAGCTGCAGGGCTGTCGATGTGGCCATATGAACCACCACCAGCAGTGTTGATCACATTGCCATGTCCGAGGTTTTCAAAGAAACCTGGTAGGCGAAGGGCGTTCATGCCTCCGGAGATGATAGGAGTAGTAGGCTTCATGCCATACCATTTCTGGTTATAAGCAGGTCCTTGATATTCGTCGCGCTCAATGATGTAAGCAATCGCGCGGTCATCCTTATCGCCTTCCATTTTTCCGTAACCCATGGTTCCCACATGGATACCAGACGCACCCTGCAGTCGTGACATTTTAGCCAGAACATAAGCAGTGTAACCACGTTTAGCGCTAGGGGAGGTAACAGCACCGTGACCCGCACGATGATAATGGAGGTATTGGCTAGGGAAATAGCGACGAGCGGTGGTAACCATTCCAGGACCGCCTACATAACCATCAACCAGGAAAGCAACCTTGTCGGCGTCTGCGCCGAAAGCTTCCAGGATGAATTCACCACGGGCAATCATCTCGGCGTGATCGTCAGCAGTAATATTTGCTGAGAAGAGTTTAGCCTCGCCAGTTTCATCCATGGCGCGTTTCATTGCATCATAGACTAATGGGTAGACTTTTCGAGCAGGACAGAAAACCTGGTTACCCTGAGGCTCATCATTTTTAATAAAGTCACCACCCAGCCAGAACTGATATGCTGCTGCTGCAAATGGTTCAGGACGCAGGCCTAGTTTTGGTTTGATGATGGTGCCGGAAATGTAGCCACCATCTTCAACCGGGCGACCCAGCATGCGCCACAGGTCAGAAATGTCTTTAGCAGGGCCATCAAACAGTTGAATTGCGCGTGGTGGCATGAAGAAGTCATACATTTTTGCATGTTCAACATCGCCCATACCTTGGTTGTTACCAATGGTCAGGGTCAGGAAGGAGACCAGCATCATGCGTCCATCGATCATATTACGATCGAACAGATCGATAGGATAGGCGATACGCATCTCTTCTGTGGCTTCATCAATTAGGTAGACTAATGCATCCACACCCTTGGTGAAGTCGTCAGTGGTGGAGACTTCAACATTAGTACCTGTAGAGGATTCCGCCGCGAAATGAGCTGCAACTTCTAAAAAGCCGTAGCCACTTCTGGGCTTCATTTTATAAGCACACAGGATGTGCTGGCCGCCTGCTATTAAATCCTCTTCTTTCAGACTCAGATCCGAGTAACGTGATGATTGGTCTAATGCCATTAATCTGCTCCAAATAATTGAATTAGTACTAATTTGTTCCAGTTAAACTTAATTTCCCAACTAAATATAGGGAATAGGCGGCAAACCTTACAGTCTGTAGGTATATAAGTAAACAAAAATATCCTGATAGAAACTATAAATAAATGCTTATGCATGGGTGGGTTATACCTTATGAATGTTACTCAGGGAAAGTTTTGGAGCCGACGGGTGCTTGTTTTCGGTCAGGATTAACCTAGTCTCTATTTGTAGGATGGGGTTTTGTATACGTAGTGAAGCAAGTTTTTCTCTCTTAATGTAGAACAACGCCTTAGTAATTATTGATACCCGTTGGTGGCATCTATAACCTAAATTTAAACCTATATTCTTACGGAAATCGTTTAATTTCTGGTAGATATAATAGTGGTTCAGTTAATAGCAGATAATCGTGCTATGTGTGAGACCAAGAAGATTGCGTCTATGATTGTATACTTTGCTAGAGTGGGTATTCTCATTTTGGCTTTGACTCCCTCCGTTTGTTTTTCTACTGAGTCATTGGTTCTTGGCATACACCCTTATCGCCCACATACTGAACTTAAGTTGATGTTTCAGCCATTGGCTAATTTTCTCAGTCAGCAGGTTGGGCGAAAGATTGAGGTTCGTGTAGGTGATTCATATCAATCGCATCATGATGCAATCTTAAATGGTGATGTGGACATCGCTTATATAGGGCCATCGCTATTTGTTAGTGTGATAGAGAAATATGAGGATATTCCTGTATTGGCAAGACTCGAGGTCAATGGTAAGCCCACGTTTACTGGGAAGATCATTGTTAGAGAGAACAGTGGGTTTCATCTGCTGAAGGATCTAGAGCAGCACCGTTTCGCTTTTGGAAGCCCTTCGTCAACAATGAGTCATTTGGTACCTAGACAAATGCTGCATGATGAAGGTATCGACATCGATGATTTTTCGGGACATCATTTTTATAATAACCACAACAATGTTGCTATAGCAGTATTGGCTGGTGATGCTGATGCTGGGGCTGTAAAAGAAGCAGTCTATGACAAATTTAGAGAGCGCGGAATTGTTGCTATAGGAACAACCATGGAAGTTTCTGAACACTTGTTTGTTGCAACTAGGAAATTAAATTCTCAGCTTTCAGATAAAATTAAGTATGTTTTGCTTAGCCTGAATCAAAATAATCCAACTACAAATTCAGTATTGAAACCAATTAAGCAGACTGCGACAGCTCTGGTTGAGGTTAGCTCTGAAGATTATCGAGGATTGCAAAAGATTTTGAACGCACTTCGTAGTAGAGGTGTTAAATGGTAAGCGAAACCAGGCTTAGGTCGTCTCTGTCTATTGTCACCTTGTCTACATTTGTATTTATGTTGCTATTGTTTGGTTCTATAGGTGTTTTCATAAGTCATCAACACGATCATCATGTTGGTGTCACTAAGGCTCTTGCGGAAGGGCAAATGGAAGTTATCTCCTTTATTACCAAACAAGAGTTACAGAAGGGTAACTATGACTCCTTGGCGCTACTATTCAAGCAATGGGCAGTTCAATATGTAGAGATCGATGAGGTTGAATTAATCTCTAAAAACGGTTTTATGATAGCTGGTTATGGTCCGTTAAAGCCATCTGTACGTCGATATATTCTGGACAGAAACATCACCTACTCCTATCGAGGTAAAGCTAAGTTGATGTTGGCGTATAGCCTTGAAGGCGCATTCAAAATGACCAGTGATCTGTTATTTCAAATGGTCATTGCAGGTTTGTCTATCTCCTGCGTGTTCGGACTGTTGATTTATCAATTTGCTTCTCGGAGGCAGGAAGCAAAGTTGCTCAGTGATATGGTGGAAGAGTTACAGGATGCTGAATCAAGGAATATGCGTTTGGCTGCCTACCCTAGGGCGAACCCGAACCCCATATCTGCCTATGATTTGAATGGAAATGAGATATTTTGTAACCCGGCATTTACCAGGTTGATCGGGTTGCTGCACGAGGATGACAGTAGTGTTGTATTACCTGAGGATCATAAAGAGATACTTGCAAGAATGGGACAGGGTGAGCATCAACTCTATGCGGAAGTTGATGCAGGGTATAAGCATCTTCTGCTTCACTATCAGTGGATTGACCTGGTAAAAGAGGTTTATGTATATATTCAGGATATTACAGCGCTCAGATTAGCCGAGCAGGCATTGATAGATGAACGAAATCAGGCGCATACAACATTATCATCCATTGCCGATGCGGTCGTAACTATAGATACCAGTGGACGAATTGTTTATCTTAATGAATCAGCGGAAAAAATAGTAATGAAGGATGCTGATAAAATTATTGGCAAACGATTTGAAAATATATTTGTTTTATTGGATGAGGATCGAAAGACACCTATAGATAATCCGCTTATTCAGTCTCAATTGAAAATCTCAGAGAGTGTGATCAGTAAGCAAGCTAAATTGGCACTAAGTGATGGAGAGATGTTGGATGTAAATGTTACCTCTACATCGATTGTCAGTAGAGATGAAAAGAGTTCAGGTGTAGTGGTTGTTGTACGTGATGTTACGAGAGAAAAACGTCTACAAGAAGAGCTATATCGTCAGGCAAGCCACGATAATCTTACTGCTCTTATGAATCGCAATGCCTTCGAGACACATCTTGAATTGGCACTTGAGTCAGCGCGTAACAGAGGGCATGAACATATACTCTGTTTTATGGATTTGGATCAATTCAAGGTTGTTAATGATACCTGTGGTCATGTTGCGGGTGATGAGTTATTACGTCAGATAGCAGTAATACTGCGAAGACATTTTCGTGGAAGTGATGTGTTGGCAAGAATCGGAGGTGATGAATTTGGTTCTATTTTGACAGATTGCCCGCTTTCAATGGCTCTTCAACGTGTAGATAAACTTCGCAATGAGGTGCATGAGCATGCATTTACTTGGGAAGGTCATAATTTCAGGATTAGTGTCAGTATAGGTGTGACTCAGATTGATCAATACAGCGAGAGTGCTTCAATATTAATGAGTTCAGTGGATGCTGCGTGTTACTCTGCTAAAGATGAAGGGAGAAACTGTATACACGTTTATGAGCGTGATAGAGATTCATCTAAACAGTTGTTAGGGCAAATGAAGTGGGTTTCAGAGATAAACAACGCTTTGGAAGAGGAAAGGTTATTGCTTTATGCACAACCGATCGTTGATCTTCATAGCGTTGGTTTAACGACAAAAGCTATAGAGATACTTGTTAGAATGAGGTCTCAGGATGGTGAGCTTGTTCCTCCAGGTGCTTTCCTTCCATCAGCTGAACGGTATGACCTAATAGATCGTGTTGATTATTGGGTTATTGAACAAGTCATGCGTCTTCTGTCAAATTCAAAAGGGGAATATCCTGATTGTTTTATAAATATATCAGGTGCAACGTTAAGTCGTAATAAGCTTTCGTTTGTTCTAAAGGATCTATTTAAAAAGTATGATGTTAGCCCAAGAAAGCTAATTTTTGAGGTAACTGAAACAGCTGCCATACAGAATTTATCGAGTGCTTTGATAATGATACATGACCTAAGGGGAATTGGTTGTCGTTTTGCATTAGATGATTTCGGTTCTGGCCTTTCTTCATTTGCGTATCTCAAGAACCTCCCGATAGATTACCTAAAAATTGATGGCATGTTTGTAAAAGACATGCATAAAAATCCTATGGACCGGGGTATGGTGGAAGCAATTAAGACTGTTGCAGATACAATGAAACTGACAACAATCGCAGAGTTTGTTGAGGATGGTGAAATTCTTATTGAATTGCAGCGTATAGGTATTGAGTTAGGTCAGGGGTTCAGTATCGCAAAACCCAAACCAATTGATGAGTACCTTGCTGAAATAGGTGATCAGAATAATATTATCTGGCTTTAGAAGTTACCTGGTTATTGTTGATAAATGCCTGATCACTGCATTCTCTTGCTCCCTTTCCCTTACGATAGAGGGCAGACGCGAAGGGATTGAGGTTAATCATGTTCTTCTTTGTATGCTTGGCGGCTTTGAGTGAGTCATCTATGTCGGTATATCACCTGTTACCTGGAGCAACCGAAGTAAATCATTATTAAAACGCTCACAAAGCCGCAAAGAACACTAAGGGATAAGAATAAACCCCTTTGAGTATCCCAAAAAACTCACCGAGTGTCGGTAAACTTTCTAGATATTTGGCTTGATTCCTGTTTTAAGCTCAGTAATTCTGCTACTGAGCACTGAGGGTGATCATAAAAGCCTCAGGTAACAAGTTTTTGGTATATCTGATATCCAAATTGACCAATTACAAGAAGCATGATGAAGGATATGCTAAGAACTGAAAGAATTGCTGCTACGCTTGCTAAGCCAATGCCAAGCCAGGTTAATGTATCCATTTAAAGTGATCCTGAGTTACTGCTGACAGGTAATTAATGGAGAAGGGTATCATTATATATCAATAGATTAATACTATGGTCAGTCATTATTTGACATGATTGGCAATTTTTTTTGATTTAAATCAATTGATCATTGCTCATAACCATTATGGGGTACAATTCCCTTGTCAGTAACTACTATTTTGCAATCGCTATGAAGAGTCCAGGATATATTGTGTCGCGTGCTTAGCATCGAATATCACGCATGTTAATCCATGATTAGCCATAAGCATAAATAACGAGTATCAACAGGGATGGATTGCTGCGAACTGTATAGATATATGCGTCTGGATTGCACTGACATTGTATGTCACTGCCATCTGAAATTATGTGACTAGCAAAATGAAGTGAGGAGTAGACGATATAGGTTAACTATAGTAGATTCTTGTTTAGATAATTTATTGACTGATATTCAGTTCCTTAGCACTAGCGCCACAATGTAAACTACTACAAGAATACTAAATGGATAGACGTTTCACTCGTATTTTCTACTCATATTCAGCTCTAATTTTACAACGCCTAATATACCCACTATGTCGAATCTATTTTTTCAGGATGAAGAAGTGGAATCTGGTTGTGGATTCTGAGCTGGATCATGTTAAAACGCCTTTACTACTTGCAGTAGCGCCACATATGTCTCACTCAGATGTAGTGATTGTGCCAGCTTCGCTACCTAGGCATCTGTTGCCAGTTAGGTGGTTGGCAGATAAGAAGATATTTACCAATAAAATTAAATCTACATGGTTGAAACTTTGGGGTGCCATACCTATCGAACGGAATGTTGAAGGTTCAATTAATAACGATGATATTGAATGGATTATAGACTTTATGCAACACGGAGCGTGTGTTGGGGTCTTTCCTGAATGCTGTCTCGTAGGCGGAACGTTTGGAGCGCCACATAAAACCTTGATTGACGCGGCAATGGACAATAGTTTATCAGTTTGTCCTATAGGGTTGATAGGCACTATTGATGAAAAAAAGACTAATTATGCCGCTAAATTCAAAAACAGTCCCCAAATCATGATTGGTGACCTCATTTCAGAACCTCATGAGTTGCTGGATAGATGGTCTCTATTATGATTAGTTAGATGTCTGGAGTAGTTGTTTTGAAATGGAAATAAAAAAACAATATATAAGGACGTCTCTGTAAAAGTTTTCCGAAGCATCAAAAATCATGCACAGATTATTGATCCTTCCTGTTTTTTTGCGATATACATGTTCCTGTCCGCTTTCTTTATCAGTTCATCAATTTCAATGATTTCTCCAGGTTCTATTTCGGTTATACCTATGCTTAATGAATAATTTGGGTAAGAACTAGTAAACTTTTCAATTATTCTCGAACATATATTATTTGCATCTTCTATACTGCAGTCGGGTAGTACCAAGCAAAACTCATCACCGCCATATCGACAGGCAACATCAATATCTCTCACGCACGATTTTAAAATTTGACTAGTGTATTTTAAGATTTCATCACCCTTCACGTGTCCCTGCTGATCGTTTATCTTTTTAAAGTTATCGATATCCAGATAGACTAACGAGAGTTTGGATTCCCGCCTTCTTGAAATAGATAGTTCTCGATTGAGAATATCCACCATTGCTCTTCGATTGTGAATCCCGGTTAGGGCGTCAAGCTTTGCAAGTTCTTCGAGTTGTTTTGTCCTCTCTGCAACTTTACCCTCAAGGCTTTCTGCATATATTTCAGTCTTTCTTTTTTCGGACTCTATCTCTTCTACCAGACTGGCAATATACGTATCAAATACAAGAGTTGTGTCAAAATAGAAGAGACTTTCGAGTACATTTAAAGTTGAGTTCAATAGATCGACGTTTTTTATATTATTTTTTAATGTCCTTGTAACTAACTCTTTTAAACTTTTAACCGCTGAGAGATAGAGTTTGGGTTCTACTCCGATACGTTTGTGAACCAGGCCAATTCTTAATCTATTATTCACATATTCACTGCCATACTCGCCAGAAAACATGTCAATTACATATTTTCTCTGCGCACTACGCAGGCGCATTAAAGTGTCGGCATCCCCAATTAATAGAGAAATTTCGTCGATTTCGGTCTGTTTTTTGTAAAACTCATTGACTATCACGTCAATGTTATCTTCTATAATATGGCTGTGACTTGACAGTAACTTTAATCCTTCTTGACTCAGATTAAGCAACTCCATACGTTGAGAAATCTCAGTGTCTGTAATATGCATTTGTTCAAGTAGGGTTGTGTCTGTGCGTCTCATATTTGTCACTCTATTATCTTTTAGTCCTGCCTAAAGGGAGTCCCTCTTTACTGAGCCAATTCTGCGTTACCCTTCTTGTGAAGGGTGCGCATATCAAGGCAAAGTGTACTTTGCCTTGGTCCAGTAGCAGAGTTTCGAGTATTACTGTATTCATCACATGGTCCGCTATAGCATAAATTGAAATTATCCTTCATTTTATGTTGAGCTATCGTTTCCCTAGAAAACGACCGCATATGATTTATTTGGATCCTGTATGAGTATCGTATGCCTGCAAAGCAATTAATGCCGTTGTTTAGATTACGGTTCTCAACACAGCTTGGATGGGTGTGATATTGTAAATATCAGCTAATTACTAATATAGATAGAACAATTATGTGTGACGTAAAACCCACAGATGGGTATAAGTATCCCTAATGAACAAAACTGTAAATTGCTAATCGACTTTTCCCTGCAACCATAGAATTATATATAGCTATTGTAAATGTATAAATCTACCTGAGTGAACGGTATTCACTTGCCAATATTCACTAAATAGATCACACTTTACAACTGTATAAACTACCCTTTTTTCTGAGGTTTATACGAAATTTATGACGTTTTAGTGATAATCTAGTACGACTCAACATATAAGAGCGGATAGTGAAATATGGCAGATAAAAAATACGATGGCATACACAATGATCCAACAGGAGCAATGAATCCTACTGGTAATGTTATTCGTGATGCCTGGGTATTTGGCTTGATCCCTGAATCAGAGACCTGTGAAGGATGGACGGTACAGGGTGTTGAAGCACTATATGACAAGGTCACAACTGAGTGGGATAAATATGGTCACTTAGTATCAAATCTACCCCCTGAATTAGCGGAGCGGCATAACCGCATATATCAGCAGGCGATTTCAGATGCCAAGGAAAAGGGTTGGGACCCAGAATTGGGTGAGGATGACTGAGGTCCTTTGTGACTGAAGGTATAAGTGAAATATTTTTTCGTCCAGATGAGTTGGCTTGTGAGCGCCTGACCATACCTGCGCCTCTTTATAACCAATGCAGGCTAATGCTAAGTCGTTGTCAGTATGAACACATTTTCGTACCAGTTCGTACGATGCAAATTCAAGCTGTGATCGATATGGAAGAGGTTATATTTGTCGACAACCTTGCCTATGCAGTTAGAGACGGAAAGGGTGGCAAGCTGATTCGTTTGGCTTGGAAGTTTCGCAGAGATACGGAAAGAGAGAGTCTAACTGAACCTGCGCCAATAGACCTGATTTACTACGATGAGATGGCCAGAGAGCTGCATGTCAGGTTGATAGGTGAATTTAAAAAAGCCCTTGATCTCATGTTGGAACGCTTTAAAGAGGGAGGATGCCAACCTAGAGAGAAAAGGGTTTTACCGTTTAACCGGCAGAAAACCTAAGAAATCTCTGAATCAACGCATTTTTACGGAGAGATGTCTATTCATGACTTGTACAGAGGTCCCCTAAATTCAGCTGTCCGAGTAGTATCACTGCACGTTCAAATGTACGTGACTGCAACTGACCGGAGTGTAGTTCAGCATAATCTATCCGGTTAGAGCAGCAAATACACTGGGCAATCTTTCCGGTAGACGTGCTACATCATCTACGATGGAGTAACCGTTTTCACCAAATATTCTCGACACATATCGGTCAGCATTGGGGTCTAGTGTCAGACAGTAAGTGTAGACACCCTGCATAGCAAGGTCCTCAACTGCTTTCTTTGTATCATGTCGAAGATACTGTGGATCACGCTCATCAATATCGGCTGGTTCACCGTCAGTGACCAGCAATACAAGACGTTTTTGTGCATTTTGTTGGGTTAAGTGCCAACCTGCGTGACGTAGTGCTGCACCCATACGGGTGGAGAGGCCACCCTTCATACCGGCCATCCGCGCCTTGGCTACATCGTCATAGGACTGCTCGAAATCTTTAAAGCGATAGTATTGAACATCATGTCGTCCGTCTGATGCGAAACCGTGTACAGCAAAGTTATCACCTATGGAGTCAATGGCCCAGGAGAGCAGGCCCGCTGATTCACGGGTCAGGTCAAGAATGCTGTCCTGTTTCTCGTAACCCTCTTCACCTTCGGCAATATCGCCTATCTTTTCGTTGGTAGACTCTGAAAGATCGAGCAACAGAACAATCGACAAGTCACGAATATGTCGACTGATACGGATGTTGATTCTTGGGTCTGGCATAACACCGCGGCGGATGTCGATCATTGCACGCACAGCTGCGTTAAGATCAAGTTCCTCACCTTCCTCATAACCACGGCGACGTACGATTCCTTGAGGTTGCAGTGCATCGATCAGATGGCGGATACGCGAGGCGATCGGTTTATGTTTGGTCAGGATCTCGTCCATGATCTCGGGATCGCCAATGCCCTGCTTGCGTTCGATTACGGTCGCCCAGTCGGGGCGCGCGAGTTGTACATGGTAGTCCCACTCGTTGTAGTGGTAGGGGTCGGAGACCGGCTCGACGCCTTCCATCGCGTTGTAACTGATCCCCATGTCTTCGTAGGGGAACAGCTCAGTGGAGAGCACCAGGATCTCATCCGGGTTATCGTGGGTCATCTCCGAGTCGAGATCATTGACGAACTCCATCAGACTGACGTACCGACGCACCGTCTTCTGTGAAGTTGGCAGATAGTCGATGCCCTGGGATTCGAACATGTTCTCGGAGAAGTCCCAGAAATAGCGGTTGTCGTCACGGTAGGGAATCGGCCATTCAGACAGAATACGAACGCTGGGAATCTTGGCGATATCGAGCATTTTGTTGTAGAAATCGACACCTGCCATCCAGGCTAACCGAGGCGCATAGGGATCTTCCTTCAGTTTGGCAACGAAGTCGTCGGCAATCTGGTTTATCGTTTCAATCTCATCGCGGTACTCAGGATCCATGATGGCTCGGGTGGTACGCATCATCAGGTCCATGGTCTCGTGTGGTTTGCTCTGGTCGTCATGCTCACCCGGCTGTGCGGTGAAGAATTTCAGCCATAATTTGCGCAGGCCTGGAAATTCCTTATAAGCAAGATACTCGACCCGTGCATCCTCGAAGAGTTCGATCATACGCATCTGAGCTTGCGATAATTGCTCTGCAGAGATGGGATCCCTGGTGTAGACCATATGTGCAGCGGCGTGGGCAGTGGCTGCCCGATAGACTTCCATACCATCAATACCCCGGAAAGGGTCGAAGGCATCGGGTACATGAATCTGAAAATCATCAATGAAAGGACGAATGCCCTGACGTGATTCGAAATCACCTGCAGTTGGTCGCATGAAGAAAGCGCGCGCCCAAAGTGCACGCAGATAGAAGTTAAGTTTTCTCTGATTGTCTATGAACAGGGTTCCGCGGCGTTCGGATTGCAGAATGGATCGGGATGATTCGGTCTGAAGTCCAAAGTAGGCCAGTTGACCATCGAGATCACGTTGGTGGGCTTGTGCACCCCACATCACCCAGCGACGTAGACCACCCAAGGTCAATTTCGAAAGCAGTTCGTCCAGATTTTCCATCATCGGGCGTAGGCCGCGGGGGGCTTTGCCGGTCATTTGGTGTAGCAGCTTTAGGAAACCACGCATAACTTCCGCGTCACCCAGCCGGGATGCGGCCAAAGGCATATTGGAAACGATCAAGGTTATGACACTGCCAGAAGTATGGGAGGCGAGTTTCATCATCGCTTCAACTATGTCGGGGATGATGTCTTCACCGACCTCTTTGGCAACGCCGGGCATCTCTTGGACGTAAGTCAGTACCAGATCCTGGCCACGACCAAGGGTACAGAAGGCACGCATACCTTCGAGGTAGTTTTGCAGGCCACGCGGGGACATGACACGCTGGGCTTCGTGATACGAAGATTCGAGTGCTTCCGCATGTTCAT
This sequence comes from Candidatus Thiodiazotropha sp. DIVDIV, assembly GCA_040506275.1. Taxonomy (GTDB): domain Bacteria; phylum Pseudomonadota; class Gammaproteobacteria; order Chromatiales; family Chromatiaceae; genus Thiodiazotropha. The sequence goes on from JBEVXD010000005.1 coordinate 176,041, forward strand.
GATCACCTTCTTCTAGGCAGGTGACGTATTCGGTGAAATCGACACTCATAACAGATTACTCGCTGGCTACTTATAACCGTCCGTCGTGTTGCAAATCGACTGCCGGGATTGGTGCGGCGGGGCCGCACCCTACCAGTACCTCTCCGATTGAGAGAGAGGGCGGTCGATTAACCGCTATGAAAACCATAAGCTGTTCATATAGAGCGGTTAAGTATGTGGACAAACACAAATGTGTTTACCTCGTGCAGTTGCACAAAAATCAAAAATAGGTATTCACCGCAGCGCTAAGGGTATCGCGCATATCCGGGTCATCGGTCAACGGAGTGACCAGTGCCATTTGACAGGCATCCATGGGGCTAATGCCTTTGCCAACCAGCTGTGCTGCATAGACCAGCAGGCGGGTGGACATGCCTTCATCCAGACCGTGACCTTTCAAGTTACGTGAGCGTTGTGCGATCTGCACCAGTTTCTCGGCAGTCGTACCATCAACACCACCCTCATGTATGACAATTTCTGTCTCGACTTCAGTATCCGGATAATCGAAATCCATACCACCGAAACGCTGCTTGGTTGACTGCTTGAGATCCTTCATCAGGGATTGATAACCTGGATTATAGGAGATGACGATCTGGAAATCGTCGTGGGCTTTGACCAGTTCACCCTTCTTCTCCAATGGCAGTTCGCGGCGATGGTCGGTCAAAGGGTGGATCACTACCGTTGTATCCTGACGGGCTTCAACCACCTCGTCGAGATAGCAGATCGCGCCTATGCGGGCAGCGACAGTCAAAGGACCGTCCTGCCACTTGGTGCCATTGATGTCGAGCAGGAAACGACCAACCAGGTCGGAAGCGGTCATGTCTTCGTTACAGGCTACTGTGATGAGCGGCTTCTGCAGCTTCCACGCCATATATTCAACAAAACGGGACTTACCGCAACCGGTGGGCCCCTTCAGCATAACCGGCATGCGGGCGTCGTAAGCTGCCTGGTACATCTCCACCTCGTTGTTGACGGAGCGGTAGTAGGGCTCATTACTAATCAGGTATTGGTCGCGGTTGATATCACTCATTGTCTTATTCCTTATCGGGCATCTGCATAGGCCCGCTTAGCAGGTTCAGAAAAAGATTGAAAATGGTGCTTGGCTATGGGCAGTATTCCCATGCACATAGCCAAACATCATTGGCCGATGACAGCCGTTCCCCGCCCGATAGAAGGGCAGGGAACGAGCACTTAAGTCAGATGTGAATCAGATCTTAAGCAGGGGTGCCACGGTAGATAACCATAGAAGCACCGGCACACTGGGCGTAGTTGTCCAGGCCCAGAAGACGTACGTGATTGTCTGGGTGCGCCTGATGACAGGCTTCGCACTCTGCCAGGATGGCATCGACGTCGGTCTCACCGAACATAGGCAGTTTCCACATGTACCAGTAGCTGCCGGACGCGTTTTGCGGCTCGGTGTGCTCGATGGATGGGTTCCAACCCTTAGATACGATGAAATCGATCTGGGTACGGATCTGCTCAGGGGTCATGGCCGGCAGGTAGGAGAAGGTCTCGAACTTGCGGCTATCTGTATTTTCCAGGCTGGAAGCATAATCCTGCATTTCACTCATTTGTATATACCTCAAAAATTAGTTTCGAACTCGTTATGGCTTGCTCAGGAGTGAGGTCGGCAACCGCCGGTGATCTCATCCCCGCCACTATGATGGCGGGGCCCCTGATGCTCCCCTCGGTTCACTACTTGTGAGAAACGTCCAGTTTGTCGACTGTGTCGAATTCGAACTTGATCTCTTTCCAGGTTTCCATTGCCGCTTTCAGCTCTGGGCTGCTCTTGGCTGCGTTGGTCAGGATATCCTTACCTTCTTTCTCGATTTCACGACCTTGGTTACGTGCTTCTACGCAAGCCTCAACCGCAACACGGTTAGCGGCAGCGCCAGCAGCATTGCCCCAAGGATGACCCAGGGTACCGCCACCGAACTGCAGCACGGAGTCATCACCGAAGATGCTGACCAGTGCAGGCATGTGCCAAACATGGATGCCACCGGAAGCAACCGGCAGAACGCCAGGCATTGAACCCCAGTCCTGATCGAAGAAGATACCTCTTGAACGGTCTTCCTTGATGTAGGAGTCGCGCATGGTGTCGATCCAGCCCAGGGTCGCGTCACGGTCACCTTCCAGCTTACCGACAACAGTACCTGAGTGCAGGTGATCACCACCGGACAGACGCAGGATCTTGGTCAATACACGGAAGTGAATACCATGGTGAGGGTTACGGTCGAGAACCGCATGCATCGCACGGTGAATGTGCAGCAGCATGCCGTTGTCCTGGCACCATTGTGCCAGCTGGGTGTTTGCAGACCAGCCACCGGTGATGTAGTCGTGCATGATGATCGGCGCGCCAATCTCTTTCGCATACTCGGCACGTTTCATCATTTCGTCAGAAGTCGGTGCGGTAACGTTTAGGTAGTGACCTTTGCGCTCGCCGGTTTCTGCTTCTGCTTTATGGATCGCTTCCATGACAAAGTCAAAACGATGTCTCCAGCGCATGAACGGCTGAGAGTTGACGTTCTCATCATCCTTGGTGAAGTCCAGTCCACCACGCAGGCCTTCGTAGCAGGCTCGGCCGTAGTTTTTCGCAGACAGACCCAGCTTCGGCTTAATGGTACAACCCAGCAGCGGACGACCGTACTTGTTCAGCAGGTCACGCTCTACCTGGATACCCTGAGGTGGTCCATTACAGGTCATGACGTAAGCGATCGGGAAGCGAATGTCTTCCAGACGCAGTGCACGCAGAGCTTTGAAGCCGAATACGTTACCAACCAGTGAGGTCATAACGTTAACGACTGAACCCTCTTCGAACAGATCGATCGGATAAGCGACGAAGGCGTAGAAACAGGTATCATCACCTGGAACGTCTTCGATTGCGTAGGCACGGCCTTTGTAGTGGTCCAGATCGGTCAGCAGGTCGGTCCATACCGTGGTCCAGGTGCCGGTTGAAGACTCAGCGGCAACAGCAGCTGCAACTTCTTCACGGGGTACCCCTGGCTGAGGGGTAACTTTAAAACACGCCAGGATATCAGTGTCCTTAGGTGTGTAATCGGGCATCCAGTATGTTTCGCGGTACTCTTTTACGCCCGCATCATATTTCTTGGCCATTTTTGCGATTCCTCCAGATTTAGGATTGCGTTGCCTTGAAAATCAGCGATGGAAATGTCTATATCCACGCGATTGTTAATAATCAGTCTCTTTGTGAATAACACTACTCAAGGTGGACAAATTATTAGCGCAGAAGACATTTATTGGAAGTCAGATCTTTTGATCAAGAGTATAAATAAATACTTATACCATGTCTGGTATGTGGTAGATTAGCTGATAGCTGTTCAAATGGGGGAGAGGGATTAATCATGCATTTCACAATACGCCAGCTTCGTGTCTTCAAAACCGTTGCTGAACACCTCAACTACACACAAGCGGCCAGGACACTACATCTCAGTCAGCCCGCTGTCTCCATGCAGGTCAAACAGCTGGAGGAATCAGTTGAGTTGCCGCTGTTTGAACAGACCGGGAAAAAAATACAATTGACTGAGGCTGGCCGGGAGGTCTATCAATATTCCCGTACTATATTTCAGACTTTCGAAGAGATGGAAGAGGTGATCGCCTCACTTAAAGGGTTGGACACTGGACATCTGGATATCTCAGTAGCAAGTACGGTTAACTATTTTGCCCCTCGTCTTTTAGCCGCGTTCAATCGTCAGTTTCCAGGCATAGATTTACGCCTGGATGTGACCAATCGCCAACGTTTGATGGCACAACTGCAAAGCAATGAGACAGATTTGGTGTTGATGGGCCGGCCGCCAGAGGATATCGATCTGGCGTTTGAGCCATTTATGGATAATCCACTGGTTGTAATTGCACCGCCCGGTCACCCTTTGGAGAATGAACACAAAGTACCTGCCAGCCGTTTGAGTGAAGAGGTATTTATCATGCGTGAGGCTGGATCGGGAACCCGACTCGCAATGGAGCGTTATTTCTCTGAGCAGCAGATTGAGATCAGAACCGGTATGCGGATGACCCGTAACGAAGCGATTAAGCAGGCGGTACGGGCGGGTATGGGGCTGGGTGTCGTCTCAACCCACACCATTGAGCTTGAGGTTGAGACCGGACGTCTGGTGATACTTGATATTGAGGGTTTCCCCTTAAACAGACACTGGTATCTTGTCTATCGCAAAAATAAGCGCCTGGCACCAGCTGCAAAGGCTTTTCATGATTTCGTGATGTCTGAGGCCCAACGCATTAAAGATGAGCCAGTTTGAATGCAGTAAGTCGACTGAGGGGTTATAATCTCCACTGCAGGGACTTTGAATAATTCCTGCTGATCAGGTCAGGGTCAGTTGAGATGCTCTGGAGCTAGGTTGAGATCGGCTATTTTAGCTGCAGTATCGACGTTTACTTGTCCAGATCCCATTTTTTTAACTTTTCCGCCGATTTTAATTTCGATTAGAGGTTTCTATATCACTGGGATTGTCCGGTGAGGGCAGCCTCTTCTTCAGACAGCGCGCCATGGAGTCGTCCAAATCATGTCAGATCAGGGCACAACGGATAGCATCTCAAATAACAAGGGTGACTATCCAATCCTGAATCAAATTAATTCTCCGGGCGAGTTACGTCAACTCGATCCGATCAAACTCCGACCTCTGGCTGCCGAAATGCGTAGGTTTCTGATCGACAGCGTCTCCCAGACAGGTGGACATTTGGCAGCTGGATTGGGGGTAGTGGAACTGACTATCGCCCTGCACTATGTTTTCAATACCCCCTATGATCGACTGGTCTGGGATGTGGGTCATCAGGCCTATCCACACAAGATTCTTACCGGGCGGCGTGAACGTATGGGGACATTGCGTAAGAAAGGGGGGCTTTCCGGTTTTCCCAAGCGCAGTGAAAGTGAATATGACACCTTTGGTACAGGACACTCCAGTACCTCGATAGGCGCCGCCTTGGGCATGGCTGTTGCCTCCAAGCAGAAAGGGGAAAATCGCAAAGTCGTTGCAGTCATTGGTGATGGTGCAATGGGCGCTGGAATGGCTTTCGAGGCCCTGAATCAGGCCGGCGCACTGGATCAGGATCTATTGGTGATCCTTAACGACAATGACATGTCGATCTCCAAGCCTGTGGGTGGATTCAGCAACCATTTGGCACGATTACTTTCCGGTAAGGTCTACACCAGTATGCGTGAAGGTGGGAAATCCGCCTTGAGTCATCTGCCCCATCAGTTCAGCGACATAGTCGGTAAATGGGAAGAGCATATGAAGGGCATGGTGATGCCCGGCACCCTGTTCGAAGAGATGGGATTCAACTATATAGGCCCAATTGAAGGGCACGACTTTGACACTCTGATTGCCACACTGCACAACATGAGACACATGCGCGGGCCGCGTCTGCTTCATATTGTAACCCAGAAGGGCAGAGGTTATGTGCCTGCTGAGCAGGATCCCTGTGTCTATCATGGCGTCACCCCCTTTGATCCAGCTACAGGGAAAATGGAAAAGGGGGCGGGACAGAAGACCTACACACAGGTGTTTGGTGACTGGCTATGTCATGCTGCCGAGCAGGATGAAAGATTGGTCGCGATTACCCCGGCGATGAGTGAAGGCTCGGGCATGGTCGAGTATGCGAAGCGTTTTTCCCAACGTTACTTCGATGTCGGGATTGCGGAACAGCATGCCCTAACATTTGCTGCTGGTCTTGCCTGTGAAGGTATGAAGCCGGTGGTTGCTATCTACTCAACTTTTCTACAACGGGCTTATGATCAATTGATCCATGATGTGGCGCTACAAAACCTGGATGTCACCCTTGCAGTGGATCGAGCGGGGCAGGTGGGTGCGGATGGCGCCACTCACGCCGGTTGCTTTGATCTGAGCTACTCCCGTAGCGTACCCAACATGGTGATTATGGCCCCCGGGGATGAAAATGAGTGTGCCCGGTTACTACAGACCGGCTTTAATTATACTGGTCCAGCTTTGATCAGATATCCTCGAGGAGCAGGGCCTGGTGTAAATGTCGAGGCAGAGTCGATACCAATACCCATTGGTGAGAGTGAGATCAGAAGGCGCGGGAAGCGTATCGCACTATTGGTATTTGGAAGTCCGCTCTCAACAGCGCATCAGGTGGCGGATCAAGTAGATGCGACACTGATCAATATGCGATTCATCAAACCTCTGGATGAGAATATGGTAAGGGATCTTGCTAAAAACCACGAGACTCTAGTGACGATCGAAGAGAATGTCGTTCAAGGTGGTGCCGGTTCTGCGGTCAACGAGTTTCTGGCCTCAGAGGGTATACAGGTCAAAGTGCTAAATCTTGGATTGCCTGATCGCTATCTGGATCATGCCAGCCACCAGCAGCAGCTTGCTGAAGCTGGCTTAGATTATGCGGGTATCCTCTCTGCAATTGAACGCGGAAGTCGTGAGAGTAAATTACAACTGGTCTGACCCATTATGTTGCAGATAACACCAATCAAAGCCTTTGAAGACAACTATATCTGGATGCTCAGGAATCCTGGTGCTCCTCAGGCAGTGGCAGTTGATCCCGGTGATGAAACACCGGTATTGAATTGGTTGAGTGAAAATTCATTAGTACTTAGCGCTGTTTTGATTACACACCATCACTATGATCATGTTGGTGGCGTGCCTGAGCTCAAACAAGCCTATCCTGAGCTGAAAGTTTTCGGGCCAGCAGGTGAAACCATTAAGGGGATTACTGATACCCTGAGTGAGGGTGACCGGCCGGACATTCCCGGATTAGAGGTTGATTTTCAGGTACTTGAAGTGCCTGGCCACACAGCTGGACATATTGCCTACCTTGGTGAGGGTGCGCTGTTTTGTGGTGATACATTGTTTGCTGCTGGCTGTGGTCGTGTTTTCGATGGTACAGCTGAGCAATTGGCGGATTCCCTTCAGCGGATTGCGCAACTGCCGGCACAAACCCAAATATATTGTGCCCATGAATACACTTTGGATAATCTAGGCTTTGCTCGCTGGGTGGAACCTGAGAGTCAGGCCGTCTTAAAACGTCTGGGATCTGAACAGACTAAACGCCAAAATGGGGAACCGACCCTACCTTCCAGTCTGGAAGTAGAGTTGGAGACTAACCCTTTTTTGCGCATAAATAAGACAAACGTGATTGCTGCTGGGGAAAAGGTATCTGGTAAATCACTTACCTCCCATTCTGAGGTTTTTAAAGCGATCCGGCAATGGAAGGATAGAGAGTACGATTAACGTAAGGGATTAACCGGCAGCAAGACAATAACAGCTGGCGGTGACTCTTTTATAAGTGATTTAGACGCCCAAGATGGGCTAGTTTTTGATTGGTTTATTAAGGATCAACAAACCGTGAAGACAGGGATGACGAGATGACCTTTACAACGAAAACCAAGACACTTGGTGACAAGGGTCTGCCCCTTGCAACCATCGCGCTTGTTCTGATTAATCTTCTGATTTTCATTGTGTGGCAGTTAGATGATAACGCTACGCTGTCTGAGATATTATCCGAATACGAGAGTTCCGGACTCCATGACTATGAAAAGGCACAGTATGATCTCTATGTAGACAAGTACATGATAGCTCCAAAGAGTGCAGCGTCGAATAGTGACGACATAACGCCATGGGAGCTGTTTGTTAGGACTAAGGATGATACAAGGTTTCAAGATTGGTTGTTGAGTGGCAACCCTTCTGATATTCAGGATCAAGACTATGCATTATGGAAAGAGAAGCACACACAATTAATCAATCGATTTGAAGATATTGCAACTGTTGAGTATGGGTTGGTTACAGCAAAGGTAAGTGGCATGGCCCTGTTCACTCATATGTTTCTGCATGCGGGCTTTATCCATCTGTTAAGCAATCTTTTAATTCTGGGATTGCTGGGCCTGATGATTGAGAGAGTGCTGGGTAGTGGTCTTTTTCTCGGAATCTATCTTGTTTCGGGATTGGTTGCGGCCATTCTCGCTCTGTTTACCAACCCAGCCAGTTTTGTTCCTGTGGTGGGTGCTACTGGTGTGGTTTCTGGAATGCTGGGTATGGCGACAGTTTTCTTCGGATATAAACAATCAGCAGCCCTTGATGATTTCGGTATTGATACCAGTCTATTGTCCATACCTTTGTTGGCGCTACTGCCGCTCTGGATAGGCATTGAGCTTCTACAGTTTGTGCTCTATTCCGGGGGGCAAATCCAATATGTGGCTCATTTAGGCTGTTTTCTTATTACCGCAGCACTATCGCTACTGCTAAAACAGACCCAATGGGTTTCCGATAATGAGGTATATGATGAGGCTGGTGAATCATCTGACCTAGTCCCCAGATTGACATCTGCCAAGGATCTTTGTCATTCTGAAAATTACGATGAGGCTTTACGTTTACTTCGTCGACTCTACCGGGAAACATGTCGCGAGAGAGAGTTTTTATCCCTCTATTATCAGTGCAGTCGAATATCACCTGAAAGTGTAGACTTTCATCAGGCTGCCCGTGCTATTTTCAATATGGTTGATAGAGATGACAAGTCTGTTCGTCTGATACGAACGACCTATATCGACTATGTCAGGTTGGCCCAGCCTGGGCCGAGATTTACTGAAAAAATCCTTTTTTGTTTGGCTGAACTGTTTGTAGATCAGAAATGGTGTGATGAAGTTGATGGGATCATGTCACTCATGCATAAGAAAAGAGCTGCCTGTCTCTTTGCCAGTAACCTGCCATATAGATATGCAAAACTACTTGATGAGCAAGGGCGTACGGTTGAAGGTACCGATTATCTTAAAAGTATCGTATAACCTCCATTAACAGCGTACTCAGCTTCAACAGGGTTGTGTATGTAAGCTTTGTACCCAAGGTAAGGTGGGGCATGGCCCCACCCTACAGCTCTCAAAGGCATGCAATATGCAGCTTATGACATGTCTAAATTCATGAGTCATTGTGCTTTAAGGTTAGTCTTCAGGTATACATATTTTGTTACCACCAACTGCCTTAAGGGTTCGATAGAAGAGATAAGTAACTACCAGGGTAAGTACAGAGAGTAACAACCATCCAATGATTGCAAAACCTATTTCACTGGTTGTCTCGTACATCACTAAAGATGCGATTGTGATTGCAGCCAGCGGAAAAGAGTAGGCCCACCAGGAGAGGAAAAATTGTAATCGGCTAAACCGAATTGCCATACTCGCCAACAGTAGTGTCAGAAATAGACCGCTGTAGTATAAGATATGAGCGAAGTTGTCTACACCCCCATTCAATTTCACATACGAGATAAACCCTACTGCAGGTGGTGCGATAAGAATAAAGAAGGTAGGCATCAGTTTATCTGGTAGCGGATTATGGAACAGCACGCGGTAAATAATGATAGTGAAAAGCACCATCCAGAAAACAATACCTATGCTGAAAAAGAACCATGAAATTTCATAATGCCCATGAGCTGTTCCTGCAACAGGCACCAATACATTGCCAACTACTGGAATGAACCAAGCGGGATTGATGTGGTGGATCTCAAACTTGTCATGATGAATCCAGATGTTCATAACATACAGGGTAAAACCAAGATGAAGTGCACTGCCAATAGACCAAAGCAGATAGGAGATTGACGGTTGTGTTTGAAGTAGCGTAATCGATATCAGTATTAGGCTTATCGAAACAGCTGGAAAAAAGTTGAGTTTGACCGGATGGTTCAGTTCTTTAACCACTTGGCTGGGGTGACGCATCAATTTCATGCCGTAGAGCACAACTAGAATTATAAATACAAGCACGGTAAATGGAATCAGCGCCATTTCAATCCTGAACGGAAGTTGAAAACCAGCTTGAGCCTTTTCCCAGGCAATGCATAAACCGGCCAATCCCATGACCATGGCGAAAAAAGAGATTGGGAAATGAGCCAGACGAGTGTCTTCTTTCATATTGATTTATCCGCACAATAGCCAGTTTAAATGTTGACAGAAATGGTATGTTAAAGCGCCGGGGTGGACATTGAAAAATCTCAAAGGCCCCAATATGTGTGCGGGATAGGGAGGAGCGGGTAATCCCGACTGTAAAACTATCTTGATAAGTAACCTGGGTAAAAAAAGCCGCAGGGCCTGAAGGCTCGGCGGCTTTTTTATCTCTTACCTGGTTAAGGAATCAGACGTTACGTGCGTCCATCATGCGTTCGATGATGGGTTGCAGAATGATCTCCATTGCGAAGCCCATCTTGCCGCCAGGTACGACAATTGAGTTACGCCGAGACATAAATGAGCCATCGATCATCGACAATAGATAGGGGAAGTCCATATCAAATTTCTTAGTGTCACTGAAACGAATGACCACAAAGCTCTCATCAGGCGTAGGAATGTCACGGGCGATAAAAGGGTTTGAGGTATCCACTGTTGGAACCCGCTGGAAGTTGATATCAGTCCGGGAAAACTGTGGTGTGATATGGTTGATATAGTCGGGCATGCGACGCATGATGGTGTCGACGATTGCCTCTTCGCTGTAGCCTCGTTCCGCATTGTCACGGAAAATTTTCTGGATCCACTCCAGATTGACGATTGGAACCACACCAACACCCAGATCGACATTCTTGGCGACATCCACATCACCATCTATAACCATTCCGTGCAGGCCTTCATAGAACAGCAGGTCTGTACCTTCCTGGATCTTCTCCCAAGGGGTGAATTCCCCTGGTTTCTGGTCACAACCCAGACGAGAGTTGTGTTCAGCAGCTTCTTCTGGGCTGTGCAGGTAGTAGCGTTTGTCACCACTGCCTGTCTCTCCGTAGGTCTTGAAGAGGCTTGCAATCTTATCGAAATGGTTGGCGTTGGGACCGAAATGGCTAAGGCCTTCAGCCATTTTCTCGCGCATCTCAACCCGGGTGAAGCGATGGAAACTGTCGCCTTCGACAACTGCGGGTTTAATGCCATCACGATAGAAAATGTGCTCGAAAGCTCGCTTGACAGTCGTGGTGCCGGCGCCTGATGAGCCAGTTACGGCCACCACTGGATGCTTCTTTGACATGTGCTTCTCCCTAATCTAATCATTGTAATGGTTATGTCCGGCGCCCTCGATGGGGGCTGTTTTTTTGTCTCCGGACCAGGTTTTGAGAAAAAAATGGTTGCCAACTATAACACGGCATTTCTCCATTTCCAGCGTATTAGGGCCTGTTAACACTAATCCAATATGCCCTGCTGTGCCTGAAAAAGCGCCAATCAAGGCGCGAGGAGCGTAGTATGGTTGTTCCAAATGAGTGACGAGCAACGCCGAGTGGCGCTTTTTCTGGCGCAACCCGAAGGGCTGGGTCTGTTTTTGCGCCCAGCGGCGTTATCATTCGCTCATGTAGCCGAGCTACACCACGCTCATTCTGCCTTGCTGGAGACAAAAACAGTCCCTGCAGGGCATATTGGCTAGGGTATAGGCTCAACTTATGCAATTGGCCCTTTTCAGATATTATTTAGGTTTTTCAATATGGATAGTGTAGATGTTGCGATGCAATATCAGACGCCCTCCGGTATGAATAAAAGCGTTAAAAAAGTGTGCTGTTGAGCCAAAGATGGACCTGGATGCTGACGAAAAAGCCCAGCATGATCGCAGGGGTCCAACGCAGGTGAGAGAAGAAGGTGTATTTGCCATTAGCCTGTCCCATCAGTGCAACACCCGCTGCGGAACCGATAGAGAGCAGGCTGCCGCCAATGCCGGCGGTGAGGGTTATCAGCAACCATTGGCCGATGGACATCTCCGGGGCCATGCTCAATACCACCGACATGGTGGGTATGTTCTCCAACACAGCCGATGCCATGCCGATCGTAACATTGGCAGCTGTCGCGCCAAGCTGCATATAGAGCACCTCGGAGGCTATTGTTAGATAGCCCAAATAGCCGAGGCCGCTGACACAGAGAATGACACCACCCAGAAAGAGTAGGGTGTCCCACTCAGAGCGGGCCACCCGCAGGAAGACGTCGAAGGGTTGGCGGCTCTCAACCACCACGGAGAAGTCTGATGACTCAGAAGTGACAACCTGCTCGTTACTGGGCTCATGGGTTTTTTTCAGGTAGTAACCAAAGAATTGCAGATAGGAGAGTCCGGTCATCATGCCGATGGTTGCAGGCAACCCCAGCTGGCCCTGAAAAAGTACTGCTGTGACAATGGTGAGTAGAAACAAGGCCATTATCCGTTTTGCACCCCGACTCATCCTGACCTGCTGCTGGGTGAGGCTGAGTTTTCCTGGGGGCAGTGCAAAATGCATCATAGCTGCCGGAATCAGGTAACTGACCAACGCCGGGACAAAGAGATTGAAAAAGGAGAAGAAATCTACACGGCCATTGGTACTGATGATCTCCTGCTGCCACACCATCAGAGTGGTAATGTCACCGAAGGGGCTATAGGCCCCGCCGGCGTTGCAGGCTAATACAACATTAACGCAGGCTAAAGCAACGAAGCGATGGTTATCCCGTTCCAGATTCAACACAACCGCACCCATCAGCAGGGCTGTTGAGAGATTATCCAGAAATGGAGAAAGAAAGAAGGCTGCCAAGCCGGTGGTCCAGAACATTCGGCGGTAACTGTAGCGCTGATGGGCCACCCAGGTGCGTAGAGAGAGGAATACCCGACGTTCTGACAAGGCGTTGATGTAGGTCATCACTACCAGGATAAAGAGCATCAGCTCGGCATATTGCAACAGGCTGTGTCTTAACGCCTCTTCAGCGTGGTGCCCTCCCACGAATTGGTGGGAATACCAGCCTATTAGTCCCCAGATGATGCCGGCGGCAAGCAGCATCGGTTTGGATTTTCTGAGTTCTATGAACTCTTCCACACTCACTGCCACCAAGGCGAGAATAAACACTGCCAGACTGGCCAGGCCCACCCAATGGGTACTCATACTGTAACCACTGGCCGACATGTGTTCAGCCAACAGAGTATCCGGAGCCAAGCAGAGTATTATGGGTAGTGCCAGACGTTTCGTGAGGTTCATGATCACATCATACTTCGGTGTTGTCTCAGTTCTCCAAGCATACCATTCTGTTCGGCCAAATTGTTGAATGTCAGGGCGTAGTGTTTGAGCAGGATAGCAGCTGCGCTGTTAAAGCACGACGCAGCTGTTGTTTGGACTCTAGAATGAGCCCGCATTGATCCATATATGGGTTGCAATACTGGCGATATACCCCAGTGAAATCACAGGTGCCCACTTCAGGTGGCCGAAAAAGGTATATTTCCCTCTTGCTTGCCCCATCAATGCTACGCCAGCCGCTGAACCGATAGAGAGCATGGAGCCACCGACACCAGCGGTTAGGGTAACCAGTAACCACTGGCCCATGGACATATCTGGCATCATCGTCAGAACGGCGAACATCACCGGAATATTGTCGACGATTGCAGAGAGAACCCCGACCATAATGTTCGCAGGGGTTGCATTCATTGCCGTAGTTAACTCTAAAGCGCTACCCCACTGGTTGTACATCACGTCTGAGGCCACTGCCAGGTAACCGATAAAGCCCAGGCCGCCGACACAAAGCACGACACCGTAGAAGAAGAGTAGGGTATCCCACTCGGCACGGGCCACCTTGTTGAACACGTCGAAGGAGACAATGTCGCCCATCTGACCGTCATGTTCAATTTCGGTAACGTCACCATTGGTCAATTGAGGGTGGTCACGATGGTAGGTCTTCTTGAGGTAAAAACCGAAAAATTGCAGATAAGCCAAGCCGGTTAACATGCCAATAACTGGAGGCATACCCAGGAAGTTGTGGAAACTCACCGCAGTAACAATGGTGGCCAGAAAGAATACGATGATACGCTTGGCGCCCCTTTTCATCTCAACACTTTCACCCCCACCAGTAGGCTGCTCATCAGGTACAGCAAAAGTCATAATCGATGCCGGTACCAGCCAGTTGACCAAGGAAGGGACAAACAATGCAAAGAACGCCCAGAAATCTACAGGACCCTGAACGGTGGTGATGTTTTTCTGCCAGACCATAAGGGTGGTGATATCGCCAAATGGGCTGAAAGCTCCACCCGCATTGGCAGCGACCACTATGTTGATACAGGCAAGTAGAATGAATTTTGTGTTTGTCCCCCCTACAGCCAGCACCACTGCACACATCAGCAGTGCGGTGGTTAGGTTGTCGGCCACCGGAGATATAAAGAAGGAGAGTACGCCTGTAATCCAGAACAGTTGACGAAAGCCGAAACCTTTACTGACCAACCATGAGCGAAGTTTTTCGAACACGTTACGCTCATCCATGGCGTTGATATAGGTCATCGCCACCAGCAGGAACAGCATCAGTTCAGCATATTCGAGCAGATTGTGGCGTACCATCTCTTCTGCTGCGTGTGGCATATCGTGGGTCTGGTAGTACCAGGCGATCAGGCCCCAGATCAGACCAGCGGCGAGTATTACTGGTTTCGACTTTCTGAGGTGAGTGAACTCCTCAGCCATGACCAGCAAATAAGCCACAGCAAAGATTGCGATGGCGGTAAATCCTACCCAGTGCCCTGTTAAATCAAGATGATCACCATTGCCACTGCTTGCTGAGGCAATTGCTGGCATAAATAACAATAAAAGCAGGCTTGCGATATGTTTCACTAAGGTCACCCCAATTCAATTTTTTATAAATCTTTGGCACTTAAACGCACAATTCTCAATGAAGGCTGCAGGCGGGTCAACTCTTTTAACTGAACCCTTGTGACAGGTGTCGTATTCAATACTCTATATATACCTACTCTATGACAGGCCATACGCTGATACAGCCAAGTTGGAACCTTTTATCGAGTCATTAGAGCATTTGAAAAAAGACCGATAATTGCACTATTTCGATAAATAATTTTGGGTCAAGTGAAAAAGTCACACTTGGGCTATGTGTCATGTCATTGGTGGGAATACGCTTCTTGATGCAAGCTGAATGTAGATCGTAAGGATTGGCAGCTTGTGGATAAGCTAATGAAAAATAATAGGATTATTCCAGAAAAAGGGGAGGGAGGGCATCATGAGTTAATCCTGACAAGGAGTGTGCTACTGGCACATATGTTTTCAGGCAAGGTTCCACCTGGGGAGATTTTACGTTGTGTCCGTAGGTATTCTGAGGTGACTTTCTGGGAAGAGTTGGTCTGTGCAGCTATCTATCCCAAGGCGGGTAAACTCATCGCAATTGTCGGTCAACATCAGTCAGAAGGCTACAGCGGGCTTCTTCGGCGCCACGGGTCGGTCCAATATGTAAGGTTCTTTGTCGATTGGGGAGATCAGAGAGGCTATCACCCATTGGGTTTGAGCCATTTTAAAGTCTGTGACGCCAGACAGGACGAGGAGAGGGAGCAATATCCAATCTACCATTTAATCTCACTTGGATTTGATGCTGAACAGTATTGGGATGCAGTGATGCAGGGAATTCAACCCAAAGTACGCGCCGTACTCTCATGGAACCAGGTTCCGGAATTGGATGCAGATTTCACTCCCATATTTGGAAATAAAATAGATTCGAAAATACGAGTTGATTCTGAAAAAGAGTTAATGCTGCATTTCAATTTAGCAAATGGAAATGAGCTAAGAGCTGTATCGCCTCAGATATCCGCTGGTTGCTGAACCACCTCTCATCTGACATATAAAGTGGCAGAGTAGCGCGGAAAACACCAGAAGCTGTCGCGGTAGTAAGAAATCCCCCCCCCTCCTATCGGCAGAAGCAGATCAATCTTCATAGACAAGTGAATATGTCACAACTTACGTGTGTGCCATTCGATACGTCTTCCACCCTGAGATTTGAAATCATATAGCCATACCAGACAGAAACAGCTTCAGTCTGCATTTATAGAGTTGAGGCAAACAGTTTAAAAGGATGAGTCTGGTGAAACCCGAAGAGGGTGGAAAAGCTGGGTAAAGGAAGCCCAATCAAGAATAAACAGACCGGAGATAGGAAGATGACTGTTCACACTGATCACGAGATGTTCGTAAATCAAAATGAACCGGTTTATGGTTTTGACCAAATTGATACTACCGATTCAATGGGGGCTATCAATCCAACTGGTACACTAACTGGATCATTTGCCTTCAATCAGCTTCTGTTATCGAGGAAAAAGAGTGTTGAAGGATTCGGTAAACGTCAGCTGGATGTACTGTTTGGCCTGCTGATATTAGTTTTGGCCAGTCCGATTATACTACTGACCGCATCATTGATCTGGCTCAGCACCATGGGTAAGGATCCAGTCTTATATCGTCAGCTGAGAGTGGGATTGAAGGGACGTGAGTTTTATGTCTGGAAATTCCGTAGCATGCGTACTGACGCTGAAAAGAATGGCGCTCAAATGGCAGCTAAAAATGATGCCAGAGTAACCCTGATTGGTCGTTTTATACGCAAGACACGGATCGATGAACTGCCGCAGATCCTGAATGTCATGAGGGGTGAGATGAGTCTGGTCGGTCCACGCCCTGAAAGGCCTGAATTTGTTTCAAAGTTTCAACGTCAGATTCGTGGATATGCACTCAGGCATCAGGTTAAACCAGGAATCACTGGCTGGGCCCAGGTCAAGTATCCTTATGGTGAAACAGTAGAGGATGCAAAGCATAAGCTCTATTACGATCTGACCTATGTACGCAAAAACAGCGTAGTGTTTGATCTGATGATTCTGTTTCGTACGATCCCGGTGGTTCTGACTGGACATGGTGCCAGATAGTTTGTGTTGGTGAGCTTTCAAGAGGCAGAATTTTTATTAGAACCAAGCATCGGCTTTCGGCTAAAAACAGGCTGTATCCTTGCTTTGACCGATATGTGTGCGTACTCGGAGTCCTGATGGAGGTTTACTAGCGCAGTAATGAACCAATGCTGATACAAAGTTGGTTACGATGCTGATCTGGGTTGGTATCTGACATGAGATTACAATTTAATCGTGCAGGCTTGCTGGATACCGAATTCTTTATTGCGAACAAATAAGTAAAACAACTTGAGGATCAGAAATGACCACCCATAATCTCTCTTTTAGCACGCTGGTTCTTTCGTTTCTACTCAGTACAGTATTCACTGCCAATGTCGATGCGCATGATGACGGATTGACTTGTCATGAGCATCCTTGTACCGAAAATTACCCAGGCGGTGCTTGTTGGGATGGCTATTTCAGGGATGAGAATGGAGACGACACTATTGACTATCAGACTTCCGGACAATCTCTCATCGCGTTAGGAGCTCTCATACACCGCTTTGATCATTTGGTTGCGCTTTCGGTCAGTGCTTATGATCCAACGGTCGTAAGGCAACTTCGTGCGGCGTTCACTGAATTGCGGCAAAACATATTCATCGTACTCTCCTTGCTGAATCGCTCAGAATCGGCAGTTGACTCTAAAGAAAGTGAAGGCCTGCATCAAGCTGCGCTCATTGTGTACAACACAACTGAACTGAGTCTGCTCGCAGAATTCAGGGACATCTACTCGGCGATTCGAGAGGATCATCATTTTATCCTTGAGCTCAAGGATGTAACTCTATACTTGTCCAGGCGCTATGGATTGCCGGACAAGATCCTTGTTGCCTTAGAAGATGCCGCTGCTTCTTGTTGATGTTTGGTAGTAGCAATCTAGTCGGAGGCACTTTAAGTGACTAATAGGGGTAGTTGCGAAATTTGTTCGGCAGGGTGGGAAAAACGTATCTGCCCGCACCAGTCGTAGTGCTGTCAGAAAAAATAGCTGGTAAATCTTGTGTACGCTGAAAAGCAGCGCCGCTGATTGAGGCGAAATTGAGTCTTTACATATAGTCTTCGTAGGGTGCGGCCCTGCCGCACCAACCAAGCGCAACTCGACCATTTGTTTCTGCGCTCAGAGTCGCATGTCATGGTGCGGCAGGGCCGCACCCTACCTCATCGAATTGATCCTTGAGTGTAACTATTTCACACCAAAATTGGCAGAAGTACACACCAGAACTTTTTCAGATAGACAAAACTTAAAGTTAAGGGTGCTGCAGTTACTGCATTTAATAACAGTTAACGATCCGATAGGAGCTGGCCTTATGTTTATTCCAACTGATAAAGCGCTATATATCGATATACGGAGTAGTGCAGACGTGATGCTGTATGGTTTGGAAAATGAGGTTGATGCTCACATTCCATACTTGGGTGGCCCAGTAGACGAGTGGAATGTCTTTCTGCAAAGCTACCGTTCCTATGCCAATAACAGCTTTATTAATGATATTTTTGACCTGCTCTGTGAGTTTGGGCTTTATCGGGATAGTGCTATTATTTTGGTAGCCAGATCAAAACGTAAAGGGCTATTAGCCTCAAGCATTCTAAATGTTGCGGGGTATAGCAAAGTGATCGTAAAGGAATATAGTGGCTATGAGGACAGTAAGGAGACTGTTGGTCAAGAGGGTGAAAATGGAAAAGCGCCTTCAGCAGGGGAGGTGTCGGGTGTAGTATCAGATGTCAGTGAGTTTACAAGTATAGTGCATTGATACTAGATGCAATAAGTTGGCGCTAATATGCCTCTGGTAAATAGAACCCTCTGGATATACTTGATTTCAATTCGGCTATTAAGTGTTCAACTAAACACTTGAAAACCGTTTCGTATCTCAACAATGATCCAAAGGGTTCTAGTTGCCTTTTTTAGATATCAGAAACCGAGGTTATGAGGTGGTTGGCAAATGACATAGAGCTTGCTGCCCACTGTTATCCTTGCGCAGATAGAACCTTCTCTTACCACCATGTGCGATTCTGAGAGAATCTTGCCATTCGTGCCATGTCCATCTGGATAACATTTTCTGATGATTTCCTTTTCGCTAATATCTTCTTTGGATAAGTCTTCTATGCAGGGTTTCATTCTTTCACCGGTGTTAGCATTCAACACTGTGGATGAGAAGTTTTTATTAACAGTCAATACAATTTTTGACTCATCCTGAGTAAGGATTTTTGCATTGCTGTATTTTGTGCGATTACATCCAGAGGTTAATAGTGAAATTAGAACAAGTATTAGTAGAGTTGTTATGATTTTGTTCATCTTCGTGCTCCTGTAGTGTTTTGTAAGTGGTGCATTATTATTCAAGTCTTAAGGTGTTGGCTGTCTGAGTAGCACTAGGGTCGACTAGCCAATATCAAAGCCACAGTTGGGCAGTTATCAAAAAAGACCGCTCGGGATAATATGGTGAAGATTGAGGGGTGCCAGTGTCAGGGTTGATGCTTTGATAATTGAATTCTTTATCAAATAAGTTTTTCGTTAACATTTCAATTTTTCCCATTCTATTGGGAAGTCTGAATCCAATCGTGAGATCCGTGACCCAAAACTGATCACTATCTGTGCTGGTTCCAACGGGCAGTATATTTTCGATTTCCTGGTCTACATAGCTTCCAGAGACCTTGGAATATAAGCCGGAAGTGTGAGCAAAAGTCAAACCAAGGGTTGTGGATTGGGTGATAAGGGAGGCGGGTTTGTCAGCATCGACAAGTCCTTCGGTAAAATCGCGTTCAAAGTTCTCGTAGGTATATTCGCCGGTTAAACCTATGTTAGGGTTTAGGGAGTAATATGCATAGAGTAGATGTTCTTGTTCTTTATGTGTCTCATCATCCAGGAATATGTCATCAAATTCATTCTCGATTTTCCGCCGAGTCAATTCTAAACCAGTATGTAAGTTTTTAGAAAAGTTATGATCAAGTGCCAATGCATATCGTGTTGACTCTGCGCCAATATAATCATCAAAATATTGGTTAAACCCAACCAAGGTAGTAGGTGCAATTGTTTGTTTATTGATGATTTCAGGTCTAACTGCCTTGAAGGCGGCAATCGTGAGGCTGGTGTTTTCAGTAATACTTATATTTGCACCAATTTTTGGGTTGACCTTGCGCTTATCAATGCTGACATCGTCATCAATGTCTATATAGTCGAAACCAACTAAGAGATTTCCTAGTACCCAAGGATAATTCAAATAAATATAGGCCGATTTTTGATTTACTGTGGACTCCTCTTGTACTGAGCTTGTAAATCCAAAAAATTCAAAAGTGAATGTGGTGGTTTGATCGGAGGTTAAGTAACCAAAACCCCCATTTATAGTGAACTGTTCACCAGAGTAAATATACTTCGTCTCGTACTGTTGGCCATCACTGTCCAAGGAGATCAAGCTACCGGTTCGTGAGTCTGAATCATCTAGTTTTTGCGATGAGGCAGAAAAAATGAAGGTCTGCTTAATATCCGGAGTATAGTTTAATCCCACTCTGTAACTATCGGAGTCGATGCTTCTCTGTAATGATTGATTGTAATTATCAGGGTCAAATCGTAGTAGCAGATCACCAAAATCACTCTCTTTTTGCTTTACTTCGCCCTGAATACTCAGGTCAGATGTTATGCGAAATTGTCCGAATAAATTGGTGATGGTCTGGTCACTATCGTTGTTCTCACGAAATCCATCACTGCTTTCTCGGAAGTGACCTGCGCTGATCATGCCACGATTTGCGAAGGCTCCAGCAATGATTTCACTACCACGGGTATTATTACTGCCTGTTACACCACTTGCCTGAAAAGAGAGGCGTTGACGATTGAATAATGGGTTGTACTCATTAAGACCGGCTAAAGAGGGGCCGTTGTCACTAAAGGCTAACAAGTTTGTTTCGCTAGCACTCGGGCTGACAGGGGTTGTAATTTCGGGTTGTAACAGTTGGGCTTGTAGCAACTCGCTGACTTGTGCAATTTCGTGTCGAATAACACCAGCGTAGGCATCAGATAGGAATTGATGAGCCGATGCATTTCCTGGATCTAAATTGATCGATTTCCAGCTCTCTTTAAGGGCTAGTCTCTGGAACCCTAAATCGGTGTAGATCTCCGCCTGACTGATATTTCTCGAGGCTTGGTCATCATCAAGGAGAAGCCGTGAGCGGTAAACCGCCCTGTTCTCGTTCAGATGAATAGCCTGCTGTATGTTATTCAAGGCATCGACTGGACTATTCTCACTCTGCTTGAGTATCGCATCATAGAACCAGGCCGTAGGGTCTAGTGGGTCTCTCTGCTTGGCCAATTGAAACTGCTTTGCAGCTTCATCGCTGCGCTTCTCTTCATAGTACGCCTTGCCCAGATAACTGCGTAGGAGTGCACTTCCGGGATCAAGATGAACTGCTGTTTCCAATAGCTCCCGGCCTTGGCTGAGATCACCGCCACGAATAGTCACCAGGCCAAGGCCCAGTCTTGGCATTGGATTTGCCTGATCGAGTTTGATTGCCTGTTCAAAGGCGAGCTTGGCGCTATCCAGGTCGAGTTGAATCA
Source organism: Candidatus Thiodiazotropha sp. DIVDIV (assembly GCA_040506275.1). Taxonomy (GTDB): domain Bacteria; phylum Pseudomonadota; class Gammaproteobacteria; order Chromatiales; family Chromatiaceae; genus Thiodiazotropha. The sequence goes on from JBEVXD010000005.1 coordinate 197,254, forward strand.
GGTGGGCAAATCCCAGGGTTGTTTGAGTTAAGGCTATCTGTGGATCGATATCGACCGCCTTTTCTGCTGCATCAGAGGCTTCGCTCATCTGACGGAACATCAGATGGAGTTGTGACAACCTAGCCATGGCAATCGCACTCTCAGGGTCAAGGTGGGTTGCCTGTTTTGCAGCATCAAGTGCTTCAGTCAATTCGAATTGACTCTGTTTGGCATAGGAGAGCGCAAGGTAAGCCGAGACTGACTCGGGATTGTTCTCTATCGCCTGGTTTGCAGATCTCATGGCATCATCGGAACGATTCTGTATCGTAGCAATGATTGAGCTTAAGGCCAGGGCATCTGCATTTTGAGGGTCTAGTTCTATGAGATGCTTAATGTCCCTCTCTGCTGTTTGGATATCACCAACCGCCAGGTTGAGTGATGCTCGATAGCCCAGGGTTGAGGCATCATTGGTGACAGGAGCCTCATCCAATATTTTAAAGGCCTCAGTAACATCACCTTTGCGGTAGGCTGAATAAGAGCGGAGGAGGTCTTTGTTAGACGCAGTATCCTGCTCACTGAGGTCGATGATCGGTGGGTAATATAGTGTCCATTGAACGGCATCCAATGGATTGACTACTTGACTGACGACTGGGGCTTCTCCTTTGACAACTTTGGCCATCTGGCCGCTGCTGAGTAAGGATTCCCCCTGTTGATTGTGAGCCCGAACTTTGCCCTCAGCTACCGTAATGCGGCTGAATTCGTCGCTAACCTCTACAGTGAATTCAGTGCCTTCAATGGAGGCGTTGACGTAGGGAGTGACGACCTGTGCAGGGCGGGTTATACGGCTGATAAAATGAGCGATGCCTTGAATGAGATTAAGCCAGCTCGATTCTTGATCGGCGGGAGGGGCAAATATAATACTACTGTTTTCACTTAAGCGTAGAAAGGTATCATTATTAAGGTGTAATCCCACTCGACTGCTTGCATTGACCCGTAGCTGATCTCCTGGGCAAAACTTGCTGCTACTTTCTACCTGCTGCCATTCCTGCCTGTCTGTTCTAAGGACTTCAACCTCGCCTTGGAGTGAAACCATTTGAGCGACTACCGGTTGACACTCATCAGCTATCAGTATGTTGCTAAAGCATAATCCCAAAAGAAAGATTAAAAGAGGGGCAAGTTCGTTTTTTATTTTAGATCTGGTAACCATGATCTTTGTCCTGGTAGTGGTGACATCATCCATGATTTGTCCGTAATTTATACAGTGATTTATATTTTAGGCTTTTTATTCACGTAATTACATCTAAGTAGCATAATTATCCTTTACCGACAAGTGGTTATTACTTATGAGAAGGGGGGGAATTCACTGCTGTTTATCCCTAGAGTGTGCGTTTCTGGGTGCTTCGGCGCTCGTGAAACTGCTTTATGTAGTAGTGGGTTGGACCATCATCGGGATACCCTGCCGAGATCTGTTGGAATTTCTCATAGGCACTGCTTCTGCTGCCGTGCTGCCACTCTATCAAGGCTTCTGCGAATTCTTCATGGAGTCTGAGTAGTTCGTCACTCGCTTCCTCTGTTCTGGCCGCTATTTCGTAGAGTCTGATAGGTTGTTGTTTGCCGGAAACGGTGAATGTTCCTAACTCCCGAGTCAATATACCCTGCAACTCTTTCACAAAGTCTTCAGATGCCGCGACTTGGGTACCGAGTAATTTGTTAAGATTTTCTATACGAGAAGTGGTATTGACCATATCCCCCACAGCCCTGTATTCGAAGTGGTCGATAGCGCCGACGTGGCTCATTACCAGTTCACCAGAGTGTAATCCGATACGGGTAACAAGCTTGGGTTCAAGATCGGAATGTTTAATTCCTTCACCGATCTCAAGTGCGGCCTCACAGGCCATCTGCTGCATGTTGTGTTTCGCCTGAGTTGACGGCCATATCGCCAGCATCGCATCACCTACCACATCAGAAACGATTCCACTATGGGATCTGACCGGTGAGAAGAGGATCTTGAAGTAGTGATTCAAATAGATTTGTAACGCTTCCGGTTCCATCTTTTCGGCCATGGCCGTGTAGTTTTGAGCATCAGAGGCGAGGCAGACACCATAGGCTGAATCAATCTGGCCTGTTGGTTGCCTATTGTCCCGAGCCAGGCGGTCAATGACGTCTCCCGGTAGATAGTAACCGAACAGATGCCGAAGCTGCTCTTTACTGGTTCGCATCTGTTGATAGTGCAAGATCAGACTGATAAGCAATGCAAATGGAATTTGCAGTAGCAGAGGAATAAACCAGGGTATCCATAGGTTGAACTGGTGGAACAGTAGATATGCGGAAGCAAAATATCCTGCCCCTACCACAACACCAGTGACACTACCCGCTAAACCAGGCAGCAGTCGAAACAGCAGGGTGATGCCGATGCCGAAACCGGTCAATAAAGCAATGATCCAACCTGGGGCGAGAGGTGAAAGGGTTTCACGATAAAGCAGGTTGGAAAAGGCGGTAGCAGCGATTTCAACACCACTGATGTCTAATCCGTCGGCCTGAGAAAAAACGGTATAGAATCCATCTTTCTGTTTCGGCTGGTAGGCTCCTGCATAACCGATGAAAAGTGTCTTGCCGCGAAAGTGGGCCAATGATTCAGGAGATGCGGCGAGTATCTCCTGGATTGGATGGGTCTTGATACTACCAGGAGGCCCATAAAAATTGAGATAGGGATAGTTTGAGTTGTTGTACAGGTCGAGTGCCGCTTCTAAGGATTGGAACTGATCCCTTGGGATCTGTTGTTTGTAATGATTTTGTAAAGAGAGATTTATTGGGCCGAGCAGCTCCCGGTTATTTCGCAAGAATTGTGAGATCCCGTGTCTATCCGCTGAAGATGGTGGTTGTCCGCCAGACGCTGTGATCAGCTGTTTCAGTCTAGTACCATCAGGATCAGCTAAGTGCAGGAGCGCTGTGGTTGGTAGTGAGGTAAATTGCTGTTCGCCACTGAAAGTCCAGAACCGACTGACTTTGACAGGTACCTTGGGGAGTACGAACGGGGCGAGATCAAGCGCTGCATCTGCCAGTATCCCTACTGGGGAAATATGCCGTTCAATATAGTGAATATCATCACCACTTTTCAGCTGCTCCTGCTGCATATAGGAGACGAGCACTACATTGCCACTCTCTCGAATTGTACGTGCCAGTCGGTTATCAGCCTCGGCGTCTCTGGGTCTCTTGAAGAAGATGTCATACACGATCAGGTTTACGTCTGCCTGATTAAGTTTGTTAATCAACTCTGCATGCAGACTGCGCGGCCATTCCGGTATCTCTTCACCCAGACCAAGTTGCGCCGCTGTTTTGCCATTGATGGAGATTATTTCTGTGTTTTGGGGCGCTGGACGCTGGCCGCGTAACTTGAAAAGCAAGCCCAGGCCGAAATCCTCCTCCCAAGTGGCACCAATCGGTAGCAGGCTGACTATTGCACCTAATAGTCCAATCGATATTCCCAGTAATAACGCTGATTTGAACTGATACTTTTCCACAATGACCCTGCAAGATAAGTGAGAATAGGATCACTACTACTCATAACAGTTAAATATCGCCACTGTAGAATGTGAATTTTTCTGTTACAGTTTTACAAGCAAGCGCCTGAAAATAAGAGCTGACTCATATTATTTGTGAGCATAGTGGTTTTTGGTAGGCGGTTAATAAGGTGCCGGGTTGTTAGCGCTCCTTCAAATTGATTGTTCACAGTGTACAACATGAAGGCGGGAAGGGAGAAAGATACCGCCTATTCAGATTATGGGATTAAGTGGCGGGGGTTTTATGGAGAGTAATCCTCTGCGTGTGGCTAACGGTTATAGGGTAATTAACACCATGATTGAAAACGTCTCCATATTTGCCGGCATGGATCCTAGCGATCTTGCGCTCATCGAACAGCGTATGGTTCGAAGATCCTATCCCAGAAATACAATTATTCTTTCTGAAGGTGACAATAGCGACTCGTTGTATGTGATTCTGAGCGGCAAGGTTAAGGTCTATCTCAATGATGAAAACGGCAAAGAGGCCATCATCAATTATCAGGAAGAGGGTGAATATTTCGGTGAACTATCACTGATTGATGACTATAAGAGATCCGCATCAATCATGACAACCGTCAAATCAACCATGGCTATTATGTCCAAACAGGCCTTCCACCAGGTTTTACAGAGCAATCCTAATATCTGTATCCACCTACTGAAGGATATGGTGGGTAGGGTGAGGACACTGACCGATGAAGTGAAGAGTCTCGCCCTGTCTGATGTCTATGGGCGACTCAGTAAAACCTTGTTGAGTCTGGCTGAGGAGCGGGATGGCCAGTTGGTGATTGAGGGGCATGTCACTCAACAGGAGCTGGCAAATCGTATTGGTGCTTCTCGTGAAATGGTCTGTCGTATCTTCAAAGACCTGGTCAAAGGCGGCTATATTAGCTCCAGTCACAATCAATATGTGATCAATAAACAGTTACCTGCAAGATATTAAGGTGCCGGGTTAATATTAAACTGTTGGTCGCCCTTTAGTATTGGAATTTCATCTATCACTATTTCATGTGCCAACCGGTTTTGTTAAGTGCGGCCTAACGCAACGACAACCGCCCGGATTCAAAAACCGCTTGGAAAATAGCAGGCGATTGACTGCTGTACCCTTAACGCAATCTCCCGCTGGTCAATATACTCTTTACCTATGTCTTTGAATCAAAGTTACTGATGTCTGGATATCAAACAGCCCCTCTGCCATCCAGGGACCTTCCGAAAGGCATTCCCTATATTATTGGCAACGAAGCTGCTGAACGTTTCAGCTTCTATGGCATGCGTGCGGTATTGGTTGTCTTCATGACTCAATATCTGATCAACGACACAGGTGCGGTAGCGACGATGAATGAGGATGAGGCCAAGGGTTGGTTTCATCTTTTTGTCTCTGCTGTCTACATTACTCCACTGTTTGGTGCATTGATCTCTGATGGTTTACTCGGTAAGTACCGCACCATCATCCTGCTCTCCCTGTTCTACTGTCTTGGGCACTTTGCACTCGCATTGGATCATACAAAACTTGGTCTGTTGCTCGGTTTGACTCTGATTGCACTGGGATCCGGTGGCATCAAACCCTGCGTCTCTGCTCACCTGGGGGATCAGTTTGGTCGCAGTAATGCTCACTTGCTGTCGGGAGCTTTCGGCTGGTTCTATATTGCGGTTAATCTGGGTGCCTTCGCATCGACTCTGGCGACGCCTTGGTTGTTGCAGTATGCAGGTCCTGCTTGGGCCTTTGGTGTGCCAGGCATCCTTATGGTTGTCGCAACGCTGATCTTCTGGTCAGGAAGAAGGCGCTTTGTCCACATACCGCCTGGTGGTCGGGAGTTCCTGCGTGAAACCTTCAGTCGTGATGGTTTGCTGACCCTCACTTGGTTGTTCGGCCTCTACCTTTTTGTTGCGGTGTTTTGGGCTCTGTTCGATCAGACAGGTTCTGCATGGGTGTTACAGGCGAATAACATGGATCGAAATCTGTTCGGATTGGAGATACTGCCGGCACAGATTCAGGCTGCCAACCCATTGCTGGTAATGTTGCTTGTGCCGACCTTCAGTTATCTTCTCTACCCTGCGATTCAGAGAAGATGGCGTCTGACTCCTCTAAGAAAAATTGGCTATGGTATGTTGCTGGCGTCACTGGCTTTCGCCATCTCCAGTTGGATTCAGTATCAGATCGACGCAGGGGGTATGCCATCCATTATCTGGCAATTGCTCGCCTATCTGGTATTGACCAGTGGTGAAGTGATGGTTTCAATAACCTGTCTTGAGTTCTCCTACACACAAGCACCCAATCGCATGAAGTCATTTGTTATGGCTTTCTTCATGATGTCAGTTGCAATGGGTAACCTCTTCACCAGCATTGTCAATTTCGCGATTGAGGGAACCTCACTCTTACAAGGCGTTGATTATTATCTTTTCTTTACCCTGCTGATGGCCACTACTGCCGGGCTGTTCGCACTGGTATCGCGCCACTATCGTGAACGTGTCAACCTGCAGAATGAATCAGCGCCGACCCCTGTGTAAAAAAGTCGCATCTGAATAGTGATTATTTCACTGCACCACGAGCCTTTAATCCATATCCTTATAACCATCAACTTACGGCCTCTTATACCAGTAAGGGAGAGCAGAGGATGTGGCAAAAAGGTTTCGTCATCACAATCGGGTTTTTAATCGGTATCTTTTCAGCTCCTCTATGTCTAGACACCTCTCGGCTCTCCCATGGGCCGGGGGCAAAGACGATCCTCTCATGGGTGCAAGTCGATCAAAATATCAGGTTGGAGCGTGGGTAGATAAGACAATTATGAATTAGCTTGTGGTGTTAGAAATCATTGGTTGCGTGATGTTCAGACCACAATGTTTTCAGTCAAAGAGACTGTGAGGCGATCAGTTCCTTCTACTGCTCAACCTCTCATTTGGGTAGCACTCTCCATCTTAGATGGAGGGTGTTTTTTTTTGACAGGCACTCCTGGGTATCGTTGATTCTTGATCTCAACCCTCTGCCGGTCAGGCCGATTCGTCTGGAAAAAGAATGCCTGGATTGAGAATTTGATGGGGATCAAATTGACGCTTGATTGCGCGCATCAGATTGAGTTCGACTGGACTGATCTCTTGATCCACGAACTGCCGCTTCACGACACCGATGCCATGCTCACCCGAAAGCGTCCCACCCAGTTTCAATACCAGCTCGAAAAGTGCAGCCAAACAGACCTCTCCCGCCGCCAGTTGCTGTGGGTCATCCGGGTCGAGTAGAAGATTGACATGAATGTTGCCATTTCCGGCATGGCCGAAATTTACGATCGTAATCCCTGTATCCTGAGATAGTTTCTCAAGGGATTCGATTAACTCTGGCATACGGGAGACGGGCACCACCACATCTTCATTTATCTTTTTTGGGGCAATATTACGTAGTGCAGGAGAGAGCGCCTTACGGGTTTTCCAAAGACGGGTCACCTCCTCCTCGGTTTCTGCTGTGTGTATATCCAGTAGTCCTGGGACATTGGCGGCTTTGGCCACCACCGCAGTCTCTTCGCCAATACAGTGTTTTGCGCCATCCACTTCAATCATCAGCAAAGCGCCGACTGAAGGGTCTAATTGCAGGTCTGAGAACTCCCTGACCATCTCCAACGCAGCTTTATCCATGAATTCCAGGGCACAAGGGGTCACCGATTGTCCCATGATGGCCGAAACGGCTCTTGCGGCAGCATGGATGTCACGATAACTCGCCTGTAGCGTGCGTTTTGTCTCAGCCAGTGGGGTTAGTTTTAGCCGGGCTTCGGTGATGACCGCCAGAGTGCCTTCGGATCCAATCAGCAACCTTGTGAGGTCATAGCCGACAACCCCTTTGGTTGTATTAACCCCGGTGTAGATTGTCTCTCCACTACCGGTAACTGCCTTCAACCCCAGGGTGCTATCTCTGGGTGTGCCATATTTGACTGCGCGGGGACCCGCGGAGTTATAGGCAAGATTTCCACCAATAGTACAGACAGCAGCACTGGTGGGATCGGGTGGCCAGAAAAAGCCCTTATCTTTAATTGCTGTTTGCAGTGCTTTGTTTGTTACCCCAGGCTCAACTCTGACTAAGCGGTTGTCAGTATCGATCTCCAGGATCTTGTTCATACGTTCCAGGGAGAGCACCACGCCTCCCTGTTGAGGAACAGTGGCACCTGTTGTGCCCGTACCTTTACCCCGTGAGATCAGTGGGATGTGATGTTCATAGCAGAGCTGCACCACAGCCTCTACCTGATCATGCCGTTCAGCAAACACCACACCAGCCGGTGTGGCCTGGAGTCGGCTGTTATCATAACCATAAGGCAAACAGTCCGCCGGATCGGTAAAAACACCTTCATTCCCAGCAATCTTTCTGAACTGTTGGATCAGGTTCTGTTTAAGAGGGCCTTCCAATTCAGATGTACTCGAAGACACGAACCACGCGACGTACACCACTGATATGACGCACTACATCGGTAACCGCATCCCCCTCTTTCTTGGTGATTAATCCAAGTAGAAATACTGTGCCGCGTTCTGTTACCACCTTAACTCTAAGTGGGTCAAAGTCTGGGATGTCGATACCAGCCAGCTTTATTTTGACCTCTGATGTTATGGCAACATCACGACTGTCTTCACCAATGGATGAAGTGCTGCCGATCTCTATTTCATTGACTACCCGGCGTACTTTTTCCACGCCCATGGCCATCTGTTCGGCCTTGCGGCGCAAGTTGTCATTCGAAGCCTGTCCGGTCAGCAGAACCACCATGTTGTAACTGGTGACATGAATATTACTTTGTTTTTCGAATTGTGTGTCTTTCTTCAACAGATCATAGGTTTTCAGCTCAATACTCTGATCTTCAACAATGGCACCAGTGGTACGTCTGTCATGCACGATAGATGCGGTAGCTGCAGCGCCCCCAATAATGGCAGCGGCACAACCTTGCAGGGTTAGTGCTGTGAGTAAGAGATAGAATGCGGTTGAGATTTTAATCTGCATAATCTTCCTCTGAAGGTTATCGATATCGTGTGGTGAGGCATATGCCCATAGAATAATAGTTTTAAAATTTACATGGTGATACAGCCGTAGTAGCTGACGCTTCAACTACCCAGCAGTTGTTGGTCTACCAAGTCGCATAAACAGTGAATGACCAACAGGTGCGTCTCCTGAATACGTGCCGTGACATTTGCGGGAACCCGGATTTCGACATCCCCTGGGGCCAGTAGTTTCGCCAGTTCACCGCCATCCTTTCCGGTCAGGGCAACTACAGCCATTTCACGTTCGTGTGCTGATTGTACAGCATGATTGACATTACTCGAATTGCCACTGGTAGAGATAGCCAATAAAAGGTCATTGGGTTGTCCCAGGGCTTCGATCTGTCGGGAAAAGATCAAAGAAAAATCGTAGTCATTACTGATTGAAGTCACGGTTGAGCTATCTGTGGTCAAAGCGATGGCCGGTAAGCCAGGCCTTTCTCGTTCGTAGCGGTTGAGCATTTCCGATGAGAAGTGCTGGGCATCCCCGGCTGAGCCGCCATTGCCGCAACTGAGTATCTTGTTGCCTTCAAGCAGTCGCTCGAATATCAGCCCTGCCGCGTCAGAGATGGGTTGAGTCAAGAGAGGCAATGCCTCGATCTTGGTTTGAATACTCTGATTAAATAGGGTCTGGATGCGCTCTTGGTATTGCATCGTTTTACATCGCCTTGTGATGGTTCTGGTGAGGATTGATTCGATCGTGTTTCATTTGTATGGAATAGTTTTAATGCTGATCACCAGCTACTCTGGATTGCATCTTTAATCCAGGTCATACGGGAGTTGCCAGAACCGTGTAGGGCGACCACATCAAATCGGCATGGTTGATCGTTTTGCATCTTTTGTAAATAGAGATTGGCTGTGGCGACAAGTTTACGCTGCTTGCCTGTAGTTATGCTATCCAGGGCTGAGCCAAAATCCTTTGATTGGCGATAGCGTACTTCTACAAATACCAGAGCATCATGATCCTGCATGATGAGATCTATCTCTCCTAACTTGCAGCTAAAGTTTCGGGTTACCAGTTTGAGTCCACGACGGCTCAAGTAGTCAAGCGCCTGCTGTTCAGCTCTTTCACCTTGCTGGAGATGTTCGGCTTTCATCTGAGTTGGGTTGGCTGAGACAGGTCATGATCCGATACCGGTGGCAGTTCAGGGTTGATAGGCTCAGGGTCATCCAATTCATCATTCAGAGGCATTGGAGCCATGGGCATCTGAATACGGGGCGCGTATCCGCTGATACTGGCTTTTCCCTGCTCCATATCGGCCCAGGCCAATAACCGGTGGAGACGGTTATTGTTATCCAGATAGATTGTGCCGCTTTGACCATTGAACAACCTGCCAGGCTGCTCCTGCATGGATTGCAGTTGCGAAAGCAGGTTATAGCTGTCAATACCCATGGCATAGAGCCTGGCATAACGACCCCTCACACCTGGAATCAACTGTTCAAGGCGTTTGCGGGAGAGGGTGCCACCATGGCTCTCTTCCAGCAGCCAGGGGGTGTCGACAAAACTGATCTTGCCCAGGTCCCGGTCTAGTTCAGGCTGCTCAACGCCGGTGTAGATATGAGAGGTGGCCATAATAGGCAGGTTGCCAGCGCGGAAAAACTTAAGCTGTGGTCTTATCTGTCTGGCTTTCTGTGGTCGAGCAGCCAAAAAGATAAAGTCAGCATCCTCTCGCGTGCGTGGCTCTGTCTCAAGTTTTCTGGCAAGCATGGTTGAAACTGCGCGTATGCGTGCTTGGCTTTCGTTGACATTAAGCAGCATACGAATCGGTACGGAGAAATCGTTCTCCGATGGATTGTATTTCTGACTTTCGACAATTTCACCGCCCAGGGTTTCCCAGCGAAGACGGAAGCTGCTCTCCAGGCGACCGCCCCAATTATTTGATGGGGTCAGAATTAGCGCAGTTCTATGTCCTTCCAGCCAGGCTCTTTCTGCAATCTGATCAGCTTCATCCTCAGGTGCGAGGCCGAATTGAAATAGATTGGGGTTGATGTCGTAGTTGCCCTGCTCAATCTGATTGAGAGCCAGCACAGGGATGTCCAATAACTCAAGGTGGGAGAGCATCTTTACCGCATCCTTATTCAGCGGACCGACAATCATCTGTGCGCCACTCAGGATAGCTTGTTGATAAATGTTAAGTGTGCTCTGCAGTTCACTGCTGTCATAGAATTGTAGCTTAGGACGATATTCCGATGGCTGTTGATACCATGCTGCCATCATGCCATCTCGTACAGCAGCAGCGACTTTTGCGTAGGGGCCACTGCGCGGTAACATTATTGCGATGTGGTCGTCAGGGCTAAGACCCTGTAGCTCCAGGTAGCCTGCAAGCAGGGTCTGCAGTGCGGGATGATCAGGAAAGCGTTCGCGCCAGCCAGCCAGACTACTGCTCAGTTCTTCAGGATCGGGTGTCTGTGCTTTGACTGTTTTTGCCAGTTCCATCCAGCCGATCAAGGTGGCAGGAGGTTGAGGTTGCAGCAGTGTCAGCGCGGTATCGGTCATGGTCGAGAGGGTCTGAATCAGTAACTCCTGTACTGCCAGACGCTGCTCTAGATCGTCTTCGAAGAGTTTGTCGAGCACATCGAGCTCTCGTGCACTCTCCAGTAGATTGCCGGATAAGCGAAAAATCTCTGCCATGTTGCGATGGTAGTGCTGACGTAATTCAAGTGGTGCGTCGGGGCTGGGTTCAGGCTGCATCAGATCCAGTGCCTGCTCGATGTCACCCTGTAGAACCGCCAGCTCGGTACGAAGCATTCTCAGTTTCAGGTTGAAATCCGGGTCGGTTTCGGATGGACGGAGCTGCTTTACAAGTTGGAGACTTCGCTCCTGTTCTCCCGCCCTCAGCCAATACTCAACAGCCTCCAGCATCAGCTGCTCACGCAGCGGGGAGTCACTTCCAGCAGCTGAAGATTCCAATGCCATTGCGGCTGCAGCATAGTCCCCAAACGCCAGCCATGAGTCAATTTGCTGCCTGAGCTCAGAAGATAGTTGCTGGGATTCAGGAGTTGTCTCTTTGGTGACCGTGGTACAGCCCATCTGAAACAGTAGGGTTAACAGCAGTAAAAGGGCGATGTGACGGATGATATGCATAGCTCAGTATCTGTGGCAGGATTCGGTATAATCAACCCGGCAACATAATAGATTGCTTTCGAGGCATCAAGAATGGTCTTGATCAAAACCTGGCTGATTAGTGGGGGTAACCCCTGGCAATCTGCCTTGTTACCGTTGAAAGTAGTCTATATGGTCTGCAGGGCTATTCTAGTTTCTCACACTCGGGAAGATCTGTGTCAAAGGGCGTACTTTACGTTGTCGCAACACCAATCGGTAATCTTGATGACCTGACCCCAAGGGCGGTAGAGACCCTCAAGCAGGTCGATTTCATTGCTGCAGAGGATACCAGACATACACGTCCCCTGTTACGTTACTATGCCATCGATACCCCAATGCAGTCTTTGCACCAGTTCAATGAACAGTCAAAACTGGCCCCGCTGTTAGATGCGCTTTCCAGTGGAGAGTCAATTGCCCTGGTCTCTGATGCTGGGACACCGTTGATCAGCGATCCTGGCTTTCCACTCGTCAGGGCCTTTGCTGCGGAAGGGGGAAGCATTGTGCCTATACCGGGTGCGAGTGCCATGGTGTGCGCACTATCCGCTGCGGGTCTGCCAACAGACCGTTTTCTATTCGCCGGTTTTCCACCTCGGACGGGATCCCATCGAAAAAACTGGTTACATGAGCTGGTACGGGAGAGATCCACCCTGGTGTTCTATGAATCTAGCCATCGTGTGGTGGATACTCTGGCGGACATGGTGTCTGTTTTTGGTTCAGAGAGGGATGGGGTGATAGCGCGGGAATTGACAAAGACTTATGAGACCTTTCTAAGGGGGAGTCTGGAGTCAATTTTACAGACTTTGCAGCAGGATGAAGATCAGCGAAAGGGTGAGTTTGTTATTTTGGTTGCCGGGGAGAGTGTTGCATCTCAGGCACGGGTCGAAGTGGATGTCGAACAAATCCTGATCACGCTATTGTCGGAACTACCGCTCAAACAAGCTGTTTCTTTGGCCGTTAAGATTACTGGCGAGAAGAAAAATAAACTTTATAATCAAGCGCTTAAGTTATCGAATGCCTAAGATGTGAAATGTTACCGGGTTAAAGGTGACATTTTGAACGATAATTAGGTTATATAACTGTTACTTTTATCAGACATGATGCGCACACCACAATTTTTCACAATCTGGCTACTGTTGGTTTTGAGCCCATGCTGTCTGGCAGCAGGAAGTGAGATTGAGTTCACTCCATTTGTCGGATACCGTTTTGGTGGCACATTGGATGATACCCAAACAGGTCGTGCATGGGATTTTGAAGAATCGTCGGATTGGGGCTTCACTCTGAGTCAGCCTGCCTCAAACACAACACGCTACGAATTTCTCTATAGCCATCAGGGCACCTCGCTGGCCGACAGTACTGATCCGGACAACGCCTTCGATCTGGATGTACATTATCTCCATATGGGTGGCACGGTGGATGTCTACCAGGATCGCTTTACCCCCTATTTCTCCGGCGGTCTAGGTATGACCTATATGCAACCGGATCAGGCGGGGTTTGAAAACAAGACTCGCTTTTCTTTAAGTGTCGGGGGTGGCTTGAAGTGGTATCCCACTGAGCGTCTGGGCATTCGCTTTGAACTGCGTGGTTACAGCACCTTGGTTAATTCCAACAGCAGTCTTTTCTGTGACGGGGGGTGTGAGTTGCAGATCAGTGGTGATGCATTTCCTCAGTTTGAAACAAATCTGGGTCTGATCTTTCGTTTCTGAACCATTGGTTTACTTAGCATATTAAGTAACCGGGGCTAGTGGGCCATGCGGTAAATAAGGTAACGATCAGAGCCCCGCTCATCAGTCAAGGCAAGGCGTACTCCGCAGGGAATGGCAAGCCCTTTCCAAGGAGTACAACGTAGCATTGACTGATGAGCGGGGCTCCCTTCGGGCCGTCCCACAAGCCTCAGCAGCGTCGTTGCACTCACTTGAATTGGCCTGCCAGTCCTACGTTCGCGCGCCTTACTGCTGAGGCTTGTGGGTCCGGCTGATCGTTACCGTATTTACCGCATGGCCCACTAGAGGCCCCGGCTGAAAGGCTTAATGTTTCACCTCGATCCGTTTTGGATGTTTCTCCTCTGTTTTCGGAATGGTTATCTCGATTACACCATCATTACCGCTTGCCTCAATAGCTTCGGCATCGGTATTGTCCGGAAGTGAAAACCGCCTGTAGAAGATACCGTGTGAGCGTTCTACGCGTCTGAAATCGTCCTTTACTTCAGTCTCTTCGAACTTACGTTCACCACGAATGCTGAGCACGCCATTATCCATGGTTATTTCAATATCTTCCGGTTTTACACCAGGGATATCTGCTCGGATGAGATAACGGTCCGTCTCTTCTTTGATATCGACAGCAGGCGCCCAATCGCCTCCGACCACATGGGAGGTGTCTTCATCTTGCTGATGCAGTGGATGGAACATCCGGTCCATATCCTGACGCCAATCATCAAGTGAACGCCAGGGGTCATATCGTGTGATATTCATGATTTACCTCCTTTCAAAACGCGTTTCACAAAGGAGCTGGAATCTCATGTTAAGGATGAGAAATTTAACCATCTCCTAATTTGAATATGGTTCTTTTTAAGTGGATTTTCAAGCCCTGGAAAGGGTGTTTTCAGGTCTATTTAACAGGGTGTTTAAGTAACTGATTCAGCTGCAAAATATTGAGCTATTTTCTGGTTCTTTGGCGAGTTTTTTTATGTGCGGATTTTCGCTTCTGTCGAGTCTGTTTTGTAGTGCTCACAGCAGGTCGGGTACGGCTGGATTTTGTCTGTTTTTTGTCTCTTCCTTCAGGGCGGGGCTGCCAACTGGGAATCAGGTGTTTTTTGCCGTTCCCGATCAGATCACTACGCCCCATACTGGCCAATGCGTCACGTAACTGGGGCCAGTTTTTCGGGTCGTGGTAGCGCAGAAAGGCTTTATGCAGGCGTCTCTGCTTCAAGCCTTTGACAACACTGACCCTGGCCTTGTCGGGGGCAATCTTTTGCAGAGGATTTCTACCGGTATGGTACATCGCAGACGCTATGGCCAGAGGTGTTGGTAAGAAAGCCTGAACCTGGTCCAGACGAAAATTGTTACGCTTGAGCCATAATGCGAGATTGAGCATATCCTGATCGCTGGTTCCGGGATGGGCAGCAATGAAATAGGGAATCAGATATTGCTCTTTTCCCGCTTCGGCAGAGTATTTGTCGAAAAGTCTCTTAAACTTCTCATAGCTCTCAATGCCCGGTTTCATCATCTTACTCAAGGGAGAGTCTTCGGTATGTTCCGGTGCAATTTTCAGGTAGCCACCAACATGGTGAGTGACCAGTTCCCGGACATAGTCAGGCGAACGCAGAGCCAAATCGTAGCGGAGCCCTGAAGCGATGAATATGCGTTTGATGCCCGTTAGCTTGCGCGAGCGACGATAAAGGTTGATCAGAGGCTTGTGATCAGTATTGAGGTTTGGGCAGATACCGGGAAAGACACAGGAGAGACGTCGACAGGCCGCTTCGATTTTCTTCTCTTTACAGGCCAGCCTATACATATTGGCTGTGGGCCCGCCCAGGTCGGAGATGTTGCCGGTAAATCCTGGCACGTGATCCCTGATGGTCTCGATCTCGCGAATAATGGAGTCTTCCGAACGGCTTTGAATGATTCTGCCTTCATGTTCAGTGATCGAACAGAAAGTACAACCCCCAAAGCAGCCTCGCATAATGTTAACTGAGTGGCGAATCATCTCCCATGCAGGATTTTTCGCATCTCTATAGGCTGGATGAGGTGTTCTGGTGTAAGGCAGCTCAAATACTTTGTCCAACTCCTCTGTAGTCAGTGGAATGGGTGGAGGATTGAGCCACACATCTCTTTTACCGTGTTGTTGAACCAGGGCCCTGGCATTGCCTGGATTGGTTTCGAGATGAAACACCCTGGAGGCGTGTGCGTAGATGATTTCGTCTTCTACTACCTGATCATAGGAGGGGAGGCGAACTACAGTCCGCTTTCGATCCAGCTTACGCGGCCTCGTGTGTGGGGTGAAAGTGATTTTATGTTCACAATCCGGAACATGTTGGTAGGGATCAGGATGTGAAGGCTTGGGGCCAGGAGTGTCCAACTCAGATGAATCGATTTCATGCCACTCTTCCGGTGTGCTCTGGCACATAAACCCGCTACCCCGGATATCCCTGATCTGGTCGATTTTTTCACCTTTAGCCAAACGGTGTGCAACATCCACAATGGCTCGCTCGGCATTACCATAGATCAACATGTCAGCTTTTGAATCCGGCAATATGGAGCGACGTACTTTGTCTGACCAGTAGTCGTAGTGGGCAATCCTGCGCAGGCTGGCTTCGATACCACCGATGATGACGGGTACTCCTTTAAACGCCTCCCTGGCGCGTTGGGCATAGACGATGACCGAGCGGTCTGGACGTTTGCCGGCTTCTCCGTTAGGTGTATAGGCATCATCACTGCGGATGCGTCGATCGGAAGTATATCGATTGACCATCGAGTCCATATTGCCGGCGGTAATGCCGAAAAACAGGTTTGGCCGACCCAGACTTCTGAAGGCCTCTGCGTTGCTCCAGTCCGGTTGGGCAATGATGCCGACACGAAATCCCTGTGCCTCCAGCAGCCTTCCTATCAGGGCCATACCAAAGCTTGGATGATCCACATAGGCATCACCGGTCACTAGAATTATGTCACAACTGTCCCAGCCCAGATCATCCATCTCCTCTCTGCACATCGGTAGTACCGGGGCAACGCCAAAGCGGGCGGCCCAATAGGGACGGTGGGAGAAGATGTTGGCAGGCTGTGTCATTGGTCGGTGATTATACAGTGCTTCCTGGCACTACCGCTAACTCCCTCAATCCATGGATGGTTATGTCGTTTCGGCTTCAAGATTTTTAGGAACCATTGAACAAGCTCAGAGGTAAATGGCTCTATCTAAACCATGATATAGATTTTAGCGGTGGGTCATGACTCCACTCCACACGCTGGAATAGTGAACAAGGTGGATCAGTGTTAGCACATCTACCAAAATCGAGGCTGAAATCGGTGGATGAGCTTATGAGAACCTCGAATGATAGCTTGCTTGACTACTTGGATACTCATGATGTTGTAGTCCAAGAAACTGACTCTCGCAAAGCCGCCAAGCCTGTAAAGAACTGGCTGATTGTCCCCAATGCTTAGCTAATGGATTGCCTGGCCGAATGATCAGGATTGAGGTTCGGTAGATTGCTTCCGGTTGACTCTTTGCTGTTGATGTTACTTAGTTTCCATACCCTCAGACTTGGACGTATTTCATGTTTGAAGGCCTCCTTCCATTGTTCAAAATCTAGGTCATTGTGTCCATAGATGGCCTGTTCCAGTTCATGGATCAGATACTTTATCTTGGTGGGATCAGCTTTAGGATGAAAATCGAGGATATGTTCAGCGATGATACTGTAAGGAGCGTTGGTCGGTAATCCTAAATGTTTGTTGGCCAGGAAACGCAGGGTATACCCCCATACTTCCGGGTCACTCTCTTCATCGACAAACCTCACACAGAAAAAGAAACGAACCGACAGGGGAAGTGCACCAACCAGTTTGCGACGCCAGCGATACCAACGTGCGACAGGGTTAAGAATAGCAGTGGTAGCTCGTAGTTTATCTTTCAGAGGAGAAAATGCCGGGGCCATGCGGCGCATGGGATTTTTCAAAAAAATTACCAGAGGTTCCAATGGAGAAGATTGGTCATCACTCTTTTTGCGATGGGCGAACCATAACGCCATCCAGTATCCAAAAATAATCCCGAACACCACAGCCAGGGGAATCCAGAAAGCTGCTGAGGTTCCTGAGGGAAACAATGAAGTTTCTGTTGAAAACAATCCATCATCCTTCTGGGTGCCACTAACTGCAATGGGATACAATGGAACCGAAGCACGCTGAGGCATATCAATTCGGGTATTCCACCAATTGATACTCATTTGAGGTAGTTTCAGATCTCCACCAAATTGAGGTACCAAAGTGAAGCTTTCAATTCGACGACCAATGATACGATTGGATTTTTTATCCAGATAGGTGTCTGTTTGGTTCTTGTCCCGATAGACCCGGAATGCATCACTATTAAGTTGTTGTTCAAGACTTGGGAGTTTGTTTCCAGATAGCCCTATGGCAGTCAACTCCGTTGTGATCGATAGAGGTCTGCCTGCGGCAGCTTTAATGTTCTCTGGTAACTTTACCTTCAGTGTCAGCTGTTCCACTGGCAGCCAGGGTCGACTTGTCTGGGCTGCCTCACGTACCGTGATATCAAGAGCGCCAGCCATTTTGGCTTCAAATGCTCTGTTGCTGCGTTGGTAGCCAACACGCTGTTCGTCTCCTGTGACGCTGATTGCAGGGATTTGAAATTGTCCAGGTTTGAGAGGTGTGACTTCATAATAGAAGTCGTTGACTATCTGCCGTTTCCCTTTGATTGTGCGTGAGTAGGTTACAGGCCCCTCTTTAAGGTTGAGAATGAAATTGTTGATTTGAGGAATATGTGGCGTGGCTGTAGCTAAATTGTTTTGGCTGATGACGCTCAGTTTGAACATCATACTCTGTTGAGTATAGGGAGAGTCTGTGGAAATCTTGGTCTCAATAAAGGGTTTTGTTTCCTGAGTATTGTAGTAACTGGGGGAGGAGTAGGTCTGTCTACGCTGAGAAGGCCAATTTGTGCCATAGGGTGAATTTGACCTTTGTCCTTTGGGCGGTGCCCCAGCTTGTTGTTTTCCGGGAGACGGGTAGTTCCATTGCCCGGGAGCTGGGCTCTGCCAATAGGGCTGACCAGGGTATTGATTGGCATACACACTAGTTGCCAGTGTCATCAAAGAAAGTGAGGCAAGGGTGGCGGCTTTTAAGGATCTGATAAGTAAGTAGATCGATTTGATTGTTTTAAAAAAGAGTGCGACCAAGGTGAAGGTCACAACCAAAAATTGGTTTTCTTGGAAAGACCCACGATGTCGAGCAAGGGGATTCTTTTGCGAATGTATAGAGGCAGAACTCATTCTTTTGAGTTGCCTGTTGGGTTTGATATCAATAACGCCTCCCGATTGTCCTACCAGGGTCTGGTTTCTCTGTCTCTTCCACCGCGACTACGTAGGTACTTATATTCTTCTAGTTTGAACTGCTGTTGC
The DNA here is from genome assembly GCA_040506275.1 of Candidatus Thiodiazotropha sp. DIVDIV. Taxonomy (GTDB): domain Bacteria; phylum Pseudomonadota; class Gammaproteobacteria; order Chromatiales; family Chromatiaceae; genus Thiodiazotropha. The sequence goes on from JBEVXD010000005.1 coordinate 216,008, forward strand.
ATCAATTGTGTTGGGTCACCTTCAACCTGGTCTAGCCACTGTTCCATCAATGGATTCTTTCCAGATAAGCGTCCACTTTCATCTTTACCCTCACCGGTTTCTGAGAGGCCCTCCTCAGATTGAGGTAGATCGTTCTGATCCACCTGATCCACAGCCTCTGAGCGGAGTTGATCATCAGGATTGATATTTCGTTCTCCTGAGTCTTGTTCCTGCCTGTTGGGTGATGAATCGGCCTGTTGCTCTTCCTGATCCTGAGACTTGAGATTAGCAGACATTTCATCATTCTGTTGAGGGTCATCCGATTCAGAACTTTCATCCTGCTGCTGGCCTTGTTCAGTCTGCTGCTCTTCAGCGCCCCCTTGCTCGGACTGCTGATCTTGCTTCTCATCACTCTCAGTAGATTGTTCCTGTTCTTCTGTAGAGCCCTGTTCAGACTCTTGTTCCTGGGTTTGGTCACTCTCAGAAGATTGATCCTGTTCATCAGCTGAGCCACTATCGCTCTTCTGATCTTGTTCTTTATCCTGCTCTCCCTGCTCAGCGTCTTGAGATTCTCCCTCACTGCCGGTTGATTCCTGTTCCTGCTGTTCCCCTGTTTCAGATGACTCTTCTTGTTCTTCCGAATCAGAGTCTCCTGACTCCTTCTGCTCCTGCTCCTGCTCCTGCTCCTGCTCCTGCTCCTGCTCCTGCTCCTGCTCCTGCTCCTGTTCCTGTTCCTGTTCCTGTTCCTGCTCCTGTTCCTGTTCCTGTTCCTGCTCCTGTTCCTGTTCCTGTTCCTGTTCCTGTTCCTGTTCCTGTTCCTGTTCCTGTTCCTGTTCCTGTTCCTGCTCCTGCTCCTGCTCCTGTTCCTGTTCTTCTTCTTGTTGATCAGCTAACTTGTCTTTAGCCAGGGCTAAATTATGACGTGCATCTTCGTGATCAGGGTTGAGTTCGAGGACAGACTCATAGGCATCGACTGCCTGTTCATACTCTTCCAGACGATAGTGGCTATTGCCAAGGTTGTAGCTAGCATCAAGTTTTACTTCATCCCGCTGTGTAAGTTTGAAATCTTTAATTGCACTTTCGTAGTCACCAGTACGATAGTGAGCTACTCCGCGGCGATAGGCGTCCTGAAAGACCTCAGCTGCCTCTTTATAGTGTCCCTGCTTATAATTTTCCGCAGCCTTCTGCTCCTGGTTTAAAAACCACTCAGCTTGAGATATGGAAGCCAAGCACAACAACATAGTGAGCAGGTAGAGTCTTTTCATGATGAAGACTTTCCTGGAGCAACAATTCGGAAGTAGGGCAGCAGAAATAGCAATAAGGGTATCAGTAACCAGTAGAATCGTTCGTTCCATACACGGGTTTTTTCTTGGCTACGGGTTGGTGTGCCTAACTCATCACTGGCTAACTCAAGGATGCGTCGACTATCAAGGTCGCGAAAATCCGCCTGCAAATATTGGCCGCCGCCAACTTGTGCAATACGTTGTAAAAGTGATTCGTTAAGCTTGGATTCGATGACACTCCCTTTAGAGTTTCTCAATAAATCACTTTGACCTGGCCGTGCCGGTATGGGGCCACCCCCCGGCGTGCCAATACCAAGCGTGTGCACTGCTATGTTCTGATTATTGAGATGCTCTACTTTTTCGATGAATCCCGGTTCATCAAAATCTCCGTCACTGATTAGAAGTATGCTGCGGCTATTGTGTGATGTATCACTGCCTAAAAGTTGCTCGGCACGCTCAAGTGCGGCTACCAGTCTACTGCCCTGGAGGTTTGCTAATTCCGATGTCACCGCTGGTAGTGCTGCGAGAATGCTATGGCTGTCTTCAGTAATCGGTGACACTACATGAGGAACTGTTGCAAAGGCGATCATGCCGATGCGTATCTCATCATTCAACATCACCAGGTCCTGAACTTCCTGTCGTGCACGGGACAAGCGGGAAGGTGGCGTGTCCGCTACATTCATAGAACGTGAGATATCCATCAGCACAACCAGATCACTGGTGGGTGAAAAGGCCTCTATGTCTATGAAATCCCAGCGTGGCCCAGCCAGCGCTACAACCAGAAGAATCCATAGTAGCGCCCAGCGGGTAAAACGGCTCCAGCGTTCATTGACACTCAGCTCTCTTATGCCTGCAAGGTGAGGCAGAAGATGTTCGTCTGCGTAGCGATGGAAGAGTCCCTGGCGAGGTCTTACCACACTGAGGATCAACCAAGCGAACACCGGTATCAACCCTAGCAGGGCAAACAACCACTCAGCTCTGGCGAAGTGAAAACTGGTTTCAGGCATAGCCACCACCTTTCAGCTGGCGTTGTCTTCCTTCGGGATAGACACCAAGGATCAGCAACAGCAGTAGAGCCGCAGTGAGAGGCCAATAGTAGAGTGGTTGAGGAACATAGACAGTGCGCGATTCTGCCTCAGTCTTTTCCAGTTCGTCGATTTTTTGATAGATCTTTTCTAAAGCTGCTGTATCTGTCGCTCTGAAGTAGGCGCCACCTCCAGCTTCAGCAATCTCACGCATGGCTTGTTCGTTGAAGTTCAGGTCGCTGCGGGTCACAACGCGACCATTTTCCATAATCGGAACACGCTTCTTATCACTGCCAACACCGATGCTGTAGATACGGATATTCTCCTCTCCAGCCAGCTCTGCTGCTTTTAACGGTGGAATTGTGCCTGCCGTGTTTTCTCCATCGGCGATCAATAGAAGTACCCTTGAGCCTTCAGGGCGTTCTCTTAACTTCTTTACCCCTAAACCCAAGGCATCACCTATGGCAGTGCCGTCACCGGCAATGCGGGGTATGACATCCTTCAGTAGACTATTTACCGCTTTGCGATCGTAGGTGAGGGGGGAGAGGACGTAGGCGCGGCTGCCAAAGATAACCAGACCGATACGGTCGCCCTGTCGTCCATCGATAAACTTTGATACCACGCCTTTAATGACCTGCATCCGGCTTACTTGTTTGCCATCAAGGGTAAAGTCCAGTGCGTTCATTGAGTGAGAGGCGTCAACCAGCAGCATCAGGTCATAACCCTCGGTGCGGTTCTCTGTATAGGGTTCCAGCCACTGAGGGCGCATCAGTGCTAACACAAGAAATAACCAGATCAGAGAAAGCAGGCCAATGTAGAGGCGCTTACTTAAAGGGACTTTAGGGCTCTTGGTTTTAAACGCAGCTTCCAAATGAGACAGGCTGGGATGCAGCAGGGTGGCTTGAAGGCCTTCTACAGACTCCTTCTTATCAGTTGCAGGACGAAGCCACATGAATCTGACGAGAAAAGGCAAAGCCAGCAACAGAGCCATCCAGGGCCAGTGAAATTCAAACATGGCACGCCTCCTCACTGACCCAATGAATTGCTGCATCGATCAGCTGGCCCAGTGTGGCTTTATCTGCAGTGTAATCTGGTGGTGCATAGGGCAGTTCGAGCAGCAGCCGACCCTTTACCCGCCAGGGAAAGCCTGTGGAGTCATTACTCTGCAGCCAGTCGAGCCAGGCTTCGTCAGTCAAAGAGGCGGTCATTTCCCGTCCACAGCGAGCAATGGCGATACGCCTCAGTAGTTCAGAAAGATCATTCGCGACCGGTTTGGCCGGCTCCCGCTTGATACGTTGTTTAAGTGTGATCAGTTGACGACGCGCATCTTGCTGCCATCGCCCCAGAGGGTAGAGACGACGTCTTCTTATCAGCCACACAACAACAAGAATCAACAACAATACGCCAGCTAACACCAGCCACCATCCAGGGGCGAGTGGCCACCAGGAGACTGGGTCTATACCTCGAATATCGCGTAATGGATCCATTAATGTCGGCCGAAATGTTTTGCCAGGCCACGGGTTAGTGTCAGATGAATCTCTTCATTGGTGGCAATTGGTAGCAGGGTAATACCCAAGCTATTGGACAGATTGGTTAGCTCTTCACGATGTTTGTACCAGGTCAGGGAGTAGTGCTCTCTGGCTTCACGGTCATTGGTGTCGATCTCAATTGAATGGCCATCAGGACCAACAAAGGTAACTTTGCCCATTTGGGGAAGATCATGGTCAGCGGGGTCATCTACCGGCAAGAGTACCACCGTGTGACGTTGACAAAGTCTGCCCAGGGTTTGACGTAGATCCGATATCTCCCGGTTCAGATCTGCAATGACAAAGATAAGAGAACCAATTGTCGATCCCCTATCAATTCTCTGTAGCGCTTCGGATAGACAGTCCTGATTAGGCTGGTTGAGCATTCCTTCGTGAGTCAGGGCATGCAGCAGACGCCATAGGGCGCGACGATCCTTGGTTGGCTGAAAATATTGCATGCCTTGTTTAGAATCACCGAAAAGCATTCCTCCCACACGGTCATGAAGACGTGAAGCGGCCCATCCCAACAAGGCCGCAGCCTTGGCTGCCTGGATCGATTTGAAGGTGCCGCGTGTTCCGAAGCTCATATGAGGTCCGCGGTCGACACATAAAACAACACTCCGTTCCCGCTCCTCTCGGAAGATCTTCATATGGGGGACGTTGGTGCGGGCAGTGACATTCCACTCCATGTTGCGAATATCGTCACCCTCGCGGTACTCACGTACCTCCTCGAAATCGAGTCCTGTGCCACGGAATACCGAGGCATAGAGTCCGCTGAAGCTGGCACCGACCAAGTGGTGTGAAGCCAGCCCGAGCGTATGCGCCTGATGGCGCAACTCGAGTAAGTCATCAATGTGTGGATGGAGACTCATAGCTACAGCGTCTGTTTACGCTAAGGAATTGCGACCATGTCCAACAGACGAGAGAGAAAATCATCTGTTGTTATGCCTTCTGCCTCAGCTTCAAAGGTGAGCAGGATGCGATGACGCAGGATCGCTGGTGCAACTGCCTGAATATGGTGTGGCGCAACAAATTCTTCATCATCCAGCCAGGCGCGGGCTCTTGCACATCGGGCCAAAGCGATACTGGCTCGGGGCGAGGCGCCGAATCTACACCAGCGAGTTAGATCTTTGTCGTATGCCTTAGGGTTTCGGCTGGCTTGTACCAGGTCAACGATATAACTGTTGAGTTTTGGATCCAGGTAGAGCTTGTTCACCTCCTGACGGATTGAGAAAAGCTCCTCTTGGCTGAGTGGACTGCTGGGAGGTTCAGGTTTGTGTTGTAGCTGTGTGTGATCGAGTTCGAGGATCTGCAACTCCTCATTCCGATTTGGGTACTCCACATTGGCCTGCATCAGAAAACGATCAAGTTGTGCTTCAGGCAAGTGATAGGTGCCCTCCTGTTCAACAGGATTTTGTGTTGCAAGAACCATGAATAGTGATGGCAGTTGGTAAGTCGTCTGACCTACAGTGATCTGATGCTCTCCCATCGCCTCCAGGAGTGCGGATTGCACCTTTGCTGGCGCCCTGTTTACTTCGTCCGCAAGCAGGATGTTGTGAAACAGGGGGCCTTGTCTGAATTCAAACTCCCCTTTTTCATGCCTGTAAATGTCGGTGCCGATGAGATCAGAAGGCAGTAGATCCGGGGTGAACTGTATGCGGTGGAAGTCGCCCTCAATGCCTTCAGCCAGTGCTTTGACTGCAGTGGTTTTGGCGAGTCCAGGAAGACCCTCGATCAGGAGATGACCATCACTTATTAGACAAATCAGCATACTATCGATAAAGCTGGTCTGTCCGATTACTCGCGAAGCCAAGTGCTCGCGTAACGGGGCAAGGACGGATGAGTTCATTAACTTCTACTACTTTAGGCTGTGTTGATTATTGTTTAGCACTTAGGTATCAGATGGCGGTGCCAACTATCCCGGCTTTATTCTTGCCTGTGCTGTGTATCGGACTATCCTGGCTATTATTCCTGCAGAGTGCAAGCTCTAGAAGCACTCCTAACTATTCGATTATTAGCAACTCTTAATTCATGATTCTGATTTGCTAAGGCTGTTCGATAATTATCTTTAGTTGGAGCACTATTTTACGAATAAGTTTCATAGTCGCAAAGAAAACAACTTCACAGTGATTATTCAGATTTCATTCGCTCAGACATCACACTCGAGTTACCTCATATAAACTGTTCACAGCATGCTGAATCCGCTACGTCAAGTCTGTCCTGAGAAAGACTGCCCACTCAATCCAAACTCTGGCTTTAACCTAATCTATTGAAATAAAAGAAATTATATAAACTGTTCACTTTTTTTACGATTTAATGTCTGATCCCGGCTTTACTGGCATCAGCGGCTATTTCCAGCGGTTATCAACAATGTTATCCACAGGAGCTGTGGGTAAATCTGAAAGTTTTGTAATAAAAGGGGGTTGACGATAGTTTATGTCTATTGTTTTTAATAAGTTACGTAACACATTGTAATTAAAGGTATATTTAAATATTCAAACTCATTCCCTCATTCATGGGTATAATCCGCGCTCATTTTGTATGTGGACCACCCTGATGATTGAGAATCTGAGAAATATCGCCATTATCGCGCACGTCGACCATGGCAAGACCACCCTCGTCGATGAGTTGCTGAAACAGTCGGGCACCCTGGGGGATCGATTTGGCAAGGTTGAGCGAGTGATGGATTCCAATGATCAGGAGCGGGAGCGGGGAATTACTATCCTCTCAAAAAACACCGCTATTCGTTGGAATGGCTACCGCATCAATATTGTAGATACCCCTGGGCATGCCGATTTTGGTGGCGAAGTGGAACGGGTTCTCTCTATGGTGGATTCAGTGCTTTTGTTGGTAGATGCCCAAGAAGGCCCAATGCCACAGACACGATTTGTGACCGAGAAGGCGTTCCAGCATGGACTACGCCCGATTGTTGTGGTCAACAAAATCGATAAACCAGGTTCACGTCCCGATTGGGTAATTGACCAGGTATTCGAACTGTTTGATCGTTTGGGAGCCAGTGATGATCAATTGGATTTTCCGATCGTCTACACATCGGCTGTAGGTGGTTACGCTGGGCTTGAAAACGATGTTACTGAGGGTGATATGAAATCGCTTTTCGAAGCTATTGTCAGTCACTGTCCAGCACCGGATGTTGATCCGAATGCCCCGTTTCAAATGCAGATATCCAACCTGGACTATAACAGCTACGTTGGCGCAATAGCTGTCGGGCGGGTAACCCGGGGTAGTGTCAAACCCAATCAACAGGTGGTTGTTGCAAAGTATGATGGTGAACAGCATCGGGCCAAGATCGGTGTGGTCTACGGCTACCTTGGTCTTGAACGATTTGAAGTGAAGGAGGCTAGTGCAGGGGATATTATCGCTATTAGCGGTATGGAGGCTCCTAATGTTTCTGATACTTTGTGCGATCCTGAAAATATTGAGCGCATGCCACCATTGACGGTGGATGAACCAACGGTGTCCATGACCTTTCAGGTTAATACCTCACCGTTTGCTGGCAAAGAGGGTAAGTACCTGACTTCAAGACAACTCAAGGAGCGTCTTGAACGTGAGTTGATTCATAATGTAGCCCTCAGAGTTGAGGAGGGAACAGACCCTGAAAAGTTTAAAGTATCCGGTCGTGGTGAACTCCATCTGTCAGTTTTGATTGAGAGCATGCGACGAGAAGGATTCGAATTGGCGGTGTCGCGTCCTGAGGTAATCTTCCGCGAGGTCGATGGGGTGATTTGTGAACCTTACGAACAGCTGACCGTGGATGTGGAGGAGAAGGATCAGGGTACGATCATGGAGGCGTTGGGTGCCCGTAAAGGAGATCTCAAGAATATGGTTCCAGATGGTAAGGGACGAGTTCGTCTCGACTACATCATACCTTCCCGTGGATTGATCGGCTTTCAAACAGAGTTCATGACCAGTACATCAGGTACCGGTCTCATCTATCATGTCTTTGATCATTATGGAGCGGCCCAGCACGGGGGTATTGCGCCTCGTAAAAACGGGGTGCTGATTGCAAACGGCCAGGGAAAAGCTTTGGGTTTTGCACTTTACAATCTACAAGAGAGAGGCAGGCTTTTTTCCACTCCGGGTGATGAAGTCTATGAGGGACAGATTGTAGGAATTCATGCAAGAGACAATGATCTGGTTGTTAATCCCTTAAAAGGCAAGCAATTAACCAACGTTCGCGCCTCTGGTAAGGATGATGCAATCCTGCTAACACCACCATTGCGCTATAGTCTCGAACAGGCTCTGGAATTTATCGAAGACGATGAATTGGTAGAAGTTACACCGAATGATATTCGTATACGTAAGAAATATCTTAAAGAGCACGAGCGTAAACGTGCGTCTAGGGAATAAGATCTCTTCTGAGAACCATACCTCTTGCAATCTCTGGACTGGCCTGATTCAAAAAATAGAGGGTTCTGAAAAAAGAAAAGCCCAACTGCGATCCTTGCGGTTGGGCTTATAGTCGTCGGCTTGGTTGGCTAAGCGTCTCATCCTTGTGCTATCCCTAGCAATTTATCCTTGAAGAAACTTCCTTGAAGACGACGATTAAATAATGACACAAAAATTCACGTTTATCGTGGGAATTTCCCCACTGATGCTGTGAGATTTTTCTTGATTGAATGTAAGAATTTTCCTACACGTTAACTTGTTGAAATATAAGAAAAAAATTAACTTCTGATTGAGGTGTATGGCTGTTTTAGGGGGTTAATTCTTAGCGGGATATTAATTGGTAATTACACTGTAATATATTCCACAGATTACCCTCTATGAATATTGAGTATCGATGAAAATCTACTGATAGAGACTAACACCCTATGTCAGTCAGATAACGGAATCCATTTGCATTGAATGGATCGACAGAAAGAGAAAAGCCCAATCGCACTCCTTGCGATTGGGCTTACAGTCGTCGGCTTGGTTGGCAAAGCTTCCCATCCGTGATCTATCCATAACGATCAATCCTTATAAATACTTCCTTGAAGACGACGATTTAATAGTGACACAATTTTTTACATTAAGAGTGGGAATATTCACATTAAAAGTGTGAGATTTATCTCTTTTGAGTGTAAGAAAATTCTTACTTTCTAACTCATTGAAATGTAATGATAAAAATATTGGGTTATCGAGTATGATGGTCAGGGTAAGATATTCGGCCAGGCAAATCGTCGCTTGCACAGACAGATAGGCCCGGAGAGAGACTCATGCGAATGCCATATCATCGATGGATTGATGGTCTATCCAGTAGTAGAGGAGTAGAGGGGGAAGGGTTGCAGTGGTGACAGAAAAATGAAAGCCCAACTGCACTCCTTGCGGTTGGGCTCACTGTCATCGGCTTGATTGGCTAAGCTCCTCATCCATGGTCTATCCTTAGCGGCGGTTCCTATGTTCATTCCTTGATGATGACAACTTAATAGTGACACAAGTAGGTTCCTATATAATGGGATTTATCACCGCATATACGTAGGAATAATCTCGATGAAATGTAAGAATATTCTTACGCAAGTAATGGGTTCACTATGAATGACCTCTATCCTGCCGTTGAGCCCTATAAAACAGATCGGCTCTCGGTTGATAATCAACATCAGCTCTATATCGAACAGGTGGGAAACCCCTCAGGGATACCGGCACTTTTTCTACATGGCGGTCCCGGGGCTGGTTGCGAACCCTATCATCGACGTTTTTTTAATCCCGGCCTGTTTCGTGTGGTGCTGTTCGATCAACGGGGGTGTGGCCGTTCAACCCCCCACGCATCCCTGGAAAACAACACAACCTGGGACTTGGTTGAGGATATTGAAAGAATCCGGGAAGAACTCGGCATTGAGCGTTGGCTGTTATTTGGTGGTTCATGGGGTTCTACTCTTGCGCTGGCTTATGCCCAGGCCCATCCTGAACGTGTAGCCGGGATGGTACTAAGAGGTATATTTCTTTGTCGCGATAAGGAGATTGAGTGGTTTTATCAAAATGGAGCAAGTTGGGTTTTTCCCGATTATTGGGCAGATTTTATTGCGCCGATTCCTCAGCATGAACGGGATAATCTCTTACATGCCTACTATCGGCGCTTAATTGGCGAGGATGAAATTTCTCGTATGTCTGTCGCCAAGTCCTGGTCTGTCTGGGAAGGTAGGACAGCAAGTTTGCGTCCCAATCGGTCAGTTGTTGGGTTTTTTTCCACCCCCCATACTGCACTCAGTCTAGCTAGAATCGAGGCACACTATTTTGTAAATCACGCATTTCTTCGACCCAATCAACTACTGATTGATGTACCTAAGCTTGAAGGGATAGCGGGGACAATTGTACAGGGTCGTTATGATCTGATCTGTCCAATGCAGTCTGCCTGGGAGTTACACCGAGCCTGGTCTGGGAGCGAATTGGTTACTGTTCCAGACGCAGGTCACTCTGCATCTGAACCGGGTATAAGTAGCGCACTCATTCGGGCTACAGACCATTTCGGGACATTGCTGGGATGATCGGCTTGCTACAAAGGGCCAAGCAAGGGCGGGTTTTGATCGAAGGGGAATCAGTAGCCAGTATCGGCTCTGGGTTGGTGGTACTGGTTGGTGTACAGAGAGGAGATGATCAGATCAAGGCTGAACGTCTGTTGGAACGTCTGCTTGGCTACCGGGTTTTTCCAGATAAGCAGGATCGTATGAATCTGAGTCTGCTGGATGTTGATGGAGGATTGTTACTGGTTCCTCAATTTACCCTGGCCGCTGATACCCGCAAAGGGATGCGTCCTGGATTTTCCCGTGCAGCAGATCCTGAGCTGGGGAGGGATCTTTTTCACTATTTGGCTGAACGTGCGACTGAACGTTGCAGCCGGGTTGCCTGTGGTGTGTTCGGTGCCGATATGCAGGTTGAACTGACTAATGATGGTCCGGTGACGTTTTGGCTGGAGTGTTAATAACCTACCTATATTAGGTGCCGGGTTAATAATACCTTAGTCTCTGATTGTTTTATTAGGCTTAAAGTCAGGTCAGAATCAACAGATTAGCTGACATCTTAAGATCTACAGATATATGAGCCATCCAATTGCAAAAATCCTAATCGTTTTTATGGTGCTCTCTCACGCAGTTTTAGCTGCTGCAGAGCGCGGACCGGCAGTAGCGGATTATCCAACAGATGAGATTACCCAAGGTGTTTTCGTTATTCATGGCCCACTTGGCGTCCCATCAGTCAAAAACCAGGGGTTTATCAATAACCCAGCCTTTGTAGTTGGCGAGCAGGGTATTGTGGTTATCGATCCAGGCTCCAGTGTGCAGATTGGGGAGATGTTGCTACGTCAGATCGCAAAAGTGAGTGATCTGCCGGTTGTGGCTATATTCAACACCCATATTCACGGAGACCACTGGTTTGCCAATCAGGCATTTAAAAATGTCTATCCGGATGTACTGATCTTCGGTCATGAAACCATGCGACAGCTGGTGGTGAAGGGAGAGGGTAAAACTTTTCTCGAAACACTGATGAGAATGACCGAAGGTGCTGTCAGTGGCACGGTTGAGGTTCCACCCAACCATTCTACTGCCCATGGTGAGGAGATAACTCTGGCAGGTGTAACCATAAAGGTGCATTACCAGGCCGAGGCTCATAGTCACTCAGATATTATGCTGGAACTGCCTAAACAGAAAGTGCTCTTTCTAGGGGATAATGTGATGAGCAATCGTCTCGGACAAATGGACAGTGGGACTTTTAAGGGTAATATCGAAGCGATAGATATGGCACTGGCAACTTCTGCAGAGCTTTTTGTTCCCGGTCATGGACAGACGGGTGGTAGAGAGGTTCCCGAGACCTATCGCAAATATCTATCCAAACTCAAATCGGAAGTGGCGAAGTATTACGAAGAAGGTATGAGTGACTTCGAGATGAGTTCACTTGTGACCGAGAATATGGGGCAATTCCATAATTGGGTCGATTTCAAGCGTAATATAGGACGCCATATCAGTCTGGTCTATCTAGAGGTTGAATCAGAACTTTTTTAATCCAGGCCAGCATAATTAAACCCGTTTCAATCCGGTCTGCCGGTAGGCGCTGTCATTTTCTCCGATTTTCTCTAGAATAGGCGGTTTGATTGGAGTGAATTAACTACGATCACTCCATTTTTCATCGCAATCATAGACCGGAGTCTTTGTTATGCAGCGTACCGCGCAGGTTGAGCGCAATACCCTGGAGACGCAGATCAGCGTTTCAATTGATCTGGATGGCACTGGGGAGTCCAGTTTTGCTACCGGGGTGCCTTTTCTCGATCATATGTTGGATCAGATTGCTCGCCACGGTTTGATCGATATGAAGGTGACCGCCAAGGGGGATCTACACATCGATGCTCACCACACTGTGGAGGATATTGGTATCACCCTAGGTCAAGCGCTGTCTAAAGCCGTGGGTGATAAAAAAGGTATTCGTCGATATGGACATGCTTATGTTCCTCTGGATGAAGCAATGTCACGGGTTGTGGTTGATTTCTCAGGGCGTCCCGGGCTGACTTATGAAGTTGATTTCAGCCGGGCTCGCATTGGCGATTTCGATGTTGACCTGTTCCAGGAGTTTTTTCAGGGACTGGTCAATCATGCCGGTATAACACTGCACATCGACAACCTGAGAGGCACAAACGCTCACCACCAGGCAGAGACCATCTTCAAGGCATTGGGACGGGCTTTTCGCGTTGCTTTAGAGCTGGATCCACGTATGGCAGAGCAAATACCCTCCACCAAAGGCAGTCTGTAAAAGATTCACAGGTATAAAGATGTCACAGCGTATCACCGTGATCGACTACGGTATGGGAAATCTGCGCTCTGTCGCCAAGGCGGTTGAGCATGTAACTGCAGAGCAAGATGAGGTATTGGTCACTGATGACCCTGATCTGATTCTCAGTTCGGACAGGATAGTTTTTCCAGGACAAGGAGCTGCTCGAGACTGCATGGCTGCAATCTCTGACCATCACCTTAACCGGGCAATTCTGGATGCGGCCAGGAGCAAACCCTTTCTCGGGATCTGCATGGGGCAGCAAGTATTGCTTGAACAGAGTGAAGAGAACGGTGGTACATCTTTGTTGGGCCTTTTTACTGGTCGGGTTAAACGTTTTCCCGGTGGGATCGCGCCGGATGGTGAAGCCTTGAAGATTCCCCATATGGGCTGGAATGAAGTGAACCGATGTGATGATCACCCTCTGTGGAGAGGGATCTCGCAGGATAGCCGGTTCTACTTTGTGCACAGCTACTATGTTGACCCGGAAGATAAGGAGTTGGTGGCCGCAACGACAGACTATGGGGTCAGTTTTGCCAGTGCCATAGCACACAACAATCTTTTCGCGGTTCAGTTTCATCCCGAGAAGAGTGCTGATGCAGGGCTGCAGCTTCTGGAAAATTTTGTCAATTGGGAATCTTGAATCCCCAGTATATTTATTAGGAATCGCTTGTGTTGTTAATACCTGCAATAGATCTCAAAGATGGCCAGTGTGTGCGATTGCGCCAAGGTCGGATGGAAGATGATACAGTTTTTTCTGACAACCCCGTAGAGACGGCCACCCAGTGGGTTGAGGCCGGGGGGCGCAGACTTCATCTGGTTGACTTGAATGGCGCTTTTGCTGGAGAACCGGTTAACGGCGACGCAATTCGCGCGATAGCATCCGCCTACCCGGATTTGCCGATTCAGGTCGGCGGTGGTATTCGAGACGAGGCAACCATTGAGGCCTATCTTCAGGCCGGTGTGGACTACTGCATCATCGGAACCCAGGCAGTCAAAGAGCCTGAATTTGTTGCCCGGGCCTGTAAATCGTTTCCAGGCCATGTGATTGTTGGGCTGGATGCCAAAGAGGGTATGGTGGCCATCAATGGTTGGGCCGAGGTGACCGATCAGGAGGTCACTGAGCTTTCCCGGCGTTTCCAGGATTATGGTGTTTCAGCTATTGTCTACACCGACATCGGACGTGATGGCATGCTCAGCGGTCCGAATGTTGAGGCTACAAGGGATTTGGCCAACGCAATCTCAATTCCTGTGATCGCTTCGGGTGGTATAACCAACATCGATGATATTGAAGCTCTCTGCAATGCTGATACCAGCAACATAACGGGAGCCATCACCGGAAGGGCAATATACGAAGGAACCTTGGATCTGGCTGAGGGACAACGTCTGGCTGATCGGTTGTCAGGTTAATCATTGTAAATAGGGTTTTTGGGTATGCTTGCAAAACGTATTATTCCTTGCCTCGATGTCGACGCTGGTCGTGTGGTTAAAGGGGTTAAGTTTGTTGATATTCGAGATGCCGGAGATCCAGTAGAGGTGGCGAGGCGTTATAATGAGGAGGGTGCTGACGAGATCACCTTTCTCGATATCACCGCCAGTTCAGATAACCGTGAAACCATCGTACATGTGGTTGAGCGGGTGGCCAGTGAAGTATTTATCCCTTTGACTGTCGGAGGTGGTATTCGTACTGCAGAGGATATACGTCGCATGCTTAATGCCGGGGCGGATAAAGTTGCCATTAACACAGCAGCGGTATTCAATCCAGAGTTTGTCAAACAGGCAACAGAGAGTTTTGGCTCACAATGTATCGTGGTGGCCATAGATGCCAAAAAGGTCAGTGGCGAAGGTGAACCGTTGAAATGGGAGATCTTTACCCATGGGGGGCGCAAGCCCACCGGTTTGGATGCCATTGAGTGGGCAAAAAGGATGAGTGACTATGGTGCCGGTGAGATTCTGCTTACCAGTATGGATCGAGATGGAACCAAAATTGGCTTCGACAACGAACTGACCCGTGCGATTGTTAAGGCGGTACCCATTCCTGTGATCGCATCTGGAGGTGTCGGCGAGTTGCAGCACTTGGTTGATGGGGTCAAGAAAGGCGGTGCTGATGCTGTATTGGCGGCAAGTATTTTTCACTTTGCTGAGTACTCCATTGATGAAGCCAAGCAGTTTATGCAGCAACAGGGTGTTGAGGTTCGTCTGTGAGCTGGCTCGACGCGGTTAAGTGGGACAGTGATGGTTTGGTGCCTGCAATCGCTCAGGAGCGGGATACGGGCAAGATGCTGATGATGGCCTGGATGAACAGAGAGGCACTCAGACTGAGTCACGAAACGGGTCATGCTGTCTACTGGTCCAGGTCGAGAAAAAAACTCTGGCACAAAGGTGAAGAGTCGGGCCATCAACAGGTGATTTCTGCGATTCGTCTCGATTGTGACGGCGATGTTGTTCTACTTGAAGTTGAGCAAAAGGGTGGTATTGCCTGTCATACAGGAAGACACAACTGTTTCTTCCGGGAATTACAGGGTGAGCACTGGGAGGAGATACTGCCAGTACTTAAAGACCCCAAACAGATATATAAGTGAGCCATGATATGAGTGACCTGCTGCAACAACTGGCTCAAGTACTTGAAGAACGTAAACAGGCCGAGCCTGATAGCTCCTATGTTGCGAAGCTCTATGATAAGGGTCTTGATGCGATCCTGAAAAAGATAGGCGAAGAGGCAACTGAGACGGTGATGGCGGCAAAAGACGGCGTTCCTGAGAAGATTGTCTATGAGACTGCTGATCTATGGTTTCATACCATGGTAATGCTGGCGCACCAGGGTTTAGGGCCTGATCTGGTGCTTAAAGAGTTACAACGACGTTTTGGCCTGTCTGGTCTTGATGAGAAGGCCCAGCGAGATGAGTAGTCCTGGGGCGTGAACCCAGGTATCATCCCAGGGTTGTCCCTAACAAATAGAACTATGCGCACACTACCTGATCGGGTTTAATAGTCGCGCAGTATTCAAATCAAACCGGCGAGTCCGGAGGTGGAGATTATTATGGGTTTTGGTGGTATCAGTATTTGGCAGTTGTTGATCATCCTGGCAATTGTGTTGTTATTGTTCGGGACCAAGCGACTGAAAAACATTGGCTCAGACCTGGGTGGCGCCATCAAAGGATTCAAAGGTGCTATGAAAGATGGCGAAAAAAAGGCCTCTGAAGCAAAGGAGCAGATCGAACAGTCTGAAAGCGGTACCGTTGTGGATGGCGAAGTCACCTCCAAAGAGAAGGATAAGAGCTGAATCCTGGTAACCATCCATCAGATTAATTAGAGAACAGCATGTTTGATGTCGGTTTCTGGGAATTGTCGATTATCGCACTGGTTGCGCTGGTCGTAATCGGTCCTGAGCGTCTACCAAAAGTGGCCAGAACTGCAGGTCACTGGCTGGGGCGTGGACGACGATTCATCTCCAGTGTGAAGGCCGATATTGATCAAGAGATCAAGTCGGAAGAACTCAAGGAAATTCTAGAGAAACAGGCGCAGATGGCCAATCCTCTGCATGAGATCCTGGACGAAACAAAAGATGATCTAAACCAGATCAAACAGGAAACAGCAAGTCAGATGCAAGATTTCAAGGATGCGGTGGATTCCGATCAACCCTCCGATAATAAGAAACCGAATCAAACAGAATAGATGTCGGCGACAAACGCACCAGAAACCACCACCCAGGAACAACCCCTGGTAGCTCACCTGATTGAACTGCGTGACAGAGTGCTGCGCATGGTACTAGCGGTGCTAGTGGTTTTTGCAGTGTTGTTTCCATTTGCCAATGATCTCTACAGCGCCATCGCTGGACCGATGCGTGCTGCGTTGCCAGAAGGCAGCACAATGATTTCAACCAAGCCCATCGATCCCTTTTTGATTCCTTTTAAGCTGAGTTTGCAACTCGCTATCTTTATCGCGATCCCATTCATCCTTTCTCAGTTTTGGGCATTTGTCGCACCAGGGCTTTACCGACACGAAAAACGTATGGTGGTGCCCTTACTGGTCTCCAGCACGCTGCTGTTTTATTGCGGAATGGCCTTCGCCTATTTTGTGGTATTTCCGTTAGTGTTTACTTTCCTTGCGGGAACTGCTCCGGAAGGAGTTGAGGTTGCAACCGATATGGGTAGCTACCTCGATTTTGTAATGACTCTGTTCTTTGCCTTTGGTGTCGCTTTCGAAGTACCTATAGCCACCATAATTCTGGTATGGCTGGGAGTTACCACGCCTGAACAGCTTCGCCATAAACGTCCCTATGTAATCGTTGGGGCCTTCATTGCAGGTATGTTTCTAACGCCGCCGGATGTGATATCGCAAACCCTACTGGCACTTCCGATGTGGGTTCTATTTGAGATTGGCATCATCTTCTCCAAGGGATTTGTACGGGAAAAAGAGGAATCAACTGATCCAGTTGCTGTGGAAACTGCAGGTGAATCCAACCAAGAGGGGGTCGTTGAGACAACAGAGCCCCCGGTGGGAAGTGATATCGATCCAGCGCAGGACTATGTGGATCCCGACCGTTTTGTGCCTATGTCTGATGATGAGATGGAAGCAGAGTTGGACGCGATTGAAGCTGATGACGGGGAAGATTTAGATAAAATTGATCCTCCAGCGGACCCGATAGAACAAAAATTACACCAGGTTCAGGTTAACCGGGCATCAGGCAAAATTGACCAAGCCAGAGATCTGCTCTATGAGATTCTGCAGGATGGGAATTCTGACCAGCGCATGGTAGCGCGAAATATCCTTGCCCAGCTCGATTCCGAGGGTTGATCGTTCAACCTACCCGTAACCGGGTACCATGTACCAGAGAGAGTGTGATCTCATCAGCAGATAGGGTTGAAGGAAAATAGGTGCCTGATATTTTAGCGCCGCTGATACTGGCCCCTTCCAGATTGGTAAGCCTGAGATCGACCCCACGAAGATCTGCATGTCTCAGGTAGGCACCGGACAGGTTGAGCTCTTTTGCATCCAGCTCTCTCAAATCCACACTTCTTAAATCGGCGTTCACAAGATTGCAAGCCTCTCCAGCGGCCCGGCGCTGATTGAACTCGTCCACTTGGCCATGCTTCAACAGTTGATACATGGGATCCTGTTTATGTTCGGGTTGTGACATGATGACCTCACTCGAAATAACAAATCCTGAAGGAGTAACAGTAGCTTAAGAGAGGGGAGGGCAGCTACAAACAAATTATGTATTTATTGTTGCTATTAGCGAGTTCTACATCTAGTATTGAGAATATTAATACTTTGAGCAACTCTTATGGCCGGCACTCCTCAGATTCATTATAAGCAAAATCGTCTCAAGCAGCTGAGGGCCTTTTGCCACGCATCACAGACTGGTTCAATCAGTGAAGCCGCAGAGCGGCTCTATTTAAGCCAGCCGACAGTCTCATTGCAGATTCAAGCACTCGAACGGGAACTGGAAACTGTACTATTTGAGCGCCGGGGCCCTAAAATCAAGCTCACCCCCGAAGGGGAGACCCTCTACAAGCTTTCACAGCCACTTGTTGAAGGGATGGATAAACTTCAGGAGACTTTTTCAGCTTCATGCGGAAAACTTGAGAGTGGTGAGCTCAATATTGCTGCTGGCGAGTCCACGATTCTCTATATTCTTCCTGAACCGATCCGACGTTTTGCTGAGCGCTATCCAGGTATTCGGGTGAAGCTGCATAATGTTACAGGCAGGGATGGTATGGCAATGCTCCGTGCAGATGAGACTGATCTTGCTATCGGTTCCCTGATGGAAATTCCAGATGATGTGACCTATCAGCCTGTAGTTAATTATGCCCCTGTATTGATCACCCCTAATGATCACCCTTTGGCGAAGAAAGAGAGCATACGGCTGCATGATATCAGTCCATATGGTTTGATCTTGCCGCCTCACCATCTCAGTACATGGCGCATGGTGGATCTTGTGTTCAAACAACACAATGCCAACTATAACGTGACCCTTGAGGCGGGTGGCTGGGAAGTGATCAAGAAATACGTTGAGATTGGCTTGGGGATATCAATTGTTACTGACGTCTGCCTGACCGGTGAAGAGCAGGTGGCGACGATTCCACTCGGTGAGTATTTCCCCGATAGGAGCTATGGCATTGTATTGCGGCGGGGTAAATTCCTCTCTCCACAGGCCAAACGTTTTCTTGAAATTGTCAAAGAGCTCTACAATTGAAAGAAAAAAATGCATCTTTTGAGTATTTTATGCTCTGATCGAGGCATTTACTAGAATTTAGCCGCTTTTGAGATTGGTCGGAAATCTACTGATCAAGGTTATTTTCCTCACACTCCAAAGTGTTTTACAATGTGCTTGCTTTGTTCAGGAGATGGATATGTTAGGAAAGGCCCCGGAATTTCAGACATTGCTTCGTGCAATGCGCATTGTATCCGCTACGGATGCAACTGTCCTTGTTACAGGTGAAAGTGGAACAGGTAAGGAACTGCTGGCTCAGGCGCTTCATGAGAACAGTCGCCGATACGATAAACCATTTATCACAGTGAATTGTGCTGCATTGCCGATACAGCTTGCTGAAAGTGAACTGTTTGGTCATCGCAAAGGCGCATATACCGGTGCGACATCCGACAGTATAGGAAAGGTACAAGCAGCGCAGGGAGGAACCCTGTTCCTTGATGAGATTGGTGAGTTGCCACTGGCAGTACAGGCAAAGCTGTTACGCTTCCTCGAAACTGGTGAATGCCAGATGGTGGGACGGGCAACAAACCAGCGGGTCAATGTTCGAGTTATCGCTGCAACCAATCGTGATTTATCTAAATCATTGAACGAAGAAACCTTTCGAAGCGACCTCTACTACCGGCTGAATGTAGTACCCCTCGAGCTTCCTCCTCTGCGTGAACGTGCGGGAGATGTCGATCTCTTACTCAACGGACTAACAGTCGAACTCTCTAAAAACTACAATCTGCGTGCGCCGATCTATAGCAAACAGGTTTTAAAGTTACTTAACAGTTACCCTTGGCCGGGAAATGTTCGCGAATTGAAAAATTTTGCTGAACGAATGCTGATACTGTTTTCAGGCAGAAAAGTTGAGATTGAGAATCTGCCTAATGAGTTTCGCAAGACACCAAAACATACAGAATCTACAGATGGACTGTTTGTCTTGCCGGAGCAGGGACTCAGTATGGATCAGCTGGAAGCTGATCTGATTGAACAAGCCCTCTCTAAGGCCCTTGGTAATCGAAGCAAAGCAGCTCGTCTACTTGGACTTACCCGAGATACACTACTCTATAGAATGAAAAAATACGCTATTGAGTGCTAGTGTCTAGTGCCTCTGGTTTAAGCGTTGTTAAAAATTTGGTTAGCGCTTGCAGCCGAGTTTTTGATCATCAATAGATTCGGATGCCACCATGGCGTCTGCGGCTTCGATAGTCAAACAGGACGATACCGCTCACGATACCTAAGATGAAGGTGACGCCAGCAGCAATCAAACCAATTTTTATCGGGATTGCTCTGTTGAAGTGACCTTGTTGAGCAGCTCTGAGGCTCTCATTTTCCTGTTGAATCCGGTCCAGAGCAGACACAATACCTTCAGTGTTTTCCAGTTGCCCCTGTAGTTCAGCATTAGCTTGCTGCTCTTGAGCTTTCAGGTTTTTGAGTGCCACCTCAGTTTCAGAGAGCTGAACCTCCTTTGTTTCCAGGGATGCCTTAAGGTGGGTGTTTTCGGTAGTGAGCTCATCAAGCAGGGCGCGGGCTGGTTTGGTTTGGATTAAAAAACCTGCCTTAGTCCAGCCTACCTTGCCATCCAGTGTACGTACCTGGGCAAATAGACCCTCCTCACTCAGTAGCTCAAGCTCAGTTCCGCTTTTTAGGCGCTGGAGCAGCTTACCTTTGGAGTTAATCAGCTCGTATAGAGAGAGATGCAGTTCATCAGTTACATAGCGTGTTTCAGAATAGGTATTAAAGCTGGTACAGATCAAGCAGGCACCCAAAAAACAAACAGTATAGTACTTCATTCAACTCTATCTCGCGGTAGATCCGACGCAATTCAAATAAATCAGAATTCAGTAAGCTTGGTTTGTATTATTTATCTTAAGTCAGTCTAACCTTGCTTACATGATGAGGATAACTAATAGGTGCTCAGCATTCTAGTCTCATTTACATCTGTGAGAAGGATTTCGCTGAATTAAGCAGATTTCTCACTGTTCAGTCTCTGTTCAGTATTCGGAGCTTATTCTGAAGCTGTGTTAAACAAAAACAACATAAGCAGGAGTAGCCTGATGAATACAATCTACAAAACCTTGGTTGTAACCACATTTTCATTTCTGGTTGCAACTCCAGTATTTGCTGACTATTCAGGAAAGCATCGTTATTGTGATTACAATAGGGAAACATCCGTGGAGCGGCGTCTTGATCGACAGCAACATCGTATAGATGCGGGTATTAATCGTGATAGTCTAACTTATAAAGAGACAAATAAACTTAAGAAAAAACATCGTAATATTAGAAGATTATCAAGAGAGTACCAAGAGGATGGGCATCTGTCGCATAAAGAGTATAAGCACCTGAATCGTAAGCTGGACAGACTCAGTGAGTTGATAAGGGAGTATAAGCACAACGACCTGGTTCGGTATGTGAGATACCATGACAACTACGCGCAAAAAGATAATTATGTTTCGAAGTGGTGATAAACTAGAGAGTCGGCTGGCCAGGGTCAAATGACTCGGGTCAGCTGAATGGATGGCACTTCTATATGATAATTAATCTATATTGTTAGTTGAGTCCAGTTTGATTGGTTTTGGATTTAACGGATTACTAAGCTCTGAAGTGCGACTTAAATTTTTCTATCTGAGTAAGTAATGTGGAAATACCCTCAGCGATTAAATCTTCTGGTTGGTTTTCACGCTTCATGATTGATTTAAGACGCATAGCATTAGTGTGAATAGATGGTGCACCGCTGCTACTTGCTGAACCTGCTAGCTTGTGAATAACTTGAAACAGTGATGTTGTGTCATTTTTTACGGATGCTCTGCGAATTGTGCTTTCAATATCAGGCAGCATGGCGAGGAACTCTTTCAATATAAGACGAGCCGCCTCCTGATTGCCGGCTACGCTAGCTAGTGCGATCTCCCGGTCATAGACAGGGGTTTCAGCTGCTCTATTCGGTTTAGAAGAGACTTGCGTAGTCTGGTAGTTAATTTTATCGCACCATTTGGCAATAATTGAGTAGAGTTGTTCTGGTAGATAGGGTTTGGCGAGCATGTCATTCATACCAGCATCAGCAACCTCCTGGCGTTTTTCGGGTAGGACGTGTGCTGTTACTGCGATGATAGGTGTATTTTCAGTGGGCGAATTTGCTTGGCGTAATTTTACTGCGGCCTCGATTCCACTCATAACCGGCATTTCCAAGTCTAGTAAGATCAAATCAAAGTTATACTCAGGAATTTTTTTCAGCGCATCTACAGCACTCTTTTCTGCCACAACTTTTGCTCCTTCATTGGTGAGAAGTGTTTTGGCTAGCATAAGGTTGACGTTACTGTCATCGACAATCAGGATATTCATATCTTTTAAAAGAGCGCCATGAGACAGCGTTGGTGGGGGCTGGTTATTTGAGGTGGAGTTTACGAGGGATAAATTGCCTTTACTCTCCTGTAGTGGTTTTGATAGATAGATCACTATGGTAAATGTTGATCCTTCACCTAGTGTACTCTCCAGCGAAATAGTGCCACCCATAAGATTGATTAGTCGTTTTGCAATAACTAAGCCTAAGCCAGTACCTCCATAATGACGGGTAATGGATCCATCACATTGTTGAAATGGTTGAAAGAGCTGATCTTGTTGTTGTTGAGAAATGCCTATACCGCTGTCTTGAATAGTGATCTGTAGTCCGATTCTGTTATTTTTGTGGGCGTGCTTTTGAATTTTGACTGAAACCTCTCCATGGTCAGTGAACTTGATTGCGTTACCAACCAGGTTTATCAGTATTTGTCTTAAACGGGATGAGTCACCGCATAATATATGAGGTATGTCATCAGCGACATGTGTTGATAGAATCAAGCCTTTTTCAATAGCTTTAGGTGTAAACAGTAACTGTACACTGTTGATCATTGACTCTAACACAAAGTTGCTATTTTCCAGTTTGACCTTACCTGCTTCCATTTTTGAGAAGTCTAGAATATCGTCAATAATGTCCAGTAGACTATTAGCAGAGCTGGTGATGATTCTAAGATATTCGAGTTGCCTTTCGTTCAACTCTGTTTTCTCGAGAAGATGAGCAAAGCCTATAACACCGCTCATTGGAGTACGAATTTCATGGCTCATAGTTGCCAAAAAGTCACTCTTGGCCTGACTTGCAGCTTCTGCCCCTTCTTTTGCCCATTCCAGTTCCTGGGTACGCTCGGCCACCAAATGCTCTAAATCTTGCTGGTAGGTAGTCAATTCATGGTCGTATGTCTCGATTTTATCGAGCATTATATTAAATTCATCCACCAGTGTGCCAAGCTCATCATTACTGATTCTCTTTGCGCGTTTGCTGAAGTCCCGGTCAGAAGTAACGGCCCCCATTGTTGTAAGCAGTTGCCTCACTGGGGCAGAAACAAATTTCTGAAAATAATTGGATAATAGCAATGCAAATAACATTGACAGGATGAATACTCCAAGAATTACGAGTGATTGCTGTACTAAGGTTTTGCGCACATTGCTCATGTCACCAATAATTACAAAATACCCAATTAATTCTTCATCAAGGATGATGGTTTCTTCAACTTCAACCCAACCAAATATTGATTGATTTTCATTAATTTCGCTTTTGGCGTTGAGTTGAGAGCTATGATATTCAGCGAATACTTTTCTATTGAGATTTAGTATTTGAGCCTTTACTACATTATGTTGCGTTGCAAGTGTTGAAAGAATGTCGACTGCAGTTTCTTGGTCTCGAAATGCAATGGCTGCACTACTGTTAGCACCTAATAACTTTGCTAAGGTCTGTAGTTTAGTCACTGCCTCTTCCTGGGCTGAATTAAATTCAAAGGCCATGAATAGCAAGAGACTGAGCAGTAGTACGGAGGCTGCTGTAGTTAGGATGATGGCTTCAATTTTCTGTTTTATTGAAGCATTGCTAAGTAGTTTCATTGCAATGCATCCTCATTAACTACAGTAGCAAGGTTGAGAAGACGAGCGCTGATTTCTAAGCCTGCCTTACGTGTTGCCATGAGATTAATAGTAAATCTGACTTTATCACTGTGGGTTTGGAGTTCAATCATACCCCCTGATTTTGAAAAATTAGGAATTTCGCTGATGGTTAAAACCGATTTTGATGCTAACAATTCTAATATTTGCTGAGTTTCCTGTTTTATTGAATGAGCAAGGTAGAGTACATTGCAATGCTGTAGATCATTTGTCTTGGCTTTGAAATACTCTATATTTATTGTTCTTCCCCGTAGGATTTTACCATCTAGCACCTGAAGATTTTTAGAAAAATAGTCTTCACCAATTGCGCACAGGTTTATTTGATTATCTAATCTGGAAAGCTGGCTCTCTGGCCAACGGGTGAATTTAGCAAAATTATAAATAAACACTGCTTTAAGTAAGCCGATATCCTGTAGCGACTCCTGTGCCACAGTTGTCGTAACTGTAACAGGAACGAATGTAAAGAATAAAATGTAGACAAACAGCCTTGTCGTCACGTTAATAAATCCAGCTTCTGACAGAAGTAATTGTATGCATTTGGCAATAGCGTTTAAAAAAAAGCTTAAGGTGTTGCCAACTACAAATTGCAGTTTTATACAGTGTTAGTTCATAATAAAATAGTTGAGGCATCGTAAATTACGATATTTGATTCAAAGTAAAACATAACCAAAATATTGCAGTTTGCGATGCGTAAAAAATAATGGTTCAAATGAAGCTATAGCTACGAGTTTCTTTTATGGCTGCGAACAGCTCTGCATGCTCTTTACTGTTAGACATCTATTGATTGCTCCAAGGTTATCTATTGGCCAAACTTGTAGTTGATCTCTACATAGAAGTTTCGTTCAGGTAGAGGCAGGTCGCCGGCTAAATTTCTACCTGTATATTCGTAGGCGTCAATATCAAATAAATTGCGGATAGACCCAGCCAGCTCCCAATTATCATTTGCTGTAAATCTCAGTGTTGTATCAGTAATCAGGTAGTCTTCGAGTGTTGATCGAGCGTCACCATCTCTTCGTGTTCGTTCACCAATCCAGTTCATTTGCATATTCCAATTCCAGCTGCTGATGAAATGCCAGTCTGCTCTGAGGTAAGCATCTTGCTTTGGCTCGTCTACTGCACGGAATTTACTCTCATCTTCATCGCGAATGGTATAGTTGCCTGATACTCTCAAGTTATCAGCCAGCTGCCATTTCATCTCAAGCTCAATGCCTTGAATTGTGTGTTTGCCAATATTGGTGAACTGTCCAATCGTTTCACCAGGAGAAATAACATCATCTATAAAATCAGTTTGTTGATATTGAAAGAAATTGATCCCAATGTTCAGATTCGGATTAAATACATATGCAAAAGCTAACTCCATGGTTTCAGAGCGCTCAGGTTTAAGCTCAGCATTCGGGAGGGCATTGGATGTTATCGTATACAGTTCCTGGAAAGAGGGTGGTCGAAAGGCTCGACCATAAAACAGCTTTGAGGTCAGTTTGGATGTGGATGCCCACACCAGTGCCAAGCGTGGATTAAATGTACCGCCGAAGTCAGAATAGTGATCGTACCGAGCACCTGTAGTCAGTTCCCAATCATGCGCTAGTTGCCAGATATCCTGTAAAAACAAATATTTAATTTTTCTTTTTTTCTCAGGAGCAAAAGCATAAGGTGTGTCGCTAACATCAACTAATTGACTTCCAATTTGAATTGGATTGCCATCAGGTCCTGTACCACTATTTATGGTCTGCCTAACCTCGTATAAATCCTGCCAATTATATCCTGTTCCTATGCGAATCGAATGCTCTTTAAAACCCTCGTATAGACCGCTTGTCTCAAAGGAAACCCTTCGTTCTGCAGAACGCATTTGATTAAGAATGCCGGTTGTATTTGCATCAGAGAGTGCGCCAGGGGGACGCTCTTGAAAACCATCACCTGAAGAGTATCTGTAATTCTGGTATCGTAATTCTGCTTCAATATTCCAGTTCGGGGAGAAACTATCATTATTGTAGAAAAGATCAGCATTGAACCGTTTGTCATATGCTTCGGTCACTGGATCAAGAACACCACGACCAGTCAAGCCTGTTTCTATATCACTATGATGAGCGTAATCCAGGTTCAAACGCCATTCGGAATTCGCTACTGATAATCTGATCTCTTCACTCCGCCAGCCATATTCCGCATTGTCAGGGGCAAGTGAGGCATTTGTATCATCATTGTTGTCAGCAATGGTTTGAGCATCAGTCTCTATCCATGGACTGTGTCCATCAGTATCATGAAAGTCCATGGTCAAGCCGATATCAAAACCACTCCATTTGTCACCGTATTGTATCCAGCCTGTATTGGTATCGAAACTGCCGTTGCGGATACCTACCTTTGTTTCCTTGATCTTACCTGCAGCTTTTGTGATTACATTGACAACTCCAGCAGAAGCGTCTGCGCCAAAAAGTGCAGACCCAGGTCCTCGTATGATCTCAATGCGTTGAATGCTGCTGGTAGGCATTCCTTTCCAAAAGAAACCAAAACCCCATAAAAGATCACGCATAGAGACACCGTTAATCATTAACAGTGTTTGATTAGCTGTTGCACCTCGAAATTGTATGAGTGGACGAAAACCAAAATGATTGGCCCTGACATGAATTCCTGGAACACTTTCAAGGATTTCAGTGAGATTTGTTGAACCTGTTGCTTTAATGTCCTCTTCAGTGATTACTGTTACAGCTGCTGGTGCTTTGGCAACGGTCTGTTTCGTGTCTGTGGAAATTGTGATTTCAAGATCCATTAACTCTTCTAGGCTGAGCGATAGGAAATGATCGAGTTTTCCATCATCCTGCGCATAGGTGTCGAAACCAAGCAGAATTAACAACGTGAAAATAATAAAGGATTTGCTAAGCATATTACCTTGGTGCTCAAAAAGCCTGTTGGAACAAGTCTGAGAGTTAAATTAGGTCAGTTGGCCAAAATGATCGAAAATGTAATAAGTGCAGCAGGGGCAGAGGAAGACAGTGTGAGGCTACTCACCGGTCTAATATTGTTATCTAAAAAATTATAGTCATTACGCTTCATAGTCCATTACGCCACAGCTGATTATCTGTTTTCTAGTTACGCGCACCTCGTGGATCGCAAGAGACCACGAAAAATGTATTATGTACAGCTATTATTGTAATTCAAAAGTAATTAAAAGATATCAGGGAATAGTAGATTATTTTAGACAGCTGTAATTATTTTAACCCTCATAACTTCTAAGGTTCAGATGGGAGTGGTGTTATGCTGAGTATCAGGGATTAGGAATTAATATCCTGAGTCGCCAGGGGGAGGATAGTAGATACTGCGAATCGGGTTAATAGTCTATGGCTTCAAGTGATTTCCTGTCCTTTCAGCCGCCATAAAATCATTGTGCCAATCACCATCATAATTGCGGCTAAATAGAGTCCGCTTTGATAGTCACCACTATAGGCTGCTATCGCTCCAGTGATCGCAGGTGCCAAAATCTGAGCCATGCCATAAGAGATGGTCATCTTGCCCATCATTTTTGCGGGCCGGGTAGGAAAATAACGTCCAGCCATGGTTAGAACGAGACTGACTATCCCAATAAAAGTGCCACCAAATAATATGGCCCCGACTAGGGAGAAAGCCAGGTCCGTCTTAACTACGGGTAGCAGGATACCAATAATCTGAATGATGAATGCGATGATTAATGCGTTCAGGTAGCCGGTTTTACGCGCTATAAGATCCCAGATTATACAGGCAGGAGTGGCTGCTACACCAAGTAGTAAAAATGTCCAGGCACCTTTTCCTTGTAGACCGGGTAGTTGATCTACAATTGCTACGATAAAAGTGGCACTTACAACATAACCAACTCCAGCGCAAAAATAGGCTGCCATAAACAGACGCAGAAACAGTGTCGTTGGCGGGTTATCAGTCATAGTTTGCCCACTTCGTGTCAACGTTCCTGTATCTGGAGGGGGTAACCAGCGCCATGCTGGAACAAGTAGAAAAAGCCCCAGCAGGGTGAGTAATAGCCACTGTTGACTCCAATCCAGGTGGGATCTCATTAATTCCACCACTGCTGCACAGAGGGCGATTCCTGCGCCTATGCCACTGAAGTGAATGCCCAGTTCACTACGGTGGTCATGTCGAATCAACCAGTTGAGGATTAATCCAGAACCTAATAAGAGACCTGCAGCGCTGCTTAGTCCGGCAAAGAATCGTAACAGGGACCAGATCCAGAAGTTCTCCGTTAAGCCCATGCCGACTGTGGTGACGAGCGCGACGATGAGTCCCAGTCGATAAAGGCGATCTTTGAGAATCAGGTCGCTGGTCAGCGAAGCGATGATAGCGCCACACAGGTAGCCAATATAGTTGATGGAAGCAAGCCAGCCTGCTTCTGATACACCAAGACCAGCCTGCTGCTGCATGATCGGCAGTAGAGGAGTGTACGAAAATCTAGCAATACCCAAGGTCAAAATCAGGCTAAGAATACCAGCTCCAAGGACCTTTAAGCGTGAATGTTCTTCGTTCATTAATTCTCCCTTGTATTCGTAGTAGAGAACTTACATACTTCGATGTATCAAATAAAGTGAATATTATAGATGGAATCGTTCGATAAAGGAGAACGTTTTGGAGCTGATATCACTACACACCTTTAGGGCGGTTGTCGATGAGGGAGGGATTTTATCGGCCTCCCGTAAGTTGAATACAGTCCAATCCAATGTCACTACCAGGATCAAGAGATTAGAAGAGGAGTTGGAATCAGAACTATTCTATCGTAAGGGACGAGGGTTGATATTGGCGCCAGCAGGCCGTGTGCTGTATGACTACGCGCTGCAGATTTTACAGATGGAAAATCAAGCCAGTGCTGCGGTAAGGCAGGTTGGTGAACAATCTGGTGAATTACGTATCGGTGCTATGGAAACTTTTGCCTCGTTGCGGCTGGCTCCAGCATTAATGAGACTCCAGCAGGATCACAAAGGTGTAGAGCTACGCGTCGAGACTAATACCTCTTCACTATTAGTTGAGCGGGTACTGAATCACAAACTGGATTGCGCTTTTGTTGCCGGCACAGTGAATCATAGTGATTTATTAGTGTGCGACATCGGCAGAGAGGAGTTGGTAATGGTACGTGCAAAACATGGCCATTATCAATCGCAATTGATACTGTTTCGCGAAGGCTGCGCTTATCGCGAGCGTGCATTGTCCTGGAGGAGGGAGAACGGTCAGCAAGTCAGTGAAATCATGGAGCTAGGAACTCTGGATGGGATATTGGGATGTGTCGCTGTAGGATTAGGCTATACGCTGATGCCAGCATGGGTGGTTTATCAAAGTCGATATGCTGAAGACCTTATGGTTGAACATATATCACCACGCCTGGCTATGGTTTCAGTGGTTATGGTTAGGCATAAGCAGGGGGTACCGATGAAAGCACTTGAAACTCTGGCTCAGGCAGTGATTGAGTCTTCGGAAAAATTAAGAGTCTGAAAATGGCTTAATGCAAGTGAATGTATTAGAAACTGAATATCCTCACTATGAGTTATTGTTTGCATATGTTGATCATTTGAATCCTGTTATATAGGTTTGTGACTACAACTAAACACTGATGAAAGGTTGCTGACATAATGGCAGAACACAAACTGATTGCTCAATTTGATCATTTTATCCCTGTTTCGACTTCTGAGATAATCTCTGCGTTGGCAAGTTCTGGGTTATCTGTTGACCAAATTCAGGTAATTCATAAACTCAGGCGAATCATTACTCTTCAGTTTTCAGAAAAATTAGTCCATCTGAAGCGCGGTTATCAACCCTTTAATCCTGATCGAGAGCTTATATCTGATGCTTCTGTTGATTGTGAACCTGCAGATTCTGTAGAGCGAATCAAAGAGCTGTTAATTGAAGCGAATTATTCAGAGCTTAATCGCGAACAAATCGAGTTCGCATTAGAACAATCATCGCCATATGGACTGGATGTGAAAATTGATTTTGATAAATTTGATCACGTCAGTCTCTTCTATCGGGCAAAGAGTCAACGATCGGTGGAAGTTCGTGACTGGAAAACCTGCTATTTGAAAAAGCGTACAGTCAATTTTATTAAGTATCAACGTATATGCTTATTGCTCTACTTTCGTGATCATCAAGAAAAAGCAGGTATCCATATAAAACTATTCAAAGATATTTTAAGGCCTGATCTTGAGATGCTGTTTCCCGATTGTAAGATCAGGATGAAATTAGTCGATAAATTAAAGCTTGCTGTAACTGGTGGGGGAGGTACAGCAGGTGGATTAGCGGCAACCATAAGTAAACTAACTGCAGCAGTCTCACCGTGGACCATTGTTATGGCAGTGGGTGGATTCGCAGCACTGTTATGGCGTCAGATCAATAAGGTGTTTGTGCAGAGAACCCGTTACATGGCTTCATTAGCACAAAATCTCTACTTTAATAACTTGGATAACAATATGGGCGCAGTAACCTATATTGTTGACCAGGCTCGTCAGGAAGAGATTAAAGAGACCATTCTTGCATATGGATTAATCAACCTTTTTAATATAAAAGATAAGATGGAACTCGACACAGCTTGTGAGCAATGGTTAACTGAAAAGTTTGATTGTGTGATCGATTTTGACATTGATGATGGAATCAAAAAACTTCAAAAGTTTAAATTGATAGATCCTGGTAGCGATGGGTTAGAGTGTCTGTCGGCTAAGATATTATGTGGAAACTTGGATAGGCAGTGGCTGGAGTATATAGAAAAGCCTGAGATTAGGTATTATTAACCAGCTTTTTCCACGGATGAAAGGCTGGAAAGGGGGTATCCTAGGCGTTAGTTTTTCAAATTGCCTCAATCCAGCCAATCACAATGAGATTGGGAGTAAGCAGGAGATCGGTGAAAAAAAGCGTAAAGATCTGAGGCCAGTAATTCAGTGTTGCTGCCCACAAGGCCGGTCTCCTTTTTGGATTATTATTTAGAGGCTCATGAGTCCGTAAAAACAGATAAAACTTTCTCAATGCCACTTGCAACAATCAACCATGAAGGTTCTTAAAATGATAATACGATTCCCGGCCATGCATTTTAGAATAATACTCTTTGGGTTATTCTTCTTCAGTTATGGTGTGCAATCATTGGAAGTGAATATTACCCCGGAGATAGAAGAATTTCAGATTCAACATGGTGAAAAGGCAATCACTATTCGCCGAAATCAGGATACTGACGCAATGCTGGAATTCGATTTTGCGCGCACTTCCCGTCCCTGTCCTCCTTTCTGTGCGCAGCCGATGCAGGTCACGAAAGAGGTGAAAACGATTGGGGAGGTGGAGCTTATTGAATTTATGCAAAATGAGCTGATCCAGGGTCGCGGTCTATTGGTTGATGCCAGAACAGCAGATTGGCATGAGCGTGGCACTATACCCGGATCTATCAATATTCCTTTCTCACAGCTAAGCCCTGATCAAGGTGCTGATGAAATAACGCTCGAGGAATCACTAATCAGGTTAGGTGGAAAGATAGTCAATGAGGGGTGGGATTTCAGTCAAGCAAAACTACTTGTGCTCTGGTGTAACGGTCCATGGTGTGGGCAGTCACCTACAGCAATTAAAGGTCTACTCAGTATTGGCTATCCTCATGAGAAACTTCTTTACTATCGTGGTGGAATGCAACTGTGGCGTATCTTTGGGCTACCTGTCGTATCACCAGAAGGGGACTTACTTGATGAGTGATGGTTTTTAGCGAATAAACCCGTGAGGTGTTTATTCTCAGATCCACTGTACAGAAATTGGCTATGTTGATAGCGAATAAGATTAATTACTTATGCGTAGTAACATAATTAATTCTAAATTCACACATTGTTACCAATTATTTTCAATTGTTCACTTGACTCCTGTAGTTATCACTCCATAATCTATAAAAAATCTATTTATCAAATATTTACGTGAAATATTATAGTCGTTTACTTCTTTCGTTCCTGATTCCTTTTTGTGTTGTACTGTCCGCCTTCGCGGATATAGTCAATCCTGTTGGTCTAAAAGCGCAAAAAACTCAACGCCCTGCTGATAGTCTTTCTAAGCCAAGCTTGGAAGAGGGTGAATATTGGCAGTGGCTAACACAGCAAGCTGACCAACTTGACCAGATGATATCTCGTCAGCCATCTACTCAATCAACTCGAAATCTCTTAAAAACAGATTGTGAAAGGTCTCAGTCGATTAACTACCGTGAGCAGGCACTATTGGCAGAGGCAGATCTGGCAAGAAAGGATCTTGGTCTCTATTTCGATGCCGGGGTGACTGATGAATGGGACTCCGATTTTGAATCAGAAGATAGCCAGCGGGCCTATGTCGGTTTGACATGGCGCGTGCTTGAAGATGGCTATAGAGAGCAAAAACACCGCGCCAATTTGGCTGAAGCGAGAGCAGAGTCAGAGGTATTACAATCTAAGTTAGAGTTGCGGAAATCCCTTGAAACCTGTCGGTATGATGCAACACGGGATAGTTTTGCCCCTGTGTGGCAACCATTGCTAACCCTCAAGGACTCTTTTTTAACCAAAATCTATGAGTTGCAAAAAGATAGCTACTTGATGGGGGGGATATATTTAGATGATCTTCTCGATAGCCAAAGGGAGTTGAAATCGATACTTGAGCACTATCGCATGTTACAGGTCGGATTGGAGCAGCAAATTGATGAAATAGAGCCTGCTATGCCTCCTTTATTAGATCTGGATATGGCTGAAATACGGCAGAGAATCCAGAATGATCCTGAGCGGGAACGGCTGTTGAATCTAAAGCACTCTATTTTAGATGCGCAGAGTATATCCAATGATGATAAGCGTCTTCGTTTCTATCTGCGATATAACGTACATGAGGATAGTCGGGACAATGGGCCAACAGTTGGTGCAGCCTTTTCAATGCCACTTGCTGGCGGACGTTATTCAGATTCTATAGTGGACCTGCGAAAAATGGATATTCAGCAGGAGATCGAGGATGGACGACGAAAAAGACTCAGGCGAAGTGAACTTGCATATGGTGAATTATTGGAGCAGCGAGAGCGCGTTGTTAAACAGAACTATCGATATCTCGCTGCCTATGAGCAGCTAAGGCGCACTCTCGGAAGGCATCAATGGTTGCCCGGGTCTGGAGAGTTTAAGCATGCCGTGACACGCATGACAACTCTGATTGAGAGTGCCGTTGAACTCATGCGTTCTGTTGAAGAGATGTATAGAAGAGTACATAGGGTATTCGTTCGGGCTGGTATCTCTTATAGTCCTGAGTTGGTAACTCTTACATCACTACAAACTAGTAAATACCGGGCTAGACAAGGAGGGCGGTCAGTCTATATTTGGTCTGGTAGTTTTAACCGCTTTCCGAATAGCTTGATTCAGGAATTTATACGTGCCAAAGGTGTTTCTGAGGTTATTCTAAGTGGTAGTGACCGGGTCCAGGATAAGAAATTATCAGGATTTCTGAGATCATCTGAGCAGAAGGGGATTAAGGTTCAGATGCTGGTAGGAGACAATGGCTGGCTTACGACATCGAAGAATAAAGCACTATTGGTCAGATTGGAAAGATTGATTGAACGTACTGGGCAACTACACATTGATGTGGAGCCTCATACGCTCGGGGATTTTAAACAGAAGCGTCGTTCCTATTTAGACAGCTACCAACAATTGATTAGATCGATTTCAAATCACTTGGATGAGCGTGGCCAACTCTCAGTATCTGTGCCATTACATTGGGATCCACAAGATTATCGGTATCTTGATCAAAATGTCGACCGTATCTATCTGATGGCATATGAAATAAGTCGGGTTGATATCTTAAAGCGGAGACTAGCAGAGGTGATTCCCAACCTTTCTTTAGAAAAAGTTGTTGTTGCTTTGCGGCCAAAAGATTTTATGAATGAAGTTGAACTTGAGTCTGTAATTGAGCAGCTCTCGTCACAATTTGGCGTGGAGCATTTTGCCCTACACGATCTTGTCAGTTATTTAGAACTCAGCGATGGGCAGTAGATGAGAATCAGAAATAAAAAAAGCTTTGTCGTTGTAGGACCGGAAGGTAAGGCACCTAAGTCCATATGGTCTAAATTGACCCATGTGATCTACCTCCTGTTTCTTGCTTTGCTAGCCACCTATCTAATCTATTTCGTGTTTTACCGCTTTACTGCATTCGAATTGCAAGGTCAGGTAAGTGTCGAAAGGGTTAAAATCAGTGCTTTACAAGGTGGGCGCATCAAGGTGTTGGAAGTCGAAGCTGGTGAGCATGTTAAGGCCGGAGATCAGATTGTCATTCTGGAAACCAACGAAAAATGCAGTGTAAAGTCTGACAAATCTTTGCGTAAATTAAAGCAGTCCATCGCATTGGATCAAAAACGTTTGAAGGTTTTGAACAACAGAAAAGGTCACATGGAGAACAGAAAACAGGGTTTGCTGGATGAGCGTCGACTTGGTCGAGTATTGGAGCTTGAGCGTCGACAGATAAATGAAGCTAAGACAATACAGCGAGATCTCGATGAGTTGGAAATGGATATCCAGATTCTTGTGGAAGAGATTCTGCTACAGCAAGTTGAACTTGGCCAGCAATCGAATGTTAAAGATGAGAGGGATGACTGCGGATTGGAAAGAATTTTGGCACCGGTTGATGGCAAGGTCGTGGCGCTCAATCAGCACCTGTATGAAGTAATCAATCGGAAGGATACTATCCTGACCTTAGTGCCGGACAAGCCGGAAGTATGGATTGAAGCCTTCTCAAAAAATGATGAAAGTTTACCCAGTATGTCAGGTCAAACAGTAACTGTCAGATTGCCGAATAACGTGGTCACTCAAGGAAAAGTTACGAGTCTGAGAGCATCAGCATTCCCGTTCCCTGAGAGGGAATATGATATCTACACTCCTGAAGAGAGCTCACTAAGCCTAAAGGTTCTACCTATCAACAGTGAGACAGCAGAGCAGTGGAGCGAGTTTGACAGAATGGCTGTAACGGTAGAGGGCGAACGATGAGTAGAGGGCTCCTGATTTCGGGTGATGATAATCCACTGCAGTTACCTCATTTGACTATTGTTGATGAGTCAAGTTGGCGGGGTTTAGAAGCTGGCTATGATGCAGATTATTTTCTTGTCGATACGGCAAATATAGATCAGGCCATTAAAATCATTGGTATGGTAAGGCATAAGTTGATCCCAGCAGTTTATCTCAAACCGATGGTACTGATCAGTGCCAGGGGTGACCTGCCAAAATCACTACGAGACCTTGCTGATTTGGTTATTACCCCTCAACAGATGAACAGTGAGTTGCCATCAACGCATCTGGATGAAATTGAATCGGTTAACCGACGTATTAACAGTTTACAAGATCAGAAATTAAAGGCGGATACTAATCTGGCTTTACGAGTTGTTCGCTATCTCTATTCAAGAGATAGGGAGATCGAACCAACCCCTTCGATTCATAGCCGAGGCGGATACTCGTATCCAGGAATAGAAAGTCTCTTCGGCGCAAATGACCAGAGTATGTGGCAGACTCTTGAGTTTTTGAATTCACAGCATCTTGTTCAGACTCGATTTATTACGCGAACGCATCATTGTGCAAGTTGTGGCTGTGCTTTTTTAAACTTTAAAGAGACCTGTCCTCAGTGCCAATCTGAAGAGCTTGAATCGGATGATTTGGTGCACCATTTTCGCTGTGGCTATACATCAGAATTATCAGATTTTAAACAGCAGGAAAAGTTGGTCTGTCCAAAATGTGACCGCACCTTGAGGCATATTGGTGTCGATTATGATAAGCCCTCAGTGATGTATCATTGCAGAAGTTGTGATCACAGGTTCCAGGAGCCTGAAATTGCAACCACTTGCTATGATTGTCAACGGACTGCACCTCCTGAAAACCAGATCCATCGCAATATAGAAGCCTACAAACTAAGCATGTTGGGCGAAAATGCAGCCCTGTTTGGAATTGACTCTCTGTTTGCCTCTATTCTTGAACGAAAGTTACAGTTGCTTCCGCTGGATCTGTTCGAGCGATTTATCTCAGTTGAGAAAGCTCGAATTAGTCGCTACAAGCTTTCCAATTCGAGCTTGCTGCTATTCGATATCAAAGGGCTTGAAGAGATCTATCTGAAACTGGGTGAACGTACCAGCGAGGTTTTTGAGGAGCTTGCCAATCTATTCTATGCGATGTTGCGTAATTCTGACCTTATCAGTAGCCGAAATGAATCACTGTTTCTTATGCTGTTAACTGAAACCTCTCCAGAGGATGCTCAAATCGTTGAACAGAGATTAACAGAGGGTGTGGCTGAGTTACTCAATGCTAGTTTGGGAGCAAGTCCTGAAATTATTTCAAATATTGTAAGTATCGATGCTTCTCTAGACCTGACAGCATATCTTGAAGGTTTCCTAAACGAAAACCATGCTGAATGATACCTATTCTTTTATAACTGGTTTGTCTACAGGACAATTGATTGCCTATTTCTGGCCTTTTTTCTTATTTGACCTTACGCGTTATGTACTGTTTGATGTCCTCATTCTGACTCTATATTTACCAAGACGAAAACGTAATAAACAAAGAAGGGCTGAAGCAAGAAGACTGCTTTTCCACGAAAAGCCTCTGGTCTCAGTGATAGTGCCAGGAAAGAACGAAGGAAAACACATACCTAGTTTGGCTGACTCTTTAAGCCGACAGACCTACAAAAAACTTGAGATAGTAATAGTAGATGATGGTTCTGATGACGATACAGAAGTGATCTGCAGAAGACTGCTTAAGGCTGGAGAAATTGATCAATATATCCGTAACGAAGTGCGAGGAGGAAAAGCATCAGCAGCGAACACCGCACTCTATTATTCAACAGGTAAATACGTAATCCATCTGGATGCTGACTCCGAGCTTCGATACGATTCGGTAGAAACGATTTTACTACCGTTCTATCAGGATTCAAAGATTGCAGCTGTAGGTGGTGATATACGTGTAGCTAATCTCGACGATACAATGGCTACTCGTACTCAAGCCATTGAGTACTTCAAAGGAATATCTACAGGTAGAACTGTCTCTTCCATGCTGGGTATCTTACGAATAGTTGCAGGTGCTTATGGTGCATTTCGCAGGGATGTTCTGGATAGACTTGGCGGCTGGGATGTGGGTCCTGGATTAGATGGTGATATCACCATGAAAATACGTAAACTCGGCCTGAAAGTAGTTCACGAACCCCATGCTGTCTGCTACACAAATGTTCCTACGAGTTTCCGTAAGTTAGCGAAACAAAGGTTTCGTTGGGATAGATCCATGGTGCGTTTTCGAGCCAGAAAACATTTCGATGTATTACTTCCAACTTCGAATTTCATTTTAGGTAATTTTATTACAACCAGTGAAAACCTATTTTATAATTTATTTCTAAATTTTAAATGGTGGTTCTATCTTGCTCAGGTAATATTTTTTCATGGAGCATTGCTGCAAAATATCATAATAGTTAATTATTTACTCTACACTTTGGCGAATCTGGCAGAATTTTTAGTCGCAGTGATATTGCTAAGAAAGACACTTCGCAGGAAGGATCTGTTGCTATTTATCTATCTACCACTGATGCCACTCTATACCGGCCTATATTTGAGGATTGTCAGGACCTACGCATATATTATGGAGTTTATTCATAGATCTTCCTATGCAGATCGCTGGAATCCATGGAAAGTATCTAAGGTGGTTAAAAAAGAGCGCCTCTGAGTATTATTAATCCTTAGTTTATCTATTAAGGTATTTGTTTAGTATTACAGATTTAGATTTTAAACAAAAAAAGGGGAGCACTTGCTCCCCGGACTCTTGTCTCTGATTGCTGTTGGTATCGTCTTTTTCATCCCACCATTCATCAATGCCAATATCTGTAATATGTTTTTCCTTAACACGTTTACAACTATTAGATTTTGTGTGTACACCTCCCTTTCGGAGTAATGGTGATAGAGCAGCATGATTACGTATCGGTCTGTCTCGTTTTGGCATGGTAAGCATCCTTATAGGGCAAGTTTGTACCACTCAACCTGTTTTAGGTTGCGTTTTTTTCGTTTAAAATCTCGATCTGTCTTGATGAACTCAGGGTCTTCGTTTGTGATTTGAAAGCAGAACTTCCTCGGCAGATCGGAGTAGATCGAACGAGGTGGAGATCCACCAAAGACCCTCTTTATTCTCTGTCCAGTTTCATGGGTATGGTAGTAGATTTTTCTGATCCCCAACTCTGTATAGATGAAGCGTATTGCAGCTGTCAG
Source organism: Candidatus Thiodiazotropha sp. DIVDIV (assembly GCA_040506275.1). Lineage (GTDB taxonomy): Bacteria > Pseudomonadota > Gammaproteobacteria > Chromatiales > Chromatiaceae > Thiodiazotropha. Next base: position 253,933 of record JBEVXD010000005.1, read on the forward strand.
CATAGCTTCAGACCAGATGTTGTAAAATGGTGCTAGAACCTTCTCAGCATAGGTAATAAAGGCTTCCTGTTTACAATTACACCACTCTAAATGCCAGGGTGTAGATCCGATTTTGATACCCTTTAAGCAGTGCAATACCGACCGCACCCAGTCACTCTGTATCTCTTCTATCAAGGCTTCGTTACTGTCTAAATCAAAGTCAATTCTTGCCCAGGCCAGAGTGTCACGGTATAGAGTGCGCTTGTTTCTATCCATAACCGGATGGCCATTGTAGTTAAAGATATAGTCATCATCTGGTTTAACAAGACGATGGTAGGCTCGATTGTGCTTTTCTGAAAAATTTAACTGAAGTACCAGGTTGCAGCCTTTACGAGTTGTTTGGTAGTCCCATCGATTGCTGTTGCCCCATCGGTCGACTGTCAATACAAAGGGTTGACTGGTCTCTTTCCAGGTGTGCTCAAATAGTTCTGGTATCAGTTTGCCATGTCCATGGTGTGACAGCAGCGATTTGATATCTGGTTGGTTTAACAGATGCTGAAATTGTGACTGCTTGATTGCATTGACGCTGCACTGTTCTTTAGTGGCGCAGAAAAGCAGAAAAAAAGCATACTGACCCTTGAAGTAGTGAAACAGTGTGCGTTCTTCTGACAGGCAGGCAATAACTTCATCTAGTATCTCTTTCTTCATCACAAAATCCTTTCTTTAAATCTGTTCGTATTGCTCTATATTTTTGTCTTCTTTAACTTTTCTCATAAACATAATTGTTCTCCTGTGGTTTGAATCTATTGCTAACCTTTAATACAGATAATCTGTTTCAGTGTATGTACTACATCAACCAGATCGTTCTGATTTTGCATAACAGTTTCGATGTTTTTATAAGCATTAGGGATTTCATCTATGATTCCCTTGTCTTTGCGGCATTCAACCCCTTCAGTTTGGTTGACTACGTCCTGCTCAATAAACTTTCGTTTGGCTGCACTACGACTCATTTTTCTTCCTGCACCATGTGAGCAGGAGCAAAATGACTGAGGATTGCCCTTGCCTCGGACTATAAACGACTTGGCACCCATGCTGCCTGGTATGATGCCTAATTCATCTATACCGGCACTGATCGCCCCCTTACGGGTAACAAAAACATTTTCACCAAAATGTTTCTCCTGGGAGATATAGTTGTGATGGCAGTTTATCGCCTCTTTAGTAATACCGAATTTTGGTAGTTTTTTACGTAGCGTCTCGAGAATGAAATGCATCATTTCACGACGATTGGCAGTGGCATAGTCTTGAGCCCACTCAACCGCCTCGATATAGTCATCAAAATGTTTCGCACCCTCCTGGAAATAGGCTAAATCTTTGTCAGGAAGATTAACGATGTGTTGCCCCATATCTTTTTTAGCAAGATTGATGAAATATTGTCCAATTGCATTACCTACGCCTCGACTGCCTGAGTGAAGCATTACCCAGATATCATCGTTCTCATCTATACACAATTCGATAAAGTGATTACCGCCACCCAAAGTGCCAATTTGTCTAACCCAGGTTTGATAAGGTCTCTTCTGTAAGGAATAGATCTTTTTATGCTTATTAATGATCCTGTCCAGCCCCCCGGAAAGGGCGCGGATAGTCGACTGACGTGCACGGTCAGATTTATGCATGTTAAAACCAACTGGAATTGATTCTTCAATCCCCAATCTTATGGCTCTCAGATTGTCAGGTAGATCCTTGGCCTTAATGGATAGTCGTATAGCATTCATGCCACAGCCAATATCTACACCAACCGCCGCAGGAATAATTGCCCCCTTTGTCGGTATTACTGAGCCAACAGTGGCCCCTTTTCCATAGTGGACATCAGGCATAGCAGCAACATGGTTATGTACAAAGGGCAGCTGTGCAATGTTGTATAGCTGTTGCATGGCTTCAGCTTCCACTTCGTCTGTATAGATCTTTACTGGAACTCTACCTTTACTGATTGTTCGTTTAATAGGCATGGTCGTTAACCTCGTCTGTTACCGCAACTACCTGGAATTTAAGTGCGGGCACACGTTTTCGTTTAACTGATTGAGCAATTACAGAACGAAGATATCCCTTGATAGCATTCAACTTAGTCAAAGCAAGAATTCTCACCAGCTCTGAGTAGGCATCTAAATGAGTGACCTTGACTACAAGGAACTGTCCATCATTGTTTCTGCTTACATCTATCACCTGAAGATCCTGATAGATTGGGTCAGACAGCTCTCCAGAGAGTATGATTGATAAAATGCGTCCTGCCTCTTTGCTCAGTTGCTCTGCTTTATGAAACCTTGTTTTTGATTCATAATTTCTGGCAAGAATACGCGGATCAATGCCATCTTCAGAGTCAAGTTTGCTGCATAGTTTGTTGGCTTCAGTAAGCCACTGTTTTGATCTCTTCATTGTTAATTCCTACACTATGGCGTGATGATGGAATTGCATAGGACGCAATAATCCATAGCCGCCAGTAGATGTCAGCGTAAAATATTCAGTGCTATGTAGGAGCCCGGTCCAAGTGACCGGATGAAGTTACCGGAAGGTAATGGACACGAGGCTCATGAGTAGTTGAAATACATTCATTCATTGCCTCCTGAAAATTGAATGTTGAAAAGATGGAGCGGGACTCTACGATATGGATTTATCTCTGTCAATAAATATTTTATTTACTTCTAAATAGTTGCGCAAAAGCAACTATTGAATCAAGACGTAATACCTCACCAAAAGATACAACAGATTAACACTGTTACTGAATGGCTGAAAAAGTTATTTGTTTGATATTGTTAGTACTGCCATAAACAGAGTCATTGTCTTACTGCAGAACCAATATGGATGGGCAGGGCACTACGCTACACTAAAGCTTGAGTGATTAAATAGATGTGTATCCCCTGGTTTAGTGCTTCCTAATCCGGTAGTGCATGCACGGATTTCGTGCGCAGATGCACCTTGATAGTGCGTGTCTTGAGAAAGTGCCAGAATAATCTGACAGCTATTGTGATCTGTTTCGTTGGTAAGGTCTGGCAAACAGGGGTAAATAGCCCACATACCACCCATTCAACCACACCCCCAGTGCATCAATAGATATTATCTATTTTGTGGCATAAAAACTGCTCTGTTTAATTATCAACGTGAGATTAATCATGAGCGCCCGTAATTTAATGCCTCGCTCCGAGCTGTCTTATAATCGCTCGCGTTTAATTATTCATAACACCAATCTTACGGACGCGGCGCACCGTTTTCCGATAGATAAACGATAATTGAGGAAATAATATGAGCCAAAGTGCAGCACGTTCCCATGCAGTTTTTGAAATCACTACAGGCGCACCGATATCAGTTAAAAAACCTGAGTCTTTGGAGAGTATCTGGGCCAGTGATGTCTTTACATTAATTAAGATGGAAGACGCCTTATCGAAGTCCGCTTTCAAGGCAATGAAGAAAACTATGGAAACAGGTGAGTCACTTGCACCTGAGGTTGCTGATGATGTGGCGGCTGCAATGAAGACTTGGGCACTATCTAAAGGTGCTGACTACTTTGCTCATGTGTTTTATCCACTTACTGGTGCTTCAGCAGAAAAGCACGATAGTTTCATTGTCACTGACGCAAGTGGTAAAGCAATAACAGAATTCAATGGCAGTCTGCTGACTAAGGGTGAACCTGATGGCTCCTCATTTCCAAATGGTGGTATCCGTCAAACCAATGCAGCGCGCGGTTATACCTTTTGGGATCCAACCAGTCCTGCATTTATTCTTGATACAGAGAATGGTGCTACACTCTGTATTCCTTCTGTTTTTGTCTCCTGGACCGGTGAAGCGCTCGACAAAAAAGTACCTCTGCTACGTTCCAATGCAGCCGTTAATGAGGCTGGAACCAAGTTACTTAAATTGATGGGTGAGAGTGAAGTGGCACCCCTCAATTCAAGTTGTGGTGCAGAACAGGAGTACTTCCTGGTTGATGCAAAATTTGCAAACCTTCGACCTGATCTGCTGTTAGCCGGCCGCACACTTTTCGGTGCCCCTTCGCCTAAGGGGCAGGAGTTTGATGACCACTATTTTGGCGCGATTCCAGAGCGTGTGCAGGTCTACATGGAGGATGTCGAGGAGTCACTCTACCGACTCGGTATTCCTGCCAAGACCCGGCATAATGAGGTCGCTCCTGGTCAATTCGAAATCGCTCCCTATTTCGAAGCAGCCAATGTGGCGGCGGATCATCAGCAGATGTTAATGACCGTACTTAAAAATACTGCTAAGAAACATGGCTTTGTATGTTTGTTACATGAAAAACCTTTCGCAGGTATCAATGGCTCTGGCAAGCATGTTAACTGGTCGATCGGAAATGCTACCCAGGGGAATTTGCTCGATCCTGGTGACACCCCACATGAGAATCTTAACTTTCTTCTGTTTTGTGGTGCGGTCATCCGTGGTGTTCATCAATTTGGGCCACTGCTACGTGCTGTTATCGCATCGGCCGGTAATGACCATCGTCTGGGTGCTAATGAGGCCCCTCCAGCTATCCTCTCTGTCTACCTTGGCTCAGAGATAGAACAGATTTTTGAACAGATCAAAGAGGGTAAGCTCGATGGGATAGGTGCCGGCGGTATAATGGATCTCGGTTTGTCTCAGATCATCCCGTTTGCAAAGGACTCGGGAGATCGAAATCGCACCTCGCCTTTTGCATTCACAGGAAATCGATTTGAATTCCGCGCTGTTGGTTCGAACCAATCTGTCTCGGGGCCGTTGATTGCAATGAACACCATCCTGGCGGATTCATTAAACTGGATGTCTGAGAAACTGGAGGCAGAACTTGCCAAAGGTTCCGAGCAGCCTGCTGCTGTAATTGCAGTGTTGAAGATGTTAATAAACGAACACAGTGCGGTCATATTTGGTGGTGATGGCTACTCAGCTGAGTGGCACAAGGCTGCAGTCGAAGAGCGTGGGCTTTTGAATCTCCCTACAACAGCAGATGCTTTACCCTACCTCTGCGATGATGATGTCAAAGCGCTGTTTGAGCGCACGAATGTACTGTCTCCAGTGGAGCTTCAGAGTCGATACGAGGTCTACACAGAAATCTACATCATGTCGATTGCAGTTGAGGCCAAGCTGGTTGTTGAGATGGCCAAGACAATTATCTATCCAGCTGCAATGCGTTACCTGGCAGAGCTTGCCGACACGGATGCAACTATAGGTGCGATGGGTATAGAGCTGGATCGATCGGTAGCCAAGAAAATAGCTGAAAGCGCGAATGCCATGATTGCGAAAGTTACTGAGTTGAGTGAGGTCTGCACACGCGAAGACTTTGAGTCAACGGATGAACACATGCAGTTTTGTGCTAAAACGATTCGCCCGCTTATGGATGAGGTGCGTTTGTATGCTGATTCACTTGAAGCCGAACTCGCTGATGAACAGTGGCCGCTACCGAAGTATCGCGAGATGCTTTTCATTAAGTAATGCGATAACAATACAATATAGAGAGTGGTGGGATTATGTATTGCATGGTCTCACCACTAAATATTGCCTCTGCTTGAATGTTGGTGTCTCTTTGTATGCTGAGAGTGTTTCTCTGAGCAAAGTATAATGGCACGACCGAAAAAAATTATGCTTAGTTCGAATCACTATTACTTAATAAATCTTTCAGGATTCAATGTGATGCTGAATACAAGCATTGTGCACAGTGGTGTGGCCCTGCCTCACTAAAAGGCATTGGAAGTTAACAAGTAGTGGGTAATTTAGTCGGGGTTTTGAATGAAAATAGAGGTAGCTTCGTACTGTTTTTAACCTTGATAGGGTTGGGCAGGGCCCTATCCTGCGGTATGCAAAGGGATATATTAACCAGTGTGTGTCATATCTCAATGTGTGATAATTAAATACCTTTGCGAATTCATGGTAATACTTAGTCGCCGGGTTAATAAGATATCAACATGCCCTTTGATTAGGCATGAAAATTCTTTATGATGCTAAATAGTTACGTATCTGTCGTCCTTAAGATTACCAGGCAGAACCTAATCAAAGCCTTTATCCTGAAAAATGAAAGCGACAATATACACAGAATATTTGTCGCCTGGAAGACGATGCGCTGCTCACCATCAAACTCTTCATTACATGGCTTAAGCCACCGCGCAGAGTCTAGTTTGACCTCTGGTAATGCGGTTAACTCCACAGCTGCACTACGATTCCCCCTGTCCATTAGAATCTTGATTGTACTGACACTCATGCTGAACGCTGTCCATTCCTCTGCAGTTGAGTTGGAAATTTCACCCGAGTTTTCGACCAGTGGCACCTTTAATCTAAGTTGGCAGGGAGGAGAGAATGAGACCTATCGTCTGCTCCAGATCGATAATAATGATCAGCGCCAAGTAATATACCAAGGTGCCGATACCGCACGAGTTATGACCGGTTTGCCCAATGGTGACTACATCTATCAGGTAGAGGGGATGTCAGGCAGCAGTGAGCCAAGAAAAGTCACAGTCGCTCACCATAGTCTGGTTCGTGCCTTCAGTTTCTTTGGCATTGGCCTGGCGGTCTTTCTTGCCACAGTAATTGTAGTTGTGCAAGGAAATAAGGGGCGATAACAGTGGAGAGCGAGTTACGAGTCAACTTCGAGCGCTTAAAAAAGAACCTCGACGATCTTTCCAATATCGGACGAGAAAAGGATCACGGTATTTACCGCATGGCTTTCAGTGATGGGGATATGGAAGCGAGACGTTGGCTCTCCAGCCAGATCGAATCCGCCGGTTTGAACCTCTATCAGGATGGTGCCGCAAATCTGGGGGCGCGTCTCAACTGGACCAAAGATCGACCGGTGGTAATGACCGGCTCGCACATTGACACAGTCCCCGGAGCTGGTCATCTGGACGGGGCACTTGGTGTTATCTGCGGCCTTGAAGCTCTACGAGTTCTGCATGAACAGAAGGTTTCACTCAGCAATCCAGTTGAACTGGTAGCCTTTTCTGACGAAGAGGGGCGCTTTGGGGGGCTGCTCGGTTCCCAATCTCTATGCGGACTGTTGACACCGGAAGCGATCCTCGCAGCTGAGGATCTGAACGGGGTACGCCTAACCGAGGCTATGCAGCAGCAGGGGCTGAACGCTATGGATGCACTCTCTGCTCAGCGCGATCCCGGCAGCATTAAGGCCTTTCTGGAATTGCATATCGAACAGGGGCCGGTGCTCGATCGTCAAGGCATGCAGATTGGCGCAGTCGATGCCATCGCCGGACTTTTTAAATGGAACGTGCGCCTGATCGGTGCCGCCAACCATGCAGGTACCACCCCCATGGAGATGCGTCAGGACGCTTTCCAGGGGCTGGCCGAGTTTGCCAATCAGGTCGACCGGGTACTGGAAGAGCATGGTTCGCAACGCAGCCGAACCACTATAGGTCGGGTCGAACTCTTCCCTGGCGCTGCTAATGTTGTGCCTGGAGTGGCCGAGTTTTCACTTGAAGTCCGGGACACGGATCAGCAGGTGCTTGAAGCCCTGGCCGATGCCTACCGCCGGGCCCTTTCTGCCATCGCTCGCCGCCGTGACCTGATGTTTGAATTTGAGATCCTTAGCACCATCGAACCCATCCAGTGCCACACTAGTGTGATCACTGCTGTGGAGTCCTCAGCCAACGCACTAGGCCTGGAGAGTCATCGCATGCCCAGTGGCGCGGTGCATGATACCCAGATCATGGCCTCCATGGCACCTGCTGGTATGGTCTTCGTTCCCAGCAAGGAGGGCAGAAGCCACTCCCCGGCTGAGTGGACTGCCTGGAAAGATATTGAAGCCGGTGCCAACACCTTACTAAACGCTTTAGCACGACTGGCATCCTGATAAAACTAAGATAAGAAGTAATACCCATGACTCAAAATGATAAATCGGCAGGAACCATTGAGACAGGTGGTGAGTTTGTCAATCTCGATCCCTTACGCAATACCTATCGGGAAGCGATCACTGAAACACCGGCGATCAAAAGTTCTCTGCGTCACGCTGACACTGCCTTGCTCTGTATTGACATGCAGTATCTCGACGCCGCTCCAGGCTTTGGGGTTTTTGCTGATGCTTCGGCTTCAGGGGTGCCGCTGGAGGCTCAGGAGTACTACTTTGATCGTCTTAAATACACCGTATTACCTAGCGTAAACAGAATGCAGGAGGCCTTCCGTCGATTCGATCTGGAGGTGATTCACACCCGTATTCAGTCTCACACCTCAGATGGACGTGATCGCAGTGCAGGCCACAAAAGGCTCGGTCTGCATGCAGCCCCTGGTTCTAAAGAGGCTGAGTTTCTTGAGGAGGTAGCTCCCCAGGGGGACGAGATCATTATCAATAAGACAGCTTCTGGTGTCTTCAACTCAACCAATATCGAGTACATCCTGCGCAACATGCATATCACCGGTCTGTTCGTTACCGGGGTCTACTCCAATGAGTGTGTATCTACCGCTATTCGTGATGCTTGTGATCTAGGCTTCCATGTTACGTTGATCTCCGATGGATGTGCCACAGTGACCCCGGAGCTGCAGAAGGCGACCATCACCACTATGAAAGATCGCTATGCCAGGGTACTGAACACAAAGGAAGCGATTGCCGAACTTGAAACACTTTTCTCGTCACGTAAAGCGTTGTGAATAGCGTTAACACCGCCATCCTCTCTCCCTCTACCGGCTGGTTTATCCTGGCCGTCTTCAGCCTGCTCTGGGTGGCGCTTGGATGGTGGTTTGGTCGTGGTAACAAAGACCTGGAAGGCTATATGTTGGCCGGGCGAAAGGTTGGGATGGCACTGGGCACTGCCACTGCCATGGCTACCTGGGTCACCAGCAATACCACTATGGCAGCACCGCAATTGGCTCTGCAGATGGGCATTTGGGGCATGATCGGCTACTCTCTGGGTTCTATCGGCCTGCTACTCTTTGCACCCTTGGCGCGTCGTATTCGCCAGCTGATGCCTGGCGGTTTCACTAGCGGTGACTTTATCCGCCTGCGCTATGGCAAGACTGCCTGGCGGGTGTTTCTCGCTATCTCTCTTTTTTACGCCTTAGGTTGGCTCATCTCAATGGGTATGGCCGGTGGGGTGCTGATCCACGCTCTCACTGGCATCGACTACCAGTTTGGTATGAGTGTGATCGTATTGATCTGTGTACTCTATACACTGCTTGGTGGACTGCGGGCGGTAATCGGCACCGACTTCCTGCAGACATTAATCATCCTGATCGGTATCGTGGTGCTGGCCTGGCTGGCTATCGATAAGATCGGTTTTGAGACGATGCACACAGCGCTTGAGAAGGAACGCCCTGAGCTGCTCAACCTGCTGATGCCAGCAGCGATCATGTTCCTGTTCAACAATCTGCTCTTTGGTGTTGGTGAAATCTTCCACTCCAATGTCTGGTGGAGCCGCGCTTTTGCTTTTCGTGAGGGGGTCGGTTTCAAGGCCTATCTGATTGCCGGTCTTTTTTGGGCTCCGATACCAATCGTTGCTGGCTTTATCGCTTTGAGTGCACCAGCCCTGAATCTGAATATTCCCGCAGCCGATATGGTCGGCCCTATGGTGGCCGCAGAACTGCTTGGCACCGGTGGTGCCATTCTAGTCTTTATCGTCGTCTTCGCAGCGCTTGCATCCAGTCTCGATTCACTGCTGGCAGCCACCTCTGATCTGATCCTTACCGATATCTACAAGGGCCATTTCAAGCCCGATGCAGATCCTGAGATGCTGGCTCGAGCTGCCCGCTGGGTGATAGTTGGTCTGGGTATCGCTACTTGGCTGGTCTGCTTGCCACGGCTCACCACACTGGCGGCTCTACTCCATTTCACCGGAGCCTTCGTCGCAAGTACCATCTGGCCGATTGCTACCGGTCTGTTCTGGTCCCGCGCCAATGCAACCGGTGCCACCCTGGCTATGGTGCTGGGTACTGCTGCCGGACTCACTGCCTATTTCCAGATCGGTTTTTATGTGGCTGCACTGGTTTCTGCCGCTGTCTCCATGTGTGTCGTATTGATCGCAACCTGGAGCAGGCCTGCCGACTTTCACTGGCAAAATCTAAATCCCGAAAAACTCACTACAAGACAGGAGTCAGGTGTATGACGGCATCCGTCACTTTTCTTACTTTTCTGGTAGGCGGCGCTACTTTCATCGCAGCGCTGATTCCATTCATATTGATTGCACTCTGGCTCTTCGATTTACGGCGCGGGAGGTTGTGGTGAACAGTAACCTCGACCCGCGTCTCAAAGCGCGTATTGAAGAGGATACCCTCGACACGCAGGGCTTTGAACGCCCACACGCCCTGATTCAGGCAGTTGAAGAGGATCTGGTACCCTTATTGGAACTGGCACACCGTCCGGTCATCTCGTCACGTCAGTTTAGCCGAGAGCAGTTGATCCAACTCTGCCGTCTGGCGGCACGCTTTGAGACGCAGCCATCGATTATAAGTCGACCGCTCACCGGTAAAATTCTCATCAGTGCCTTCTACGAACCAAGCACCAGAACCCGACTCTCATTTGAGAGCGCCTGGCATCGGCTGGGGGGAGATATCATGTCGATCACCGATCCTGCATCCACAGGGATTGCCAAAGGTGAATCCCTCTACGATGTGGGTGAGATGCTTAATAATTATGGTGATATGGTGGTGCTGCGTGACAGCAATAAGGATGCGGTCTACGAAATGCTCGAGGCGCTTCGCATTCCTATCATCAATGCTGGTAACGGCCTGGACGAACATCCCACCCAAGCTATGGCAGACATATACGCTATGCTCAAATGGAAGCCGGAGCTGATGGACAAAGGGGCCGATTGTAAAGTACGAATCGGCATCATCGGCGTTCCTAGTCTGATGCGTACGGTGCGCAGTCTACTGCTCTATATGACCCAGTTTTCCCAGAACATCGATGAGGTGGTGATCATCGCTGAGAGAGATATTGATAGCGAGATGTTCGACCCGGATCAGCGCCAGGAGTTAGAGGCGGCCGGGCTTAAGCTCAGTGTCACTGATGACATGCAGAGTGTGCTTCCGGAGCTTGACGTGGTCTATATCAATGCCATCGCCTGGACTGGTGACAGCTATGAGTCACACGGCACTAAGTATACCCTGAGTGCTGACTCCAACTTCAAGCCAGGTGCTATCGTTATGCATCCACTGGCGCGGGGTGCAGAGCTTGACCGTGGCCTGGATGACACTCCCCATAACTGGTACTTCGCTCAGGCGCGTGGCGCTGTCTTTATTCGCATGGCTCTGCTCTCATCCATGCTCAAAACATTCAGCTAATCCCCAGGTTTATTCAATATGTGTGGTATAGCAGGTATCTTTCACGCTGATCGGGACAAGCCGGTCTCTCCTGAAACTCTGGTCGCCATGGCGGCTATTCAATACCATCGAGGGCCTGATGGTTTCGGCTGGGAAGCGATGCAAGGCATCGGCTTCAGCCATGCCCGTCTCTCTATCATCGACCTGGATGAGAATAGGGGCCGTCAACCCTTCATAACAAACGACCAACGGTTGATGCTGACCAAAAATGGTGAGCTCTACGACTATAAGCGTATTCGCGCCGATCTGACCGCTCGGGGCGCTCGTTTCCTGACCAAGAGTGATTCAGAGATTATTCTCCATCTCTATCCTCGCCATGGTTTGGCTGAAACCCTGACTCATCTGCGTGGCGAGTTTGCATTTGCGCTCTATGATAAGCAGGAGGATACGCTGCATCTGGTGCGCGATCGCTTCGGAATCAAACCGCTCTATTGGACCCAAGTGGACGGCACCCTTGTGTTCGGTTCCGAGCTTAAAGTACTGTTTGCTCATCCAGAGGTGCCACGTCGTTTTGATCCTCAGGGTCTCTATCATCAGCTGATGCAGACTATTGTTCCCGGCTCCACCGCTTTCGATGGCATTCATCAGGTCAAGCCTGGTCATGTTGTAACTATACGTCGCCGAAACAACAAACTGGAAATCACAGATCAACGCTACTGGGATATGCCTTTTCCCGAAGATGGTGTGCATGCAGACATTAGCGAGGAGGATGCGATAGAAGGGGTGCGAGCCAAACTGCTGGAAGCGGTTAACCATCGCCTGGAGGCTGACGTGCCGGTAGGCTGCTATCTCTCTGGTGGTATCGACTCCTGTTCCATACTGGGACTGGCATCAGCTGCTCAGCAGTCCCCGGTCAAGGCCTTTACCATCGGCTTCGACAGTGCACAATATGACGAGACCCCGATAGCCACCGAAATGGCCGAGGCCACAGGGGCTGATCAGGATGTACTTCGGCTCTCAGCTGATCATCTCTACGACAACTTTGAAGAGACCCTCTGGCACACCGAGCGAACCATATACAATACCCTTGCAGTGGCCAAGTTCCTCATGAGCCGCCATGTGCGTGATGCCAAGTATAAAGTGGTGGTGACTGGGGAAGGTTCTGATGAACTCTTCGCTGGTTATCCCGCTTTTCGTAATGATCTCTTTCTGCATGGTCTCGATCATCTCCCTGAGGCAGAGCAGCAGGAGTGGCAGCGAATGCTGCATGAGAAGAACGCGCTATTCAAAGGTGCTATGCTGGCAGAGAACGAGGTCGATGATCCTGCACTGACAGCCAAGATCGGTTTCACCCCTGCGTGTCTGCAGCCCTGGTTATCGAGTTCCGCATTTGTGCCCGGTATTCTTAACTCCGACATGGCAAACAGACTCAGGGATTACCGACCTGGTGATGCTATCGCTGAGGCACTCGACGCAGATAGCCTTGCAGGGCGTCATCCATTGGATCGTGCTCAGTACGTTTGGATCAAAACCATGCTCGAAGGACAGATCCTCACTTGGGGTGGCGACCGGGTTGATATGGCCAACTCCATGGAGGCCCGTCCCGCATTTCTCGACCACCATTTAGCCGAGTTTGCTGCAACCTTGCCGCCCACCATGCGCATCAAGGGTAAAAAGGAGAAGTGGGTGCTGCGTGAAGCGATGAAGGGGCTGTTGCCGAAGGTACTCTACGAACGTGAGAAATTTGCATTCATGGCGCCGCCGGCCCATACCGATCCAAAGAAGTGGCAGGCAATGCAGGCCCTGGCAGATAAATACCTCAACCCAGAAGCTATTGAGACAGCTGGTCTGCTCAGTCGTGCAGGCGTCGAGGCTCTGTTCAAACAACATGACGACCCCAGCACTACTGATGCCACAAGAAATACCATGGATGCGGTATTCAACCACATGCTGGGTGTGCAGGTGCTGCATGAACAGTTTGTAGCCACTGATGTACCAGAGCAAGCGTTGGCCAAGGCAAAGGAGTTGGGGTGGTCGCATCAAGTGCCTGGCGAGCTTATTTCATAAGTGATCTAAACGCCTTTATCTTGAGTAAATAGTCTGAAATCGAGTAAACACTCTTTTGTGATATTTATAGTTTAACTGAGCTATAAAAAAGCGATTACAAAATGGCTGACTATGGAAGAAAAATGCACTTTAAAGAGTGACCTGTAGCGATGCAATGACGCTTTTCACCTGATTAAACTCTCACATTATCTGGAAGACAGATAATATCCATCAGCGTTATGTAGGGGGGGATCTCAGCAACTAAGACTAGCTTGCTCCAGGCAGGTACGCTTAGGCTGAACCTACCTATTAAGGTTCTGGGTTAATAATATCAAAAAAAACTTGTTGAAGTTGGTGATATTACTCTAAAATAGATCTGTAATAGTCTGATATTAGTATTAATTGTTTATCGGCTGGAGCCATGCGTAGAACCCTTACCTTTGTCATAATTGCTTTCTGTATCAGTCTGATTGCACCCACAATAGCCTTGGCAGCCCAAGGCTATGACGTCTCTTATGTGTGGTCGCGTAACCTAAGCAGCGTACAGGACTACCGCGCCAAGGTCGCCAATGTGCTGGGGCAGGGGGTAGCCAAAGACCTGATGGTGGTTACCAGAGGTGATCTCTACGGTCTGATTTACAAACGAAATGGCAACAATGAAAGCACCACGCGTGTTGTTAAATCTCACTCAAAACTATTACGTGCAAAGGGACTTGATCCAGTCAGTCCGGTTAAATCGCGAAATTGGAAGCGTGCGGGTTCAGCGCCACTTCCAAAAAAGATCATAACCACAGTAGCCAAAACACCGACCGCCAAACGTCATAGCAACGCACATGAGCTTGAAAGTGCAGTAGAAGCCTACATCGACGAACTTCGCCAAACAGGAAAGATCTCTGCTGACGAGCGCACTGGATGGTCTGTATTCGATTTTACCACTGGCAAAAAGCTTGTGACGATCAACGAGGATGTACAGTTCCAGGCAGCCAGTCTGGTTAAACCATTTATCGCGGCGGCATTTTTTCAAAAAGTGAAGCAGGGCAAGCTCAAGTATGGCCCGAAAAGCCGACGACACATGCAACGCATGATTCAATATTCAAACAATGTCTCAACCAACTGGGTGATACGCCAGGTGGGTGGGCCGCAGACAGTTGAGAAGATTCTTAAACGCCACTATCCGCATATCTTTCAGGAAACGCTTCTGGTTGAGTATATTCCTAGCAACGGCCGAACCTACAAGAACAGAGCGTCAGTGCATGACTACAGCCGATTTCTCTACGCGATCTGGAACAAAAAGATTGCGGGCGCACGAGAGATTAAACGTTTGATGGCGCTTCCTGGAACGGATCGTCTATATACCGGCGTTCCAGAAGTACCTAGAGGAACAAAAGTCTACAACAAAACTGGAAGTACAGCACGGGTGTGCGGAGACATGGGCATCCTCAGTATCAAAGGATCTGATGGCAAACGCTATCCCTATATTCTGATTGGAGTCATCGAAAAGCAACGCAAGGCTGACAACTACACAACCTGGATTCGTTCTCGCAGTGAGATCATCAGAAATGTCTCAGCCATTGTCTACAAAGGTGTTATTGCACAACACGGTGACAGCTAAAGATTCAATCAAAGTTTTGGGTGGTCAGGCGCTGTGAGAAACCTTACTGTGGTTATTCAGCCACCCAACAGTAAGGTTGTGCTGGTTAGAATGATGCACTGGTAGCCAGTGAAGGATCGATTGAGAGATAACTGATACCCACTGCTGCACCAAGCCCGGTATTGAGACCAATAGCAATCGGCTGAAGCGTTATGTTCTTTTGACCGCCAATTCAGATCAAGCCCCAGACCAATGCCAGCAGCGCTCTTCGCTATGCGTATTTCTGAAAATGTAATCCACACCAACTGAGTGATGTATGACATAGTAGTTATGTGTTCCAGGATCGGAATTACAGGTAAGTACTCCGAGCTCTATCCCGCCACCTGTATAAGCCGATAGAGATGAAATGGCGATATTTAACTGCCACCTATTCGCAACAATCTTAACTATCTATACGTTTGAATAAGAGAAATGGTTTCTATTAGGTTTATTTATTTAAAAGCTATCACTACTGTTCCACTTTGCTGTCACGCATACTCCCTCACCATTCAAGAGAGGGCTGGGGTGAGGGAATTAGAAAAGCTAACGCTTTGATTTTTCTAACCCCCCTCATATTCTCCTTCTCCCAGCGGAAGCTGTCGCAAAATACACAAGCTGCTAATCACATACGTATTATAAATTGTAGGGTGCGGCCTGCCGCACCTTAACTCGATGCCTTGGTGCCCAAGGCCATTCTTCCAATGGCTATAGAAGTAAAATATCTACTGTTGCAAGCAGCTTGGAACACCGCTTGGTGCGGCAGGCCGCACCCTACGAAGCTACGTTATTTAGCTTATTCGCAACAATCTTAACTATCTATACGTTTGAATAAGAGAAATGGTTTCTATTAGGTTTATTTATTTAAAAGCTATCACTACTGTTCCACTTTGCTGTCACGCATACTCCCTCACCATTCAAGAGAGGGCTGGGGTGAGGGAATTAGAAAAGCTAACGCTTTGATTTTTCTAACCCCCCTCATATTCTCCTTCTCCCAGCGGAAGCTGTCGCAAAATACACAAGCTGCTAATCACATACGTATTATAAATTGTAGGGTGCGGCCTGCCGCACCTTAACTCGATGCCTTGGTGCCCAAGGCCATTCTTCCAATGGCTATAGAAGTAAAATATCTACTGTTGCAAGCAGCTTGGAACACCGCTTGGTGCGGCAGGCCGCACCCTACGAAGCTAAGTTATTTAGCTTAGGCGTGCTCCAGTAACGGTAGGTACCAAGGTACTTGTCGCCTGAGTTAATCATTTAAGGGTAAGTTAGAAATTGGTGGATGCGCATCGCTTATCCACCCTGCCGGCCATTTGATATTGCTTGGCGCACTAGCTGGCCTTGTTTCACTGTCGACACAAAATAGGCGGCATGAGTTTGCTGAGGTTTGGGGATAATCAGGTTAAATTAAGCTAGCGGGACTGCAGTGACTCTTCCACTATCTTAATTCCATTGTTGAACACTTTAGAGTGCGATGGAGACAGCCTACTACTATTGTGATACATCAAGAAGAGATGTAAATACTTCGTGTAAAGCGGTAGCTGCGTTTGACGACTTGGCGTTTAAAACGATGGGAGTAATATCCATTGCGAGATCCTTTGGTTATTCGCCACCGGCATTGCAGGTATAGGGCTATCGGTACAAGGCAAATCTAGGGTAAATAAAAGAGGTCTTGGTTCTAAGTAGGAAAACAGGCCCGGAGTAGTCCGGGCATGTCATTTCCATGATGTTTTATACTCAGTACTGTCCCAGGCCCATTTCGATGTAACCAGTGGGGCAGACCTCCTTGCAGATATGGCAGCCGACGCACTTGGTATAGTCGGTATCCACATATCGACCCATGGCGCGCTCATTCTTGTTTATACGAATAACGGCATCCTGTGGGCAGTAGATGACACAGTTATCGCACTCGAAACAGAAACCGCAGCTCATGCAGCGCTTTGCCTCATTGATGGCTGTCTCCTCAGAGAGCCCTGTAAAGCGCTCGATCATGCTTCCCAGTACATTGGAATCATTTATATCCATCTCATCCCGGGCATTTAGCGGTGTGTAGGAGAAGTGTCCCGTAAACATTGCACTACTCTTAACCACATCTGCATCGGCACGGTCTTCAAAGTTGTGTACAGACCACTTGGCATCGCTGGTGCCCCAGGTCTGGCCATGGTTGTACTCATCCGGTGAGAGATCTTTCTGTGCCAATTCTTGTAACAGATCGAAATGGTGACCCTCCACCTTAGGCCGGTCGTTCACTGTTTTATTGCTTAAATAGTTATCGATACCCTCAACAGCTATTGAGGCCTGACCGATAGCAGTAGTCAACAGATGAGGGTTCACTGCATCTCCAGCTACGAAGTGGCCACTCTTGCCTTTGACCTGCATACTCTGATCGGCGTCGATTAGATTCCAGTTATTTGCTATACCATCTATACCTTCGTAGTCACCAGTCTGACCTGTGGCTGAAACGATCAGTTCGCAGTTGATCTCGAACGGCTCACCGCTGGCATCCATTTTGCCGGTCGACCAGTCTACCGGCTGCACTTTCAGGGCATAGGCGCGGCCCTGTTCATCCAGCATGACTTCAAGTGGTGCCAGGCTATCATGGATCTCAACACCTTCAGCTATACAGGCCTCAAGTTCATGCTTGGTGCAGGGAGCCTTGGCAATCGGGCGACGATAGACCAACCAGCAATCAGAGTCGGTGTGTTTGGCTGCCTGATCGTGGCTCTGGTAGCCGGAGCCATCAAAAACTGACTCTGGCCGTTCAGAGGTATCGAGATTGGCCACTTCTCCGATGCGTTTGGCTACGGCTGCCACATCCATCGCGGTATCGCCACCACCTATTACCAGGATGCGGCCATTCAAATATTTCAAGGCACCATCATTGAATGCCTTCAGAAAAGTCATTCCATCTACACAGTTCGGCGCCTCGCCTCCTTCTACACGTAGCGGCTTTCCAACCACAGTACCTACGCTCCAGAAGATGGCATCGAAATCTTTCTCTAGCGCCGTAACCCTTACGTCATAACCAACACGAGTATTCAGCTCGACATCGATCCCACCGACGTCGAGGATGCGCTGGGTCTCGTGTTCGAGCACCTCCCGTGGAATACGATAGCCAGGGATACCGAACACCATCTGGCCGCCCAAAGCGCTGTGGGCCTCAAAGATGGTTGAACGATGACCAAGACGACGTAGAAATAGTGCAGCGGCCAGGCCGGCAGGGCCGCCACCGATGATTGCAACGCGCTTACCGGAATCTGTCTCTGGCTTGGCAAAGGCTAGGTTGTTCTCCCTTGCCCAATCACCAATGTATTGCTCAATAGAGTTGATACCAACATGACCATCCAGACTGATACGATTACAACCTCCCTGACAGGGGGCCGGACATACCCGACCCATGATCGCCGGAAAGGGGTTCGCCATAGTCAAACGCTCAAAGGCGTGCTCCTGCCACGGCTTATTGTCCAGGGGTTTATCCAAACCACGTACTATCGATAACCAGCCTCGGATATCGTGGCCAGATGGACATGCGTTTTGGCAGGGAGGGGTGCGCTGGATATAAGTGGGGCAGACGTAAGACTCACCTTGAGTAACTACATCACTATCCCAGTCATAGTGCTCGTCGTCACCATCATTATAACGCCGATAAGTTGGATCGATATCACTCATTTTAGAATCACTCCATTAACCATATATTGATCAGTTATTCATACTGCAACGCTTGCGGATAAGTCTCGAAATGGATCCATTGTAGATCTGACACTATCACAGCGTTGACAATCTTGATGCGCTGCCAACCGACTCTCCACTACCCTGAAAAGTATCCATAAACTATATATAGCGGAGGGGCTATAGTGCATAAGTTAAACAAATATTTTTTAAGAAAGACTTAAGCCCGGTATGTAACTGTTCACCCTTTTAAGGATAAACAGATAAATTTAGTCTTATACCCCAGTATATCTATACCTGAGTTTATTTATAATACATATCATGCTCATTGTTGCATGAGCGGTATACTATAGTTAACTGACACAGATCACTTGAAGCTGGATTCGATTCAGTAAGGCAACTTTACCCTCTAAGTGATACATCGAGTTCGTTGATATTCCCTTTATGGTGTACTGATTTGGTATGACAGCAGGATGCTAGCCAACATGGTGCATATCTGTGACCAAAATCACAATCCCCTTCATAGTTACTTAAGCTAACGCATACATAATCAGTATGGCGAAGTCCTGTGTCGCGCCAAAGAGGGGTAGATGTAATGGACGATGTGGCCATTATAATTATGATATTGATTCTTGTGGTATTTTCTATAGGGATTGGATTCCTCACACGACGAGGAAAGGTAATTTACGATTCCGGAGAAAGCTCCGCGTTTGAATTATCTACTTTAGCGCAAGATGTTAGTAGTGAGGGAGCGGACGGCGCAGTATTGGATGGTGTGCAGGAGATTACAGTCTCCTTTTGTAAGAGTAGTAAGCAGTATCGCTGGATTGGAACTAAAGAATCATTACTGGAATTTGCTGAATCCAGAGGTATTGAGGTTGATTCCCTTTGCAGGGCAGGGGAGTGTGGCTCCTGCAGGACCAGGCTTCTTGAAGGTGAGGTGGAATATCACAAGAAACCCACTATTAATCCTGGGCGCGGCTATTGCCTGTTATGTGTCTCCAAGCCCAAGACGAATCTCGTGCTAAAGAGATAGGTCTGTTAATTGGCTTGTAGAAACAGCAAAGCTGTTGGGATTGTCAAAACTCTACCTGATTGCCCTCAATGCTCAGTACTTGAATCACAGAGTAGAGAAAAGGAATTAAGCAAAACATCCGAATAGGTTGTGAATTTTGCTGTGTAGGATAGGTGTTAAGGTACTTGTTGCCTGAGTAAATTATTTTTCAGCTAGTGTGGCTTAGTAGGGTGCGGCCTGCCGCACCTTAACTCGATGCCTTGGTGCCCAAGGCCATTTTCCCAATAATGCTAGAAGTGAAATATCTACTGTTACTAGTAGCTTGGAACACCGCATGGTGCGGCAGGCCGCACCCTACGAAGCTAAGTTATTTAGCTTAGGCGTGCTCCAGTAACGGTAGGTACCAAGGTACTTGTCGCCTGAGTTAATCATTTAAGGGTAAGTTAGAAATTGGTGGATGCGCATCCCTTATCCACACTGCCGGCCATTGGATATTGCTTGGCGCACTGGCTGAACTTGTTTCACTGTCGACACATAATAGACAGCATAAGTTTGCTGTGGTTTGGGGGTAATCAGGAAACTCTATGCACAAGTAATTTTACATTGCCGATAATTTTGTGAGACATCACTATCGATTCTGAGTATCCCTTCTCTCTCTAGAGTGTGTCGCAAAAGTCATAGAATAGCTCTAATCGTTGTTATCCTCATAACGGAAATTCCTATTACGCTCTCCTGTGCGTTTCACTTTTCCTCGTACCCATGCACAAACAAGATTGAAAACCCTTTTCGCTAAACAGTAATGCCTGCTGATCTTTTTTTTGCTGCGTCTCTCGCTTGTGGTAACGCGGGGTTGAAGAGGGGGTGTAATTCACTGCTTGAAGTAGTAAACAGGTGATCGATCAGATGAAAGACGAAACTTAAATTTGTTCATTTGATTGAGTTGAAATTTGCTTTAACAATACCCCCCCCGAGTGAAAGAACAGGGTGAGGGAGTTGGTGTTAGCTTTTCATGTCGTCTCACCTGAGGGCTTATTACTCGATGTATGAATGAGCCTCATTTACGCTCGCAGCGGTAATATTACCACTCTCCCTCCTTTTCCCTTGATAGGAAATAAGTTCCTGCTATTAGTTAACTGTTGGTTGTAGTTTGTTGACTAAGGATAGGGATGAATATGGACGTTGTTCAACTACCAGGATGGCTTTTTATTAATATCAGGAGAAGTCCCTGGCCCTATTGGATTCCTATCTATCACTAAAGGAGAGTCTACTATGGCAAGTGAACGAAAGGGTTCAGGCAGTAACACGAAATTAGTACTAAGAGGCCTCAAAAAGGGGGATGAATGTCCGACAATCGAGGTCGGTCTGTTTGATCACGAAGGTAATACCTTGGAGGTAGCAACTGTTGGAAGTGATGGTTCGTTCAACCTTCCGGCGAGTACAGTCGAAAAGGCACATCGTGTGCGTATTGGTCCAGGCGGGGAAGCTTCCAAAGAGGCGCCGTCATCTGTCTATCTAAGCTACCGTGCAGCTGATTTCAATTCAGTATTGGAAGCAGGCATTTTGAATATCGGGCGAAGGGTTTGGCAGGAGTGGCTGTTTTTATATCGTTGCGTATCAGGGACGGTGAGTCGGTGTCGGCGTTCTCCCTGGTGGTATGCTGAACTGGCGCGAGCAACCAGGCGTCCATTGCTCACTCCACGCAAAGCGCTCTTCCAGGACCGGGCGAACTTAGCGACTGACAGATTTACTACTGCCGCGAGGATACCCAATGCATTCAATCTGGATCAACTGATTGCCTGGCCGATAAGGTGTTCACCCATCTGCCTGGGTAGTGTTGAGGTCTATAAGCGCATCTGCTGCTGCAAGCCCTGGGTATTTACTGACAACCGATTTGAAAGGCTCAAACAAGAGTTGGAAGATCTCCTCAATGGTATCCCAGAGATACCCGATTTTCCTGATCCTCCAGGACCTGATCCTGATCCTGCACCCTATCACACAGCTTTTCTTCAAGAGGGTGCACTCGATGAACGTACTCTTCGTGCTGGTGAGGATCTGCAGGCCCTAAGAAGTCTCCCATCTGATCGTATAGCCGAATATGTGAATGCACGACCCTACCTGCTTTGTCGGTATTACGATTGCAGTGAACCTGTCAAAGTGGCAGAAGGTATGATCGGTCCAGACGGCAGATTCAACATATGCTGGGCTGAGTTTCCCAAGGTTATTCGGGCCGGGTGCCATGTTGAATATGCTTATAAGGTCAAGCAACGGATCGGGCCCTTTACAATCACTATCTATAATGGTTTAGCCGCTGGTCATTGGTATGATTCTGATGACGAGGCGGCACTCAGATCCTTCCATCCATGGGCTATCGCCTGCCGTGACAACGGGGGCCAAGGTGATGCATTTGTCTATTTGGATGAAATTGGCGACACAGACTCTTCACTTCTCGGCACACCTGACCAGACTAATGCTGTATCCGTTGCCAACCCAGGTTTGAATGGTGGAGTGGCGTTTCCCTCTGGAGGCCCTGCAGGCAGTGGTAGTCATGACCGCAATTGGGGGGGCACCCTGAAGCTTGCCATGATGTTTTCGGAGAGTATGCGTAGCGTAGGTGCAAAGTACTATCGTGTGAGCGTTACCGAAGCTGATAGCAACGGTAATCCAGTCGGCACATCGGAGTATGTCACCAAAGGTCTCTCGTGGAAAAAGGCCGTTGCTGTACCCGGTGGTGTCGACGTTGTCCCAGTCAGTCTTGGTCCCACCAGTACAACAGCACCAGATGAACCCCAGGACAATCTCTATGAAATACCGTTTGATGGTGATCTCGGTTCAAATGCAGATTGGGAAGCCGATCAGTATCATGTTGAACTGAACACCGCTGATGCGTTGAAACTATGGAGTGATCCAGGTGCAATAGAGGGACAGCCCGCAAAACGTCACCTTGTGACTGTAGAAGTCTTTAATGCCGCTGGGCAACGCCTCCGGCCGAATGGTACACCACCATCAGGTCTACCAGGAGCAGAGATCGAAGCCGCTTTTACCTATCGCAGGAAATTTCAGGAGACAGGCCCGACCAATATGGTTCCGTTCGGTGCATTGACTCACCTGTTCTGGTGGGACAACCGGGATGTGGTGGCCTCCATCGAAGACCTGAGGATGGACGGTCTGGCATCGGATGAAGAGTGTCAGTTCCTTAATGGTACATCCACATCAACCTTTGGCATCGGTTACCGGGCATATCATGCCTGGGAGCTGTTCCAGAAAAACCATGTTATCTCATGGAAGAGGGGGTTAAGTGGCGGTAGTGACACAATGTCCAATATCACTACTAATGTTGGTGTACCGCCTGCGTCAGAGGGTGCCAGTCCGACTCATACGTTTGGGCACATGCTGGATCATCCGACAGCATCGACGCCGCCACGAACGAAGTGCGCATTCACCGTATTTCTCACAACCTACAATAAGAGAACCGATGGTGATGACCTGAATTTCGCTCGGCGACATGACAGTGCCGCATTTGCACTGGATATTGCACCGGAGGTCTGTCTTCCCTGCAGTGGTGAGGAGGATGATGACTGACAAAATCACTAAACCAGAAAGTCATATTGCCTGACAAGGCGAGTGAGATAAAAGGTCCAGTAGAAACACTGGGCCTTTTTTCAAACAAACAAGATGCTCATTTTAAAAAATCTTTTTATAAGAAAATTATTGATGTTTGCCAGGAGGAAGTGTTGTTGGCAAGTTAATGATGGTTGTCTGGTTTAGTCGTGTAAGGAAATCCTAATTGCCTGTTTACTATGTCTGAAATTAAATCTGCCATATTTTTATACTTAGCAGTTACATTAACGGGTGCAGCTAGCTCGATACAAGTGTTCCTGATTACCCCCAAACCTCAGCAAACTCATGCCGCCTATTTTGTGTCGACAGTGAAACAAGGCCAGCCAGTGCGCCAAGCAATATCAAATGGCCGGCAGGGTGGATAAGCGATGCGCATCCACCAATTTCTAACTTACCCTTAAATGATTAACTCAGGCGATTAGTACCTTGGCACCTACCGTTACCGGAGCACGCCTAAGCTAAATAACGTAGCTTCGTAGGGTGCGGCCTGCCGCACCACGCGGTGTTCCAAGCTACTTGCAGCAGTTGATATTTCACTTCTAGAGCCAATGGAAAATGGCTTTGGGCACCAAGGCATCGAGTTAAGGTGCGGCAGGCCGCACCCTACGAAGCCACACTACCTGAAAAATAATTTACTCTGGCGACAAGTACCTTAACACCTACCGTACACAGCAAACATTCACAACCTATTCGGATGTTTTGCTTAATTCCTTTTCTCAACTCTGTGATTCAAGTACTGAGCATTGAGGATAATCAGGTAAGTATTTACCGGATATAAGCCACTAAAGTGCAAAGAATCAGAAGATTTTCCAATTATTATATTTATGTCGCAATCTGTCATTGGTAAAATTATTAATTCCTCACTGCTGTCCCGTTAACTATTAATGACCCAAGACGTAAGCACAGAAGCCCCTCGCCCTTGACGGGAGAGGGGTTGGGGAGAGGGTGAGCATCAAGCACTTGATGCAATTGAGGCGTAAATCGCGCTAACCCGTTAATCCTTATATTGTGGATTTTATTGCAGACAAGGGGGCTGATGGATATTCCCCCTCTCCCCCGGCCCCTCTCCCGCAAGAGGAGAGGGGAACTACGGTACAAACCGGTAACATCGTTTACAGATTAGACCGGGTAGATCGTTTACAGGTAGATAATGCATTTTCATGTCTCAAATCTCAATCAACAAGAGAATCCAACTGCAGTTAAGCCGTTAACACCATAATGATCGAAGTTAATGGGACAGCAGTGTTAATTCCTATAGTAAAAGAGGCAATCACAAGGAGTAGCTCTCTTTAAAACCTCAAGTGACTCGATGCATTCAGGCTCTTTTGCTGACCGCGCCAGTTATCGATATGGAATTTGGTGAAGGGTAGCTCCGACAGCTCAAAGAAACGGGACCAACCGATGCGCTCAACCCAGTCGTTGATTCTTTCCCAGTCTCTCGCATTCTCCTGATAACACCTGAGGATACGTTTAACGATGGCTGTTGCCTCCGGCCAACGTGGTGGGTTGTTGGGGATACCAGCTGCTACCAGCTTTTGGAAGCAGGGTCTACCGCGGGCATTGGAGTGATTACCACCAATCCAGACCGCCAGTTTGGAGTGCTCCGGATCGTTGATCTGCATAGGTGGACAAGGGGGATAACAAGCACCGCAACAGACACACTTGCGCTCGTCCACTTCCAATGATGGCTTACCATTGACCATCGCGGGCCTAATCGCTGCTACCGGACAACGAGCGACCACGGAGGGGCGCTCACAAACATTGGCAACCAGGGTGTGATCGATCTTAGGTGGTTTTGTGTGCTGGATATTGATAGCAATATCACCCTGTCCACCGCAGTTGATCTGACAACATGATGTAGTGATATGCACCCGGTTGGGCATGTTCCAGTGGCGGAACTCATCGATCAGCTGATCCATCATCGACTTGACCACACCCGAAGCGTCAGTGGCCGGTATATCGCAATGCAACCAACCCTGAGTGTGAGAGATAGCTGCAACTGAGTTACGTGTGCCGCCAACGATAAAGCCGTTCTCTTCCAAGGCAGAGATCAGAGGCTCTACACGGGAGCCATCTGATAACATGAATTCAATATTGCTGCGGATGGTAAATCGCACATAACCATCGGCATACTTATCTCCAATTTCGCAAAGCTTTCGCAATGTAAAGAGATCAAGTATGCGTTGGGTGCCAGCACGTACCGTCCAGATTTCATCACCACTTTCAGCCACGTGACGCAATACGCCAGGCATCGGGTCTTCGTGATAGCGCCAATGGCCAAAGTTTTCACGCATCACAGGATGCATATACTGGATACCGTCTGGACAGCCACTCTCGGTGGGGACTCTGCGCTCTTCATGTGCCATTGTTCATCACTCCCTTAGGCCGCATCCACTGATTTTTTGTGACGGGGATGTTGTTCAAACCACTTCTCTGCTTCCTCATCCCAGTGGTCAGTTCGTACATAAGAGTTTTCCCGTGGGTGTACGATCATATTTGGATCCATCTCGATGCCCAGAGCTTCGAGGAAGTTGACCAGGCCGATACGTTCGATCATCTCACCAATGCGTTCATGTTCTAATGCATTCTCAGCAAAGAAATCGATAGTCTCTTCTGCGATATCAACAAGATGTTGGTAATCCGTTTCATTCTCCAGTTTCATAAACGGAATAATAACAGTGCCGAATCGATCACCGATCTTCAAAGTACGCTTGCCGCCTATCAGCAGACTGACACCTCTGTCTTTACCTGGTGAGAGTGCTTTCGGCATCACGTTGAGGCAGTGCATGCAACGGACACAATCGGTATTATCCACACTCAAAGTGTCATCGTCATTCAGTGTGAGGGCGCGGGTCGGGCAGCGTGTTATGACATTCTCGATGAGATATTGCCGACCTTTTGAAACGACATACTGTTTCACCTCATCCTGATTCACCTGCATATCATCCCGCCAGGTACCGATGACAGCGAAATCAGCCCGCTCGATTGCATTCATGCAGTCATTGGGACAGCCTGAAACCTTAAACTTGAACTTGTAAGGGAGCGCTGGCCGATGCATCTCATCGAGAAAGTTATTCACCAGCCGGCGATGAATATCGTGCTCATTGGTACAGGATTGTTCACAGCGACCAGAACCAACACAGGACTGGGCAGTACGCACACACGGACCTGCTCCACCCAGGTCAAACCCATACTCATTGATCTCATTGAAGAAGTATTGAGTATTTTCAGTAGTGGCGCCGATAAACATGATATTGCCTGTCTGGCCATGAAATGTGACAAGCCCGGAACCCCACTTCTCCCAACTATCAGCCAATCGTCGTAGAATATCGGTACTGTAGTAGTTGCCGGCGGGTGGTTGCACTCGCAATGTATGAAATTCTCTGGAGTGAGGAAATCTGTCGCCCACCTCAGAGAAGCGGGGGATAATTCCGCCTCCATAACCAAAAACACTGATAGTGCCCCCTTTCCAGTATCCCTTACGAGTCTGGTATGAGTGCTCCAGCTGACCGAGCAGGTCATTGGTCGTTTCTCGAATGCGCTGGGTGGTATGTGTGTCACGCAATCGTTTGATTCCAGTGACGAAACTTGGCCACTCGCCACTCTCAAGCTGATCAAGCATGGGGGTTGGGTGCAACTTCATCAAATACCTCCTCTACAGCAGGATCACCCGATGATTTAGTTCACCGGAGTGCCTGTGTTCGCAGTAAGAATGGTTGCGATTCATATTCACTAATAATAGTTGATTGATTTGGTTGGTTAATATCACTTTAGGAATAGAGAGGCTCAATCAGCGATTTCCCGTATACCTGGATCAAATATTGGCTGAATAGATTTGCTCAGAAGTAGAGGAGGGAGCTACCAAACTGGCTAAAAACAGATAAGTAGCGAAACAGTGTCATAACCTTAATTGGAGCGTGGATACTTGAATTGGGCAGCTGCAAAATACAAATCCATTCCCTGAAACAAACTCAACGATTAATTAATGATGCCATTGCGGTTGATTGTGCACAGAAATTCAGTGTCACATTTAGTGACTGCGGTAATCAGCATCGCTGGATTGAAACAAACGACTCTTTATTGGAATTTATCGAATCCAGGGGGATTGATGTAGAACACCTTTACAGGGCAGGGGAGTGTGTGTTCTGTCGGACTAAGCTTATTGAAGGTGAGGTGGAATATCACCAGAAACCTGGTATTAATCCAGGACGTGGATATTGCCTGTTATGCATCTCCAAGCCTAAATCGAATCTCGCGCTGAAGAGATAGATCAGTTAAGTGCTTTTAAGTGGGTCCCGAATGTCATTTCTTTCTAATAATCGGGACCTTGTAAAACAATCAATACAAAACCTAGATTCCGATAGTCACGAATCTGTGCTGGGCCTGAAGGAGAAACATCCACGTAAGGGGGGAAATCCTCAGGTGTGTAACCATCCCATCCAGCATGTGCACCGCAAACATGCAGATCGATCTCTTCTGCCTGTAACGATAGGGCACTATCATGAATTGGTGCCATCAAGCCATCGGCTTCATCTGCTAACAAGCCAAACTGCTCTTTGCCATGTGTTACTACAGCAATCGGTAGATCTGGGAAACGCTTGCGTAATTGGGTACTGAGTTTCGCGACTTTGGGTAGCGCCCAGCCGAGTGCGTCATCATCATCTTCTATGATCTCAAAAACCACGCCAGTAGGTTCTTCATTGGCTTGAAGAAGACGATCGACATCTGTATCTGCCAAGGAAAAGCTTGAAAAGAAAAAAGCCAAAATAAGAGCGATAAAGCGCATATTACATGTATACCCTTAGTTAAGTTGCAAATAGGTAGACAGTGATCAAGAAAACAAGTTTCAAGATGAAAGAAGGCTAACAAATATATAGTCGAAACTGGTAAAGTGTTAAAATCAATATTAAATCATCACTTTTTAAGCATAAATATTTCAACTAGATAGGTGAAACATGCTTGGTGAATTATGAGATTAAAAAAATGCTGGCAAACAACATCGGGTTGATTGTTACGGGTTAGAAGACTAATTCTGATTTTTTATCCAAACACTTAACTGTTTATGGATGAAAGAAGCAATACGCATGGTCGCATCCTTAGTAGCGAGGTCGTCCGCAAAGGTACGTACATTCTCTGGCCGAAAATCAAAGCCACGTCCCACTCCTGGATAAGTGATAAGTAGTACATCTTTACCTGCACTCTTCATGGATTGAACTGCAGTTTCAATAGAACGCCGACGCTGATATTGTTCATACTCACCCATTAATATCATTGTTGGAATTTCAAGACTGTCAGC
Organism: Candidatus Thiodiazotropha sp. DIVDIV; assembly: GCA_040506275.1. Taxonomy (GTDB): domain Bacteria; phylum Pseudomonadota; class Gammaproteobacteria; order Chromatiales; family Chromatiaceae; genus Thiodiazotropha. The sequence goes on from JBEVXD010000005.1 coordinate 282,412, forward strand.
TTGTATGGAATAACGATATACCTGCATAGGCTCCTCTGCGTTAGGATTCTGCCAATGTGGATAAGAGGAGACATAGCAAGCTACATCTTTATTTTGACGTTTGAACTTCACAGCAACCTGCAAAGTGTAATATCCGCCTCGAGTGTGAGAGTAAAGGCAGACTTTGGAGGTTGAAATATCGGGTTGTTCAAGCAGATAATCAATGCCGGCATTGGTGTCACCCTCTGTTTCAATCATGTGTTCTATTGGTAGTTTGTCTATGAATCGGGCGGAATATACATCCGGTGCCAATACCACAAATCCCCTTGCCGCCATGCGTCGGGGTAACCGTTGAACGAATTCATCCAAACCCCGGCGACCATGCTGGAACAATACACCTGGATACTTTCCTGGTTTCTTGGGTCTATACAAGATAGCCGGAACTTCAGTATTATCTTCCGAATTCAGATAGGTAACCTCTCTTTCAATGACAGAGTGATTCACAGGGGACTTTAGTATTCCTTGTTCATACCAAGCCTCATCCCACCAGAATTTTTCGGACAATGGTCTGGTATTTACAGGGGCTTCAAGCATACGTCCAACAACTGTATCCGACGCGACTAGACTAGTCGAACCTCTTGCAGTGTCTTGCCCATGGATGTTTGCTGGTGGTAGAAGAGTCAGCAGGCTAATAGATCCACACAAAAACGATCTTCTGATATTGTTCATTTTTATCTCAATTCATATTCTGTAGTTCATATTAGAGGAATTATGGTCGGTATTTGCATAAATGCAGCATATTTGATTATTGAGAACGTTAGATAAGAGGGTGTGGTGAAGTAAATTGGTTGCAACCTGCGATCAGAAATATAAGAGTGAAGGTGTCTCATCTAGCCTGTCAGACTTATTGAATTGATCGACTGGACAGGTAGAGCCATAAGGAAAGATATTGCAGCTCTATCGACCTTTTAAACCCTAATGCAGATCGATATTTATATATAGGGTAATAAAGCTAAGCTCTATCATTTCGTAAACACTCGGAAATTAAAAATGAATACTTATATTTAGTAGATAAAAATGTAGGATGTCACGATTTTTTTACCGATTTGTTTTATGGATGGTATGCAGGAGGTAAAGGTCTCCTTTTGTATGATTAGTAAGCAGTATCGTTGGATTGAATCAAAAGAATCTTTACTGGAATTTGCTGAATCCATAGGTATGAGATTAATTACCTTTACAGGGTGCGGAAGTAGTGTGGTTCATGCAGGGCCAGGCTTATTGAAGGTGAGGTGGATTATCACAAGAAAGCCACTTTTAATTAAGGGCGTGGTTATTGCCTGTTATATCTATTAGCCCAAGATGCTTCTCGTGCTATAGAGGGAGTCTGTTGAAGAGTTTGTGGAAACGAAAAGCGGTTGGGTTTTCAATACTCATAAAGCTGTAAATTTATCCAACAATAAAATATGCAACGAAGTAGGAGATTCATATTGTCATTTAAGATAAAGATACCACATTAAAAAACCATTACGCAGTAATGGGTATAAATAAAAGCTAATATTGGATCCCTTTTAGTAATCTATGCAAAAGAATTGTATGAGAGGTTACTCCGAGATTGTAATAGTTATTTGTCAGTAGTTATTAAAGTGCTGGAGGGCTTTTCCTATTAGATAATTTAATCATTAATCTGAATGTTTTTATGTATTGAGGTAGGTCAATAGATTAGTATATTTGTATGTTCAATTATTGTTAATTATGACAGTATAAAATGCGAAAGCTAAAAGAAGTATTACAACTGCTTTCACCATAGATGCTTCGAAAAATCCATACGTGGTTATTCTTGGATGACCCGACTCTATCGCAAATATCATGGTCATGATCATTTGTCTTATTTGACCTGAAACAATGTTTTCATAGCTGCTCGTTAGTAGTTAGTCGTGATTTCATATGTGGAAATTAGCCTTTGACTTATAGAAAACCATGACTTATTTAACTATGTTGTATCCTGGCCTAGCTTTTCAATCATAGTTATTTGAATTCAAGTGTTGAGTTACAAGTCTTTGGAGTTTTTGCAAATAAATTATTCTGGTAATTATCTAGCAAGCATTTTTATGACATAAATTTTGCGCACTTATATAGGGCGGTAGATCCGTGAATGTTGTAGATACTGAACTCTATGGTTATTCAATGTAGTTTCAGTTTAATTTGCAATTAGGAGAAACAAATGAAAATAAAAAAAGTGTGTTTAGTCATGCTTGCTGGGGGCAGTATATTTTTTGGACAAGCAGTTACCGCAAAAGAAGAAGCTGTAGCAGGTGATATGGGAAAGCTGGATTTTAATCTTAAGGCAATGCATATACTGGGTGATGCCGGTAATGGATATGATCCATCTGAAGGCAGTGCATATATGATAAAATTAAAATACGTGACACCATCCTGGAAGGATCTGAAAGTAGGTGTAGGTTTTTATAATGTTGGAGATTTGTTTAACTTGACTGATTTTGATGCGGCTGGTGATTCTGATAAACGACTGGCGCGTGGTATGTTTGTAACAGATGATGGTCAGGAAAAGTCTCATATGGGTGAATTTTACCTGAATTACAAACATGAGAAATTCGTAGTAAATGGTGGACGTCAGCTTTATAAAACGCCATTGACAACTATTGCATATAGTACCATGCCAAATTTCCATACGGCGTTTGGTGTCAGCACCTCAGCTATACCCAATCTAAAGTTGTCTTTAGATCAGATTACGCAGATGTCTTTTGGTGCACGAGCTGCTACTGATTATGGATTGATCGGGGAAGCTACTCGAACTGCTGGTGCATCTGTTAGTCCGGTTGCTTTGGAGCAGGCTGAATTTCTTAGCGTTTCAAAAGCTGCAATTGGTGTTGATGAAGATACGAATGGTATTACAGTTCTAGGTGTTAGTTATGATTTATTGAAGAATACAAAAGTATCAGCCTGGAATTATTATGCTGATGATATTTCCAATACACTCTATCTAGATGCCACTACCGGTTTCCCAGTAAATAAATTTAAACTAGGTATTTCAGCGCAATTTTTAACCCAAAGTGAGAATGGTAGTTTAATAGAAGATATGGGTATTCGTGGGTTTACCGACGGCATAGATTACAATCTGTTTGGACTTAAGGCTGTATTTAAGGGTAAGGGTTGGGTGGCATTTGCTGCTTATAATAAATCTAGTGGTGACACCGGGATGTTTAACTCTTGGGGAGGAGATCCTGCATACACAAGTACTATCTTTTCACGCAATGCTTATCGTGAAAACGTCAGTGCATATAAAATTGGTGTAAAATATAATTTTATGAAGAATTTATTCGCAATGCTCAGTTATGCGAACTATGGCCAATCAGATACTCTTGGCTATGGAGGTGCTGGCACTGCAGCAACAACGGATGCAGATGAAATAGATCTGGTGTTGGTATACAAGCCGATAAAAGATCTAATGTTGAAGCTATTTCATGCCGAACGCACAAGCGAATATGATGGTGTCGTTGATAGAACACAATCTCATACACGACTGATAGCATCCTATAAATTTTAGCGGATTATATTGCAGTGATGAACTCCCGATGAATAGTCGGGAGTTCAGTATTACACCATGAAATGGTAGTGATTAAATCTTCACGAGTAGAAGGAATCGACGATCTCTATAATCAGATGTTGACTCGATCCTGAGTAATCATTATGTATCAGGGAAAGTAACAAGCTGTCTTATTCACTCTAGCCTACTACCTGGAGTTGACCGATTGGCAGGCAGGGCCATAAGAGAGAATATGGATTGTTTGAGAGGAAGTTCATTGCAGCTTTGTCGATTTTCTGCAGCCAAATACAGACTCCTATTCAACGGTAGAGTAACAGAACTGGTTTCTTTTGCTTGGCATGTATTTTATTAGTAAATTTATATCTGATGCCTGCGGCACAAGAATAATTTCTATATTTTCTGATTGGTAGAAAGATAGATAATCTTATTTAATGATCACTCAGAATAGACAATAGTAGAAACTATAAACTATCTGTTGAAGTAAATGATTGATCTCCCGAAGTGATATCGTTGTATCAATACCTGTTACGCCCGCTCTTAGATTAGCTTTCGATAGAGATCTCGGAGACAATTGGAACTATGAAAATACTGTCTAAACTCAATCCTGATTACAGCAACAGGGTAGTTCGTTGCGACAACTGATCACCCAGGCTGCAAAACTGCCCTGGCTGGTTCTCCTGATACTGGTTGGTGTTAGTCTGATGGCAGCCAATCAGCTTCACAAACTTACATTCAATGTCTCGACTGGTGATATGCTGGTCTTGGATGATGTCGATCTCGATTATTATCGACAGACGCTGGAGAATTTTGGCTCTGACAGCGTGATTATTGCCTACTTTGGAGATAGTCAGTTGCCCTCAGCCGGAAAGCTACAGGCTGTACGTCAAGTTTTGGATCGCATTGAGGCTTTACCTGACGTTCAACGTTCTGAAAGCCTATTCAATTTACCGCATATCCGCAGCGTCAATGGTGATGTCACCACTACCCCGTATCTGGCAGAAGTGCCGGTAGACCAGGAAAGAGTCACTCAACTGTTCTCTCAGGCGCTGAAGAACCCCTTTGTCACAGGTAACCTGTTGGCTCCCAGCCACAAGGCTATGGCCGCTGTTTTTTACCTACAGACAGGGCTCGACGAAGCCAGGGCCAAAGTCGTGTCCAACAGTATCGATGCCCAGCTTGCCACCCTGCAGCAAGAGCTTGAGCATGCATTTCAGCTCGGTACGCCCTTTCTCAACAAGGAGATCGCGCTACGTATAGATCAAGACCTGCGAAACACCTTACCCATCGCTCTGGCTGTTCTGCTTATCACCCTGGCGCTGGCTTTGCATCGTGTAAGCGGCATGCTAATTCCGCTCCTGTCCGCAGGTATCAGTGTATTGTGGACGCTCGGTCTGATGGCTGCACTGGAAATCCCGCTGAATGTGGTGACAGTGATCGTACCAGCGCTACTGATTACCATTGGATCAACAGAAGATATCCACCTGCTCTCAGAATACTATACCCTACGTGATGCTGGTCATCGTAAGAGTGCAGCAGTAGATTACATGGCCAGTAACATGGGCACTATCATTACCCTGACCTTCTTCACTACCTACCTGGGTTTTCTATCGATAGCCCTCAACGATATAAAGCTACTTAGCCAGTTTGGCCTGATTGCCTCCAGCGGCCTGCTGATCAACTACCTAGTGACGATTAGTTTGGTACCGGTCCTGCTCGAATTGTTTGGCACAAAATCCTCCAACAATGCAAAACGTGGCCACCGCCGTCTGCTTCCCCTGTTAGCTGAGCGCACCTATCAGATAGTCAGTCATAATCGACCTACCGTAGTTGTACTGATTATTGTTGCAGTGGCACTTTCAGCCGCAGGTATTGGAATGTTGAAACCTGACAACACTACACTTGGTTATTTCGAGGAAGATTCAGAACTAAGACAACGCCTGCAGACAATTCAATCTGAACTTGCCGGCATGGAAACCGTGTCCATCGTGCTCGATTCCGGCATCGAAGGTACTTTTCTACAGATACATTATCTTGAGGAAATAGAGCGGCTACAGCGTTACCTGGTCGAGTCCGGTTTTGCTGATTCAACTCTTTCCTTTGTCGACTATCTCTCGTTCATGCATGTGGCAATGGAAGAAGATAACAGCGCTGAGCTCTATCTGCCAGATGACGATGCCATGGTTCGCGAGTATATGTTGTTTATTAAGCACAATCAGGTTAAGAGCTATCTGTCGGAAGATCACAGTATGGCTCGTATTGCGATTCGCCACCGGGTAACGTCATCCTATGAGCTCAATCAGTGGACTGAAAAGATCCGCGCCCACATTGCAGCTGATGTTGATCCCGGATTGAACGTCAAGCTCACGGGAGAGTCACTATTGGCTGCCAAGGCAGCTGATTATATGATCGATGCGCAGTTGCAATCACTTCTACTGATGATTACCGTGATTTTCATGATTACCTCGGTACTATTCTTCAGCAGCAAGGCTGGCTTGATAGCAGTTCTGCCCAATCTACTTCCGATACTTATCCTATTTGGTACCATGGGCTTGATTGGGCTTCCCCTGAATACAGGTACTGCCATGACAGCCACTATCGCACTTGGTATCTGTGTGGATGACACCATGCACTTTATGATGCGCTACAACCTATTGGCAAAGCGCATGACCGACAAGGCAGATGTCCTGCGCCAGACAGTTCGTCACGAAGCTATTCCCATCCTTACCACATCAGTCGCCCTTGCACTGGGTTTCGCTGTAATGGCGATATCAAACTTCCCGCCAATCGTCCATTTCGGGTTGCTCAGTGCATTTGTTATTTTTCTTGCTGTAGTGGCGACTTTTATCTTTACTCCGCTGTTATTGAGCTTCGTCAGCCTCATCACTCTGTGGGATGTATTGTCACTCAAGCTCAAGCGCGAGGTGGTTGAAGAGTCCCAACTGTTCAGTGGACTGAGCGCGCTGCAGGTTCGTAAAGCAGTACTGCTTGGTAATATGAGCGAGCATCAGGCTGGTGAGGTCGTTGTACGCCAGGGTGACATGGGCCGGAACCTTTACATTATGCTCGATGGGGATGCAGTCGTTTCCAAACAGCATGAAGATGGTTCAAAAAATGTGCTCGATACCATCCAGGTTGGTGACATGTTCGGTGAGATAGCACTCGTTGCAGATCAGCCACGCATGGCTGATGTCACCACACAGAGCCAGGTCACGCTGTTGAGTTTTGACCGTGCAGCCCTCGCACGTATCGCACACATTTATCCACGCATAGCTGCAAAAATCCTCGGAAATATCTCCCTGGTACTGGGTGCACGTTTTACCCGCATCACCAAGCTGGATCCAATGCTTCTCGACGATGAGACAGGAGCCTTGAAGAGATCTGTATTCACACTCCTGCTGGAAAAAGAGATCAGTGCTGCACGACGCCACAGTCATCCCCTCTCGCTGTTGATCCTGAAACTACAGGGCATGGAAGAAGATGGCAAGGTAACTTCAGTTGCTCAAATTTTCCACATATCTCGAATTACTCTGATGCATCTGCGTTCAGAAGACCACCTGTGCCGCTGGAACAATTCAACCTTTATCCTGTTGATGCCAAAGACAGGACAGGAGCAGGCAGAGCGGGTGAGGGACAGATTACTGGCAGCGATCGGCACCGAGAGAGGGTCACTAAATCACTGCACGATGCTAGACGAAACAGAAAGTTTTGAAAAATTTCTGAAACGTATAGAACAGAAAGAACGTTCAATGCGCTAGGGCCTGCTAACACTAATCGAATCTGCCCTGCTGAGACTGTTTTTTCATCCAGAACCAGGAGTATGGTGATCATCACAGAGAAGTACGCTTAGAATATATTGACTTTTGAAGGGGGTGTCTTCGGGAAAGAGAGGCTAAACCCTACATATTTATGTAGATCTGTTACAAGCTGTTTCACAAACCAATACATAGCAGTTACTTGGATGTATACTTTTTGAAAGGATTATAGGAATAGTCGTGGGGTATGAGGACAATGAAACCAGTGACTGCCACTTTTCTTCAGCTGGGTTTACTAACGCTGACTGCAGTTGTACAAATTAACTCCGCTATCTGTGCAGCTGGTTCCCCTGCTCAGGATTCACGTAAAAAACCGGGATTCTATACTGATGATTTTCGTATACTTCCAGAGGTTGAAGCGACCGTCTACTACGATAACAACATCTATGCGACTAAACGGCTCAAGGAGGCAGATTGGGTTGCTTTGATCTCTCCAAGGCTGGGTGTTGACTCCCTATGGGAATCTCATAGCCTGAAATTAGATAGCGGTGCTGATTTTGGTCGTTTCACCGACAACGGAACTGAAGACTACGATGACTATTGGCTGAATGGAAATGCTGAGTTTGAGATCAGTACAGATCGTCAACTCTATAGCTCTGCCAGTTACAATCACAATCATGAGAACCGGGGTTCCAAGGAGGGAGGCAGTCTGCAAATTGATGAACCTACCACCTATGATCTCATTGATGCTCAAGCTGGTGTTAATCAGAAATTCGACCTGGCCTCCATTAAAGCCGGTCTAACCTATAAGCAACTGGACTACGATAATGTTGGTAGTCTCTATAACGACGATCGTGATCGTGCAGAATCAGGGTTTGGAGTTCGCTTGAGCTATGGCTTATCGAATCGGAGTGAAATCTATACCCAGGCAATTTTGAATCGGAGAGATTATGGGGATCGCCAAGATCAGTTTGGATATAACAGAGATTCGAAGGGTAGTAACCTCATAGTTGGTGCATCCCGGCGATATGGTAAGGGTAATAAATTAGACGCTTATCTGGGGCAGATAAACCAGGATTATGATGACTCCCAATTTGATAGTGTCAATCGCTTGATTTATGGATTGGATCTTCGATGGTACCCCTCAAATAAGACAAAGATTACCGCAAAAGTAGAGCGCACACAGAATGAAACAACTGAGGTTGGCGCCTCAAGCTATCTATATACTTATGTCGATCTGCAGATTGACCAGAAACTCGGCAAGGATATTCTGGGATACGTCAATGTCAATCGTGGTGTTGCAGACTTTCAGGATGTGGGTAGGGAAGACGTGAGCCAATCATTCGGTATTGGATTGAAATACTATCTCAATCCCTTGGTTATGTTTTCAAGTAGCTACAGCTATATTGATAATGACTCCAATGATACGAATCGTGTCTATGGTGTGTCTGAGAGCTATGATTATAAACGGGGCGTTATTTTCTTCACTGTGCGTGCCAGATTGGCGCCATGATATTATATAAGCAGGCCCTAGTGTGGTGCGTCATATAAACCCTATATTTAGACAAGACCTATCTCAGTTTGCGTTTAAATCACCTGCCTCGCCCTGCGGGAAACCACTCAAGCCGCGATTGCGGCGTTGCACCCCTTGGTAAGGGAACAACCATTACCTGCGGGCTGCGCCTTGCACTCACGGCTTGAGCGGCTTTCTAAATACATGGTTTATATGACGCACCACACTAGATTAGCGGCCTCTACCGCCGCCACCTTTGGGTCCACCATTACCCCCAGAACCTTTATTTGTGCCGCCAGGAGAGGTAGCGCTATGGTTTGCAGAAGATCCGCGACGAGATTCGTAGCCCATGCCAAACCAGGTCCATCCGTCTCCCTTCTCGTCCTCCTGCCACCCCTCCTGCCAGCTGTCCAGTGCTGAGGTTTCAGACTCCTGATCATCTTCAATCTGACTACCGACCCCACTGTCGTCCGCCACTAGGCGACCGGCAGAGAGGAGTAGCACAGAGATCAGAAAAGCTTTGAATGTCTGACTCAACATGTTTATTACCGTTGTGTATCAGTGGCCTTAGCGTCTTCCATTGCCGCCGCCTGAGCCATGTCCAGCACCCCCTTTAATAACTTGGGTACTACCACCCATGGAGGCACTACCATTTCCGGAGCTGCTATTGTTCTTACTGCGAACTATTGAACCACTTGTATTGAAGCCCTGTCCAGAAGCGCGATCGTTTGAATTAAATCTAACATCGAATGCCTCTTCATTTTCAGTCAGTTGCTGGGTGGATTGGTTCACTCTTTGCCGCTTTTGGGTCTGCTCAAATGTGGCGTCATCTTTGTGAATGTTATCGCGATCCCTGATCCGGTCCCTGTCATGGGAAGGTGTCACAATACTCTCCTGGTCGCCATTTTCTGGTTGGTCAGCCACTGTCTCATCAGATTGCGATTCGTCTCCAAGTTGCAGACGATTACGCTGAGCCTGCTCAATATCTCGTTCCCCAACTCTATGACGTAACTGAGTGTTTTTGTCAGGGTTTTGGAACCGGTGCTGTTGTGTCGCTTCAGCTCCGTTTAAATCTGGCAAATCATCGCTGGCATAAACTACCCCGTTTACTGCAGAGAGGGTCATAGCAAGCATAACTGAAAGGTGTAATACTGTTTGTGAAGTTTTCATAGTGATTCTCCTGTTTGTGTTTCTCCCTTGACTCACTTTCAGCTTAGAACCAGACTATTTCTATAAGATTTCTGCTGTCAGGCAGTATGTTTCAAGTTGTTTCACTTTAATTGATATCTACTGTAGCTTGTGTAGTGTCTCGTACTGATTTGAGTATTTCAGGTTTAATATGAAGCTCTCTGTTAGGGGGGCGAAGGTAAAAATGAGCTTATAGTGACGATATGGAATCGCAAAAGATATTGGTCGTAGATGATGACCCGAAACTGCTTGATCTTGTCATAAAGTTTCTTAGCCGAGAGGGCTTCCAGGTCGATGGTGTTGGAAGTGGCAAGGCAATGGACAATTATCTTGCTAATCACACAGTTTCTCTCATTGTCCTCGATTTGATGATGCCAGGGGAGGATGGACTCTCGATAGCACGTCGACTGCGTGCCAACGGCAGCGTTCCTATATTGATGCTCTCTGCCAGAGGTGAGGATATAGACCGCATTATCGGTTTAGAGGTGGGTGCAGATGACTATCTCTCCAAGCCTTTCAATCCAAGAGAGTTATCTGCACGAATTAAAGCGATTTTGCGTCGTACTCAAGAGCTGAATCAACAGTCTAATGGTGGCGACCCGCAATCCAGAACTTATCAATTTGGCAATTATCTGCTTAATCTGACCACAAGTAACCTCTCCCGTAATGGGCAACATATCAAACTGACATCAGGTGAGTTTTCACTGCTCGAAGTCTTTGTTCAACATCCCAATCGGATGTTGAGCCGGGACCACTTAATTGAGTTGATCAAAGGTTATGAACGATCACCCTTTGATCGCAGCATCGATGTCCGGGTTACCCGTCTTCGTAAAAAGCTTGAGGATAATCCAGACCAGCCAGCATTTATCCGTACAGTTTGGGGGCGTGGTTACATCTTTACCCCTCAAGGGGACGATGTGGCTTTGTGAGAAAGCTCTTTCATAGCGAAACACTATTTGGTCGTACCGCTACGGCCTTTACATTGGCTTTCCTGCTTTTTTCACTGTTTTCATTAGGCTTGGTTGTCTATTTCGTTACCCTGCCATTGAAACAGAGAGCCGCAAGCGATCTCTCAGCGATGGCCGTGCTCGCTGCTCAAATCTGGGTAGAGCTGCCACCTGGCACACGACCAGATTTTGAACGTGAAATGCGAGAGCACCATGACATCACTATTGGATTGTCACGGGGCGAGCCTATGATTGAAGCGCCGCAGGCTTTCTATCTTGAGGGGTTTCTTGAGGCGCTCAAAGGGCGAACAGATAAACAGCATGCCATGTTTATCGATCCTGAAATGCCGAACTGGCGGTGGGTTGAAATCCCTATGGGAGGTCGCAATTTACTAATTGGCTTTGACTCAACCCGTTTCATGATGCGAATACCCTTGACCTTGATCCTTATGGTTGTGGCTGGAACTCTGATCGCAACGGTGACTTCACTGTTAATCGTACGTCGAATAACCAGACCCCTGGCAGCATTGGCGCAGGCCTCGACACGTATAGGTGAGGGGCGTCAGGGTAAACCTTTACAGGAAAAGGGGGCCAAAGAGCTTAGAGATTTGACGCGCAACTTTAACCATATGGAGCAGCAGTTACAGGTCTTGATGGACAACCGGACTGTGATGTTGGCGGGGATTTCCCATGACTTAAGAACCCCTATTGCACGCATGCAACTGGGGTTGGAGCTTGCCGCTGATAAACTCGATGAGGATCAACTGAAAGGTTTACGTGAAGATCTTGATGAGATGAATGGCATCATTTCAGCAACCCTGCAACTATCCAAAGGCATATCTGATGAGGTTGCCAAACAGGCGGAGGTTTGCCATCAGGTCGTAGAGGTTGTGCAAGAGTATCAACAGCAGAACTATCAGGTCGAATTTCAGGGGCTTTCTGAAATCTACCATGATCTGCCGATTGTTGCTTTTCGGAGGGTATTGCACAATCTGATCGATAACGCGATTCGATATGGTGGGGGAAAACCGGTCAAGGTGAGTTGCCATAATATCGAGAGTTCTGTAGCAATTTCGGTAATCGATCAAGGGCCAGGAATCCCAGTTGATCAACGTGAGACCATTCTCCAGCCTTTCAAAAGGTTGGAAGAGTCCCGTAGCCCTACTTCAGGAGGTAGTGGCCTGGGGCTGGCAATCGTAGACCAGCTTTGTCGTATGAATGGCTGGAGATTAGAGCTGGATGACGGCGAGGATTGCGGCACTATCGCGAGATTGTGGCTTGCGGATTGATTCAGGCTGGCCATCTTTAACTCAACCCAACATATCCACGGCCTAAATGTTTCAAACTGTTTCATCACTGATCAATCAAGCAACACCTTGATACAGTAACTTTTTCTCTGTTCGTTATGATATTCCACATCAGAGGGGGAACCTCAAAACCAATGCGAAACACTCGCTAAATCGATAATGGAGTAACATCATGATCAACCAAACATACAAAAAACCACTACTAATAATCCTCCTGTTTATTCTCTTTCAATCTCAACTTTCAGTCGCCGGTGGCGGCCAATCTTTCAGGGGTAGAGGAGGTGGTGCAGGGATGCAACAGCAGACTGCAAATCTTGATTTCAATGAGGCGACCCACCTGATATTCATGCGGGAGGAGGAGAAGCTGGCAAGAGACGTCTATACAATGTTGGGAATGATGTACCCCAATTCAGTGGTCTTTGGTCGAATTGATGATTCAGAGCAGGTTCATACAGACAGAGTCAGGCAAACCTTGGAAGTCTATGGTGTGGAAGACCCGAACACCAATGATAATCTGGGAATATTCACCGGAGAGTCTTACGGAGAGTATTTCACTGCCAAGTATGATGCACTTATCTCTCAGGCGTCGAGCAGTGAGTTGAACGCACTCTATGTTGGCGCCTTAATTGAAGAGTTGGATATGCTCGACATACAACGTTGTCCTGATGTTATCCTGGAGCAGGATAATGGCATCGATTCAGATGCGGAATGTGGATTGGTCTATACAGATCAGCCTGATGTAGAGAATCTCTATGAATCCCTCCTCAGAGGTTCAGCCAATCATTTAAGGGGATATGTCAGGGCAATCGAAGCAGTGATTGGCGAAGGGGCATATGCACCCCAACTGTTAAGCCAAGCGGATTTGGATGAGATCCTTGGTCGTTGAGATAGTTAAAGGGTAAAAATCATCTTCTGAAAAGTATGGCACCCTCCAGCTTGTCACTTGATAAGCTGGAGTTTCATTCGATATGAGTGCCCGATCCAGGTGATATAGATCAGAGCAATAAGCAGCGACGTCAGTGGGAAGAGACGGCAACTGAAAAAGAGATAATCACGACCTATTCAGCATGACACTATCGTCATAGTAGCCTGGATGAAGTGCAACGGAATCCGGGAAGATCATCGCACCATTCTCCCCGGATTCCGTTGCACTTCATCCAGGCTACCAAATTGGCGTAATCTGGGACATCCAACATTTAAAACTCAAATAATCAATAAATTCTCAGTCTATCTTTGGATGTTGTTAGTATGTGATTTACTGATTGCTGCACTCATATGTTTGTTCCTACACCACTATATAGTGGTAGCTATTTGATGAGTGTCCCCGAACTACGGGCGTTGGTGCCGCTTACCATGTAGATGATCACGCGGTTGTTGTGCGTATCGGCGATGTACGCCAGGCCCATGGTATCGAAGTCGATGTCGTGAGTACCGGATTGATGGTCTTCCCCAAATGAATCGATCAAGTCGAGTGTTTCCGGGTCGAGGATGGCGATGCGATTATTTCCCACGTCAGAGACGAACAGATAGTCCCCATTGGGAGCCAATTTGAGGTCATGTGGGTTTGACAGCATTGGCCTACTGGCGTGCACTAATGTTGCCGAGATCTCGGCGTGCAGCGGCCACGCCATCAAGCTCAACAGCAATACGGCAGTAATGTGTGGTCTCATGTCAACGGTCTCATTGTCTGTGGATTGAGGGTGCTGGTTAAATAATAGGAGATTTACTATGAAACAGGCGTTCAATGCTGAGGGCGATATCGTTGCCCATCCTGAGTTGTTGTTATTTATCACTAAGGGAGAAAAGGAGGATTTGATTGCCTAAATGTCAGAGCATCCGAGTTCAGGTTATTTGAACAAGGAGCGGGTGGTATCTGAAAACTCAGGTAAGCAAGGGCAGATAAGGCAAAAGTGGAGGTGTACGAGTTATCTATTATTTTCATAGTGAGATGATACCGATTTGTCTTCTGGCCGTTTTTGGTAAGAGCGAAACTGCGAATATCGAGTACACAGGGCTGGAAACTGTTTTTTACCAAATCGATGGCTATGAGGCTAAGCTTTTTCATGATGGACGCCCTCCATATAACCTTTGTTCACTGAACTAGTTTGGCGCATCAACGCCGGATTGGCAGGGTCTCCATCTCATCATCCACCATTTGAAAAGAACATTTAGGTGAATTAAAGTCAGGCCATACATTGAATGTAATCAAGCCAAGGAGCAGGCAATGACTATATCGCGCAAGCAACAGAACTGTCTCGAATAAACCCCTTGCTACCACTGCGTATCCCGTTGTGTTCGCCGAGCACTTCTGTGTGGTAAAGATGAGTTAACAGGTCGTAGCTATGAACATCGCCGAGACTGGGTAGTCGATCAACTCAAACAGCTCACAGAAGTATATGCAATCGGCATCTGCGTCTACGCCGTGATGCACAATCACAACCATATAGTAGTAAAGGTCGATCAATCTTCTGCCCTGGCATGGAGCGATGATGAAGTAACATCCAGATGGACAAGCCTTTACCAGCCGAGCCCTATAGTGGCACGATATGTTGAAGGGATTTAGCTATCAAAATCAGAAAGAAGGGTAGTCTCAGAAGATATAGAAAAATGGCGACATAGACTTTATGACATCAGCTGGTTCACTCTTATATGTAAATAATTAACTTATGCTTCATTGCTTTATAAGTAAAAGAAATGCAGCCGTTAATTCAAGATGTTGTGTCCTTCGACGAATCTCCTACTATCAGCGGAACTACAACAGAATGGTGATCGTGAATCGCAACACGGTTTCGTCCATCCTTTTTTGCTTTGTATAGGGAACGATCAGCTGAATCTATGAGTGAGGAACAGCTTTTTGTGTCTAAGTTGGGAGGGCAGCATGCAATGCCTGCGCTAACTGTGACTCTACCTACAGAGTTTCCACTATGTACCAGTCCAACGTTAAAGATCGACATACGCATCCGTTCAGCCACTATCAGTGCTTGCTCTTGAGTAGTATTAGGTAATATAGTCACAAACTCTTCGCCACCATAGCGGGCAAGAAAGTCACTTGATCTTAGTAGAGAATTTTGTAGGTTTTCAGCGATGATGCGTAAGCATTCATCACCTTTTGCATGGCCATATGTGTCGTTATACTTCTTAAAATGATCCACGTCGATCATGATCGCAGAAAGCGGTATTTTATCGCGTCTAGCGCGTTGTATTTCTTGTTCCATAACTTGCATGAGATAACGCCGGTTTGGTACTCGGGTGAGTTCATCAGATAGAGATAGTTTTTTTAACTCATCTTTGGTTAGCTCAAGCTCGCGATTTGTAGATTGTAAAGTTTCGTTCGTGCTTAAAAGCTCTTTCACCAAGTCTTCGTGCTCGAAACGGTACTCAAATCCCTCTGCAAGGGTTTGAGATGCCATCTTATGTGTTACTGCTAGCATGACCGTGAAAAGAATAAGCATGATGGTCATTACAAGGCTTAGGAGGTTGCCTTGCAAAGCAGTACTTATGGTAGCCGGGATAAGCATTGGCAGGATGTAAAGTAGATAGGTGAATCTGTCGCTCGCCATTGAGGAAAATGCGCCAGAGCTCATGCCAGCGATAGTAAAAAGGAATAGTAAGGTGAAGGTGTCATTTAATCTTGGACTCAGAATGGTAAACCCAGCACCCCAAATCACTGCAGTTGCGAAAACGCCGACACGAAACGCTTGGAGTTTGTTTAAATCTTTTGAGTTATCCCAGTTTCGCTCTAGGGATAAACTGGTGTGTACTATCCGTGCTACTGATACTAGTGTTAAAACAATGAGCCAAATGACTAGATTGGTTGGAGGAAGTTGAAACCAATAAACTCCGAAAAGAAGGACTGCGTTGATAATGTTGAAACTGATGGCGCGTATGCCTCCCTGGTAAAGAAAGCGTACTCGCTGGTGATAAACGCGCTGCCCTGTTTTTCTAGATGACATCGTGTTTTGTCCACTGTATTTGTCACGTGAATGTATTTGTGATCACCTTATCTGTAACTATCAGTCTTCCCTGCATTATTTATCTCGGCAAATGAAAATATATCTTTAGTCGTAGTTGGTCGCTTGTGCATACATCACAATGAAATATTGAGCTGTTTGTATGTTCAAGTACCGTATTCTTTCTAAATTTCTGCATATCATTAAATTCGCAATACTTGCTGAATTGACTACCCAGGAAGAGTACTGAGTACTAGAACGATTTATAGAGATAAAGAGTAGTACTGATATGTGTATCAAAATAATTCCCGACTAAAAACATGGGTAGGACTGCTTAAGAAACAAGGGTAGAGTGGATAGGTCAGCTACCTAAGGTGACTAAGTATCAATAAGTTAGGTGAGTAAGAATACCGCTCTCTGCTTAAAAAACAGGGGTACATATAGTTACCAGGGGTACAGGGTGTTTAGGTGGTATTTCTGAATATCTATGACGGTAAAAAGGCAGGGAGGGCGACATGATGATGTCATGCTGCAACAAGAGAGCTCCCTTCATCTGAGGTGTTGCGGAGCAGAAAAACCTCCTGGCGCTGAACGTCGCAATAGAAGCTGCTAGGGCTACCGATCATGGACGAGGATTTGCAGTGGTCACGGATGAAGTGAGATCGTTAGCCAGCTGAACCCAGCAATCCACTGAAGAGATCAACCAGATGATCGAGCGGTTACAATCGGATTCGACAAATTCGGTAGCGTCAATGAACCAAGGTCGTGAGCTTGCACAAGAAGTGGCTGTTCAAGCAGAAGAGGCAGGTGAGTTGTTGGCAACCATCTCCGAAGAGATCGCCAGGATTACTGAGATGAGTACTCAGATTGCTAGTGCAGCTGAAGAGCGGGGTGTGTTCTCTGAAGAGGTCAACTGTAATATCGTGCAGATAAACGACAAAACTATTCAAACCGCCACCGGGGCAGATCAATTAACCCAGGCTGCCCATAGCGTGGCTCAGATGGCAACAGAACTCAATGAATTGATTGCTCAATTTCGTGTGGCTGATGAGGGTGGGCAAGACCTAAACAGAGCGACAGGCGAGGTAGCTTGGGCCGTCAGGGAGAATCTTCAAAAAGACGTGCATAGATGTGCATCAAGCAAAAATCGTGCTGGTTGATATTTGAGGTAACTCATTGTAATTACTTGGTGGGCCCACTAGGACTCGAACCTAGGACCAAGGGATTATGAGTCCCCTGCTCTAACCAACTGAGCTATGGGCCCGAACGAGGCGGGATTCTAGCAGATAGCAACACCTTTGGTACAGATGGTGTTGCTATTGCTAGTCGTAAATCTAATCGTTATCGAGGAAACTGCGAAGTCTGTCGGAGCGGGAAGGGTGACGCAATTTGCGTAGTGCCTTAGCTTCGATCTGACGGATGCGCTCTCGGGTGACGTCGAACTGCTTGCCAACCTCTTCCAGGGTATGGTCGGTATTCATGTCGATACCGAAGCGCATACGTAATACTTTTGCTTCGCGGCTGGTGAGGCCTGCGAGCATATTCTGGGTTGCTTCTCCCAGCCCCTCTGCGGTGGCTGATTCGATGGGGGATACCACACCTGAATCTTCAATGAAGTCGCCAAGGTGGGAGTCTTCGTCGTCACCGATGGGTGTCTCCATGGAGATCGGCTCTTTGGCGATCTTCAATACCTTACGGATCTTGTCTTCCGGCATCTCCATACGCTCTGCCAGCTCTTCCGGGGTGGCCTCGCGACCCATCTCCTGAATCATCTGGCGCGAAATACGGTTGAGCTTGTTGATTGTCTCGATCATGTGTACCGGAATACGGATAGTTCTGGCCTGATCCGCAATCGAGCGGGTGATGGCCTGACGAATCCACCAGGTGGCGTAGGTCGAGAACTTGTAGCCGCGACGGTATTCGAACTTATCCACCGCCTTCATCAGGCCGATGTTGCCTTCCTGGATCAGGTCGAGGAACTGCAGGCCGCGGTTTGTGTACTTCTTGGCGATAGAGATAACCAGCCGAAGGTTGGCTTCGACCATCTCTTTCTTGGCCCGGCGTGCTTTCGCTTCGCCAATCGACATCTTGCGGTTGGTCTCTTTGATCTCGCTGATGGTCAGCTGGCAATCGCTTTCGAGGGTGACCAGACGCTTTTGGGCGCGCAGGATATCTTCTTCGTGCTCTTTCAGGGCATCTGCATAGGATTTGCCACTGTTGATCTTTTCACCAATCCAATCAAGGTTGGTCTCATTATCAGGAAATGAGGCGATGAACTCTTTTCGCGGCATACGAGCTTTGTTCACGCAGAGTTGCATGACAATACGCTCTTGGTTACGGATGCGCTCAATGATGTCTCGCAGGGTGTAAACCAGCAGGTTGAAGGTTGCGGGCACCAGTTTGAACTCAAGGAAGCTCTCAGAGACAGCGTCGATGGTTTTCTGGGTTTTTGCGTTTGCCCGACCATGCTTTTTCAGTGCTGTGCATAACGCGTTATAGCGTTTACGCAGCTCTTTGGCTTTTGCGGCAACCTCTTCGGGATCCGGGCCGGTGTTTTCCGGCTCGTCGTCCTCTGAATCATCGTTATTGTCGTTGTTGCCCTCGGCATTCTCTTTAGCTGCCTGAGGCTGAACTGGGGTAGGGATCTCATCCGGCTCATTGGGATCGATGAATCCACTGGTGATATCGGCCAGTCGAGCTTCGCCTTGTTCCGATTTCTCCAGCTGAGTACAGAGTAGATTGACAGTTGTCGGAAAAGTGGCCAGTGCAGCAGAGACCTGATTCAGTCCCTCTTCAATCCGCTTGGCGATGCGTAGCTCACCTTCACGGGTGAGTAGCTCCACTGTCCCCATTTCACGCATGTACATACGTACCGGATCTGTGGTGCGACCGAATTCGCTGTCAACGCTGGCAAGGGCTGCAGCTGCAGCTTCTGCTGCATCTTCATCTGCCGAAACCGCATTGTCACTGAGGTTTGAGTCTTCTAGGTCTGGAGCGGACTCATGGACAGTGATGCCCATATCGTTGATCATCCTTATGATGTCTTCGATCTGTTCGGGCTCAACAATGCCTTCAGGAAGGTGGTCGTTAACTTCCGCGTAGGTGAGGAAACCTTGTTCCTTACCTTTTGCAATCAGTTGTTTTAATTGAGATTGCTGCTGTTCCTGGTTCATCTTCTACCTTGTTATCAGACGAGGTTGGGAATGTCGAGACTGAACTCGCCATATTAGCACATTTTTATATAGTTGCACTAATTGTAGAAAGGGTGGTTTAAATTAAGATTCTGTATCATCCTGTTGTATCTTTCCTGGAAAACGCCGTTTTATCTCCTCAATCTGCTCTTCAGACAGTTCACTTGGAGGGATATTCCCCAAATGTGGTCGAGCTTGTTTGTGATACTGCTCGTTCAACCTGTGAAGTGCGTCACGAAATTCTGCCTCTTGATCCATCCCTGGCAGGTCAAATCTATAGTTTGCCTGTGTCAATTTGTTGAGATGGGAGAAATACCCTGTGTCACGCCAGCGCTCTATCAGGGCTGCCTTACTAAGCGTAGGTTGCACTCGAATAATTTCAAGTAGTTGCTTCAGTATCTCAATTCCAGGATTGTCCCAACCTTGCCACTCCTTAGAGACTTGGTCTGCCACCTCATACACATGGGGATGATCCAGTAATAATGCAATAGCGGTCCTAATTGGCGTGGGCGTGTGGCCCTTGGCTGGAGGCGGTGCAGTACTGCGTTTGAGGTGACTCTGGCTCGATTGGTTGGAGGAGTCCAGATGGCCCTGTTTGAGTCCTACCATCTCTTCAAGGCTTTGAAACATCATTTGACGAAAAACCCCTTTGGGTAGCTTTTCCAGCAGGGGCTTTGCTAGCTGAGCCAGCTTGGCACGTCCATCAATTGATTCCATATGGACCTGATCGGATAGGTGATGAAGCAGGAATTCTGATAGGGGTGTTGCCTGTTCAATGCGTTGTGCGAAGGCGTCACGGCCCTCTTTGCGCACCTGTGTGTCAGGATCCTCTCCCTGGGGAAGAAACAGGAATCTCACTTCGCGTCCGTCCCGCATCAGGGGCAGGCTGGTGTTGAGTGCTTTCCAGGCAGCGTCGCGACCTGCACGATCACCATCAAAACAGAACACAACTTCAGGACAGTTTCTGAATATCAGTTCAAGATGATCCTGGGTGGTAGCAGTACCCAGGGTCGCTACGGCATTGTTGATGCCGTGCTGTGCCAGTGCGACCACATCCATATAACCTTCCACAACAAGCAGGTTGGTGATTTTCTGGTTGGTCTGGCGTACTTCGTAGAGGCCGTAAAGCTCTCTGCCTTTGTGAAATAGCTGGGTTTCTGGGGAGTTCAGATATTTTGGTTTGTCGTCACCCAGAACTCTGCCGCCGAAGCCGATCGTTCTGCCTCGGGGATCCCTGATTGGGAAGATGATCCGGTCTCTGAAGCGATCATATTGTTTGCTGTTGCTCTCGCTGAGTAGACCACATTCTAATAGCTGACCCATGCTTGAGTTATCGCTGCCAAGATTGCTTGCCAGCGTATCCCAACCCGGCGGGGCGTAGCCGATGCCATAGCTGGCTGCGATCTTGCCGCTCATGCCCCGTGACTTGAGATATTCGATGGCTGTCTGTCCATTCGTGTGGTGTTTGAGCTGGTGCTGGTAGAAATGGGCTACTTTCTCCATCAGGGCATACAATGGCCGCAAATCAGGGCCTTGCTCGTGACTACCTTCTCTGGGAACTTCCAGGCCGGATTGTTGCGCAAGCTCTTCCACCGCTTCCACGAAGCCGAGATTGTCGTACTCCATGAGGAAACTGATTGCGGAACCGTGGGCGCCACAGCCAAAGCAGTGGTAGAACTGTTTGGTGGGGCTGACTGTGAAAGAGGGGGTCTTTTCGTCGTGAAAAGGGCAGCAGGCCTGGAACTCCTTTCCACTTTTCTTGAGCTGCACGCGCCGGTTGATGATATCGACGATATCAACGCGATTGAGCAACTGATCGATAAATTGTGCGGGGATCTTGCCTGCCATAATTGTCAGATGGCCATGGTTGTTAACACGACATGTTCAGTTGCCGGGTTAATAGTGCAGCCATGGTGGCAAGAGTAACCGAATATTCGGTGAGCTGCCTCAGATGCTTATCAACCAGTCAGCTGCTGTTTGACCAGGGCACTTACTTTGCCCATGTCAGCACGTCCCTGCATCTGGGGCTTGAGCTTGCCCATGACCTTACCCATATCCTGCATACCGGCGGCACCGGCTTCCTGGATGGCGCTTTCAATCATGGCAGCGATCTCATCATCGGCAAGACCGGCAGGGAGGTAATCCTCGATGATGACAATCTCGCGCTTCTCCTGGTCAGCCAGTTCCTGGCGTCCAGCAGATTCGTACTGTTCTACCGAATCTCGACGCTGCTTGATCATTTTATCAAGGATGGCGAGAACCTGACTGTCGTCAAGCTCTATTCTCTCGTCCACTTCACGTTGTTTGATGGCGGAGGTGATCAGACGCAAGGTGCCCAAGCGGGCCTTATCCTTGGCTTTCATGGCCACCTTGACATCAT
The DNA here is from genome assembly GCA_040506275.1 of Candidatus Thiodiazotropha sp. DIVDIV. Lineage (GTDB taxonomy): Bacteria > Pseudomonadota > Gammaproteobacteria > Chromatiales > Chromatiaceae > Thiodiazotropha. The sequence continues at coordinate 304,184 of JBEVXD010000005.1, forward strand.
CTTGGATGCGATTTTTCAACATGAGGGATATCTACTGGTCAGAAGATCAGTATTGACGCTCGAAACGACGGCTCTCACGAGAAACTTTCTTCAGATTACGCTTAACAGCGGCTGCTGCTTTACGCTTGCGTTCCCAGGTGGGTTTTTCATAGAACTCACGGCGACGGACTTCGGCAAGTACGCCAGCCTTCTCGCATGAGCGCTTGAAACGACGCATGGCAACTTCAAAAGGTTCGTTCTCTTTAACGTGTACGTTAGGCATCTATGATGTATCCTCGCTTATTCTAAGCTTCGCCGATCGATCGAAAGGCGGGAATTCTACTCATTGCCACCCCGGTTTGCAAAGGGGTTGTGCAAAAAAATCGGGTTAAATCCACTCTATATGCGTATTTTAGGTATTGAAACCTCCTGTGACGAGACCGGCGTTGCTATTTTCGACCATCAGCAGGGGTTGCTGGCGGAAGCCTTACATAGTCAGATTGCTATTCATTCGGAGTATGGGGGAGTGGTGCCGGAACTGGCCTCCCGGGATCATGTGCGTAAGGTGCTGCCCTTGATTCGTCAACTTTTCGCCGATGCCAACATTGATCCTGAGAGTCTCGACGGCGTGGCCTACACTACAGGACCTGGTCTGGTTGGTGCTTTGATGGTTGGGGCATCGGTTGGAAGAAGTCTGGCTTGGTCCTGGGGGATTCCGGGAATTGGTGTTCACCACATGGAAGGACATTTGCTGGCGCCGATGCTTGAAGCTGAGCCGCCAGCTTTTCCATTTATCGCCATGCTGGTCTCTGGCGGACATACCCAACTGGTGGAAGTGCAGGGGGTAGGGCGATACCAATTGATGGGGGACACCCTGGATGATGCTGCAGGCGAAGCCTTCGACAAGACCGCGAAGCTGCTGGAACTCCCCTATCCTGGTGGGCCTGAACTCTCGAAATTGGCCGTACAGGGTGACCCGAAACGCTATCGCTTCCCCCGGCCGATGACAGACCGTCCCGGTCTCGATTTCAGTTTCAGTGGGTTGAAGACCTTCGCCTTGAACACGCTACAGAGTGCGACTAAGGAGGCGGGTGGCTCTCTTCCAGATCAAACCCGTGCAGATATTGCCAGAGCTTTTGAAGAGGCGGTGGTGGATACGCTGCTGATCAAATGTCGTCGTGCAGTACGTCAAAGTGGAATCACCCGCCTGATCATGGCTGGTGGAGTGAGCGCCAATCAGCGGTTGCGGGAGCGGATTGGAGAGATGATGGCCAAGGAGGGGGGGGCTGCATACTATCCTAGACCAAAGTTTTGCACCGATAATGGGGCGATGATTGCCTATGCTGGATGCCAGCGTTTGATGGCGGGTGAGCGTGCTGATTTAAGCTTTTCTGTCAGGCCACGCTGGCCGATGGATGAGCTGCAAACAGTCTGATGGTAGGTCAGCTGATCTCCAGTGGGTTAAAAGGGGGTTTTTGATCCTTCCCCGGCAATTTCACGAACCATCTTGGGTACCAGGTAACCCGGTAGCCGGTGTAGTAATTGCTGTTTGAGATGGTTCAAGATCTCCTCTTCCACCTCAAAGTGTGCAGCGCCGGAGACTCGGTCGAGCAAGTGGAGGTAGTAGGGCATGATGCCGACCTCAAACAGTCGTTCGCTCAACTCTACTAAGGTGTCCGCGTTATCATTGACGCCCTTTAAGAGAACCGATTGATTCAGTAGCGTGATGCCTGAGCTCTTCATCAGGCCACAAGCTTCTGCCACTGCAGGGGAGAGTTCTTTAGGATGGTTGACGTGAAGCACCATAACCGTTTGCAGCGGGGTATTCCTGAACAGGTCGAGCAGTGCCGGTGTGATCCGCTGGGGTAGCACAACGGGCAGGCGGGAGTGTAGTCTCAGCCGTTTGAGCTGTGTGAGGGATTGTAACTGCTGCAACATACTGCTGAGTCTCTGATCATTGATCATTAGCGGATCACCGCCACTGAGAATCACCTCCTTGATTGAAGGCTGATCTTTCAGGTAATCGAGTATCCGCTGCCATTGTTGCGGGGTCGCTGTCCCATTCTGGTAGGGATAGTGACGTCGAAAACAGTATCGACAGTGTATTGCACAGGCTCCTGTGGCGAGGATAAGCACCCGGCCTTGGTATTTATGCAGCAGACCAGGTTCCTGTTTTGCCACCAGGTCGCCAACCGGATCGGCAACAAATCCGGGGAATTCAGTCATCTCCTCACTACAGGGAAGAATCTGCCGCAGTAAGGGGTCGTCCGGGTCTCCCTTGTCCATCAGGGCGGCGTATTCTCTAGGTACTTTCAAAGAGAATTGGTGCTGAGCTCTTGTTGCACTAAGGGCGTGATCCGAATCAAGTTGCAGATACTCCAGCAGGCCTTTCAGGTCGCTAAAGCCCTGGGATAGGGCATCTTGCCACACTGATCCCTGCACACCGGCGTTCGACTCAGGTATGATGTGCGCCGCAATTGAATTGTTTCGTGAGGATGACATGGCTAGCTATAGCACCAATGAGTTTAAGGGTGGGTTGAAAATAATGATGGATGGCGACCCCTGCTCTATTATTGAAAACGAATTTGTTAAGCCTGGCAAAGGTCAGGCCTTCAATCGAGTAAAAATACGCAATCTCAAAACCGGCCGGGTTCTGGAAAAGACCTTCAAATCCGGAGAGTCGGTGGAAGGTGCTGATGTCCATGAAACCGACATGCAGTACCTCTATAACGATGGTGAGTTCTGGTACTTCATGGATCCGGAGAGTTTCGAACAGGTGAGCGCCGACCAAGCGGCTGTCAGTGATGCTACGAAATGGCTTAAAGAGCAGGACCTCTGTCAGGTGACTTTGTGGAATGGCTCGCCGATTATCGTTGAGCCCCCTAAATTTGTGGTTTTGAGTGTAGCCGATACTGATCCCGGCCTGAAAGGGGATACTTCTGGCAGTGGCGGCAAACCAGCGACACTAGAGACAGGTGCAGTGGTTCGTGTGCCTCTGTTTGTGCAGATTGATGAGCTGATCAAAGTCGACACCCGCACAGGTGAATATGTCTCCCGTGCCAAGGAAGAGTGATTACTGTTTGTTGAAATGACAGATCTTTTTATTGAGTGACGTTTTGATATGACGCGGAATGATGCCTGGAGGCCCTCAGCTTCTTTTGCGATGATGCGTCGTCGGGGGAAGTTGTTACGGGATCTTCGTGACTATTTCTGGCAGGCAGGGGTACTCGAAGTGGAGACCCCGGTCTGCTCCAGATTCGCCAACACCGATCCTGCCATTGATAGCTTCAAAACCAACTATACAGGACCTGATGCTGCCCAGGGTCTTGCGCTCTATTTACAGACCTCCCCAGAATTTCCAATGAAACGTCTGCTATCTGCTGGTAGTGGGGCTATCTACCAGATATGCAAGGTGTTCCGGGATGGTGAGTTGGGGGGGCGACATAATCCCGAATTCACCCTGTTGGAGTGGTATCGACCCGAATATGATCACCTCATGTTGATGGATGAAGTGGCTGATGTGGTGAATGCTGTGAGTGATACGAAGCTGCTGGTGGAGAAGCTGACCTATCAAGCGGCTTTTGAACAGTTCCTTCAGATTAACCCCCACACTGCTGACATTGAGCAGCTGAGAGCCAATGCCATTGACAATCAGTTGCCGGGTATCGAGGATCTCGAATTAGACCGGGATGGCTGGCTTGATCTGTTGTTAAGTCATTTGATCGAGCCGCATTTAGGTGAGCAGAAGATGACTTTTCTTTACGACTACCCAGCCAGTCAGGCGGCCTTGGCGAAAGTCAGTGCAGAGTCACCAGCTGTAGCCGAGCGATTTGAACTCTATATGTCGGGTATTGAGATTGCTAACGGATATCATGAACTGGATGACCCGGATGAACAGAAACAACGCTTCACTAAAGATAATCAGTGCAGATTGGAAGCGGGACGATCAACTCTACCGATGGACGAATGGTTACTTGAAGGGCTTTCTGAAGGATTGCCCCATTGTTCTGGTGTGGCCTTGGGTGTGGATCGTTTATTGATGGTTCTGTCAGGCTGTAGCACGATCAATGATGTGATCAGCTTCGACTTTAGTCGGGCTTAATTGGTTTGAGGGTTCCCCAGGTTAATAAACCATACTTCATTGATTCGACTAAGCTATGGTCAGCCTAATTCTGCCAGCTGTGTGGATAATGGGTTGTACTGTGATTGAATAGTTGGTTTTGTAGTTACCTCTCTTAAAGCCATCCTCCCTTCGGGCCGGCCCAGAAGCCTCAGCAGCGTCGTTGCACTCACTTGAATTGGCCGGCCAGTCCTAAATATTTCATTTAGTAAGAATGTGTCTGTCTCCTAGATGGCTTAATGCATAACCTGATGTAGGTCGGATAAGCGGAGCGCCATCTGACAATCTCCTGCGGGAACCACCTGAAAATGTTGGATGGCGCTCCGCTTATCCAACCTACCAGTCATTGAAATCCACTCTAATCCCAGATTAATATCTAGTGGGACCGGCTGATCGTTACCTTATTTACCGCATGGCCCACTAGTTGCAGCTTGGTAAAGCCTGTCGGTATCTTTACTCGTGTTTTTATCTTAATTTAGTAAACAGAATTAAATTGCTGTCCCTGGCTATGAAACTGCCAGTTAATCACGATATTTGTCACCTGTTGATAGACCCACTATGCTCTGTTCACATTACAGAAAAGGGATAGAACAAGGTAACTCAATGGTTAATGTCAACGATATCCGTAAGCTGAAGGCTGATCGCATTGAACTGTTGATTGAATGCAGTTTGCAGGCATATAACGCCTTTTCAGAAGACAAGGCTGATCAGTCTATTTCAGAAAATGTAACACCCCCTGCGGGATTTGAACTACTCGATTCCTGGAGTGGTGTGGATGCACTGTTTGGACGGGAGGAAAAAGTTGAAACCTATGGCCTGGTTTTTTGTTCTGTCGAGGCTCCCTGGCGATATATTTTTGCCTTTCGCGGTACAGACAGTGCATTGGATATGCTCGATGACTGCGGTGTGGAGCCACAAGCCTTTGTACCCTATGAATCTGATCTTGTCGTGCCAGATGAGGTTTGGGTCGAATCTGGATTTAATGATATTTATCAGAGTGGATACGGAATTGTAAGCTCGATGCAACAACAGCTATTCGCTTTGATTGACAAATATATTAACTCACCAAAGCCTATCAGTGAGGTGTATATCACTGGCCACAGTTTGGGGGGGGCATTGAGTCAACTGTTTATGTTGGATCTTGCCCTCTCCAGGCCGGAAGTTACCGCTGAGAATATAAATTTTGCATCACCACGCGTAGGCAATAGCGCATTCGTCGATTTTTGTCAGACACAGACTCTCCGCACAAACCTGAGAGTAGTCAATTTTCATGATGCCGTTCCTCATCTGCCCCCTGCAGAGTTAGGATTCAAACATTACCCATCGGCTTACCTGATCGCTTTTCACGCTACTGACATGCTGGGCAGAGCGGATCTCAAGGCGGCACACTCATGTGTCAACTATAAGGCGGTCATTGCCTGTGCCATAAACAGCAGTGATGGCATATGTTGTGACAAGCGCCTACAAGTTGGTGAAAATGGTTCGATTCGATCCGAGCGGCCAAAACTTAAGGATTGATAATCTAAACTATCTGAAACAGTGGCCGCAAAGCATTCATAAGTTTAAATATGGAACGGTGAGCAGTGGGTCAGATACCGCTCCCGAATAATCACAATCAAGGGGGCATGAAATGGCGATAATGAAGGATGTTCTGGAAGAAGCAGAAGCAATAGCGGTCAAGTTACATAAGCAGCCAGATGGCTATGATCCGTCGGAACAGAAAACCCTTGCTGAAGTAGCCAATACGATTAGCTGTGGATCTGTTTTGCTATGTAGCGGTACTGCAGCAGAGAGTCGATTGATTGAAGAGGTTGATGGTACAGATTTCAGCCATTCAGCAATGATCGTCCGATTTCATGGAGATCCTCAACTCTATCTGTGGACAGCTGATACGATAGACAAGATGGACGACCAGATAAACAAGGAGTCGAATCCGGATCATCCAGGCACCCATCTGTTAATCCTTGCGGACTATCTAGCCAATCTGGATAAGTACTATCCCTCCCCTGATGGTTCGAAATACCGTTTTGCTGTAGCCAGACTACAGGGCGTGGAGATCGATGAGAAAAGACTCTGGTCAGTGATGTATGAATATGACGGTACACCCTTTCCACCAACCAAGCAGGAATTTCTCCACTGGATAGAGGGCCAAGTAGATATAGATAGCAGCATGTTGAATTCATTCTGCGCCCAGATGGTGGCGAATACCTACCAGAAAATGGGTTGGCTTAGCCAGAATTATCCGCCAAATCACTACAATCCTGGTTCATTTGCCAAATCAAAAATCAACAGGGAAATGTTGGATAACGCAACTCTTGAGCAGCCTGTCTATTTTAAGCTCTGATTGCATACCTGAGACGCCGGTTTAATAATTGGTCGTATCACTCCGAGCGCGGGTAAATTCTATTCGCCATTGTCTGCTCTGGTTCTCTGTTCAAATCAGAGCTTTTCAACTATGATGCGCTCAAGCGATTGGAAGCGCTTTTTTCTGGAAGTGCGTTCTTTTTTAGCTTTTTTACCAACCAAGTCTACCCTCGTATGACACTCGACATCCCATCCATCTACTTTGTCAGTATCGTCACCAATGTGGCAATGACCCTTGCTGTGGTGATCGTTGCACTACGTCAGTCTATACCTGGATTGACCCAACTTGGCTGGGCACTGGTTGCGAATAGCGGTTATTATCTGGTGGTAGGTGCCCGAGGTGTTATTCCCGATATTTTGGCGATCGGTGTTGGTAATATGTTAGGGGCTTTGACCCTGACCTTGGTCTTAAAGGCTGTGCTCATTATACGACGTGCACATTTAGCCCCTGCATTCTATGTCATTCCGGTTTTCCTGATGTTGATTGTGAGTTTGTTGCTTATTGATGACAGGGCATCCAGACTCATCATCGCTTCTTTTATTCTTAGTTATCAAATTGCTTTGATGCTATGGGTGCTGCTGCGCAAGGGAAGTGTGTTCGTAGGTCGAGGTCGGATGATTATGGCCTTGGCCTGTGTTGTCGGCATGTCGACCATGGCCTATCGAGGTCTATCGCTGTGGTTTGGTTGGCATGACGTTACGCCTTTTCAATCTAGGGATACTTTGACAACCCTGTTCTACATGATCAACTATCTGGGTATGTTTTTTCTCGCCTTTGGTTATGTGTTGACAACGGTAGAGCAGATCGCTGAACAGAATCGGTGCATGGCCCTTGTAGACCCCTTGACCGGACTCTCAAACCGGCGTGCACTCTTTGAAGCAATGGATAAGCTGTTTTCCAAAGCCGAAGCTGATGGCCAGCCATTGAGTTTAATGATTATCGATGTGGATCTGTTTAAACTGGTTAATGATCGTCACGGACACCAGGTGGGGGACATGGTGTTGAAGCATGTTGCGACTACCATCAGAGAGCGTCTCCGTAAGGACGATATTGTCGGACGTATCGGAGGAGAGGAGTTTCTTGTGGTATTACCTGAAACCCCTCAAGACGGGGCAAAACCGCTTGCAGAAGAGCTGAGACTTAGCATGGCTTCAAAATCGCTAGTCAACAATGGGCAGGAGATTGGGGTGACGATTAGCATTGGTCTCTACTGTTCTGAATGTTTGGGATCTTCTCAAACTCCGGATTCTGTCATAGCCTCGGCGGATAAGGCCCTCTATCAGGCTAAAAATAAGGGCCGCAATCGGGTTGAGATCAATGAGGTCATGTCCGCCTTTTCGGTATAATCAGGCGTTCATATTCACCCGGCACCTTATTAACCCGGCGACTAAGTATGTTGTCTTCAGCCTAAGCGTGTCTGCCTGCAGGCAACCATTACCTGCGACTCACGTCTTGATCAAGGGCCTCCTTGTCGCCCTGAACCTACCTATTAAGGTGCCGGTTTAATATATATCCATTTTAAAGTGTAGGAATCCACCCTTTTCTGTGTAGCTGTGTTTGGGATGGTTGTACTGCTGATCCTCTCTGGAAGCGTGGTAGAAAGAAAAATCAGCGGAAATATCATTCACAATAGGGAGGGAGATCGACACTGTCCACTTGTCCTCATCCCGCTTGTTGTTATAGGGGCCGAAGCCGCCGAGTATGACTGCATATCTAGGATCAGCAATTGTTGCATTGGCTTTGTGGATCGATTTTGAGTTTTCTAGTGTGACCTGCCAATCATCCGAATAAATATCTAGTGAAAGAGTATTGGTCTTTTTCTGCTCGGTCAGTTTTTCTGTTGCGGGAAGATAAGGGCGGTTACCTTCGCCATCATGTCGCACAAAGCTCAATTCAATTTCAATACCATTCACTCGACCTGCCAGTTCAATACCTTTAAAAACATCATCACTTTCAAGTGGATTGAAAGAACCCCGATAGCTGCCCCCACCGAATATAGGTGCAATCAGGGTTAAGCCATTCGCTTCAGTTTTTAGATCGATACCTATGGCTATATCGGTGTGGTCATAGTCAAAACGATTGTTTGGAAATAGTGGGGTGGTATAGACGTTGTTTTTACTGCCACTGATAGTTTTCGCGTGAAGATAGAGGTGGTTGTATGTGGCTGTTGCGTTTGTAGTATTCTCAGTTGCGTCAACCAGGCTGTCATACTCGACAAACGATGTTTGATGTCTGAGAGTATAGTCGTGGATGCTTCGTTGCCACTCAAGTCGGGCATCAAACTGATCACTATCATAATCAATCATTGCGCCAACGCCTTCAATGCTTATGTGCTTACCACCAGGCTCGTCATCTGTCTTACCCAAATAGTCATGAACACCGAGCCCGGCCTTGAATACGCCTGTATCTGTATTCCATCTTGCCCCGTAACGGCATTCAAGATCATGGGCTGAGAACTCTTTCCAGTCGGCATTCCGAACATCAGAGATGCCTATGATATTATTAAATGAATCAATTCTTGTCTCACCCTTCAGCAAGCCTGGCTTACAGCGGAAGAGTCCTACAGGCGTTATAAGCGAGGCGGAAAACCCCAAGGTATTGAGATGGTAGTCGATATCCTGTCGTGTCTTTATGAATGTGCCGATTGTGGAATTTTCAGTAGCTTGCAGATTTGCCACCAAAAAGAGCAGCAGAAGGGGGGCTGACCGACAGATTATTTGAGACATGTATTCGGTAATTGTGATGGATGTGTCATTAGTTAACGGCATTAGAGACTGTAACTAAACATTATTTATATAAATTAGTCCATTCTATATTTTTCCAGTTGGCTGACAGAATTGTTTTTTCAGAATCCTTTTACTGGATATCGTTTCAGGCCATTCACGAACAAAACGATTCCTATTACCCTCAATGCTCAGTACTTGAATCACAGAGTAGAGAAAAGGAATTAAGCAAAACATCCGAATAGGTTGTGAATTTTGCTGTGTAGGATAGGTGTTAAGGTACTTGTTGCCTGAGTAAATTATTTTCAGGTAGTGTGGCTTCGTAGGGTGCGGCCTGCCGCACCTTAACACGATGCCTTGGTGCCCAAAGCCATTTTCCCATTGGTTCTAGAGGTGAAATATCAACTGCTGCAAGTAGCTTGGAACACCGCTGATTACCCTCAATGCTCAGTACTTGATTCATAAAGTAGAGAAAAGGAATTAAGCAAAACACCCGAATAGTTTGTGAATTTTGCTGTGTAGGATAGGTGTTAAGGTACTTGTTGCCTGAGTAAATTATTTTTCAGGTAGTGTGGCTTCGTAGGGTGGGGCCTACCGCACCTTAACACGATGCCTTGGTGCCCAAAGCCATTTTCCCACTGGTTCTAGAAGTAAAATATCAACTGCTGCAAGTAGCTTGGAACACCGCGTGGTGCGGCAGGCCGCACCCTACGAAGCTACGTTATTTAGCTTAGGCGCGCTCCGGTAACGGTAGGTGCCAAGGTACTAATCGCCTGAGTTAATCATTTAAGGGTAAGTTAGAAATTGGTGGATGCGCATCGCTTATCCACCAGCATCACTGGTACCCGACTATGCTGTGTCACATTCTATATAAACCATTGCTATCGTGGTTATTAGGGTAATGGTTAATAGCTTCGTAGGGTGCGGCCTGCCGCACCTTAACTCGATGCCTTGGTGCCCAAGGCCATTTTCCCATTGGCTCTAGAAGTGAAATATCAACTGCTGCAAGTAGCTTTGAACACCGCGTGGTGCGGCAGGCCGCACCCTTGTATCTCTCCTGATGAATTGTTTAGCTATCAATTCATCACTCGGTGGTTAGACCTGCCCCGCACCCGAA
>JBEVXD010000006.1:0-11057 GCA_040506275.1 Candidatus Thiodiazotropha sp. DIVDIV
GAAAAACCGGCAGGCCTGAAACTCGCTGCGCTCAAACAGTCAGGCCCGCTGATCGGTTTTTCCTGCGCTTCTCACTCGTGTCAAAACGGGAAACCAAGAGGTGCGCTGATCGAATTTGTCACTTTAATCGTAGGGTGTGGCCTGCCGCACCATCGGGGTGTAGATTTTCGAAGAAACCCAGATACTTTGTTCACAACCAGCAGAGTCTGTAACCCGAATTGTCTGGTGATTTCGTTGCAGTTGGGCATGGTGCGGCAGGCCGCACCCTACACTTGAGTTAATTCGGGGGAGTACCCAGTCTTTATTACCATCAACTCATCACGCTACTGTTTCGCCCCCTTGGGCGAGTCACTTTTCTTTTTCGCCAAAAGAAAAGTAACCAAAAGAAAGGGCGCCCGTATGCCACGCCCCTACGGGTCCGCTGCGATGCTCGGAAAAACCGGCAGGCCTGAAACTCGCTGCGCTCAAACAGTCAGGCCCGCTGATCGGTTTTTCCTGCGCTTCTCGCTCGTGTCAAAACGGGATACCAAGAGGTACGCTGATCAAATCTGTCACTTTAATCGTAGGGTGTGGCCTGCCGCACCATCGGGGTGTAGATTTTCGAGGAACCCCAGATACTTTGTTCACCACCAGCAGAGTCTGTAATCCGAATCGTCTGGTGATTTCGTTACAGTTGGGCATGGTGCGGCAGGCCGCACCCTACACTTGAGATTATACGGGGGAGTATCCAGTCTTTATTACTATCAACTCATCATGCTTCAGAACTTCGCCGTAGATCACTTTCTCCATAAGGTCTTGGTAATCAGCAATGCGGCGTTTTACCGAAATGCGACCAAAGGTTTCTAAAAATAATACCAAGTTTCACATGCTGTAACGAATTTACATTTCATATCTGAGGATATTAGAACAGACAGGTAATCAACCTCTGTAGAGTTTTTTTCTAAGTGGTTGGACTGAATAAATCAATGAGTAGCCTGATCGCCCCAAATCTCTTTTAAGCGCTGATCGCGACCACAATTCCAACGATAAAGTTTGTATCGTGTAGAGTAATTTTTATAGTAATCCTGGTGGTAGCTCTCCTCCCCTTTGATGGGATAGAAGGTCGATGCAGTTAAGATTTCGGTAGCTACTTTTGTATTTGGAAACTGCGCTTCTACTGCACTCTTTGACGCCTCAGCGATTTTTTTCTCATGCTCATTTGAGACAAAGATCGCGCTTAAATAGCTATGGCCTTTGTCGCAGAATTGTCCACGATCATCAAAGGGGTCGATATTTAACCAGTAATAGTCAATCAGTTTTTCATAACTGACTATGTTGGGGTCATAGGTGATTTCTACCGCTTCATAGTGTCCGGAATGATTACCGTTATAGGTCGGGTTTTTTAATCTACCACCGGTGAAACCAGAAATGACATCAGATACGCCATCCAATTTTTCAAAATCCGACTCCATGCACCAGAAACAACCCCCTGCCAAAACCGCTTTATTTGCGTTTACGGTGGAAGTCACGAATAGCAAACTTATGGCCAAAAAACCCATTAATTGATATTTCACAAGAATTCTCCCGGCGTATATATAAATGGCAACGATACTTGAAGCGCTTGCCGATCAAGTGACTGCGAACACTATTCACTATTGACACTGTTTACTAGTGGATTACTTCAGTTGTTATTGTTTTGTTATAATTTGAATTGTTAAGTTGAGCTTGAGCCAGAGAGCTGCGAACGGCACAAAAATATTTTTCAGACAGCCCTGAGTATCCTTGTAGCTTCGTTCTGGTTAGTAGATACAGAAGATTAGTCTATATCTCTTTGTAACTGGATTATTCTTAAAGAGAGTAGGGTTTATAGGTCGCTCGGGTACCCTGAAAGTTTTCCTGTAGGTTGTGATACAAACAGAAATTATAAATAAGCGCCAGGTGCAACCACTTTCATGCCATGAATCACCAGGTCATCATAGAGTGGGCTGTCGATGCGCCCCAGGGAAAAGATCAGTGTTGAATCTATCGGTGCCTTGACTGCAGCCTGGCCGCCAACCAATTGGGTGCCGGCAATGTCGAGGCGACTGTTATTAGCTTCTATTGCCACCTCACCTTCAATATGGCCGGATGTGATGTTGAGATTGGAATCGACCACCTTTAATGCAGTCGCCATGGAAATGATCCGGGTATTACGCATCGTGACGGTGGAATTCTTAATCATCACATTGTTGATTTCAGCATCCTTTATCAGGACATTCTGGCAGCCTTCGATCAACAGACTGCCAATACGTCCTGTAATCGTGTGTCCCGATTGATTCTGGCATTTTACAGTTTGACGAAAACTGGAATTAACAGACTTGGAAGCAGGTTTGTGTTTTGGTTTGTAGGTTTGGTTGAGGTGAGGTCTCAAAAAATCATGAAACAGTTTCGGTTGTTCGATAAAAGCAATATGTCCACCGTTTGGAAGCAATTCCAGTCTGGCGTCAGGTATCAGGGATTCCAACACGTATCCTGTTCTCAATGGTGCGATTTTATCCTGATCCCCCCAAACGATCAGTGTCGGCTGGTGAATCGTTTCCGGTATTCGGCTGAAATCGTTCTGAACCAGAGCCAGTCCTGCAATAGAAGAGGGGTCTCCCTGTAATACTTTGGATCGGAAGGGCTCCAGGTTGATCAACAGGTCCATGTTGACGGGGGCACGTTTTTCCAGGGCGCTCATTAATGCTCCGGCCAGGTCGGTAACTTTACGCTCTCCGAAAACATTATATTGATTGAGTACTTTATCGACCCCCAGGGGGGCGAGGTATTTCGTATAGGCGAGTCGGTGCAGGATGCCTGCGGCATCGATTAGGGTCAGTGTTTTAACGTCAGCAGGGTAGCTATGGGTGAACTGCAGGCTGATTGCACCGCCCATGGAGTGTCCGACCAGATGGAAGGGCCTGCCAACATGTTTTTCGGTCAATTGATGGATCAGACGAGAGTAGTTGACGGGAGAGTAGAGTGCATTCGATTTGGTTGAGCGGCCAAATCCCGGTAGGTCGAAAGTGAATATAAAGTAGTCCTTTTTCAGTCGATGCAGGATATCCTCCCAGCAAGTGGAGGCCTCATCGCCAAGTCCATGCACCATTACCACCGCAGGTCGATCCGGGTTGCCTGCGGTTCTCAGGTAGACCTGGCCACCGAACACATTTTCACGCTCGAACCACTCTTTGTTTTGTTGTGCAGCGTGACTGGGTGAAATTACAAGCAGGCTGGAGATGACAAGCAAAACCAGGGTCAGAGTATGTTTCATCATAGGGTTGGGCTCAGAAACTCGCTTTCTCTACACAGCCAGATGATAACAGGGTGAGTAGTCACCTTGAAGTTTCATTCGGTTCTGTTCCGCGAATGAGATCAGTAATCTGTCCATGGCTTCAACAATTTCCTGCTCCCCATGAATGACAAAGGGGCCATGCTCTTCTACAGCTCGAATGCCATCCTCTTTAACATTACCGGCAACAATGCCGGAGAAGGCGCACCTTAAGTTGGCTGCTGCGATGTGGCCTTGCTGCTGTCGGTTAAGTTTCAATGCGGCCATGGCCTCATGAGTAGGCTGGAACGGGTGCTGTAGATCCTTTTCAATGTGCATGCGCCAATTGAAATAGAAGGCATCATTCAGGTCGTAGCGGTAGCTTCTTACACTATCCATCTCGGCGGACATGGTCTTGGCTACCGCTTCGGGGTCATCAATGATGACCTGATAGTGGTGCTGAGCCTGACTTCCAAGGGTGATGCCAATGAAACGGTCGATCTCTTTGAAGTAGTCAGCACACTCAGCCGGTCCGGTTAAAATCAACGGGAAGGCATGATCCTGGTTGTCAGGGTGCATCAGGATGCCGAGTAGGTATAGTAGCTCCTCCATGGTGCCCGCGCCCCCTGGAAAGATCACCACGCCGTGACCTGTACGCACGAAAGCTTCGAGACGCTTTTCGATATCGGGCATGATGACCAGCTCATTGACTATTGGGTTTGGGGGTTCAGAAGCAATGATCCCCGGCTCGGTTATGCCCAGGTAACGGCCGTTGCCAATACGTTGTTTTGCATGTCCCAACGCGGCCCCTTTCATGGGTCCTTTCATCGCGCCTGGGCCACAGCCGGTACAGATGTTCAGCCCCCTTAAACCAAGCTGGTAGCCCACCTCTTTTGAGTAGTCATACTCTCTTCTGCCTATGGAGTGGCCGCCCCAGCAGACAATCAGACTCGGGTCCATGCCGGTATACAACACCCGGGCATTGCGCAGTATATGAAATACCGCTGATGTGATATGAACCGGATCGTTGAGGTCGTATGAGGGATTGTTCTGGATCTCGTTGTGAACATAGATGATATCCCGTAGGACAGCGAACAGGTGCTCCTGAATGCCACGTATCATCTTTCCATCAACAAAAGCACTGCCTGGTGCATTTTCCAATCGTAGCTGGATGCCACGGTTGCTCTGCATCAGGTGAATGCCGAAATCACGATAACTGTCGAAAATCTCCCTTGCGTTATCAGTATCGCTACCACAGTTGAGTACAGCTAATGCGCAGCGACGGAAGCGTCCGTACAGACCACGTGCACTGGTGTCCAGTAGATCGTTAACCTCGAGTTGAGAGAGTACCTCGAGGCTGCCTTCCGGTCGGACTGAAGCGCTTAATCTGGCAAGGGGTTTGCTCAAATCCTGAGTATGCGGATGGGATTGTCTTTTATTGACTTTACTCATGACAATACTTCAATTGAGTCCATTTTTTTATTCTGTTCTATCCGAAAGCCAATGAATCAGGTAAAGCCTGGTAATGATGAAGATGGTTGAAGCGCATCTTCATCACCTGTTTCCACTCAGCTGTTGGGTAGAAGATCCTCTATCACCTGACGCTCTTCACGCAACTCTTTTTCTGATTCCCTCAATCGGCAGAGGCTCAGCTCATCCAACTCTAATCCCTGGACTATCTCATACTTTCCATCTTTACAGGTCACGGGAAAGGAGAAAACGACACCCTCATCAATGCCATAACTGCCATCTGAGTGAACGGCCATGCTGACCCAATCTTCCGCTTCTGTGCCGATTGCCCAATCATGCACGTGATCGACGACGGCATCAGCGGCAGATGCGGCAGAGGAGAGACCACGTGCCTCGATGATTTCCGCACCTCGACGTTGAATCCTGGGAATAAAGTGATCAATGGCCCAATCCTGACTCACGAAATCAAAAACCGGTTGGCCCTTGATGAGACAGTTATCAATGTGAGGGTACTGGGTCATGGAGTGATTGCCCCAGATTGTCATTCTTTTGATATCAGCAGCCAGGACATTATTTTTGTTGGCTAACTGCCCCAATGCGCGATTATGATCCAAACGGGTCATAGCGGTAAATTGGGTAGGGCTCAGATCCGGAGCATTCGCAGCAGCAATCAGTGCATTGGTATTGGCAGGGTTGCCGACCACCAGAACCCGTACATTCGGAGAGGCATGGTCATTGATCGCCTTGCCCTGATGAGAAAAGATCTTGGCGTTTTCCGTTATCAGATCTTTACGCTCCATACCTTTACTGCGAGGTTTTGCTCCAATGAGGATGGCATAATCGGTACCACGGAAACCGATACTCGGATCATCTGTGAGCACGATGTCATGCAACAGGGGAAAGGCGCAATCCTCCAGTTCCATGCCAACGCCATTCAGTGATGAGATCGCTTGGGGAATCTCCAGAAGACGAAGAATGACCGGTTGTTCCTGGCCGAACATGGCACCGGAGGCGATACGAAATGCCAGCGCATATCCAATATGTCCGGCAGCGCCGGTGATGGTAACTTTTACAGCGGGCTTCATTTGGGTAGGATCCTCCCCATTAATTTGTTAGATACCCGGATAAGTATAGTTATTTCCGGTTCTTTGGGTAGTCTATATCTCAGGCTATACCATAGTTTTTATAAATCTGCATTATTAAGATTATTCTGCCTGGATAATGACCTCGTGCATTTCTATCGCTCCTTCTCCATTAAATGCCTCTTTCGGCATAGGATTGGCGTGAGCCTGTTTAAAGTCCTCACTGCCAACCCAATTTTCAAAGGCTGCCTTGTTCTGCCAGCTTGTCAGGACGACATAGGGTGTCTCAGGATCGCTTGGCTTTAATACCTGCATACGTACAAAACCGGCTTGTTTTTCAATTTGACCGCTTCGAGCCTGAAAACGGGCTTCAAACATCTCTCTATAGGCTTCAGCGACTGGTACTCTATTGGCAACGATGAACATCTATAATCCTTTGTTTTCACGATTCGGTAGTTTGTTTTTAAGTGGTACCTGGTTATATCCAGTCAACGTCCTTGATGTTGATTATGGCGTTTGAAAGGTAACACCTTTCAGGGGGGGGGGTGAAGGGCGTTAAAAGCTACTGCTTTGTCACTATCTATATAATGATACGATGTAAAAGTGGATGTAATAATTGTCTCAGCTTCTCATATTAGATTCAGATTAATGCATAGGTTCCTGTTTTACTCCACATCCAAATGATCATAGGGTGGCAGTGTTTGCAACCTGTTGTCAGGTTTTGGTTGGCCAACAGTGAAGTGGTAGAGGCTCTGGAAGCGGGAGTCTCTCAGCCCCAATACATCGTGAACTGCATCATCGAAAAAACATCCGATTCCTGTACCGCGAACCCCATAGGCTTCGGCCTGTAAATAGAGTACCTGGCCAATCAGGCCTGCCTCCCAGAATAGTTCGGGATAGATTTGGGGTCCGGATTGCTCTAGTGCAAGATCATATTCCGCCAACATGCCGAGACTGAAAAAACTACTGGCGGCAATGTCCTGATGGCAGGAGAGCGCACGGGCAGCACGTTTCACTTCTGTGCTGATCAATCGATACAAGGGGAGGTGAGATGGACAGGCCTCAACCCTTTCCCAGGCAAACGCCTGCTCCATGCTCTCCTTGAATTGCGGCAGGGCGTTTTC
Organism: Candidatus Thiodiazotropha sp. DIVDIV; assembly: GCA_040506275.1. GTDB lineage: Bacteria > Pseudomonadota > Gammaproteobacteria > Chromatiales > Chromatiaceae > Thiodiazotropha. Next base: position 6,945 of record JBEVXD010000006.1, read on the forward strand.
TGATCTCAAGAAAATGTAGAGACCTGGTGCCAGACCATCCACCCGGTGAACAAAAAGCAGCAAGTGCAATCTGGATTGATAAGGCCAGCTCTTCCAGGGGTGTTCAAGTTGCCTGGGCAAGCAGTGATCGAGCATCTCATAGAAATGTGATAACTGAAGAGTCGCCTTACCGCTAAAGGCTTGAGCACTGCGTCGTTGCAGAATGATCTGGCGAACTGGATGGTCTGGTCCAGAGGGGGCATCTGGCAATGCCAGCTCACTCAATGTTGTCTGCTGACAGGGAGCACAGGTAAGAAGGCTTTGCGCCACCTCATCGATGATGGGCCATAGATGTTTGGGGTGGTCACTGAGCCGATTGGCGCGGCCATGCCAATCGGCTGAGGAGAGGGATGAAATCAGCTTTTCATTGATATTGGGTGAACTCTGTTCTGACTGATTGCTGCAAAGGTTGAGTAGCAGGTCTGGGTATTCAGGCTCAGCACCATTGAAATCAGCAGTGCGGCTGAGGCCCAATAGTTTTCCCAGCTCAATAGGTGACAATGGAATGCGTTCAAAGAAACACCCCAGGGCCGCTGCTGAATAGGCAAGCGCGCCAATGGCATGGCCAATATCCAGTTGTACATAGCGGAAGGCCCGCTCGCCATATTTCCAGGCTTCCCGCCAGGCGATGCTGCTTAATCCGACCATGATCATAGGCTGAATGCCGTTGTGATTGTCAGTTGGAATCTCTGCCCTTAACTCCAAGCTGTGGCTATATGTTGCGTAGTGATAGAGACCATCTTTCAGTTCACTTAGGCCTTGCACCACAATATATGCTTCGGTGGGATGCAGGTTGCCACTGGAAGGGTTGCAGCGTAGTGACCAGCGATCCGGGCCATAGACTTTCCATGCGGCCAATCCCAGACTGAAGCGAAGCAGACTTGAGATCTCCTTCAAACCCCAATCCTGCAATACAATGTGGGGTTGCTGGTTTTTCAGTTCATTCAGGTTGGGGTTTGGCAGATCGTCGAATTCTAGGGGGAGTTGAATGGAAGAGGTAGGCTCAAAACGTCTGAATGGGTCGGGTTGCTGCTCCCAGTCGAGGAAATCCGGGCCTGCTGCGTATTTGTCAGAGCGATGTTTGGTTCGATCATGATAGGCACGCACAAGTTTTAAGACGCGGTGCTGAGTATCTTTATTCATGTGCTTACCAGATTGGTTTTCAACAACCTGGTTATGATGCTGAGGCCTCTTGCGGAGTTTTTGCGCGCACTGTTAATGCATGCAGTTCACCACTGGCAATCTCCTGATTGAATAGAGTCAGGATTGAACGTTGTCGTTGTAGACTCTTCATATCAGCAAAAGCGGGTGAGGTGACATTGACTTCAAAGCTGCAACTCTCCCCGGTAACTGTTATTTCAGCATCTGGATAGAGTCCTTTAATTCGATTCATCAACTCTTGTTCATTCATATCTAATCTCGTTGTTCACCTGTATTTGCCTATCATCTCATGGATGTGGAGCGTGTCGCCATGCTGTTTCGATGTGAAATATGTGGAAATAGCTCATTATTTCGTGACCAGCAAAATGTATTGTGTGGCCTGCCTCACTATGCTGAGTGTGATTGATACGAAAATTGTTTGATTTCTATCTGGCGAGAATTACAACACCCTCCTTCTGTTGAGGGGCTTTGAAAAGCTAACACTTTGATTATTCAATTAACCCTCTGGAAATATACATTTACATTGATAATGAATAAAGCCACAGTGAGCATCGACAATGAACCATTTTATGGGCGGAAATATTTGACATTTCGGTGGGTATTGGTGCAACTTCCTAGTCTACCTCGTCATAGATTTTGAACCATTCAGCGAGTCTGGAAGAGACTGGCCACGAGGCATAACGCTGTGGATGATCCCTTCCAGGTTTGCCCGAAGGGTAGAGAATCTGTGACCAGGCACGCTAGATAAACAGGCAGGAAAGTGAAATGGATATACATAATAAACCGATTCAAGATCGCATCGAGTGGCTGTTTAACCACGCTAGTAACCACTCGAGTACCTACAGCAGTCCGGAAAGTTGGTTGGCGCGCACCCGTTATCTTGCAGAACACCCCACTGCAATCGCAGTTCTCAAGTGTATGGATGGGCGTATCAATATTCCAATCGCTACCAACACACCCAAGGGAATCATTCAGCCATTTCGTAATCTGGGCGGGATGTTTGATCTGGGGTGGCCCCACCTGGGTGAGGTACTTGCAAGCTATGTGCAGGGTGTGACCATAGAAGGGCGTCATACCATGATCCTGATTACCTACCACTATTCGAAGGGTGATCCACAGCGTGGCTGCGCAGGCTTTAACTACGATACTGAAGCTGCCAAAGCGCATACTTACCAGATCAAACGTCAAGTTGAAGCCGTATTCGGAGCCGGGCATAAAACGGTCTACCCGATAGTGTGTGGTTTCGAGACTGATGAGGATGCATTGATTCTGCATGGCAGCAATGGAGAACTGCTGAATATGGCAGAGATCAAATCCTTCGAAAGGGACACATTAAGGCCTCGTCTGGAGGCGATCTTTCCCGATATGTCCCAGCAGATGCGTGAAGACCTGTTGCCATTGATATCCGGGAATCTTGACCATATCGAAGAAGCGAGAAAGTTGCAGCGTGAACTGGATATTGTGCACAGGGAGTGGATGATCTGTATCGGGCGTGGTTTTGATTTTCTACACACACCAAATATCGCATTGATCATTGGTCCCTACAGCCCAAGTCTTGCTGATCCGATTCACAAGGCTGCCGGCATTATCCAGAACAACATGAGCGCAGGACGTATTCCAGATGACGGATTTCTGTTACTGGCATCAGTACCCTTTCAGGATGTGGGTGTTGATCGAGCTCGTGCAGAGATGAAGGCGAACTTTCTGTGTAACTTTGCTGCAGATGAAATAAAGGAGAGTAATCCTGATCTCGCAAAAAAGATGACCGTTAAATCGGCTGTGCTGAATTGGCAGTCCAGGGCTTTGGAAAACTTGGCAGTTGACCCTTACTAACCAGACTGTTGATCCACCACCGCTATAGGTATCGATCAGGATTTCAATAATACACCGGTCAAATAATGGCTTGCCACCAAGGGTGATTCCCTTGGCATGAGCCTGAGCGTAGGTTGAATAAGCGCAGCGCCATCCGACGATTCTCATTCACAATCATATCAATGCCTAAAAGGTTGCTTCGGACTTTTCAAATTGTCGGAAGACGCTTCGCTTTTCGATTTACAGCACTGTGCAGCAGTTTTTAAATGAATTTCAGTTACTGGAAATCAGTAATTTACAGGTATTGCCATCACAGCTATTGTAAATGAACTTCATATATTTAAAAAAAACGTAAGTCTAATAGGTTTCGGTAATCTTTCTAATAATAGAAACTGCCTTGTGGAGGGATAGTACCTGACTATTTTGGTTGTTTTTGGTTTTAAAAAAAAATAGTGTTACTTGAGCTTGGTTTTTTTCATAAAAGTAAATTAATCCGGTAACAAATGAATGCTATTAATGATTCAGTCATCAAATATAAAGGCTAAAAAAGTTAAACAATATTTAATAATAACTCTATTAATAACAACTTTACCCTATTTGCTTAGTGCTGATAGTATTACCTCGAAATCTTCTGGTATTTTGTGCATGGACATGGATAAATATGGAGAGTTATCATGTTTTTGAAAAGATCTGGAAAAGGAAAATTTCACTATCCATTAACAATCAGCGCGCTCGCGTTGAGTGTCACTCTGTCATTACCTGCGTTTGCACTTGACTGCAGTTGGGGAGGGGGAATCGGCGATTGGTTTAGTGCCAATTGGTCTGGCTGCGGTGGAGCTTCTCCCTCAGTAACAGACGAAGCAACTATTGGTTCCGGTACGGTCACATTAGATGCAAATCAATCCATACAAAGTTTTACATTAACGGGCGGAACCTTTACAGGTAGCGGGACTGTTACAGCTGCTGATCAGGTTATCTTCAGCAATGGCACCATGTCAGGAGAGGGTACTACGCGAGCAGAAGGTGGATTGTTGTTGGATGGTGGATTCAGTGATATCTGGGGCAATCGCACATTGGTGAATGTGGGAGGTCAGACAGCGA
>JBEVXD010000006.1:11157-84166 GCA_040506275.1 Candidatus Thiodiazotropha sp. DIVDIV
AAATGTCAGGCTCTTGAACGCTGGTTCGACGTTGGTCAATGAAGCAGGCTCACAGTTTAACATCAGTGGAACAAGCCGACAGATGTATGGTGCGGGCAACTTTGATAATTCCGGGGTATTGAGTGTCGGTCTTACAGACGCACTGCAGGTTCTTACTATCTCTAATAGCATGGTTAACAACGGCACAGTTTCCGTTGAGACCGGTGAATTACGTTTGGCCGGATCTGCTACACATACGGGAGACTTTACAGGATCTGTTGACAGCGTGTTGAACTTCAGTGGTGGCAACCAGATTTTCGATGCTGGTTCGAGCATAACTGCTTCAACTGTAAGGTTCAGTAATCAGACGTTCGGTGGTGGTAACTTTACTATCAACGGCACATATGATGTTGGCAATACAGAGGTTGTTGCAAATACAGTGGAGTTTGATGCAGCGGCGACAACAGGCACATTGACCCAGACGGGTGGTGTATTGAGTGGCACAGATACCTTAACGGTCACGGGGTTGACCACATTCAGCAATGGCACCATGTCAGGAGAGGGTACCACGCGAGCAGAAGGTGGATTGTTGTTGGATGGTGGATTCAGTGATATCTGGGGCAATCGCACATTGGTGAATGTGGGAGGTCAGACAGCGAACTGGACGGCGGGAAATGTCAGGCTCTTGAACGCTGGTTCGACGTTGGTCAATGAAGCAGGCTCACAGTTTAACATCAGTGGAACAAGCCGACAGATGTATGGTACAGGTGACTTTAACAACGATGGAAATATCACAGTGAATACCAGTGATAATGCCCAGGTTATCTCTTTTTTAAATCTCAATAACAGTGGAAGTGTTGATGTGCAACAGGGCGCAGTGCACTCAACAAATCTTAATTTTATAAACAATGGAAGCATTCGGGTGGCTGATGGTGCACGTATGAGTGGTGTGCGGGATATTGAAAACAGCACATCCGGCCTCTTTTCAGGTGAAGGCTTAATAGATCCAGGTGCGAACTTTACGTTTACCAATGCAGGGCGGATCAATCCAGGGGATGGTGTTGGTGAATTGACAGTTGATGGTGATTTGGCCATGACTACGACCTCCATTTTCAATGTTGAATTGGGTGGGTTGGATAATTTTGATCTGTTATCTGTCACGGGTGATAGTAATCTTGATGGCACAATCAATGTCTTTCTAGTTGATGGCTTTATCCCTGAGGTCGGTCAGACTTTTGATGTCCTCCTAACCGAAGCACTGTTTGGGGAGTTCGCATCAGTAATTTCTCAGAACCCGGGAATACTCTGGGAAATGCAGTACATCCTAAATGAGGAAGGTATGGATATAGCGCGCCTGGGAGTCTCCGCAGTGCCAATTCCTGCTGCAGGCTGGCTGCTGCTGTCTGGACTTGGGGTGCTGGTGGGTATAGGGCGCCGCCTCAGCTGAATAAAAAGGGTCAAACAGCAGTTGTTTCGAATGTTAAACCGTTTAGTTATTTGACCTGTACGGCGTTTATATTACCTTAATCGGTGGGGCATGGCCCCACCCTACACCCGGAACTATTGGGAAGGGATATGGCCCAACTTTGAACTATCGGTAGGGTGGGGCCATGCCCCACCTTAAAATCCAAACATCGATCTCAAATTCTTTGCGTTAAGGCTATTCTTCTTAGGCCAGCCCTCTGTCACTCTCTTACTCAATAGAGTTATACTCGATCACTTGAAAGTGAAAATAGTGCATTTTTTGGTGATTGAGGAAATTATTTTATGCGACTGTTACACACCATGATCAGGGTCGGTGATCTTCGCCGGTCAATAGATTTTCATACCAAGGTTCTTGGTATGAGCCTGTTACGCCAGAAAGATTACCCTGAGGGTGAGTTCACTTTGGCCTTTTTAGGCTATGGAGATGAATCAGAAAACACTGTTATCGAGTTGACTCATAATTGGGATACAGATGAATATGTAATGGGTGATGGCTTTGGTCACCTGGCAATTGAGGTGGATGACGTCTATCAAGCTACAGAGAAGATTAAAAAACTAGGTTGTAAAATAGTTAGAGACGCAGGTCCTATGAACGCTGGTACCACGATAATTGCTTTTGTCGAAGACCCGGATGGATATGCCATTGAGCTTATTGGGGTTAAATAGGTTTGTGGTTGCTGTATATTAACTATTTCAGGGGTGTTGCTTCATTCGGAGTTCAGTCTTTTATTTAATGCAATAATTTCATCTGCCAACTTTTTTTGGCCAGCGTATAGCAGGCCACGATGATTCATAAAAGTACTGCCTGAACGGTTAAGGTCCATTGGAGATCCGTAAATATCGCTGGCTACACCTCCAGCTTGTTGATAGATGCAGTTCGTTGCGGCATAGTCCCATAAACTACCGCCACTCGCATCAATGCGGGGATATTTAAAGTAGCAGCAATTTGGTGTTTCCAGGATAGAGCAAGCGTTTTTCACTGCACCGATATTAAAATGAATTTCAGCACCCTCAAGACCAATTCTATGGGCTATTGCTTCAAGTCCAGAACGGGTTTGATTCAGTCGGGGATCGGATTGAAAACTATAGTCTGTACGTAATATGAGTGGCTGTGTGTGATTGAGTTTTGGAATAGTGATCGGGGTGTTATTTTTGAATGCGCCTGAGCCATGTATGGCATGGTAGACCATTTTCTCAACCGGGTCGTACACGACACCGATTAAAGGTGTGGCGTCGTTAGCTACCAATGCAATTGAAACTGCGTACCCCGGTAGGTTATTGGCAAATGCCAGTGTGCCATCCAGTGGGTCGATGCACCAGAATGCGGGCTTCCTGTGGCGCTCTCCATCATCAGGAGACTCTTCTGTGAGAAGGGCAAGATTAAATTTATTGAGGCTATATCTAAGATGTTCCAGAATAACCGCTTGAGCTTTGTGATCTACATCAGTGACGATCTGTGAAGCCTGACTGGTTCCTATCTCTTTTTGTCCGACGGTGATTTCCTTGTTGCGATGTACTGAAATGAGATTGCCTGCAGTACATGCTGCTTCGATTGCCAGCCGGGTAAGTTCCTGCAGCTGCTGTTTGGTGAAACTCAAGGGTTAACCTTTAATTGTTTGATCACATCTTTGGCCAGGCGCTCGCTGTAACTGTGTATTTTCCAGTGACCTGGGCTCCAGCCCTTTAGAAAGCGATAGAAGTCTGTCCATGCCATGTTGTATAGAGGTCGCCAGGCCTCCTCTATTTCTGCCGAATCTATCTCCGGCTGATGAATTGCCAGTGCCTGTTTCAATGCACTGAAGTAGCTGTCGAGCAGTGAAGCTTCCAGCCTTTCACAGGCTGTCTCGTCGAGACAGCTGCTGATAAAGTACGCGACATCTTTCATGCCGCATCCACCACCGACATACTGAAAGTCTACTGCGGCTACCCGGCTTCCGTTTTTTGAAAAACAGAAATTAGCTAATTTGGCATCTCCATGAACAAAGGTTTGGAATGGGGCCCTATTTAGTGTTGCATCTAGGATTGTTGCGGCCTCTTTCAGTTCACCTTCTTCCATCACCGCCAGTTCATCCGGTCGGGTATCCAGGTGCCAATAGGTGCCTATCTTCCAGAGGCCTTCAGGCTGTCGACCGATGAAGGTGGCGTGGAAGTTTGCCAGCCAGTTCAGGCAAACTAACATCTGTTGCATGTCGGCTTGGTTTTTTCGCGCTGGAAAACCGCTACTATCCAGATCTTCCAGTACCATCAACACCTCATCATCACGGTGCTCTATGGCCAGGCAGTGGGGAACACGACAATGGTCGTCACAGTAATCTGCCCAATGCTCATACCAATTGGTTTCAACTTCGTAGGAGTGTTTTTTACGTTGATGGGATAAGTTGGTATTCCAGCCCTGAGGATGGTTTGTCTGATCCGGCAGGCGAACATGTTTCACGACTACAGAATTGAGTTCTGAGCCAATCAATCCATAACGATCGAGACTGCCATATCCGCTCCATAAGGACTGAATCGTCCCTCCGATAAACAGGTCATTGGCTCCTGTGGCATTGAGGATAGTGTCGCGAAGATGTGATTCCATTGAATAGATAAAACGTCTTATTAATCCAGTACCTTAATAGGCACGCTTCGGCCTGTCATTTTACATTCAAACTGTTAGGCGCGACAAGAAGGCCCTGAATTTACCTATTAAGATACCGGTTTATAATAGTTACAGGGGAAAGGTGATATGATGCAATTTCTTATAATCTAGCAGGATTTGTCAGTGGTAGGAAATAGTATCCAGTTGCATCAATAAAAAACTGCATATGATATAAAATATGCTCAGTTGGGGCTGTTAGCTGAATGTCAGGCTTATTATTGATGGTGACTCCGAATTGTATTTCCCGATGGTTGAGTGTTTTTAAATTATAATCTCAATGGAGTGTTACTGTTTGTTTGGCCGAATCGACTACTCCTGTCATGTAAAGTCGTCATATCAATTCTGTTTTGTGATCGCTCTGATCTTCGCAACGCTTTTCGACGTGATTATATTGTCAGGGCTGCTCAATGCAGCAGGAATTATGATCGATGAAGGAATGATTCATGTATTGGTGTTTGTTACGTTATTTATAGTTACCTTTGGCCTGACCTATCTGGGTTATGGCTATCGGGTATGGATTGAATCGAATCTACCTAAAGCTACCAGCACTACGCTTTGGGTGAGAGGGGTCCAAGGTACAACTGCTACAGCCATACCAATGGAGACCATTGATAAAGTGATTACCTCAGCCTACAAGGATTTGCCAGATGATATGTATGCGATGCGCCAGTATGGTCATTCGGGTACGGGTGTTATTGTATATTACACTTTGACCTCGATACATGGCGATGGTAGCGGCAAACAGCGTCGAATCTGGTTTCCTGTATGTGATAGGGAACAGTTGAGACTTTGGCTTGATATTATGTGACTTAGCTTAAATCATATAACTATAATGTTGATAATATATCTATCAGTTGTTTTTCGACTTATAAAAAAATTCTTTTATCATAAGATGTTGCTCAATGTAATTTAATTGTATAAGAAAGATCAAAGGATGTTAGAAAGAGATAGACCTGAAAAAACACTATTTAAAAAGATATAATAATAAATTTCACTAATTCCATAATGTTTTGTATGTCATGTCGAATTTTAAGAGTTAGATTTCGTAATTACTTCTGATAAATAAATCCAAGATAAAGCTTTTAATCAGCTTTGTATTCAAGTCGTGTGAGGATATGTCTTTACTCAATAGACTGCTCGAGCAGATATTGGGACATGCTTACTGTAATTGATTGGAAATTAATAACTGAATGGAGTGGAACTTGAGTGAAAACGGAGTCGGCTTCATGCATCTTTAATATGGTGGTGCATAGTCCACCCTACAGAAACGGTGCCATCTGAGCGGTATAATACTTTTTGTTAACGCTTATCTCTCATAGCTCATTTGCTGGGATTAGATAGTTTTAATAAGAACTTAAAGTCTATTTGACGTTGGTTTAATTAATATAAGTTGTGGTTTGAAAATCTGAAGTAGAATGTTACGTGTCGGATAGAGGATCTATCCGGTCTGCACTGTTTCCATAACCACTCAATTTCAATTCTCCGTCTTTACCTATCTGACTACGATTAGCACGCGATGGTAACCAAAGTCGAGTACCTCCCTAAGACAACTCTATTGTTGTTTCTTAAATATCGAAGGTTGCAACGAAAAATGACAAACACTTGATCTTGGTCAGTTATTAGCAGACTAGATTGGCTATTGGGATCATGAATATTAGCCATACTTAAAGATATCAAAGGCTGTTAGATGTTATCAGGAAAATTGCAGATTATTAGAGTTTAGATGGATGAGAGTTTGTAGGGTTAATGCTGTATAGGGATCAATCTGATAGGTGAAATTGGTAAAATTGTCGTTTTATATATTGGTCGATATAGTATTGAGACATTCAATAGTGCAGGTATCTAAACTCCGTGATCTGTTATGGAAGGATTAAACAGAACCGTTCATGTGTAAACGAGAACAACTCCACCATGGCTGAGATAACAGAGCAAAATGATCACCCAGAGCGGACTGTGGAACACCGCTACTATCCACGCATGCAAGTATCCCTGAAAGTCGATATCTTTAAAAATGACCATCATATTGGAAGCACAATAACAAAAGATGTCAGTCTTGGTGGAATGAAGATTCAAAGCGATGGGTTGTCTACGAGCCTGAGTGGTGTGGTTTTACTACAACTGTCGATTCAAGGGGAGCAATTTCTAGTAAGTGGTTTTGTGGTTCACAGCTCCCGTAAAACATCCGGGATAATGTTTTACGGTATGAGTAGGGATGCGACCCGTGCCTATTTCAATTTCCTCAGTCAATTGGAGATGCCCCTGCGGATGGCATTCAGACAATCATACAAAAGATCTGATCAACCTTAACGAAATCTCCGGCTTACAATTGCAGCTGAATTAATCATAAGGGACAACTTTACTCGGATTGTTTAGTAGCAAGCACTACTTGCAATGGTTGATTCTCTCTACCTGCTCTGCGGGTAGTTTTGATTGGCGAAATAGAAGAGCTGAGGATACTCAAACAAGTTACCGTTCAGTTAAAAAACAATCTGTCACTTATATGTGAATCTATCAGAATCAAACTCTTACAAGATCGTGATCTGGATAGAATCAATCACCACTAAAGGGGAGGGATTCAGTGTGGGTGTCACTCAAAATAGAATAAGTTAATTGTGAACTAGGGTTATCACTAGTGTTAAATGATGTTGATTTGTTGATATATTAAATACTCAAGAGATTTGGCGCTTGGTTATTACAGATAACAAAACTGACTGATTGCGCTGTTGTTACTAAAGGGAGTTAATGGTTATGACAGATTCTGCTGGTGGAGTAGGTGGTGGTGATTCAGCAGGCTCAATGGGGGGAGGGTCAGATGTAGGTGGATTGGGTTCCGGTTCCTCAATCGGCGATAGCCTATCTGGTAGCACTTCTCTATCTGACTCACTCACCACAGGTGAGCAACTTGCCGGTAGTCCAACTACAGAAGATGGTTTGAAGGATTCACCCACAGCGCTAGGGGCAGCTCTCAATTCGCCAACAGCCACAGAAGCGCTCACAGATACAACAACGCCCCAAAGCAAACCGGCAAACAGTGCTCATAGCAACGTAGATTCGGTTGCAGGAATTGCCGGTAGTGTCACAACTGTCAGCACGTCTGCTGTAACAGCTGTAGCAACTGGAGTGCAACAAACATCAATTCAAGGGCCCGTAGAACATGCAATTGAACGCTTGGAAGCAAGCAAGGATCCAGCACAAATGGCGAAAGCCGAGGTGTTGAGGGATGCGAATAAGCCTGGCGGATTGAAAGGTGCTCTTCATCCAGATGCTGTTGAGTACGATGTTGATAAGACCATGACTGCAAGAAATCAGGTGCTCAGTGACAAATCAGTGATTGGCAATAAACTGACCAATGATCTCAACAAAGCCTCGAAAACAATAGATATGGCTGAATCTGTTGCAAAAAAGGCAGGTATAATTGGTACAGTGGCTGGACCTGTCATCGGCTCTGTTTCAGAAATAGCCAAGCTGGATGAAAATGCAACAACTGCAGAACAGATCACAGCGGGTATTGTTGGCGCCGTTAAAACGGCTGATAATGCAGTCGTAGGTGGCGTATCAGGTACTCTCGTAGGGTTGAGTACGTCCATAACTGGCCCGGGAGCAATTGTGGCTGGCGCTGCTGCAGGTATGGCTGCAGATAAATTTTACACATCGTCAGGTGCCGATAAAGAATTTGATGATTTCATTGATAACACTGTTTCGCCTGCAGTACAAACTGGTGTTGAGGCCAGTCTGAATGCAATCGATTCTACTGTCGAAATCAGCTCACAAGTAATGAACGATATTCAAGAATCGGCGACAGATTATTACAATGATTTGTTCGGTGATAAAAATGGAAAAGCTCTGCCTTGAGATTAAGCAATTGTTGAAACTTTTTCTGATTGCTTTAGGATCTGCTGCATGAGCCAGCCACTTAAAGATTACTTTGAGCGTTTTCGACAATACCACTATCTGGGGTATCTTAGGCACTATTATAATGCAGCTAGACATCCCCACCCAATATGGTTTTTTGTTTTTCTAATCCTAGGGTCATGCCTTGTTTTTAGCCTGGCAATATACGGTACAATTGCAATTATAAATAATACATTTCAAGGCAACCAAATTGTATTTTATGGTCTGACATTATTTCTTTACCTAATGGGTTTCGCAGTTCTTCCAACCATAGTTCTTTGGATTCAGGGTTATCGACACCGGAAAAAGATACTAGCTTCAGATATTCCGGATAATCTGCCTAAAAGTTCGGGCAATGAGATCTGGTATATACTAATTTTCCTCGCTCTCTATCAGATTATCAGATTAATACTAGAGTGGTAGTCCGCTGCGCTTAACTTTCAGCGTACCGTTGCCAGGATATTCATCACTCCTCATTATCCTATCCTCCAGGCAGCCTTACTATACAGGCTTTTGTAACGGAATTATCTTCATGAATAGTATAAGAAATGATTGATACAAGAAGAGTTGAACGTCGTCAGACAAGGGTAAGACAATAAGGCGACAGTGATTGTGTGCCCATGGGTTAATATCACTGGAGTCTGGATAACCAAGCTTCCGCAGTAACCCGTGTCACCTCCAGGACCTGCCCTGGAAACAATCCAAAAATTAGTACTAAAAGTGAAAACACCATCATGGTGGCAAGTTCACGGGGTCGCAGATCTTGAGCCGTACGAACCAGGTTGTCGGTGAGTGGTCCATAAAAACATTTTCGATAGCTGTTAAGTAGATATCCAGCGCCAATGATTATGCCGAACAGTGCAGCTAGTCCTGCACCGGTGTGGGTATTGAGCGCACTGATCAGAATCAGAAATTCCGCCGGGAAGCCACTGGTGCCAGGTATGCCCAGTGAGGCGAGTCCAAGGAACATGAAGAATGCAGCCAGCAGAGGCATGGATTGTGCCGCGCCACCCAGGTGGATCAGATCAGTTGAGCCTAATCGATGATGCAGGTATCCAGTCAACAAGAAGAGTCCACCGGCAATAATTACAAAGTTCTGTAGCTGGAATACTGCACCTTGCAGACCCTGCTGATTAAAAGCGGCTATACCCAGAACCACTAAACCGACATGGCTCATGGAGGAGTAGGCGAGCATGCGTCGCAGATTGGTTTGATTCAGCGCCGCCAAGGCACCATACAGAATACCTATCACACCGAGACCAGCGAGTAACCAGTGGAGCTCCTGGGCAGCTGTTGGGGCCAGGGGAATGGCGAAACGGATCAAGCCATAGGCACCAAGCTTTAACCCCACCAGGAGGGCAGCAATCGGAACAGGTCCTTCCAGTGCAACGATGGGTAGCCAGGTATGGAGTGGGAAGAGCGGTGTTTTGACTGCGAAACCGATCAGTAGAAACAGAAACACAACGGTTTCCATACCCTCTGGTAAGGGGGTGTCGATCAAAGTCATATAGTCAAATGAGAGTCCGGCGGGTGGTGTCGCGCCCATGATCTCTGCGTGGTTGATTGCCAAAACAGTAAAAGCCAGCAATAGAGGAATGCCGCCTGCCAGCATGAACAGGGTGTATTTTGTGGCTGCATATCGACGATGTGGCCCAATGCCCCACAAGCTGATGAGGAAGTAGAGGGGAGCAAGAGTGAGTTCCCAAAACAGGAAAAACGCCAGGGTATCGATACTCATAAAGACACCCAGTGTGGCAGTGGCAAACAGCAGCAACAGACTGAAGTAGATCGGCGTCAGGTTTTGAATACGATTCCAGGATGCGAGGATAACGGCAATAAATAAAATAATGGTCAGCGGGAGGAAAGCTGCAGAAATGCCATCGATGCCAAATCTGAAGTGAGCATCCAGAGCCGGCATCCATGGGTATTGTTCAACAAACTGAAACTCGCTGCTTTGAGTATCCAGGAGTAGTAGAGCCAACAGGGCAGGGATGAATGCCACACTCAGCGTGATCAGTGCGATCAGCCTTGGTTTTACCCAGGGTAATAACCAAATGGCTATGATACCAACCAGAGGTAATAGCAGTAGTGAGGAGAGCAGTGGCAGGTTCATGAGTGTTTCAAATTGGCCCATAGTGGATCTATCTCAATGGGATGTGTAGAGGGCACTCAGTGCCGATAGTGGTTGGTCAATGAGCTTCAACCAGGGCTCGATATAGAAACCAGCACTCAGCAGTACGAGTATCAATGCGCTGACCACAAATACTTCAGATTTTGAGACCGAAATTATCTGAAAGGGACGAACGCCACTGGGCCGTGGTGATAAAAATGCCCGTTGAAACGCCCATAGTAAAAAGCCGGCGGCGACAACATTTCCCAGCGCTGAGGCGATGGTCACGAGGGCGCCAAATTCATGAATTGCCGATTCGAGAATCAGATGTACTGCATCGAAGCCCGGGGTACCAGGCATGCCGATGATGGCCAGACCGCCAATGAGAAACGTGATACCTAAAAAGGGCAGGGTGTCGAACAAGCCACCCAGATTTTTCAGTAGGGTGGTCTGGGTTCGACGGTAGAGCAATCCCGTGGTGAAGACCAAGGCCGCAAGTGCCAGTCCAAAGGTTACTGAGAGAATGACACTACCCATGAATGCAGCATGCTCAAGACTGAACACTCCGAGTATCAGGATGCCGGTATGTGAGATCACAGCATAGGCCAGCAGGCGGCGCAGATTATCCTGCATCATGGCGAGAAAGGCAGCATAGAAAATACCGCAGAGGGCGAAAGCAACCACATAGCTGTGCCATTCAATGACCGCTGTCGGCAATAGAGGCAGCACGAATCGTAACAGACCATAGATACCTATTTTAAGCCCAAGCAGCAGGGTTGGGGCTACTGCGACGTTGCCATGCTCTGCTACCAGAGGTAGCCAGCCATGCAGTGGGAACAGGGGGGTACGGATGGCGAGACCGTAGAACAATAGGAAAAAGGCGATTGATCTAAATGTCTCAGAAACCGGTGCCTGAGCCAGTTGAATCAGATCAAAGGCCCAAACACCCTGATGATTGTCTGCGTAGTTCCATCCTAATAGCATGGTGCCAGTAAAGAGAAGCAGGATGCTTATCGACATGAATTGAAAAAAACGCCGCATCGCCATGTTCTTGTCCGGGGAGTTGCCCCAGCGCCAGAGCAGAAAACCCACTACGCCGATCTGTATGGCAGAGAGCAGCACAAACATCAGCAGGTTGAGGGTGACGAACATGCCCATCAAGCAGGCCTGTACAGCGAATATACTCATATAGAGGTGGCTGAAGGGCTTGAGCTCACGCACCGTGCCATAGAGTATCACCAGCAGTGTCAACAGCCCGGTTAGAAGAATGAAAACGACAGATAGTCCATCCACTCCAGAGAGGTAGGTCAGTGAGGAGAAGATCTGGGCTGTTTCAGTGAACTGCATGCTGCTGATACTGCTGTCATAGTGACGCCAAAGATCAATACCCAGTAGCAGTTCCAAGGATGCTGCAAGCACTCCTACTGGGACCAGCAGGCTATGACGCCGCAATATCCAGACCACAACAACAGCCACCAGTGGCAGCAGTTGCAGCAGAGTAAGAATTGGATAACCGATCTGGTTCGACCAGTGGATTGTATCTATGGTCATCATCCCAGGCCCCCCTTAAAGTATTACCGCAAAGGTCGCCATGACCAGCAGAAACAGATAACGAGGTTCAGCCAGCAGCTGCTCAACTCGTTCCAACAGGGTTCCGATGCGACGCAAGGTACCCCATAAACTTGCCCCGCCTTCACGCAACACCAGATGAGACTCGAACCAATAGAGCATGTCGGCGAACCAGACCATCATACGTCCGGCGACACCTGTGGCTTGATTAACACCCTCTGAGGTGTTCGTCTCATCACGCTGCATGGCTTCCCATTGACTCAGTGAAGAGACACTGCGTGCGTAGACTGGGAGTCCCACCAGTCGGGTTACCACTTGTTCATCGAAAAATTGAACATCCTTTGCCAGGGAGTTTGTTGGCCTGACCAGTAATACATCGGCCAGTGGATCGAGCCAGAAACGCTGTAGTGAAGCTCGATGCAGCCAGGGGTGACGTGCTAGCCATGAAGGGACAGGAGGGGTTACCTGTTCAATCTGATTCACCAATCCAGGGGAGGCTAGAAACTGGAACGCACGCCATATGGCATGCAGTGCCAGGTGCCAGGCAGCCAGGGTAAACCAGCCCATGCCACACCAGAAGAACATCCAGCCGACCTGGGTGGTTGTCGCGAAGATCAGAGTGCTTTTAACGTCGGTCTGACTCAACCCGGAGAGCCAACCGTAAGCGACAGTCAGCAATCCTAACAGTGCTACCAGGATCATGATCGCAGGAGCCTGTTCAAGTAACGGGGCGAGACGGATCATCAGTATCACGCCGGCATGCACCATCAGTGAGCCGTAGAAGATAGCTGAGGTCGGTGTTGGTCCTTCTAGGGCTCTGGATATCCAGGGAGAGAAGGGGAACTGGGCCGATTTGGCCAGGGCTGCAATGCTAAAGCCGGCAATCACCGCGCCGGCGGCCAAAGTATCCAGTTCACTGCCGTGGCGTGCAATCTCCGGCCACTCAACACTACCCAACCAGTAGAGGGATAGGGCAATTCCGAGGATAAATCCAGCATCGCCAATACGGTTGGTGACAAACACCCGCACGGCATTTTTGGTGGCAGTGGTTCGATCCAGGGCATATCCAATCAGCAGATAGGAGGTGACTCCGGCGATCTCCCAGCCGACAAAAGCCAGTACTGCATTTCCAGCGATAACAATCAGTGACATGGCACCGGAGAAGAGGCTGAGGAGGATGAACAGACGTTGGAACCCTGGTTCTCGATGTAGATAGTTGACTGAGAATTTGAGGGTCAACAGGGCAATCAGAGTGACAATAGGCAACAGTGAAAGACCCAATGTATCTAAACTGAAGCTGATCGACAGTTTGATTTCGCCACTCTGAAACCACTCTCCAAAGGTGATGTGACCAGGAGCGCCTTGCCAGAGGGCCAGGGCGGCTAGTGCCAGGCTCATCAGGAATGAGATTGTTGCCCCAGCCAGAGCTAAGTGAGCGGTTTGTTGCTCGCCCTGTTCACCGCGATTGATATTCAGGATGTAACCGAGACTGATCAAGCCGGCGGCCAACCAGTAGGCGAAAGGCACAATCAGTATAGCCTGCTCAACCATGGGCAGGCCTCTCTATATTGGTCTCAATCAGAGCGGGTGGCATGGCACCGGAGGAGCCAAGATAGCAGGCCTCGGAACGTGCCGCCTTGTGAACCGGTCTCTCATCTTCTGGTTGCCAGGGCACCCATCCCTGTTGGGGATTGAAGATATGCATTTCACCACTCTCTGGATGGAGGGCAACCAACTGTACCCAGGCGTTCCCCACCAACTCCTGTAACGGTGGTTGTCGTTTATAGATCATTGTCAGGGTATCTGTTGTGGCTTCGACCACAACCAGCAGACGCATCGCTTCATGGATCTCGATCATTTGACGGGGAAGGCCGGTTCTAAGGTCAGAGCTGGCACCCTCCATCACGCCCAGGAATCCGGTTACATTGTGAGTTACCTTGGAGCCGGATCCATACTGTTCATTGTCAACGGTTGAGAAATAGTATTCGAGGCTGATACCCGCGCCAACCGCACCATTGATCAATAGATGACGCTCCAGTATCTCACCCTCCGGGTCCTGGGAGGCATCATATGAGATCAGAAATGAGCGTCGATCGAAAAATGCTCCCCGACTGATACTGCGTCGACCGAAAAAGGCACAGGCATTGGTCGCATGGCCTAACTCCGGACGAGCCTGGGAGAAATCGTTTGCACGGGCAATAACATGGTCCAGGGCCTGTTTAGGGCTTAGTTTATCGGATGCAGAGGCAAAACGGCGGCAACGTTCCTGGGCATGTTTTTGACTGGCACTCTGTAGTGCCTGGTCAAGCTTTTCAGTTTCCTGGCGGAGTTCTTCAGGTACCAGGTCCAGGTCATACCAGAGGATATTATCGCTGCAAGTATCGTGTTCTGCGCCAATGAACCAACAGCTGTCGGGAATATGAATCCCCCTCTCTGCAAGCAATACACGAACCTCGGGACGGTTGGCCATAGAAGCGACCAGCCGCGCATTGGGACCACTGAACCGACCGGAACAGGCACCGCAGTTATAGGCCGATGCGTGGGGATTGTTCTGATTCAGGGAGCCATGTCCCAGGATGGTCACGATAGGGGAGAAGTCACCAGTAAGGCCTGTAGCGCGTAGTAGCATCTGCACCCGGTCAGCCTGTTCCACATCGGTAAATCCCTGTCGAGGATTTTCAATGGTTGCTTCAGGACTCTCATTGGGAGCAACAAAATCGATTCGGGTGGTCGGCTCTTTTTCAAAGCGCTTTGTTAACCGTTGTTGCAACTGGCTGAACAGACCTGGGGCGATAATTTTACCAATCAAAACCGGAATGGTTATTGGTGCTGCCAGGGCAGAGACCAAACCCGGCAGGAATAGACCGCGTCGGGTCGTTTGCAGTAACCATTGATGCCCCTGTTTACGAAAGTTGTGACGCCGCCGATGTTCTGCGCCTACATCAGCTGTATCTGTTTCAGGTTCCTCACAAACCTGGTGGACAGGTATCACCGGTGCAGGAATCACGGGAGAGAGCGGTATGCTCTTTTTATCATCCAGCCCCTTCCAGTTATGCGGGACATTGAAATGAGCGGCGGCTCCAAGGGTTTCAACTTCCGGATAGATCTCCTCAAGATGACGCCGGATGCCTTCCTCCCTGTCATCCATGCAGAAGATCAGTTGTGCGGCAGGCACTTGTTTGCGATTCGCCCAGGCTCCCCGTCCATGATTATGCGCCAGGGTTGTGAGGATTTTATCTCGATAGTTTTTTTCATAAGCGCGTAACCAGAGATAGCCCTGATGGTCCTCATCCAGGCTCTCCAGGGTGTTAAAAACTGCTTGTACCTGATCGAAGCTGAGTTGGCGTACTTCACTGCCGCACAAACCCAGGTTCTGGGCAAGCTGAAACAGCGGCCAGGCGCCATCGCAAAGTGTTGGACGATGGCTTGATTCAGTCTGTCCGCTGCTCAAACGCCAGGTCCAGATCAGTTGTGCAAGATGTTTCCAACGGGTTGAGCTGGCCAACGCCTCTTCCTGTTGAGGTGCATGCAGAGCTCGTTGTGCTCGACTGGCAATATACTCAGGCAAGCGGCTGTTAAAGAGCGCATCCCTGACAGTAAATTCATCGGTTTGATGTTTGAAATACCAGCGCACCATGTCGAGGCTGGATTCGATTTTAAAATGTTGGGCACAGAGGTTATGAGCAAAAATTCTCTCCAGTACCAGGCGAACTGCAAGATAGTCGATCATATCGATTTTCGCAGCCAGGCCTTCATACTCAGGATGGTTGTGACGCCACAACACCATCCCTGACCAACCTGGCAGCTCTAGTGCCAGACTCTCCAGATACCCCACCCAATGGGCTCTCGCCAGGCCCATACGATGTAGTTCGCTGATGATGGTTTCAAGAGGATCACTGTCAAGCAGTTCGAAATGCTGTTCCCAGGCTTCGATACCCATAAGTTGCCAGCTGGGATCGGTTGCTGCCTGATTTCGCCAGAAATGGTAGAAACCACCGGCCATAAAATCAGGTTGCCAGCTCGATACACCCTGATCAAGAAAATTGGACAGTCCTCTGATCAGCTGGGGTTTGATCTTTTCCAGAAGGTCCTCCCCAGTCAGGGATAGCAGCAGATCGTGCATGGTTTTACCCTGTCCAAGTTGGTCCATCATCTCTGTCAATCGCTGATGGGCTGCATGTTGCATCAATTGATAGACGCTATTGGGTGATTCCTGCGTACTATCTGCACCCTCCAGCAGATCATTCAGTAGGGTTTCTGCAAGTTCGGGAGCTAGATCGAACAACTCTTCAGGGTGGGTAGGGTCATAAGTGATATTCAGTACGGAGAGACAGGCAGACCATAGATCTGCAACTGTCTCTGATTCATTAATGAAGCCCTCAGCGGCTGCGTCACTAAGTAGTTGTTTACGGGCGATGGCAGGTAGCTCAGGGTTGAGCTTGTGTAGTGCATCTGTCTCTTCGATCTGCCAGTTGAGCTGACAGCTGGAGACACTGAGTGGTGGCATGGTCAAAGCCGCGAGATAGACATCACTGTTTTTCAGCTCATAGCGCCCGGTTTTTGCCAGGAGCTGGTCTGGCTTTAACTCGCTCTCTTCTTCAATACACCCTTTCAGGTCATTGAGGTTTATCCGCCCCTGACGAAGTAGCTTCTGATACTGCTCCAACGGGAGATAGCCCCTTGCGCCAGTCAACCGACGCGCGGCCGCCAAGGCCTCGGGGAAGGGGAGGTGCTGATATCCATGTAGTGTATTGTGGTGAACAAAATCGCGAATCGGTGCCTGGCTTGGCAGGCTGTGATCCAGATGCTCAATGGCCTCCCTGATTTGCTGACGGATATCTTGGCTTTGTGCCTGTTGCATACCATCCCTCATAATTTGAATAATTCTGAGAGCTGGGTTGCCGAAGCATTAACCAGATTCAACACAGGAGTTGGCAGGAATCCGAGCAGCAGGGTAAAGGCTGCCAGTGTTCCCGCCGCAAGCAGTTCGGATGGTCTTAAATCCTGGACATCCTGCATGCCAGCACGTACCGGGCCGGTAAACAGGTGACTGATGGTACGTACAGCATAGGCTGCACTGAGCAGTACTCCGAGGGTCAAGAGTGCTGCTCCCCAGCCCCAACGGGAAAATGCGCCGATCAATGTATTTAACTCTGCAACAAAGCCGGCTGTTCCCGGCAGGGAGACGGCAGCGATGAATGCGAGCGTGGTAAAAAACGCAAACCTGGGCATTACCCTGACCAAAGAGCTGTAATCCATGACATTCCTGGTATGAGTTCTTTCGTAGAGCAGTCCGATCAACAGAAACAGAGATCCTGCAACAAGGCCATGGGCCACCATCTGCATCAATGCGCCGTGTAGTCCGGCAAGGTTAAGTGCTGCGATACCCAGCAGGACCACCCCCATATGACTGATCGATGAATAAGCGATCATAGCCTTCAGGTCACTGTGTCGCCAGGCGAGCAGGCCGCCATAAATCAGACTGATAAATGCGAGAATGGCAAGAACCTCCTGAAGTGCCATTACGGCATCTGGCAGCATACCTGCTGCACGAATCAACCCATAGGAACCCATCTTGAGTAATATGCCTGAAAGAAGAATCGACACCGGGCTGGGGGCCTCCACGTGAGCCAAGGGTAACCAACCATGGAGTGGAAAGATCGGCATTTTGACGCCAAAACCGATCAATAACCCGAGAAAAATAAGTATCTGGGTTTGTTGGGGCAGCAGGCGGCCACTTTCGGTCATGTCGGCCATGGCGAAACTGTGGCCCGGTGCGGAATCGAATAAAACCAGCAGACTGATCAGCATGAAAACCGACCCACCCATGGTATAGAGCACGAAGTTCAATGCGGCGCCGTGGCGGTTCTGGCCGCCCCATCTATCGATCAGGAAAAACAATGGAATCAGGGTCAGTTCCCAAAAGACATAGAATAGAGACCAGTCCTGAGCCAGAAATACACCGAGCATCGCTGATTCCAGTAGCAGAACCAGTATGTAGTAGCCTTTGACGCTTTGGCGAATAGAGCTGGAAGCTAGCAGAGCGACAAAGCTCAACAGCGTGGCTAGAAGCACCATAGGGTATGAAAAGCCATCCAGCCCCAGGGTGAACGTTGTACCAAGACGGGTATTCCACTCGGTTTGATGGATAAATTGAAGACCTGCCTGGTTGTGGTCAAAGGCAGTCAAGTAAGACCAGGCCAGTGCCAGAGTGGCCCCCGAAGCGATCAGGGCTGTGATGCGGATCAGTCGTGTTCCCTTGCTCGGCATCAATAACAGGGCAACCACGCCAACAAACGGCGTCAGCATCAAATAGATGAGGTTAGGCATGCAGACCTACCAGCTGACTCAGGGGCAGATATCTACCCCAGCTATAGGGTAAGCTCATGGTCATCAACTTCTATCAGCAGCGATCGGAGACCTTAAAGGGCAGGTGGTACGGTCGTAACTGTCACCCAGTTCATCCCACACATGGTTTAGTGCCAGGCCGATACGGGAATGGAAGGTGGTGTCACCCATTTTGTCTTTCAGACCGGTACGGCGGATAGTATCCATGAACTGTTTCTTCATCCTCGCCACTATCAGGGTGATACCCTGAGCTTGCAGTCGTTCCCACAGATGGTGCAGCACTTCCTCACCGGTGGCATCGATCTGATTGATGCCTTCACCATCCAGAATGATGTATTTGAGTTGTGGATTTTCAGCGACTACACCAAGTATCTTGGTTTCGAAATAGCCGGCGCTGGCGAAGTAGAGGGAGCCGTCGAATCTGACGATCGAAATCAGCGGGCTGGTTGGAAGCTTGCGCACCCGGATATCCCGCATGGTGCCATCTTTGTAGCGTGATAGCTGAGCAAAACGAGGGCGCATGGTACGCCATAGAAAGAGCCCTAGAGAGAGCAGTACACCTACCATGATGCCCTTGTCGAGATGGGGGGCAAATACCAGTGTCAGCACGAAGGTAACCACCGCTACCACAGCATCATGGGGCTGAGCTTTCCAGGCATGGATGATCGGGCCGACTTTGATCAGATTGATAACCGCCATGATGATCACCGCCGCCAGAGTGGCCTGGGGGAGATGAAACAGAAGTGGGGTCAAGAAGATCAGAGTGATAGCAACCACTGCCCCGGTGACAATTGAGGAAAATCCAGTGATTGCTCCGGCGTTGATGTTTACCGCCGAGCGGGAGAAGGAACCCGATACCGGGTAGCCAGAGAACATGCCAGAGAAGACATTTGATAGTCCCTGACCGATCAGTTCCTGATTGGCGTTGAGACGTTGCCGGGTCTGTGCCGCCATCGCTTTGGCAATAGAGATCGCTTCCATGAAACCGATCAGCGAAATGGTGATGGCTGTCGGGATCAGGGTCCAGACCGTGGTCACATCCATATTCGGGATAGCTAGGCTTGGAAGGCCATCGGGGATGGTTCCAACCACCTTACCGCTCGATTCAGAGAAGCCGGTCAACCAGGCTAATACCGTGGTGATGACCACCGCTATCAATACCCCGGGCAGCGTAGGATAGAACCGCTTTATGCCCCACATGATACCGAATGCAATCAATGCGATCAGCAGGGTGGGGTAGTGCGTGCCTTCAATGGCAGCAAGCATAGTATTCCAGACCGTTTCATAGTGGTGCTCAGCTCGTTCAGCATGAACCCCAAAGACCTTGCCCAGCTGTGAGGTGGCGATGATTAAAGCGCCAGCATTGGTAAATCCAACCACTACCGGATGTGAGAGGAAATCGACCAGAACCCCAAGTTTGAACAGGC
The DNA here is from genome assembly GCA_040506275.1 of Candidatus Thiodiazotropha sp. DIVDIV. Lineage (GTDB taxonomy): Bacteria > Pseudomonadota > Gammaproteobacteria > Chromatiales > Chromatiaceae > Thiodiazotropha. The sequence continues at coordinate 30,605 of JBEVXD010000006.1, forward strand.
CGAGAAACATCTGAAATATACCAACCATCAGGGCCAGGAGCATGGCGTAGGCCAAGTAGGTATCGGGAGAAGTGGCAAGGGGCTCCAGTGCTGCAGCGGTCATCAGCGATACCACCGCCACGGGGCCGGTAGCTAATTGTCTGGAGGAACCGAACAGTGCCGCGACCATTGGCGGCAGAAAGGAGGCGTACAGGCCATAGTAGACAGGCAGTCCGGCCAGTTGTGCATAGGCCATGGATTGAGGTACGAGCACCAGGGCGACAGTAATGCCTGCGATAATATCGGCTCGTACCGTGTCTTTGTCTTTAAGTTCGCCGATCCATTGCAGATAAGGTACAAACGCGTGCTTCCAGCCCGACATCAGACTCAATACATGATCCCACATTGTTGTATTCACCCACCTAAATTGCCGCTTACATCTTCATCTGTAGTGATGAGCAGCACCGCGGGTCAATCGAAAGGCCAAGTCGTACCTGGCTTTATAAATTGCCTTGCTTATTTGTTTTTCACGGATGCGCGATCGTACTGCATTGTAAGCTGTTGTTATACCTTTTTAGTCTAGAAAAACTACTACTAGAGCAGATCAAGGTTAATGGAATCGCACTGAAAATGAAAGTGATATTGCAACAAAGAGTCTCTGAAATTTGGCTATTTAGAGAGTACTTTGGTCGGTTATTCCAATATTATTTTTGTTATCGACAACACAAGTTGTACTGCTATTGAACCGTAAGAATGAGTGCTGTCATCAGTGGAGGGAAACCGATTTATTCCAAATTCAAGGCGTTAACACGTGATGTCTACAAGGACCAAGCGCTCTTGGTTGGTCTTAAGCTTTACTTAAGAAAATCGTCATATTGCCGTTATTTCGGGCAGATTACAGAACTTTTAAAATAATTATTTAAGAAACCGGAGAAGTAATGCCATGATCGGCGCTGATCTTTCTATACGTGCGAAGTTGATGACAGTCACTGGCATCACATCAGCACTTTTTATTATTGCGCTCTACTACACCCTTGTTGGCACTGATCAGGTCAGCCAGCACTTTACTGATTTTATCGATCAGGACCAGAAACGGATAGAGTTACTCAGAACCATGCAGGCTGAGGGTTCACAGGCAGTTATAGCTGCAGCAAAAAAACTTATGGTTCCAAAGCTCGCTCCCCCTGCCAAGGTTGCCAGCAAGGCAGCAGAACAATTCAATCAGGCACTGAAAGCGACAAAACAGCTCTATGCTGATGATTCCGAAAGTCTCAATAAAGTGCAGAAAATATCTGAACTTTGGGCTCAATGCATGCCCAACACACTGGCAGTTATCGACCAGGTAGAAAAGGGTAATCTGCAGCAGGCTAAGACTCTTTTCACCAGCAAGGTTCAGAAAAGTTGGGGAGGTATTCGTAAGCAGCTCCAACCTCTGATTATTGCAGAGACTGAACGTGTCATTGAGACTCAGCAAGCGGTAAAGGAGGATGTGGACAATACTTTTATGACAGGAACTGGCCTGGGTATTGTGGCACTTATCAGTGGTCTTTTACTCAATTTTCTAAGCAGCCGCAATATTGTGCTCAGTATTCACAGAGTTGCAGACAGATTGGAGGAGATTGGTGAGGGAGATGGGGATCTGACCAAGCGTCTACCTTTGGAAGGTGGTGTTGAGTTGGAACGACTTTCGGCGGGGTTCAATCAATTTGCCTCGGAAACACAGAGTCTTGTGCGCAAAGTTTCTGAATCCTCTCATCAGATGAGTAGTTTTTCATCGGAATTAGCAACTGTCGCGAAAACTTCTAAAGCTACTGCAGACAATCAGGATGAGGCAATGAGGCAGGTTGCAACTGCAATGATAGAGATGACGGCTACCGTGAAAAACGTATCGGAGAGTGCTGCCAGTGCAGCAGCTGCAGCTGAAAATGCAGACCGCCAGGCAAAGGATGGCAGTCGAGTGGTGGAGAAGACTCTGCAGTCGATTGAAACGCTTTCCCAGGGTGTTGAGCAGGCAAGTGTCGAAATGAAGGAGCTTGAAGAAGAGACAGCCCAGGTTGGCGTTGTGGTGTCAGTGATTAAAGGGATTGCCGAACAGACCAATCTGTTAGCGTTAAACGCAGCCATTGAAGCTGCCAGAGCTGGAGAAATGGGACGAGGTTTCGCAGTGGTTGCAGATGAGGTGAGAACCTTAGCCAGTCGTACCCAGGCCTCCACTCGTGAGATCAATGATATTATTGAGCGTTTGCAGGAGGGGGCGCGTAAAACTGCTTCCAAAATGGAAGGGCGACGCGATGATGCCACAGAAACACTCGATCAGGCATCTCAGGCAGGCATTGCCCTGAATGAGATAACAAAAGTCGTTGCCGATATCAGGGATATGAATGTTGAGATTGCCAGTGCCGCGGAAGAGCAAGAGGCAGTCTCACTAGAGATAGAAAAAAATACTGCCAGTGTTGGTGAATTATCCCATCAGAATAAAACTTCATCGGCTCAAACAGAAGCGACAGGATTGGAGCTTCATGGGATTTCCAGACAGATATCCCAGTTGGTCGGGCGTTACAGTGTAGATTGAAATATATCTTGAATCTCAGCTGACATGTGAAAGCAGTTTGCCTTTCTCATTCCAGTTTGTGGTGGTTGTTATTAACCCACTATAAGTAAACATCTGACGCCTTATCGTGGGGCATGGTCCCACCCGACACAGGAGTGCAGGGCTGGTGAAGCTCCGTGGTCAATTTTTAAGGAAATGAATGATCTATTGGAAGAATTAAAAAGCGTGTGCTCGACTTTCTTTGAAGCAATTAACACTCTGAAGGTGTAATAGATCTGTAATTATCATTAAACAATGTTAAGTTTCTGTTCAGATGCAACGCTATATGTTTTGAACTTTATATGGACAAATTTGTTTAGGGGTATTCAGTGAAACTCACATCTTGGGATAAAATCATATCCAATATCGCCATTGTCTTTCTGTTGCTTGTCACCAGCTATGCTCATGCAGGCAAGCCTCTTTTAGAGGGTGGCAGGAATGTTGGTGTTGCAGTACTTGCATCTGATGGTACCGCCTGGAGTTGGGGTGAGAATAGTCGCGGGGAGTTGGGTAACAATTTAGCCACTGATAGCGCTATACCGGTTCAGGCACTCGATATTGCAAATATCGCCGATCTCTCTGTCGGTGATTTCTACTCCTGGACAGCTGCGGCGTTAACAGATGGCACCGTTTGGGTTTGGGGTAATGTACTGGGGCGAATGACCCAATATATTCCTTATCAGGTTACTGGTTTCACCGATATCGTTGATGTGGCTGCTGGTCCCTGGCCGATGGCGGCTGTGCGTTCCGATGGTACCTTGTGGGAATATGCGCTAAACAGCATCTACAATGATGATGAACCAAGACAGGTCGAAGGGGTTACAAACGCTGTCTCTGTCGCTGTCTCTTTAAATAATCCTTATGTTTTATTGAACGATGGTACTGTTTGGACCTGGGAGCAGGTGTCAGTGTTCAATGATAGCTTGGGGCGTTCTGAACTGGTCGATGAGCTGACTCAGATTGAAGGTTTGGCTGACATAGTACAGATTGATGGCGGTTATAATCATGCACTTGCATTGCGCGCAGACGGTACATTATGGGCCTGGGGAAACAACGATTACGGTCAACTGGGTGATGGCTCATTTGTAGAAAGTGCGAGTGCCAGGCAGGTATTGGGGTTGACTGGTGTTTATGACATCTCAGCAGGCAACAGACAAAGTGCTGTAGTACTTTCAGACGGCACTGTGTGGACATGGGGACGCTGGAAAAATATTCTGACAGATTATGCATCGAGTCCTGAGCAGGTTTTAGGATTCACCAATGCCGTGCAAGTCTCCACGGGCAGTGAATTAGGTGGCCTGGTCATGGATAGTGATGGTGATGTATTGGAATATGATGGAACAACGGTATCTGCAATTGCGGATTCTGATGATATCGGCTTGCTGAATGTTGGCCCTGTGATGGAGTCACAAATTCCCAGTGCATGCAGGCCAACTTATTTCATGAATGGAAAATTACGCCTGCCATGCGTTTCGCTTGGTGGGGAAAATATCCTCGATGTGGTGCTTACTCTGCAACCGAATAGCGGCCTGCAGTTCTCTGTGGATTCAGTCATTACAAATCCTGTTGCTACACAATCAATGCGGGACTGTACTGTTAACTACGCTAATAACGATGCAAATATTTCTTGCCTGGTAGCGATGGATGTCACGCTTGGGTTGGATAGTCTGCTGAATGTTATTTTGACTGTAGTGCCTGATACGAATCTGTTGCTGGATGTTACTCATTTAACGTCATACTGATCGATAACTCCGCAGCAATGCTGCGGAGTTAATTCATCGGGAAGTTCAAGGTCTGTCTCTCTTTCGGCCTAATCCCTTCAACCATATAACTGGACTGGTGCTATTTCTGTATCAGATCGTCAGGATGGTCGAGCCGGTCGTCTCTCGTGCTTCCAGTGCCAGATGTGCCTTGGCCGCTTCAGCCAACGGGTAGCGTTGATTGACTTCGATACGGACCACGCCAGACTGCACTAAACCAAACAGGGCAGAGGCACTGTCGCGTAATTCCTGGGTATCGGCAGTATAATTCATCAGCGTTGGTCGGGTCAGATAGAGTGAGCCATGTGCGGTGAGTGAACCAAGCTCTACTGGCGGGACCTTACCCGAGGCGTTACCAAAGCTGACCATCATGCCGCGCATGGCGAGAGCATTCAGGGATGTCTCCCAGGTATCTTTTCCTATGCCATCGTAGACTACTGGCACACCACGGCCATCTGTAATCTCCTTGACCTTTGAAGCTACATCTTCATCACGATAGAGGATTGTGTGATCGCAGCCGTGAGCTCGTGCGAGTTCAGCTTTCTCCTCACTACCGACAGTGCCAATGACTGTGGCTCCCAGATGTTTTGCCCACTGACAAAAGATCAGACCGACACCACCTGCGGCAGCATGAAAGAGTACAGTTTCACCTGCCTGAACTGGATAGGTACGCTGCAACAGATATTCCGCAGTCATGCCTTGCAGCATCATCGCCGCCGCCAGTTCAAAGTCTATGTCGTCGGGCAATCTGACTAATCGTCCGGCTGGGATGTTACGCAGTTCTGCATAAGCACCCAAAGGTGGTGAGGCATAAGCAACACGATCACCGGGTTTAAGGTCAACTACCTCCGGTGTGATTGCCTCGACAATCCCGGCCCCCTCCATTCCCAGAGTGCAAGGTAGTTCAGGAGTTGGATAGATTCCGGTGCGGTGATAGACGTCGATGTAGTTCAGGCCGACCGCCTGGTGACGTACTTGAACTTCACCTGGCGCTGGTGGAGCAAGTTCAACTTCCTCCCAATGCATCTCCTCAGGGCCGCCATATCTATGGATTCGTATTGCTTTGTGCTTCATCTGCTATCTCGCGCAAATTCAGGTTAAGAAATGATCAGAACGGTTTTTATCCTATAGACTACAAGCCGCTGTTCAGAAGTTAATGGATCCTCAATTGTCTAACTATGCTGTGTTCGATAGGCTCGATACATTAGCAACCGGAAGTTTAAGGCTAGCTTGAAGGATTCTCTGTTACTACTGTTTTAGTCTCGCCACTCAGCTCTTCATCTGATTCGTTATGGAGTCTCCCGAGCAGATCGAAGTCATCTAGTATGCAATACACTGCAGGTACCAGAAAAAGTGCCACCAGGGTCGCGGCAGTCAGTCCAAAAGCGATGCTGGCCGCAAGAGGAATCAGGATCTGAGCCTGTAAACTTTTTTCCAGAAGCAGTGGTGTCAATCCAGCAATAGTACTGATTGAAGTTAATAGAATAGGGCGGAACCTGGCGCGAGCTGCACGCTTTGCGGCCTCTACTATAACAACACCTCTGATTGATTGATCACGAATAAATACAACCAAAAGAATTGAATCATTGACTACAACACCAAATAGAGATGCCATGCCGATAATGCTGGGCATGGTCAGATCCAGACCTAAAGCCATATGTCCGAACATGACACCAATCAAGGCTGCAGGAATCACAAGCATCACAGTCAGGGGTGCTACATATCCCTTGAACTGTAGTGCCAGAAGCATATAGACACCGATCAGGCCCATCAGCACATTGCGCCCAATCGATTGGCCTGTTTTTGCAGACTCTTTGCTCTCTCCCTGGACATCGTAATGAATATCCGGGTAACGTTTGAGCAGTCCGGGGATGAACTCAGTCTGGGCTACAGCAAGCAGCTCCTGGGCATTGGCCTGGGTTCGGTCAACGTCTCCCTGGATAGTAACCGTACGCTGTCGGTCAACCCGGTTGATTCTCGCCCAGCCTCGAACCTCTTCTATTTCTGCGACGGTGGAAAGGGGAATCAAGCGCCCATCACCGCCGGCTATGCTTAAGTTATATAGATCCTCAGCGTCTACCCGGTCACTTGCTACTAATCTCAGATTGACTTCGTAGGTTTCTGGGCCAACCTGAAACTCATCAATTTTCATGCCTTGATAGGCGGTTCTGACTTGCTCAGAGACTTGCTGTCCATCAAGCCCTAGAACTCCGGCACTGGGTTTGAGGTGTAGTCGAAACTCCCGTTTACCTGGACGAAGGTCATCGCTCAGATCATTCACACCCTGATATTTATTGAGCCATGCCTGTAGTTCATTTGATGCTTGTTTTAATCTGTCCAGGTCGTAACCCAACAGTCGCAGGTCGATGGGACGCCCCCCGGGACCAAAAACGGGTTCGGTAAATTTGACTGAGATGACATCACTGAGTTGTCCTGTCTCTTCCCGCCAAAGATTAACAACGTCATCCAGTCGAGCGTCACGGATCTCAGCACTAAGCAGGTCTGCTACAACGCGGGCTACATGGGGACCTGTTTCATATGCGTCTGGATTCTGGCCATAGATGACAGTGACATTTCTAACCAGAGATTGACCATCCGGCTGCTTGGGTATGAACGCCTGGTTGGTTCGTTCCAAGGCTTTTGTAATATGTTCTACGACATCCTCTGTGCGTGATAGAGGTGTCCCTTGGGGCAGTAGTACCCTGGCTTCGAGCACATCACCATCCAGGTCAGGAAAGCCGACAAACTTCAGTTGTCCACTAGCTGGCATGGCTATGGAGAGAATCAGCATCATAAAGACAATGCCGAGGGTCAGGTAGCGGTAGTCCACTGCACGGTCTACCAGTGGACCAAACCAGTTATCCCGAAACCCGGCAAAGCGCTTTTCGAATGCTTGACGGAAGCGTGATTCCGGCTTGTTGCTCATATGCGCCAGTGAGTGACTCAAGTGGTGGGGTAGAATCAGGAAAGCTTCCAACAGGCTGACACTGATCACTATGATCAACACAATGGGCATTATTCGGAGAATCTGTCCAATGTCACCAGATATGAAAGCCAGGGATCCAAATACCATCAGTGTGGTAGCAAATGAGGAGGCAATCCCCGGTAATACCTGTTGTACACCGGTTATGGCAGCATGTAGTGGTTTATCTCCTTTACTCATGCGTGATGCAATATTTTCTGCGATAACAATAGCGTCATCCATCAGCAGCCCAATACCAATTAACAGGCCGACCATGGAGATCATGTTAATGGTGACATCGAACAGTGGTAGAACAAACAGCGCACCTAAAAATGAGACAGGTAGTCCCATGGTGACCCAGAAGCTATAGCGCAAACTAAAGAAGAGCCATAGAACCAGGAATACTGCGATCAGACCCTGGATGCCATTCACAACCAGCATATCCAGGCGGTCTTGTACCACCGATGCCCGGTCTTGGGTTAGACTCAATTGAATGCCTTGAGGGGCTTGCTGGTTTTCCTGTTCAACAAAGCTTTCGATAGTCTTCAGAACTTCAAGAATATCCTGGGACCGGGTTTTCGCAATATCCAGCACTGCTGCCCGTTTGCCGTTAAACAGAATTTTCTCTTCATTCCGGTCGAATCGGTCGGTGATCTTTGCTATATCGCCGAGACGAATGGTTGCACCTGTGCTACTTGAGATAACCGGAAGATCGTAAAACTCATCTGCTCGTTTTCTCTGATCATCAAAACGCAGCAGAATATCCTCCTGATCACTCTCAAGTCGACCTGCAGGTGTACTGATGCTGTAGCGACTGACTGCATTGGCAACATCCTTAGCAGAGAGACCAAACTGGCGTAAACGCCAATCAGAAATCTCGATACGTATATGGTGATCAGAGAACCCATTGATCGTAACTTCTGCTAAATCGGCCTGGGTTAACAACACGGCCTTGAGGTGCTCTGTATAGGCTTTCAATGCTACAGGGTCTTTGGGGCCTGTTACTGCAATTGAGACTACCGGTTCAGTGCGTCCCAGTTCTTTGATTATCGGTAATTCTGTCTGCTCTGGAAGATCATCGAGTGCGTCAATTTCAGCTTTCACATCATCCAGAAAGCGGCCCATTTCTGCACCTTCGTTCATCGATGCCGTTGCAACACCGACCCCCTCTCTAGCTTCACAGCGCATCTCGTCAAGACCGCTTATTCCCTCAAGAGCATCCTCCAGCCGCCGGCATACAGCATCTTCAACATCCTCTGCTGTTGCACCTTTATAGATGACCCGGATTTCTACCTCGTCATTTTCAATTTCGGGAAGTGTCTCTTTTTGCAGGCCTGGCAGGGCGGTCAATCCCAGCAGCATAATCGCCAGCATGAGTAGATTTGCGGCATTCGGGTGACGGGCAAACCAGTTAATCATAACTGGCCTCGCGCACTGTTCTGTAGACTATTGGTTATCTCTTGATCATGTTTAGTTTGTAACAGCATACCTGTGACTGCGGGAACAAGGTCAGAAACCACAATCTTTTGACCCGGTTTTATGCCGTTGGCAATCACACTGATATCGCCTTGGTTGAAGAGAACTTCCACAGGTTGTCTTTGTAGCCGATTATCTTCATCTGCCAGGTAGACAACACCATTCTTTATTGCAGATCGGGGTAGTACGATTCGGTTTGCCTGTGATTTGCCTTGTAGAAGTACCTGGACGAACATGCCCTTTGATAGCGGAGGGCGAAGGCCAGGTATGACCTTGTCGAATGGCCTGTCTACAGCAACAACGACACCCATTGTTCGGGTCTCTGGATCAATGCTGTCACTGAAGCGGACAAACTCTGCTTCCCACTCAGCAATAGTGGTTCCCATGTCGAGTTTCAATAAAGGTTTAAAAGCAACAGCTTCGGCAAGATTTCCCCCCAGCATTTCAAATTCTGAAAGGTCGCGTCCTATGAACAGGCGACGTATCGAAGAGAGAGGGAAGCGAGCAACAACTTCAACACGATCCACTTCATCACCCGCCAGCAATGTCCCGCCTTTACTGACATATTGGTCTATTTCAATCGACATGTCTGCAACACGTATATTGAAAGGAGCATTTATACTGGTATTTTCCAAATCTCTTTCAGCTTGAATCTTTTTAGCTTCAAGAACTTTGCGTTTGGTGGGCAATAAGGCCAGATTGTTTTTTACATTTTGCACAGCATTCCGACTGTTCAGCAGATTTCGTTCTGCGTCATCCAAATCACTTTTAGAAGCGGTACCTTTTGCCGTGAGTTTGGATATTCTCTCTAATTCACGCTGTGCTATTGTTAGACTGCGTTCTTCTATGGAGAGAGATGCCTTGGCATTCTTCTGCTCTACCTGAAGTTCGGCAAGTTCTGCTGTTACTTGGGCCAGATTGAGTTCGTAATCCACTGGATCTATCTTCAATAATAGTGTGTCTTTGGTAATGATCTCCCCATTCCGTAATCGGGGGTGAAGTTCGACGATACGCCCGGACACTTGAGCAATACCAGACCAGACACGGGCTGGTTGTATTGTACCGTAGCCTTCTGCGACTGGGGTTAATTCCAACTGTGGCGCTTCGATTACCCGTACCAGTTTGGTGGGTTCGCCAACTTCTCTGATCTCTGGTGGTTGCTTTTGACCAACCATTAACATCAGTATCCCAACACCAATAACAACGGGAGGTATGATGAGCAGTTTTCGCCAATTATAATTATGGTCGGACATGTCGCTTCCGTAAATTTGGTTTAAATGGATACTAATTGTTTAGATCGATCTACTGTCAAGCAACACTTTGTAGTTGCTCTTTAGATGTTCTTTTATCTCTTCGATTATAGCTCTGCTATAGCTTCTCTTTTTCAATAATCGAAGTAGGGTTGTTTTACCAATATGGAAAATAACCGTCTGTCCAATCAGAGCATGTACCAGAAATAGTACTTCTGGATCCTTGGGTTGAGAGCCCAAGTATTTTGCCACCAGTTGTGCAAGGGTGTAATTCATTGGTTGCAGAAATTTATCAAAAAGGATTTGGTAAGCTTCAGTAGGTTGGTTTTGCTCACGAAAGATAATTCCTGGTGCATGTTTGCCTATCTCACCCAGCAGAATATGTTCGAAGAAGTGGAGAAGTAACTGACAAGCCTTTTCAGCACAATCTTCCGGCGAATCCTGATCAAGACTCAGACTGATCGACTCTAAATGCTCAGAAATACCGGCGTGAAGAGTTTCGGATAGATAGGTAACTGTTGCATGATAGAGTCCTCTCTTATTCTCAAAATGGTAGGAGATGGCTGAGATGTTAGCCTCCGCCATTTCAACTATTTCTCTGGTGCTCACACCTTCATAATCTCTACGGCCAAAACTTTGTAAGGCGGCATTCAAAAGACGGTTTCTGGTGTCAACCTTGCTTTTTGTGGTCTGAATGGGCATAGGACTATAGTCAATTGATAAGAGACAGGAATTCTAGCTTCTATAACAAATTAAATCAAACGATTGATTTAATTTGAGCGTAAAGCGTACCCTGATCAGGTTGGTTTATCATTATCTGGTGTGGGAGGGGCTTATATATTCGACAGGAGTCTGATTAATTCATTGTGTGGCCAGCGAGTTGCAGCATATCTGGTATATGCGAGATCAATACACCGATAACCATCAGGACCACGACCAAGGTGATTCCACCGACGAAATTAACTAGCATATTTTTACCGCTGCTATGATCTGCAAGGGCATGAGCTACATCAGAAACATTGACCAAACCTTGAAGCTGGTCGTTTTTATAGATTAGTAGACGACGACATTTATTGGCCCTCATGAGCTTGATGGCATTTGCGCATGAGCTGTCATAGTGGACAGATATCAGGTTTTTTGTACAAACATCGCTCAAGTTTAGTGCATCTGGGTCTTGTCCTGCACCAATCACGCGCACCAACAGGTCTCTCTCAGTAAACAGGCCGACTACCTGATCATTCTCCATAACCACCAGTGAGCCTATGTTTTTTGCCGCCATGAAGCTAGTTGCGGCCTGAATGTCAGTCTGACTGTCCAGGGAGGATACCGGTTCTGATATGAGTTTACCGACACGACATGCCATCTGTTTGTCCTTTAATTAGGTATATATTAATAATCGTTATCTTTCTTATGCTTTTTGAGACATGTCAGCAATACCCATGCCAATCCGTTGATTCATGCGACTTGTATAAGTGATCAAATCACAGGCTTAACCATAGACGGCAATTCCTAGTATGGCTATCCGTGTTTGAAAAAATTATACCCGCGACACATTTACTCTATCGATGGGATTGCGACTGTTTGCTGCTGACTCTCTTTAACAGTAATTACTTTGTATGCATCCATTTTTCTGCTAAATGAGTATTGTATAGGAGTAGGCTTTTGTTGAAGTAGATTACATGGCCGATTAAGGTGAAGGGTTAATGGTGATGAGCGAATAAGTTACCAGCCATGATGAGCCACTACACATGTTTCAGCAGATATTTAAACATTACAATTCTTAAAATCTATGGTGAAAATTCATGAAGGCTTCTGATCTGATTGTAAAATGCCTGGAAAAAGAGGGAGTGGAGTATATTTTTGGTGTTCCCGGTGAGGAGAATGCCGATTTTATGCTCTCTCTCGAAAAATCAACAAAGATTCGATTTATCCTCACCCGTCATGAGCAGGGTGCAGCCTTCATGGCGGAAATCTATGGCCGGCTCACAGGAAATCCTGCTGTTTGTCTGGGTACTTTGGGCCCTGGCGCGACTAACCTGATCACCGGGGTAGCGGATGCAAATATGGATCGTGCACCGATGCTTGTATTAACTGGTCAAGGTTCAACAGAACGATTACATAAAGAGTCCCACCAGATTATGGACGTTGTGGATATGTTCTCGCCAGTCACCAAGTGGGCTACCAGTATCTACAATGCTGTAACAATTCCTGAAGTTATTCGAAAAGCAGTGCGTATTGCCCGAACAGAGAAACCGGGTGCTGTACTTATTGAACTACCTGAAGATATCGCCAAACATGAAGTCGAGTCAGAACCCCTTGAACCCCGTCGTTTTCGTCGTTCTGTAGCTGACGACAAAATTGTTGATCAGGCATTTGAGCTACTCAAAAAGGCCAAACGGCCGGTGATTATTGCTGGCAACGGCGCGATTCGACGTCGCGCTGCAAAGCAGTTACGTATCCTGTGTGAGAAAACAGGGATAGGAGTACTCAGTACATTTATGGCAAAAGGCGCTGTGGATTATGCAGCAGACTACTGTTTATACACTATAGGGCTAGGCAGTAAGGATTATCCAACATTAGCTATTGATGAAGCAGACCTGGTGATAGCGTTGGGTTTTGATATGGTTGAATACCATCCGAAATTGTGGAACCCACACAAAAACAAATCTATTATTCATGCAGATTTTTTACCCGCTGAGGTGGATGAGTACTACCACCCTCAGGTTGAGTTAGTTGGTGATCTGGCTCATACATTATGGATGATCAATGAGCGTTTGGAGCAACGGGGTGTACCTGAATATGATCTGCAACGACAAATGGAGCTTCGGCACCTCATCCAGGATGAACTTGCATTGCATGCTGATGATGATTCTGTGGGTCTACTACGCCCTCAAAAGATGCTGTGGGATCTACGTAAGGTCCTTGGGCCGGATGACATCCTGCTGTCTGATGTTGGCGCACATAAAATGTGGATTGCTCGTCATTATCATTGCCATCAACCGAATACCTGCTTGATTCCAAATGGCTTCTGTTCAATGGGGTTTGCACTACCCGGTGCGATTGCAGCCAGTCTTGTTGCACCCAACAAGCGTATTATAGGGATAGCCGGTGATGGAGGATTTTTAATGAATGTTCAGGAGATGGAAACAGCTAAACGCTTGAATAGTAACCTGGTGATGCTGGTTTGGGAGGACAGCGCCTATGGTCTGATTGCATGGAAGCAGGAGAGTCAGTTTGGAACTCATACAGATCTGGCGTTTGGTAATCCCGATTGGCTATTATTAGCGAAATCCTTCGGTTGGAACGGGTATGAGATAACAAGCAGTAGCTCCTTTATAGACACACTGGAAGCCGCTTTCACTGAGCCAGGCCCAAGCTTGGTTGTTGCACCAGTTGATTATCGGGAAAATATGAAGCTCACCCAAAGATTGGGTGAAATCACCCAGCCTTGCCCCTTATCCAGTTGAGGAAGTTGAATATGACCACCTGCCTGAAGGTTACTTCACCCTATGATGGAGAAGTTCTTGATGAGCTGCCCTTAGATGACAGTGCAGCCATTGAAAAAGCACTGGATAGTGCCTATTCCTGTTATCGCAATCGTAAGGGCTGGATACCTGTCCATGAGCGTGTGAGGATTTTAGAAGCTGCCGCCGAGCTGATGTCTGCTCGATGTGACGAGCTAGCGCTTCAAGCTGCCCGAGAAGGTGGAAAACCCCTGATCGACTCCCTGGTAGAGGCTAAACGAGCCATCGATGGTATGAAATTGGCCACTGAAACCATTCGTACAGAGTCTGGAGAGGTTATCCCGGTAAATGGCACACAGGCCGGCAGTCAGCGTCTTGCTTTTACCCAAAAAGAACCGATTGGTGTGGTGGTCGCAGTTAGTGCCTTCAATCATCCTTTGAACCTGATCGTACACCAGGTGGCTGCAGCAGTGGCGGCAGGGTGCCCGGTGATTGTCAAGCCAGCTGAAGATACCCCTATCTCATGCAGGACATTTGTAGATTTACTACATGAAGCGGGACTACCAAAGGCATGGTGTCAGTTTGTGATACCTGAAAGTCTTGAATTAGCTGAACGTTTGGTTACTGATCCAAGAGTAGGTTTTTTCAGTTTTATTGGGAGTGCGAAGGTAGGATGGATGTTACGTTCAAAACTTGCACCAGGTACCCGATGTGCACTAGAGCACGGTGGTGCGGCCCCATTGATACTAGCATCTGATGCTGATATGGAGAAGGCATTGTCTGCGGTTCTCAAAGCAGGTTTCTATCATGCCGGACAGGTATGTGTTTCAGTACAAAGGGTATTTGCAGAAGCAGATGTAGCTGAAGAATTCAGTGAAAGATTAGCGCAGCTCGCAAGTCGATTAAAAGTAGGTGATCCAGCTCTGATGGAGACTCAAGTCGGACCATTGATCCGTTCGAGTGAAGTCAGTCGGGTTAACTCGTGGGTTGAGGAGGCAGTGTCAGAAGGTGGAAAGCTGTTAAATGATGGCGGAGTATTGGATAATAACTGCTATACCCCAACAGTGATTTATAATCCATCTTATCAGTCAAAAGTATCTCAACAGGAGATTTTCGGGCCAGTGGTATGTGTCTATAAGAGTGATTCCTTAGAGGCGTCACTACAGCATGCCAATGCACTTCCTTACGCCTTCCAGGCAGCTGTGTTTACCTCTAATATCGATACGGCCATGCTGGTGTATCGCAACATCGATGCCTCTGCTGTTATGGTTAATGAGCACACGGCGTTCCGTGTGGACGGTATGCCATTTGCGGGATTGCGCCAATCAGGGCTCGGAGTTGGTGGGGTACCACATACAATTCGAGATATGCAGATTGAAAAAATGCTGGTTTTGAATTCTGTAAACCTATAGGTCTAGGAACTCTACGCTTGTAGTCAGGCCAAAAGGGAGCCCGCTAGTGTGCCATGCCTTGTCCCAGTAGCTGACTTTGAACGTTACCGGATTTACCCTGCAGCCCACTAGGAGTCAGGACAAAAAGGAATCAGCAAGATATGGACTGAAACCAATTAATAAATCAAAAAGGTACAAGTCATGACAATCCACGACTATTTTTTCAAGCGGCCTGTATTGACTTTCCTGCTGTTGATGATATCTGCACTGGCGTTCGGTTTAATGACGGTTAATATCTTTCGCTTGTTTGCAGCGAACTGGAACTTCATTACTACCTACGGACTGGTTGCATTGAATGAAGGCGCTTTATGGCAAACACTGGAACTGTTTTTGACGGGGATTCTGTCGATCATATTCTTCCTGCTGTTCCGCTTTTCAGAAGAGATTCTGATTGATTGGGTAGGTGCTAGAAAGATGCCTGGCCACAAAAAATCTTAGTGTCTGATCAGGCACCGTTTCAATTCTGTCAGAAATTATATAAATTTAAGTAGGGTGCGGCCTGCCGCACCATGCCCAACTGAAATAAAAACCAACTGATGAAAAGATTAACGGAAAGCTTTCGTTTACAGACCCTGATGGCGCGAGGGAGTAGCTGGAGAGACTAATGAAAGCACACCATTGTGGTGCGGCAGGGCCGCACCCTACATCAATGCAGTTTAAATAACCTGACGATCTTATAGTTATCATTTTGTAACTGAATTTGAGCCAGTGCCTTGATCTGGTAAAGAGCGTCGGTATTCATACCGACGCTCTCGACTATTCACAGCAAAAATGAATTATCTTAGAGGTTTTCTTCGATGATCATAGGTTTAAACTTAAAAACACCTTTTGATTTAGGGTTAACAGTTATTTTAACCCAATGTACACGGCTGGATCCGAAGTTTTCAACTCGAGTGAAGTTACCAATAAAACCATTCTCGACAAGACCAGGTTTGTCGACTCGGAAAAAGTGAGAGTCACCATGAGCAAGAACAACAGGCTTGCCGTAGTCGAGGGTGCGTTGCTCAAGTGTGGTCAGTATTTCTGTGAAACCAAGTCTGGCAGCTGTCAGTGCGTCACCTGAAGGTAAGGCGTAACTGACTTCCAGAATCGGGTTGGCCTGCATCATAAACAGTACACCTGGTGCCTTCTCCTCAACTGCTTTATCGAATGTACTATTGATCCATTCGACAGCCGCATCGATACGACGAACCGCTTCAGCATCATCCTCATCTGTTCTTGTAGCAGAGGAGGCTGGGTCAAAGGCTTTCAAGCCATTATTACTGCCAACAACATGCAGGGCAGCGAATATCACGCCATTCTTACTCCAGCGAACATTCTCAGGAAACTCTTCATAGCCATCAGTCCAGGCCTGAGTCTCTACAGACATGGTTTTTCCACCGATGGTTTCACCTGGGTTGAAAAAGAAAACCTCTCTAAGCATAGCCAGGCGTTCTAGAGGTTGATATTCACCAGCATTGACACGGTGACAGTCAGTCCACTCATTGTCACCAGGTGTGTAGATAAAGGGCTTATTGAATGCGTTGTAACGATCCAGACGATCATAAAAAAGTTCATTTGAGCATTCAGTGCCACCGCTCTTAATGTCACCGGTATGAATTACCCATTTTAGTTTCTTTTGACGGTTGATTTTTTTTACAAGGTTGTCGAAGGGTGGATATTCGGTATATGGCGCTACGCCATAGGGGACATCACCAATCATGGCGAACGAGAATGTATTTGAGTCCTCTCTCTCCCTATCGTCTTCATATTCCCCACCGGCTACAACAGAGAAGGATATCAGTGCTGCTGCAAGGCTAGAGGTTATTTTGGTAAATGATGATTTCACGTTAATATCTCCAAGAAAAATTTGTTCCAATTCATTGCGATGTATCGGATCTAGTGTCGATCATTTGTCACCAGAAACTCAGGTATCGCTATATCAACTGGTGTTAAGATGCACTTGATCAACTTTCAAACATGGAGGGGAGAGTGTAGATACGAACCCTTTCAGGAAGATTTCATTTGTGCATTCGATGTGTGACAATTCTATTTCAAAAAATGACAATAAATCCCATAAAAAACTATGTTCTTGGATTTGAATAAATTTAGTATTTGAAATATCAAGCTAAGTTCATGATTTATTAATGTTACGCAAATAAAATCATCACATAAATTTCATAAATGTATTGCCCAAAGTGACATAAATCATCTTCAGAATGCGCTTACTTACGGAGGAGCAGGTCGTGAGTCATGGAGTGGCATAGTTACTGAATTTAAAAATACAAATCCGAGGATGATGTCTATGTTCAAACACAAATTACTCTCTATCGCCATTGCAGCCACAATTGCAATCAGCGGTTCAGTGGTAGCCGGTGGTATTAAAAGCCACAATTTCAAGCCACTGGACGAGTCAGCAAACTCAGCTGACTGGGATCCAGCCGCACCCTGGAAGGTGCCAAAAGGCTTCAAGCAATGGGTTGTCTCTGATGAGACCAACCTGAATATCTATGACAATGGTCGTGATGACTGGCATGACATGAACACTGTTAATGAAACCGGCCCTAAAAAAGGTCGTTTCATGTACCGTACTCATGAGCTACGCCTCCCAGGCAGCCTGCCAGAGGGTGGTACAGTAAGTGTTGTAGACCTGAAGACTGGCGAAACAAAGATTCTTGCGCAAGACCCCAGTTACAATGCTCTCGACGGTATCCGTTGGACCCCTTGGGGAACCGTTCTCTTCGCAGAGGAGACTACAGGTGGACGTCTGCTTGAAATTTACCTTGAAGATGACTTGATGACAGCTAAATCTGTAGTTGATCGTCCAGCTGTTGGTCGTCTTGCTCACGAAGGTATTGATCTCGATAAAGAGGGAAACTTGTATATTGTCGATGAACATCGTGGTCGCACATCAGGCTGCAACGGCGTTGTACCTTGTGGTGGCGGTGTATATAAGTTCGTACCTGATCAGGCTGGTGATCTCTCCACTGGTTCACTTTATGTCTTAAAAGTAAATGGTGCTGACGGTGTTGGTATGGGTGAATGGGCTGGTCCTATCGATCCTTTAACTGCACGTGAATCCGGTACTGATGCTGGTGGTCAAAGCTACCAGCGTCCAGAGGATGTAGAAGTGATCGGCGACACCCTTTATGTTGCTATCACTGAAGGTCCACGGGATACAGAAACTGATAATGCTGGGCAATTGGTATTCAATAGTGAGCTGTATGAAGGCCGTGTCATTGCGGTTGACCTTAACACTATGAAAGTTACCAACTTTGTCAAGCCAGGTGTGAATGTACCTGTAGAGATTGGTAAACCTGGTGAAGCAGGACATCAATCTGGTTTTGATAGTGTCGATAACCTGGCAGAAGCACCTAATGGTGATCTGGTTATGATTGAAGACAACAAACCATCTGACATCTGGTTTGCCAGCCAGGTAACCAATAAGTTTGGTGCATCACGTTATGTCTCTCTGTTTGCTTCGTTGACTGATCCTGGTGCAGAGGGTACTGGCATCTATTTCAGTCCTGAAGACAATAAAACCCTGTATGTCAATATTCAGCACTCTGCTGCAGAAGATGGTGATGGTACATGGGCAATCAGTCGTAAAGGACCAAAGTCAGAAAGAGATGACGATGATCGTGAAGACGACGATAGCGAAAAATAAAAAAATATAACTGGCAGGGATGTTGGTTCAAAACAAACAAGGGAATTCAATAAACTGAGGTGGTCATAGGCCACCTTTTTTTTGGATTCTCAAGAGCTGTTAATTCAACAAATCAGTGTAGAAACTTATGGCTCCCATTAACTCTTCTTTACTTCAGAAAGCAGGTGTAAAGAAGTTCCTCTCACTTGATGGGAGACAGTTGACTGGAATATATTCAAATGATATAGGGTGTGGCCCATGCCACACCATGCCCAACAGAGCTGAAAACTATGCGGTAAGTGGGTTAGTAGAGAGCTTCTGTCTGTGGTTGCTGATAGGAACAAAGAAAGAAGTATGTGTATCTACGGAATTCACAGCCTTAAGGTGCGGCAGGCCACACTCTACGTCATCAAAAAGTAATTAACCTGATTAGCTTGGGATCATGCCATGCCTTGTCTATTCTCATGCCTGGAGAAGAGCCATATCGGGTGTAGTGTCAATTGAATCAGAATCACATTAGTGGGTTTTCCCTGGATATTCTGCAGCCGTAACACCTTCAGTTCGATTGATAGAATCTATTCCAAACAAAAGTAGGCATACACCAGAATGACGGAAACAATGGAGTTTGCTGCATATTATTTGATGAATAAAAAAGTATAAAAAAAGCGTCATCAAATCCTCAAATTAACGACATCTAATCTGTATAGGGTTGTGATCTTGTGAATCTGAAAAAGAAGCAATTGATCAATTCAAGGATTATATAGATGCCAATACGTAAGCACCTACTGGCCGCAATTATAGCGGCCTCATGCCAATCGGTTTATGCCGATACAAATGTCTTTATTAATGAAATACACTACGACAATGCTGGAGCTGATACCGGTGAATTTGTAGAGATTACAGGTCCAACCGGTACAGATCTCTCCGGTTGGCAATTGGTGCTATATAATGGCTCCTCCTCTGTTCTTAGTCCTTATGCCATCTATGACCTCTCTGGAGTTCTGAGTGACGACACAGGCAGTGGATATGGCTTCAGCAGCATAAGTCACAGTGGCATACAGAATGGTGCTCCTGATGGTATGGCCTTGGTGGACAATACCGGGTTGGTTGTGCAGTTTATTAGTTATGAAGGAAGTTTTGTTGCCAACTCCGGTGTTGCTGCTGGAATGACCAGTATCGACATCGGCGTATCTGAAACCTCTTCTACCCAAATCGGGCAGTCTCTTCAGCTGCAAGGCAGCGGTACCCTTGATACTGACTTTGTCTGGGTCACCGGCCTGACTCAAACCGTCAGCACACTGAATGTAGGCCAGAGTCTGAATGGATCCGATATCGGTGATGGTAGTGGTACAGGAGATACAGGTGGGAATAACAATGAGGTTGTTGCTATATTTGATATCCAGGGATCAAGTCATACATCAGCCTACGATGGACAACAGGTTACAACTACCGGTGTAGTCACAGCAACTGATTCCAATGCAGTATTTGTACAGGATGCATTGGGTGACGGTAATAATGCGACTTCTGATGCGATCTACATCTATACCGGAACTGGACACGGTCTGCAGATTGGTGATTCGGTACGTGTATCAGGCGTTGTCAGTGAATATGTTCCTGGTGGTAGCTCTTCCGGCAATCTTTCTCTGACTGAATTCTATCGTCCTGACATCACTGTTGAATCCAACGATAATATGCTGCCAGAGCCGGTCATCCTCGGTAGAAGTGGACGGGTTCCACCAAATCAGGTTATCGACAACGACCTACTCGCGAATTTTGATCCACAGCTGGATGGCATAGATTTCTATGAGAGCCTTGAAGGTATGCTGGTCAAAGTAGAGGATGCTGTTGCCGTATCACCCACCAACAGATATGGCGAGATCTTTACCCTGGCCAATAATGGTGTTGATGCAACCGGTCGAAATGATCGTGGTGGTATCACTATTCAACCTGATGACTTCAATCCTGAGCGCATACAGATCGATTTCGACAGCGGTATCCATGATCTGTTTGTCAATGTGAATAGCGGTGATCGACTCGGTGATGTAACCGGTGTTGTTGGATATTCATACGGTAATTTTGAAGTTTATCCAACTGAAGATTTCACACGTTTAGATGAAAACCTTCAAGCCGAAGAGACTGATCTGGTACGTGAACGCGAACGTCAGCTGACTGTAGCGACTTACAATGTTCTGAACCTTGATCCAAATGATGAAGATGGTGACCAGGACGTCGCTGATGGCCGTTTTACTCAGCTTGCTCAACAGATTGTCAGTTCCCTGAAATCACCAGATATTATTGGTCTGCAGGAGATACAAGATAGCACTGGATCAACTGACGATGGTGCTGTTGATGCAGTAGCAACCTTGGAAATGCTGGTTGCTGAGATTCGTGAAGCGGGTGGTCCCCATTATGAATACATCGATAATCCACCTGTCAATAACCAGGATGGTGGTCAACCAGGTGCCAATATTCGGGTTGCCTACCTCTATAACCCGGAAAACGTAGAACCAGATATGGAATCGGTCACCAAGCTGACCGATTCAGATCTATCAGATGGGGACGCCTTTGAAGATAGCCGTAAGCCCCTCTATGTACGCTTCCAGGCAGCCGATACTGAGATTCATCTGATCAACAACCACTTCTCATCCAAAGGTGGCAGCACACCATTGTTCGGTGCAGTTCAACCTTCGGTGAATGGCAGTGAGGATCAACGTCTTGCACAAGCGCAAGTAGTCAATGAATTCGTTGCTACACTGCAAGAGGACGATCCTGACGCTAATGTGATCGTGCTGGGTGATTTGAATGAATTTGATTTCATGTCACCGATCCTCGCACTCAAGGGAGAGAGTACGCCACAGCTGGTCAACTTGACTGAGAGCCTGCAAGTGGAGGAGCGATATACCTATAATTACCAAGGCAATGCTCAGGCTCTTGACCACATCCTGGTGTCCCATGGATTGGCAGAGCATGCAGTGTATGACGTCGTACATCTGAATACAGAGTTTTTCGATGCTGCCAGTGACCATGATCCGGCTGTTCTGCGACTTGAGCTGTCAGATGAGAAGCGTGTGAGATTTGCTACCTTCAACGTGTCGTTGAATCGCTCTAATCAGGGTGACCTGATTGCCGATCTCTCCACGCCTGATAACCCACAAGCAAAAGCCATTGCTGAGATTATTCAGCGAGTGCGTCCAGATGTATTACTGCTGAATGAGTTTGACTATGACGATGCACGTGAGGCCATCGATCTGTTCCGCCAGAACTATCTGCAGGTAAGACAAAACGGTGCGAAGAGAATCCGCTACAAGCATATGTATGTAGCTGAGTCGAACACCGGTGAGCCTACTGGGTTTGATATGGACAATGATGGCTCAACCGATGGTCCGGGTGATGCACAAGGCTTTGGCTTTTTTCCAGGTCAATATGGCATGGTGGTGTTGTCGCGCTATCCCATCAAATATAGAAAAGTTCGTCTTTTCCAGAAGTTTCTGTGGAAGGATATGCCAGACTCTATGATGCCTGAGGAGTGGTACACCGAAGATGAAAAGTCGGTACTCAGACTCTCATCCAAGAGCCATTGGGATATTCCTGTCAAAGTGAAAGGTAAGCTGATCCATGTGCTTGCCAGCCACCCAACGCCACCTGTGTTTGATGGTCCGGAAGACAGAAACGGACGCCGTAACCACGATGAAATCCGCTTCTGGATGGACTATATCGCTGATGCTGACTACATCTATGATGATGATGGTGTTACAGGTGGTCTCTCTGCAAATGATCGATTTGTAATTATGGGAGACCTGAATGCCGATCCTCATGATGGTGATAGCACTGGCAACCCAACAGGCAAACTACTGGCCAACCCATTGGTCAACACAGCCATCACTCCGGTCAGTATCGGTGGAGCAGATGCAGTGCTAAGACAGGCAGGTGCCAATCTGACCCATATTGGCGGCGCAGATTTCGATACCGCTGACTTTGCAGATGGATCTCCTGGTAATCTCCGTGCTGACTATGTATTGCCTTCTAAAAACCTGAGGATGCTGGGTGCCGGTGTGTTCTGGCCTGCTGCTACCGACCCACTGTTTGATCTGGTTGGGGATTGGCCTTTCCCAAGCTCAGATCATCGACTGGTCTGGATTGATCTGGAAAAGAATCGCAAGTAAGGTGCCGGGCGAATGGCTACCCACTGGCCGGGTTAATAAGCGATGAGGTGTATATTCGGGTTAGTTGGGGGCGCAGTGGATGACAAGGACGTCATTCTGACACCAATTCTACACCGATTAAGATAACCTGAGTTTCTGAACTCAAGGTTCTCAATCTCCTTCTTGATAGTCCCGTAAATGCTCTCTTCGGGCACTCATATTCTCTAGCCACACCTATCAGGCTGGTCCGCTTCAAAGCTCAGATTCCTCTTCTAATAGTCTATTCCACGTAGGTAATTGAAATTGATAAAGAAGGGGTGGTATGTTGATCGATACTGCCTGAATCTGAATCTATTTAAGGAATAATATGATCCGCATCTATGGAATCAAACAGAAGCTTAACCCAATCAAGAAAAAGCTCTCTGATCTCATTAATCAATGCATGGTCAAAGCCCTGTCATTTCCCGATAACAAACGAGCCCACAGATTTTTTCCTATGGAAAAAGAGGACTACTTCTATCCGGAGGGGAGAACTGATGCCTACACAGTTATTGAGATTTCAATGATGGAAGGCCGTTCTGTTGAGGCAAAGAAGCGCCTCATTCATCTGCTGTTTAACAGTATTGAATCAGAGCTGGGAGTGTCACCGATGGATGTGGAGATTACGATTTCCGAAGCGCCAGCCTGTAACTGGGGCTTTAGAGGAGGTACAGGTGATGAGGCCAAGTTGAGCTACAATGTGAAAGTTTGAAAGGCCTTGGGTTATTCGATTAATGTGAATTCAGCTTTACAGAAAAAATGATGATGTAATTAGGTGCCATAACATATGAGTCAAGATGCAAATAATATTAAGTGCCCTAATTGTGGCGAAGAGATTGATGTCAATGAAATTCTCTATCATCAGCTTGATGAGGAGTTAAAGAAAAAATATAACGATCAGATTGCAAAAGAGCGGAATGAACTAAAAGCTACTGAAGAGAAACTCAAGGTAGAGCAAGAGGCTATTGAGAATGAAAAAGCAAATTATAAAGATAAGCTTGCGACTGCAATTCAGGATGGAATAAAGGCTGGTAGTGAAAAGCTACAGATAAAATTAAGAAAACAGGCTGAAGAGGAACAGGAAGAGAGGTTGGCTGTGCTTCAAAAGGAGTTGGCTACTAAATCAGACCAGGTAAAAGAGCTTAATAAGTTTAAGGCGGATATAGAGCGCCTTAAACGTGAAAAGGATGAGTTAAAAGATAAAATAGAACTCGAAGCACAGCAGAAAATAAATCAAACCCTGAGTGAAGAGAAAGAGAAGATAAGAAAATCCGAAGCGGAAAAAGCTCAGCTGAACATATCAGAAAAAGAGCAGATTATTAATCAGCTGAAAGAGCAGCTGCAAGAGGCCCAGCGTAAAGCGGATCAAGGTTCTATGCAGCTACAGGGGGAGGTACAGGAGATAGCGATTGAGGAGTGGCTCTCGATACAATTTCCCCTCGATTCAATTGATGAGATCAAAAAGGGTGAACGAGGCGCTGATTGCTTGCAGACCATCAATACGCATAGCCGAACAAACTGTGGAACCATCTATTATGAAAGTAAACGGACTAAAAACTTTCAACCTACTTGGATCGAAAAATTCAAGGCGGATATCCGCGACAGGAATGCAGACATCGGTGTATTGGTTACGGAAGCCATGCCAGCAGATATGGATCGCCTTGGACTAAAAGAGGGTATATGGGTCTGCTCTTTCGATGAGTTCAAAGGGTTATGTACCGTATTGAGAGAGTCAGTTATTCAGCTGAGTATGGCAATCACCACCCAGGAGAATAAGGGTGAGAAGATGGGTATGCTCTATGATTTCCTCACCAGCAACGAATTCAGGCTGCAGATTGAAGCCATCGTTGAAGGTTTTACCCAAATGAAAACAGACCTGGAGTCTGAGAAACGCTCCATGCAGGGGATTTGGAAAAAGAGAGAGAAACAGATCGAAAAAGTGCTGCTTAATACCAACCATATGTATAGTTCGATAAAGGGGATTGCTGGTAGTGCTGTACAGTCGGTAGCGTTGTTAGAGTTTCCGGCTGGTGATGATGAGATTGAATAGCAGATACTAGCAATCTGGACGCTTTGGTATATCGACCATTAGTGCGGGTCCACAACACTCTCTTTCCTTCAGGAGGATTCAACTTATTACCACGCTCCAGCGTAGTCATGAGAGGTGCGTTCAGTGGTGAAGAATAACTGAAGCCGCGTATTTCAACTATTTCTCTTCCAGCCGAACATGACGGGCAATGGCTCAAGCTATTGGGTGTGTCATGCGGTGCAATGCTTGATTCTATCTGAAAACGCTTAATAATTAGGGCTTTGAATACTTGATTTGAACCTGAAAATAGGAAAATATGCCGGAAAGACTTGTGAACAGTTCCCATTGAACCTATGAGATACCCTGAATCATGGCTACAATGGCGCTATCAAATTACCAATAATCTTAAGTCTCCGGTGGTAGCGCACAGGAATAGGGCGTTCTTAAACCCATATTCCTGACCTGGTTGGGGTGTTTGCAAGTACCACAGTTAATTTTATCTACAGGAAATATACATGGCATATGACAAGATTGAGATCCCTTCTGAGGGGGAAAAGATAACCGTTGACGCAAATGGCGTGTTGAGTGTTCCAAACAATCCCGTAATCCCCTATATAGAAGGCGATGGCATTGGCGTGGACATTACTCCTGTGATGTGCAAAGTCATCGATGCCGCTGTGGATAAGGCATATAGCGGAGAAAAAAAGATCTCCTGGATGGAGGTCTTTGCCGGAGAAAAATCGACCCGGATCTACGATGCTGATACCTGGCTGCCTCAAGAGACCCTTGACGCTGTCAAAGACTATGTCGTCTCTATCAAAGGCCCTCTGACCACACCGGTCGGTGGTGGTATTCGCTCGCTAAACGTGGCACTGCGTCAGCAACTCGATCTCTATGTCTGTCTCAGACCTGTGCGATATTTTGATGGTACGCCAAGCCCGCTGAAAGCGCCTGAAAAAACCAATATGGTTATCTTTAGAGAAAATTCCGAGGATATCTATGCCGGAATTGAGTGGGAGTCCGGTACCGATGAAGTCAAGACCCTCATCGAATATCTGCAAAACACCATGGGGGTGAGCAAAATCCGTTTTCCGGAGACTTCGGGTATTGGTGTAAAGCCGGTCTCCAGTGAAGGTAGTAAGCGATTGGTGCGCAAAGCGATCCAGTATGCGATCGATAACGATCGTGATTCGGTAACCCTGGTGCACAAAGGCAATATCATGAAGTTCACCGAAGGTGCATTCAAGAACTGGGGTTATGAGTTGGCCAAAGATGAGTTTGGCGCCGTTGAATTGGACGGTGGACCCTGGTGTACCTTCAAGAATCCCAAGACCGGCACTGAGATTACTGTTAAGGATGTGATTGCAGATGCCTTTTTGCAACAGATTCTGTTGCGTCCTGCTGAATACAGCGTCATCGCTACCTTGAATCTCAATGGTGACTATATCTCTGATGCGCTTGCAGCTCAGGTAGGTGGTATTGGTATCGCACCAGGTGCCAATCTTTCCGATACTGTGGCCATGTTTGAAGCAACCCATGGCACAGCACCTAAATATGCAGGTCTGGATAAGGTGAATCCAGGCTCTCTCATTCTTTCCGCAGAGATGATGTTACGTCACCTGGGTTGGTATGAAGCTGCTGATCTGATTATCAAAAGTCTTGGTGCAACAATCGCTGCAAAGACCGTGACTTATGATCTGGCTCGTTTGATGGATACCCCCCAGGAGCTGAGTTGTTCCGCATTTGGGGATGCGATGATCAGCAATATGTAACTGGTCAAGATCTAGCCGGCTTTCAGGGATGAAGGTCGGAGCCTGCTCAATCGGAGGTTGGCACTATCAATACAGGGATTTCTGAACGACGTACCAGCTGGTTGCTGGTGCTGCCGTAGATCAGCTCCTTCGTAAGACCTTTACCATGGCTTCCCACCACAATGACATCAACCTCTAGCTTTTCAGCTTCAACCAGGATTTTTTCCGCATAAGCACCCTGTACCTGCAAGGCAGTACAATCACTACCCTGAGTTCTTACACGATCAGCAAAGTCTTGAAGGCTTTTGTGTTGCTGGTGGAAATCTTTGGCCTGACCATCTCGAACAGCCTGAGGCCCAGGTTCAAAACCTACAAAGTCGGGTTCAGGATTTGCGATATGCAGTAGCCAGAGATGGCGGGTGTTGGATTGGTCCAACAGGCTTAGTGCCTGCTCAATGACTCTCCAGGATGTTGGGGAAAGGTCTATGGCCACTAGTGCGTTCATCTTGCCTGTCCTTTTACATTCAATGGCAATTATAGTGCAAAGATTTATTCATCTGATGGTTTCTGATCGCTTTCCTATGCTTGATGCCTAATCAGATTTAATCACTTCTGGGCTTAAGCTGTCGAAAAAGTTACCAATCGATTGGCTCAACTGATCAGAGCGCTGTGGATCACGCATTAGGGACTGTAGGTAGTGGCGAGTTTTCGGCATGTAGAGTAAATCACTCAGAATGCCATTGAAAAAATCCTGTCCCACCTCATTGCTTGCAAGACGATCCAAAAAGAGACGGCTTATCTGTTGATCAGAGAGACACTCCCAGGCACGACCGGATACCGCGACAAGCACCTCGCTTCGGCATGAAATTGGGTGGTTAAGAATCTTTAAAATCAATTCATTACGATGATTTTCTGCTTTTGATTGTGATGTGCCTCGTATTACGGCGGTTATGACTTTGAGATCAGGTTCAGGCTGTTTCAGGGCTTCTTGTGCGCGTTTGCCCAGAGACAATGCCAGAGGTTTTGCTATCGATTCATTCTCCAGACAGTGGCAGAAGGCTTCCAAAGGGGCGGCAGGAAGTTCAGCAATCGCCTTATTGACCTGCGCTTGATTGCTATCATGATCGAGTCGGGCGGCCAGATCGGCAATACCCTGATAACCGATGAATGACCACTGCTCCCAACCCAGGTCGCCATTAAAGTAAGCACGGGCATGTTCATAGTAACGAGAGGCGGGCTTGCCAAGCTTGGCGGTGAAGCGTGCATGAAAAACCGCTAAGCGTTCCTCTTTGGGTTGAAACAGGTAGGGGTTGTCCTGAATTGCCGCCTGCATCTCATCATGTTTTCCGATAGCACCTTGACCCAGATTCTCCATCAAGCGATGTAGAAAATCGTCTCGTGCTGCCTGAACTAGCTTTGCCTGTTCATCAAGGGGGAATCTGACAAACCAGATCATGGGTTCGATATCGGTGTTTTCCGGATCAGATAAGATCAGTGCGAACCAGGCCTGTTGTTGCAACGGGGCAGGGAAGGGGGTTTCCGTCAGTTCAAAATTGACGAAGGCTTCCCTGGTTATGCGAGTTACCCTACGACCCATATCGTAGAAGTCTAGCTTCAAACCGCCAGACTCAAGGAATTCAGTGAGTGTTGATATCTGTTTCATATCCAGTCGATCAAATGGTGTTCCCAGTCGTCAGCTTCCGCTTCCGGTACAACCTTGCCGTGAATGGTGTGTCCACCTATCTCCATCTTCTGGCTATCCCCATTACAGAGCAAAGGGTGCCAGTCAGGCAGATCCTTGCCTTCAGCGAGTAAACGATAGGCGCAACTGGGAGGTAGCCAGTAAGGGTCGCTTAAATCCTCTGGTTTAAGGGTGATACAGTTTGGTACAAGAGTTGAGCGATCCCGGTATTGCGTACAGCGACAGCTCTCCATGTCGAGCAGATCGCAGACGATGTTAGTGAAATAGATTTCGCGGGTCTCTTCATCCTCAAGCTTTTGAAGGCAGCACTTTGCACATCCATCGCAGAGTGATTCCCACTCTTCGCGGGAGAGTTCCTGCAACAGTTTTTCACGCCAAAAGGGTGTTCTACTAACGCTCATTAAGGTTTGATTACTGGACGATTAAAGGGGGCACTATCTTAGTGCAGAATGGTACTGAAAGTCTCATCTTTCCTGGTCTGAATTTACCATTCTGTTAATCACTTATAGGGGGGTATGTCAATACTGTTTATACACATTAAATGGCAGGTCAATGAATGATTGACAGTTTAATGAAATTTCTTAAATTGAAATATTAATTAAAGTCTGTAACTATTTGATATTGTTGTTAATACTTTAATTGTATAGAAATTACACAATCTAAAAAGGGTTCAATAGCATCAAGGCTTACAGAGACATTTAGCCCCTTTACCCACAAAGTTATCCACAGGATCTGTGGAAATATATTACTACCATTCCCAGGTCTTTGGCGGCATTATTCAATGATACCGAGCTAAACCCAAATACCTGACTAATAATCTAGGAGATAGTTGCTGTCATTTTGCTGTAACTGGAATATGGTCACTCCTCCATGATTTCTGAATCGCAGGCTCTTAATTGGTGTCACCAGCCAGTGCAGGCTACCTTGTTTTTTTAATTCGAGTAACGTTTTCTGAAATCCAGCAGTGAATATTAAAGAAGAGAATATAGCGCGGATTGAATCCTTCGCAGATGCGGTCTGGATGGAACGGGGTTTGAGTCAGAATACACTTTCAGCCTACCAGTCTGATCTGCGAAAAATTGCGACTTGGCTACATGATCAAAAGGGTCGCAGTTTATTGAACGCTCAGCGTGCAGATCTTCAAAACTATCTGGCAACTCTGAGTAAGCAGGGTGTCAAACCACGTTCCAGCGCCCGTATGCTCTCCTGTTTGCGCCAGTTCTACCAATACTGTCTGCGTGAAGGTAGTTTGGAAATTGATCCCAGTGTTCAAATTTCAGCCCCGAAGTTAGGGAGACCCTTGCCAAAATCCCTCTCTGAAGCAGAAGTCGAGTCACTTCTGGCTGCCCCGCAATTGGAGGATCCAGAAGGTATGCGGGATCGAACCATGTTCGAGGTGCTGTATGCGACCGGACTCAGGGTTTCAGAGCTGGTGGAATTGAGGCCCGAGCAGGTGAGTCTGACCCAGGGTGTTGTACGTGTGATCGGTAAAGGTGGGAAAGAGCGATTGGTGCCTTTAGGGGATGAGGCTCAGGGGTGGCTGGAGCGGTTTTTGTCAGGGGCACGCAGTGCTCTGCTGGGCGCGAGAGTTTGTTCCCACCTTTTTCCCACCCGTCGTGGACAGGGTATGACACGACAGGCTTTCTGGTATCGAATTAAGAAGCATGCGATGACCGCTGGAATCAATCAAACAGTCTCTCCCCATACACTTCGACACGCTTTTGCCACTCATTTATTGAACCATGGCGCTGACCTCAGAGTGGTGCAGCTATTGCTTGGGCACAGTGATCTTTCCACCACCCAGATCTACACCCATGTGGCGCGCGAGAGACTGAAATCATTACATGCAAAGCACCATCCAAGGGGTTGATCTGATTTATTGATAAAGAGTACTAAATATAAAATAATCAATAATATAACTAATATATTTAATAAAATAATTAATGTTGTTCTGATGCTCACTATCGCTGCTCGTGATGCTGAGAGAAGTCTATGCCAGGCATGAGGTGGAGCTCTTAATTGCAGCAGACTGATGCAGCAATTCAGGCTTCAAATGGTGCTTGATGGGACTTGCCAAAACTATCTACGGCGCTATATGTGGAACCAGTTGGTGTTAACAGTGCTCAGGGATGTGGTAGAGTCGCAGCCATTTTATGCGAAACAGAGGAGCGCATTAATGCCATCTTTCGATATTGTCTCCGAGGTGGATCTGCAAGAGGTTAAGAACGCCGTGGATCAGGCAAACCGGGAAATTGGTACCCGATTTGATTTCAAGGGTGTGGATGCACAATTCGAACAAACTGACTCCGAAATCAGCTTAAAAGCTGAGCAGGAATTCCAACTTAATCAGATGATGGATATTCTGCGCCAAAAACTGGTCAAACGGAGTGTCGATGTAACTGCTATGGATGTTAAAGATCCCCAAACCAATCTGAATGCCGCAAGACAGACAGTATTGATCAAACAAGGCATTGAAACGGATGTCGCAAAGAAAATGGTCAAGGATATCAAGGCAGGTAAGCTTAAGGTTCAAGCTCAGATCCAGGGTGAACAGATAAGGGTTACTGGCAAAAAGCGGGATGATCTCCAGCAGGTAATCACACTCATGAGGCAATCTGACTACGGTTTGCCCCTCCAATATCAGAATTTTCGGGATTAGAATCAATGAAATTTACGACCAAAGATCTTCCGCTCAGAGGCTTCATGCTCACCCTTGCCATGATTCCGGCAATGCTCATGACATCCACTCTTCTGGCTGATTCACACACTCAGGACGATGCCATACAAAAAGTTCGGGAGGGTATGGGTAAAATTCTCAAGAGTGGTGAGATCAACAGTATCAAGCCCAGTGAAGTCAGTGGGCTTTACGAAGTCATGGTGGGGCCTCAAATATTCTATGTCTCTGCAGATGGCAAGCATCTACTGAACGGCAAACTTTTTGACATTGATAAAAGAGAAGATTTGACCACACCAAAGATTGCCGAGGCAAAGGCGGAGTATATAGAGTCTGTGGGCGAAGATAATATGGTGATTTTTGGACCTAAAGATTTTAAACACACCGTTACTGTGTTTACAGATATCGATTGTGGCTACTGCCGGAAATTACATGAAGAGATTGAAGACTACAATGATCTCGGTATTCGTGTTCGCTACCTGATGTACCCAAGAGCCGGTGTCGGGAGTGACTCCTTTAAAAAAGCTGAAGCGGTATTTTGTGCAGACGACCGAAATGAGGCTATGACACGTTCCAAGGCGGGAGAGGATGTCGACTCTAAGAGTTGTGACAATCCGGTGCTGAGCCATTTTGAACTGGGTAAGCTATTAGGTGTAACGGGAACTCCAGCGATTTTTCTGGAGAGTGGTGACATGTTGCCCGGTTATATCCCGGCTAAAAAGATGAGTACGATTCTAGGCAAGTTGGACATGGAACTTGCTGCACAGAGCAAGACCGAAGCTCGGTAACCACAGGGTTTGGGGTATTGATACAGTGAATTGTCCCGACATTCGGGACAATTTCAATCATCTATTAAGGTGCCGGGTTAATTAAGAGTCAGGAAATCCCTTTATAGCTAGTGTTTAACAGATCGACAATTCTATTCTGCCGATTCAAGCTGCAAGGGCACCTAACGCATGGAGAGCAATACTGAAACTGTCCGTTTTGGTGATAGGGTGCTGATTCATGACTTAGTTTGGGCTTTCTAAGCAGCTGGTTTTTTTCTACCATTTTTAGGCAATACATAGACTACTTTCCGTTTCTGTGAAAAATTGCCTTCCCTTCCATTCATTCATTGACTTTAATCAATAAAATGCGGACCAGGAGCGAGCTTGATTATAGAAGTAGCAATGCGTACCGATAAAGGAGTGGTACGAGAGCAAAACGAAGACGCAATTGGCGGTGATCCAGATTCAGGTCTGCTGATACTCGCTGATGGCATGGGGGGGGCCAACGCAGGCGAAGTCGCCAGCGGATTGGCTGTGGATCTTCTAATAGGCCAGCTTATTGGTAGTCAGGAGAGTGATGCCGAGTCAGAAAGGCCTGCAATTCGTGAGGCGATACTGGCTGTCAATCAGGCGATACTGGAATTGGCTCAGCAAGTACCTGATTACCAGGGAATGGGGACTACACTCGTAGTGGGTTGGTTTACCGAAAGTTGTTTAAGCTATGCCCATGTCGGTGATTCACGGCTCTATAGATTGCGGGATGGCAGCTTTAAGCAGTTGACGAAAGACCATACGTTAATTCAGGAAATGGTTAACCTTGGCGATTTTGCCAGCATGGAAGAGGCTCTGATGGCGGGTGTTCCCACAAATGTACTATCCAGAGCTTTGGGTTCTGAGCCAGAGGTTGAGGTCGACCTTGCCGATTGTAGAGTAGAGCAGGGGGATATCTATCTGTTTTGTTCTGATGGGCTGACTGGCATGGTGACGGATGATGAAATGCAAAGTATTCTAGAAAACAAAAAACTGGATCTAAATCAGCAGGTTGATGAGTTGGTCGACTTTGCCTGTCGTTGTGGCGGTATAGACAATATCTCGGTGATATTGGCACAGCCAATGGTCAGCAATGATGAATGATGCTTTAGTGATGATTGTATATCTGGGTAGATGACAGTATGGAAAAACTCGTAGTTCTGAGTGACGATGAGACACCGCAAGAGTTCCCGCTTGTTGAGAAACGTTTTTTAATTGGACGAGATGGAACCTGTGATATCTGTCTTGGTGATCGGTCTGTCAGTCGCCATCATGCAACGCTTTCCCGCGTTTTTCGGGGTTTTTCCATTGAAGATGAGGGGAGCACCAACGGCACTCGTGTGAATGGCAATGTCGTGACCAAGCGTTTCCTCAAGCATGGTGACTTGATTGAGATCGGTAAATACAACCTGCGCTATATTGCACAACTACCCCATCATGAAATGGAACCGGATGATCCTGATCGTACGGTCGTTATTAAGCCGGTCAGCCAGCCCGCACCTAAACCTGTAGAGCCAAGCATACACAAACAACCAACACCAGCCTCTGACCACATTATGCCCTTTTCAAACAGATCCGAGGTGACACCCCCGGCCAAGCCTCAAGTGAGGATTGCTCAAGAGGCACCAAAGCCGTCAAAAGAAGCAAACACCGATTCCGCGCAAGTTATGACTGCTAAAGTACGCTTTCTGGATGGTGATTATAAAGGTGAGGAACGGGTAATTGATCGCTCCTTTTTCAGTGTTGGTAAACCAGGTGGAGATCTCGTATTGATCAACAAGCGCCACAATGGTTATTTCCTGCTTAAGGTAGGCGGCGATAACATACCTATGATCAATGGAAAGCCCATACGAGCTGGTGGTGTTGCGCTGCAAAGCGGTGATCGAATTACGTTGGGGGATCTAAACCTGGAATACCAAGAGTAGATTTTACTACTTGGATACCATCTGAATTTCTGAGCAGACTTCACCGATCCATGTCATTCGTCCATATGCGGAAATCCAGATGGGCCAGTCAATGACCCGATGGTCGGCCTCCTCACTCTCAACAAAGGGTGCTCTATTCCTATCAGGTTCGGATATACAACCATCAAGTTTGGGAATGAGATGACAAGGTATGTTCATCACAGTCCCACAAATTCCCAGCTTCAAGAGATGGTTTCAAAACAAGCCTGACTCACAGGGTGGTGCCCAGCTCCACCAATAACTGTAATGAGTAACCTCAACTGATTACATAGGAAGCAGCGTGATGGGATTCAATCGATGCAGAACTACCGGGACCCACGCGACGTATATCGATAATCACTGCTCAACAGGGAAGTAAGCCTCATACAGGATGCAAAATCGGTAGTGTTTTCGAGAATGCCATGCATGATTACGCCTTCCAGTAAATCCTTTCCATCCCAGTTGGGATGGATCAAATCGGTTAAAAACCTGTTCTCTTTCGGTTGAAGTTGCTCAAATGAAAGGGCTGAGCCGCAACGATTATAACGGGTTACCCGCGCTGCCAGATGCAAAGTCTCGGGTTGTCCAGGTTTTCTGAATATCACTCTATAAGGTTCATTGAGTTTTGAACCTGCTAACGAGGTGACAAAAATCCCAGATTTGCTGATATCGGTAATAACCCGGACTTGCTCAACGCCATTGGTCATGGAGACCAGGGTCACTTGAAATGATGTCTTTGTTCTTGGTGTTTTTCTCGCATCCATTGACGTGACTCCGTAATAAAAGTGTCACATTTCAATGTAGGTGTCGGAATGGTTGTTGGATATGCAGGAAAATACTGGTAATTATTAGGGTTTACCGTATGAAAGCCTTTTCAAGCCAAGGGCTGCGACCTTAGTGCTCCCGGAGAAGGGGAGCTTATCAGGCCGGATAAGTCTAGATCATGTTTTCTTCCCACATCATCGATTAACTAAACGGCCTGCAGCGAAAAAATCTCAATCTTTCAGACGAAATCCAATATTGATGGTAACCTGCCAATGAGAGACCTGCCCATCCTCTATGTGACCTCGGGTCTCCACCACCTCAAACCAGTTCATGTTGCTGATAGTTTCTCCTGCCCTTGCGATGGCATTACGAATAGCATCATCTGTACTGGTTTGGGAAGAACCGACTAACTGAATCTTTTTGTAGACATGGTCACTCATCAAACACCTCGATAAATATTTGTTGTTAATAGGGAGTTGATCCCTTGTGAGGAACTCTTTTACTCACCCAGCTTGTCTTTTAAATGGTAGAGCTGCTCTAACGCCTGGCGGGGTGATAATTCATCTGGATCGATCTGCTCCAGCAAGCGCTCCACTTCAGATGCTTCCGGCTTCTCAGCAGAGATATCAAACAGCGGAAGTTGGCTCTGTTGCTGCTCCGCATGTCGTTGAGCACTGGCCTCCAACTCCCTCAGGCGTTGCCGGGCTTTCTTGATCACAGTTTTAGGTACACCTGCCAGAGTTGCAACCTGTAAGCCATAACTCTGATTTGCCGGTCCCTCTCTTACAGCATGAAGGAAGACGATGGAGTCACCGTGTTCTACCGCATCAAGATGGAGATTGGCTATCCCCGGATATTCATCCGGCAAGGTAGTGAGTTCAAAGTAGTGGGTCGCAAAGAGGGTGAAAGCGCGTAAATAAGTTGCCAGTTCAACAGCGCAGGCCCAGGCCAGGGAGAGGCCGTCGAAAGTGGAAGTGCCACGACCGACTTCATCCATCAATACCAGACTCTGCTCTGTGGCATTGTGAAGAATATTGGCTGTCTCCTCCATCTCCACCATGAAGGTAGAACGTCCACCCGCCAGATCATCAGAAGCACCGATGCGGGAGAAGATACGATCGACAGGGCCTAGGTGAGCAGAAGCGGCAGGTACAAAACTACCCGCATAAGCGAGCAGAGTGATGATGGCTATCTGTCGCATGAAAGTTGATTTACCACCCATGTTGGGGCCGGTAATGATCAACATACGTTGCTGTTGATTGAGGGTTACACTATTAGCCACAAATGGATTCTGGCTGACCTGCTCCACAACCGGATGGCGACCATCAACGATCTGCAGACCGGGCTCCTCCACCAGTTCGGGGCGTACCAGGTTGAGGCTTTGGGCCCGCTCAGCCAAATTACATAATACATCCAGGTGGGATAGACCCTCTGCACACTGCTGCATGTCGGTAAGGGATTCACACAACTGTTCGAGCAGCTGCTCATAGAGCATCTTCTCTCTGGCAAGAGAGCGCTCTCTTGCGCTCAACACCTGATCCTCAAACTTCTTCAGTTCCGGTGTGATGAAGCGCTCAGCGCCTTTTAGGGTTTGACGTCGGACATAGTCATCAGGGGCCTTGTCCGATTGACTGCGACTGATCTCTATATAGTAGCCATGTACCCGGTTATAGCTGACCTTGAGCGTGGCAATACCGGTTCTTTCCCGCTCACGGGTCTCCAGGTCGAGTAGAAACTGATCGGCATTTTGTGACAGTGACCTTAACTCATCCAGCTCTTGATCATACCCTTCCGCAAGAACCCCTCCATCACGGATCAGCATCGGTGGTTGTTCAATGACCGCTTGTTGCAGCAGCTTATGCAGTTGCGGATGCTCACCAATCTCCATCGAAAGAGAGCGGGTCAGGGGGCTGTCGAGACGTTCAAGCAGTGGATGAAGCTGAGGCAAGGCCCCAAAGGCATCACGCAGAGTGGCCAGATCTCTGGGTCGGGCACTTTTCAGTGCAACCCGGGCCAGGATGCGTTCAATATCCCCGATACCCTGCAGGATCTCTTGAAGGTCAATATGTAGACCGGACTCCATCAATGCTTGAATGGTAGTGTGTCGATTGGCTACTGTCTCACGCTCTCGTTGAGGCTGACTGATCCAGCGTTTTAGCTTGCGACTTCCCATAGCGGTTACGGTTCGGTCCATTATCCCGGCCAGGGTATGTTGTGGTTGTCCGCTCAAGGAGTGGATCAGTTCAAGATTACGCCGTGTGGCTACATCGATGATGACACTGTTTTCTCTATGCTCCACCTGCAGACCCCGAATGTGGGGGAGTGCACCGAACTGTGTCTCCTCAACATACTGCAGCAGACAACCTGCAGCGCCAACAGCCAGGGGTTGGTCCTGGCAGCCGAAGCCACCCAGATCCCGGGTGCCGAATTGTCGGGTCAGTAGTTGTTCAGCGGAATCGAAATCGAAGTGCCAGATCGGTCGACGGGTAATGCCGCAGTTCAGGTTAACGGTCTCAGGTAGGGTGGAATCCTCTTCCAGTAGAACCTCTGCGGGACTGAGACGCTCTAGTTCGCCACTTAAAGCTTCCAGGTTTGTCACTTGCTGAACAGTAAATCGACCACTGGCCAGATCCAATGCAGCGAGACCGAGTCCCTCTTCATGTTCGTTTACCGCAACCAAAAGATTTTCACGCCGCTCTTCGAGCAGGGCTTCATCGGTGAGGGTGCCAGGGGTGACGATACGCACCACCTTACGCTCAACCGGACCTTTGGAAGTTGCCGGGTCGCCTATCTGTTCGCAAATCGCAATGGACTCACCCTGTTTTACCAGGCGGGCCAGGTAGCCTTCTGCGGCATGGTAGGGGACACCCGCCATAGGAATGGGTTTGCCCGCCGAAGTTCCTCGCTTGGTAAGGGTGATGTCGAGCAGCCGCGATGCCTTCTCCGCATCGGAAAAGAAAAGCTCGTAAAAATCCCCCATACGGTAAAAGACCAGCATGTTGGGATGCTCCCCCTTGATGCGGAGATATTGTTGCATCATCGGGGTATGTTGAGATGTAGAGGCTTTGGCCATCAGTTGGGATAGTATCTATTCAAAGGTGTAGTGTTTTTCCACATCTTTGAGGATCTCCCAGGTGCACTTCATTCCAGCAGGAAAGGTCACCAGATCACCTCGCTTGAACTCCTGAGGTTCTCCCCCCTCAGGTGTAACGATGACCTTACCGCGCAGGAAATAGCAGACTTCGGTCTGATCATAGGTCCAATCGAAGGTAGAGACCTCTTTGCTCCAGATTGGCCAGTCATAAACCCCCTGGATCTCCAGTTTCATGGAGGATGGGCGGTGCTCGCAGTGTATTTTCTGTTCGGTCATGGTGTCATTCGATAGGGTTATTGTGTGACGGCGAAAATCAGATCGGTGAGTGTAACCTGAAAGCGTTATCAGGTTAACGACTGGTTTCAGAATGTTGACAATCAAGTGAGTTATTCAAGAGGTTGCGATCCTGTTATCTGGCCAAACAATCTGCTGCCATAGGCAATTCAAACGTGCTCCTCTTTCAGGGTTGAGCCAGGTGGCGTAAGCGATTTTTCCCGCCAGGTGAGATTTGAAATCAACCATATCATGCCGGTTTTGGCTCTCTGGTCCAAATCGTACACAGTTATAGAGTATGGCTTTCAGACGGTCATACTCCTGGCGGGAGAGGTTAGATTTTTTATTGACAACCATCCCCGCCAGTCGCTGGGACTGGGCCTGGGAGCGCAAAAGGGTTTTACGATGATTGATCCTGAATCCCTCCTCCAGGGCAATGGCACCGATGACTGTCTGTAGATAGGGAGCAAGCCCAATCAACTCTTTTGAACCAGAGAAGGCTAGATCATCAGCATAGCGGCTGTAGTTGAGACCAAATCGATCAGCGAGCCCGGAGAGTCGACAGTCGAGTCCCCAGGCACACAGATTGGCGATAGCTGGAGAGCTAGGTGCACCTTGGGGAAGATGCTTGCCGGAGAGACGCCTCTGGTTTTCCCAGGGTAACTGCTCGTACACCGCCCCCGCCAAAGAGGCAGAGGTTACATGGGTGCAGAGCCCCTGCAACAGGTGAGCGACGCCCTGCGGGTAACCCAGTCGCTTGAAGGTCGCACCAATGCGTGGAATGGGAACTGAATGAAAGAAATCCTTCAGATCCATACGCATAACCGCATACTTGTCCAGATGTTGTGCGGTATAGGTCAGACATGAACGCCCACGGGTAAAACCATGGGCAGAGGGGTGGGGCGGTACCTGGTTCAGTATCTCCTTGAGGATCTGCCGCTGCATGGCTTTTAATCGTCTCTTGGGTATTTCGATCAACCTTGCTTCACCAGATCTCTTTCTAACCCACCGATAGCGGTAGTGATGAAGTTTTGGTTCTGTGATGTTGCCCTGTCTGCCTTCCCGATCGGCAAACCAGGCCAGCTCTTCATTGGAGAGTCCCAGCCAAATCCGAACATCGTGCCAGCTGGCCAATTGGGGTAGGGGAAGGGTGATCATGCGCTCGGGTAATGACCCCATGGCTGGGGAGTCGAGCAATATTCTTGGGTCTTTTTTCTGGTCTAGTGATTCATAGAATCGACACAACTGCTTATCGGTGCGTAGGAAATCGAAAAGCAGCTTAGTTGACGGAGGTAAGCCGGTGTCGAATTGGAACAGCAGACGTGCGGCTAGTTTGTGAGCATCGACAAAGCCATCACCGAGAGAGCGATTGATTCGATCAGCGAGGGCTGTTTGCTGCCAGATACCATCCTTGATGGAGAGGCCAAAAAGCCTGACAAATTTTTTGAAGCTCGACAATTCCTTTCATCCAGTAGTGGACCCTATATGAGGGTGCGACCGGCCTCCGACCAATCTCGTAAGGCCGGTACTGACTTGCGTGGAGCGCAACGACGTACCGGCAATGGAAATGTCACATAATGAACCATCCCCGGGGTTACCCCGGAGAGCTCAACGATTGGGTAAACCCAGTTCGATGAACCACTCGGAGTGCCGATCGCATGGATATGTTGGAAAAACGGTGCGCTAAAGTCAATCCGCTTTTTGCCTGGTAAGTTTATTGATCTCTCAAACAGGATACTCTTCCGCCGACTTAGGGGATCTCTAAATAACTCTGAACCGAACAGGTTCGGCCACTGGTGACGGCTAGCTAGAGGAGACCAGGAGCTCTTGTGGTTTGAGAGTCATATCATTCGTGATGCGTGAATAGAATCAACTGACCTTCAGTACAAAAAAAGCAATGACTTCATTGCCGCGTATGATGGCATACCCTTCAAGGCCAGCGAGTCTTTTCCAGGCCTCCTCGGGTGTCGTAAAATGGATTAAACAATCACCATGTTGGAATTTTTTCTTGAAAGCTAACCATTTTTCATGCCTGAAACCAAATGGCTTTTGCGGTACATCGGGATTAAGAGATATCCTCTTCATAGAGTTCTCTTCGATATCTGAAAATTCTTGAGCTTTATTTACAATAATCTCTCTTTCTAGTGTTTTTTTAAGTTGCTCTACATTGCAGGATGACGATTCACAGGCAGACGAACAGATCAAAAACCAGGAAGCAATTAATAAAAAGACTAAACGTTGTATAGGCATGATATGGTTAGTGCCAGTTAGGATCTCTGGCTGGTTCCTTAAAATTACTCCACATGAATTCATTAGTTTGCTTGATTACTGGCGTTTCAAACTGGCTAGGATTTAGATCGTAGAGTAACTGATAATCTGGTTGTAATGCATGATGAGCTTCATGGACCAGTTGGCGCTCGAATGAAAAAGGATAACTATCTGGATAGTTATCCATGAATTCCCAGTAGTCCTTTTCGGGAAGCTCAGCTATGGAGTTTTCTATGCTTTCGTTCATCACTGTTTTATATGGAGTGTGCCTAACATAGGCTGGATTGATGATTATTTCGTTTTCGTCAGGGTTATATCCAGTCTTTTTTGAATAGTCTACGGTGATCTTGAATTTACCAACTTTTTCTTCTATCGATTTGATTTCTGGATAACTTCTCAGGTTTTCCCAAGTCGATTCAACCCGTTTGGTTTCATCAGCTAGAATGGCTGTTGTTTCTGTTACGCTGTTCTGTTTTTCCACCGAGTTTGGTCTGTTCATCAAGTGCTCTTCAGTAGTAGAGCTACCAGCGATGCGTTCACCAGTCGTCATATTCTGTGGATCGATGTTTTGACTATTCGTAATTTTGGTATTGTTATTACCGATTTGGTCATTAACTGGGTTCATGGACGCGACCGATCCACCCGATGAGTTGCCATAGTTACCAACTGCACTATCCAATTCACACTCCTTGTTGAATTAGTTATTATTTTTATAATATTTGTATTGGGTAGGTACTAACCACTAGTAATTACCCTGACATTATCTAATTCCTTATACTCATAAAGATTCAAAACACGTAGGGTGCGGCCTGCCGCACCAAACCAGCCCAATGGTCACAATTTACCATTAAACCAGGGTAAGCCAACCAATCGGCATCCGCCTATTACCCTTATCCAACAATACCTCCACTGTACAGAATTTCTCCAGCGCTTCTTTAAGCTGCTCGACACTCTCTTGCGCCAATCTAACCTGAGGAGGGCGGTTCTCGGTATCTTCCAGGGATTCATCCTACAGCCAGCAGATATCTAGATTGGTTTTGTCTTGCGTAATGAAATTGTCTCGCTTCAACGCTACAACGTTGGAATGTATAAGATTAATCTGTTGTCTTCTTAGGCCAAAGTTGGTTAATGATTTCGGAAACAGTAAGTAATATACCCCGTGAGCTTTTATCTAGCATGGTACTGCCATGAGCATGGCTGTTACGTATTTTTGTAGAGTCTTTAGTAATATTTCCACGTAATTGGGTTTCCAGTCTTCTTCCTCAATTTCTAACTCCGAATCGTCAAATTCCAATTCTGATAGACCTAGCTCGTCCATTAAACGAAAGTTTTCCATCATATGTCGTGTATTTGCATTCATCTTTGCCTTGTGATGAGCCATCTCAAATGACTCATTCTTCAGAATATTACTGTCCACACAGTAACGTAGCAGACTGTGGAGCATGAGTCGTTTATCACTTTTATTGCGGTATTTGGTATCGTCAGCAGGGATTTCATCTTCAAATCGCTCTTTAAGAGCCAGTTCAAGTACGGTCAGTGCATGAAATCTTGCTATTGGATAGA
Source organism: Candidatus Thiodiazotropha sp. DIVDIV (assembly GCA_040506275.1). Lineage (GTDB taxonomy): Bacteria > Pseudomonadota > Gammaproteobacteria > Chromatiales > Chromatiaceae > Thiodiazotropha. The sequence goes on from JBEVXD010000006.1 coordinate 72,202, forward strand.
ATCGATATACAAACCATGCATAGAGAAGGAGGTTTTTAGAGGTTTCGAACTGGATAAGGATCTCTTCTGGAACCTCCTTATTGAGAATTATTCTATCTATGGACACGTAATGAGTATCTAAATTTTCCTGCTCATCATGGGTTGAATAATCCTGGTTTCTTGGATCAGGTTTGCATAGATTTTGTGGTGTTCTTAGAATGTCTGGATTGAAATCTTTCATCTATATGTTGTTATTTCTAAGCTACTGATGGTGAGCTGGAAATATTACAGAATACTCATAACTCGACAATATATGGAGATAAGTCAAGTGATGAACTGGATTTTGGCAATGCTAATTGGTATTTTTTCGTGTCCAGCTCTGCGATTGTGATATGCCAATATGATTTGTTGTCGGCGCTTTCAGTTATATTTAAATACTGTAATTGATGAATGATTATTTTTCTTGGGATGGCAAAGATAACCCGTAGATCAACACAGCCAAGAATAAGGTAGGCTTCATCAGCATCTTCAAGAAACTTGTCCCAGGCTACGGATTGTGCCTATCGGATTGGACAGGATAAACCGGTATTTGTCTACAAACTGATCACTGAGGGTACGGTAGAGGAGAAGATTCTTGCCCTACAAGAGAAAAAGCGGCAGTTGGCAAATAGTGTTTACGGAAAAACAAAAAAGGGTGAGTTGCTGATTGATATGGATACGATCAAAGAACTGCTGGCAGAGTGATGTCAGGTCGTTCGGTGCGGCAGGCCGCACCCTACGCGGAATTAGCCACTCCCTCCGTAGGGTGCGGCCTGCCGCACCGGACACTGTTTCAGGTATTATCTAACTGGTCTTTTCTGCCGCTTCAACTGAACCTTCCGGGCAGTTTTTCTGAATCAAGTTCAGAAACTGCTGTGTACAGGCATCCCAGGAGTAGTGCTCAGCATGTTCACGGCAACTTTTCCTGTCGACTTCCAAGGCGCGGACAGTTGCTGTTTTGAGGTCTTCGTCCATCCAGCCATTTAGGCCGTTTTTAATGACGTCCAGTGGTCCTTCAACCGGGTAGGTGGCTACGGGTACACCACAGGCCATTGCTTCTAGCATCACCAGTCCGAAGGTGTCGGTGCGGCTTGGGAAGACCATCACGTCTGCTGAGGCCAGCAGGCTGGCAAGCTCGCCATTTTTCCGATAGCCGAGGAAACTCGCATCGGGGTATTGCTCTTTCAGGCTTGCCATGGCCGGGCCGTCCCCGATAACAACTTTTGAACCGGGTATGTCGAGATCGAGGAAATCCTTGATGTTTTTTTCTACCGCGACCCGACCAAGGTAGAGTGAAATCGGGCCGGGTAGGTCCAGTACTTTCTCTTCAGTGGGCACGAAATGGTCGATGTCGACGCCCCGTGTCCAGTATTCGAGGTTCTTGAAACCATGCTCCTCTAAAGTCGCTTTCATGGAGCTGGTTGCAACCATAGTGACCGCCGCTTTGCTATGGAAGGTTCTGACAAAAGCGTAGGAAACGGAGAGGGGGATAGGTGCACGCAGACGTACATACTCGGGGAAACGGGTATGGTAAGTCGTGGTGTATGGGAAGTTATTCCGCAGACAGTAGCGGCGGCCAGCCCAACCGATCGTTCCCTCGGTGGAGAGATGGATCGCATCGGGCTTGAACTCATTTAACAGCTTATTCACCTTGCTGTAAGGAAACAGTGACAGTGGTATGTCAGGATAGGTTGGCATGGGCAACGTCCGGAATAGCTCCGGATTGATACACAGGACCTCATGGCCCCACTGCTCCAATATCGATATGGTTTTGTTAAGCGTACGTACAACGCCGTTAACTTGTGGGTACCACGCGTCCGTCAGTATCGCTATCCGCATATTGATCTTCTTTCCTATCCAGTAGTTGCATTGATTCGTCGACCCAGTGGATCAACTTGAGGGAACCATCGGCCTCTTCTGCAAGGGCAGTGCAACTTTCGACCCAGTCGCCACAATTGGCGTAGGTCAGCCCTTCCAGTTCATTGATAACCGCATGGTGAATATGTCCACAGATGACCCCTTCCAGATCCCGTTCGCGGGCCGCCTGGGTCACTGCATGTTCAAAATTACCGATATATTTCACCGCCTCTTTGACTTGACGTTTGAGATAGGCCGAGAGGGACCAGTATCCGAATCCCAATCGACGTCTTGCAACGTTAAACCAGCGGTTGAGCCATAGCAGCAGGTCATAAGCGTCGCTACCCAGATGGGCGAGCCATTTATTGTTCATCACCACACCGTCGAACTCATCTCCATGCAGGACCAGGTAGCGGCGACCGTCTGCAGCCTCATGTATGAACTCCCGATGGATCTCAATACCGGTGAAGTGAAAGTTCAGATAGTCCCGAAGCAGCTCGTCATGATTGCCGGGCACATACACCACTCGGGTACCTTGTTTGGCCTTTTTAATCACCAAGTTGATGATTTCATTATTGATAGAAGGCCAGTACCAGCCTGAGCGCATTTTCCAGAAATCGAGAATATCCCCTACCAGGTAGAGGTTTTCGCTTTCTGTGTTTTTGAGGAAATCCAGGAGGTACTCGGTGCGGGCAGCTCTCAAACCGAGATGGGTATCGGATAGAAATAGGCTTTTATATTTCAGTGATGCCATCTGACTTCTCGCTTAATGTTGGCCTCGATTCACTGTGTGCGAACCTTAGTGGTTTCCTATTGCAGTTTTATGAGAGGATGATGATTTGTTTATGACAGGCTCGATTTTTTATGTCTAAGCTGGTAGAAGGAGCCGCATCATGGCAATGCAAAACGAAAATAATGTTGGGCTCCGGCGATTGATGAACGCAATGCGTTTCTCGATGAAGGGATTTCGGTCTACTTACAAGAATGAAGAAGCATTCAGACAGGAAGTTCTGCTGCTGATCATTCTGGGTCCTTTGGGGCTCTGGTTGGGTGACACGGGTATCGAAAAGGCCTTGCTTGTCGGCCCCCTGCTGATTCTGCTTATTGTGGAGCTGCTCAATAGCGCAATCGAGAGCGTTGTTGACCGAATAAGTACTGAGAACCATAAGCTCTCGGGTCGTGCCAAGGATCAAGGCTCAGCTTCAGTGTTTGTCTCACTGTCTCTGGTGGCTTTGTGTTGGATTTTAGTGCTGTTTTTCTGACCTGTTCGAATTGGATTAGGAGTGATGCATCAGACTTGAATATGAACCAGACAACTGAACCTATGGAATTGGATGCCACAATTCGCAATGCTGTGCGAGCTGTAATAGTTCGTAATGAGGCTGTTTTGATGCAGAAGAAATGGGCCGAAGACAGAGGAGTCTGGTACACCTTGCCGGGTGGTGGACAAGAGGTGCAGGAAACGCTGACTGAAGCACTTCAGCGGGAGTGTGAAGAGGAGATTGGAACAACTGTTGAAGTGAATGGGTTGCTGAGTGTCGCCGATTTCTTCAAACAGCGTAAAACAGTGCCGCCTACTGCACGTCACCTGATTGAATTTTTGTTTGCCTGTTCGGTGTCTGAAGCGTATCTGCCCAAGTCAGGCTTCCACCCCGACAAGCACCAGATAGATGTTGTCTGGCTCCCTTTTAGCCAATTTCCAGATGTCTCACTTTTTCCCACAAGTCTTGGAGCCGATCTGCAACCCTTGGTCGCCGGCAACAGACCACTCTATATGGGAGTGATCGACTAAGATGTCGCTTCCAAAGACGATCAATGAGAACCTGCATTTCCTTCTGGCAGAGATAGGCTCTCATCTGTCAGTGTTAAAAGAGTATCTTAATCTCACGGTGAATACACCACCTTCCCGGCTGATTGAGCGACAGGGTTATGTCGAAAACCTCAGACTGAGTATTCACAATCATTGCCTATCAGAGATTTCCAGTAATGAGGTCCAATCAGGGGCCAGTCAGCTGCTGCGGGCTGTTGCAGATATTGCCACTCATCTGGAGAGGATATCTGAACTCAGCAGAGAGGCGATGCTGCAAAGTTTTCAGGTTCAACAAAGACGTCTGCTGAAGCGGGGTAAGTATCTTGCTATGTTGGACAGGGTGATCAATGCCCTGGATATGATTGAGCCGGCACTTACCGACAAAGATACCCGACGAGCGCTGAAAATCGGCCGTGTTGAGCAACGGCTTGATCAAGCCTATCAAAAGCAGTTGTTGAACTATTCGAAACATCTGAAGAAAGATAAACGTCCCGCAGATCATATATCCCTGATTATGCTTGGACGCAGTATTGAACAGATGGGTAATGCCCTGTTGCGTATCAGCGAAGCCATTATCTCCGCATCCATGGGACAACACTTCAATACCGATCGCTATCACACCTTAAACGCATCGCTGACAGAGTTGAAGGCTGTCAACGCGAATGATGATCTACAGGTTCGGGCGATAGCACAGACCAAATCCGGAAGTGCGATCAATGCCGTAGCCAGTGCAGGTGAGACTGGTTATCACGGTGTTTTCAAGGATGGGCGCAAACGCAAACTGAAGGAAGAGAAGCAACGGGTTAACGATTGGCACGAGATCTTCCCTGGCCTGGCGCCGAAAATACTTGCCTATCAGAAACGGGGTGATTCAGCTGCACTATTGATTGAACATCTGGCTGGACAGACCTTCGAACAGATCCTACTGAGTGGATCAGATCGTCTTTTTGAAGAGAGTTTCAAACATCTTACTGACACCCTTAGTCAGGTGTGGAGTGAAACCCGAACCAAAAAACCAGTCTCTGCAAATTATATGAAACAGCTTTCCAAGCGTATGGATGATGTCTACAGCATACATCCAGAATTCAATCAAACCGGGGCGTCTATTGGATCGCAGAAGTTGCCTTCATTTGAGAACTTGCTAGAAGAGCTTCAACAGTTCGAGGTAGATATAAGGGCACCGTTTTCAGTCTATATTCATGGTGATTTCAATGTCGATAATATTATCTACGATCCGGATGAAAAACGGATCAATTTTATTGACTTGCACCGTTCTCGATATATGGATTATCTGCAGGATATAACGGTTTTTATGGTCTCTAATTACCGCTTGCAGGTGTTCGATCCCCGCGTAAGACAACGTATCGCAGCACTCTGCCTGGGAATCTATCATTTCGCCCGCGCTTATGCACGAAAAGTTAATGATGAAACCTTCGAGATCAGGTTGGCTTTGGGTTTGATACGTTCTCTAGCCAGTTCAACCCGTTTCATACTCGACAAATCCCTTTCCAGGGCTATGTTCTATCGCGCCGTTTATCTTATGGAGCGGTTGCTTGTTACAACCTCAAAACCCAAGCGCCAGTTCAAGGTGCCGATTCAGGAGATATTCATTGGTTAAACTTAAAATCGGGGTTGTCGGTATTCCCGGTAAGTGGTCCACGGAGGCATTAGCTGACGCGGTAGAAGAGGCCACCGGTTACCGTCTGGTAATTGACATGGCGGAAGTGACGGCTGAGCTTGATACCGGTCGCTTGCTCTATCGTGGTGAGGATCTGACTCAGTTCGATGCGCTGCTGGTTAAAAAGATCAGTGCAGAATACTCTCACCATACATTGGACCGATTGGAGATGCTGCGTCAGCTTGAGCGGGCCGGAGTTCGGGTGTTTAGTCGAGTTGAAAGAATTATCCGACTAATCGATCGTCTCAGTTGCACCATGTCTCTATACAATGCAGGTATTCCCATGCCAGAGACCCGGATAACTGAAGACCTTCAACAGGCAGTGAATACAGTAGACCATTTTGAATCAGCGATCTTTAAACCCCTCTATTCAACCAAAGCCAGGGGAATGACCTTGATCGACAGTCAACTTGGTGCAGAGCAGGTAAAAAAACAGATCACCGATTTTCAAACCCAAAATCCGGTGATGTATATCCAAAAGAGACGTCAGCTACCCGGTAAGGATCTTGGCATGATGTTCCTCGGTGGTGAGTACCTTGGCGCCTACGCGCGGGTAGGCAAGGAAGGGGCCTGGAATACCACCATTCTCAGTGGCGGTCGCTATGAAGGGTATCAGGCCAGCGATGAATTGATAGAACTGGCAACGAAGGCTCAAGCCGTGTTCGGACTAGACTTCACGACTGTTGATGTGGCAGAGACTGATCGAGGTCCAGTGGTGTTTGAAGTCTCAGCTTTTGGTGGTTTTGCTGGCGCACTCAAGGGGTTAGGTATTGATGTGCCGAAACGCTACGTCGCCCATGTGATAAAGGAGTTGTCTACATGACAGAACATACAGACACTGGGTTACCGGCAGATACACAAGCCACTGCCAAATTATTGCTACAGGGACAGACACTGTGTGATAAACAGCTCTATCTGAACCTGGGTGAGTTCTCACTCTCCGTTGCCTCTAACAGCCAGCCACTGCTTGATCGTTTAGAGCAATATTTTTCTCACCTACCTCAACAGAAGAACAAGGCTTCGGTGGTGATTGTTGCGATAGAGAGTGAAGTGCTTGAGAGTGGTTTACCTTTTATAGATTGGAAACGTGAGCCTGGTAAAACCGGTCGCAAGGATGCCTATATGGAATTGCCTGATGGTCGTCTTGTCCTGAAGGTTCGAACCGGTATGTTATTTCTGCAGAGCCAAAACTGGCTTATCGCTGCTGGTCCCTGTTTAGAGAATGACAATCAACTTATTAATTATATAAACTCTCAAATCATGAATCGGCTGCAGCATCAGAATTGGTTGATCAGCCATGCGGCAGGGTTGATGTTGGGGTCCAATGCCTTGGCAATTGTCGGTTTTTCAGGGGGTGGCAAGTCCACATTGATGCTCCATTTGATGGAGCATCCCAAAAGTAGTTTTTTAACAAATGACAGACTTTTCTTACGTGCCGGTGAATCTTGTGTAGAGGCAGTGGGGATACCAAAACTACCACGTATCAATCCGGGTACTGTGGTGAATAATGAACGCCTGAAGGGATTGATCAATGAAACGCGTCGAAGTGAGCTATTACAGATGCCAAAACAGGCATTGTGGGATCTCGAAGAAAAATTCGATGTGGATATTGACCATTTCTACGGTAAAGACCGAATCAATACATCGACACCAGTACCGTTGACTGGCCTGTTGATCCTCAACTGGAGTAGAGAAGAGACCTCACCCGTTGAGATAAAGGAAGTAGCGCTCAGTGAACGCAGTGAACTACTGAAAGCAGTCATGAAATCACCTGGCCCTTTTTATCAGGACCAACAGGGAAGATTTCTTGAAGATGAAGATCCCTTGCCTACTGAGCCCTATCAGACATTACTGAAGAGGGTCAGCGTATACGAGGTGACGGGACAACTGGATTTTGAAGCATTGACAGCTTTGTGTTTTGAACGATGGGGCAGTTGAACCACAGGAATTAGGTTGTCGGTTAAATGACCGGAACTATGTAAGAGGTATAGAGACAATGGCGCGTGAACTTATGCTCCTCAGACATGGGAAGTCTGACTGGACAGAGCAGGTGGAGGATTTTAAACGACCCTTGAAAGATCGCGGTAAGCGGGGCGCACAACGCATCGGTGTATGGCTGTTGCAACAGCGACTGCAACCCGATTATGTGATCAGCTCTCCAGCTGAGCGTGCCATCATTACGGCGCAAAAGGCTGTTAAAGTGATGGGGCAGGACGCGGATGCGATCATTCAGGAAAGGCGGATTTATGCTGCCAGGGTAGATGATCTTTTAAAAGTCCTTGCCGAAGTCCCAGAAGATGCCAAACGGGTTTTATTGGTTGGGCATAATCCAAGTCTTGAGGCATTGACAGAATATCTGGAGGGTAAACGGATACCATTACCCAAGGATGGCAAGCTTATTCCAACAGCAACTATTGCTAGAATTAAAATGCCGGGTGACTGGAAGAAGCTGAAACCTGGCGATGGAAAGTTACGCACAATTATCCGTGCAAGCAGTCTGGATAAAAAGTTTCCTTATCCAGATCATACCAGCTCTGAGATGCGTGATCGTCCGGCTTACTACTACAATCAGTCGTCAGTGATTCCTTATCGCATCAAAGATGGGAAAGCTGAAATTCTACTGGTCAAATCCAGCAAGCAGAAGCACTGGGTTGTACCGAAGGGGATCAGTGAGCCCTGGATGACCCTGCAAGCCTCAGCTGCGAAAGAGGCGCTTGAAGAGGCGGGTGTTGAGGGTGATGTGGGGCGTGATTCTCTGGGTAGTTATACCTATGAAAAATGGGGGTCCGAATGTTCAGTGGAGGTCTATCCGATGCTGGTCAAACAATTGCTCCCTGAAGATAAATGGGAAGAGAGTCATCGCGGGCGTGAATGGTTGTCACCAGACAAGGCCATTGAACGTATCAAACAGGCAGAACTGAAACCGATGATAAAACAGTTGGCGAAACGCCTTTCGAAAAAGAGATGACCACTAAATTGAGAGAACTCTTTATTCCTCTGGTGCCTTATGCCTAGAGTAATAGCTGCACTTTTACGGCATGGAGACTACCACCAGCTCGAGAACACCCCCAGTGCCTGGCAGCCGTTTCAGTTAACGGAAACAGGATTGGAACAGGCAAAGCGCTCTGTATCTTTGCTACAGGGGGCACTGCAGATGTTTAACTGGCATCTTTGTCCGGTGATCGATAGCTCACAACTCCTGAGGGGATGGCAGACTGCTGACATAATATGCGAAGGATTAGCCACTACACTCTCTTCTCCTATAACAATTGAATCCTTTGATGAGCTGGCAGAACGCAGCTTGGGATCCGCTGCCAACCTGACACTGCAACAGATTGAGTCAATAATAGAGTTGGATCCTCGCTTCAATGAATTACCACCAGAGTGGAAATCGAACAGTCAATACCAATTGCCACTGCAAGGAGCAGAGTCATTGATGCAGGCGGGTGAAAGGGTGGCCAGGCATTTGGATCATCGGATGGCTGAATTGCAACAGCAGGTTGAGACCGATACCGTAAAACTTTTTGTCGGTCATGGTGCAGCATTTCGACATGCAGCACACCGTCTGGGTGTGATGGAATTTGATCAGATTGCGGCATTAAGTATGTACCACTGCCGACCTGTTTTTATAGAACGTAGATACGCTGGATCTTGGCGTCACCTGACTGGGGAGTGGAAGGTTCGCTCACGAGGAGAGGCATTTGTCGACTAGCGCAAATAATACAACGAAAAAATACCATCACAAGCGACTGCCAAAATATCATGGCCTGAAATGGATTACACCGGATCTACCCACAGCCAGTGAACTATGGCCATTGGGAAAACAACGTTCGATTGTAAAGGAAAAGGGGCAACGCAACTCAACAGAAAAATTACTCAGTGAGGTATTGGTAAAAGAGAAGTGGCAATGGCCGAAAAGAGAGTTGCTGTTTTTCTCTGACCTGCACGCGGATGCTGATGCTTTTATCGCTTCTCTGGTGGCATCCGGTGGTGTCAGAAAAACAGGTGAAAAGGATAGCGATTTAAAGTTGACTCAGAGAGGTCACCGGGCCTGTTTTGTGATTGGTGGTGATTGCTTTGATAAAGGACCCAGTAATCTAAGGTTGCTGCGGGTTATTCATCGTTTGCGAAAGCTCGGTGCTAAGGTCTCGATATTGGCTGGAAACCACGACATTCGAATCAAATTGGGTATCTCTTCGGTTGGTATGGAAGCTGATCCAAGACATGATCATTTCTTTATACGTATGGGAAGTAAAGCGATTCCCATGTTGAGTGAAATCGCTGACGAGTATCTACAAGGCAAGTCTGCGTTGAAGGGTATCCCACCAACCAGAAGTTGTCGTCGTTTACTCTATCCTCCCAAGCGGTGGTTTACAGAATTCCCTAAAATGGCTGGCTGGGTGATGCCTGAAAAGCGCATGGCCAGAGAACTCAAACGGTTGAAAGAGAAGATAGAGAGTTTTGAATCAGATTGTGAGAAGGCTGGGCTCTCGTTGCGGCAAGTCTATGCGGCCGTCTTAAAATGGCAGACACTGTTTCTCAAGCCGAGTGGTGAGTTCAGTTGGTTCTTCAAGGATATGAAATTAGTTTGTCGTCATGGCTCATTTCTGTTTGTCCATGCGGGTATCGATGACCGGATGGCAAAGCTGATTAACCGTAAGGGGGTCAAGTATCTGAATAATCAGTTCAAGGAGGATGTCGATGATGAGATATTTGAATTTTACTACGGTCCTCTTGCTAATTTAATTAGAACCAAGTATCGGGACGTGGACATGCCGTTAACCCGTAAGGGCGTCAAACTGATGCATGAAACAGGGATCTATGCGATTGTGCACGGGCATGCCAATCGTTACCACGGACAACGAATAATGTTACGCAAGGGGTTGTTAAACTTTGAGTGTGATGCCACCGTTGATCGAACCTCCCGCAAAAGGGAGGGATTGAAAGGCGAGGGGGCAGCAGTAACTATCTTTCACCCCGACCGGCTGGTTTTAGGAATCAGTACCGACTATCCCCAGATTAAAGTATTCGATCCGAAATCTATTATGATAAAGAGAAAAGCGCATGAGGCAGGGTAAAAAAAGTTTTCGCCACGAGTCTATTCAGGATAGAACCTCAATACAGAGTTTATTGAAATCGATCACTCAAGGGATAGGTAAAGGCAGCCTGGTGCTCAGCGACGATGAAGATGAGATGGTGTTGAAACCTGATGGCTTACTGCAATTGAAGGTCACTGCATCGCAGGATACAGATAAACACAGGCTCAATCTTCGGATTACCTGGACTGCAGATGAAGGTGAAGGGAAAAAACAGAAGAAGCTTAAAGTGAAAACAAATTATTAAAGTGTCGGGTTAATAGATCTGTAGTTCGTCACTACACCCTTACTCACTACCTTAGACAACCTATGATCGAGTCATCAGAGATACTGGAAGAGCTAACCCGACTATTGGCCCAGCTGTTACGTCAGAAGGCGTATCGCATGGTTGTCGCTGAATCCTGCACCGGTGGATGGCTTGCCAAGGTTTTGACCGATCTACCTGGCAGCAGTACATGGTTCGATCGAGGTTATGTTACTTATAGCAATCAGGCCAAACAGGGGATGTTAGGAGTCAACCAACAGACCCTGGATCAATATGGTGCCGTTAGCCTGGAAACAGTTCGGGAGATGACCCGGGGGGCAATTCACGAGAGCGGGGCAGAGGTCGCTGTTGCCATAAGTGGCATTGCCGGCCCAGGTGGTGGCAGTGATGAAAAGCCTGTAGGTACGGTCTGTTTCAGTTTTCTGATATCAGGTAGTGAACCAATTCTGGATCAGATACGTTTTAAAGGAGATCGTGATCAGGTCAGGCGGCAGTCGGTGGTTTACGCCCTTGAAAGACTTATTGAAAAGTTAAAGCATGTCTGATCAACGCCTCTTTTTTGCCCTATGGCCCAGTGCAGAGGTGCGCGATCAACTACACAATTGCTTGGAAAAGGGGCCATCAGTTAAGGGGCGTCCTCACCATCCAGCAGATCTGCATATGACCTTAGTGTTTCTAGGACAGGTGGAGTCGCAGCAGATGGCCTGTATCAGGCAGGCTGCAGAAGAGATAGATGTACAGAGTTTCTCAATGGAAATCGAGCATAGTGGATATTGGCCAAGGCCTAAGATAGTTTGGGCTGCTCCGGAATTTACACCTCACCCATTAAGTCAGTTAGTCGATGGTTTGAAACATAGATTAGGTCGTTGTGGATTTGAACCGGAAGCGCGGCCCTATCAACCCCATGTGACCCTCTACCGAAAAGCTCAGCACCATTTACCATGGCATTTGGAGAAACCCATTCCATGGGAAGTTTCTGAATTTGTTTTGGCAATCTCGAATCAACCGGGACCGAAACAGAACAGGTACCAAATATTGGATCGTTGGCCATTGCTGCAATTGGATACCCGCTAATAGCTATTGTAGGGTGCAGCCCGCCGCACCGTGTCTGACGGCTTATCGCGAATGGTGCGGCAGGGCCGCATCCTACATAGCTGTCTAATCCATCTTGTTCCCATGTTTCGCTTCAGAACAAATATTCGGAAATCTTTTTTCTCCTCATTCCATCCCTCTCCCTTTGT
>JBEVXD010000006.1:84266-216811 GCA_040506275.1 Candidatus Thiodiazotropha sp. DIVDIV
GTCTGACGGCTTATCGCGAATGGTGCGGCAGGCCACACCCTAGATAGCTGTCTAATCTATCTCATTCCTACGCAGAGCATTGGGGCAAGGAAGTTATGAAACCGAGATACACTCGACAATCAAGCTTCACACATTCTCCAATATATAATCCACAAATGCCCGATCAGCTCGCGAGAGGTAACCCCCTCTTTTCCAGGCCAGAGAGAGATCAAGGAAAACAGGCTCGGAGAAGGGCACTGCGACCAAGTCCTGCTGACCATCCTGTTCCACTACCATGCGGAGAAATGTGGTGATACCAAAACCCTGCCGAACAATTGCTTTGGTCAATGGAATCAAATTAGTCTCAAACGCAATGCTTGGTTTTTGTTGGCGTTGTTGACTGAAACGATCAATAAACTCGCGTAAAAAATAGCCCTGCTTGAACACTACCAATTCCTGGCTGAAAAAGTCATCCATACTGATGCTGTCTTGTGAAGCAAAGTGATGATCTTGTGGCACACAGGCCACCATCTCTTCACGAGTTAAAAAACGGGTCTCCAGATCCTCTGGTGGGGCATCGGCTACGACGACACCTAAATCCAGCTCACCTGCCCGTATCATCTCTTGCAGACGACGTGTGCCTTGCTCAAAAACAGAGAGCCTCAATTCAGGATATCGATGTTTGAATCCCATCAGAAAGGGTGGGAAATAGTAAGAGCCCAACATGCTTGGTATGCCGATGCGAACTTCACCTTTGGTCAGGCCCTTTAGTTCGCTCATCTCCAGTTCAGCCACATTGGCCTGCTCCAATAGCCGTTCCGCATGGCCCAGCAGGACTTCTCCTTCGGTGGTTGCGGTGATCTGGCGTTCACTTCGTTGAAGTAGGGTGAGATCCAGTTCTGACTCCAGTTTCCTAATTGCGATACTGATGGCAGGTTGTGCAATATGGAGATGGCGCGCAGCTGCACTAAAGCCACCCTGATCAATCACCGCCTTGAAATAGCTCAACTGTTTTAGGTTCATAAATTAATGATATTAAAAATATAAAAATAATATATTTTTATTATAGACAATCCATCGCTAAGCTCAATCTTCCATTTCAAACAGATTGGCAAGATGATTCAGACCCACACAGCAGAATTCTGGCGAGCAACACTGGCACTCTGTGTTGGTTCGATTATGGTATTCAGCAATCTATATATCACCCAGCCTCTATTGCCACTGATTCGCGATCTATTTGCTGTCGATTCTCTGCAGGCCACTATGAGTCTATCGGTAGCTACCCTCTCGCTGGGTGGATGTCTACTGTTGCTTGGGCCGCTCTCAGATGCCATTGGTCGGCGGGTGGTCATCCATACCAGTCTGATTCTCTTATGTCTGACTACCTTTGCCACCGCTTTTGTTACCGACTACACACTGTTATTGGTGTTGCGGGGTATGCAGGGGGCATTCATCGCTGGTCTGCCAGCTGCAGCAATGGCCTATATGGGGGAGGAGTTTGAGCCTAAAGGGCTGCTGTTGGCTGTGGGTCTCTATATTGGCGCTAATTCACTTGGGGGCGTGGTCGGGCGATTGATCAGTGGCCTGGTCGCCGCTGAATGGGGGTGGTCTTACAGCTTTATCGCACTGGCAGGATTCGATCTTGTCTGTTTGGTCACTGTTGTTTGGCTGTTGCCTGCCTCAAGTAGATTTGAGGCTAAACCTTTGAGTTTGAGACATGTGATGAGTGGATTGTCAGGCCATCTTCGCAACCCTCTGATATTAGCCGCCTGCTTTATCGGGGGACTGAACTTTATGATTTTTGTAAATCAATACAGCTACGTCACATTTGTTCTTGCAGAAGCACCTTTCGGCCTCTCGTCTTCCTGGTTGGGCATGCTTTTTTTGACCTATCTATCAGGCACTATGGCCGCTGGATTCTCAGGAAAACTGGTGCATAATCGATCTCAACCTGTGGCCATCGGTGCCGGTATCGTGGTTTTTATGATCGGCACCTTGCTGACTTTGAATCAACAGCTGATCTGGATTGTCGCTGGTCTTTTTATCAATGCCCTTGGTTTTTTCTTTGCCCACTCACTGGCTGCGGGCTGGGTTGCCGGGCATGCTAAGAGTGCTCGGGGTAGTGCCACATCGCTCTATCTGATGTTCTACTATGCCGGTGCCACCTTGGGTGGCTTCTATCTGGAACCATTCTGGCGCTGGTCGGGTTGGTCAGGTGTTGTAGCAGGTTCACTGCTGATTTTAGCCGCCACCCTGAGTCTGGCGGTTTGGTTAGGTAAATATGAGCGCAAACACTCTATTGAAACAGACTCTGGATGCCTTGATAAAACCCTGGGACTCCCAGGGATTGCGGCCAACCCTGTGCCAAAATAGCCAGTTTTCGCTGACTCTACCGGCTTCAGAATTGTTCAGAGGTCCATTAAAACAAGAGCATAGGTTTTATCTGTTGAAGACTCATGACGTGAGCTTGTGGCTGTGTGATAATTCCGCCCATTAAGAAATTTCGTAAGATCACAGATGAGGATTCACCGAATGGATGAAAACCGTACAAAGGCCTTGAGTGCTGCTCTGGGACAGATTGAGAAGCAGTTCGGCAAAGGTTCCGTCATGCGTATGGGCGATACCAATGCTATTAGAAACATCGAGGCTATCTCGACTGGCTCGATCAGTTTGGATGTTGCCTTGGGCGTTGGTGGACTGCCTAAAGGCCGTGTGGTTGAAATCTATGGTCCTGAGTCTTCAGGTAAAACCACGCTGACGCTGCAGGTGGTGGCTGAGGCTCAAAAGGCAGGTGGCACAGCAGCATTTATCGACGCAGAGCATGCGTTGGATCCTCAGTATGCAGAAAAACTGGGGGTCAATGTAGATGAACTGCTGGTCTCCCAGCCGGATACCGGCGAGCAGGCTCTTGAGATTACTGACATGTTGGTACGATCCGGGGCAGTGGATGTAGTGGTTATCGACTCGGTGGCTGCACTGACACCCAAGGCTGAGATCGAAGGCGATATGGGGGATTCCCATGTAGGACTTCAAGCGCGTCTGATGTCACAGGCTTTGCGCAAGCTTACCGCCAACATCAAACGCACAAACTGTCTGGTGATCTTTATCAACCAGATCCGTATGAAGATCGGTGTGATGTTCGGTAGTCCGGAGACCACCACTGGTGGTAATGCTTTGAAATTCTACTCTTCTGTACGCCTAGATATACGTCGTATCGGTGCCATCAAAAAGGGTGATGAGGTAGTGGGTAACGATACCCGGGTCAAAGTGGTTAAAAATAAAGTGGCACCGCCGTTCAAACAGGTACAGTTTGAAATCCTCTATGGCGAGGGTATCTCACTTCAAGGTGAGATTATTGAGCTGGGTGTACAGCAGGGCATTGTCGATAAAGCAGGCGCCTGGTACAGCTACAAAGGAGATCGTATCGGACAGGGTAAGGAAAATGTACGTAATTTTCTTAAGGAGAACCCTGATATGTCGAATGAAATCGAGGCACGTATCCGTGCCGAACTCCTACCCTCTGATGAAGCGGAAGAGGCAGTGGCAGAGGCGGAAAGCTGAACGAAGCGGACTACTCTGAAATTGAAACCTCAGCGGTCAGATTTCTGGCCGCTCGGGAGCACTCCCAAGAGGAACTCAGGCGCAAGCTTCTAAAGCGTCATTACGACTCAGACCTGATCGAAAGGGTATTGGAAGATCTGAAGGCTTCCGGTTCACTCAGTGATGCCCGTTTTACAGAAGCCTTTGTGGAGAGTCGTATCAGGAAAGGACAAGGTCCTGTTCGCATCCGGTTGGAGCTGCGGGAGCGGGGGGTAGCCAGTCAACTTTCAGAGGAGACATTGGAAGCCTATGCCGATCAGTGGTGGAATCTCCTGAAGGAGGTTCATGACAACAAGTTTGGTTGTGATAAGGCAGAATCCAGTAAGGCGCTGGCTAAGCGGGCCCGTTTCCTCGAATCCCGAGGATTTCCTGGAGAACTAATTCGCTCATTACTGCTGGATTAGAGTCTATCTCCCCTAAATTCAGAGATGATTGCACCAACCTGAGGCAAACCCTGCGCTTCTAATCTCGACAGCCAGCCTGTGGCATCCAATGTTTTTTTGTCTATATTCGTGATCCGGAAATAATCAGAGGTTCACGAGGTTTTTATACAACCAAAAACGGGCATTTTTTCTCTGATCCTGTTATCTTCTATCGTTTGTTTTTTTACGGTAATTTAACGCTCTAATCATGAAAACCAGCGCTGATATTCGCAAAGCCTTCCTGGATTATTTCGCCCAACATCAACATCAGGTGGTCACCAGCAGCCCCTTGGTTCCGCAAAATGATCCAACGTTGCTTTTTACCAATGCCGGTATGGTGCAGTTCAAAGATGTATTTCTTGGACGCGAGAAGCGGGATTACAGCAGGGCAACAAGCTCTCAGCGCTGTGTGCGTGCTGGCGGTAAGCATAATGACCTGGAGAATGTCGGTTACACAGCCCGCCATCACACCTTTTTTGAGATGCTGGGCAATTTCAGTTTTGGTGACTATTTCAAGCAAGATGCCATCCAGTACGCCTGGCAGTTTCTGACTGAGACTATCGGTCTGCCTGCCGAAAAACTATGGATTACCGTCTACCAGGATGATGATGAAGCTGCCGATATCTGGCTTAAAGAGATCGGCGTCGATCCCAGTCGGTTTACCCGGATCGGTGACAAGCCAGGTGGAAAACGATACGAGAGCGATAACTTCTGGTCGATGGGGGACACCGGTCCCTGCGGTCCCTGTTCCGAGATCTTTTATGACCATGGGGAAGATATCTGGGGCGGTCCTCCTGGCACACCAGAGGAAGAGGGTGATCGCTACATCGAAATCTGGAATCTGGTGTTCATGCAATACAACCGGGATGCAGAGGGTGAGATGACTGCGTTGCCGAAACCTTCAGTTGACACGGGTATGGGGCTGGAACGATTGGCAGCGGTTCTGCAGGGCGTACACAGCAATTACGAGATTGACCTGTTTGCACATTTAATAGAATCGGCGGCTAAGGTCACCGGATGTAACAATCTGCAGGAGAAGTCCTTAAGGGTTATTGCGGATCATATTCGCTCCTGCGCCTTTCTGATTGTCGATGGGGTTTTACCCTCAAACGAAGGGCGTGGTTATGTGTTACGCCGGATCATCCGCCGAGCCATTCGACATGGCTATATGCTGGGTGTGAAAACATCTTTTTTCCATAAACTGGTTGAACCGCTCTGCAAGGAGATGGGGGATTTTTACCCCGAACTTGAGAGTCAGAAATCCCAGGTTGAAAAGGTGCTTCGTCTGGAAGAGGAGCGCTTTGCACAAACCCTTGAACAGGGTATGAAAATTTTAGAAGAGACAATGTCCACTCTGGAAGGCAAAGTGATACCGGGCGAGACGGTGTTCAAACTTTATGATACCTATGGATTTCCAAGAGACCTGACGGCAGATGTTGCTCGTGAGCACGACCTGAGTATCGATCAGGCAGGCTTTGATGAGGCGATGGCTGAACAGAGAAAGCGGGCCCAGGCTGCCAGCCAGTTCGCAGCTGGGGATGCAATAGATCTGTCGTTGGATCAGCAGACTAGATTCACTGGTTATGAACTTCTGGAGGAGCAGTCTGAAATTTTAGCGCTGTTCAAAGACGGTTCATCAGTTGATGAGTTGAAGCAGGGTGACAGCGGGATGGTATTTCTTAATCACACCCCGTTCTATGCAGAATCCGGTGGCCAGGCGGGCGATATGGGTACCCTGGAATCCGCCGGCATGATGTTCGAGGTGGATGACACCCGCAAGCAGGCCGGTGAACTGTTCGCTCACATCGGAAAGATGGAAGAGGGTAGTATCAAGGTAGGTGACCAAGTATTGGCACAGGTCAATGCCTATACCCGTCAAGCTACTGCGCTTAACCACTCAGCAACTCATCTACTGCATGCGGCACTTAGACAAGTGCTGGGTGATCATGTGGCTCAGAAAGGATCACTGGTTGATGCAGAACGTTTACGTTTCGACTTTTCACACTTCGAACCGATTTCACGTGAGCAACTACAGACAATCGAACAGATTGTGAACGAGCAGATTCGATATAACCATGCGGTTAATACCGAACTCATGTCTCTTGAAAAGGCAAAAGACTCTGGCGCTATGGCCCTGTTTGGTGAGAAGTACGCCGATCAGGTACGGGTGTTGAGTATGGGGGATTTTTCAACAGAATTGTGTGGTGGCACCCATGTCAATGCTGTCGGGGATATCGGTCTATGTAAGATTACTGCTGAAACAGGAATCGCAGCCGGTGTAAGGCGTTTGGAGGCAGTCACTGGGCAACGTGCCATCGAATTAATGGAAGCTGATGAAGAGCGGGTTCTGCGTGTTGCCGATATGATCAAATCCGGACGGGATGATATTGAAGATAAGCTGACCCAGATTTTAGATCGAAATCGCAAACTTGAAAAAGAGCTTGAGCAGTTGAAGGCCAAGCTGGCCAGTGCAGCAGGAAGTGATCTGGCCTCTTCAGCGGTCACGGTTGGCAAGGTGCAGGTGCTCGCCGCCAATCTCGAAGGCACTGATCCGAAATCACTGCGTGAAACGATGGATCAGTTGAAAAATAAATTGGGTTCAGCGGTTATTCTGTTGACCGCAGTTGCAGGTGACAAGGTCTCACTTGTGGCTGGTGTCACCAAGGATCTAACCGGCGAGATGAAGGCGGGAGATCTGGTCAAGCTGGCTGCTGAGCAGGTTGGTGGCAAGGGTGGTGGGCGCCCCGATATGGCCCAGGCAGGCGGCAGCAATCCTGATGCTATCCCCGAGGCGCTGGCTCTGGTAGAGCCCTGGGTCAAAGATAAACTTGGTACTGATTAAGCTTCAGGTTGGCGTAGCGTTCGAGATCTCAAAATCCAGGTTCAGATCGTAGCATCATTAACACTACTGCTTTATACGACATAGTCAGTCGTCGGGTTAGTAATACTCAATATAGAGTTACAACCCGCCAGCCAATAGTGTTAAATGTGCAACTCTTTAATGACATTTTTTTACAGGACATTGAACTGACATGGCACTCATAGTGCAAAAATACGGTGGTACCTCCGTCGGCAGTGTTGAGCGAATCTCGGCGGTTGCTGAAAAGGTCAAAGCATATAGGGAGAAGGGTGATCAGGTTGTGGTGGTTGTTTCTGCCATGTCGGGAGAAACCAACCGACTGATCGGACTGGCGAGCCAGATTGATGATGCCCCGGATCCGAGAGAGATGGATGTACTGGTCTCTACAGGAGAGCAGGTCACCATTGCATTGCTATCCATGGCACTGCAAAAAATTGGCAGTCCTGCGCGCTCCTATACTGGTGGTCAGGTCCATATTCTCACCGATAGCGCATACAGCAAAGCACGAATCCGGGATATCGATGCTGCCAGGGTAAAGGCTGACCTGGATGCTAACCGGGTAGTTGTTGTCGCCGGTTTTCAGGGTGTTGATGAGCATGGCAGCATCACAACCCTGGGACGGGGCGGATCAGATACCACGGCGGTAGCGATGGCTGCAGCGCTGAAAGCGGATGAGTGTCAGATCTATACAGATGTGGACGGTGTCTATACCACCGACCCCAGAGTAGTGCCGAATGCCAGGAGGCTGGAGCGCATTACCTTTGAGGAGATGCTCGAGATGGCCAGTCTTGGGTCAAAAGTCCTGCAGATTCGCGCGGTAGAGTTCGCGGGTAAATATAATGTTCCCCTACGTGTCCTTTCCAGCTTCGAAGAGGGCGAAGGCACACTGATCACCTTTGAGGAAGAGAAAATGGAACAGGCAAAGATTTCAGGTATTGCGTTTAATCGCGATGAAGCAAAACTGACGATCCTGGGTGTTCCTGATCAGCCCGGAGTGGCTCATAAGATCATTGGACCGGTTTCGAATCAGAATATTGAAGTCGATATGATCGTTCAGAATATCTCCCACGATACCGGGCGTACCGATTTCACCTTCACCGTAAATCGAAGCGATTTCAAACGGGCCAAGGATATCTTAGAACAAACCGCCACTGAAATGGGGGCTCGAGAAGTCCTGTCGGATGATCGTATTGTGAAAATATCCCTGGTGGGTGTGGGGATGCGCTCACACGCCGGCATTGCCAGTAAAATGTTTGAAGTTCTGGCAAATGAGGGCATCAATATCCGCATGATTTCCACCTCAGAAATCAAGATTTCAGTCGTAGTCGATGAGAAGTATCTAGAGCTAGGTGTACGTGCCTTACATGATGCTTTTGAGCTGGAAAGCGAAGTTTGATCCTAAAATTGACCAAAACTAACAAATATGGCTAATTTTCTAGGTATTTGAGTACTTTTTTCTCTTTTTAAGACTCCATCCAATTGCTAAAATAATGTTACCGGTCCCGTACTGCGGCGGCTTGGTTGGCAATGGTATGAGTCTGTGGGAGTTTCTACAGAATGATACCAGTAACATAAGGAAACACATGGAGACTGGAAATGTTAATACTAACTCGCCGTGTAGGCGAAACTTTGATGATTGGAGATGAAGTCACTGTTACCGTATTAGGGGTAAAGGGCAATCAGGTTCGAATCGGTGTAAATGCACCACGAGATGTAACTGTTCATCGGGAAGAGATTTACGAACGAATCAAAAGAGAACAATCTGAAGAATCTTCTTAATTAGGATTTGAAAGACAAAATAATACAAGGTTCATCACCTTAACAAACAACTTTGCCAAGGAAGGCAAAGTTTTTTTTGTTTATAGCGTAATTAATCTGTACAATCTCGTCTCCTTTTGGGGACCTGTCGACGTAGTCATAATTGACGCACAAGGCATTAAAGCCAGGATACGCGGCAAGGCAGTCATACAAAATGACAAACCTCCCCAAAAAGAGAGAATCCGGAGAGATGGCCGAGCGGCTGAAGGCGCTCCCCTGCTAAGGGAGTATGGGGTTAATAGCTCCATCGAGGGTTCGAATCCCTCTCTCTCCGCCATAAATAAAGGGCCCAGTCGGGCCCTTTTTTTATGGCGGAGAGAGAGGATTTGATACGAACCCTTCGTTCGAAAGGAACGCAGTGACGCAGACGCCGCAGCGCAGCGAGGACGCCCCGAAGGGGTGAGCCGAAGGCGAATCACAAGCCGCGTATAGCGGCGCAGAACATTGGAGCGCAGCGACGATAGCCCGTAGGGCGAGGCCAGTTGGCCGAGTAATCCCGACAACCAGTACACTCCCAAGCCAAGCAGACCCTCGGCCCTTTTTTTATGGCGGAGAGAGAGGCCAAGATTCGAACCCTTCGTTCGAAAGGAACGCAGTGACGCAGACGCCGCAGCGCAGCGAGGACGCCCCGAAGGGGTGAGCCGAAGGCGAATCACAAGCCGCGTATAGCGGCGCAGAACATTGGAGCGCAGCGACGATAGCCCGTAGGGCGAGGCCAGTTGGCCGAGTAATCCCGACAACCAGTACACTCCCAAGCCAAGCAGACCCTCGGCCCTTTTTTTACCTCGTTCCCACGCTCTGCGTGGGAACGCATATGGTAAGTAAAACAGTGTAATGAGGTATGTGTTCCTGCTATATGCATTCCCACGCAGAACATGGGAACGAGATACGCAGACGCCGCAGCGCAGCGAGGACGCCCCGAAGGGGTGAGCCGAAGGCGAATCACAAGCCGCACATTGCGGCGCAGAACATTGGAGCGTAGCGACGATAGCCCGTAGGGCGAGGCCAGTTGGCCGAGTAATCCCGACAACCAGCGCGCTCCTAAGCCTTGGAGGCCCTCGGCCCTTTTTTTACCTCGTTCCCACGCTCTGCGTGGGAACGCATATGGTAAGTAAAACAGTGTAATGAGGTGTGTGTTCCAGCTATATGCATTCCCACACAGAGTGTGGGAGCGAGATAATCCTACAGGGTGCGGCTATGACGCACCGTCACCAACATGAGCCTCCCATCAGGTCAATTGTTCATGTTCTACAAGGGACGTAGAATATCAGTTGGCCTGTGACCGAAATCCAACACAACTACCCTTAAAAAAGAGATCCTGTGAAATCGCCTATCAAAGCCCTACTGCTGGACATGGATGGTGTCCTCTATCATGGTGAGAAGGCGATTCCGGAAGCCCTGGATTTCATGGCTGAGATAGGGGATATTCCACACGCCTTCATAACCAATAACCCCATCCTGCCTCCTACCATAGTGGCGGATCGGCTTAAACAGATGGGGTTTACAAGGCCTGAAGAGCAGCAGATCGTTACTTCTGCAGAGGCAACTGCCCTCTGGTTGGCTAAGGAAAAACCGGGTTTTCGCTATTTTGCAATTGGTGCCGAAGGCCTGCATCTGGCACTCAGGGATCAAGGAGAGGAAGATCATGCAGAGGCTGACTTCGTAGTTATTGGTGAAGGTGCAGGCATCGACTATGAGACCATTACCATCGGCACCAACCTGATCCTTAAACATGGTGCCCAACTGGTTTGTACCAATCCGGATCATAGCGTGGATGCCCATGTGGAAGGCCTACACCAAGTGCTGCCAGGTGGTGGTGCCCTGGTAGCCCCCTTCGCAGTCGCTACCGGCAAGGTTCCAGTGATCATCGGTAAGCCGCAACCCCTACTCTACGAGATGGCAGCGGAACGCATCGGAGTATCATTGGAAGAGTGCCTGATGATTGGTGACAGGCCCGATACTGACATTGTCGGTGCCGCCAGGCTCGGTATGAAAACCGCTCTGGTGAGAACCGGACGGTTTGCTACTGGAGAAGCCTATCCCAAACAACTGCCCAAACCGGACTGGGATCTAGACTCCCTGTCTGAATTGGGCTCGATTCTGTTTTCTGGAGACCCGAGATGATCTTTTCCGAGACCAAGGAGCCATACTACCTCTCTCGAATGGATGTGAACCACCCGCTGGCCAGCTTTTCCAAACTTGGGTTTGAACTGGATGGTGCGACTTGGCCGTCCGTCGAGCACTACTATCAGGCGATGAAATTTGAACAGGCTGAACATCGTGAAGCCATCAGATCGGCGGATCACCCCAAGAAGGCACAAAAATTAGCTGCCGGGAATAAACGACAGATCCGCAAAGATTGGAAACAAGTGCGGGAAGTGATGATGACCCGAGCCATTTACACCAAATGCAGAACCCATGATGTTGTCGCTGCAACGCTGCGGGAAACTGGTGACAGGAAGATCACCGAAACCAGTCAGTATGACTACTACTGGGGTTGCGGCAGGGATGGATTGGGCCACAACACCTTCGGAAAGGTGCTGATGGCAGTTCGGGAGAAAATGCGCGAAGAGAATAGTTATTAACTCGGCACTTTAATAGGCAGGCACGCTTCGGCTTGTCCTTTTACATTCAAACTGTTAGGGGCGACAAGAAAACCCTTGCTCTGCGTTGTGACACTTGGCAAGGGGGCAACCATTATCTGCGAGTCACGCCTTGATCAAGGGCCTTCTTGTCGCCCTGAACCTACCTATTAAGGTGCCGAGTTAATAATCAAGCATTTGCGGCAGTATTTCCTCCAACCAGTTGTCGATGCGTTGCTCTGTTAGTAGATGCTGCAGATGTTGATCCAATACCAGACCGACAAAACGACCATCTACGACCGACATGGAGTGGTTGAACTCAAAACCCTCGGTTCCGCAACCGCCGATCATCTGAGCCCCTGCTTTATCCAGAATACGGTGGAGGCGCATCACGCCATCTGCAAAATGGTCAGGGTAGCTCTCCTGATCGCCTACCCCATAAAGGGCAATCTGCTTTTCACTCAAATCGGCCTTTTTGATTTGTGGTAGAAACTCTAACCAACTCTCCTCCTCGTTACCGCTTGCCTTACCGGGAAGTTTTCCATCACTATAGGTTGGGGTGCCTAGAATAAGTTTATCATAGGCTAGAAACTGATCACCATCAATGCGATTGATGTTGATGGGTTTGGCTGCAGGCTGCCCCTCCCGAAGGGTGTTTATTTTGCGTGCGATCTTTTTTGCGATGAGTCGGGTCGTGCCCGATTCAGTGCCGAAGAAGATTCCGATTTTATGCATGGTGTAAAATCCCAATAATGGTTTGTTTCAATTGCATCTGGACAACGCAAATTCCAAGCCAGAAAAAATCTGTATATCTTCAAATATTGATTTTGTTCTTATTGGGTCTTTCTCTCAGTAACTAATCTGCTGTTATAGCTGTGTTTTTATTAATTAAGTCTCTGGATTAGGAATCGCGATTATCTTAGGGACGGTCAATTGATGCTTGGTGTTTGTATGAATTGCTACAATGCAGGCCTCTGCTGGGACTCTTGAAACATGAATGAGCCCAATCCTGCAAACAGTTAACAACGATTTAACGTCGAGCTGCTGATATCCAGCTATCAGAGACCAGCCAGCAAAGCGCAAATAGTAGCTCGTCATGCAGTGGAGGAGGATACCTGACTACAATGTGATGCATCAGTCAGTGTAGCTTTCCATGACACCGAAGTTGACCCGGTTTTCAATTATGGAAATCTCACAGCGCTAAGATACATTAAAATGGGTTGGGGCGATTTCATACAACTACCTTCCCGGCAATCTGCAGAGCCGGTGATCAGCAGGTCACTGTTTCCCGATTGGTGATGCTTCTCTCTGGAAGGTGGTTGATGAATTCAGTATCCACCGAGACCGGGTCGTGGTGTTCACAAGCTGAAGTTCACTATCAGTCGCTTATAGATTGAGTTAAGTGGCGCTTTTAGCACCCTCCGATTTCGACAATGAAGGTTTTCTGACTGTAGTAAATACGACAAACCTTAGAAATATTTCTTTAATTTCAATTACTAAAGTACTGGTATACCCCTTGCTTGGATCTGATGAATCTATCCGTTATAGGGTTTCCAGGGTATGAATCTTCAAATAGAGCGCAACTATGTCGAGTTGATGGTTAATGAGTTCCCAGACTTATCTCTGTTGAACGAACAACTCAAATTCGGCAACCGGGCGGAAGTGCCATTCCAGCGACTTTCATCCCACCAGCTAGGATATCTACGCAATCTCTATGAAGATGCGGGGCCGGGGATGGCTGGGCAGGCGGCACAACTTGCCAACCTGGAATATGCAGTGAATGATTCCGGACAGCGATATTCTGAGGATGATCTTGAACGACTGGTGCCCGATATTGCTGAGTTTCTTCTCAAAAATGCTATACGGGGATGGTTGTTCAAAGCTGATGCCACAGGTTGTCCTGCCCCTTATCTCGTATCGCGAATTGATTTTACGCCACCGGGGGAGGAGGAGAGTGGACGTGTTCTTCTCGATCTCAAGGCCAACGCCATGGCCAAAATTGTTACCGTCAACCTGATCTTCCGCAGCAGAGATATCGTTGGCAGATGCCTTGCAGAGATATTCGCAGCCAAGGGGTTTCTCAAGGAGACCGAAGCACTGATCGCAACATATGACCGATCGGCTGAACGCTTCTTTGAGTGGCGTTCGAAATATGGACACCAGTTTATTGCACGGGGTAAAGGTATATTTGCTGAGGATCCAACAGCCTCGCATCGTAATACAGACTGGTCCCGAAAAAACCGAGTGGTGCTCTCCAGTGGAGGTGGTTGGGCGAGGCTGGTCAACGATGAAGAGATTCTCAAGGAGCGTGCGCTCTCTTTGGATGTGCCAGGAGATATCCTTGGCAAGTATCTGAGTAAAGCAGGACGAAGCATCCGTTTTGATGAAAATGTGGAGGGTGCAACCGAGTCGCTTAGGGATGAGATCCCCGAGAAACTATTTACCGAAGTGCCAGTACATGGCTACATCCTCTTATTCCATCTAGATCTTCACCACCATCTCTGGGTTCATGTTGATGACATTAAGCCTTATGAATACCAGTCTGAGCTGAAAGAGAAACTGATACTACCACCGGAACAGACCGATTTAATCGATATCCTGACAGCTGAAATGGATCTGCTGATGGACGATATCGTAGAGGGAAAGTCGGGTGGCACTACCGTGTTGTGCGCAGGGCCGCCCGGGGTTGGTAAAACGCTCACTGCCGAGGTCTACTCAGAGATCATTCGACGCCCCCTCTACCGGGTCCACTCCGGTCAATTGGGGCTCAACGTCACCGAGATGGAGCGGGCACTGAAGGAGACCCTGACACGGGCACAGCGCTGGGGTGCGGTAATGCTTATCGATGAGGCAGACGTCTATATCAAACGGCGGGATGATAATATCGCAGCCAATGCGGTTGTGGGTGTCTTTTTGCGAGTGTTGGAGTACTTCAATGGTCTGCTTTTTTTAACCACCAACCGGGTGGATGATATCGATGAAGCCATTGTTTCCCGTTGTATCGCCCTGATCAAATATCACCCGCCGGAATTCGAAGACCGATGCAAGATCTGGATGGTCATGGTGGAGCAGTTCGGCCTGGAAATTAACGATGAGTTAATCCACAGCCTGGCAGAAATATATCCTCAAGCCAGTGGCCGTGACATCAAAGGACTGACTAAGTTGGTTGCTAAGTATTGTCACCATAAATCAGTTGAACCTACCCTGGAAATATTCAAACGTTGCAGTCTCTTCCGTGGCATGGAAACGGAGGGTATTCAGTCATGACAATGAAGTTCTACATGACGCCAGGATCTTGCAGCAGTGGAATCCATATCCTTTTGGAAGAGGTTGGTCTGGTGTTCGAAGTTCATCTGGTCAACTTGATGGCGGGTGACCAGTATAGCGCCGACTACCTTGCCATTAATCCCAAAGGAACTATTCCAACGCTTGAACGGGATGATGGAATTACTCTGACTGACTTTCAATCTATCGCCTGGTGGTTAGCGAAGTCCCACCCCGGAAGCAGGCTGATTCCGAACGATCTTGAGGGTGAGCTTCGAGTGTTGGAGGTGATGAATTTCGCAGTTAATACCCTCCATGGCGAAGGCTTCACCCGCATCTTTACCACTGATAAATACAGTACTGGGATTGATAGTCACGAGGCGATCAAAGCCCGTGGTCAGGAGATTGTTGAGCAAGGGTTTTCCATTGTGGATAGCTGGCTGGAAGGTCGGGACTTTATCGCTGACAGTTTCAGTATTGCAGACGCTGCACTGTTTTATGTCGAATTCTGGGCCGATAGAATTAATATTCCTCTACCGGAAAACTGTCTTGCTCACTACCATCTGTTATTGGAGCGACCAGTAGTCAAACAGGTATTAATGGAGGAGGGGTACTCCTCTGTATACCGAAATCAATAGTGATTTATTAAGATATACGTGTCGGGTGGAGGGTAGGGTGCGGCCCTGCCGCACCATTCATCCACCAAAACAAGGATTGGCTGAAAGCTATCCTGTTTTACTCATGGCCCTATATCAAAGAGGTTGAACATCATGAATATATGGGCACTCGACAAAGCAACAGAAATAAAGGCGTTACTGTTGCAGTTAAGGGAACGGCTGATACCGGAATCCTGGGTTTTGGTCAGCGAAAAAAAATTCGGTGATAGACAATCGGTGCGTATCCATAGCGCAAATGAACCCAGTCTGGCCGCATATATCTCCCTTCACGGTCAGACCCCTGGCCACTTCGGTGTGCATCTGGAGTACCCTGTTTTTGAGGTGGCTAACCGCTTCGATAATACACAAATTGCCGAGAATCTGAACGAGGAAAAGACCCTGGAACTATTGGTAATGCACCTGGGGTGATTGGCTGGCACCCCTGTGAATTACCATACGGATCAATTAAGAGGCTGTATTTGAATCAGTCCCCCCTGACCAGAGAGTTCTGTCGGGGTCTTTGCCTTAATCGACAGAGCATGTAGTGCACCACTGCTGATCTCATCCTTGAACAGCGCAAGGATCGGCTTTTGTCTGTTGAGGATGGTCTGTCCGGTAAATGATTCACTTACGACGAACAGTTCGAAACTGCAATCCTCCCCGGCAATGTCGATAACCGCATCGGGATGCAAGGTGCGTATGCGTGAGACTATCTCTTCCTCTTTCATTGTCTATACCTGAGCCTCTGTGGCAGCCTTGAGCATTGGCACTAACTCGCCACTCTCATACATAGCCTCAACGATGTCGCTTCCACCGATGATTTCCCCTTTAATGAAAAGTTGGGGAAAGGTAGGGAAGTCCGACACATCAGGCAATGCCTGCATGATCAATGGTGAGGCAAGTACATCCACATGGGCGAATCCCATATTGGTGGCTTTCAACACTGTGGCCGCCTTAGCAGAGAAGCCACAGCGGGGTTCATCTGGTGTGCCTTTCATATAGAGGATTACCGGGTGGTCTGACAGTTGCTGGCGGATCTTGTCCGTGGTTTTCATAAAGCTTGTCCCATTAATTAGTAGATTGTTGAAAGCGTTCCCAAGCCTCCCAACCCCCAGACAGGTTGTGCACATTGTTCAAGCCCATTTGGGTAAGGAAGTTGCAAAGGTCGCGGCTTTGATTGCCATGATAGCAGTAGACCAGTACCGCAGGATTAGTGCGGCGTCGGCGGATCAGTTGTCTGATGGTCTCATCTGAAACAGAAACAGCACTGGGCAGACGTCCTCTGCTTTGGCTCTGATGATCCCGCATATCGATGATTACCGGATCAACTGTTGATAAGAGTGTACTGACATCGGGTACCTCAATATCTGAATAGCTCATATGATCTCGATGCTCCGTACAAAATTATCTTTACTAATTGCGCAAGAAATGTACCAAACAAGAATATTGTCTTATCTGTTTGTTTTTAGGAGATCTATTGAAGTAGTGGAGGGTGAATTGTTAATTACTCTACAATTAAATGGTTTGTGATGTTTCAATTCTCACAACTGAACGTTAAATCTTACGGACAAGATCGGCCTAATAGGAGTTGGATTATCACGGTCCCAAGTGTCATAGCTCAGATTGCACAATAATCAAAACGAAAGAACATCGAGATCTGGAAACCAGTTGCAGGTCAGATCGTTGAAGCAGAGGGCGCAGTAGCCCAAGGAGATAAACTCCAAAACTCAACAGAATTGTTAAGCGGAAAAACTGCACAAATCCTCCATACTATGTCGGCCTGAAATAGTCCTGAATCTGAAATACAACGCTGACATCCTATTTAGGAATTTATTGATAATTTATAAACCGGCAGTTTTAACTTATTTACCCAATAAGCTTAGATTGTAGTATTGAGTTAACTAGAAAGATATTTGGAGAATGGATTGAAAAACGGAGGATGTTACTTTGTTAATCTGAACTGATTGATAGGGTAAATATTTCTATTTTATATTCTGCACTGTGTCAATTTTATGTACACGGCCCTGATGTTTATTTTTATACATGTTTCGATCGCCTGTTTTGAGCAGGCTATCCATGGAATCCCCATCTTCAGGATAGTAGGCGATACCGGAACTGGCTTTAAGTTCAACTACTTGATTGTCAATTAGAGTATTGCCCGTCAACTTATCCATGACCTGCTGATTGGCAATTTCCAGATCGGATCGGTTGTTTACATCATTAACCAGAACGATGAATTCATCTCCGCCGCTTCTGCAGACAGTATCAGATGCTCGGACACTCGATTGCATGCGAGTGGCTGTAATCTGCAGTAATTGATCACCAAC
The DNA here is from genome assembly GCA_040506275.1 of Candidatus Thiodiazotropha sp. DIVDIV. GTDB lineage: Bacteria > Pseudomonadota > Gammaproteobacteria > Chromatiales > Chromatiaceae > Thiodiazotropha. The sequence continues at coordinate 101,775 of JBEVXD010000006.1, forward strand.
ACGGTGACCATAAGTGTCATTGATCGCTTTAAATCCATCAAGATCGATATAGATCACTCCAAAGCCTGTCTTGTTTCTTTTATGGTGCTCCAGCAGCTGCTGCAGTCGATCTTCCAGAAGCCGTCTATTGGGGAGTCCGGTCAGAGGGTCTTGCAAAGCAAGTTCCAGGTTAGTGGTTCGGGTCTTGATCAACGCGGCAATCAACAAGCTGATAAATAGAGCCAATAACCATCCCGAGATTCTAAGCAGCCAAAGCACTTTGTGGTCTGAACCCCATCCTGTCACGGGAATCGCTGCGATCTGCCAATTGCCATTGGGTAGAGTAATGGACTGAATAACGGGATCCAGATTGAATAGCGCCATATCACCGAAAATAATATTCCCCTTTTTACCCAGCCCATCCTTGCCTCTAAGCGCCAAGGTAAGTCCATCGACTTGCTCGGTAATACCCGCTGCCTGAAACAAACTGCGTATCTCAATCACAATAGAAGCCAGTCCCCAATACGCAGGTTTGTGTTCACTCAGCAGACCACTGATACCTTTGCGGGTATAAATTGGTGTTCGTGCGATGAAAGCAGTGCCTCCCTGGATCAGATTTACCGGCCCGGCAACGACCGTGCTTTTTGCTTCAATTGCTCTTTTCACAGCTGGCCACTGCTCCTCGTTTTTTACATAATCCAACCCCACTGCAGATTCATTACCGGCCAAGGGGAAGACATGGCTGATAATATTATCGCGGGCTAAAGCTATGCTGCGGATACTGTGTCCCTGGGTCATGATTTCACTGGCCAATAACGAAAAATTCGGCTCTTTTATATCCGGATGGGTCGCTACATAGGCAATCAAACCCCGGGAAAGGTGCAATGAGGAAATAAGTTCTCCTTCCAGTCGTGCTCGCAGGGTGGAGACTTTTTCCATCACATCTGAACGTTCATGTTGCTGATTTTTAGAATCAATAAGGTAGACGATTACTTCCGTTGTGGCGACCACCACGAAGAAGAACAAGAGACCGGAAATTACCGAAAAGAGGTGTTTTCCCTTAAATTCAGGTGGGACGAGGTTCAACAGTAAAATCCCTTCATATCTATTCAATCAGAACACAAGCAAAAAAAAGATAATAGAATCAAATCTACACGATTATAACATATGCCGATTCAACAATTTTTGATCTCTTTCCAGGCAATTGTTTACATTTCTGTTCGGCTTGAAATCCATTCATTCTGTATTCACTGGGTGATACACTGAAGCACTCCAGTACACCGGTTAGACCCCAATCCGCGGTGTCCTGATTCGAAGGCGCGCAATACTGATTACATATTTTGTGTCACTTTCGTGAGGGTAAAACTGACCGCTGATGGTACTTGGAAAGGCAGGAACAGAGCGTGGACAAACCAACAAAAATTCAACGCAGAAGGGCCGATTTCGTCGGAGCCAGTGCTGAGTATATCGATCAATTGTACGAAGCATTTTGTGAAGAGCCCGATAACGTGTCACCAGAGTGGCGTAGCTTCTTCTATGGTTTCGATCATGGTGTCTCTGCAGAGTCTCAAAGCCCTGCCACCAAGACACCACATCTACCAGCCATTCACTCAGGATTAGATCGCCTGTTCATGGCCTATCGACTAGCCGGACACCTCTATGCCGATATTGATCCACTTGGTCTTGCTGAACGTCATCGGCCCAAAGAGCTTGATCCAGCCTACTATGGGCTGGATGATGCCGACCTGCAGATGTTGGTCAATGTGGTATCCATTGAGGCAGAGCGGGCGTTGTCCGGGGGGGAGGTGGCTGAGATACTTGAACGGGTCTATTGCGGTAGTGTGGCCAGTGAATATCTGCATATCGGTGCAGCGGACGAACGGCGCTGGATTGAGCGTCGTCTGGAGTCGACCCGTGGAGATTGGGCGGCTCAAAATAGTCAACGAGAACGCATTGATACACTACGCGACTTAACTGCGGCAGAGGGCCTTGAGCAGTATCTGCATCGGCGCTATGTGGGGCAGAAACGTTTCTCTCTTGAAGGTGGCGACTCACTGATTCCATTGCTTGACGAGATCGTGCAGGGGGGTGGTCAACGTGGCGTCACTGATGTGGTGATCGGAATGGCCCATCGAGGTCGTCTGAATGTCTTGGTCAATCTGCTTGGCAAGGCACCCAGTGAACTGTTCTCAGAGTTCGAGGGTGACCACTCGCTGGATCTACGCTCCGGCTCCGGGGATGTTAAGTATCACCAGGGTTTCTATTCCAATATTCAGACCGAGGGTGGGCCTGTCCATCTCTCTCTCGCGTTTAATCCCTCGCATCTGGAGATTATAGGGCCGGTGGTACAAGGTGGCTGCCGTGCGCGTCAGGACAGGCATGAAGAGGATGCTACCGGTCTGGTGCTGCCTGTTATCGTGCACGGTGATGCAGCCTTTATAGGGCAGGGAGTGGTTACTGAGACACTGAACCTGTCGAAGACACCGGCCTACGGCACTGGTGGCACCATTCATGTGGTGGTGAACAATCAGATCGGGTTCACTACCAGCCATCCCCAGGAGGCTCGTTCCACACTCTACTGCACAGAAGTGGCGAAGCTGATTCAAGCGCCGATCTTCCATGTCAATGCAGACGATCCCGATGCCGTACTCTTTGTAACCCGACTGGCTATCGACTACCGCCTGACATTTCAAAATGATGTGGTGATAGACCTGGTCTGCTACCGGCGTCAGGGCCATAACGAGGCAGACGAACCGATGATGACCCAGCCGCAGATGTATCATCGCATTCGCACTATGCCGACCACCCGTCAGCTGTATGCTGAGCGACTGGTAGCAGACGGACTGGTCAAGCAGGAAGATGCGGAAGAGATGCGTGAGAGCTACCGGATTTCACTGGAGCAGGGCAAGGTGGTTGTTCGTGAATTTCTGCGTGGTTCAAGTACTGGCTATGAGGCCCATTGGGAACAGTATTTGAACGCAAATCCGGGGGAGCAGGTTGAGACTCGGATAGATCCTCAACTGCTGCAAACCCTGGGGCAGGGAACGCTGACATTTCCCGATGGTTTCAAATTACAAAGGGCGGTGGCACGGGTGGTTGATGATCGCCATAAGATGCTAAAGGGCGAGACACCAGTGGATTGGGGTATGGCAGAGACCCTCGCTTACGCCACGCTGTTAAATGATGGCTATGCGATACGTCTGTCAGGACAGGATTCAATTAGAGGTACCTTCGCCCACCGCCATGCCACATTTCATGATCAACAGAGTTTTCTGACCCATACTCCTCTGGAGCATATGTTTGATGGCCAGCCGCGCTTCGAGGTGATCAACTCCATACTTTCTGAACTCGCTGTACTGGGTTTTGAGTATGGTTACGCGACTTCGATGCCTGGCACCCTGGTGATCTGGGAGGCTCAGTTCGGTGATTTTGCCAACTGTGCACAGATGGTGATCGACCAGTTCATCGCCAGTGGTTTCCTGAAGTGGGGGAGAGTGTGTCAGCTGACACTCTTTCTGCCGCACGGTTTCGAGGGCCAGGGGCCTGAACACTCCTCAGCTCGTCTTGAGCGATTCCTGCAACTCTGCGCAGAACTCAACATGAGGGTATGGCTACCGACCACGCCTGCACAATTTTTCCATCTGCTTCGTGACCAGGTCATGCGTCGATTCCGACGGCCGCTGATCGTTATGACCCCCAAGAGTCTGTTACGCCACCCGATGTCCAAATCGAACCTGGAGGCTTTCACCAATGGCGCTTTGGCAACTGTCCTGCCAGAGTCAGATAAACTCGAACCCCACAAAGTCAGAAGGGTGGTTCTATGTAGCGGTAAGGTCTATTTCGATCTGCTGAAGAGTCGCCGAGAGAGGGAAATCGACGACATCGCCATCCTTAGGGTCGAACAACTCTATCCCTTTCCCCGCCATCGCCTGGCTGATCTGCTGACCGACTTTCCACAGGCATCAGAAATTGTGTGGTGTCAGGAAGAGCCTAGAAATCAGGGCGCCTGGTACCAGATACAGCATCACCTTCGGGTTCTGGCCCAGGCAGAGCAGACCCTGGGTTATGCCGGTCGCTCGCCCTCAGCTTCACCTGCCTGTGGTGATGCGGGACTACATCGAGAGCAGCAGCAGGGATTGGTGGATGTGGCGCTTTCAGAGGGCAGTGTTGATGATCCCGGCGAGCGGCTTGAGGATACAGATGCACATTTCTACTCAAAATAGAATTGAGCCCTGTTGTTATTAACCCGTCACCTTGATATGCAGGCATGCTTAGGCTTGTCCTTATGCATTTAAACTGTTAGGGGCAAGAAGAAGGCCCTGAACTTAGTGGGCCATGCGGTAAATAAGTTAACGATCAGCCGTTCCCACTAGATATTAATCTGGGATTAGAGTGGATTTCAATGACGGGTAGGTTGGATAAGCGGAGCGCCATCCAACATTTTCAGGTGGTTCCCGCAGGAGATTGTCGGATGGCGCTCCGCTTATCCGACCTACATCAGGTTATACATTAAGCCATCTAGGAGACAGACACATTCTTACTAAATGAAATATTTAGGACTGGCCGGCCAATTCAAGTGAGTGCAACGACACTGCTGAGGCTTGTGGGCTGGCCCGAAGGGAGCCCCGCTCATTACCTTATTTACCGCATGGCCCACTAGTTATTAAGGTGCCGGGTTAATATCATCCAGGAGAAAATTAAGACGTTCATCAGTTAAACCCGGTGTGATCTCCAGAATTTCAGCAGTGACGACACCATTTGACACAAACGGATCGTCGTTGACCCGGCTTTGAAGATCGGAGGACGAGGTATTATGAGCAAACACCACACCACCGGAACTTGGTTGAATGCTCCCGGAGAGTAGAAACACACCGTCATCAAAACCACGTTTGATCCATGCTTTGTGCACATCCATGAATTCTGCGGCCTGGTCTCTATTTTCTGAAAATCTTAATATTACTGCGAACATGTCAGTTCCTTACGAGTTGTTAATGTGGTTTTCTGGATCTAGGTGGTTTTTTTGGAGAGTCTGTCAAGCCAATCGCACATCCTGTCAACTTCCTGTTTTACATATTGTAAGTCATCAAAGGCATTCCCCAAGGTCGCGACACCCTGGCTCCAGGAGAGGAGATGCATCGCCAACATATCAGCATCCTCTGTATGGCTGAGTTGTTTAAATTGATTTCTCAGCCAAATCCGAAATAGTGTAAAAACTTTATTAGCTTCTTTTTTTGAACTATGGTTCAACTTCGCAAGTTCACTACACAGGGTACCGACAGGGCATCCGTATTCTTTAATCATTGTCCAATTTGTAAGAAGAATTCTGATATAGCTTTTTAGGCAGGCCTCCGGTGTTGCTGACTCATCTTCCCATTTCACCAGCATCTGTTCAGTCCTGTTTATACGCGTTTTGATGACGGCATCCAGAATCTCATCCTTGGTCTTGAAATGGTGGTAAAAATTTCCACGTGAGATTTTTACAACCTCTGCGATATCCGCAAATGAGGTATGTTCAAAACCTTGTCGATAAAATAAATCATCTGCAGCCTCAATAATTAGTTGCCGTGTATGGCCTTGAGTCATATGAATACCTCTGTTTGCAGATATACCTATGACCTTATTGGTCAATGGCTGAACGCAAACATTTTTTATCATAAGTTTAGGGCTTTGAGAAAAATAGGACAATTGTCCTATTTAAGTGATAATTAGTACAAATTTCTAGAGCTGTCAAGCAGCTGAATATTTGGATAGAAGTGGTGTTAGTTTTAATGATCTATTTTGTAATATTTTTTTAAACTCATCGTTATTACTATGTCGTATTAATTTAGTAAACCTGCTGTTGAAAATACGATTCTATTCATGAACAGGTAACAAATTAAAAAATCATATTTTGTTATCGGATAGAAAGACTATTTAAATCACCTTTTGATTGCTTATCTCTACATTTCTCAAAATCACTAATTAATTATCTATGTAACAGCCGTGTAACTATAAAAAAGTACCATTCAGCAACCTTTTTCCACTCAATAGAAATGCATAGTAAATAAGGAGAGAGCTGTGAATGAAGCAGTTGCACAAAATCCTGTTACAGCAGGGTCATCAAATTGGAAACAGTGGTTAGGCGTTGCCTTTCTTGTTTATCTACTTTTAGTTGCGGTGGGGATGATCGGAAGTGGTTTTAAATTGGCTGCCGGCCCCCAGGCAAAAGAGCTTTTTGAATTTGCCAGCAACCCGATAACCGCATTGGTGATCGGTGTTTTGGCAACTGCACTAATCCAGTCATCAAGTACGGTGACATCGATCATTGTTGGATTGGTTGCGGGTGGTATGCCGGTTGAAATTGCTATCCCAATGGTTATGGGTGCAAACATAGGTACAACTGTAACCAATACCATTGTGTCGTTAGGTATGGTGAGACAGGGAGAAGACTTCCGGCGCGCATTTGCGGCAGCAACGATTCATGACTTCTTCAACGTACTGAGTGTCGTTATATTTCTACCGTTGGAAGTGATGTTCGGGTTTTTAGAAAGAATGGGCGCATACCTGGCTAATTTTCTAGTGGGCGGTGAGTCTATGTCTGTTAAAGGTTTTAATTTCATTAAGCCTTTGGTTAAGCCGCCTTTAAACTTTTTGAAAGATACTTTTCACGGCTTTGGTTTATCGGACATGATTGTAGGTGTTGCTCTGATTGTTTTGGGAATCACTTTCATCTTCTTTGTTATTACGGCCATTGGTAAGATTTTGAAACTAATCATGGTCGGTAAAGCGAAAGATATTCTACACAATGCTGTTGGTCGTGGTCCTGTTTCAGGAGTTACTTCAGGTACCCTTATCACGGTACTGGTTCAATCTTCTTCAACCACAACCAGCTTGATCGTTCCCTTGGCGGGTAGTGGATTGTTTTCCCTGCGTCAGGTCTACCCATTTACATTGGGAGCTAATATCGGCACAACTATCACAGCACTCCTCGCGGCTACAGCTATAACAGGTGTCAATGCTATCTTTGCGTTGCAAATAGCCCTGATTCACTTTCTATATAATCTGATCGGCGTTGTTGTGATTTACGCGATTCCATTTTTACGTGACATTCCAATTAAAGCTGCGGAAACACTTTCAGAATTGGCGCAGAAAAACAAACTTTATGTTGCCGGTTATATGTTACTTGTATTTGTCATTATTCCGATAATTCTGATCGGAATCAGTGAGCTTTTGTTTTAAGTCTCTGAGGAGTAAAAAATGTCTGATATTCAAACACACAAGCAGGCCCTAGAGGAAAAAATCGGCGAACTGGAAACAAAACTCGCTGGTTTAAAGGCTGAGTTGAAAAAAGAAGTAGAATCGGAGCAGCATCAAGCTATTGATCAATTGGATCTTCACTACGCCGATCTTGATACGACATTCAACTCCCTTAAGGAGTTCCTGGATGTACTTCGTGAAGATTTCAGGAAAACATTTGGTTAAGGAATCCATCATGAAAAAATTAATTATTTTTTGCATTACAGTTCTCCTATTCGGAACGCAATGTGCTGTTGCTGGAACGGAGGAAAAAATTACCCTGTCAGAAGTGCCTGAAACGGTAATGAAAGTAATTAAGAAGCGCTTTGGGAAGGCTACGCTTTTAACAGCTAACACAGAAACTGAAGTAGACGGTACTGTGGTTTATGAGGTCCAAGGTGAATTGTCAGATGGTCATTCTGTCGAGTTTGATGTTTTCCCTAATGGGAAAATCGAAGAAGTTGAAGTTATTTTTCCTATTGAAATGATCCCCGGCGCTATCTTGAAAGCTATTGAACAAAAAATGGCTGGCTTTATTCCAACCAAGATAGAAGCTACACATTCAGCGAGTATGAAAGTGGTTGGATATGAGTTTGAAGGCACATTAAATGGTCAGAAGATTGACCTGGAAGTGTCTGCTGACGGCCGCACTATTACGCTTGCAGACCAGTGAACATTTCAAAGATTAATTCGTGGTAGCATCGCTAGAATAGCCTGCAGTCAGGCATTTATCTGGCCGCAGGCTGGCTCTAATTGTTGTTTAGGAGCTACGATAACCATACCCGCTTTTCTTTGTAACTTGTGTTTTGAAAACAACATTGTATGTTAACTATCTTGCATGGACCAACATATTCTATATGCTGATTATATTGATCTGGATAGATACATCGAATGTGATTATCAGGTGATCGATTAGGGTATGTTATTGATTGTTATGGGATAAATGGTGGACCCGACCCGCAAGGATTAGCGGCTTTTGACCGCTCTTCGGCACTGGTATACCTTGTCGAACACAGAAAATTGATTCTGAAGTTCGAATTTACCCAGATTCAGGAATGGGTAGACACCAAGTGGGGTAGTGAGTATTCAAAAAATGGCGCGCCCGGAAGGATTAACGGCTTTCAGCCGCTCTGCGGCACTTACGTGCCTTGTCGAACCGATTATATTGATACGGAGGTTCGAATTATCTTAGATTCAAGAGGGGCAGTTTCTTCAGAGTAGAAATTGGTGGGGTAAAAATGGCGCGCCCGGAAGGATTCGAACCTCCGACCCCCTAGTTCGTAGCCAGGTACTCTATCCAGCTGAGCTACGGGCGCATTTTTGTGGAACGCGAATTCTGAAGATATCTTGGCCTTTTGTCAATGCTCTGATTGCAAATTGGCTGACCTGTGAAGAATCGCCCTACCTGCAGTGCTACTCCTCTTCATAACCGGTAATCATCGCCTTCACATAGCCGAAGGGCTCTTTACTGGTGGTAATGGCCAGATAGAGATGGGCCACCAGGAATGTCAGCATGGCAAAGGCAGCTGCGGTATGGATCAATGCTATGCCGCCCAGACTCATCCAGCCCAGACCCCATGATGACCATGAGGTATAGAATAGGTAGAGCAGGCCACTCAGCCAGACAGCCGGTGAAATCAGGATATGCAGGGAGAGGTAGGCCATACGCTGCAGTGGGTTCAGTTTATGTGCTCTGGTTTTGTGGAATGGGTGCCCACCCCCCAAGAAGATATCAACCCCATAATATTTGGCCATCGCAATCAGCTTGTTTGAACTCGAGGGGATATATTGTCTCCACTCACCTGTGGTCAGATGCCAGAAAATGGCAAATATCCACAGACCGATCAGGGCCCAGGCGCAAATGATATGCAGGTCGACTGCCTTCTCAAACCCAAAAATTGAGAAGGTTCCGTGAATTTCAAAGCCAGTAACCAGCATAGAGATGATCAGGAAAGCTTGCGACCAATGCCATAAGCGCTCAAAGCGTTTGTACATCATTACTTTAGCCATCAGTCGTTCCTCCTGTTTCGTGTAGCGATCCGGGCCAAACCGTGAATTGAGACACCCCCCAGAGTTCCAAGAAATGCCAGCCAGCCGATGATATCTAGCAGTTCACTCCGGTCTCTGCCAGGCATGTAAAATCCGCTCAGATTTGCCAATCGACCGTTGCGGCTATGGCAACTGTCGCAACTCAAGGCTTCGGCTTTTGGCGCTACCATATGAGAAAGCGGCCAATGATAGGTGGTTTCGATAAATCCATACTCTCCGCTGTAGGCAGCGCCACCGGCATCCATGGCGGCCTTGATGGCCCGGTTCCAGTCGAAAGACTTCCAGTATGCCTCGCTGTCCTTACCGAACAGGTGGGTCATGACCAAGGTATTGTTGCCGCTGTCATAGGGCTGCTTGCCACGCATTATTTTGAAGGGCCAGATTCTGGCATCCGGGTCATCGTAACTTCCATCGAAGCTATTGATGGCCACAATCGCATTCGGATCGAGTTTTTCATCAAGCTCCTGGTAACGGATGTCACCCGACATCCAGTCATATTCCGGCACCAGGTTTTCTCCCCATTGGAAGTCTCCTTTCTTGGTAACATACGTGACATAACCGTTTTCATCCTTTTTCTTGATGTGCTTGCCATCAGCATCCATCTTTCCCGCACTTGACCAGTCCCACCAGGTCTTTGAAGGGACGCCGCCTCTGGCGTAAAAAGGTATATGGCAGGTCTGACAAGCTACCTTATCGGTATGATCATTGATCTTGTTGTTGATCGTCTCGGCATGGGGCTTCATACCATGACAGGACTCGCAGGTAGCCCGACTTTGATCATCGCGGCCCGGTATATCTATGCCATGGGTATCTTTGGCAACCGTCGTGTAACGGCTGCCTTTCAGATCGTGTCCTTCAGTGGTATGGCACTCTGTACAGACAAAGTTGAGCCCATCAACACCCATATGTACATCCAACTCTTTCATGGGGTTGTACATGGAGGAGTCAAGGTCCCCATGTTTGACACCATCACCGCCACCTCCGAGAAAGTGGCAGTGGCCACAATTTTGTCTGCTTGGTTTACCGACATTCTGAGCCACATGAGAGAGATCGGGGGCTTTCCATATTTTTCCTTTTTTAGGAGGAAAGGGCTTGTCGACATAAGGGGGATGTCCGGCACCTGTAGGAAATTTTCTATAGGTATTGGTTGTATCGTGACAGACAAGACAGTCGACACTCTCTTCAGAGGTAAAGTCAAAGTTGTCGTCCTTCCAGCCATAACCGATATGACAACTGGTGCAGCGGGCATAATTTGTGGTGATTGAGCCGCAAAAGCTATTCACTATCTTCTTTTTACCCAATATCTGACCCGTATCGGGGTGGGTGAGCTTCCAATTCCAATGAAGCGTCTTGTGGATCTGTTTACTGGCCTCGGTATGACAACCAAGGCACGCTTTGGTCACCTCTGGTCCAGATTCAAAGGTTTGTTTTAGCTCTTCGAATTTAGTGTGATCCGCTGTTGAATTGCTGATCTTTTCATTTAATGTTGTGGCTGCGAAAAGAGGCATACAAGTAAGGTAAAGACAGCATGAGAGAGAGAATGCATAAAGATTGCAGTCTCTTAAAAATTGAAAATTGCGGAACATGACGCCCCCTTTGATAATGTTGTCGACGAACCAATATGGCTCGCAAAATACAACTGCTACTCATGCGTCCTGCATTTAATATGGGAAATAAGGCACTGCTACTGCATAGAGGATGAAAACATCTTCTATCTACCGGAGGTATGAGGCTTGGCATCAGAAGATGCCAAGCCGGGTTATTTTATTTTTATAAACTGCTTTCTGCTGTTGCAATCAGCGCGGGTGCAGTCAGGTCTTCTGGCAGGTGTTTGAACTTCTTGACCAATACGGGCCAAAGAAGGTTGTAGTAGAGTTCACCACGCACCAGTTTTACACCTTTTGCAGGTATATCGTAGACAAGGGTTCGCTCTTCATGGGGCTTTAGACGGGAATCTTTGCCAAGTGCCGTTGCTGTTGGCGGCATCGCAGGCTTACCTTCGCTATCAGCCAGTGCGTAGACGAAGTAGGCCTGAGGGTCACCATCCTTTGGGTGTCCCTGGGCATTTTCCCAAACCATATTACCTTCAGCATCATAGGCGGCAAGTTTCATGTAGATATTGCGGAAAGGGGCTCCTGTCGGCAGGCTGTGGGGTTGTGGATTCTTTAGAAAAGCGGTTGCCCGTATCTTGTCCCCAACGGTCTCAGTGGAGACATCGAATACGACCGAACGTTGTAGAATTCCACTATCGTGTCCACCACCCATGGAGTGATCAGCCAGGCCGTCATTAATCGGCATATGGCATGAGAGGCAGTTGACCTGGGAGTGACTGACAGAGTACTCATTGCCCGTCTGACAGAGCGGTACACCATGCGGGTTGTTGCGTTGATCATGGCAACCCATGCAGGCATCTGAAGTCTTCATCAGCTTGGGGTTGCTCTCCATCGGAATGGATGGGATCTCTTCACCATCTACAGTTACAGCTTCGCCTAAATGGGGATTAGGCTTGCTGTCGTCACTCATATCACTGCCGCCGAAAACATCACCAGCTGCAGATAACTTCTGCAATCCGACATTAGAGTGTCTGCCTGGACCTTGAGCAGCATCTTTGGAGTAATCATAGGCCTTTAATCCAAGCTGTAGTTTTCCATTGGGTGCCTGGATGCCGTTGTACTTTTTCAGGGTATGGCAAACGATGCAATTGACCCCTTCAGAGTAGGCCGGTTTGGCGTCCAGCTTGGTTGTCTTATCCTTTGCCGCATTGGGTGCATGGCACTGCAGACAGATCGGATACTTACCCGAAGCCTTGTGTTTGACATTCTCTTTGGTTGGATCACCGACCACCTTTTTGTAGAAAGTGGCGTGTATCGGATCATTGAGTGCTGAGCTGTTAGCATGCATTGACCCTTTCCACTGTTTGTAGATCTCTTTGTGGCAGGTCTTGCAGGTATCAGATGAGATGTGATGAAGCGGTTCAGCCGTTGCAAGATTCATGAAAAAAGAACAACAGCAAATCACAAACAGCAGGTTTAACCTTTTATTATTATCCATCCTTTCCTCCTTTTTTATTTTTAAGTTTGCAATTCAATGCCCCTCGTAATTGCAAACTTTCAGAATTTTAATACTCCCACTTTAAGGGTTATCTCATCAATTAGGGAAAACACTCAATTAATAAAAGCTAATATTCTATATTGCATAGTTTTTCTGTATACATAATCAATCCGATATTGAACATTAACAACAAAAATAGCATAGTGTTACAGCGTATGAAGGTGTGGTCTTAAATATAAAAGTAAAAATATAGTTACGCCAACACCAAGCAGAATTACCCAGTTGTTAACTATGTAATCTGCAACAGACAAAAATTAGAAGGTTTGATAGAGCTGTATCTATTAAACACCTTCACTAAATAATAAAACGCAATTAGCAAGGGGGGTACATGCATAATTACCAACCATATGGATGCACTATTCTTAGGGTACTGCTGGTACTTTTCTTTTGGATTGGTTTGGCTCCTCTTTCTGTGGCTGAAAAGGTTAAACTGGATCCAGGCAATTGGGGATTGGAAGAGGGCAAGGAGTGTATCTCCTGCCATAAAAAATCTTCAGCTGGATTAACCCATGAATGGCAGAACAGTGCCCATGCTGAGGCAGGGGTTAATTGTCTCGATTGTCATTTGGCTGACCAGGTTGAGAACGATGCTATTGAACACGAAGGTGCTGTAATTGCCACCATTGTCTCTCCCAAGGATTGCGGCCGTTGTCATACTAAGGAGTTCAAAGAGACCGAGGGTTCTGTCCATTCAAAAGCTGTGAGCCTGATAAAAAACCGCCTTCCGGCACTTGCGGATAATCTAAGTGGTAAGGAGATGGTTGCTGCAGGTTGTGCGCAGTGCCATGGCTCCAGGGTGAAAGTGCGTGGTGATGGCACACTCAGTCCGGAAACCTGGCCCAATACAGGTATCGGTCGAATTAATCCTGACGGTTCACTCGGTTCCTGCTCTGCCTGTCATGGTCGACACAGTTTTTCCAAAGCGCAAGCAAGGGATCCGAGTGCCTGCACCTGGTGCCACACCGGTCCCGAATCCCCCGATGATGAAGTCTATCAAAGCTCAAAGCATGGCATGCTCTTTGAAGCCAACAGATCCAGAATGAATATGGAGAGTGACCAATGGGTACTTGGTAAAGACTACAGTGCTGCACCGACCTGTGTCACTTGTCATATGGGTGCCACACCAGGTGTCAAAGCAAGTCATGATGTGGGTATGCGTGATGCCTGGAGTCTGAATCGTCCTGTATCTGAACAGCAATATCTGGTTATCTTCGAGGATGGGGACAGGCGGGAACTGCCGGTATCCCAGACTGCCCCACGACGAGGTACAGAGCTGAATAAACTGGATGGCAGCATGGCCAAGGTCAAGGCTGTAGCCACTCCCAAACGACGTCGTCAGATCATGAGCAAGGTCTGTCTTGAGTGCCATAGTAAGGGTTTTATTAAAAGTGCTATGAAGCAGTTCGATGATGTGGTGAAACTCTATAACGAAAAATTCGGAAAACCCGCTCAAGCAATCATGTCTGCACTGTATGAGATGAAGCTGCTGACACCGGCTCCCTTTGATGAACCGATAGAGTTCACCTTTTGGCGGCTCTGGCATGACGAAGGTACTGCAGCACGTCATGGTGCTGCGATGATGAGTCCCAACTATGCTTCGTGGGAAGGTATGCATAAGGTAGGTCAGAACTTTTATGGTGAGTTTCTACCCCAGTTACGTCAGCTCGCAGGTGAAGAGAAGGCGAATGATTTGATCAAAGCTCATGTCACCAGCCTGGATCAGCACAGCTGGCTGAATAATCCATCAAAACCGAATCCTATCCTCGGCTACGGTATTGGGAAGGAGAGCCATGACTAAGCTTAAACTTCCCCTGTTCATTACTCGCCATGTTCTGTTTGCCCTATTGATTGGTGGAATAGCAGGTATTGGTTTTGTACTGTTTTTAACGGAGTTTGATCATCTGACAAGTAGTGAGGAGTTCTGCACGACCTGTCATTCGATGGAGCTGGCTGCAGATCCCTACCGGGAATCACCGCACTACAAACCCGCTTCTGGAGTACGTGCAAGTTGTGGTGACTGTCATGTTTCTGAAGGTGTATTTGCTGCAACGTGGGATCACTTTATCGGTGGTAAGGATCTGTTTAACCAGATATTCGGTCCAGAATATGATGATCCTGTGATCAATGCACTACACCTGCCAGAAGCAGCATTTGCTGCACGTGAGTGGTTTAAAAAACGTGACTCCGCCACTTGTAAACGTTGCCATGTGAAAGAGGCAATATTTGGCAGTCGTCCGGATACGGTACTGATCCATCGTGAAGATGCAAAAGACAAAACCTGTATTGAGTGTCACTACAACCTGGTACATAGACATGTACCTGCTGAATCTGTTTTCAAAAGAGATAAATGGAATCGAATGATTGAGCAGGAGTTTGGTTTGGGAATTGGTGAAGCTGATAAGTTACTCAGTGATCAGTGACCATGAACAACCCTGTGAAGAATCGAGGATACCCAATGGGACTACTGAAGATCGGTTGTAAAACGATGCGAGAGGGTGTGTTGGTCACCTCCATTTTTTTTATTGCAGGTATTCTGATGATTCTGGCCGGCAGCAATGTGGTGCCTGATCTGTTCTATATGCAGCAGGTGGTTATGTTCGCCGGACTGCTGCTGTTATTGTTTGCACCATTGATTCTGATTGCCACTTTTCTACTTTCGGTGCTTCCAGGTGCGAAGGAAAATCTGGATAAATGTGAACACTGATTCTGATGGCAACAAAATAATTTGTTTTGAAAGTATAAAAAAAGCAGACGCCTAAGAAGCTAATCAACTCTTAATGCCTGAAGCAGCCTAAGTGTCAGATACTCTTATTTTCTTATAAGCGAGTTATCACTAGAGCCAGGTCATTCCGGCGCAGACCGCCTGCTGCCCGGAATGACGATAACCCTTACTAACCAGGCCATATTAATATCTATGGCCTGGTTAGTAATTTAAGTGAATTCATCATTAGCGCTATATTGATGAACAGAATTGGGATGGATACAGCGACGTTACGGATGACAGTAAAAATCTCCAGTCAGCATGCCTGTGTCGGGGAATACATCGGGAAACGTTGGCGGAATATAACTCTCGTTCTCCGTGGTGATTTCAGAAACCATTTCTATACTTCCGTTACCATTTTCATCATATTGGGCACCTGTTGCATAGCCATTGGCATCACGCTCTATGGTCTGTATTGAATCAAGTGTAACTGGGTCATTCCCGATGAATGAAGTATCAGTTACTGTATCGACGCAACCACTTGCTGTATATGCATAGCCCGTTTGGGAACTGGAATTACTGAATGTAAGTGTGTTGGATTCGAGCTTCTCATCACCATTCCAAACGAAAGTCTGTTGTCCCTGCTGTACATCTGACTCATTGAAATGTGTCACGCTTATTGGACGCGACATGGTGTCATAAGCAATGACAAATTTTGTAATGTATGAATCAGGCAGTGGACTCGGTAGTGGCGTAATGGTTTGGTCATTGTTCGGATAAATTGCCGAGATCCGGTTTTGATCATCATGATCAAAAGTGAAAACGATACGCGAGACGACAGCGCCGCTTGAGTTGTAGATAGTCTGGGTGTTTTGATCAAGTAAGTCGCCGACATAGTCATAATCCGATACTATTCGACTGCTATCGCCATAGAGTAAACTGAACGAGCTACCAGGTTTGTATAGGTTATTGGCTTCAAACACGTCCATTCGGCCTTGATCGTCGTAACTATAAGTTTCTTGATAGCTGGTTGTCTGTTCATAGTGAAGTATGCCGTCATAATATTGATCGACTACTGAATCGTTGGTATAGGTATATTGCATATCTCTCAGTCGCCCAGAGGTATCATAGGAATATATCTCTACACCTTCAGCAACACCATTGTTATCAAAGTCCAGATCTATGCGAGTCGGTCGATGGTCTAGTGCTGTACTGGAATCTGGTGGCACAGCGGTGTCTGTAAACGTGACTGAAACAGTGCAATCCTGGGTCACAGAACCTGTGGTATAGGTATTGCCAGTCAAACTGCCGTTACACCCACTAACACCATTAATACTGAAGCCTGTGTCTGGAGTGATGTTAAAGCTTGTCGAGGTGCCACTGGTTACTGTCGCTGTTGTAGGATCGATGGAACCACCAGAACCTGCTGTTGCTGTGACAGTAAAACTTGTGTCACTGCTGATAAATGTTGCAGTCACTGTACAGCTCTGGCTGACAGGGCCGGTCGTGTAGGTATCCTGGGTCAAGGTACCGTTGCAACCCGACACGGTACCTATAGTGAAGCCTGCATCCGGTGTGATGGTAAAGCTTGCGGATTCTCCGTTTGCTACATCAGCAGTTGCTGGAAGAATTGTGCCGTTGCTATCAGCAGTAGCTGTGACCGAGTAAGTTGTGGACGAACCACCATCCTGACCATCATCGTCACCACCACCACCACCACCACCACCGCAGGCAGACGTCAAGACAACGGGTATCAAAACCAGGTAGATAAAAGTGTGCTCTATTTTTTTCATTAGTTTCCCTGAAGGTTGTTATTGAGTCTTAATCCAAATGTAAAACACAACATCTTTGTCCATATGCTGTATGTACAAGCTCATCCGGTTAATAAAATAGATCGGAAATTATTTTTATGTCATTAGGAAATATCATGTAATAAAGTGTGAAATGATAACGCTATTCATTGTAAATATTCCATTTCATTATTGTGAATATGGAGGTACTTCAAAGTTGTTATTTGTGCAGTTTAGGCCACTGCTCTAGCGTTTCTGTAATCCAGTGCAGACCCTGAAATGGGGTTGTCCTCTCACTGAATAATCGCCAAAGCGACTGGTAAGTAGATTACCAGTCACACTCTCCGCGCGACTTACTGGCATACACTTATACTTTTGCACGCTGTCTGTTCTTTTGTTCAACATACTGAAAATACTAAGATAAATAAAAATGGCATAACTGTTGCTCACTCCAGGAAAGTGCGGAAAAAAGATAAAGCCGCATATCTGAATAGATCGACCTGGAGGAGTAGGGTGATGACCGAGACCTTTTACCAAGTCATGCGGCGGCAGGGGATTACACGTCGTAGTTTTTTAAAATTCTGCAGTTTGACGGCCTCCGCCTTGGGGTTGGGACCCGCAGTGGTGCCACGCATTGCCGAAGCAATGGAGACCAAGCCCCGAATCCCGGTGATCTGGCTGCATGGTCTTGAGTGCACCTGTTGCTCCGAGTCGTTTATCCGCTCGGCCCATCCTCTGGCGAAGGATGTGGTGTTGTCGATGATCTCTCTCGATTATGACGACACCATCATGGCTGCCGCAGGGCATGAAGCCGAAGCGATCATTGAAGAGACCATCGAAAAGTACGACGGTAACTTTATCCTGGCTGTTGAGGGCAATCCGCCTCTCGATGAAGATGGCATGTACTGCATCATTGGCGGCAAGCCTTTTGTCGAACAGCTGAAAATGGCGGCAGAGCACTGTAAAGCAATCATCTCCTGGGGCTCTTGTGCATCCTGGGGCTGTGTACAGGCGGCCCGCCCGAATCCCACTCGTGCAACACCGGTACATAAGGTGCCTGGTCTGGCCAATAAGCCGATTATCAAAGTGCCGGGTTGTCCACCGATTGCTGAGGTGATGACGGCTGTGGTCACCTACATTCTTACCTTCGAAAAGTTTCCAGAACTGGATCGTCAGGGACGCCCAAAAATGTTCTACAGCCAGCGTATCCATGACAAATGTTATCGACGTCCTCATTTCGATGCAGGTCAGTTTGTTGAGGCCTGGGATGATGACTCTGCTCGCAAAGGTTACTGCCTCTACAAGATGGGGTGTAAAGGTCCGACCACCTATAACGCCTGTTCTACCATTCGTTGGAATGGAGGACTCTCATTTCCGATTCAGGCGGGTCATGGCTGTATCGGCTGCTCTGAGGATGGATTTTGGGACAAAGGCTCTTTCTACCAGCACGTGACAGATACCCATCAGTTCGGCGTTGAGGCCAATGCAGATAAGGTTGGTTTGGCCGCTGCCGGAATCGTCGGTGCAACAGCCGCTGCCCATGCTGCTGTAACTGCCATCAAAAATGCGCAAAAGAAAGGAGACCGTGATCAATGAGCACCAAGACCACGCCTAACGGTTATAACCTGGATGATTCAGGTCAGCGCGTTGTTGTTGACCCGGTAACCCGCATCGAGGGCCACATGCGCTGTGAAGTGAATGTGGATGAAGAGAACGTGATCCGCAATGCAGTCTCCACCGGTACCATGTGGCGCGGATTGGAAGTAATTCTTAAAGGTCGTGATCCTCGTGATGCCTGGGCCTTCACCCAGCGGATCTGTGGAGTCTGCACTGGAACCCATGCGTTGACCTCTGTGCGAGCAGTGGAAGATGCGTTGAAAATAGAGATACCTGAGAACGCCAACTCCATTCGTAACATCATGCAGTTGACCCTCCAGGCTCATGATCATCTGGTTCACTTCTACCATCTGCATGCGCTTGATTGGGTTAATCCTGTCAACGCACTTAAAGCGGACCCGAAGGCGACCTCAGAACTACAGCAAAAGGTTTCGCCTAAACATGCTAAATCCTCACCAGGATATTTTCGCGATATCCAGAACAGACTGAAAAAGTTTGTTGAGAGCGGTCAGCTTGGACCTTTTAAAAACGGTTATTGGGATAACCCGGCCTATCTGCTTCCACCTGAAGCTGACCTGATGGCCGTCACCCACTATCTTGAAGCCCTCGATTTTCAGAAGGAGATAATGAAAATACGAACCATCTTCGGAGGCAAGGATCCTCATCCCAACTGGTTGGTGGGCGGCGTACCCTGTCCAATCAATCTGGATGGTGTCGGATCGGTTGGTGCTCTGAATATGGTCAACCTGAACCAGATCTCCTCGATCATCGACAGCACCAGGGAGTTCATTAAAAACGTCTACATTCCTGATATTCTCGCGGTGGGACAGTTTTATAAAGGTTGGCTCTATGGTGGTGGGTTGTCGAGCACCAATGTACTTAGTTACGGCGATATCCCTGATCGGGCTAACGACTACTCTGCTGCCAACCTGATGATGCCCAGAGGGGCAATCCTCAATGGCAATCTCAAGGAAGTGCATGAAGTCGATCTACGCAATCCAGATGAGATTCAGGAGTATGTACCGCACTCCTGGTACAACTATCCTGATGGGGTCAAAGGTTTACATCCCTGGGATGGTATTACCGAACCCAATTTCGAATTGGGCCCCAATTCCAAGGGAACAAAAACCAATATCGAACAGATTGACGAAGACGCAAAGTACTCCTGGATCAAAGCACCACGCTGGCGCGGACACCCCATGGAAGTCGGTCCCCTGGCCCGATACATCGTCGGTTATGCTCAAGGTCATGAAGAGATTACCGAACAGATTAATTTTGTACTTAAGACTCTGGATGTACCGGTCACAGCACTGTTCTCAACCTTGGGCCGTACAGCGGCACGAGGACTGGAAGCCGATTGGGCCGCAGACAAGATGCGCTACTTCATGGATAAGCTGATGGCCAATATCAAAGCAGGAGATTCCTCGACTGCCAACGTTGACAACTGGGATCCTGAAACCTGGCCGAAAGAGGCAAAAGGTGTCGGTTTCAGTGAAGCGCCCCGTGGGGCTCTGGGACATTGGATCAAGATCAAGGATACCCGCATCGACAACTATCAATGCGTGGTGCCCACCACATGGAATGGCTCACCCAGGGATAGCGAAGGCAATATCGGCGCTTTCGAAGCCTCTTTGATGAATACCAAGGTGGAACGCCCTGAAGAGCCGGTTGAGATTCTGCGTACTCTGCATAGCTTCGATCCCTGTCTTGCCTGCTCCACCCATGTGATGAGCGAAGAGGGTAGGGAACTGGCTAAAGTAAAGGTGCGTTAGTTTATCGGAATTGGATTCAATGTTCGTTTCAAGTTGTTTAGGAGTAGAGATGAAAAAGGTAATGATTGGTTTAAGCGGTTTGCTGACAAGTGGACCCCTGTTGGCCCATGTTGGTGAGCATAGTGATACTGAGTTCATATCCGTGGTAATGCATCTGATGTCTGAACATCCACTGCCACTGTTGTTGGTTGGCGTTGTGCTGGGTGGTATGGCCATCACCAGGTTGCTGCGAAATTGAGAAACGCTGGCGCCATTTTCGGTGCGGCAGGCCGCACCCTACAAGAAGAGTATGTGTAGGGTGCGGCCTGTCGCACCGATAAAGAGTTCAGGCAAACATATGTAGGGTGCGGCCTGCCGCACCGATAAAGAGTTCAGGAAAACAATATGTAGGGTGCGGCCCTGCCGCACCAAATCCAATACCCGGCTCTTAACTTAAAATCGTTATTATCGATTCAGGAGAGACTCCAATGCAGACAACAATCAAACGCACTGCTGTCTATGTCTACGAAGCCCCAGTCAGGCTATGGCATTGGGTTAATGCACTGGCGATTCTGGTTCTTGCTGTCACTGGTTATTTTATTGCCAATCCCCTGCCCACGATGCCGGGTGAAGCGAGCGACCACTTTCTCATGGGTTATATGCGATTTGCCCATTTTGCAGCTGCCTACATATTTACAGTCGGATTTATAGGTAGAATTTATTGGGCTTTTGTCGGTAATGAACATTCACGGGAGCTTTTTCATCTGCCATTCTATCGCCTCTCTTTCTGGAAAGAGCTGATGCATGAGGTGCGCTGGTACTCCTTTATGGAAAAAGAGCCGAAGAAATATGAAGGGCACAATCCATTAGCACACATCACCATGGTGGTCATCATTACAGTGGGTGGTATCGCAATGGTGTTAACCGGCTTCTCTCTCTATGCAGAACAGACCGGCCTGGGCAGTTGGCAGGATCAGCTTTTCGGATGGTTGATTCCTCTGGTCGGGCAGAGTCAGGATGTTCGTATGTGGCACCACTGGGGAATGTGGATCCTCGTGGTTTTTGTCATCATTCACGTCTACGTGGCGATTCGGGAAGATATTGTTTCACGTCAAAGCCTGATCAGTACCATGATTAGTGGATGGCGCATGTTCAAAGATGATCGTTCCTGAACAGACAAATTACACCCTCTGGCGTATTCATGGATAAAATTGATACGCCACTTGATAAAGCGCGGTATCCGCGCTTTTTTTATATCTCAGCTGTTGATTAAGATGAGTGCGGATGTGGCTGTTTATTGTCTCTTTCTGGCTATTCTTGCTTTTTACAGCACCTTCCAAGC
The DNA here is from genome assembly GCA_040506275.1 of Candidatus Thiodiazotropha sp. DIVDIV. Taxonomy (GTDB): domain Bacteria; phylum Pseudomonadota; class Gammaproteobacteria; order Chromatiales; family Chromatiaceae; genus Thiodiazotropha. The sequence continues at coordinate 123,390 of JBEVXD010000006.1, forward strand.
TTGCTGGAATGGGGGTATCCAGTCGCACCATCTGTCTATTGATGTTTTTTCTGCCCCCCCTGATTAACAATAAAACCATTTATAGTGTAAGTGATTATCAGCTGATCACTTTTTTCCAGGATCAGCTAAAAAACCTGACAAAAGTAATGCTTATGCATATGCGGTGGTAAGTAAGTGATCATAATGTCCCAAACTTGCAACACAACTATCCATTCGATTCTCTTGATGGTTTGTGATCAGCATAAAAAACCTAATAAAAACAAATATTAAGACTCAATCCGGTAGGTTGGCGCGTGGTTTGCAAACCATGCTTGATAACTTGAACTCTCAACACAGAGCCTGCCAATGAGTGACCAACCTTCAGTATTGATTCTCGGTATCGGTAATCTGCTTTGGGCTGACGAGGGGTTTGGTGTGCGTGCCCTGGAGAGCCTGCAACGAACCTTTTCATTTCCTTCCAATGTCCGCTTGTTGGATGGAGGAACCCAGGGCATCTACCTGGTGCAGCATATTCGCGAGGCGGATGTACTGGTGGTGTTCGATGCTGTGGATTACGGCCTGCCCGGCGGTACTTTAAAACGGGTAGAAGGTGACCAAGTGCCGAAGTTTCTTGGTGCAAAAAAGGTCAGCTTGCATCAGACCGGTTTTCAAGAGGTTTTGGCGATGGCTGAGATGCTGGGTGACTATCCTCAACATCTGTTGCTGGTCGGGGTACAGCCCGCCTTACTGGAGGATTTCGGTGGCAGTCTGCAACCGGAGGTAAAAGCGCAAATAGATCCGGCTATAGATCTGGCTTTAGAGTACCTGGAGGGTTTTGGTGTTTATGCAAAACGCCGGGAAGTCCCTCTCTCTCCCGATACCCGAATTCAAGGTGCAATATCCGATATTCATCTCTATGAAGCTGAGCGTCCCTCGGAGGTCGATGCCTGTCGGGCAGGGGATGCCAGAGTGTTGGATTCCGATGCATTTTGTGTGACCTATCGTCCTGCCGCCCTGGATGGGGAGGCAGTCAGTGTCGGGGTCGATGCGCATCTGGATAAATACAGAAACGGTGGGTCGAAATAGTGTGTATCGGTATTCCCATGCAGGTGGTCTCTTGCGAAGGTACTTATGCCCTCTGTGAAGGTATGGGCGAAAGCCGAATGGTGGATACCCTGCTTGTAGGTGATCAACAGCCAGGCAGTTGGTTGCTGGTGTTTCTGGATAGCGCCAGAGAAGTTTTGAGTGAGCAGCGTGCTGATCAGATACGTCAGGCCTTGCTTGCGCTTGATATGGCGTTACAGGGTGAAACAGAGGTTGGCCATATGTTTGCTGACCTGGTGGATAGGGAACCCCAACTGCCTGAACATCTTAGGTCCAAACAGTAGTGGTGCCAGGTCCGTTAAATTGAAGATGGAATGGAGTTAGCTTAACCATCGAGACCTGGTGGGGCATGGCCCCACCCTACGCTTCGAAAGTGTAGGTAGGGTGGGGCCATGCCCCACCAGAAAGAGTGAGTCATCCTCACACATTCATGATTTTGAATTAAATTCTCGAATACCAGTGATATTCGTAACAGGTCCTAATTACAGGAGATCAGCATGGCTTCAGCCTTGATCAATCAACTCATAGAGCAGAGAGGTATTGCTGTTGTCGACGAGCAATCCCTTGATAGCTTAACGCGGAATCAGAGAAATACGTTGTTGTTCTTTACAGAGAACCCTGTGCAATTTCCTGAGAGTAACGATGTGGCTGTTGTGTTGCCCCTGTTGATGGATGCTTTTGTTGATCGATTTCAAGTTGGCTTGGTCGATCGGTCATCTGAACATCAGCTTCATGCCCGCTTCCCTTTCGATGGTTGGCCGGCACTGGTTATGCTCAAGGATGGTGACTATGTCGGTGCCATCTCACGTATGCAGGACTGGGATGTCTATCTGTCTGAAATTGAGCGCCTTCTGAATGCTGAGCCTGCTGGGATAAAACCGATCGGTATCCCTGTAGTGAGCGCAGATTCCTGTAGTCATTAACCCGGGACAACCACCATGAATGAAATTAATATTCCTGTCACTGTCAGTGGCCCTGGTTCACAACCAGAGGAGGAGGATGGTTCAAGTATTGATATCCTTGAATTGCCTTCTGAAATGACCACCTTCAGCATGCCGGAGATACCAGATGCTGAGGATTTGGATGGTTTACAAGAGGGTATGTCCATACTCAGGAAACTTGATGAAGTAGTGAAACTACAAGCCGGATTGAGAACCGTGCAACCAGAGAGTGTCGATATTACTCACCTTGATCCTGCAAATAGTGAGCTGGTCGACCAGGTGCTTGGAGAAGGTGAAGTGAGCATGGTCTATAGCTCGCCTGATTGCAGTGCGCGGATACAGGAATCGGTGATGGCTGGGCTTTGGCGGGTCAGATATTTCGACCAATCAGGTGAACGGATATCGGATACCATCGAAGTGGCCTATGTACCCAAGCTATGTCAACGTCATGTCTTCAAACATGCTTCTCATCGTGTTGAGACCCAGCGAGATGCAATACCCAACGGGGTTATCAATGCGCCGCCTTTGGTTGCTGAGATCAACGACAAAGTTGCTGAGTATCGGCCTGGCCGGGAGAGTCATGTAATCAATCTGACACTGCTGCCACAGACCGAAGAGGATCTACAGTTTTTGATCAACAATCTGGGTGAAGGACCGTTGACCATTCTCTCCAGGGGTTATGGAAATTGTCGTATCAGCAGTACAAAAGTGGAAAATGTCTGGTGGGTGCAATATTTCAACTCTCAGGATAAAAATATCCTGAATACGATTGAAATCGGGGCGACCCCCACTGTGGCCGCTGCTGCTCATGAAGATATTCAAGACAGCGCCGAGCGTCTCGGTGAGATTCTTGAGGCCTACCTGTGAACCCTGACTTCTTTGGTGGTTCCTATGGTGGTGATAACAGCAAGCTGGATGACGCCTGCCGCCTGGAGTGCAAGATCTGCTGGCATGTCTATGATCCTGCAGAGGGTGATGAGTATTGGCAGATTCCGCCTGGGACACCATTTTCTCAACTGCCTGATCACTGGAGTTGTCCCAATTGTGACGGTAAAAAGCAGGAGTTTATGGTGTTGAGGGATGACGCATGATCTGCCCGGCCTATTTGATTGAAGGCCTGGAACAGCAGTTTCGCGAGATTGAGACGCAGCGTATGCAAGGACTGCCGTTACTGAATTCAGCGTTGCAGGTAAAAGCTGTGGGTTTTTGCGAATGGAACAATCATTGTCTGGGGGTGTTGATCACACCCTGGTTTATGAATTTAATGTTGATACCCCATGAAGGGGATAGTTGGAAAGATCGTCAACTTGGTGAAAAGGAGTTGCATCATCTTCCCTCCGGGCCCTATGAGTTTATTCTCGGCGAAGAGGAGGGCATCGGACGTTATCAAATGTGCTCACTATTTTCACCGGTGTTTGAATTCGCTGATCAGGAAACAGCTGTGGAAACCGCCGAGCAGGTGATGCTCGGGTTAATGGATGAGAAAAATCATGATGGGCTTTCCACACGTGAAAGTGAAATTACCCGGCGTTGGCAGGGTGAGACAGTAGAAGAGGCAGAAACGAATACTGATACCGCGAGTGAGGATCAATCACCAGGAATCAGTAAACGCTTGCAGCAACCACTGACTCGTCGTGAACTGTTAGGTCGCGCTATCGATCAGGATTCAGAGCAGTGAGTATTGAAGGTGAACTAAGGATAACACTCCAATGCAAGGAAGATCATGTGAGTCAGGTTGAGATTAAGTCAACCCGACCTCTGCAGCTAACACGTCTATTCAATGGAAAAACGGTTGATGAATTACTCACGATGATTCCAATGCTCTATAGCGTTTGTGGTACTGCTCAATCTGCAGCAGCAGTTAAAGCTTGCCGTCTGGCGAGTCGTTTGGATATCAGCTCTAAAACTGCTTTGCTAGAGCAGATGTTGGTTAATATAGAGATGGCACGGGAGCATCTTTGGCGCATCCTCACCGACTGGTCCACCTCAGCTGGCGGTAGACTTGACCGTGATCTTGCGTCATCTCTTGCGAGCTTGATTAATGATTCAAAAATGGCCTGCTTTCCTGAAGGTGACAGCTTTAGGATGAAACCGGTTATGGCATTTGATTCAACAGGGATTGAATCGATTATCAGACGAATTACCAATATTTCCTCCCAGAGTGTGTTTGGCCTGAATGCCACTGTCTGGTATGAAATAGAAGACACACAAGCATTAAATCATTGGCTCGATATAACAGAGACAGATGCAGCACAATTACTTAGAAAGATGCGCGACGGTTCAATGGCCAGGGTAGGTGACGGTGAAGCACTGCCACTACCCGAGATCGATCATTATGCAATGTCTCAGCGTCTTTCACAGTCTGATGCTGATGCCTTTATAGCAACTCCGGAGTGGGGTGGTCAGGTGTATGAGACTGGCCCTTTGACACGACAGAACAGCCATCCAATGCTACAGCAACTGATGCAGGAGTATGGTAACGGGGTATACACCCGAATGGTGGCCAGGTTACTCGAGCTGGCCTCTCTACCCGGTTCTCTCGAGAGACAGCTGAATGCATTGAAGGCAGAGTATGACATAAGTGAACAAAAGCATGATGCAGGCATCTCGCAGCAGGGCATTGGTGAAGTTGAAGCGGCGAGAGGACGGCTTTTTCATCGGGTGGTGGTGCAGGATGGTGTCGTCTCAAGTTATCAGATTCTTGCCCCCACTGAGTGGAATTTTCATCCGTTAGGGGTAGTGGCTCGTGGCTTGAAGCGCCTTTCGATAGAACGTGAATCTGTGATGAAACAACAAGCAGAACTCTTAATCAATGCAGTTGATCCTTGTGTCGGATTTAGTCTGGAGATTGGCTGATGCATGAGATGTCGTTATGTGAAGGTGTGCTGCAGATACTTGAAGAGAATGCGGTGAGTCAGGGTTTCAGTAAGGTGAAGAGAGTTTACCTGGAGATTGGCGCACTGTCCGGTGTTGAAATTGATGCAATGCGGTTTGGGTTTGAAGCGGTGATGAAAGGCTCTCTGGCTGATGGGGCGACTTTGGAAATTATTGATATCCCAGGTGAAGCCTGGTGCATGCCCTGTGCAAAAAGTGTTGAAGTCTCGGCACGATTTGATGCCTGTCCTGAATGTGGCAGTTTTCAACTTCAGGTCACGGGGGGCGACGAGATGCGGGTTAAAGAACTTGAAGTTGATTAGGGTGTGGCTCTTAACTCAATGCTCTCAATTATTAAAGGTAATTTACCAAAAGGCTAGGCCGGTAGGTTGGATGGGCGAACGCTTATCCACTCTACGTTAGGTGAGATGAAGATAAAATAGAGGTAATCAGTGATGTGTACAGTCTGCGGTTGCAGTGAAGGTGAAACAACAATACATGGTCATGAACATAAGCATGATCATGATCATTCACACGAGCATACCCACGACTATGGTCAGGGAGCTGCCCATGCCCATGCCCCAGGTATGACTCAGGCGCGTATGGTTCAGATCGAGCAAGATATTCTCGGTAAGAACAATCAATACGCTGCAGAGAATAGACGCTATTTCAGTGAGCATGGGATTCATGTTTTGAACCTGGTCTCCAGTCCTGGTTCGGGTAAGACAACACTGCTGGCACAAACGATTGAGGACATGCAGGCTGAGCATGCCATCTCTGTTATTGAGGGCGATCAACAGACTGCCAATGATGCAGAGCGTATTCGTGCAACCGGTGCCAAGGCGATACAGATCAACACCGGTAAAGGTTGTCATCTGGATGGTCACATGGTTGGGCATGCTTTGCAGAGCCTGCAGCCGGAAGATACCAGTCTTCTGTTTATAGAAAACGTAGGTAATCTGGTTTGTCCCGCTGCCTTTGATCTTGGCGAGGCACACAAGGTGGCAATACTTTCAGTGACTGAAGGGGAAGACAAGCCAATCAAGTATCCCGATATGTTTCATGCCGCTGACCTGATGCTGCTAAACAAAATTGATCTGTTGCCGCATCTCGACTTTGATGTTGATCGTTGTATTGGCTATGCACAACAAGTCAATCCCCGCATACGTATTCTTCAGGTTTCGGCGACAACAGGCGAGGGAATGGATGCCTGGTATCAGTGGATAGCAGCTACGCGGCAGACAGCTTTGATTGGCTATCCGTCGAAAACGGCATAGTAACTGTGACCCACCAAAACATCTTTCTGAAAAATGTAGGGTGTGGCCTGCCGCACCTCTCCACACCAAAATATCAGGAGTGATTAAACATGTGTCTGGCCATACCGGCAAAAGTTGTCGCCATTGATGAATCTGGGGATAACGCAACCGTAGCGCTGGGTGAAGTTAAGAAGGCGGTCTCCCTGGCGTTGGTAGATGACGTAAGCGTGGATGATTTTGTATTGATTCATGTAGGTTATGCACTCAATAAGGTCAGCGAGGAAGAGGCGCAGCGGACTCTGGAACTGTTTGCGCAGGCCGGGGTGACACCATGAAATATGTAGATGAGTTTCGGCAGCATAAACTGGCGAAACAGTTAGCCGCAGCGATCGGGCAAGAGGTCAAACCAGACAGAGACTACAATTTGATGGAGTTCTGTGGCGGCCATACCCATGCGATTTTTCGTTATGGGGTACAGGATTTGATGCCGGAGAATGTGCGTTTTGTACATGGGCCAGGTTGTCCAGTCTGTGTGCTTCCTGTGGGGCGTATCGATAACGCAATTCATCTGGTTGAAGCTGAAGATGTGATCCTCTGCACCTATGGCGACTTGCTGCGAGTACCTGCAAGTGGACGTAACAGCCTGATCAAGGTGAAAGCCGCTGGTGGTGATGTGCGGATGGTCTATTCAACTCAGGATGCTCTAAAGATTGCACGGGAAAATCCCGAACGGGAAGTTGTCTTTCTGGCAATTGGTTTTGAGACTACGACACCTCCCAGTGCTGTTGCACTAAAGCAGGCAAAGCAAGAGGGGCTGAAGAATTTCAGCCTGTTTTGTAACCATGTTCTGACTCCGGCAGCAATACAGAACATTCTTGAATCGCCTGAAGTACGAGAGATTGGCTCTGTCTCCATTCACGGTTTCTTTGGTCCCTCCCATGTCAGTTCTGTGATCGGCAGTCGTCCCTATGAGTTTTTTGCCGAAGAGTTTCAGCGGCCGGTTGTGATTGCAGGATTCGAACCCCTGGATGTCATGCAGTCTGCATTGATGCTCATTCGTCAACTGAATCAGGGGCGTTTTGAAGTGGAAAATGAATATACCAGGGTGGTGACTCGCGAAGGTAATCAGAAAGCACAAAAGCTGGTTGCCGATGTATTCGAACTTCGTCGCAGTTTTGAATGGCGTGGTTTGGGGATGGTGCCCTACAGTGCCTTACGCATTAAGTCTGACTACCAGACGTTTGATGCTGAAGAGCGATTTAAGATTCCAGTGAGTCAGGCAAAAGAGGTCAAAGGGTGTGAATGTCCCGCCATACTACGGGGTGCTAAACGACCTACCGACTGCAAGCTGTTTGGTGTGGTCTGCACACCGGATAATCCAATGGGCTCTTGTATGGTCTCCTCAGAAGGGGCTTGTGCCGCTTATTGGAGTTATGGGCGTTTTCGTCAGCCTAATGTGGCGTAACGTATGAGTGGCACACTGGAGCAAAAAAGCGCATGAACAGATCATTGACAGAGGTGATCCTATGAACGCGGTAGTCAAACCTTTTCCGCTACGACTCGACACCCGTAACGCCAAGGTCGATATGACCCATGGCAGTGGTGGGCGGGCAATGGCGCAATTGATTGAAGAGTTGTTTTTAAAACATTTTGATAATGAACTACTGAGACAGGCGAATGATCAGGCCAGCTTTGAGGTTGCTGAGGGACGCATGGTGATGAGTGTGGATGGTCATGTTATTTCACCGCTGTTTTTTCCTGGTGGCGATATTGGTTCCCTGGCGGTTCATGGCACCATTAATGATGTGGCCATGTCTGGTGCCCGACCCAGCTATCTCTCAGCCGGTTTTATTCTGGAAGAGGGGTTTCCTCTCGCCGACCTGGAACGCATCGTAATCAGTATGGGCCAGGCAGCAAGTGAAGCCGGTGTGCCGATTGTGACCGGCGACACCAAAGTGGTTGAAAAGGGAAAGGGCGACGGTGTGTTCATTACAACCACCGGTATTGGGGTGGTGCCGAAAGGGGTCTCTATTTCAGGTGATCGTGCCAAAGCAGGCGATGTGATCCTGGTGAATGGCAGCATTGGTGATCACGGGGTCACCATCATGTCGAGCCGGGAGAACCTTACATTTGAAACCTCGATAACCTCTGACTCTGCTGCTCTACACCGATTGGTCGAGAAGATGGTGGGTACCGCGCCTGATATTCACTGTTTGCGTGATCCCACCCGGGGTGGATTGGCCACGACATTGAATGAACTGGCGCGTCAATCTCAAGTCGGTATGCATCTGCTTGAAGAGCATATTCCAGTTAAACCGGCAGTTGCTTCAGCTTGTGAACTGCTTGGGCTTGATCCCTTATACGTGGCCAATGAGGGTAAGCTGATCTGTATCTGTTCAGAAGCGGATGCAGAGCGACTACTACCGGTGATGCAAGAAGATCCTTTGGGCCAGGAGAGCGCCATTATTGGACGGGTAACTGATGACCCTCACCACTTCGTGCAGATGGAGACACTGTTTGGTGGTAGTAGGGTGGTTGACTGGCTCTCCGGTGAACAACTTCCAAGAATCTGCTGATCAGGGTCGTGCCAATGCGTATTCTGTTTTTAACTCATGCCTTCAACAGCCTGACCCAGAGATTGTTTATAGAACTGGAAACTCAGGGTCATCAGGTGTCGGTTGAGTTCGATATCAACGATGTGGTAGCACAAGAGGCAGTCTCGCTTTTCAATCCGGATTTGATTGTCGCACCTTTCCTGAAACGCGCCATTCCGGAATCGATCTGGGGTAGTCAGGTATGTCTTGTGGTGCATCCCGGTATTCCCGGTGATCGGGGCCCCTCATCCCTGGACTGGGCAATTCTTCAGGGCCGTTCACGCTGGGGAGTAACTGTTCTGCAGGCTAATGGTGAAATGGATGGTGGCGATATCTGGGCCAGTTGTGAATTTGAAATGCGTCAGGGCAGTAAGGGTAGTCTCTATAGAAATGAAGTTACAGAGGCTGCTGTTCAATCTTTGTTGCTTGCAGTGGATCGTTACCAGGGTGGCGAATACAGGCCACTACCCCAACATCACCTCGATCCTTCAACAAGCGGAGATTGGCAACCGCTGATGCACCAGACAGAGCGTCATATCGACTGGCACTCAGATACCACAGATCAGGTTATCAAAAAGATCCATTCCGCTGACGGTATGCCAGGGGTAAAGCAGGAACTTTTTGGTCAGACATTCCATCTCTACGATGTCAAAACAGAGTCGAGGCTATCTGGTAAACCCGGTGAAGTCATTGCCAGAAGCGGTGCAGCTATCTGTATTGCTACGATTGATGGTGCTGTCTGGATCGGGCATCTCAAAGCCTCTCATGGAGAGCATCGTTTCAAACTGCCCGCTAGCCATTTGCTGATGGATGAGGTGTGTAATCTACCGGAAATCGAACCCGACCTGGAGACAGGCTACCGGGAGATTTGGTATGAAGAGGCTGACGGAGTCGGCTATCTCCACTTTCCATTCTATAACGGTGCCATGAGTACCAAACAGTGTCAGGGGTTACTCGAAGCTTATCGTCATGCAAAGCAGTGTGATACCAAGGCGATTGTCCTTTTTGGCGGGCCGGACTACTGGTCGAACGGAATGCATCTCAACTGTATTGAAGCAGCAGAGAGTCCGGCAGATGCCTCCTGGGAAAACATCAATGCCATTGATGACCTGGCATTTGAAATCGTTACCACCGAAAGTCATTTGACGATAGCTGCACTGCAAGGCAACGCAGGTGCCGGTGGAGTTTTTCTGGCAAGAGCTGCTGATGAGGTATGGGCCAGAAAAGGTGTGATCCTGAATCCCCACTACAAGGATATGGGCAATCTCTACGGCTCTGAATATTGGAGTTATCTGCTACCCCGCTATGTCGGAGATGAACATGCCGCAACCATCATCAGCAATCGTCTGCCGTTGGGCGTGCCTCAGGCGGCAGAGTTACAGTTGGTCGATCGAGTCATAGACCGCAGCAGTCAGTTATTTATTTCTCATGTCAAACGCCTTGCAGTGTCGATGATCGGCGCACCGGCGTTTGCAAAGCGTCTACATTATAAGAATGCGCGCCGCAATGCGGATGAGCATCAAAAACCCCTGTCTAGATACAGGGAAGAGGAACTGGAACAGATGAAACGTAATTTCTACGGCTTTGATCCAAGCTACCATATTGCTCGCTACAACTTTGTGCACAAGGTTGCCAAGTCCCGCACGCCACTGACGATCGCGCAACATCGTCGTACCGACACAATCTGGAAGTATGCATCATGAGTGCCCGCCCTACAGTATTGATTGTGGACGATGAGGTACGCAGTTTGGAGACTCTGGAGAGAATCCTTGAGGACGACTTCGATATTCAAACTGCTCAGAATGTCGAACAGGCCAGACTGATCCTGCAGGGTAAATGGGTGCAGATCATTCTCTGTGATCAGCGTATGCCCGATATGACCGGCGTGGAGTTTCTAAAACAGGTTCGAGAACAATGGCCCGATGTGATTCGCATGATCATCTCTGGTTATACCGATTCAGAAGATATCATCAGTGCCGTAAATGAAGCGGGTATCTACCAATTCGTTACCAAACCCTGGCATCCGGATAGTCTGGTTTTACTGTTGAAGAATGCAGCGGAACTGTTTGAGTTACAGCGTAAGAATGAAGTTCTTAGTGTTGAGTTGAAGATGTCCCCCAGTCGTCTGCAATCATTGATGGATAATAAAAGTCGGCGACTGCGGGAGGATTACAGCTGTGATGACCAGATAGTACGCAGCTCCCAAAGCTGCATGAATCAGGTCTGCGAGAAGATACGAAGAGTGTCACCTTATGACATCTCTGTGTTGCTGACCGGTGAGTCCGGAACAGGTAAGGAGTTGGCCGCCCGTGCGTTGCACTACAACAGCAACCGTTGGCAACAACCCTTTGTTGTGGAAAATTGTGGTGCACTACCCGATGAGCTGCTTGAGAGTGAATTGTTTGGATATAAACGAGGTGCCTTTACCGGTGCTGTTGAGGATCGGGCCGGACTGTTTGAGCGGGCCAATGGCGGCACTGTGTTTCTCGATGAAGTGGGGGAAGTCTCTCCTGCATTTCAGGTGAAGTTGCTGCGGGTGTTGCAAGAGGGTGAGATACGTCCCCTGGGATGCAGTCAGACTCGACAGGTTGATGTACGCATCATTGCAGCGACCAATCGGGATTTGGAGCAAGAGGTGAGAGAGGGGCGCTTTCGGGAAGATCTCTATTACCGGCTGGCCGCAGTGACTATACAACTGCCGGCACTGCGTGATCGTAAGATGGATATTCCATTGATCGCCAACAATATCCTTGAGGCCTCAATCAAACAGTTGGGTAAACAGGTTGAGGGATTTACCACTGAAACTCTGGCTTGCATGCAAGCCTACCATTGGCCGGGTAATGTGAGGGAGTTGCAGAACGAGATCCGGCATATGTTAGTGATGGGGGAGAGTGATTTGCTTGGCGCAGATCTACTCTCACCCAGAGTGTTGAGAGCCGCACCTGAAGAGGATGAAGCGGATATGCTGATGATGGGTGAACTGCAAGGATCTCTCAAGGAGCGGGTTGAATCTTTGGAGGCTCGTATACTTAAAGAGTGCCTGATTCGAAATCGTTGGAATAAGAGCCAGGCAGCGAAAGAGATGGGACTCTCACGTGTTGGACTGCGTAACAAGCTGGAGCGATATGGACTGGAGAAGATCGAACAGCTTCGGGATGATGAAAATATGGTGGGTTAACACCCCCCAGTAAGTTGATGTGTAATATCTCAACCTGCACGGGAAAAAATCGTAGGGTGCGGCCTGCCGCAACGACTATCGGAGCATGTACCATGACAAATAAATTTATCTCATTGAGTGGATACACCGCATGACGTTTGTAACTACACTCATTCGATTGTATTTGTTTGCCTGAAAACAAGGAGCAGTTATGGCTGAAGCTAAATCCCATTCAACTACCAGCCTGATCGACAGGGTTGGCATCGAAACCTCACTGGAGTTTTCAGAGACCACTGAGAATGCCTGGATCGATGTGATTCAGAAGATGGATAAGGTTTATGCTGACCTGGTTCATTATCAAGTGGAGTTGGAGCAGAAGAACGCAGAGCTTGAAGAGACTCAACAGTTTATACGCAGTGTGCTTGAGTCGATGACAGAGATACTGATTGTATGTGATGTACAGGGACGTATCCTGCAAGTGAATCAGGCACTGGAGGATCTTACCGGGAAACCCGAAAGTGAGTGGCTGCAACGATCTTTTGTTGAGCTTTTCGGTTCTGAGTCGCAATCCCTTGTTGGCGGGTTTGCAGAAAAATTAGGCAGTGATGCGATTGTTGATTGTGAAGTGAGCCTGCAAACCCTGGAAGGGGGCTCCATGCCACTGGCGATGAACTGTTCCTCCCGTTATGACGTTAAAGGACGTCTTATGGGGATGGTGTTGATTGGCCGGCCCGTTGGAGAACTGCGCCGAGCCTATGAGAAGCTCAACAAGGCTCATGGCGATTTGAAACAGACTCAGGAGCAGTTGGTACATTCTGAAAAGATGGCTTCACTCGGTCGCCTGGTGGCCGGGGTCGCCCATGAGCTGAACAATCCAATCAGTGTTGTGTTTGGTAATATGCACGCCCTGAAACGTTATGCTGAAAGGATTAATGGCTATCTGTCGGAAGTGGGTGATCACCTACAACCTGAACTTCATCAAAAACTCCGTGAGAATCATCGCATCGATCGTATTGAATCGGACATGGGGCCATTGATCGAAGGCACTATGGAAGGTGCAGAACGGATCAGTAATATTGTACTCGACCTACGACGCTACTCCGGCGTGCAAAAAGAGCAGGCGGAATCCTTCGACCTGCATCAAGTGATTAATACTGCCATCCATTGGGTCGTGAAGGCAGCACGGGAGCAGCTGGAAGTTGAGTGTGACTTAAGAGGCGAATTACAAATTACCGGACGTCAGGGACAGGTTCACCAGATCCTCATCAATCTATTGCAGAATGCCATAGATGTCATGGAGGGCGAGCAGAAACCAAGACTGACGATTCGATGTGTTAAGGATAAAGAGAGTGCATTGGTCAGTGTTAAAGATGAAGGTACGGGTATCCCCAAGCAGGATCTGAAAAAGATATTTGACCCATTCTTTACCACTAAAGCAGTCGGCAAGGGAACAGGTCTTGGACTCTACATCAGCTATGGTTTGGCAAGAGATATGGGGGGGGATCTCATGGCAGGAAATCATCCCCAAGGCGGCGCCATCTTTACCCTTAAGTTACCACTGAATGGAGTGGATGATGGCTGATGCTGAACACCAGCCATTGAATCTGCTCTGGTTGCAATCCGGGGGATGCGGTGGCTGCACCCTGTCTCTGCTTTGTGCCGAGGCGCCCGATATTTTCACGACACTTGAGAGTGCTGGAATCAATCTGCTTTGGCACCCCTCAATCAGTGAAGCTTCTGGTAGCGAACTAGTTGATCTGTTACAAACTATCCTCGATGGAGAGGTGCCTCTTGATCTACTCTGTCTTGAAGGCTCGGTAGTGTGTGGCCCAAATGGCAGTGGTAAATTTCATCGGCTGGCTGGTACCGGTCAACCGATGATGAATTGGATTGAAAAGCTTGCCCGGGTGGCGCGTCATGTCGTCGCTGTAGGTAGTTGTGCCGCCTATGGTGGCATCACTGCAGCCGGCACTAATCCCAGTGAATCCTGCGGTCTCCAGTACGACGAGAGTATTGAAGGGGGCTTATTGGGTAAACAGTTCACCGACCAGGAAGGTCTGCCGGTTATCAATATTGCAGGTTGTCCGGTACATCCCAACTGGGTTAGCGAAACCCTGGTACAGATCGCTTTTGGTGAACTGAAGCATGAACACCTTGATCGCTGGGGTCGCCCCCGAAGCTATGCGGATCATCTGGTTCACCACGGTTGTCCTCGCAATGAGTACTATGAATATAAAGCCAGCGCTGAAAAGTCTTCTGACCTGGGCTGTATGATGGAGCACATGGGTTGTCTCGGCACCCAGGCTCATGCCGACTGCAATACACGATTGTGGAATGGTGAAGGTTCCTGTTTAAGGGGGGGGTATGCCTGTATCAACTGTACCGCACCAGGCTTTGAAGAGCCGGGTCATCCCTTTACCAAGACACCAAAAATTGCAGGCATACCGGTTGGGTTGCCGACAGATATGCCCAAGGCCTGGTTCGTTGCTCTGGCCTCACTGGCCAAAGCCGCTACCCCAAAACGTCTTAAAGAGAATGCTGTGGCAGACCATATTCGTGTAGCTCCGAGCCGCAAACTGGGTGACAAATCATGAGTCGACGCATTGTCGGGCCCTTCAATCGGGTGGAAGGGGATCTGGAAGTCGAGCTTGAGATCGAAAAAGAACAGGTCATCTCAGCACAGGTCTCCTCATCCCTCTATCGAGGTTTTGAACAGATCTTACAAGGTAAAGAGCCTGGTGATGCACTGGTATATACCCCAAGGATCTGCGGTATCTGTTCCGTATCCCAATCCGTTGCGGCCGCCCGCGCCCTGTCTGAATTGTCAGGGGTTGTCATGCCATCAAACGGCGATTTATCCATTAACCTGATTCTGGCGAATGAAAATGTGGCGGACCACCTGACCCATTTCTACCTCTTTTTTATGCCCGATTTTGCCCGCGAGACCTACAGTAGTGAAGCCTGGTATCCCACCATTACAGAACGGTTCCGGGCGCAAACCGGCACAGCTGCCCCTGAGATGCTGGCAGCTCGTGCCCAATTTATGCATCTGATGGGGTTGATGGCTGGCAAGTGGCCTCATAGTTTGGCGATACAGCCTGGTGGCGTCAGTCGCTCAATTGAGATGCAGGAGAAGGCGAGACTACAGACGATACTGTTCGGTTTCCGTCGTTTTCTTGAGACCAGGCTATTTGGTGACACTCTGGAGAGAATCGACTCCCTATGTTCCGCAGACGCACTCCAGGAGTGGATAGCCGGTCATCCGGTTGATCACAGCGATTTCAGACTGTTTCTTGAAGTGGCAAGCCAACTCAAATTGGATCAACTTGGAAGGGCCAGTGACCGCTTTATGAGTTATGGGGCTTATCAGTTGTATGGTAAGCACAGCTTTCGTCAAGGTGTCTGGGACGAGCAGGAGATGCCTCTCGATACCTCGCTGATTACCGAGGATATCAGCCACAGCTGGATGAAGTATCAGACTGCACCCAGGCATCCCTTCGATGGTATTACTCTACCCGATGCGGATGTTCCAGAGGCTTATACCTGGTGTAAGGCTCCTAGGCTGGATGGCCGTGTTGTAGAGGTCGGTGCCTTGGCTCGTCAGCAAGTGGATGGTCATCCACTGATCAGGAACCTGGTCTCCCAAAGCGGCGGAAATGTGCGAAACCGAGTAATCGCCAGACTGTTGGAGATAGCACGGGTCGTGATGTTGATGGAATCATGGGTCAGGGAGATCCAACCAAAAGAGCCTTTCTGTAATCACGCCAGCTTACCTCAGGAAGCCCAAGGGTCTGGCTTGGTGGAAGCTGCCCGAGGAAGTCTGGGTCACTGGATAAAGATCAGGCACGGACATATTCTTAATTACCAGATTGTCGCCCCAACTACCTGGAATTTTTCACCCCGTGATGCGACTGGCCAACCCGGTGCCCTCGAGCTGGCTCTGCAGGGCGCTCGCCTCAGGGCAGGGGAGAGAGATCCTGTTTCAGTACAGCACATTGTCCGTTCATTCGATCCTTGTATGGTTTGTACTGTTCATTAACTACCGATATTGCTGAATTGATCATGGCATCAATTGAATAGTGCTTAATCCTACTTATAACTGGTTGGGAATAACTAGTGTAGTCTCCTGAATTTATTCATCACAATTAAATCTCTCGCAAAGAGGCAAAGGTAAAAAGTGATAATTGTTTATGATTAACATCACCCCCCAGTGAACAGATATCCCATGTAGGTCGGATAAGCGGAGCGCCATCCGACATTTCCAGGTAAATCCCGCAGCAGATTCGCAGATGGCACTCCGCTTCTTCGAGCTGTGATTCTGACTAGGAAAATAACCATAGATGTGTCAGTGACTTGGCTAAATAGACGTACTGATATCTATTATCTAGACTCAGTAGTATAGGGTTCATCAATTATCTAATTAGTTCAAGTCACTTATGTCTCACTAACTTCACTCAGTATTTCAGCATGGTGCGGCAGGCAGCACCCTATATTTTTGTGCCCCGTATATGACTTGCAGCTGGCGGCTTTTGGGACGCCCTCTTGAGGGAGACTGCAGGCGGAATAACAGAAGATTCAGGTAGCGGTTTTGCCTTTCCATACAGGGACAACCTAGATAATTACCTGATGACTTTAAATCTGATAGATTACCGATTGATCTATTTTATCAGTATTTATGGGATCACCATTCATGACCAGTAGTAAGAAATCTAAAAGTGGCACCCAGACCGCTTCCCGAAAAAAGAGGCAGTCGAGCAAGCCAAGCGGCGAGAAAATAACAGAAATTCATGAGGATATACCTGTTGTTGGCATCGCTGCGTCAGCTGGCGGGCTGAAGGCTTTCAAAGCGCTTCTTTCCCATCTGCCTACCAATACGGGATTAGGTTTTGTACTGATTCAGCATCTGGATCCCAACTACAAATCGATCCTTTCTGAAATACTCAGCAAGGATTGCCCCCTACCGGTTGAAGAGATCACCGACGGCATGATCATGTTACAGGATCATGTCTATGTCATTCCGCCTAACGAGCAATTGATCTTGCTGCATAACAGTCTCAATTTCCTGCCAAAAATTGATAATAAAAGACATTACAATCCTGCTGATGTTTTTTTTCAGAGTCTGGCGGAGGATCGGGGGTCTAATGCCGTCGGGGTTGTGCTATCGGGAACTGCATCTGATGGTACTTTGGGTTGCCGCGCTATCAAGGAGGCTGGCGGCATCACCTTTGCGCAGGATAGTGAGAGCGCGGAGTATGATGGTATGCCGAGTAATGCGGTGGCTGCCGGTTGTATCGATTTTGTTTTGACTCCTGCAGAGATTGCCAGGGAGTTGGTGCGGATTGCTACTCATTCATCTCTACGCCCCGGCCATACTGTAGCTAAGGTTGAGGAGATTCTAGCTGCCACACCGGAGCAGTTGAATAAAATATTCATTTTACTCCGCGCTCGCACCGGTAACGACTTCTCCTACTATAAATCTACAACGCTTAAGCGACGTATAAACAGGCGGATGCTGCTACACAAAATCGATCGGGTTGCTCACTATATCGCACTATTACAGAAGGAGCCGCAAGAATTAGATGCTTTGTTCCAGGATATTTTGATTAATGTAACCGCCTTTTTTCGTGATCCCTCGAGTTTCGAAGTATTAAAAACTATCGTCTTTCCAAAGCTGGTGGAAAACCGCCCCGCAGATGCATCAATACGGATCTGGGTGCCCGGATGCTCAACAGGTCAGGAAGCCTACTCGATTGCGATCGCGCTCATTGAGTATCTTGGTGATCGGGTCAGTAGCTATCCCATCCAGATATTTGGCAGTGATATTGACGAAACTGCCATCGAACAAGCACGTAGTGGACTCTATCCTGAGATTATCGAGGATGAGATCTCACAAGTTCGCCTGAAACGTTACTTCCACAAAGCCCCCGGTGGTTATCAGGTCAATAAGCAGATACGTGATATGTGTGTGTTTGCGGTACACAATGTGATTAAGGATCCGCCATTTTCACGTCTCGACCTGATGAGTTGCAGAAACCTGCTGATATATCTGGGGAGTACCTTGCAGAAGAAAGTTTTACAGGTATTTCACTACGCGTTGCAGCCAGATGGATTCCTGATGCTTGGTACTTCGGAAACCATCGGCAGTCAGGCTGATTTGTATGCCCTGAAAGATAAGAAGGCAAAGATATATCAGAAGAAATCCGTAGCCACACATCTCAACAATGATATTGTGTTCCGCACAAATCATAATCCGGTCTCTGTCGAGATACCTCTGGGTAATAAAGACAATGAAATAATCTACGATCTTGAAAGAGAAGCTGACCGGTTGCTGCTGAATACCTATGTTCCCCCCGGTATCATTGTCAACTCAAACCAAATTGTTGTCCGATTCTTCGGACGCACCTGGCCCTACATAGAGCCCTCAAATGGGGTTGCTTCCCTGAATCTATATAAAATCGCCCATCCAGATCTGATTGTCGAGTTGCGTGCCGCTATCCATAGCGTCACCAAAGAGGGCGGCAATGTGCGTAAGGATAAGGTTCGTTTGAGAGTCGATGGTGAGACGCAGCGTGTGGATATCCAGGTATTGTCACTGGGTGGGGCTATACGGGGTGAGGATAATCTACTGGTGATGTTCGAGCCCAATCTCACAACCTCGAAAGAGCTGAGAACAGATGACGGGGCGGGAGAGGCGGACAGTGACTCTTTGGAAACCATTTCGACACGTAATGACGAACTGGAACGTGAAGTCATCACTACCAGGGAGTACATGCAGTCCATCGTGGAGGAACAGGAGGGCACCAACGAGGAGTTGCGCTCTGCGAATGAGGAGATTCAGTCCACCAACGAGGAGTTACAGAGCACCAACGAGGAGATGGAGACCGCAAAGGAGGAGTTGCAATCCGCCAATGAAGAGTTGTCCACAGTCAACGAGGAGTTGGAAAACCGCAATGAGGAGCTGGCCCGCACTAACGACGATCTCACTAATCTGCTGGCCAGTGTCAATCTACCGATCCTGATGCTGGGATCCGATCTGCGTATACGCCAGTTTACCCAGGCAACAGAGAAGCTGCTTAACCTTATTGAGACGGATGTGGGCAGACCTATCGGCAATATCAAACCAAATATCGAGATTACCAATCTGGAATCGGAGGTTCTTCAGGTGATCGATTCGATGATCACCAAGACAATGGAAATTCAGGATAATCAGGGCCATTGGTACTCTGTGCGCATACGTCCCTATAAGACCCTGGATAATCGTATCGATGGCGCAGTGATTACTTTTATCGATATCAGTGCGGTAAAAGATATCGATAGAATTAAAAAATCTTTGGCCCGTGAAAGGCGTTTGGCTACTGTTGTCAGCAATTCGAATGACGCCATTATGGTTCAGGATCTGGATGGGAATATTCAGGCCTGGAATCCTGCCGCCGAGGCCCTGTATGGCTATACTGAGAAGGAAGCTCTCAAACTGAATATCATGCAGATTGTCCCGGAAAGTGGACAGGAGACGCTAAAACAGATGTTAATGGACATTCGCGAGGGAAAAAGTGTCGAACCTTTGCAGTTAGAAAGAGTTACCAAAGAGGGAAACGTGCAGAGTATCTGGATAATTGCCAGCGCCCTCTTGGATGAACAAGGAAAGCCGGTTGCCCTATCTACAACTGAGCGATTGATTAGCAAATAATCTATGGAGTGTCTTCATGAGCAGATATAGTAACCTCAGCCGAGTCGAGCTTGAAAAAATGCTCGGTCAATCTGAGGCTCTGCTGTCTCTTGAAAAGGATACAAATAGAGAACATCTTCTGCATGATCTGCAACTCCACAAAATTGAACTTGAGATCCAGAATCGTGACTTGATAGAGTCACAGCGTGAGTTGGAAGTCACCCGTGATCGATATGCTGAAATCTACGATTTCGCTCCTGTGGGTTATTTGACGCTGGATAACAACGGCATTATAAAAAATTTAAATTTATCAGCAGCGGTCATGTTTGGGCTTGAACGTTCCAAGCTATTGGGTAAACCCCTTTCCACACAAATGGCTACCGGGATGAGTCGTCTGCTGTTCAAACACCTACGCAATACATTTTCTTCAGATCGAATGGTCACAGACGACTTCACTCTGAAAACCGCTAAAGATCATAAGACACGATTTGTCAGGGCGGACAGTATAAAACATGCAGGGGCCGATGATGAAATTACCTGTCTGATGAATCTGACAGATATCACAGAGCGTCGCAAAGCAGAGCAGGCGGTGCTTGAAGAGCGCTCCTTTCTACAGCATGTTATTGACGGTGTTGATGATCCCATAATGGTGATCAGTTTAGACCACAAGATAATAAGTATGAATGATTCTGCAAGGCGAATCGCCAAGATGTTGAAATTGGATCCGGAGAATGTCTGCTGTTATCAGATTTCCCATCAGAATGACTCACCTTGCGATGGTAATGATTATCCCTGTCCGTTAAAGGCTGTATCGCAATCCCATCTGCCCACTAAAGTCATTCATAACCATTTATCTGAAATGGGCACCCAGCGAAAATTCGAGATCTCGGTAAGTCCACTATTTGATGATGCTGGTGAGATAATGGGTGTTATTGAAACATCACGTGATATTACTGAGCACATTGAGTTGTTGGAGGAGCTGAAGGAGCGAGAGCTCAGTTATGCCCATCTGGCACAGCATGATTCACTCACAGGACTACCGAATCGTCTACTGTTCGCCGATCGTCTGAGTCAGGCTATTCAC
Organism: Candidatus Thiodiazotropha sp. DIVDIV; assembly: GCA_040506275.1. Taxonomy (GTDB): domain Bacteria; phylum Pseudomonadota; class Gammaproteobacteria; order Chromatiales; family Chromatiaceae; genus Thiodiazotropha. The sequence continues at coordinate 144,045 of JBEVXD010000006.1, forward strand.
GTGGCTCATCGAAACAAAACAAAACTCGCAATACTGTTTATTGATCTTGATCGATTCAAAGAGGTCAATGACAGCTTTGATCACGCTTGTGGTGATGAAGTGCTAAAGGAGGTTGCGAAACGGTTTCAGGCGCTGTTTCGGGAAGATGACACCATTGCAAGAATGGGGGGAGACGAATTTACCGTTATTCTCACACATATTAAAGATGAATCAAACGGTGCACTGGTTGCTAAAAAGTTGCTCAATACATTCCAAAAAACCTTTGCTGTACATGGCCATGAACTGTTTCTGGGCGCCAGTATAGGTATCAGCCTCTATCCAGATCATGGTGATACCGTCGATGAGCTGGTTCGTAATGCGGATACTGCGATGTACCGGGCAAAGGAAGAGGGTAGAAATACCTTTCAATACTACTCAGAGGAGTTGACCGCCAAAGCGTTCGAGCGTGTTTTTCTGGCATCGAGTCTTCATAATGCACTGAAAAAGGGTGAGTTGCTAATCTATTATCAGCCTCAGTTCGAGTTAGTTTCCAAGAAAATATGTGGTGTTGAGGCGCTTGTAAGGTGGCAAAATCCTGAGCTTGGCTTGGTTGCTCCCAATAAATTTATTCCTCTGGCTGAGGATTCCGGCATCATTGCCAAAATGGGTAGCTGGATATTGAGAGAGGCCTGTCAGCAAATGAAAACATGGCAGAGTTCAGGTTTACTGGAAAGCGACATGACGATCAGTGTCAATTTGTCAGGGAAACAATTCGATCATGTTGATCTTGTTGTTGATGTTGAACAGACCCTAAGTGATACAGCTCTCTCGCCTACCTGTTTAGAGCTGGAGATTACCGAATCAATAATGATGCGATCGACAGAAGCTACCAGCCAGATACTCACCAGTCTTCGAGAGCTTGGAGTGAAGGTCGCAATTGATGATTTTGGTACCGGTTATTCATCGTTGAGTTATCTTAAACAATTGCCAATTACTCGTCTCAAAATCGATAAGACCTTTGTTTCTGATATACCGGAGGATTTGAATGATGTGGCAATTTCCAAAGCGATCATTTCGATGGGAAAGAATTTGTCACTCGACGTATTGGCTGAAGGGGTGGAAACAAAACAGCAACATCAATTTCTGATTCAGCAGGGGTGCCGTGTAGGTCAGGGTTATCTATTCGCAAGACCCATGCCATCAGACAGCTTTGAATCCTTCGTTCAAGATAGAAATAAACCCTAAACTCATAAACATCCAGATCCTCTCAGCGACTGTTTAAGTGGCCTCTTGTTGCAATGATACAGAGGCTGTATGGATAAGCTGATTTGAGCAGTTGCAAATGTTCAACTCTTTTTCTTTGTGATCTCTAACCCCATGAAAGTCATATTTGAATGTATGAGGTTCTAATCCCATCCACAGTCTCCTTAGGTCATTATTTATAGCTTATTGTTCTATAGTTGATCTAATAATAATCCTGAACCTACCTATTAAGGTGCCGAGTTAATAATAATTGATAATGGAGTGCTACATGAATCTAAACTTGTCAGCTTGCAGCCGCTTAACAGTCCCATCCATCATCTCACTTACCTTGTTGTTCGCTGCCTGTTCTCCCGCTCCTCACTCACATCAGAATTCAAAAACTGGACAAGCTCAGAATAATAATAAAACAGGACTGGTCAGTTACGATGAGGTGGACGCGATAGAGATCGTTGAAAGTCCTGCAACAGGTGTCGCCCTGGGCTGGGGGTGGAACAGGGGGGATTCTGAACCGATTCCGACCATCTGTGTCGAGTTTGTTCCGGGTGAGGAGCCGGCTCAGACAAGATACATGACAATGCACGAAGTATCGGATAGCTATACCCTGATGAAAACCCTTGGTGTCTCTGCAGAAGCATCAGTCAAGGCGATAGGATACCAAGCGAGCGGGAAGGCGGCCTTTGCCAAATCGACCAATCTGAGCAATCAACAGTCTACATTTGTTATGAATGCAGTGGTGCAAAACGGTGTGCGGTATGCAGCACCTGCACCTGAAGAAGAGAGTAGCGGTACAGAGTATCAGCCGGCCATCAATGAGCGGGGTGGCACCCGTGGTGCCATAAGACTAACACCTAAAGCTCTGGGGTTGGCTACCCGGAGAGATGGGCTGGACGCCTTTAAACGTCATTGTGGATCGGCATTCGTCTCTGCTGTTTACGGTGGTGCCAAGCTGACCGCTGCGATCAGCTTTGTCAGTAAAAGTCTAGAGGAGAAGGAGAAGCTGAGTGCTGAAATCAGTGGCAGTGGCTGGGGGGCCAGGTTTAAAAGCAAGGTGCAGTCTGGTAAGACGAGTGCTACTGATTCAAATCGAATGGATATCTCTCTGTTTATGACTGGGGGTAAAGACGATGCCATTCCCGCAAGTAAAGAGGATCTAATCAAAAAACTGGAGACCATTTCATTGGATGCCTATGCAGCACCAAAGGATTTTCAGATCGCCATCACCCCCTACGAGGTACTCTCGAACTGGCCCGGAAAGCTGCTGCCTGATAAGGAGTCTGAGTTCGACGAATTAGCAAGTTATTGGGGTAGTTACAATACCCTCTACGATGAGATGCAACAGATACTCGATAATCCAAAAAACTACTATCTTGTAACCAGTGATGAACAAGGCTGTCCAGTCATCCCGATGTGTTCTGTTGAGAAACAGGCCTATGATGTTTCTGTTCAGACATTAAATCAGCTTAATCAGAATTTTAGCGTTATAAAAGCCTGGTCCAAGCTCATAGCTGAAATAGAAAAGCCTCTTATCATTGCAAGGGATGAGGCAAAAGCTGCCCTCAGCAGATGTCAAACAAAACATAATCTCACTACGGCAAAACAGGCTGTGGTCAATTTGGCGGCTTTGAAACGTGCCCAGGATGAGGTTTTGATCAATCTACGGCGAATGCAGAACGAGGCTCGGGAGTGTAGTGATCGCAGTGATAACTGCAGTTTTGATGTCAGCAACTATCGCAGCCCCTATGGTTTCAGAATCCAACTGCCTGTTCCTATATCTGCTTCATTGGCAAGCGTTGTTGAGATAACCGAATATCTGGTCGGCCGTCCAGCAAAACAGCGTTGTGAGTTTTCACCCTCCGATCCTGGTTGTCTCACCAATGCAGAGATCGACCAATGGCAGAGAAAGTTGGGATTATTACCTGTCAGCAAGACAATGCAACCACAGCTGTTCACAAATTATGAGAAACTTGCCGAAGCCGAAACAGCAATAGAGGAAGCTCGAAAAACAGAGTCGGTCTGTAAACCAGAGCAATTCCAATTCGAGGAGGGACGCAATGATGTGATCTGGTACAACGCCAGCCGCATACAGAAGCTGGAAAAGAGCATGGAGCAGATTTGAAACCTGTGATTCGGTGTTCAAGCTTCCTGGTAGTGGAGGCTTCTACGGTGGCCAGAAAACAGGGCCACTGTATGAATTCCTCACACAATCATTACCCAATTGCTCTGACTCTTTAGAGGAGAGACAGTTTCTACATAGAAACTTTTTAGCAGAGTGAAAAAATCCCTTGATGAGTTCACTTAACTGCAACCTTCTTCAAGTGGAAGAGGGTTGCAGTGATAAGTTAACTATTATGCGCCACCTGGTTCGCCAGTAAACTCTACCAAGAGGTCCTCATCGGTTACTACAGTCTGGCATGCAAGGCGGAAGGTGGGTGGAATGTCTTTCACATTCGCACGCTCTTCCTCATGCTTGGGTAACTTGCCGATCGATTTCAGAACTTCCCTCTCCTTATCTGTAAGCATTGCCCCTTTGATGTGGTCGCCATCAAGGTGGGTAATTTTTACAAGGCATGAACCACACTCCCCATCCTGGCACTCGAATGGGATTTTAATATTGTTTTCCTTTGCGACTGCAAGCAAGGTATCGCGCTTACCTGCGACAGCAGTAACTTTCGTGTTTTTTTTCATGATGGGAGATGAGAAATATATTGTGGCCATTGTGTGCTCCACCTGGTTGATGAGTAAAAAAATAGGATATTTACAATGTCCATAATCAGATGTTCTGTCTGCTAGCCGTGTCTGCTAGGTGTCTGGACAAGGCGCATCATACGTAAAAAAAATGCCGCATGGGTAGTACTATTTTTATTGCACCAAGATAAGGCTTTAATGGTGCTAGATAACAGAAAATTTACTTTTTTCATGCACCAGTAAGATGCGTTTTTATCTAAACTCAGTCTGTAAATTAATATTTGCACCATTATGATGCCGGTGTGCTGTTTTTTTAGATTCTCTGCCCTTGAGACTTTTGCACAATCAGTTGTGTTGCTATTGAATGGAGTCAGTGATATAGCTCTATCTCCTAGGGCATATTGGATTTAGTATTAACAGGTAAATGACTTTGGAGTAATCGATGGCCTGGCTATGGTTGTTAGCGGCAGGACTGTTTGAAGTATTTTTCGCAGTTTTTCTGAAATTGTCGGATGGGTTTACTAAAACAGGCTATACGATCCTGTTTGCGTTGTCTGCATCGCTCTCTTTTTATGCATTGACGAAAGCAATGCAAGTTATACCGATTGGGACGGCTTACGCAGTGTGGACTGGGATTGGAGCAGTAGGCGTGGTAGTGCTTGGTGCTATCTTATTTTCTGAACCACTTACAGGGATGAGGTTATTTTTCATATCAACATTGATTGGTTCAATTATTGGTTTGAAATATGTTTCTTGAGTGAGCTGAATCTGATATCTCTTCTGTTTGTGACTTCCTGTTCACATAGGACGCTGCTGAATCACACTTTATGATTAAGTATTTTCTGCTTATAAGTAATTGTGACATTCAGGGTGCTGCATCAGTATAGGAATATTGATCTTCTTACCCCCATGGTTCAGTTATTACTGAGGTCTCAGGCGGGAACAAGTCTAAATCGATATGAGGTGTAAACAGGCGTGTTTACTTCGAATTGCAGCGCCTTTGGTGGGGCAGGGCCCCACCCTACGAAATAGCCGGGGTGCCTGGTGGGCTCAGCCCCCAAGAAAAGGTGATGTGTAGGGTGGGGCCTGCCCCACCAATTAGTAACTTGAGTGAGTTGAATCTGATATCTCTTCTGTTTGTGATTTCCTGTTCACATAAGACGCTGCTGATCCACACCTTATGATTATTCTTTTTTGTTTATAAATTGTTGTGGCATTCAGGGTGCTTTCATCAGTATGGGAATATTGATCTTCTTACCCTCATGGTTCCGTTATTATGGAGGTCTCAAGCGGGAACAAGTCTAAATAGATATGAGGTGTAACTAAGTGTTTACTTAGGATTGCAGCGCCTTTGGTGGGGCAGGCCCCACCCTACGAAATAGCCGGGGTGCCTGGTGGGCTCAGCCCCCAAGAAAAGGTGATGTGTAGGGTGGAGCCTGCCCCACCAATTAGTAACTTGAGTGAGTTGAATCTGATATCTCTTCTGTTTGTGATTTCCTGTTCACATAAGACGCTGCTGATCCACACCTTATGATTATTCTTTTTTGTTTATAAATTGTTGTGGCATTCAGGGTGCTTTCATCAGTATGGGAATATTGATCTTCTTATCCTCATGGTTCCGTTATTATGGAGGTCTCAAGCGGGAACAAGTCTAAATAGATATGAGGTGTAACTAGAAGTGTTTACTTTGGATTGTAGCGCCTTTGGTGGGGCAGGCCCCACCCTACGAAATAGTCGATGTGTATGGTGGGGCTTTGCTACAAGCAATAGGTGATGTGTAGGGTGGGGCCATGCCCCACCAATCAGATTAATTATGCTGTAGAGTTTCTTGTGCCGCCTGCCGCGTGTGCACTTTGCTTGATTTCGTCCAGTTTTCTAAATACTTCCATGCTGCCCTCTTCCATCGATTTAAGAGCATGCATTAGCGCGCTGTAATTCCGTTCGCTTTCTAGAAGCTTGAAAATATCATGGGTGGTTCTATGTACAATCTCATGGGGTTGTTCGAGCGCTTTATAATAGGGTGAGGATGAGAAAAACTCTTTGCCTTCACCTTCATAGTACCACTTACCGAGCCTACAGTTGTGGTGGTCGACGAAATCAAAAGCGGGTTTGTCGTGGTTGATAGAGAGATAGGTATTTACCTTCCATAACATGTGATCCAGTTTTGCCAAACCCATGAAGACACTGTCTGTTGTGGCAGAGATGTCACCAAAGTAGCCTTTGATCTCTTCATTGATACCTTTGAGGTTCTCTTCGAATCCTTTTACTTTGTTCTGGACATCATCAATGCACTCAATTAATCGGGTGGAGTCACCGCCAACAGAATCCACGTTTTGTTGCATGGATTTGATTACATCATTAGTGTCAGTGATCGCTGACTGTGTCTTGTCAGCAAGACCTCGAACTTCATCAGCAACTACGGCAAAGCCTCGTCCCTGTTCACCTGCACGGGCAGCTTCAATAGCTGCATTCAGTGCGAGTAGATTGGTCTGTTCGGCAATGCCCCTTATAAACGCCAGAATTGAGCTGATTTCAGTGGCGCGGGAAGACATGTTCTTTACAGAGTTATCGGCATGGGTGGAGAGGCTTGCCAGGTCATCCAGTGCATCAGTGATCTGAGATATATCGGCGGTCATGCCTGTAAAATGTGAGCGTACGTTCGTAGCACAGCCCAGGGTATGCTTTGCTGATCCAACGGAATCGGCAAGGTCGGATTGTATAATTCCCAATCCAGCTTTCATCTGGATGTTTTCGAAGGTCATCAACTCATTGAGTTGAGACTCCCTGGAGGTGTCCTGTTGAAGTGTCGTTAAGGTTTTTGACTGCCTCTCCAGTTGCTCTTCAAGTGCAGCGACTGTGTTTTTCAGTTCCTCATTTTCCACCTGCAACTGCGCAATGAGTGTCTGATCCTTCTTATTGAACCATCCCATGCTGGTATCTCCATGCATATCCATTCAGAGTTAGATTTAGTGGGCCATGCGGTAAATAAGGTAATGAGCGGGTCTCCCTTCGGGCCGGCCCACAAGCCTCAGCAGCTTCGTTGCACTCACTTGAATTGGCCTGCCAGTCCTACGTTCGCGCGCCTTACTGCTGAGGCTTGCGGGACCGGCTGATCGTTACCTTATTTACCGCATGGTCCACTAGATAGCGTCTGGTTTCTAAATAGCTTTAGCAGGGATTTTTTCTGCACCAGGCCACATTTTCGAACTTGTGTGTGGCCTGGCAGAGGTTAAAAGATTCGGTTTAACCCGTTTAAGGCAGCCACACGATAGGCTTCTGCCATGGTAGGGTAGTTGAATGTTGTTTCTGCAAAATAGAGCAGACTGTTGGCTTCACCCTGCTGCGCCATAATGGCCTGCCCAATGTGGACAATCTCTGAAGACTGTTCGCCAAAACAGTGGATACCAAGGATCTCAAGGGTTTCACGATGAAATAGCAGTTTCAACATGCCCACATCATGACCGGTAATCTGAGCACGGGCGATGTTGCGAAAACTGGCCTGGCCTACCTCGTAAGGAATCTTGCTGGTAGTGAGTTCCCGCTCGGTACGGCCTAGAGAACTGATCTCAGGCAGGGTATAGATTCCAGTGGGGAAGTCATCGATGAGTTGCCAGTCTGCGCTGCCGGTAGCGATCTGTGCACCAACGAAACGACCCTGATCGTAGCTGGCACTGGCCAGGGCAGGGGGCCCCACCACATCACCAACAGCATAGATATGGGGTAGTGATGTGGCATAGGTTTTATCGATTTCGATCTGCCCGCGGTGGTTTACTGAGACTCCGATCTCTTCCAGCCCCATTTTCTCTGTATTACCACTGCGCCCATTCGCCCAGAGTAGTACGTCGGTCTTGAATTTTTTACCCGACTTACAGTGGAGAACAACCCCGTCATCCATAGGCTCAACCTGCTCGTACTCCTCATCGTGGCGAATTACAGTTCCCTGATTACGCAGGTGGTAGCTGAGCGCATCGGTGATTTCATCATCCAGAAATGAGAGCAGACGGTCGCGGGTGTTGACCAGGTTAACTTTGACATCAAGGTTGCAGAAAATCGAAGCGTACTCACAGCCGATCACACCAGCACCATAGATGGTAATGGAGTCAGGCGTGCTGTCCATGCGCAGCACCGAGTCACTATCCAATACTCTGGGGTGGCTGAAATCGAGATCCTGAGGGTGGTAGGGTCGGGATCCGGTTGCAATCACAAAGTGATCTCCTGTGACCTCTTCACTGACCCCCCGATCCTGCATGATCTCCAGACGGTGAGTATCAATGAAACTTGCCCTGCCGTGAATCACCTCGATTCTGTTACGGGCATAGTGTCGCAGACGGCTACGCACCTGTTCGCTGATGACCACACCGGTAGCCTGAAGCAGATCAGAATATTCAACTTGAATCTGATCCTGGGTATGTTGAAAGAGGGGGTTTTTACGATAGTCACGCAGTAACTGAATGTTGTGTCGAAGTGCTTTAGAGGGGATCGTTCCCCAATGGGTACATCCACCGCCCACCTTGTCATGAGCCTCGATCACGGCTACTCGTTTGCCACTTTTGACCAGCTTCATCGCAGCCCCTTCACCACCAGGGCCACTGCCAATCACTACTACATCAAAATGCTTAGCACTCATTGCTACTCCGCTATCGGTTCAGACTCTTTTGGCCACAGTCTATCAGTAATTTCGCGGCGCAGCATTTACAGCAAAATCATAACAACCAGAGATTTAGGTCCATGGACGCCATAAGCCAGTACCTGTTCAATGTCTGCGCTTTTTGAAGGGCCAGAGATTAAAAGGGCATTTGTTGGCATGTTGCTGGCCCACTGTTGTTGATTTATCAACTCACTGAAGGTAGCAAAGATCTGGTCTGCATCCAGCAGAACAATATGTAGTGGAGGCACCAAAGACATCAGACGGGGTTCCTCGATAGAGGGCCACAATGCGACCGATCCGGTTTCCGCAATCCCACCCACAGCACTGGTCACAGCGGCATCTGTTTCATGGAATAAGTCTGCTTTCCAGTTTTCGACAGCTGATTCATAGGTCAGCAAATCAACATTCGGCGGAGGTGATTTCTGGATTCTGTTGCCTGGCCAGGTCGCTGGTCCGATCAAGAGACTCTTCACCTGATGCTCTTTCACAACTGAATTAAAAGCGTTTGGCCAATCATCCTTGTCTACGATTCTGACTTCGCCATGAACAGCTTCCATCATGGCGCTGAATTGCTCGATCAGAGATGCTTGTGAGGGGTGCTCGCAAGCGGACGGGGCAGGTATAGGTTTTGGCGATCGGCTGGATGTTCTACCAAGACGTTGCAGGATTTGATCTCGTGCATCACTCATTCTCATAACCCTCACGGCGTGCCAATTCATGTAAGGTTTTGGGGGATGGTATCGGAATGGTGCGATAACGGCTCCATACACCGATGCTCTTTGGCGTCATGAATCTGAAACGGCTCAAAATGTAGGTGTAGAAGTGATAGAGACTGGCGTGACGGTGGAGTAGTTTCCAGAATTGCCATACCAGTGATTCAGCGATATTACGCAGAGAGCCACCACCTTTAATACGCTGGCTCTTTTTTAGAGTCACAGACTCTGCCCGTATCTGGTTTATCAGCTTCGGCAGAGGTATCTGTACCGGGCAGACTTCACCACATGCTCCACAGAGGGTGCAGGCAGATGCAAGGCTCCCGGCCTTGTCGATCCCCAGACGCTGGGGCTCCAATACACTACCGATAGGGCCGGGATAGGTTGTGCCGTAAGCGTGCCCGCCAACCTGAACATAGACTGGGCAATGGTTGATGCAGGCGCCGCAACGAATACATTGCAGTGTATCGGTCAGTTCCTCATCCATATGGATCTGTGAACGACCATTATCCAGCAGGATAAGATGGACTTCAGTGGGGCCATCCAACTCGCCACTTTTCCGAGGTGCGCTGATCATATTGAAATAGGTGGTGATCGGCTGCCCAGTTGCAGAGCGGGGCAGCAGGCTCAGCAGGGGAGGAATATCAGAGAGTTTTTCAACTACCTTTTCAATTCCGGTAACTGCAATGTGGAGCGGAGGGACTGTGGTACACATCCTGCCATTGCCTTCATTCTCTACCAGGCAGAGTGTGCCTGTCTCAGCGATCGCAAAGTTAACCCCGGAAATACCTGCATCAGCCTGTTCGAATTTGTTCCTGAGGATGCGCCGGGCGTTCTGGGTCAGTTCATCCACATCCTCAGTAAAGGGTATTTCAGGGAAGTGTTTGTGAAGCAGAGAGGCTATCTCTTGTCGGTTCTTATGCACTGCAGGTACGACAATATGGGAGGGTGTCTCACCTGCCAGCTGAATAATGAATTCCCCCAGGTCACTTTCCAGAACTTCAAAACCTTGTTTCTCCAGGTGGTGGTTAAGTTCGATCTCCTCAGTGACCATCGACTTTCCTTTGACCACACGTTTTGCGTTATGGTGTTTAAGGATAGTCTCCACTTGGCGGTTGGCCTGATCCGGAGTTTCCGCCCAATGTACTTGAATTCCATTGGCTTCAAGACTCTGTTCAAGGCGGACTAATAGTTCTGGTAAAGATTTTAAGGCATTACTACGAATAGCATCACCAGAGACTCGTAATGATGCAAGCTGTTGCGGGTCAGGGAATTGAGCCGCCCGCTTGGCCATGAAACCTTCCATTGCTGAACGGAAGTTTTTTCGACCCTGCTGGTTACTCAATGCAATGCGAATGCGTTGATGAAACTCAGTCATCTGTGTCACAAGTACGCTCCCAAATAAACTCAGCAATATGTAATGTGCGTATCTCTGACTGACGTTTTTCCAGGGCACATCCAATGTTCATCAGGCAGCCACAATCCTGGCTGACCAAAGTTGCAACCCCAGTCTCCTCGATTGCTTGGCATTTGTCGTTGACTATGGCGCCAGAAATGTCTCCCTGTTTGATTGCAAAACTGCCACCGAAACCACAGCACTCCTTTTTACGATCATGTTCTACTACTTCAACCTGATTCAACTGTCCGATCAGTTGTTTGATATGTTTTGCGACGCCCATCTCCCTTCTTGCTGAGCAAGAAGTATGCACAGCAATGTTCATCTGTGAACCTTTGTCAGTAAGTTCTAACTTTAAAACATCCACAAGGAACTCAGTCAGTTCATAGACTCGGTCTGAAGCTGCTAAGGCCTCTGCTTCATCTGGTTCACCAGAGAACAGTTCGGGCCAATGATGTTTGATCATCCCGGCACAAGAACCTGATGGAACAACAATCGGTATAGGTCTTTTAAAGCTGCCTAATTGTTGACGGGCAACATCAAGCGCTTCTGCACGATAACCGGAATTGAATGCAGGTTGACCGCAACAGGTTTGCTGTTGGGGAAAGATAATCTCTACTCCAGCATTGCTTATCAGCTTCATTGCTGAGAGGCCCGCATTGGGATAGAGCATATCGATAAGGCAGGTGCCGTAAAAATAGATTGTGTCGGGGTGCTGCAACAGCCTTCTCCGTCAATGTATCTATGAGTGGTTGTGTGCCATTCCCGGCAAGGTGCCCCTTGCCTTGGACCAGTAGCGGGATTCTGAGAGTTACCCATATCCCACACGGCCCACTAGTGAGATAGTCGATTTAATTGACAGTTTAGACTGAAATCATTGTCAGGTCGCCATACAAAGCTTACTAACAAACAAGCCACAGCAGGGTGGGCCGCTTCTTTTTTTTCTCCCCACAAGTCTGTTTCCATCAAAGAGACCATGCATAATCGGTAGGGCGGATAAGCGAAGTATATCCACCAATTTTTCCGGTATTTCAGATGGTTAACAGTATACTTGTAGCTGAGTACCCTCATTGTTTAGTACTTGAAGTACAGAATTGAGATTAGGAATCAAAACAAACATAGGCATAGGTTGCCAGCATTTGCTGAGGATAGGGAGTGATCAGCTACTTGTATATGAATCCTGGCTACCGTGCTTTCGTACAGGTTGTGCGGCTATGGATGTTTTTGTTGAATAGTTATTAAAAGGGATGGAAGCAAAACCATTCACTATTAAGGTTATCTCTTAGCGTTTTTGGATCTAAGGCAGAATTCCATGAATCCATCAAGTCCCATCGCTGGCGCTATCAACTCACCTTGTACAATATCGCATTCATAAACTTTAAGTTTATCTAAGGTTTGTTGTTCCTCGACGCCTTCTGCGACAATTTTGAAACCCAGTTTTCTAGCCATACTAATTGTCCCCTCAACGATGATTGCATCAATCCTCTCACTGGATATGTCTTTAACCAGCATTCGATCAATCTTAATCACGTCAATGGGTAGATTTTTTATATACGCAAGAGATGATTGTCCAGTACCGAAATCGTCAATCGCCAGTGAGAATCCTGCCTGGCGCAGTTGATTCAGTTTCTTTATCGTTTCGTCCAGATCCAGCAACAGCGCATGTTCTGTTACTTCCAAGGTCAGGCGTTTGGGTTCAATGGCATGATTGTGAATGGTTGCCAGAATATTTCTGACAAAGTCTTGATCAGAAAACTGAAGCGGACTGACATTAATGGAGAACATGAAGTCACTATCTACCAATCCTGAATTTATCAGGGTATTGATATGCTGACAGACCTGTTCCAGTACCTGTTTGCCCAGCTGAATGATGAGCCCACTCTGCTCTGCATGTTCTATGAAGCTATCTGGTGCTACCAGACCGTCTTGCGGGTGATGCCAGCGAACCAGGGCTTCAGCGCCAACCATATTTCCTTCAATGGAGACTAATGGTTGATAATGCAGAACCAATTCATCATCTTTCAGCGCATTGCGCAGCCCCTGTTCAAGTGTCATCAGCAGATTAGCCTTCTCTTGCATATCCGGGCTATAGAGACTCACGTTGTTACGGCCGAAAGATTTTGCCTGATACATGGCAAAATCAGCACGTTTCAACAGATCATTCGGATTATCTGCGTGAACCGGGAAAAGTGCGATGCCAATACTTGCTGACATATGAATCTCTTTGTCACCAAGCTGAAAAGGATGTGTAAGGGCCTCTTGAATTTTTTGGGTTTTATCTTCGGCCAGTTTGATAGCCTCGGGCTCCTGATCGGCAACCTCTGGCATCAGCAATACGAATTCATCGCCGCCAAGACGTGTTGCGGTGTCCTCTTCACTGAGGCAGTGATTTAACCTGAAAGCCAACTGTTTGAGCAGTTCATCACCTTGTTGGTGTCCCATCGAGTCATTTAAGGTTTTGAAGTTGTCCAGATCGAGAAAGATCAGAGCACCGATATGTGAGTGATGTACAGAGCGGGAGATATCCTTGGTCAATCGTTCGATCAGCAGGCGTCGATTGGGTAGATTGGTCAGAGCATCATGATAGGCCAGGTGTTCAATGATCTTACGTGAATGCTGTTGCCTGATACTCATTGACAGCGCTTCATACAAGTTTCGGTGAATGCGTATTGCTCCGACACTCATTACGATCAGGAACACGCAGGTCATTATGCCTAGTCCAATATTTGCCGGACCACCAAAAGAGAACAATCGAGCCAGTAGTGGGATAATGACCAGCAACATATACCCAAGTGAAGCTGGAAGTAGTGAGGCTTGCGAGACAACCCCACCAGCGGCCATACCAATTAAGGCAGCAATGATGATGGTTTGGTGAAACTGCTGATCCATAGGGACCAGCAGAAAGGCTGCTGATCCCCAGATAACACCTGAGGCCAGGGTGCCTGATATGGCACGCTGTCGCCAAATCTTCAAGGAACCTTCTTCAGATTTTCGGGCTTTATAGATACGGTAGCTGTAATAACGATATAGACTGAGTGTCAGCATGGCGAGAAACCAGCTGACCAGTATCTCCGTACGTATCACAGACCACTGGGCGATCACGATTATTACGGTATTAACCATAATCGCGATCAGAGCTGACGGTAGACCTGCGTAAGACAACTCCACTTGGCGTTGACTAATGCGGGCTTCCAAGTCAGCTGGATCGATGGGTGATGAGTCTGTGTATTGCATGGCTATAATTACAGCTGTTAACCAGCTTGAAGTTCTGCTGGTCGTTGTTGGATTTCGATTATATTAAGCTGAAAAATATTAATTATTACAAAGGCTTGTAAAAAACAATAACCCATAAATGAAGAGTAGGCAGAAATTGTGTCAGAGCAAGAGTGATATACGCATGACATATGCCTTGGGAGCTATTCTTTATTTTATGACTGCGATCATGTCAGATATCCGGATATTAAGGAACCACTAAACCTTGTAACCATATTGAGAACTATCTTGTATTCGGGGTTTAGAGCAGACCTGTTCGGACGAATCGGGCTAATCAATGCATACCCTGTTAGTTTCCATGGTCAAGGGTATCAGCCGTAAATTCTGATCTCCTGTAACTGTTTATTTTACCTGATTACTCTCCATACTCAGCTCAAAGAACCTAAACTTTGATGTCTGGGTGTTGCAGGTGGCTGTTCATTCAAATCAGACGCACTGTTTTTAGTCCACTTGGTGGGGCATGGCCCCACCCTACCTGTTTAGATGAGGTGTAGGGTGGGGCCATGCCCCACCAAAGAAGGCGAACAAACGACAAGAAGCCACATCTAACATGTTAGGGTCAATTCGTTATTCTGCAGCTGACTATTGAGCGCAATCAAGTATTTTTATATCCATTCACTTAGGTGCTCAATAAAGCTGCACTGGTGGCACTCTTAATTTGAGTAATTCAGGATATGCCGTAAATCTAAAGTGATAAGTCTCTTAAACCTTAAGAGAATCTTAATATTTATACACTATTTTTTTCTGATCACACTCCAAAAAAAAGCGGCCAAAAGAATAATTGGAGTGATGATTTATCAAACAAATAATAACAGACAGGAGAATAATATGAGAAGCCGGATACTCAGCAGCAAAAACCTATTCACACTCTCATCCATTTTATGCACCATTGGCCTCGGCTACACCACACAGATTAGCGCGGCAGAGGGGGATTCGGATGGAAACCGCTACTATCTGCAGCGTTATTACAATCAGGATATCAGTGCTGCTCGTGCCTATTTAGGGATGCTCGGTAAGCATCAGGATGATGAGAGAGAAGAGCGTGACAGTCGAGGCAAAAAGGATGAAAAGTTTGAAAAACTGACCATTATTGATGTCAGAGATGCCACTGAATATCGTATGGGACACCCCAAGAAGGCTATACACATGCCATACCCCCGTATCTATCGTGAGTGTGTAGATGGCTTGCGTACAGAGGATGGTGCTTGCTCATCGGGTACTGTCTATCAGGTAACACAAGATCCTGAAGATCTTTTTCTACAGGTAGAGGATAAAATTTCCGATAAGGAGACCCCGATTGCAACATTGTGTCGAACAGGCTTTCGTAGCGTGTTGGCGGGCAATATTCTATCCAAACCTACAACCATCTGTGATCTCAAAGGGTATGCTGACGCAGAGTATGATCAATGTGTGGATAGATACGCAGGTCGAGGTTATATGAATGTGGTCAATATTTGGCAAGGGTTTGTCGGTCAACCCATGTCAGGTGTTGTCAGTAGTGGAGGTAAACGCTATGTGGTTGGCGATGATCAGGCATTGACTGATCTAACGCTGAATGATGGTTCTGCTGCCAAGGGCTTTGTTGCCTTCGATCTGGACTTGAACAACGATGAAGCTATCAGTGCCGACGATAAGGATGGTTGGCGGTATCACCAAGGTTTGCCATTTGATACCAAGATGAAGAAGAAGCGTATTAATGAAGTTGCTGATAGCATGGGTTATTACGACCTGCCTTAAAAATTGTATTGCTATCTTAATCGGTAGAGTCGCAATCAGATATTGTTGTGGCTCTACCGGAGGCGAATTAGAGTGATTGGTATGAGTTATGGGAGAAGAGATTACACTTAACTTTCTACTCGCTGTTAATCGATTTACTTGAGTTGAGTCATAAGCTCTATTCACACCATGACCAGGCTTGAAACCCCTAACAATATGTTTTTTAAAAGAGAGGCACACTTCGGCTGAAGGCAACATACTTAGTCGCCGGGTTAATAATAAATCATTTTCGACATCTACCTCAATTGTTGATTATCACGAAACTAACATTGAGTAATGCTCATTCCCAAGGAGGAAATTGCCCCTCTTCTGAGAGGGCATTCATCTGGTTAACCATCTCCTTCATGAATAGTTTGCGGTCACCCTGCCAATGTAATGCTTCCCCAACAAAAACATCACAGAAAAATGGCACAAGAACGAAGTCGCCTTTTGGCAGAGCCATCCCAAGTCCATGCAGGTAGACCGGTATAATTGGTACTTCAGGTCGACGTTGTGCGATATGCGCGATTCCAGTTTTGAAGCGTCCCAGCTGTTCAGGTTTGCCACGACTGCCTTCGGGAAACAGAATCAGTATATCGCCACTATCGAGTGCAGTAATAACTTCTGCCAATGGATCGTCATGACTGCTCTTGATTGATCGTCGTAGCGGAATGATGCCAATTATTTTTAGTGCAAACCAAGCAAGCCAACGATTTTTCAAAAAATAATCCATTGCAGCGACAGGGCGTATTTTTGACAGCAGTCGTAACGGTAGTAGTGACATCAATACAATGGTGTCGAGATGGCTGTTGTGGTTGGCAATGATAATGGCTGGCCCTTCTGCTGGTAAATACATTTTCCTACGCACATTGAGTCCAAGGACGATGAGCACCAGCGGTTTGACAATCAGAATAAAGAAAAGAAACTGCAACAGTCTGCTCATGAGAACTCAGTAATGCAGATAGTAGATAAAATGGAAGAAGAGAGGGGCAGCAAAAGTCAGGCTATCAACTCGATCCATAATGCCTCCATGCCCAGGAATGAGCGCACCACTGTCCTTTACACCAATGTCGCGTTTGATTGCCGATACAACCACATCACCAAGAAATCCACCCAACCCGATCAACAGACCAGCACCTAATGCTTCGATAGTGTCGAGAGGTGTGAGGTAGGGTGCAATCAACCAGGAAGCGAGTACCGAGGTCAACACCCCACCTAGTAAACCTTCGATGGTCTTTTTGGGGCTGACTTTGGGTACCACCGGATGTTTTCCAAACAGTTTGCCCCAGGTGAACTGGGCCACGTCATTAAACTGGGTAAGAAAGACCAGAAAAAATAGCAGGCCTGCACCACCGGCCGGATTGTTTTCACCAGGCAGGGCAAGCAGAAATGCCGCATGACTCAGACTGAATACCGTGGTCATCAGCCCCCAATGAAGTGTCCCCGCCGCTTTGAGAAAACCATCTGTCCTACCTGCGAGTACCATGCGGGCAGGTATCAATAGAAACATATACACCGGTATAAAGATGATAAACATGCCATACCAGCCAACCGATACCCAGAAGAATTGTATTGGGATTGCAACAAAGGCCCAGAAAATAACCCGTCGATCAGCCTGACGGGTCGGGATCATCGAAAGAAACTCTTTAAACGCCAGAAAAGAGATAAAGGCGAGGAAGACAATTGAGATGGTGGTTGACACAGCGATAGCTAAGGTAAAGATCGCTACCATGATCCACCAGGATTTTATTCGATCTCCGAGTTCTTGATAGTCAGAACCGGTTCGACTTTTCAGTATCCGGACAAGGAGACTTGAAAAAATTAGTAAACCATAGACGCCAGCTAATGCCCAGATAACTTGAGTGGAGAGGTTGCTCACTGACTCTCTCCCTGAGCAGCCTCTGTCAATGCACACCGTGCGCGGTTGACCAGGGTAACGATAGAGAGTGCCAGCATGGTAAAAATAAGCAAGTTACTCCATGTTCCGGCATCAATGCCAATGCCAAGTAATAGGCATAACAGACCAAACCCAAAGGCCCTGTCACTCTTGCCAAATGGACCATCATATCGTCTTGATGCGCCAATCTGGATAGCGACTACGCCTACCATCTCCACCATTACCGAGACAATCACAAGAATGACCAGGGGTAGAGCATAGACACCGGACACCAAGGCAAGTGGTAGATAGAGTGCAGAGTCAGATATCACATCCCCCATCTCATTCAGGACAGCACCGAGTTGGCTTTGCATATGATGTTCACGGGCGAGCATGCCATCTATTGCGTTGAGAGCCATACGTAGAAACAGCCAAAGTGGCATCAAAAGCAACAACAACAGGTTGTCTGGATAGAGTGCTATGGCAATACCCAGTGCAATTGAAAGCATCATGGCTGTGATGGTGACCATGTTTGCAGTAATGCCAAGTTTGACGAGAGAATTGTTGAGGGGACGCAGCAAATTTTGAAATCGGGGTTTCAAGTCATAGATGCTGGGCATGAATATTCCTTAATGATATTAAATTTCGTCCATGAGAACGGGCATTCGAGGCATGTTAGCTTATTTAAAACAATCGAATCAATGGTGGTTGCAGGTTGCTGTCTACAGTTTGCAGTTGTATGTGGAGTTCTGGGTTGTCCTGTGCGTTCTTGTGGTGCGTTGGAATCTTAGTTTGCACCACCATGTTTCGAGTTCCCTTGTGAAATCGTGTCATCAGAATGGGAGTGTTTGCCTAACTTATTGAAATATTAGATATTTAAGTTATTGGCCTGTGTTTTGCTTTATATGCAAGTGTCCGTGCCCTTGATATTCAGGACATACAGTTTAATAAATAGAACGCTAGGGTTCCGATCAAGTTCAGCAATTCAGTATGAATGAACTTTGATGACTGGTCCGAGAGCATTCGACCTCCCCCTTCTCACTACAGGGTAAAGGTTACACGGCGGGATAAAAGCCCGGGAGACAAGCTTGGTCTGAAATGCCAAGGGTGCTCCGTGTAGATCTGATGTAACTGAGAGGTTCTTTATGAAACGTTTTGCCGCTTTAATCCTTGCGCTTTCACTTAGCCCTATGGCGAATGCAGCAGACCCATTTAAGGTTTGTTGGTCTATCTATGTGGGTTGGATGCCTTGGGCCTATGGTGCTGATCAAGGTATCGTTAAAAAATGGGGTGACAAATACGGTATTGATATAGAGGTTGTACAGATCAACGACTATATCGAGTCAATCAATCAATACACTGCAGGTGAATTTGATGCCTGTACCATGACAAACATGGATGCGCTGACTATACCTGCAGCGGGTGGTGTAGACAGCACTGCGCTGGTAGTCGGCGACTTCTCGAATGGCAACGATGGTATCGTCCTGAAAGGGAAGAGCGCCTTGGCTGATATTAAAGGCCAGAGTGTGAATCTGGTTGAGTTGAGTGTCTCTCACTATCTACTGGCCCGCGCACTGGAGAGCGTAAAATTAAGTGAGAAAGATCTCTCCGTTGTAAATACATCCGATGCAGATATGGTAGCGATTTATGGTACGGATGATGTAACTGCTGTAGCAACCTGGAACCCGCTTCTGAGTGAAATAGCAGGTATGCCTAACAGCACCAAAGTCTTCGATTCGTCGAAAATCCCAGGTGAAATTATCGACCTGCTTGTAATTAATACCGAAACACTCAAAGCACACCCGAAATTGGGTAAGGCGCTGGTGGGTGCCTGGTATGAGATTATGGGAGTAATGGGTGGCACCGATTCAGCGGCTACTGATGCAAAAACTCACATGGCTGCGGCTTCAGGCACTGACCTGGCTGGCTACGAGTCACAGTTGGCAAGTACAGAGATGTTCTATACGCCCAAAGCAGCATTGGCGCTGACCAATAGTAAAGACTTGGTGACAACGATGACCCACGTTGCCGAGTTCTCTTTTGATCATGGTTTATTGGGTGACGGTGCGCCTGATGCCGGCTTTATCGGTATTGAAATGCCAGCTGGTACTTTCGGTGATAAAGGGAATATCAAATTCCGCTTTGACCCTACCTTTATGACCATGGCTGCTGAAGGCAAGCTCTAAGCGGATAGGTCAAGATTCGGAAAGTACCTGCCCTGTAGTTGCGTAAACCTTTGCGTTTGCAGATAGGGCAGCTACTCACCGAAGCATAGATCATCATTTCTGTTTCATGAATGAAATTGCCACTCCAATCAGAACAACCGCGCTTCTGCATAAGTTGTTATGAAGAACTCCGAGAATTTGTATGAAGAAATTCATTAATCAACATCCAAGCAATGCACTCAAGCTGATTTTAGGACTGGCACCCTTTGTTCTTGTAATTATCCTCTATGTGGTTGGTTCTGACGCAAGGCTGGAACTCAATCCAAATGACAAACTGCTACCGAGTATGAGCCAGATTGCTGATGGGATTGAACGGATGGCATTCGAACCCAGTAAGCGCTCAGGTGAGTATCTGTTTTGGAAAGATACAACGAGCAGTCTTACCCGCCTGGGGCTAGGGCTGTTGATTGCCGCCTCTCTTGGACTGCTTATTGGACTGGTAACAGGTGCTTTGCCGATGTTTTCGGCCTCTCTTTCCCCTCTACTGACGGTTATTTCTCTGATTCCTCCGTTGGCTATTCTACCGATTCTATTTATTGTTTTCGGTTTAGGCGAGGTGTCGAAAGTGGTTTTGATTGCGATAGGTGTTACACCATTTATCGCCAGGGATATTCAGCGTAGAACCCAGGAGATTCCTGTTGAACAATTGGTAAAAGCACAATCATTGGGGGCAAATACTACTCAGATTATGATTCGTGTATTGCTACCCCAGATCATGCCTAAACTCTTGGATGCAGTGCGTCTTTCGTTAGGTGCAGGTTGGCTTTTTTTGATTGCAGCAGAAGCGGTAGCTGCAACAGATGGGCTCGGTTATCGCATCTTTCTCGTTAGACGCTATATGGCAATGGATGTGATTTTACCCTACGTTGCCTGGATAACGGTTTTAGCGTTTTTGATCGATGTGACATTACGCAAAACCAGCCAAAAACTGTTTCCCTGGTATATACAAGGGGGTAAGTCATGAGTGCAGACGAAAATGGTTCATCACCGATGATTCAGGTAAAGAATGTTTGGAAGCAGTATGGCGATAATATTGTACTGGAACGCTTGAATATTAGTGTAAACGAAGGAGAGTTTGTCACTTTGGTAGGGGCTTCCGGTTGTGGTAAGAGTACCTTTCTGAACATGTTACTGGGAACCGAGCAACCAACCCGTGGCGAGATCCTGCTGGATGGAAAACCGATACCGGCAGAGGCAGGACCGGATCGAGGTATAGTTTTCCAACAATACTCAGTTTTTCCACATATGACTGTTCTTGAGAATGTCATGGCAACCCGTGGTTTTCAACGTAAAGGCATAACAGGATATCTTTTCGGTTCGAGCCGGACCGTAGCACGGAAAGAAGCTGAAGCCATTATTGAAAAGGTGGGGCTTAACCATGCTCTTGGCAAATACCCGCATGAGTTATCTGGAGGAATGAGGCAGCGATTAGCGATTGCCCAGGCGCTATTGGGGAAGCCTCGTATTCTTCTTCTTGATGAGTCTTTTGGCGCTCTTGATCCTGGAATAAGGGCGGATATGCAGGAATTAGTCTTAAATCTCTGGCGCGAACAGAAGCTGACCGTGTTCATGGTCACCCATGACCTGAAAGAGGGTTTCTACCTTGGAACCCGATTATGGGTCTTCGATAAATTCAGACATGATCCCCAGGCACCAAATCGTTATGGCGCGGGAATTACCTACGATTTGCCTGTAGGACATATGGACAAGGCAACCTATCAACAAATTGATGACCACCTCAGGCCTGTGCCTGCTCAGGTGGGGTGACAGAAGATTTAGATATGAACGAACTGATTAGATCAATTGACTATAAAACGGAAATCCCTACGGGTGCACATTGGTCACTTCGTCTGCGCCGTGGAGCCATTATGCGCATTACTGACCTGAAAGGTGGCGCGAATGTGGGAATGCTTTTTTACAATCCGGAAAACCTGCTTGAGCGTTACAACGCACCGGATACTCTGAAGTGCCAGCACACATTCAAGTTAACCAAGGGAAACTGTCTCTATTCGGATATGGGGCGGATATTTGCGTCTATTGTGGATGATAGCCTGGGATGGCATGAAACTGTTTCGGGTAACTCCCATGCCAGCCATGTTGAGTCCAAATGGGGGGGTAGAGATTATCAGAATGACCGCAATGAATGGCATCAAAATGGTCAGGATGCATTTTTAGTGGAACTTGCAAAATATGGACTGATTGGCGCTGATCTCGCTGCCAACATTAACTGGTTCAGCAAGGTGATGGTGAATGATGAAGGTGAACTTGAGTTGGCTTCAGACCATAGCCATGCGGGTGATCAGGTCACGCTCCGGTTTGAGATGGATACACTAGTACTGCTGCATACCTGTCCTCATCCGATGAGCCAGTCAGCAACATACCCGGAAAGTTGTGTACAGATAGAGTTGGGCGTTGCTGAACCGGTAACCGATGATGACTACTGCAGAAACTTCAGACCTGAAAACAGCAGAGGCTTCCAGAACAATAAACTCTATCACATTGGACTGGGAGTATAGGTGATGATTAAAGCGTCAAACTTACTCGTTGATCAGGCGATCAGCAGGGCAGTTGTCAATGCTGGTGATTATCACATAAGTATTCTAAAAGCTGGCAGAACCATCCGTATTCTCGACCTGGAAGGAAATCAGGCCGCAGACACTCTGTTTTATTGCGCCGATAATCCAGCAGAACGATACAGTGCAATGGACACCATAAGAGAACAGGGTAACGTCTATCTGACAACTGGGTCCAAACTTCGATCAAATGAAAACAATGTCATGCTGGAAGTGGTGGCAGATACCTGTGGTCGTCACGATACCCTGGGTGGGGCATGTGCAACAGAGAGTAATACAGTTCGCTACGATCTTGAAAAACGCTGTATGCATGCCTGTCGTGATAGTTGGATGTTGGCGATTGCAGAGCATCCGGAGTATGGAATTGGTAAACGAGATATCACCCATAACATTAATTTCTTTATGAATGTTCCGGTTACCTCAGAGGGTGGTTTGACTTTTGAAGACGGCATCTCTGCGCCGGGTAAATATGTTGAACTTCGAGCAGAGATGGATGTGGTTGTGTTGGTATCAAACTGTCCACAGTTGAATAACCCATGTAATGGGTATAACCCGACGCCTATTGAGTGTCTGGTCTGGGCGGCTGAGTAAATGTAGGGTGCGGCCTGCCGCACCATATCAATCTTTGGATTATACAATGAACCACAATGCAGAGACTGATTGTGGTCGTAACTAATATTATAAACACATCTGTGGACGACCACTGATGATTTAAATTACCGGGACGACCCGGCCAAGGTAAGCATGTTTTCCAAAGTACTGATTGCGAACCGTGGGGCCATTGCTACACGTATTATCCGTACACTACAAAGGTTGAACATAGCATCAGTAGCTGTTTACGCAGAGAGTGATGCAGATAGTCTTCATGTTCGCCACGCTGATGAAGCCTTTTGTTTGGGAAAAGGGGCTGCGGCTAATACCTATCTCGACATCGATAAAATTATTGCCATAGCTAAATCGAATGGAGTAGAGGCGATTCATCCTGGCTATGGTTTTCTAAGTGAGAATGGTTCGTTTGTCAGACGATGTGAAGCAGAGGGCATCGCTTTTATAGGGCCTACCCCTGAACAGATGGAGACCTTTGGGCTTAAGCATAAAGCCAGAGAACTGGCAGAAGAAGCTGATGTTCCTCTGACTCCGGGAACTAATCTGTTGAGAGATCTTGATGAAGCAGTGCAAGCTTCTGAGCATATTGGGTATCCGGTTATGCTTAAAAGTACTGCGGGTGGCGGTGGTATCGGCATGCAGTTATGCCATTCACAAGAAGAGGTGGTAGCTGCGTTTGATTCGGTAAAACGCCTTGGTGCGAATAATTTTGCCGATGATGGTGTGTTCATAGAGAAATTTATTGCCAAAGCGAGACACATAGAGGTTCAGGTGTTTGGTGATGGTAAGGGCGGAGCGTTGGCTATAGGAGAGCGGGATTGTTCGAGTCAGCGACGTCATCAGAAGGTTGTCGAGGAGTGTCCTGCACCAAATCTCACTGATGCCATACGTAAACAACTCTATCAAACTGCTGAATCACTTCTCTCCAGCGTTGCGTATCGAAATGCGGGTACAGTTGAGTTTATCTACGATGCAGAAACAGATGCTTTCTATTTTCTTGAGGTCAATACCCGTTTGCAGGTAGAGCATGGTGTAACTGAAGAGGTTTACGGTGTAGATCTGGTTGAGTGGATGATACAGCAGGCGGCAGGTGAGCCTGTTGATCTTGAGAGAAAACGAAAAACCTTATCGCCACAGGGACATGCAGTTCAGGTCAGGATATATGCGGAAGATCCCTATCTGGATTTTCAACCCTGTCCAGGTTTACTGATTGACGTTAGTTTTCCCCAGGATAGGGATATCAGAATTGATCATTGGATTGAATCAGGTATTGAGGTTCCTTCCTATTTCGATCCCATGTTGGCTAAGGTTATTGTTCATTCAGAAGATAGAAACTCAGCCTTCACAAAATTGCATTCTACACTTAAGGCTATCCGGCTATACGGTAGTGAAACCAATCTTGACTATCTAACATCACTAAGCTGTGATCCGGTCTTACTGGCTGGTGAGGTGACAACGCGTTATCTCAATGACTTCAAGTTTAATCCCTCACGTATCGATGTCGTACAGGGTGGAACACAAACCACTGTTCAGGACTATCCTGCCCGTAGGGGCTACTGGGATGTTGGCGTTCCGCCTTCAGGGCCATTCGATAATTATTCGTTTCAAGTTGCAAATCAACTTGTGGGTAATGGTGGTGTGGCAGCGGGCCTGGAAATTACCATGCAGGGTCCAACCTTAAAATTCAGCAAAGCGGTCGTGATTGCTCTGACCGGTGCAGATATCGAAGCTACAGTAGATGGACAAGCGATAAGGATGTGGTCCGTTGTTAATGTACATCCAGGACAAACCTTGAAATTAGGTCGTATCAAAAATCAGGGTGCTAGAAGTTATCTCGCCATCCAGGGGGGGATAGAATGTCCTGAGTACCTAGGTTCAAGATCTACCTTTACGTTAGGTCAGTTTGGTGGTCACAATGGACGTGCACTAAGGGTAGGAGATGTTCTGAAATTAACTGATTCCACACCTCTCATTCCTGGTAAAAGTTTTACTGAAGAGGTTATACCCAAAATAGATCATAATTGGGAACTTCGTGTCATCTATGGTCCACATGGTGCACCAGACTTCTTTACTGATCAGGATATCGAAACTTTTTTCTCTCATGAGTGGGAAGTGCACTACAACTCCAGTCGCACAGGTATTCGCCTGATAGGGCCTAAGCCTCAATGGGCGCGTCAGGATGGTGGGGAAGCCGGGCTGCATCCGTCCAATATTCATGATAATGCTTATGCATTTGGTACGGTTGATTTTACCGGTGACATGCCGGTGATACTGGGGCCAGACGGTCCTTCTCTAGGTGGTTTTGTCTGTCCAGCTACGGTGATCCAGGCCGACCTTTGGAAACTTGGACAACTGCGAGCTGGTGATAAAGTTAGATTTGCCTCTGTTAGTCTGGAAACTGCAGTATCTCTGGAGCAGCAGCAGATTTTATCTGTTAAGGGATTGCAGCCTCAGATAATAGAGTACGAAACAACAGAACCTCAAACGCCAATACTTGATCGATTGGATAGAGCTGAATATGGTGTTGATGTTGTCTACAGGGCATCTGGTGATCACTTCCTGTTGGTTGAGTATGGCGAACAGGTGTTGGATATTGGATTGCGATTTCGTGCTCATGCCCTGATGCAGTGGCTACAGAAAAATCCTCTGGATGGTCTGCAGGAACTGACTCCGGGGATTCGCTCTCTTCAAGTTCATTACGATAGCCAGATTCTAAGTTACACAGCACTCCTGGCTCATCTTCAGTCTGGCGAGAAAGCACTGATCAACCAGATAGATGAACTTCATGTACCCTCAAGGATTGTACACATCCCCCTATCCTGGGACGACCAAGCATGCCAAGTGGCAATTGAAAAATATGATCAATCGGTACGGAAAAATGCTCCCTGGTGTCCGAGCAATCTTGAGTTCATTCGACGTATCAATGGATTAAAAGGGATAGATGAGGTTAAGAAAATCGTATTCGACGCATCCTATCTGGTGATGGGGTTGGGCGATGTCTACCTTGGTGCTCCTGTTGCAACGCCTATTGATCCCCGTCATCGACTGGTAACAACAAAATATAATCCTGCTCGTACCTGGACTGCTGAGAACTCAGTCGGTATCGGTGGTTCCTATCTGTGCGTTTATGGCATGGAGGGACCTGGAGGATATCAATTTGTAGGCCGGACATTACAGATGTGGAATCGTTATCGTCAGACAGAGACGTTTGATAAGCCATGGCTATTGAGATTCTTCGACCAGATTCGATTTTATGAAGTCACTCATGATGAGTTAACCCGAATCCGCAAGGATTTTCCTCAGGGACGATACCCAATCAAAATCGAAGAGAGTAGTTTTAATTTGGCCGATTATGAGGGTTTTGTTAAATCTCACGATGTAGAAATCGAGTCGTTCCGCCAGCAGCGTGAGCAGGCGTTTAGTGACGAATTGAAAAACTGGCATGCCAACGGGCAATTTAATTATGAGGCTGTCGAGCAGGAACAACAGCTCACCGAGAGGAGTTGGCCAGAAGAGAGTCTGGTGATAGATAGTCCCATTACAGGAAGTGTCTGGCAGACAGAGGTGAAGGTTGGTCAAAAAGTGGAGGCTGGAGAGTGCCTGATGATTTTGGAATCGATGAAAATGGAAATTCCTGTTTATGCCTCGGCAGACAGTAAAGTTACCCATCTGTTGTTGGAAAATGGTCAGCGAGTGGGTGCGGGGCAAGCGCTTGTTGTGTTGGAAGAGGTTTGAAGAAAAATGGGTAGAAAGTTTCCATACAACATGACTATTGCTTCACTTCGTGAAGCATACACAGCGGGTAAACTGACACCAGAGCAGGTGCTATCCGATATTCGTCAGCTTGCTGCTGAATACGATGATTACAATATCTGGATTCATCTTCTGAGCGAAACTGAGCAAGCCAGCTATCTACAAAGAGTGCATCAGATGGATCCTGGTGAGTCTCCTCTATGGGGTATTCCGTTTGCGATCAAAGACAATATTGATCTGGAAGCTATACCGACCACAGCAGCCTGCGATGAATTTGCCTATACCCCAGAAGAGTCAGCAACTGTTGTCGATCAATTGATAGCAGCTGGGGCAGTTCCAGTGGGAAAAACAAACCTGGATCAGTTTGCAACTGGCCTGAATGGTACTCGTTCTCCCTGGGGGGCATGTAAGAATGCCTTTGTTCCAGAGTATATAAGCGGTGGCTCGAGTTCCGGATCAGCAGTTTCTGTTGCCTTGGGCATGGCCAGTTTTAGTCTGGGTACAGACACAGCTGGATCAGGGCGGGTGCCTGCCTGCTTTAATAATCTGATTGGTCTGAAACCGACAAAAGGCTTGTTATCAACCAACGGTTTAGTCCCCGCCTGCAAAAGTCTGGACTGTATTACGATCTTTACCTATGACACTGATGATGCGAATTTAGTGCTCTCTGTTACAGAAGGGCATGATGCAGAAGATGTCTACAGCCGCAGTAATCCCTATCAGAATCAGATGAGGAATTACGGAGAGAGGGGAGGGTGCATCAAAGTCGGAGTTGTGCCGGACAAACAGTTACATTTCTTTGGTGATTCGGTTTATGAACAAGCCTATAAATCTACCCTTGAGCATCTTGAAGGAAGTGGGTTTGAGATTGTTGAAATTGACTACGAACCCTTTGATGAAGCAGCAAAGTTACTCTATGAAGGCCCATGGGTAGCTGAACGGTATATTGCAACCCAGCCCCTCATATATGAGAACCCTGAGGCGATATTCCCTGTTGTTCGGAAGATCATCGCGCCTGGTGAATCATTAAAAGCAACAGATCTGTTTAAAGCGCAATACCGGCTTAATGGTTTAAAACAAGTCTGTGATAAACAGATCGAACAGGTTGATTGCATGCTAACACCAACCGCAGGCACTTGCTTTACAATCAAGCAAATGCTGACTGAACCCATCCTGCACAACAGCCAGCTTGGCTACTATACCAACTTCATGAATCTGCTGGATCTATCATCCATTGCTGTACCTACTCAAATATCATCAAACGGATTACCCTTTGGTGTTACATTGGTTGGGCCTGCTTTTGCAGATCGCGCTTTGCTCTCCATTGCTAACCGGATACACAAGAGTTGCGGTTTGACAGCAGGCGCATCACAGTTTGAGATTGATTCCTCGACTGCACAGGAAGTGGATAGTGTTGAGAGGATTGATGTTGTGGTCTGCGGTGCTCATCTGGAAGGTCTACCTCTCAATTGGCAATTGACCGAACGTGGTGCAATCCTAAAAGCCAAGACTAAAACAGAACCAGTCTACAGGATGTATGCTTTGGCTGGCGCCCTACCAAAGCGTCCTGGCTTGATATTGGATGAGCAAAATGGTTCGGCTATTGAAGTGGAAGTCTGGTCAATGCCAGCAGATCAATTTGGTAGTTTTGTAAATGGCATACCCGCGCCATTGGGAATTGGTAAGGTTCGTCTGTCTGGTGGGTCAGTGGCAAGTGGATTTATCTGTGAGGCCTATGGCGTTTTGGGTGCGGAAGAGATTACCTCCTATGGCGGGTGGAAAGCCTACCTGGTTGATATGCGAACTGAGTAACCAGTGGATTGTAATCAGTAGGGCGTGGGATTGATGCATGGACTTCCTGGTTTGATATTAATCCCTAACTAACTTTCTAACTGAAGGTGAGTGGTAATAACATAGAAATCAATTAAACAGCAGTTTTTTCTAACCTGAGATTACTGCTGTTTGATAGTTATCGGTATTTCGGTATTTTTTCGGAAGTTGGAATGTAGAGCATCAACCAATATTTTTTTAAGATAACTTTTTTTACAGTAGTAATCGCTCAAGTAAACAGACTGGTATTTATTTTATATATTTTTTCAACATAAACTGATAGCGGTCAAATATCTGGTTTAGTGTTCAGAATACTTTTCAAGCGCTCTACCCAGGTGATAGGAATACCCTCTTTGTCCAGGGTTGGTGTTTCATCGAGGGCTTTCGTTGGCATATCGTCGACTAGTTTCACCGTGATTTCATTGTCTCGCTCGATCGGCTTTGCCAAGGTACCTGGTATCTTGTAGTCATCCTTCAAAATTTCGACTGCACCTGGTAATTCTGCAATCCAATCGATGAACTGCTTGGATGTTTCAGGGGTGGGGAATATGGCACCATGCTGGGGTACGATTCTCTCAATCTCAAGCCCTCTTACCATCTCAGCCCAACACCGGTTGGCCTGATTAGATGGCATATATCGGAGGTGGAAACTCTCCATGTAGGGAATATGGGCGTCAAAATCGGTCACTTCTATATAGTCTAGACCGATAGAAGCACCCAAATCGCCAGAAAAGAGAGTTTTTGAACGAGGATCATAAACTTGAAAATTCCCTGCAGAATGGAGAAAGTGAGCGGGTAGAATAACCAATTTGGTATCGCCTAGTTGGAGGAGCATACCTTCATCCGGTATGCCTTGAAGGCGAGGTAATAACAGCTCATCAATACCAAAGTGAGGGATGAACCGTACCCAAAGTTCGGAGATAAGTGCTTTCGCTTCGGTCAAAATCAGCCAGGCGTTTGCTGCGGCGATAATGTCAGGATCCTGATGAGAAAAGAATAGATATTTTAAATTACTGATAGGTATCAAAGAAGAGACTTCATTGATTACTTCGTAGTGTACCTTGTGTCCACCTGGATCCAGCAAAATAGCTTCATTTCCATTTTGGATAACGACTTGGTTAGTCGGTACCATCTCACCATGTCCAAAGCCTTCCAACAGGATGAAAGCGTGCCCATCTTTTTCGAAGAGAGTGGTAGATCCCATTTGATCCTCCCTACTCAGTTCGAGACAAGCGCTACAATTTTTTCAACTGCTTTAGGGCCTTCCAGACGAATAAGACCGAGGTTTGCACTGCGTGGGGCACGTAAAGCAAGTATGGCAGCTGTCCCTGCCATATAGATAATTAGCGTCTCACTACTGCCTTCAATCAGAATGTCATGCATATCACCAAGTTCTGCTGTCTTTGTGATTCGGCTGCCTAGCCCTACAGCAGATGCGCCCATAGCAGCGATCCGCGCTGCCTCCTCTTCTGAAAAATCGGTACCAATTGTGAGGCCATCTACAGATGCAATCATCACTCCTGTTATATCCGGTAGGTTGACTCGTAGCTGTTGAATGACACCCGCAAAATCTTCTTGCTTTCCCATGTAAGACTCCCTTCTATTTATGCCATCTTAGATAACCAGTGTAATTATCGTTCGATACTTCCAGTTTCGTATTTTGATCCAAAAGATAAATAATTACTGTGACACCCCTAACATCAATGTTTGAATATATTGCATTAAAGTTAATGGGGCAGAAATCTAACATATATTTCATAATCAGTGACAATTTCATTTTAAATTGATAGGCTGATAGTGGTATGTTGGAAGTGGCTTTCAAGGAGGAGAGACGCAATGCGTTTCATATTATGACCGCTTACAGAATAACAGCAGTAGGTTTCGAAAATAGAGAAGCTATCTTCTTTCGCACTACCGTAGAGATGGCCTCAAATCACGATCTCGCAGAGTGGTGCTGGGTTGACGATCTGAATGCTGATGTCGTTGTTGTAAACGCTGACCGTAAGCAGTTTACATCAGAGTTTACCAGCGAAAAATTTGCCCAAGCCAATGTTAAAACCATTCTAATTGCCTGCTCCTCTCGTGGTGAAAGGAGTGATTCTTTCTCGCATACGCTTCAAAAGCCAATCACCTACTCAATGATTATTTCACTACTACTTGAGCTGGAGCATGCGTTGGCACCAGTAGCATCAACTACGTCGTCACTTTCACAACCCACTGACACAGTCATAAAGAAACAGATGATCAGTGAGGCTGGTTTGCAACCTGAAACTCATACATCGTCAGCCTCTCATGATCTGGATCAAATCGATCAGCACAACAATGTAGACTATGATAATGACTTTTATCTCAATGATCTCATTATAGATTCTGAACTCGACAGCCGTGAGTCAGAAGTTGTGATAACTGAAAATAGCAATGTTCAACAAGTTGATAAAGAGCAGGGTAAAGCAAAAAAGAGATCTAACTGGACAAAAATATTAAAAAAAATAAACTTCCCAACGCGGCGATTTAATGAAGAGAAGCGGTTTCTTGGTCTAGTCAGAAATCTGGTCTCACTGGGGCGTTCAACTGAAATAAAACACTATATATATCCACCTGTCAGAATTTATCCAGAACAACAGGTATTCGCTCAAAAGTCATGTCATGGACTCTCTCCGGAGCTATTCTCAGCCCAGGTTTCAGGCTTTTCCAGCCACGAACTTAAGACTGATGAGCAGGAGCCTCCAGACGGTTGGGATACTTGTCCGCTTTGGTTGATTTTCTATCTAGCTGCCCTTTATGGATCAAGGGGAAGATTGAAGAAGAATCACAATCTACAGGACAGACTGAGCTTGACTTCAATACCTGATTTTGACCTCGTTCCACATGATTTTGGTTACAAGGCAATTGCTGACTTCATGATGGTTAATGAGTCGCAAGAGATAACTGCAATAGCTGATGGGTCTGGTGTTAACA
The DNA here is from genome assembly GCA_040506275.1 of Candidatus Thiodiazotropha sp. DIVDIV. Classification (GTDB taxonomy): domain Bacteria; phylum Pseudomonadota; class Gammaproteobacteria; order Chromatiales; family Chromatiaceae; genus Thiodiazotropha. The sequence continues at coordinate 175,578 of JBEVXD010000006.1, forward strand.
TAGAGACTGTAATTGACTTCTGCAGTGCTTGTGAAGAGATAGATGTTATTGACCGCACTACATCTAATTAATCCGATAATAGGCTATCTGATGAATAATAAACCATCCCTGATATCGGAATTTTAACCATTAGAATATATAGTGTTCAATAAAAGATTGAAAAAAGTGAACTCATATTAAAACTTAAACAAGCTGGATAGGAATCACATAGCTCTATTTGCATGTAATTAAACAAGCTCTATTTAAAAAATAACATCAGCAAGTTTTATGCACGGAACGATTGTAAAAAAGATTACCAGTAAAGGTGTGACAGAAGATGATTCATACGGCCAAACAATGGATCAATTAATTGAACCCTGTCTTCTCCCTAAATCAAGCCAGCTACTGCCATCATTTCCGGTAAAGGAATGGAGTGATGCTTTTTCACAGTACCTAGAAAAACGGGTAAGGAGAAATCCCAGAGATCTACATGCTCATGTTCAACGGACCCTGCTCTATCTTTCTAAATACGAATCAGAAGCTATGTACGCAGCTTTGGTTGATCTTTTTCTGATCTTAGGCAAGCGTGGATCTCATATAAGAAAGAATCTAGTTGGACAAGCCAAACCGTTTTTACTTAAAGAGCAACACCAGTTCCTGATAAAACATATGGAGAGTGGTCTGGACTCTAATCAACCCCTGCCGAGCAATACATTCTCCAGTTTATCCAGAGGTCATTCGGGTACGATGTATATTGTCAGCCGGAAAAGCACTGGTTCCAGCCAATCTTTTGACAGCCCGGTTGAGCAGGCAAAAGAGCGATGTCGTCAGAATGACTGGCTCACTGCCATGGTCATACTGGAGGATGCTATACGTCATGATCCAGGAGATACAGTTGTCTGCCGAGAACTGCTGTCTCTATACATACAGCAGCACGCGCGAGAGGCTTTTTTCGCTACCTACGCGGGGCTTTTGGGCAGATCTATTGCGTTGCCTGAATTGTGGCGTGATACGGAGAACTATTTTTACGATTCAACACAGATGATCAACTAATGCTTATCACTCTCTAGCTGAATTTGGAAGTAATTGTAAAACCATGTCTGAATATCAATTAGTTGAAGATTTCTATTTGTTACCGACGGCCGCAGGTGCTTTCTATGCTGTTTCAGGTCGTGAGGATGAACCGATCCGGCGTCTCATGTTAGTTTTGTTAAAGCAGGAGAAGAGTCTGCAGGTTAATACTGAAAACATTTGTCAGTGGCTAGATATCAGTGATGAGCAGGAAGCTCTGGGGATACTCCATCGCACACAGACACTCTCCCTGGTTCAGGGTTTTCGTGAGCCCCAACAAGTTTCGGCTTCCGGGGTAGGAAAGCAACTAAAAAATATCCTTCCCAACCTATCGTCGATAGGAAAAGGTATTCTGGTCGATTGGAATGGACTTTCAATGGTCCATTGTGGTCTTGATGATGCAAGTGCAGATATGCTCTCTGCTCTCAGTGCTGACTTGATAGCAGTACAAACACGCCATGCAGAGCGGTTGGCAGAAAATCTGGGGCTTGGGGCCCAGGGTTGGGCCGCTGTAGATGCCTATGGTTCTAGTAGAATAGGAGCATGGCCCCTATATGTCGGTAATGATCATTTTATGTTGGTATTGCTTGGAGAGCCCAGATTGAACCAGCCGGAGTTTATTTCACTGGTATGGGTTCTAATTAATCGGTATAGCTAACCGATACTGTCTAACTTATCTAGACTTTTGGAGGGTGATCAGGTAATTCTTTGCGTGAATCATTTTGTAAGTGTATATCCTGATGTTTGAAGTAACCTGAATTCATTAGCGATATTTTGAATGGTGTCTGATTAACTGCTAAATAAGAAACCAATATATTGATACGTTATTATATGGTGTTGCAATGAGTACCAGTCGTAGTGGCCTAGCTCTCAGGTAAAGCTTTAAACTCTTCTCTCTTGCTTTCAAACCATGCATTCATGGCTTTGGGGTCCTGCATTAATTGCTGCATTTGATTCATTGCTTCAAGGTGAGCCTCATCATTTTGTTGAAACATCTCCATGCCATGCTGTTTGCTCATTTCAGCAATTTCCTCAAATGTATTTGCGCTGAACGCTTTTTCACAAGCACCTCCCAGCTGCCTACAGTTCATCGTTTTCATCACTCTCTCCGTATCTTTTTTTGGATAGTACAGCAATGACTCTTCTCACCATTATAGGCTCTGTAAATAGAGTTAGCTGTTTGACACTACTTCACGAATTAGGTTTGCAAACGCCTGGGCAGCTGGCGAAAGTGAAATACCTCGTCGGGCAATTACAGCCAACTCCCGCGCGATCTTCAGGTCTTCAACATCAATTTCAGCGACATCCTCCAAGCTATCCACACCAAGCTGGCTAACGAAGGCGAGATTGCCGGTGGTGGCTACCATGCGCAGGATCGCGGGGATAGAACGCAGCTCCATAACAACATTCATTGCAACGCCTGCATCTCGCAGAGTGGCATCAATAATTTGCCGAACAGCCGTGTCTGCTTCGAAACCGACAAAGGACATGCCTGCTAAATCACTGGCAGTGACATGGCTTTTACCTACCAGGGTGTGTCGTCGTGGGCCGACCAGGACTATATGGTCAGTCAGTAGCGGCCAGACAGTAAGATCCCGGTTCTTTACAGGCATCGTTACCAAACCCAGCTCCAATCGACCATTTAGAACATCTTCAGCAACCTCGTTACTGCCCGCTTCTTTTAGTTGGAATTTAACCGCAGGATGAGGACGTTGAAAGGCGGCTATCGCCTTGGGCAGAAGAAAGGAGACTGCCGTTGCGCCACCTCCAATTCGTACTGTGCCACCTTCAAGTCCCTGGTGTGCACGCACCTGTTCTCGCATATGGTCATAGCGGGCAATCAAAATGCGGGCCTCACTCTCCACCAAACGCCCGATTTCAGTCAACTGGGCACCCTTTCTGCCACGTGAAAAAAGCTCCGCACCCAGGTGATCTTCCAGTTGCTGGAGTCGGCGGGAGAGGGCGGGCTGGGTGAGGCCTATGTGGTCGGCAGCTTCGGTTATCGTGCCTGTATCAGCCACTGCAATCAATGAGCGGAGTAGTTGTAGGTCCATAGTGATAATAATATTAACATGCAAATAAATTATATAATACATGCGAACAATCAATTATACGTATGTAAGGTGGTCTGCTATCTTGCTGGAAACAATCGGTCCTGAGACCTATAAGCCCAAAATAGAAGAGCGGATATAGTTACCCGCTTGCCATCGAACACAGGAGAGTCAGTATGCTCGAAACCTATCGTCTACACGTAGAAGAACGCGCTCAGCAAGGTATTCCCCCACTGCCGTTGGATGCTCAGCAGGTCACCGATCTGGTGGAACTGCTAAAAAACCCACCAGCTGGTGAGGAGGAGGCCTTACTCGATCTTCTGACCAATCGAGTGCCGCCAGGTGTAGATGATGCTGCCTATGTAAAGGCGGGTTTCCTGGCTGCAGTCGCCAAAGGAGAAGCACAGAGTCCGTTGGTGGACAAACCCAAAGCAGTGGAATTGCTCGGCACCATGTTGGGTGGCTACAACATTCAGTCCCTGATCGAGATGATGGATGATGCCGAATTGGGTGAGTTGGCAGCTGAACAGCTGAAATTTACACTGCTGATGTTTGACGCCTTCCACGATGTGAAGGAGAAGGCCGATGCAGGTAGCACAAAAGCAAAGGCAGTGATGCAATCCTGGGCAGATGCCGAGTGGTTCAAGCGCAAGCCAGATGTACCTGAAGAGATCAAGCTGACCGTCTTCAAAGTGACCGGTGAGACAAATACTGATGACCTCTCTCCAGCTCAGGATGCCTGGTCCCGTCCCGATATTCCATTGCATGCGCTGGCGATGCTCAAGAATGAGCGTGAAGGCATCCATGATGCCATAACCCAGATCGACCAGCTTAAAGAGAAGGGCAATATGGTGGCCTATGTGGGCGATGTTGTGGGCACTGGCTCCTCTCGTAAATCGGCTACCAACTCAGTACTCTGGACCACTGGTGTTGATATCCCTTTCGTGCCCAATAAGCGTCAGGGTGGCGTTGTGCTGGGGGGCAAAATTGCACCGATCTTTTTTAATACAGTGGAAGACTCCGGTGCTCTGCCTATTGAATGTCCGGTAGATCAGCTCAACATGGGGGATGTCATCGTACTCAAACCTTATGCGGGCAAAATCGAGACTGAGTCGGGTGAACTGCTCTCAGAGTTCACGCTCAAGACAGATGTAATACTGGACGAAGTGAAGGCTGGCGGACGTATTCCTCTAATCATCGGACGCTCACTCACCGAGCGGGCTCGTGAGGCATTGGGACTGGAAGCGACCGATATCTTTCGTCGTCCTGTAGATCCAGAAAACTCCAGCAAGGGCTTTACTCTTGCTCAGAAGATTGTCGGCAAAGCCTGTGGTGTGAACGGCGTTCGTCCCGGTACCTATTGCGAGCCACGCATGAGCACCGTAGGTTCACAGGACACCACCGGCCCCATGACACGTGACGAGCTGAAAGAGCTGGCTTGCCTCGGCTTCAGTGCCGATCTGGTCATGCAGTCTTTCTGTCATACCGCTGCCTATCCCAAGCCGGTGGACATCAACACCCAACACACCCTGCCCGATTTTATCCAGAATCGAAGCGGTGTTTCCCTGCGTCCAGGTGACGGCATCATCCACTCCTGGCTCAATCGCATGCTGCTGCCCGACCAGGTGGGTACAGGTGGCGACTCACACACCCGTTTCCCTCTTGGGATCTCTTTTCCTGCCGGTTCCGGGCTGGTGGCCTTCGGTGCTGCATTAGGTGTGATCCCTCTCGATATGCCAGAGTCGGTACAAGTTAAGTTCACCGGTGAAATGCAACCAGGCATCACTCTGCGTGACCTGGTTAACGCCATTCCATACGCAGCAATTCAACGTGGATTACTGACAGTAGAGAAGCAGGGCAAGAAGAATGTATATAACGGCCGAATTCTTGAGATCCAGGGACTGCCTGACCTGACAGTAGAGCAGGCATTCGAACTCTCTGATGCCTCTGCCGAGCGTTCCGCTGGTGGCTGCACCATAGAGCTGACAGAGGAGTCTGTAGCTGACTACTTGCGCTCCAACATCACTATGCTGCGCTGGATGATCGAAAATGGTTATGAAGATGCACGCACCCTGGAACGTCGTGCCCGCTCTATGGAGGAGTGGTTGGAGAATCCGACCCTGATGCGTGCCGATGAAGATGCGGAGTATGCTGAGGTGATCGAGATCGATATGTCTCAGATCAAGGAGCCACTGCTTGCTTGTCCTAATGATCCTGACGATGTGAAGCCGCTGTCTGAGGTTCAGGGAACGAAGATCGACGAGGTCTTCATCGGCTCCTGTATGACGAATATCGGACATTTCAGAGCCACCGCCAAACTGCTGGAGGCATCGGGCGAAAGTATCCCAACCCGCCTCTGGCTGGCACCTCCCACCAAGATGGATGAGGCCCAACTGATGGAGGAGGGTGTCTATAACGTCTACGCTGGTGCGGGTGCACGGACTGAGATGCCAGGCTGTTCACTCTGTATGGGTAACCAGGCGAGGATTGCTGCGGGTTCGACAGCGGTATCCACATCAACCCGTAACTTTCCCAACCGTCTTGGCAAGGGGGCTGATGTCTATCTCTCTTCTGCTGAATTGGCTGCTGTTGCAGCGATCTTAGGTAAGCTGCCAACGATGGAAGAGTACATGGCCTACGCGAGTAAGATCGATTCCATGTCACCTGAGATCTACAAGTATCTCAGCTTTGATAAGATGACAAAGTATGTAGAGTCGGCAAAACGGGGTCAAGAGTTAGCCGTTAAGCTAGCTGTCTGATAGCGCTTTGTGTCGACAGTCTTGTTCTAAAGGCTGTCGACATAGGGCTTATTTGTTGTGACTGTTCAGCATAGAGATCCACAGTTGTAGAATCGGCGCTGAATGTAAGGACAACCACGGTTTATAAAAACAGTAGTCTGGATAAGCTTTAGTGCATCCCAAAAAATCAACAAATGGAATCTGTGGATGCAATTCGCTTATCCACCCTGCCGATTGATTGTCGTATAACAAAACAATCAGCAACAAGGGATGCTCCGCTATAAATGAGAATAACTTAGTTGGCTTTGCAGGCAGGGATGAGAATCCAGAATAGACCAACCGTCACAACCTGAAATAATCGTGACGATCGGTGTTAAGAATGTAGACTACCAGCTATCAATTTAGAGTATGGAGTCGTTCGGATACCTGATCAGTTCGATGGGACTGATGGTGATTAAGCCATCATTTCCATAGTTGACCCTATCTCTTCCGCGACCACCGTCCAAAGTGTCGCAACCAGGACCACCGACTATATAATCCCGTCCTTTGTTACCTGAGATGTTATCGTTTCCGTATCCACCGCGAAGGTGATCGTTGCCCTTGCCGCCGGAGATGCTGTCATCTCCTGAGCCGCCATCGACATAGTCATGACCCTTACCAGCGTGAATATTATCATCACCCTGCATACCGTATATGCGGTCATTTCCTTTACCGCCGAAGATGTTGTCGTTGCCATAGTTACCGAAGATAGTGTCACGGCCTTTATCACCACGGATTGTGTCGTTACCGCAGCCGCCATCGATCATGTCATTACCCTTACCGCCACGGATATTGTCATCGCCTCGGCCGCCATAGATACGGTCATTGCCTTTGCCTCCGAGGATATTGTCATTGCCGCAGCGTCCGAGGATGGTGTCATTGCCTTTATCGCCACGGATTGTGTCGTTACCGCAACCGCCATCGATCATGTCATTACCCTTACCGCCACGGATATTGTCATCACCACGGCCGCCATAAATTTTATCGCTTCCTTTGCCACCTCTGATCGTGTCATTACCAGCACCACCGTATATGGTGTCATTACCCTTGCCGCCAATCAGGGTATCATTACCGCAACCACCATAGATTGTGTCGTTACCCTTACCACCATCAATGGTGATATTGTTCTTTGGTCCATACAACTGGTGACCTGTCATGGTGATGGTATCATTGCCTCTGCCACCTTTAATCACCAGGTTTTTTGCCTCATCAGCAGTGAAATGGTGACACTCATTTCCATTGACTGTCACATCGACAGAACCGTCTATGTTGGTGTGGACGTTGATTTTATCATTGCCGTTTCTAGCGTCTAGAACGACCTTTCCTGTGTTACCAAAACATCCTCTGTTACCACGATCTACTGTGGTTGAGTTTGAACGTTCTGAGATACTTGCACGTATTGATGAGAAAAGACCCATTATCGTTCTCCCTGATAATTATGTTCTTGAATGAATCATTGATACGAATTCCTTTAGAACTATTAAACAACCGAAAGAAGCAATAATATAGATGGGAATCACCCTAGCTAGGGTTAGCCCTGATATATAAATTTGTTAGCTGAATGTCGGGAGGTGTTGGGAAGTATCTACAAAAACCAGGTTGTACAAGTAGCCTTGAAACAGTTCAAATAATAATAGTCAGGCCAGATTAGGAACGGGGCACTGTGCAGCCACAGAAAACCCTGCAAGCAGGGTTTTTACCGCTTTTGGTAGTCTGTGATGATTTTTGAGATATGGTGCCGAGGAGAGGACTTGAACCTCCACGGGGTTGCCCCCACTAGCACCTGAAGCTAGCGTGTCTACCAATTTCACCACCTCGGCAGATGTGGTTTACCGGCGCCAGACCGGTTGGAGACCGCGAACTCTACAACCAGTTCCCGCTTCTGTCAATCTTTGGGTTGCCTTGATTTTGCCGTAGTCCTGCTGTTCTTCTTAGTCGGGTAATCAGCAGATCGGTTCAGTTCACCATCATTGGAGTCAATGTTTGATTCGGAGCGGCTTTTCTCTATGCATTCCCCTGTTCCATTTAGTTCTGAATTTGGCAGTCAATATGAGACACTATGTTTATATTTCTTGAGTTTAAATGGACCTTTATTAATGACGCCGCGCTACCTGAACGATACTCTGATCTTGAAGCTGTTGATTCTCTGCTTGCTGTTGACTAGTCACTCAGCTATGGGCCTGACACTGGAAGGTGATTATGTTCAGGGGGGGATGCTGATAGGCGATGTGTCGGCCGGAGACAGTGTCCAGTTCAATGGAAAACAGGTGAAAGTCTCTAAAAGTGGTGAGTTTTTGCTCGGCTTTGACCGGGATGCACCATTAAGTCATAAGATAGTGGTGAGTCGTGAGGGCCAACCAAAACAGTCAAGGCAGTTCACCATCAAGAAGCGTAAGTATCAGATTCAAAATATCGATGGTCTGCCACCCAGCAAGGTAACTCCCCCTAAACGCAATTGGGATAGAATCAAAAAGGAAGTGGCTTTAGTCAAGCAGGCCCGTAAGCTGAATGAGGATCGCAGTGACTTCCAAAGTGGCTTTATTTGGCCATCTAAAGGGGTGATCTCCGGGGTGTTCGGTAGTCAGAGAGTACTCAATGGTAAACCTAAAAGACCCCATTACGGTGTGGATGTTGCTGCCCCAGTAGGTACCTTGGTCGTTTCTCCTGCTGATGGCGTGGTGACAATGACACATCCAGATATGTTCTATTCAGGGGGAACCTTGATCATTGATCATGGTCTTCATCTTTCGTCCTCGTTTTTGCATCTGAGTAAAATTCTGGTGCAGGAGGGCGATGTGGTGAAGCAGGGGGATCCAATTGCAGAGATTGGGGCGACAGGTCGTGTGACTGGTCCCCATCTGGATTGGCGTATGAACTTGGGAGCTGCACGGATTGATCCCCAGCTGCTGGTACCTCCAATGCCAAAGTAGTACCGGAATTCAATGGGGTAGGGTTGGAGTCACTCTTTGGCCTATCTATGATAAAGTGCCCCTCAATCTGAATTTGTATTCTCTTCTCTTAATTAATGGAAAAATAATGGGACCGATGAAGCAGCTGGTGAAACTTTTCCTGATCTGTTGGATTCCTTTAACCCAGGCGGATGATTTGATGTCAATCTATCGCCTTGCGCTGGATAATGATCCACAACTGCAAGCCGCACAAGAGCAGCTGAACTCTGCCCGTGAGTCGAAGAGTTTAGCCCGCTCCCAGCTGTTACCCACTGTCGGGTTGGGTGGAACCTATGATGCGGTCCGTAGTGATGTTAAAACACTGCAAGGTAGTTCCGTTGATGAGACCAGCACCTATCGCGAGAGTGGCCTGGGGTTGAATCTGACCCAACCTATCTACCGTCGTGATCGTCTTGTGCAGCTGGAACAGGCAGATAGCACAATTGCCCAGGCTGAAGCAGAATTTGCCTCAGCTGAAATTGACTTGATGGTACGCAGCACCACCGCCTATTTTGATATTCTCTCGGCTGAGGATGATCTAAGGGTGGCCAATGCTGAGCGTGAAGCCACCGGCAGACAGTTGGAACAAGCACAACAACGGTTCGATGTGGGGTTGATCGCAATCACTGATGTGCATGAGGCAAAAGCGGCCTACGATGCTGCCAGAGCTGCAGAGATTGCTGCTGAAAACAGTCTGGATAATGCCTGGGAGGCACTCTACGAGATAGTAGGTCCCCAGGCTAAAAGCGACTTGGCCAAGCTGGGTGATGGCCTGCTGTTGAACCCTCCGGTACCCAACAAGCTACAAGACTGGTCAGATACTGCTCAACAGCAGAACTACAGCATTATTGCAGCCCGTTCCAATCTCAAGGTGCTTGAGCAGGAGATCGATGTCAGTAAATCGGGCCACTACCCGACCCTGGACCTGGTTGGTGGCTACTCGATGAATCGAAGCGACAGCGATAGAGCAACCGAAGCGGATACGGGCAGAATCGGTCTCTCACTGGAAGTGCCTCTCTATACTGGTGGTGCTGTGAGCGCCTCCACACGCCAATCCCGGGCCAACTTTCGTGCTGCTCAGCAGGGCCTGGATCAGACCCGACGTTCTGTGAATCGGCAGGTGAGGGACGCCTTTCGTGGCGTGCTATCCACCATCAGTCAGGTTGAGGCCTTGAAAGCGGCGACTATCTCTGCTCAAAGTGCTTTGGAATCGACTCAGGCTGGTTATGAGGTGGGTACCCGTACCATCGTCGATGTGTTGAATGTTCAGCGAAATCTCTTCTCCTCACAACGGGACTATCTCAACTCCCGCTATGGCTACATTCTCAACGGTCTCGCACTCAAGTCGGCAGCCGGTACCCTGAGTGAAAAGGATCTTGAAAATGTCAATGGATGGCTGGAAAAGTGATTGTATTTAAGGGGTAGAATCTGTGTCTGGTAATACCATTGGCAAACTCTTTACGGTGACCTCTTTTGGAGAGTCACATGGTCCGGCTATTGGTTGCATCGTCGATGGTTGTCCGCCTGGAATGGCCCTTTCCACTGAGGATCTTCAACAGGATCTCGATCGTCGCAAACCAGGTACCTCGCGCCACACCACTCAACGCCGGGAAGCGGACGAGGTAGAGATTCTCTCTGGGGTTTTTGAAGGTAAGACTACCGGTACACCGATTGGTCTGATGATCCACAATACCGATCAACGTTCAAAAGATTACTCCGATATTATGGACCGCTTCCGTCCAGGTCATGCGGACTACACCTATAACCAGAAATATGGTTTTCGGGACTATCGGGGGGGTGGACGCTCTTCGGCCAGAGAGACGGCAATGCGGGTTGCTGCCGGTGGCATCGCCAAAAAGTATCTATACGAGAGATATGGAATCGAGGTTCGGGGTTATCTTTCGCAGCTTGGCCCGATTCGCATTGAACAGCTTGATTGGGATCAGGTTGATAAAAACCCCTTCTTCTCTCCAGATGCGGACAAGGTTTCAGAAATGGAAGCCTATATGGATGCCCTGCGCAAAGAGGGTAACTCTGTTGGTGCCCGTATCAACGTAGTGGCCAGCGGTATGATGGCAGGTCTGGGTGAGCCAATCTTCGATCGCCTAGATGCAGATCTGGCCCATGCCTTGATGAGTATCAACGCGGTCAAAGGGGTGGAGATTGGGGATGGCTTTCTGGCTGTTGAGCAGAAAGGTACTGAACATCGGGATGAGATGACACCCGATGGTTTTCTCACCAACCATGCGGGTGGCGTATTGGGGGGTATCTCCAGCGGTCAGGATCTGATCGCCTCGATTGCACTCAAGCCAACTTCAAGCCTTCGTCTGCCCGGTCAGACGGTCAACCGTTCCGGCGAATCTGTCGAGGTGGTGACACAAGGGCGTCATGATCCCTGTGTGGGTATTCGTGCCACCCCGATTGCTGAAGCCATGATGGCAATAGTTGTCCTGGATCATATATTACGTAATCGTGGTCAGAATATGGATGTCCAGTCAGGTCTCGCAGATCTCGGCTAACAGGATGCCTTACTGGCGCCTATCGGGTTTCTACTTCTTCTACTTTGCATCCCTGGGTGCGCTTCTGCCTTTTTGGGGGCTCTATCTTCAGGATCGCGGCTTTTCGCCAGCACAGATTGGTGAATTGATGGCGGTCATTATGGTGACCAAGTTGATTGCCCCTAACATCTGGGGATGGATCAGTGATCATACTGGTCGGCGTATGCCAATTGTTCGATTGGCCTCTCTACTCTCTGTGATCTGCTTCCTTGGTGTCTTCTTTGTTGATGGTTATTGGGCGCTTGCGCTAGTCATGATGCTATTCAGTTTCTTCTGGAATGCCTCATTGCCTCAATTCGAGGCGGTGACCATGAGCTATCTACGGGAGCGTATCCAACACTACAGTCGCATTCGTCTTTGGGGTTCAGTCGGATTTATTATCGCGGTATTGGTGTTGGGATTCCTATTGGAGCGCTGGGGTGTGGGAGTAGTGCCACAAATTGTTTTGTTCGTCTATATAGGTATCTTTTTAAACAGTTTGCTGGTGCCTGAAAAAGAGGCGGGTCTCTCCCCCAAAGGACAGGGATCGATACTTGAGGTGCTAAAACGCAGGGATATCATCGCTTTTTTGTTGGTTTGTTTTCTGATGCAGGCAAGTCACAGTGCCTACTATGCTTTCTATTCAATTTTTATGGAGGGGATCGGTTACAGTAGTAGCGTGATCGGCCAGTTGTGGGCCTTGGGTGTTGTTGCTGAAGTCCTGGTGTTTCTGATTATGCACCGCCTGTTACATCGATGGGGGGCGCGGAACGTATTAATTGTCAGTCTGATGATTGCGGTGATTCGGTGGATACTGGTTGCCTGGGGTTCAGAGAATCTGCTGCTGGTATTGCTGGCGCAACTGATGCACGCCGCTACATTTGGTACTTTTCATGCAGCTGCCATCCATATGGTTCATCACTATTTTGTTGGTCGTCACCAGGGACGGGGGCAAGCGCTCTACAGCAGTATCAGTTTTGGTGCCGGAGGAGCGGTGGGTAGCCTCATGAGTGGCTATCTTTGGAGTGGTATTGGGCCTGAGATGGCCTATTGGGCTGCCGCTGTTTATGCATTGATTGCTGTATTCATCGCCAGCAGATGGATCGATCGGCAGGAAGCGCCATTGGTTGGCTGATCGTTACCTTATTTACCGCATGGCCCACTAGATATGGATTGCAACCCCTTATCGACTTGACACTACTGAGGTAGATGAGTAACTTCCGCATCTGTTGCGCTGCAGCATATCTGCCAATGTTGGCGAAACAACGGCATTTCTTTACAACCTTGATTCTCTCCGGAGCTCCTTAAATGGCCATCGAACGCACCTTTTCCATTATTAAACCTGACGCTGTAGCAAAAAACCTGATCGGTAAAATTTATGCTCGTTTCGAAGACGCTGGTCTGAAGATCGTTGCATCTCGGATGCTGCATCTCTCCCGGGAACAGGCTGGGGAATTTTATGCTGTGCACAAGGAGCGTCCTTTCTACAATGACCTTATCGATTTCATGACCTCTGGTCCGGTGATGGTACAGTGCCTGGAAGGTGAGAACGCCATCAATCGTAATCGCGAGATCATGGGGGCCACTAATCCTCAAGAAGCGGCTTCAGGAACTATTCGTGCAGATTTCGCTGAGACTGTGGATGAAAATGCAGTTCATGGTTCAGACGGACCGGATACCGCAAAAGTGGAAATTGAGTTTTTCTTCCCTGAAGGGATCTGCGAGCGTACCCGCTAACCGACACTATGATCGCCATGGGCCAGTAGTTGCTGGCGCATGGCGTTTGCCGCATTGGAGAGCGTCCTCTTACGGTGCGTCACAATTCCTAGCGACCGGTTCAGCTGTAGTTCCGGGACCTCAATTTTCCGAATCTCACCTCCCTCCAGGAATATTTCCGGAAGCAAACTCCAACCCAGGCCGATATTGGTCATCATTTTAAGTGTCTCCAGATAGTCTGTGGCAAGGGTGCAGTCTACTTCGAGTTGCAGTTGTTTGATCGACTGCTCCAGTAGCGTTCGTGTGTAGGTGCCTTTTGTCGGCAGAACCGCCGGATATTCGATCAGTTGTGATGCTGATATGGTTCTCTGCTGAGCCAGATCGTGATCCGGGCCAACTGCGACACAAAGTGGATCATGCCAAATCCTCTGAGTATCCAAGGTATCGATTGGATTGAGGGGGAGGGTGACAACCGCCATCTCCAACTCACTGTGCTCCACTGCCTGGCAGGCCTTTTCAGATTCCATGAAACGAATATCCAGTGCTACTTTTGGATAGCAGTCTGTAAAGCGTCTGAGTACAGGCGGGAGTCGATGCAGACCGATATGGTGGCTGGTGCCCATGATCAGTTGGCCGGAGATCTCTCCTGAGAGATTCGAAAGTTCCCGCTGTATATCCGCCATCTCCTGGAGGATCTGTTCGGCTCTGGGTAGTAGCTGTTGTCCAGCTTCGGTGAGAAAGACCTGACGTCCGACTCGATCGAAAAGGCGTACAGAGAGTTCGTTCTCAAGGCTGGCCACTCGCTTGCTAACGGCGGGTTGAGTCAAATAGAGGGTTTCCCCTGCAAGAGAGAATGACCCTTCCCGGGCAACCTGAACAAAGGCGCGGAGTGATGCAAAGTCCATATCTATTCCTAATTGGAATTAAAATAATGAAAAATATGAATTTGTATTATGTAGCACACTCCCCTATGTTTTGACTACCCGCCGGATCAGTTTTTTCGGCAGATCAGCAACAGGAGAGAGTGATGAGTGCAAAGACGCTATACGATAAATTGTGGGAGTCCCATCTGGTGCGATCCGATGAGGATGGCACAGCGCTGATCTATATCGATCGCCATCTGGTGCACGAAGTGACTTCCCCTCAGGCATTTGAGGGCTTGCGTATTGCGGGTCGAAAGCCTTGGCGTACCGAAGCCAATCTGGCAACGCCGGATCATAATGTTCCAACTACAGAGCGCTCTGGCGGGGTTAAAACCATCGTTGATCCGATCTCTAGGCTCCAGGTAGAGACCCTGGATCAGAACTGTAAGGATTTCGATATTACCGAGTTTGAGATGCTTGATCCACGACAGGGGATTGTACATGTCATCAGTCCCGAACAAGGGGCCACTCTTCCCGGTATGACAGTCGTGTGTGGTGATTCCCATACATCAACCCATGGTGCAATGGGTGCACTGGCTTTCGGTATTGGTACTTCTGAGGTCGAGCATGTACTGGCCACTCAGTGTCTGATTCAGAAAAAGTCGAAATCGATGCAGGTTCGTGTCGAGGGGATGGTCAGGTCAGGGGTAACAGCGAAAGATATCGTGTTGGCGATTATTGGCAGGATCGGTACTGCAGGAGGGACAGGTTTTGCAATCGAATTTGCCGGTGATGCTATTGAGGCGCTCTCAATTGAAGGTCGTCTGACGCTCTGCAATATGGCCATTGAAGCTGGTGCCAGAGCAGGCTTTGTCGCAGTGGACCAAAAGACGATCGACTATGTCAAAGGCAGGCCCTATGCACCAAAGGGAGATGACTGGGAAAAAGCAGTAGCCAATTGGCAAACGCTCCATAGTGATCCGGGTGCTAGCTTCGATCAGGTCATTCAACTCGACGCGTCTGATATTGCCCCTCAAGTGACCTGGGGAACCTCACCTGAAATGGTAGTGGGTGTAGATCATTCCGTACCTGATCCCGCGGATGAATCTGACCGGGTCAAGGCAGAGGGTATGAGTCGAGCTCTGGAATATATGGGGCTGGAGGCGGGCACTCCGATTCAAGAGATCGCTGTCGACAAGGTATTCATCGGTTCCTGTACCAACTCACGCATTGAGGATCTACGTGCCGCAGCCGAGGTGGCAAAGGGTAAGCGGGTTGCAGATAACGTCAAGCTGGCACTGGTTGTACCGGGATCTGGATTGGTCAAGGCGCAAGCTGAGCAAGAGGGGTTGGACCAGCTCTTTGTTGAGGCCGGCTTTGAATGGCGTGAGCCGGGTTGCTCCATGTGTCTGGCTATGAATGCTGATCGGCTGGAGCCAGGAGAGCGATGCGCCTCAACCTCCAATCGCAATTTTGAGGGGAGACAAGGGCAGGGTGGACGAACCCATTTGGTCAGTCCGGCAATGGCCGCAGCCGCAGCCGTTAATGGGCATTTTGTTGACCTTTAACTACAGAAATAATGTTAAGTATATTCCTTAAGTAACTGATTATTTATAAGAATATGCTAACCGTGAGGATAAACTAATGGATAAATTCGAGACCTTCACCGGCATTGTCTGCCCGCTGGATCGATCCAATGTGGATACTGATGCGATTATTCCTAAACAATTTCTTAAGTCGATTAAGCGATCAGGATTCGGTCCCAACCTGTTTGATGAGTGGCGCTACCTGGATCAGGGTGAGCCGGGTATGGATAACAGTAATCGCCCTTTGAACCCCGATTTTGTACTCAATGACCCTCGCTACCAGGGTGCCCAGCTGTTACTGGCCCGGGAGAACTTTGGTTGTGGTTCATCCAGGGAGCATGCCCCCTGGGCTTTGGAAGACTATGGGTTCAAAGTTATTATCGCGCCAAGCTATGCCGATATTTTCTTTAATAATTGTTTCAAGAATGGCATATTACCTGTTGTTCTAGATGAGAAAAAAGTTGATGACTTGTTTGCTCAGGCAACCTTTGAGCAAGCGCTTTCCCTGACTGTGGATTTGCAGGCCCAGGAGCTGGTTATAGGGGATGGTGAGCGGATCACCTTTGAGGTGGATCCTTTTCGTAAGCATTGTTTGCTCAATGGGCTGGATGATATCGGCCTGACTCTGCAACATGTGGATTTGATCAAGGCCTATGAAGCGCGACGTAAAAGTGAAGCGCCTTGGCTGTTTTCTTGAGGTGAGGATAGATGAGCAAGCAAATTTTAGTTCTGCCGGGTGACGGTATTGGTCCTGAAATCGTAACTGAAGCGGTCAAGGTTTTGGCCACTTTACGTGATAATTATGGACTGGATATCGATATGGATGAGGCATTGGTAGGTGGCGCGGCGATAGATGCCACCGGTGGTCCACTACCTGATGCTACCCTGGATTTGGCCAAAGAGGCGGATGCGATCTTGCTGGGCGCGGTTGGCGGGCCGAAATGGGAGCAGCTCGATATCTCCATTCGTCCAGAGAAAGGGCTGCTTGGACTGCGTGCCGAGTTGAATCTGTTCGCTAACCTGCGTCCGGCAATACTCTATCCGCAGCTGGCGGATGCTTCCAGTCTGAAAGCCGATATCGTGGCTGGCCTGGATATCATGATCGTGCGCGAACTGACCGGTGGTATCTACTTTGGACAGCCAAGGGGTATCCGGGAGTTGGATGGTGGTGAGCGTCAGGGATTCAACACACTCATATATAGAGAGTCCGAGGTCGATCGTATTGCACGGGTTGCTTTCGATATCGCCAAGAAACGGGACAGCAGGGTCTGCTCAGTGGATAAAGCGAATGTACTTGAATGCACAGAGCTCTGGCGTGAGGTGGTGACTAGAGTCGGCAGTGAGCATGCTGATGTCTCCCTGAGCCATATGTATGTGGACAATGCCGCCATGCAGCTGGTGAAATGGCCCAAACAGTTTGATGTGATTGTGACTACCAACATGTTTGGCGATATTCTTTCAGATTGTGCCGCGATGTTGACCGGTTCCATCGGTATGTTGCCGTCTGCATCCCTGGATGAGCAGAGCAAGGGTATGTATGAGCCGATTCATGGCTCAGCGCCGGATATTGCAGGGAAAGGGGTTGCCAATCCACTGGCGACGATCCTCTCGGTTGCTATGATGTTGCGTTACAGTCTGGATGAGTCGGACATGGCGGATCGGGTGGAACAGGCAGTGAATAGTGTATTGGACCAAGGCTTGCGTACTTCGGATATCCTCGGAGAGGGAATGAATGAAGTAAGCTGTGAAGCCATGGGGGATGCTGTAGTTGCCGCGCTGAATTGAGTGTGATGGTATGTGTCTATCACATATACAAGTTTTTCTAACAGGTTATTGAAGATGAAAAGAGTCGGTTTTGTAGGTTGGCGAGGTATGGTGGGTTCGGTCCTTATGGGGCGGATGCTCGAAGAGGATGACTTTTCCCTGATAGATGAGCCGGTCTTCTTTACTACCTCCCAGGTTGGACAGACCGGTCCTGATATCGGTAAAGAGATTCCCGCCTTGAAAGATGCCACATCACTGGATGAGTTGATGGCTATGGAGGCTATCGTGACCTGTCAGGGTGGTAGCTACACCAATCAGGTTTATGATCAATTGCGTGCCGCCGGTTGGCAGGGTTATTGGATTGATGCAGCTTCCAGTCTGCGCATGAAAGACCACACCTTGATCGTACTTGATCCGGTCAATGAGTCTGTAATTCGTGATGGACTTGCTGGGGGCAAACGGGACTTCATCGGTGGAAACTGCACGGTCAGTTTGATGTTGATGGCGCTCGGTGGACTGTTTCGTGAAGATCTTGTGGAGTGGGCCACTTCGATGACCTACCAGGCGGCTTCAGGTGCGGGCGCACGCAACATGCGTGAATTGATCAGTCAGATGGGGGCTTTGGAGCTGGCTGTGCGTGATCAACTCGTCGATCCCGCTTCAGCTATTCTGGACATTGACCGTAAAGTTTCCGAAAGCATGCGCAGCGATGCCTTCCCTACAGATAATTTCGGTGCTGCCCTTGCCGGAAGCCTGATTCCCTGGATCGATGTGCCGCTCGAAAATGGCCAGAGCAAGGAAGAGTGGAAAGGGTATGTAGAGACCAATAAGATACTGGGTCGAAGTGATAACCCCATCCCAATAGATGGAACCTGTGTGCGAATAGGGGCCATGCGATGCCATAGTCAGGCACTTACCATAAAGTTACGTAAGGACGTGCCGATAGACGAGGTGGAGTCGATGCTGGATGGCGCCAATGATTGGGTGAAAGTTGTACCGAATCAGCGTGATGTCACGGTGAATGATTTGAATCCGGCTCAGGTGACTGGAACCTTGAGTGTTCCTGTTGGGCGTCTGCGAAAGATGAACCTGGGCGAAGAGTATCTGAATGCATTCACTGTTGGCGATCAATTGCTGTGGGGAGCAGCTGAACCATTACGTCGGATGCTGAGGATTCTGCTGGAAGAGTAATTCCAGCGCTGTACTACACGTATGGATTTGTGATGGGGATAAATTGGGGTGGGGATCTAAAAATCTTCCTCACACCAAGAAAGGACGAAAGTGAAAAATACGACCGATTTCTCACTTCTTAGAGGTTGAACCCATATCCCTGTACAGTATTGCGAAATATAGTGTGATGATCCTTTTAGTTTTGGTAAAAAGATCATTCATAAGCTATAGTTAGCGACTAATTATTAAGTTTATTCTAAACCATTCGGGGCTGAACGGCGGGCCTCTGACCCACTGTGTCAAGGTGACTTTTTGGCCGGTGGTTATGTTTTCTGGCAAGGAGGAAGCATGATTCGTAAGCTGTCTTTGGCAGTGGCTGTAGCAACAGCCCTATCACCATTGGGCGCTCTCGCTCTCGGACTAGGTGAAATTCACCCTCAATCGGCACTCAATCAGAGCTTCAAAGCCGATATCGATCTGCTTTCCGTTTCCCAGGAAGAGTTGCAGGATGTACGCGTCTCGCTGGCTTCTTTAGAAGCCTTTAAAAAAGCGGGTATGGACAGGCCTTTTCATTTAACTTCACTGAAGTTTGCTACGCAGCTGACAGCTTCTGGCAATCCGGTAATCTCAATCAGCAGTAAGGATCCAATACGCGAGCCCTTTCTGAATTTTCTCGTAGAAGTCAATTGGCCGAAAGGCAGGTTGGTCAGAGAATTTACAGTACTGCTGGATCCGCCGGTAACCCTGAGTCGTAAGCCTACACCCGTTGCAGCACCGGTTGTCAGAAGCCAGCCGGTTACCAAAGTGATCCCAAGCCGCAGGGCAAAAGCACCTGCAGCCAGCATGCCCTCAAATGTAGCGATGAGTTCTGGAGGGGGTAGGGAGTACGGACCGGTACAGCCTAATGACAACCTCTGGAATATCGCCAAACAGATGCGTGAAGGTGGTGAGTCAATCGAGCAAGTGATGATGTCTCTGCTGGACAACAACCCTTCAGCGTTCATCAAAAACAACGTAAACAACCTCAAGGTCGGTAAGATCTTACGCTTGCCTGAGGATGCGAATGTCACTGGCATGACCAAGCGTGAAGCACGTGAAGAGTTCATGGCTCAGACAAGAGAGTGGCAGTCGGGCTCCCGAAGTGCCGCAACACCTAAAAAGAGCAGACAACAACCAACTACTCAGGCCTCTTCCCCAGAACCCAAGGATCGGTTGAAACTCGTCTCTCCAAAACCGGGCACAGGTGAGTCTGCTGAACGGGAAGGCATTGCAGAATCTGCCGAGATTGATCGTCTACAGCAAGAAATTTTATTGGTTAGGGAGTCCAATGAGGGTGCACTGCAAGAGAACAGCGCACTGAAATCACGAGTACAGGATCTCGAAAAACAGATTCAGGATATACAACGGCTGCTGACACTCCGTAGCGATGAGCTTGCTGAAGTTCAGGCAGCACAATCCACTGCTTCTCAGAAGATGGAAGAGATGCAGCCTGCTGCTGAAGCAGAAACACCTGTAGCTGAAGCAGAAGCACCTGTAACTGAAGCAGAGGTAGTGGCAGAACCTGCAGAAGAGATGGTGCCAGCTGAACCTGCAATGGCGGAATCGGAGATACCTCCTGCCTATGAAGTAAAAGCACCTGCAATGCCAGTGCCTGAAGGTACTGTTATAGACGAAGTTGATATTGAATCGAAAATAGATACTGAGCAGGGCAAGATGGCTATGGAGCCGCCTGTAACTGAGGCAGAGCCTGCACCAGCATCTACACCTGCTGCTGAGAAAGCGGAAGCCAAACCGGCGCAACCAGAACCAAAGCTGGCCGAACCACCAGTGGCTAAATTGCCAGAAAAGAAGGTGAGTTACTTCGACGGTTTGAAAGAGAACAGCACCATGCTGGCTATTATCGGTGGTGCAGGTGTCCTGTTGATCGGTCTATTGACCATGATCATGCGGCGTCGTAAAGAAGCCGAGGCAGAGTTTGCCGAGAGTATTCTGGTCTCGCCGGATAGCGATATCGTACCAACCGGTGCAGATGATAGTAGTTCTCTGACTTCGCCTACCGATGAAACCTCCTTCATGAGTGATTTCTCACCCAGCGATATCGATGCACTGCAGGATGAAACTGGTGAGGTTGATCCTCTCTCTGAGGCAGACGTCTATATTGCTTACGGTCGATATCAGCAGGCTGAGGAGCTCATCAATCAGGCCATTGAGAAGTTTCCTGACCGTGATGAGCTCAAGCATAAGCTGCTTGAGATCTACTTTTCCGCTAAAAAATCTGATGAATACTCAGCCCTTGCGCAGCAACTGCATGACAACGGCTTGGCCGAGCAACAACCTGATGCCTGGAGCAAGATCACCGCTATGGGTAAGGAGCTGAATCCTGGACATGCCCTGTTTGCAGGTGCGGCAGGAATGGCTGCTGCGGATCTGTCGGACGATCTTGATGATCTGGATCTGGATCTGGGTTCTGTTGCCGATATTGAAGAGCCTGCTCCTGTTCCTGAAGCGCCTCAGGATGTTATTTCGGATGCGTCAGATGAATTGGACTCCATGGATCTGAATGGCTTGGAAAACCTCGATGAGATGGATTCGGAAACTCTTGAAGCCGACCTCTCGCTTGATTCAGAATTTCTGAACAAGATGGATGGTGCGGAAGACGAGACTCCGATGGAGGATTCCGATGCGCTGGATATTGATCTGAGTGATCTTGAGATCGATTCAGTACCTTCATCCGGAATCGAATCCAAGCCGGCAGCTGAAGAGAGTTCTGAAGACCCGCTCCCCTTTGATCTTTCCGACATAGAGGATAGTGAGGCCCTGGATGATATCGTTGATGGTATTGAGGTAGAAGATTCGGAAGCTCTCGATGACCTGGATCTGGATAGCATCGAGCGCGAACTGGAAAATATCTCCACCGATCTGGACAGTGAATCAGGCGATGTTGATGAGATGAGTCTACTGCACAGCCATAGTGAGAATCTTGATCTGGATTCTACAGATGAGATAACCACCAAGCTGGATCTGGCCCGTGCCTATATCGATATGGGTGACAATGAGGGTGCCAAGAGCATACTTGAAGAGGTTGTGGGTGAAGGCAGTGAACCTCAGCAGAAAGAGGCTCAGGATTTACTGACCAGCCTCACTAGCTGATCTTAATCTGTTCCGAACATTTTGTGTTCGGATGAATAGAGGGGCGCACCGGGTGGGTGCGCCCTTTTTTTTCAGGAACTTTTTGTCATAAGCGGATTCCATTCAGAACAGTTGAAGGCCCAATTTTCCAAGGTCCTTACAATGATGAGCGAGGTTTTTTAATGAGGGTGGCCCTGGGAATAGAGTATGACGGAACTGCTTTTCACGGCTGGCAGTATCAGGGTGACGTTCGTAGTGTTCAGGAGTCGTTGCAAACCGCGCTCTCAAAAGTCGCTGACCATGAGGTTACTGTCCACTGTGCCGGCAGAACAGATACCGGTGTGCATGCCACTGGACAGGTGGTACATTTTGAAACGTCTGCGGTCAGGTCTGAACGATCCTGGATCCTGGGTAGCAATGTGAATCTTCCTGCAGATGTCAGTGTGAGCTGGGCACAGGAAATGCCGAAGACCTTCCATGCCCGCTTTAGCGCAGTTGGGCGGCATTATCGCTATCTTATTCTGAATCGGCCCTATCGTTCAGCCCTGTGGCGAAATCGTGCGGTCTGGATGCACCAGTCGTTGGATGAGGTGGTTATGCACAAAGCTGCTCAGCATCTGGTTGGAACTCACGATTTTTCATCTTATCGGGCGATTGGTTGTCAGGCAAAACACCCGGTTAGAACCGTTCATAGACTGACAGTCTCCCGGCAGGGAGAGATGGTGAGTATAGATATCCACGCGAATGCGTTTCTACACCATATGGTACGCAATATTGCTGGTGTATTAGTGGCAATCGGTAAAGGCGAACAGCCAGAGTCCTGGGCGGCAGAGGTTTTGGCTTTGCGAGATCGTACATTGGGTGGTGTCACAGCATCACCTCAAGGGTTGTGTCTTACAAAGGTGGATTACCCTGATGAGTTCAAACTGGGTGGTTGAATAACACTCACATAATTGAGGAGACATTTGCTCGCGGGTTAAAAAATGACCATAGCTTCGACTCTATGCATACTGTATCTTTCTGCACTCTATGAGAACTAGAATCAAGATTTGCGGAATTACCCGTCCGGAAGATGGGCAAGCTGCTGCTCGACTCGGAGCAGATGCCATCGGATTGGTGTTTTACCCCCCCAGTCCCAGGGCGGTTACCCCTGCCCAGGCATCACTGATTGTGAAAAGCCTGCCGCCTTTTGTTACAGTTGTGGGTCTGTTCGTGAACGAAGATAGATCGGTCATCGAACATATCCTCAAAGAGGTACCCCTCAATCTGCTTCAGTTTCATGGTGATGAGTCCCCGGAAGAGTGCAGTGGATTCGGCAGGCCATGGATTAAAGCAATCCGAATGAAACCGGATATTGACCTGGCATTTGAGGCGCAAGCCTATGCTTCAGGTTCAGGCTTGCTGCTAGATACTTATCAGGCTGGCGTACCTGGAGGCACTGGTCAGGTTTTTGACTGGAGCATGGTGCCCCAGTCCCTGGCCGACAAGATCATTCTGGCTGGTGGATTGAATAGTGAGAATGTGACTCAAGCTGTACAGCAGCTGCGACCATTTGCGGTTGATGTTAGTGGCGGTGTGGAAGAATCGAAGGGAATCAAAGATACGACAAAGATAGAGGCCTTCATTACGGGAGTGATGCGTGGTGACAACGACTGAAAATATGATTGGGAGCTATCCTGACGAACGTGGACATTTCGGATCCTATGGCGGGGTATTCGTCTCCGAAACATTGATGGCACCGCTAGATGAATTACGCGTGGCCTATCAACATTATATGAAGGATGAAGCGTTTCTGAAGGAGTTGGATGAAGACCTGAAACACTATGTGGGTCGTCCTTCGCCAATCTACCATGCAAAGCGCTGGAGTCAGGAATTGAAGGGTGCTCAGATCTACCTTAAGCGGGAAGATCTCAACCATACTGGTGCTCATAAGGTGAATAACACCGTAGGCCAGGCCCTGCTGGCTCGCCATATGGGTAAAACCCGCATCATTGCGGAGACAGGGGCCGGACAACATGGCGTTGCTTCCGCGACTGTAGCCGCACGTCTGGGGCTGGAGTGTGTGGTCTATATGGGATCGGTTGATATTGCCCGCCAGGAGGCCAATGTCTATCGTATGCGCCTATTGGGCGCGGAGGTCAGGTCTGTTGAATCTGGCTCTAAAACCCTTAAAGACGCCCTCAATGAGGCGATGCGTGACTGGGTCACGAATGTAGACGACACATTCTATATTATCGGCACTGTCGCCGGCCCCCATCCCTATCCTGCGATGGTTAGAGATTTTCAATCTGTGATCGGACGGGAAGCGCGCCATCAGATGCTGGATCAGGCGGGTCGTCAACCCGATGCGCTGGTTGCTTGTGTAGGAGGGGGGTCGAATGCTATCGGTCTCTTCTACCCGTATCTCGATGATAGAGAAGTTGCTATCTATGGGGTGGAGGCTGCTGGTGACGGACTGGAGACAGGTCAGCACGCCGCACCACTATGTGCAGGCAAGCCGGGTGTGCTGCATGGCAATCGTACCTATTTAATGGAGGATCCTGATGGCCAGATCATCGAGACACACTCCATATCAGCTGGTCTGGATTACCCTGGTGTAGGGCCAGAGCATGCCTGGTTGAAAGACAGTGGAAGGGCCAATTATGTAGCGGTCACGGATGATGAAGCGCTGACTGCTTTTCATGACCTGACCCGTATCGAAGGTATAATTCCGGCGCTTGAATCGAGTCATGCATTGGCCTATGCCGCAAAGCTGGCTCAGACCATGAGTCGCGATCAGATTGTGCTGGTCAATCTTTCTGGTCGAGGTGATAAAGACATGCATACCGTGGCAGCGCACGAAGGATTGCAGTTATGAGCATGCTCAAGAAGAAGTTTGATCAACTCCAGCAACAGGGGAAAACTGCGCTTATCCCGTTTATAACTGCAGGTGACCCTTTGCCAGAGATTACTGTTGATCTGATGCAGGATCTGGTTGCTGCTGGGGCTGATATAATTGAGCTAGGGGTGCCATTTTCAGATCCCATGGCCGATGGTCCTGTCATTCAGCGGGCAAGTGAGCGGGCTCTGGAGTATCATGTCAGTCTTAGAGATGTGCTGGATATGGTTCGGCGCTTCAGGCAGATGGATAGTGAAACGCCTGTAATCTTGATGGGCTATCTCAATCCAATCGAGATCATGGGCTATCAGACATTTGCTGAGAAGGCCGCAGAATCCGGGGTGGATGGTGTCTTGATTGTCGATGTGCCACCTGAGGAGGGGCAGGATCTTCAGCAGACACTGAAACAGCAAGGGTTGGATCAAATCTATCTTGTTGCTCCCACCAGCACAGAAGATAGAGTAGAGCGTATCTGTGAACTCTCTAGCGGCTTCGTCTACTATGTCTCAGTAAAGGGTGTCACAGGAGCCGCTCATCTCGATTTGAAAACTTTGGATGAAAAACTGAAACAAATTCGACAAAATACTGATCTGCCTGTAGGTGTCGGATTTGGTATCAAGGACGCCCAGACCGCTGCTGCAGTTTCTCAATTGGCTGATGCGGTAGTTGTTGGGAGTGCTTTGGTTTCACGGGTTGAAGCGCTGGCCGATCAACCTGAAAAGATAGGTGCAGCCCTGCGGGAACTGCTCTCATCCATGAGACAGGCAATGGATAGTGCTCAGCCCATCTCCTGAACCCGGGAAAATTACGATAAAGGTTAACTAGATCTATGAGTTGGTTCGAAAAACTGATGCCAAGCCGCATCCGTACAGATGCCGGGCATAAACGTGCAGTACCAGAGGGATTATGGGCCAAGTGTCCAGGATGCAGCGCGATCCTCTACCGGGCTGAGATGGAGAGAAACCTCGATGTCTGCCCGAAGTGTCACTACCACAACCGAATCGGCGCCAGAAGGCGACTTGAGACCTTCCTTGATCCTGAGCCACAGGAGGAGTTAGGTGTAAATCTTGAGTCTGTTGATCCACTGAAATTCAAGGATAGTAAAAAGTATAAGGAACGTTTGACTCAAGCCCAGAAAAACTCCGGTGAAAAGGATGCTTTGGTGGCCATGCGTGGCCAGCTTAAAGGCCTGGATATCGTGGTAGCAGCATTTGAGTTTGGTTTCATGGGCGGTTCAATGGGGTCTGTGGTCGGTGAACGTTTTGTGCGTGCCGTCAATATGGCCTTGGAACGACATATCCCCCTGGTCTGTTTTTCTGCCAGTGGCGGTGCTCGCATGCAGGAGTCCCTGTTTTCACTGATGCAGATGGCTAAGACCAGTGCTGCTCTGGAGCGCCTGCAGAAACGTGGGTTGCCGTTTATCTCTGTGATGACAGACCCGACTATGGGTGGTGTTTCAGCCAGCCTGGCGATGTTGGGCGATATTAATATTGCTGAACCCAATGCCTTGATCGGATTTGCTGGCCCCAGGGTAATTGAGCAGACAGTACGTGAGAAGTTACCGGAAGGATTTCAGCGCAGTGAGTTTTTACTCGAGCATGGCGCAATCGATATGATTATCGATCGTCGGGATTTACGTGATCGAGTTGCTGACCTGCTCAGCATCCTGATGAGTAAACCAAGGGCTTGAGCTGGCTTCTGTTTGGGCGCGACACTCGGTGGATATTTGCACTGTCAGCACGCTTTGGAAAAGGCACCCCTTCTAATGTGGCTCTCGACATATGGGAGCCATCCACTATTGTCTTGCCAGGCAAATACAGCCAATAGATACTGATGCGTTTTAATACCCTTGACCAGTGGCTCGACTGGCAAACCACCCTGCATCCGAAAGAGATCGACCTGGGTCTGGAACGGGTAACTGATGTATGGCATCGGCTTAAACCAAAAGGACTCCAGTCACTGGTAGTGACTGTCGCCGGCACTAATGGCAAAGGCTCCAGTGTAGCGCTGTTGGAGAGCATTTATCGTCATGCAGGGTATCAGGTAGGCGCCTATACCTCGCCCCATCTAATGCGTTATAACGAACGTATTCGCATCAATGGCCAAGAGGTATCCGATAGCGACCTGTGCCAGGCCTTTGAGCAGGTTGATCAGGCTCGGGGCCAGACCGTATTGACCTATTTCGAATTTGCCACCCTCACCGCATTGATTCTATTTACGCAGCAGAACCTCGACCTGGTGATTCTTGAAGTGGGTTTAGGCGGTCGATTGGATGCGGTCAATATCATCGATGCCGATGTGGCTTTGATCACAACCGTGGATCTGGATCATACCGATTGGCTTGGGGATAGCCGCCAACAGATCGGCCTGGAAAAGGCGGGTATCATGCGTACAAACAGGCCAGTGGTGGTTGGAGACTGCGCGATACCTGAGACAGTGCCTGCATATGCTCAGGAAATAGGTGCTGAATTCTATTTGGCGGGCAGGGATTTTGAGCTGAGCCGTAACGATGATGTTTGGCAATGGGAGGCGAAGGGAGCCACTTTACTGCCTCTGCCCCAATTGAGTTTTAACGGCAAAGGGCAGATCAGTAATGTCAGCGCCGTGATGATGGTCTGCTCACTGCTGCAATCCAGATTGCCACTGAATCAGATGCAGATGATCAATGGTTTGGAGCAAGTCTCATTGCAGGGACGCGCCCAGTTGATTGAGGGAGAGCCTAGCCTGCTACTCGACGTGGCTCACAATCCTCAGTCTGTCGCATCGCTTAAGGCGTACCTGGATCGAAATGACTGGCCTGGCAGGATATATGCGCTGTTCGGCCTTTTAAAGGATAAGAATGCCGAATCGATTGTGGAGATCATAACTCCTGCTGTCTCAGAGTGGTATCTTATCGATCTTCCAGGAAGCAGGGGGCAAAGTGCTGAACAGTTGGCCAAGACGATTCGACAGAGTGGGGTAGAGAGTCCTGTTTACTGCCACCACAATTTTTCGAGTGCTTTTGAAGCAGCTCAAGCAGAGGCAGAGCCACAAGACTTGCTGTTGATATTCGGCTCCTTTCTGTTAGTTGGAGATGCGTTACAGTATTTGAAGGCAGAATGAGGTCATCGGTGGGAACTGGTATACTTGCACATTAATATAAACGAGTCGTTAAGGCGGTGGCAGAAGATGATCTTTTATGGCGCCGTACTAATGTTTAAAAAATCTTCGCTGCTAGATGGATGTGAATGATATGGCCCTGGAGGAGAGACTGAAACAGAGGATGCTGGGCGGTGCAGTGCTGGTTGCACTGATCGTCATTTTTGTTCCTATGTTAATCGAAGAGCCGGTTGAGAAACGCGATAAGTCGACCCATTCCATACCGATAAAGCCTCAATCACAGACAATCAAACCAGTTCAACCTGTGACACCTGTAAAGCCGCCAAAAAAGGTTGTTTCTGAGGCACCTCCGCCAAAACCTGTGGTCAAACAGACAGCAAAACCCAAGCCTGTTGTAAAAGCCGAGCCTAAGAAGCCTCTATCCACTGAAAAACCGCGCTCTTCACCTACCGCCTGGATAATACAGGTGGCCAGCCTTACAAATGAGACGAATGCTGAAAAGTTGGTGGAAAAGTTACGTAAAGCAGATTTGCCGGCACAGATGGAACTTGTCAAATTGGCTGGTAAACGACACTATCGTATAAGGGTAGGGCCAGAGGTTGATCACAGACTGGCTGAGAAGATGCTTGCTAAGATAAAAAAAGATTTCAAAATGAATCCGAAACTGATGCGCTATCCTCAATGAGTGATGGATCAATGCTAGGGCCCAGTGGAAACCTGAGATGAATATCGCAACACGTGCACAATCCTATTTCAATGGATGGATGGATGATAAAAGCTCGACTAAATGGCTGGAGGGTTTTCTCAGCAGTCAGTTGCCGATCATTGTCACCGTAATACTAATTCTGCTGATCAGCTTACGGGCTGCAGATCTTACCTGGAGCCTTATACCTGCACCTCAGGTTCCGTTTCATGTACCCCCTACCTCCACGTCACAAACATCGACTTCAAAAGTCTCACCAACTGACATCAATCAGCTATCAAAACTTGCCAAACTGCACCTTTTCGGTGAAGCCGGTGTGAGCAGAAAGCCAAAGAAGGTTGACAAAAAAGCACCGGAAACCCGCTTGAACCTCACTTTACATGGTGTTTTCGTGGCTGAGCAGCCTGAAAATGGTGCAGCCATCATCGGCACCGGCTCCAAACAGAAATATCATAAAGTAGGTGGTGCAGTGATGTCTGGTGTGACACTTCAGGGTGTCTATACCGATCGGGTTGTGCTTATGAGAAAAGGAGAGTCTGAGGTATTGAAATTTCCCAAGATCAAAAATAAAAGTGCTCCGAGCAAGGGAAGAACTCCTAAAAAAAGCAAACGTACTGTTAAAACCAGGGAGAACTTCGGTCCCAGTGTTGGATCGTCTCGCAAGGCGAATCTCAGTCAATACCGGGATATGTTGCGTGAAGAGCCTCTAAAGGTTTTCGAATATGTACGTTTTGTACCGGTCAAATCACGTGATGGCATGAAGGGATATCGCATTCTGCCTCAGAAAAATCGTGAGTTGTACAATCAACTTGGGGTCAGACCTTCTGATCTGGTTACTGCAGTTAATGGCATTCCACTGACCAATGACAAAGAGGCGATGAAATTGATGGATCAACTCAAAGACTCGCAGACGCTGCAGGTGGATATCATTCGCAATGGCCAGTCCCGGTCATTGAGCTTCGATCTAAATTAATAAAGGCTGCGGCCAGTGATTGTTATGCTAAGGGGCTAGTGCGTAGCGACTATCCCTTTGAGGCCAAACTACTCTTGGGCAATTCATTATGTTTGAGGTGGAGATAGATCATATTCGTAGAATGTCACTTTGCCATCACCACCCTTTGGTCGCTCAATAAACACTAGTGGGCCATGCTGGTAATAAGGTAACGATCAGCCGTTCCCACTAGATTTTTATCTGGGATTAGAGTGGATTTCAATGACGGGTAGGTTGGATAAGCGGAGCGCCATCCAACATTTTCAGGTGGTTCCCGCAGGAGATTGTCGGATGGCGCTCCGCTTATCCGACCTACATCAGGTTATGCATTAAGCCATCTAGGAGACAGACACATTCTTACTAAATGAAATATTTAGGACTGGCCGGCCAATTCAAGTGAGTGCAACGACACTGCTGAGGCTTGTGGGACCGGCTGATCGTTACCTTATTTACCGCATGGCCCACTAGCCACCAAATAGTGACAGAACAAAGTGACAATATAACTAAGCCAATTCAAAGGTCAGGCGTTGCAGGAGGGGTAGGCTGATTAGGTACCAGAGCCACCTCATCACCATTCGCCAATGGGGTAAACATCTCAGCAAATTGCTTGTTGACCGTTGGCCGGAGTAGTGACTCGTCGAATACAGGTGCAATTTCCGGGCGTCGCATTCTCATCAGTTTCAACAGATCGGTAATTGTGGAGACTGACTGGGGAAGTTGTATCTCTTCAGTCTCTTTGCCGATCTTGTTTGCCAGCCAAGCAAAATAGAACAGTTTTACCACCCGTTCTTTCTGCTCATCGTTTTGCCGCTGATAGCCCATGGCTTGCAGCTTTTCCAAGTACTTTTTCCAGTTTTCCTCATACTCCGAGCCCAACTGATAGAGGGTTTCCCAGGAGAAGATACCGGTATCATGACCGTCATCAAATACGAGACGAATGGCATACTGACCCTGAGGCTCGATTTTTTCGATATTGACCGACTCTTTGCCAGTGACAGGGATTTTGCTCGTCTTGACCTCAGCTGCGGTGGAAAAAACACGCAGATATTCACAGGGGAGCTCAAAGTTGGCTCCATCGGAGAATCGAAGTGCCAGAAGACGGGATTTCCTGTGCAAATTGATTTCAATGGGGCTAGGGGTCTCGGTAGTCATGGTGTCGGTCAGCACAGTTTGATCAGGGGTCAAGGATCATGTCACAGAACAGGTTCCTGCTTCAACCGGGACATATCAATGGGTGAATATTAACCCGGCACCTTAATATTAACCCGGCGACTAAGTATGTTGTCTTCAGCCGAAGTGTACCAGCCTGCGGCAAGGCATCAAAACGCCGCTGTAGCACTCCTACAGCAAGTTTTGATAATGCAGTCTGCAGGCAGGCACACTTCGGCCTCTCTTTTAAAATCATATTGTTAGGGGTTTCAAGCCTGCCCTTGCTCGGTGTTGCGGCTCTTGACAAGGGAACAACCATTGCCTGCGAGCCGCGCCTTGATCAAAGGCAGGCTTGAAACCCTGAAGACGACATACTTAGTCGCCGGGTTAATAGTATATCCATGTGATACCCGCATGCTCATTTGAGGCTCATCTCAACGCCTTCTAACGTCGCCCGTTACCAGATACCTTGAGCAGTACGCGATCCATACCACGGCTGGTCAAAATGCGTCTCAGCAGAGCAAAAAGGTAGGTAGGAAAGGTCACCGGATACCTGGTTTTGGCTGATTGGCTCTCCAGGGCGTGAATGACTCGTTTCAAAACTGCTTCGGGAGGCAGTGTGAATGGGGTGGCAGGACCCTCTTTTTCGAGTCTGGACAACATCGCCTGGTAGTGTGTTCTGTGGGCTGAGTGTTCCGGGTCGATGTTTTTTCGCCACATAGTAAGGGCATTGTCCCGGAATCGGCTCTCAATAGGTCCAGGCTCAATGAGAGAGACCTGTATGCCACTGTCAGCCAGTTCCATACGAAGGGTATCTGTCAGCCCCTCCAATGCATATTTAGTGGCAACATAGGCCCCTCGATAGGGGAGGGTCATGAAGCCAAGGATAGAGCTGTTCTGGATGATGCGCCCCATTCCCTGTTTGCGCATGGTGGGAATTACCTGGCAGGTCAGATCGTGCCATCCGAAGAGGTTGGTTTCAAATTGTTCACGCAACACCGCCACGCTGAGATCTTCCACTGCGCCAACCTGACCATAGGCGCCGTTATTGAACAGGGCATACAGAGTTCCTCCAGTCTCATTCAAAACATTTTCCACAGTGGCTTTGATAGTTTCACTATCGGTCAGATCCAGCCTGAATGCCTTGAAACCCTGCTGTTGTAAATTGGTGACGTCATCAGGGTTACGGGCGGTTGCGAATACATCATAGCCACGTGTTTTCAGTCCCTTGGCGACACATAGACCGATACCACTTGAGCAGCCTGTGATGAGTATACTTTTCGTATCGGTCATAGGGACAACTTACCTCTGTGTTGGGGGTTAAAATAGACTGGAAATTCCTAAACCAGGAATTAAAGTTTGACTCATTGTGACCGCTAAACCAAACAGATTAATCGCATTGAGACAACTCTATTTGATCCGGATAGAGAATTGCCCTGAAAAGCGACTAAAACAGCAACGGAGTATCGGAGAATATTTAGGTGGACATTGCGACACTGATTGGTCTTTTAGGTGGATTCGGCATAATCATCGGAGCGATCGCCTCAGGTGGCGACGTGATGCTATTTGTCAATGTTCCTTCTCTTCTTATCGTTGTCGGTGGTACCTTCATGGTAACCCTGATGCAGGTCTCTCTGGGTGATTTTCTCGGTTCCTTCAGTATGGGCATGAAGGCCTTTTTTTATAAAACCGATGATCCTAAGAAACTGATTGAGGAAGCGGTAGAGCTGGCTGACATCGCACGCAAAAATGGCTTGTTGGCACTGGAAGGGCAAGAGATCTCCAACAATTTTCTACAGCAGGGCATCGGTCTCTGTGTAGACGGACACGATCCGGTACTGGTGAACAAACTGTTGACCAAAGATATAGATCTTACGATTCAGCGTCACGAAGTAGGCCAAACAATGTTTAAAAACATGGCTACCATGGCACCGGCGATGGGTATGATCGGAACCCTGGTGGGGCTGGTTCAAATGTTGGCGAATATGTCCGATCCAGCGAGTATCGGTCCTGCGATGGCTGTTGCATTGTTGACAACCCTGTATGGTGCGGTAATAGCGAATGCCTTCGCTCAACCTATCTCTGATAAGCTGGCCAGAGCCAGCAGTATGGAGAAAACCAATAAATCATTGATCATCGAGACAATCTCAGGAATTCAGGAAGGTATGAATCCGAGGGTATTGGAGCAACTGCTTAGTACCTATCTGCCCACAGGCAAGCGCCCTGTTCAGGAAAGCTGAGAATGGCTGACGAATGTCCCAAATGTCCTGAGGGTCTCCCAGCGTGGTTGTCCACCTTCGCGGATCTGATGTCATTGCTGATGTGCTTCTTCGTGCTACTGCTCTCTTTTGCAGAGGTTGATGCCCAGCGGTTTAAAAAAATGGCGGAGTCGATGAAGGATGCCTTCGGTGTGCAACGGGAGATACCGGCTGTCGATATCGTCATGGGCACCAGCGTTATCATGCAGGAGTTCAGTCCGGGCAAGCCGGAGCCTTCACCAATCGATGATATCCG
Source organism: Candidatus Thiodiazotropha sp. DIVDIV (assembly GCA_040506275.1). Classification (GTDB taxonomy): domain Bacteria; phylum Pseudomonadota; class Gammaproteobacteria; order Chromatiales; family Chromatiaceae; genus Thiodiazotropha. The sequence continues at coordinate 208,503 of JBEVXD010000006.1, forward strand.
ACAGACCACGACAAATATAGAGCAGGAATTTCTTGAGCAACAGGAACAACTAGATATCGATGTGGCCAAGGCCGCGATGCAGGAAAAACTGGAGCAGGAGGTAGAATCTCAGGCTGTTGAGCTTCAGGAGATGCTTGAGGAAGAGATAAAAGAAGGGCTGATCGATGTCGATACGGAAGCCACAAACATTATCATACGTATACAGGAAAAGGGCTCTTTTCCTTCAGGGCGGGCTAATCTGAACCCAGATTTTTTTGAGGTGATCTCGAAAATTACCGATGTAGTGGCGACGACGCCAGGTAGGATTATCGTGGCTGGCCACACAGACAATATACCGATCTCCACCAAGCGATTTCGCTCCAACTGGGAGCTATCTTCAGCCCGTGCAGTCACTGTTGTGCATGCCATGTTGAGTAATGCAAGTATCGAAGAAGATCGTTTTCTGATTCAGGGCTATGCTGATTCAAAGCCGCTTGTCGAAAACGATTCCTCTGAAAACCGTGCTCAAAACAGACGTGTTGAATTGGTGATACAGCGTGGTGAGGAGGTTGAAAACAGCCCTGAATCTGCTGCAATGCCTGAGGAAATAAACTGATTCAAAATATTTGCAATAACAGTTTTAGTGTTAACCGGCCCGAATAGGAGTCTGACCGATGTCTATAGATGATCAGGAGAAAAACCAGGATGAACGCAGGGAATTTTTCCGTATAGACGATTCTCTTCAAGTGAGTTATCGGGTAATTCCCGCCTCTGAAATACCCGCCAGTATTGAAGAGCAGCTGAGGGCAGGGGAAAGATTTACGGTGATGACCCGCTTACAGGAGATCAGTCAACATCTATCAGCCTCAATGCATCGAATTGAGCAACGTGATACTGACATTGCTGATTACCTCAAAGCACTCGACGAAAAGGTCAATCTGCTTGGTCAAAGCTTTCTCACGGAAGAGCGGGAACTGCTTGATCGTCCCTCCCAAAAAGTCAATTTGAGTGCTGGTGGGCTGGGTATGGATATCACTGAGCAGGTCGAAGTAGGTTCAATGGTGGAGATCAAACTACTGTTGTTACCTTCATACAGTGGTCTTCTGGCCTATGGAGAGGTAGTGGGTATCGAGGCATCAGATGGGGATCATCCAGACTACCCTTATCATGTCAGAATCAATTTTTCACTTATCCGTGGCTCCGATCAGGATGCGCTGATTCGACATATCACTCGGCGACAGGGAGAGATGTTGAGACAGCGCCGGGAGATGAGAGAGTCTGAAGACTATTGATCCTCTGTAGTATTCCGAAAAACTATATTTTGGCCCGAAATAACCGGGCTAACACGCTTTTCTATCCTCTATCCTCAGGGATTTAAAAACCCGTACTGGGCTAAAAATGCCTTGAATACTAGTCTGCTCCCCCCAATATGGTAGGATTCCAGAATTCTAAGCTGTATGACAGATTGCAGCGACTAAATTCGATTTAATGAGGATTGCCTACAATGCCTATCTATGAATATCGCTGTGAGGCCTGCGACCACGAGTTCGAAGCCATCCAGAAGATGAGCGATGAGCCGCTGAAGGAGTGCCCTGAATGTAAGCAGGATAGGCTCAAAAAACTGATTTCTGCTGCCGGATTCCGCTTGAAAGGGAGCGGCTGGTATGAAACAGATTTCAAGAGCGGTACTAAAAAGAATGTCCATGACAGTGGTAAATCTGATGGGAAATCAAAGGGATGTGGCAGCGGATCCTGCGGTTGTAGTTAATACCCTTTGGCACTCTGAATGACCTATTTACGCCGTTATTTAGTTGCTGGTCTACTGATCTGGCTACCCTTGGGTGCGAGCTATTTCGTCGTCAGTCTTCTGGTGGATTGGATGGACCGCAGCCTGCTTTTACTCCCTGAGGCTTATCGCCCGGAGAGTTTATTGGGTTTCCATATTCCGGGGCTCGGTGTGGTGCTCTCGCTGTTGATCCTCTTCTTTACTGGTCTGGTGGCAGCAAATCTGTTTGGTCGCCGTCTCGTCAAGCTGTGGGAGGCTCTGCTCTCCCATATTCCACTTGTCCGTTCAGTCTACTCAGCAGTCAAACAGCTGGTCGAAACCATGTTTGCCGACAATGGCAAATCGTTTCGCAAGGTAGTGTTGGTCGAATTTCCCCGTCGTGGTCTCTGGACGTTGGCTTTTCTGACCAATGAAGAGAGTGGGCCGGTACAAGAGGCCCTTGGGCGCGACATGGTCAGCGTCTATATTCCCACAACCCCGAACCCCACAGGGGGGTATTTCGTGCTTATTCCCAAAGAGGAAGTACGGGAGTTGGATATGAGTGTCGACGACGGATTGAAAATGTTGCTCTCCATGGGAGCTGTTAACTCCACAGCTGGGCTTGCAGAGGCGCAAGTCAAGCCGTAACATTCCCGCTTTTTAGCCATTCCAGCGAAATCTCACAGGATAATACCCATGCGCAGTCATTATTGTGGCCAAATCAATAGCTCCCATATCGACCAGGAAGTTGAAATTTGTGGATGGGTGCACCGTCGGCGTGACCACGGAGGGGTGATTTTTATCGACCTGCGTGATCGTGAAGGTCTGGTTCAGGTGGTCTATGATCCCGATTTGCCGGAGGTTTTTTCCCTCGCTGAGCATGTGAGAAATGAATTTGTGCTGAAGGTAAAAGGGCGGGTCAGAGCAAGACCGGAAGGTACAGTCAATAAAGACCTCCCAACTGGCGAGATTGAAATTCTGGGTCTTGAGCTGGAAGTGCTGAATCGTTCGGAAACTCCACCGTTCCAACTCGACGAACATGAGAATGTTTCCGAAGAGATACGACTGCGCTACCGCTATATCGATCTGCGTCGTCCCGAGATGCTGGAGAAGATCCGCATTCGCTCCCAGGTGACCCGAATATTGCGACGATTTCTTGATGATCAGGGGTTCATGGACATTGAGACCCCGATGTTGACAAAAGCTACCCCCGAAGGCGCCCGTGATTATCTGGTACCCAGCCGTACCCATCCCGGAGAGTTTTTCGCACTGCCTCAGTCGCCACAGCTCTTCAAGCAGCTGCTGATGATGTCCGGTATGGATCGTTATTATCAGGTTGTGCGCTGTTTTCGTGATGAAGACTTACGCGCTGATCGCCAACCAGAATTTACCCAACTCGATATCGAGACATCCTTCATGGAGGAGGATGATATTCTGCAGATCAACGAAGAGATGATTCGCCAGCTCTACAAAGAGATTCTGGATGTGGATCTACCCAACCCATTTCCACGCATGACCTATGATGAAGCGATGTCACGATTTGGTTCTGACCGTCCCGATATGCGTGTACCCATAGAACTGGTCGATCTGGGTGATCTGATGCAGGACGTGGAGTTCAAGGTCTTTTCCGGCCCTGCCAAAGACCCTAAGGGTAGAGTCGCGGCGTTGATGGTACCTGGTGGCAGTTCACTCAGCCGTAAACAGATCGATGCATACACAAAATATGTCGGTATCTACGGTGCCAAAGGTCTGGCCTACATCAAGGTCAATGAGATGGCCAAAGGCATTGAAGGGTTACAGTCACCAATACTCAAATTCCTTCCGGATGAGGTAGTGAATGCGATTCTTGAGCGTACTGGTGCAAATGACGGCGATCTGATCTTCTTCGGTGCCGACTCTGCACGAGTGGTCAACGAAGCTTTGGGGGCATTGCGCGTTAAAGTGGGTCAGGATATGGATCTGTTGCAAGGGGATTGGAAACCGATCTGGGTTGTCGACTTCCCGATGTTCGAATGGGAAGAACAGCATAAACGCTGGACTCCGCTGCACCATCCATTCACCTCTCCCAAGCTGGATCAGCTCGATCTGCTAGACAGTGATCCGGGCAACTGTAAATCCCGAGCCTATGACATGGTGATGAATGGGGTTGAACTGGGCGGCGGTTCTATCCGTATCCATCAGCAGGAAGTACAACAGAAGATCTTCCAGCTTTTAGAAATTGGTGAGGAAGAAGCCGAAGAGAAGTTCGGTTTTCTTTTAAACGCCTTGAAGTTTGGATGTCCTCCCCATGGAGGCCTGGCATTTGGTCTGGATCGACTGGTTATGTTGTTAACGGGTACGGCTTCGATTCGTGAAGTGATGGCATTTCCGAAAACCCAGACAGCAGCTTGTATGTTGACTTCAGCGCCATCAGAAGTGGCGCCTGACCAACTGCGTGAACTCTCGATACGTGTGCGTAAGCCTGTAACAGAAGAGAGCCCCTCCTAAGTCAATATCCACGGAGTAGATTAGCATCGTCGGAATTGTGGCACACCACCGAATAGTATGAGATCCAGACCTGAAAAGCGGCCTGAATCTGTACTGGTGGTGGTCTACACCTTCAGGGGTGAGGTGCTGATGCTGAGACGGGTTCTGCCGAAGCAGTTTTGGCAGTCTGTTACTGGCAGTCTGGAGTGGGGGGAGTCGGCGAAACAGGCAGCGCGTAGAGAGTTGTATGAAGAGACGGGCATCATGGCTGGTGAGGGTTTGATCGATCTGCATCAGCAGGTGACTTTTCCCATCTTGCCGGCCTGGCGATCTCGCTACGCACCTTCAGCCCACACCAATACCGAACACTGGTTTTCACTAATGCTGCCTAACCGTCGTCTACCCAGACTGCATCCCAGTGAACATAGTACTTACAGATGGGTTTCCTATGATCAAGCCCTGCGTCTGGCCACTTCCTGGACCAATCGCAAGGCCCTCCATTACCTGATGAATGCCCGCCATTGAGCAACTGGGGCTATTCCATCAGTTTATTCCGCATTTAATTTATCAATAACCCTCAGCAGTTTCTGCTTGGCTTCAGCCGCTACTTTTTTAGGTTCTTCAGTTGAACAGAGGCCAAGTATGGTTTCAGGGTCCATGAAACTGACAACAGTTTTGCCACTCTCCAGCTCGCGAATGATGAAATTACAGGGTAACAGTGTTCCCGCGTTTGGTTCACTACTCAAAACCCGGTCAGCCAATCCTGGATTACATGCGCCAAAGATGTGATAGGCGGGAATATCTTTGTCCATTTTGTTTTTAAAGATAGCCTGAACATCCACATCGCTGACTACCCCCAGGTGTTCCTCCATCAATACATCGCGAACACGCGCTACTGCTTTATCAAAAGAAAGATCGATCTCAGTGTTGAACTCGTACATAGTGCCTCCTGTTAAAAGTTGGCGCATTTCAGCAGAGAGAGACTTACTGGGCATTGAATTTCATCAAAAACCACAAATCTCGAAAGGCCAAGTGAGTTGATGTTTGCGCTTTACAAAGCCTCATGCGATATGCAGACACCAGGGGAGGGTAACGCCACTCTCCCATTTTCGTGAAGAGGGATACAGGAAATTAACATGTCATCAAAGTGGCAAATAAGATGGGAGATTAACTCCCCTCTCCCCTTTGCGGGAGAGGGGGAGATCAACACCATCATCAGCATCAATAGTCAGCAATACAATGATTGATGGGTTAGTCCTGATTACACTTTCACTTCATCAAACGCTTGTCGTACACCCTCACCCCAACCCCTCTCCCGTCAAGGGAGAGGGGCTATTGGAGAGTTAACAGGACAGCAGTGATTCTTTTATAGCGGGTTACTAGAAAATCATAGAAGCGACATGACGACAGAGGAAATATGTTCTATATCTTAAATCGTGACATTAATTTTTTAGAACATAATAAGATCTGTTGAGGCTGTGGTATGAAAAATAAAGAGAAAAAGCTAAAAAAAACAGGCAAGGGAAAGCTTAAAAAGAAGAATAAAACCTCTGACAGCCACTCAGGGAAGAAAGGGGCTGACGTGCTGGATCTTAAAAGTAAGATCAATACACTGGAAGCATTGCTCAAGAAACGGGATCAAACCATAGAGAAGTTACAACTGAAGCTGGTTGAATCAAAAGAGAGTAGAGATAAAAAGCAAAAAAAGCAGAAGTTCGGCAGTGGAGCAGCAAAACTACTCCGCTCACAACGCTCGAATCGTGTCGGTTTATCACAGCGAGACGCCTGGCGGCGACATGGTTACTTACGTGATCGTTATGAGTATCATCTCGAACATAACGAAGATAAGGGTATTGCAAGGCAGCTTGCCGGTCAGGACTTGAAAGAGAAGTTTGGGGAAGAGGCAGGATATTCCGAACTGCAATTGGAACAGATTCTCTCCTGAATGGTGTCGTTGATAAGTTCAGTGCCATCAAAAAAAGGAAAATTCATACTGGGATGAAAATGGTGACAATGGAGGTCGCAATCAATGTCTAATTCAATATTTTATTCTAAAAAAAGACTACAAGGACGCTGTCTGGCAGGGCTAATCACTATAATGCCCGTGTTGTCTGCTGCACTACTGGCCACTGGTTGCTCTACGGCTAAAGTGCATGTTTATGACCACGATATCCTGCACCCTTATTTAGGTACGAAAACGGCAACAAGACTATTTGTGCGTAGTTTCTCAGAGTACAGCTACTATGGTCAGCCGTTTTTGATGGCTACGGATATACCACTATGCCTTGTCACTGACACAGTGCTGTTTCCCTACGATCTGATTGTTAGAGCCAAAAGGCATAGCCGAGCGGAACACGAGTGAAGTGTCTCAAATAGACTCCTGAATCCGTGAGTTCATGACATCAGCATGGCGTTATGCGCCTTGTCCTAAGGGAGACCCGCTCAGATCAGGTAGTGCGTTGCAGTCCCTTGGCCTGAGATTTCACCAATCTATATGAAACACTACACTAGACTTCGGTTGGGTATGATTTCTCAAGCTGACGATAAACTTCGTCACTGAATTCAGAGCTGTTTGCGTCGAGACCGTCGAGGATCTCTGCAAGATACTCATTATCTTCACGACCATTCCAGGTCTTGATATAGCTTCCGTCCTTATATCCATGATCCTGACGGAAGAAATTCAGCACGTTTTTGCCGATATAGGTTTTAAAGAGCTCGTCGAAGTTCAGCTCTGCCGCTCTCATCATGGTGGCAAAGTGGACGATGTCAGCAGATTCGGTCTTGATGCTTGCCATCGCCAACTGTTCAATGGAGGTTCTGATATCCACCGCTTCTGCGGTTTGCTCCAACCCCTGCATGGCCTGCTCAGCAGCCTCTTCAAGGGTCGCGTTGTGCAGGATAAGATCACTCAGAGCGAAGTGCCAGATGTCGATGATCTCCAGGTGGACCTGTTGCATATCAGGCTTTTGATGTTTCCACCATTTCCAGCCGTAGTGGTCGAGCATCTCAGCACACTCTGTCCAGATTGCCCGATACCAGGGATAGCCGGCATCTCGCCAATCCTCATTGACCTTGCAGTTCATCGCATCCTGGAGTTCGAGCATGGTAAGGATCTTATCTTTCATCTTGGTCTTCACTATCTTCTAAAAATTGATCGAGCAGGGACACTACAGTCTCTACATAATTTGGGCAATGGGTTTTGAACAGCCCCAACTCTTTAGCCTGTTGGTACTCAGTATGGTTACTCAGGTCTTTTTTCAATAATTCCTTGCAACGATTGCTGCCGTGGCGCTCTATGAAACGCTCCTGAAGTTGCTTGGTCGCAACGTAGGTCTTCTCTTTCGCATCAATATCATCACTGGTTTTAGGGCCTAGCTCCAAGCCTAGAACCAGTGCAGCGCCGGTGAGGGTACCACAAACCTCCCCCATGCGACCTACGCCGCCGCCAAGACCTGTTGCAAGACGCATCGCCATTGGTTCATCGATCCCATAACGATCGGCAAAGGCTGTCAATACGGCCTGTGAGCAGTTGTAACCGTTGCAGAAGCACTTTACAGCGGTTTGAGGTCTATTCGTGATAGTAACTGGTGTACTAGATTGATTTTCTGACATTGCCTTATCGCCTATGAACAGTCGAACTAAACTGTACCAGTTTAATCCGTAGGTCAAGCCTTCAAGTCAATCTGCTAATCACATACGGATTAAAATTGTAGGGTACGGCCTGCCGCACCATCAGGGTATAGATACTCAAGAAAACCCAGATGCTTTGATCTCTACCAGCATTGTCTGTAATCCGAATTGTCAGGTTGGTTTATTTCAGATGGGTATGGTGCGGCAGGGCCACACCCTACACTTGAATTTATTCGGGAGAGTAGATAGGAGTGTTCAGTCGTAGGGTGCGGCCTGCCGCACCATCAGGGTATAGATACTCAAGAAAACCCAGATGCTTTGATCTCTACCAGCAGTGTCTGTAATCCGAATTGTCAGGTGGGTTTATTTCAGTTGGGCATGGTGCGGCAGGGCCACACCCTACACTTGAATTTATTCGGGAGAGTAGATAGGAGTGTTCAGTCGTAGGGTGCGGCCTGCCGCACCATCA
>JBEVXD010000006.1:216911-228429 GCA_040506275.1 Candidatus Thiodiazotropha sp. DIVDIV
ATGGTGCGGCAGGGCCACACCCTACACTTGAATTTATTCGGGAGAGTAGATAGGAGTGTTCAGTCGTAGGGTGCGGCCTGCCGCACCATCAGGGTATAGATACTCGAGAAAACCCAGATACTTTGATCTCTGCCAGCATTGTCTGTAATCCGAATTGTCAGGTAGGTTTATTTCAGTTGGGCATGGTGCGTCAGGGCCACACCCTACACTTGAATTTATTCGGGAGCGCAGTACGAGTGTTCAGTCGTAGGGTGCGGCCTGCCGCACCATGCCGAGTGTCTAATGAAACAACTAACCATAGTAGATGCACTAATCTTAATTGCGTTTTGCTTTTACAACACCCTCCTCAGTGAGAAGGAGCAAGCGGGACAGCAGTGACTGGATTAACTAAGGTGCCGAGTTAACAATTGCAAACTCACCTGCATAGGAAAAAGTCTTCCCGAACAGGGGATGCACGATTTCAAAATCGAGGTGCAGCAGCGTATCTGATGTTGCTCTCTCTACAATTGTTGCATTACCCAAGATCATCCAGTTGGGTATTGGAAGTTTCAGCCGGCCGATTCTCAAAACATACCCCAGGCTTTTGTAGACCAGACTATGGTTGTCTTCGAACAGCGCCATGCGAATGCCCATGCCATACTTTACGTATTCGATTATTTCATTACCTGCCAAATGCTCCATTCGTGATTGAAATATCACCTGAGGTCGATTAGGGAAGTGTAAGGTTCTATACCAGAACATTGCCTTACTGTTTTTAGCGCTGGTCCAGTTCTTGACAACAGTTGGTATTTTTTTACCTCGATAGGGGACCAGTGCACCAAATATACGTCCCGGCAGTAGGTACAGTTTTGCGATCGTAGAGTGATAGACTTCACTCATCTCTCCACGAAGGATGAGTGTGGTGTCTTCTCCCGGAGTGATATCGTAGTGTTGCTTGACTATCTCAGACAACGCTTCCCAATTTGTTCCGAGTGCCTGTTTTATTACCGGTTCCAGCTTCTCTTTTTTCATTTGAAGTTCCCTCTATAGGTTGATGGCAGGTTTAAAGATCATCAAAAAGTAGATCGCAATCATTGCAATGAAGGCGGGTACACCCAACCAAAACCAGATTTGAGCATACACCTGGTAGTTTTTCCCCAAGGGCTGATTCTCCTTATAAGCTTCAACAGCCAGGTCCCGCATACGAATCTGAAGCCAAACAACTGGTAACCAGCAAGCGCCAGCAATGATATAGAGTAAAATTGTGATCAACACCCATCCCTGGTGCAGTGGTATGCTCATAATCGACAATAACCAGATACCAGTAATAGGTTGAATTACTATTGTAGGGGTGGTGAATATCCAGTCGGCGAAGACAACTAATCGGTTGGTTTGAGCCATCGCAGGCAGGTTTCCTGCCCGATCAGTCAACCACTTGTAAAAGGCGCTTCCCAGGCCCGTTCCAAATAGAAATGTTGCGCTGAGTATATGCGCCCATTTAACCAGTAAATATTCATTCATCACTCTCTCTCCAATGCCATCATGATCAGGATGCTTACGATAAGTGGAAGGTTCTTGCTGATTGGCCCAAAAGGGTGAATCCACTGATCGGGCAGGTAGATTGAAATGATCAGGGTATAGAGCACAATCATCGCAATTTGCAGAGTGCCTGTGAGTTGGATTCGATATGCGAATGCAGTGACAATACCTAAGGCGATATCCATACCCGCCGCACCATAGAGGAATAGAGGAGCGTAACGTTGCTCAATGCCAACCTCAGAAAGCAGGTCGTAACTCGACTCAATGGGGAAAACAAAAGCGGAAAGATAACCCGTAAACAGCCAGACAAATGCGATGCTCATGCGCAAAGCCGGTTTCAGGAAATAGATATCGGCATGCCATTTATCCGCATCTACTGCGGGAGATTCCAACAGTACGCGCTTCATCTCACGGGGCAGTTTTCCGCATTCATCAATATAGGGTTTACACTCCCCGATATTTCCCCGCTGCAACATGGCAATCGCCTCCCCATTGAGTGGCGTGTTACCCCAGAACCCACCCCATTGAGCAAGTGATACTGCATATTTGTAAGGTATTGAGAGATAGCGGGGGGGGTTCAGCCCGAGCCACAGCCTTAAATCCTCGAAGAGATTTTTCATCGTGATACTGGTGGGGCCAACCAACTCCACTCTTTTTCTGAACTGCCTTTTAGGATTGATTGATCTTCTGATCAAGTGAGTCATGTCATCAATGTGGATAGGTTGTATCTGCTGTTCTCCCTGGTCGATCAGGGGCACCACAGGAAGAGATGAGACGGCTTTGAAAAATGCCATGCTCTTTGCGCCTGATCCATACACAATGGAGGGCATGAGTATCAACCAGCTGAGATTCAGGGAGGCAAGGTAATCGTCAGCTGCTTTTTTACTTAAATGGTATTCGCTGAAGGCGCTGCTATCAGCACCCAGGGCAGAGATTTGGATAACCTGTTTCACACCCATTTGAGCAGATGCCCGGAAGAGTGCGATGGGTGCCTTGGTGTGTAGAGATGAAAATGTCTGACCCCCTCTTTGGCGGATAATACCTACCGTGTTGATGACCACATCGATACCTTCTACACGGGGTCGCCATACCCTGGCACTGTGATCAATGGTGAAATCGACAGGTATCAGCTCTATTCCGGGCAGACTTTTTCTGGCGGATTTGATGGTCCGTACACAGCCAACGATTTGATGCCCATCTTGCTGCAGAGCCTTAACAATATGCGTGCCGATGAAACCATTGGCTCCGGTAATCAATATTCGCATCTGACGCTCCTTATCGAATGATTGGACACTGCTCTTGCAACGAGATAGTCGAGCTAAACTTCAATTACTGAAATTTCAGTATAAACAGAAATAAATGAAAAGTCATCTCCCTACTATGTTAAATTTCTCCAAATCAGTTCAGGGTTTGGGAATCTGCTCAGGTATCAGTTAAATTGCAGGACGAATCATCTGCATACTAGGCCATTTTGAGCATCAAAATGGTGCCGCGCATGCTACGGCAGAGTAGCGGGGTTCCCAACTGTTACTCAAATATCTGCATGGCCCGCCAGGATTGGTCATGATGGATTGAATCAGGCAGCTTGAGGCCCCATATAGGATGAGTGAAGACACCATTCAGGATAAAGGGTATCTTTTTAGATAGAACAACAGAAAATGATTAATATAGAAAGATATCAAAGACATATCGATAAACTGAACAGATGGAATCGTGACAATTTCAAAGCGCTCTACTACACAACCGATCTCATCGGCTATCTAAAAGAGCCGGTCTGGTCGCAACTGATGAAGTGGCCCGACTACTTTTCAATGGATGAAGCCGGGCTTCATCTTAATCCTAAATTCAACACTTTCGAATCAAGAACTGAACTCTTCGACGAAGTGACCACCAAATTGGTGGATCTGAAGGTAATGACCCACAGGCATGGTGAAAGGTATCCCGTCACTTCCAGTGGAAGGGATTCTGCAATTGCTACAATTGATCGTGCAGCAGCAGCCTTTTTCGGTCTACGGGCCTACGGTCAACATTTAAACGGTTTTATTCGCAGTAAGGATGGCTTGAAACTGTGGATAGCCAGGCGGGCCTCAGACCGGAGAATATTCCCTGACCACCTAGATAACATGGTAGCAGGGGGGGTACCCCACAACATGACTCTAACTGAGAATTTATATAAAGAGTGTCAGGAAGAGGCAAGTGTACCCCCTACACTGGTTAATAGAGCGATTCCTGTCGGTGCATTGACCTATTGCACTGAAACCAAAGTCGGTCTGAAGCCAGATACGCTATATTGTTATGATCTGGAGTTGCCGGAAGAGTTTATTCCCTGCAACTCGGACGGGGAAGTTGCTGAGTTCACATTGATGTCAGTGGATGAGGTGGCAGAGCGGGTTGCCATAACGGATGAATTCAAGCCGAACTGCAATCTTGTGGTGATTGACTTTCTGGTTCGTCATGGGATTATAAATCCTGAAACGCCAGGATATCTCGAGTTAGTCCACGGATTGCACAAGACATTATGAGCAAAGGTGGTAAATTCAAGGGATCCAGTACTCTTTTAAGGGTGCTATGGAACCCGGTGACTGGAAATTTAGTCCAACGCATACCCAAATTATAAAATTGGGTCTGTGCCGGTGTTTTCCTTGGGCCTGTTAACACCAACTTAATTAGGTCCTATACCGTAATGACCAGGTAGGTTGAATGAGATATCTTAAAATGAAACGGTTCTGGTGGTTGAGTCTGATTTTTATTTCAGCACCATTGTGGGCCAACCGACAATCAGTCCCTGTGCAGGAGTTGCGTCCTACTGCGGAGCAACAGCAGACTGCCAGCGTCATCGTCAAGGTCATAGAAAAGTACCATTACAAAGATACGGCATTGGACGATGCAATGTCTGAAATGATATTGCAGCGCTTTTATGACTCTCTCGATCCTAACCGCTCTTTCTTCCTGGCAGCGGATATCGTCCACTTTTCGGGCTATCGGGATAAGCTGGACGACTACCTGAAGAATGCCCGTATAGAGCCTGCATTCGAGATTTTTCGTCTCTATCGTCAGCGTGTTAGTGAGGCGATTGGGCATGCATTGAAACTGCTTGAAGGTGATTTCGATTTTTCCATTGACGAGAGCTATGTGTTTGAAAGGGAAGAGCTCCCGTGGGCCCAGACCCGTACAGAATTAAATGATATCTGGCGCCGTAGGGTGAAAAATGACTTTCTCAACCTGCGTTTGATGGAGAAGCAGGATAAAGAGATCAAAAAAACACTCAAAGCACGTTATGAACGTCTGCTCTCAAGAGTAGAGCAATTCGATAATAATGATGTTTTTCAGACCTTTATAAATGCTTATACATTAAGTCTGGAACCCCATACCAGCTACATGTCACCCAGCACATCGGAGAACTTTGATATCAGTATGAGGCTCTCTCTGGAGGGTATTGGTGCTGTATTGAAAGACGAAGATGGCTATACCGTGGTGCAGAAAACCATTATCGGTGGGCCTGCCGAGCAGAGTGATCTACTGCATTCGGGTGACAAAATTGTCGGGGTTGGACAGGGCCTAGAAGGCGAGATGATGGATATCGTAGGCTGGCGTCTACAGGATGTTGTCGAACAGATTCGTGGTCCCAAAGGTTCAGTCGTACAGCTTGACGTATTGGCGAAAGGCGAGGGTTCCAATCGAAAAACCATCACCCTGGTACGAAACAAAATCAAATTGGAAGAGCAAGCCGCCAAGAGCTACGTCATCGATAAACTGGATGGCATGGAAAAATACCGCATCGGTGTTGTGGAAGTACCCACCTTTTATAGGGATTTTGCAGCTGAATCACGAGGTGAAGCTGATTATCGCAGTACCACCCGTGACGTGAGGAACCTGCTGGTCGACCTGAGGAAACAGCATGTCGACGGTATTGTCATCGATCTGCGAGAAAATGGCGGGGGATCACTCTCCGAAGCAACAGAACTGACGGGTCTGTTTATAGATTCCGGCCCTGTGGTGCAGATCAAAGATGCTTTTGGAAAAATCGAAGTGGAACAGGATCCGGATCAATCCATCGCCTACGAAGGTCCGTTGGCTGTGCTGGTGGATCGCAACAGTGCTTCTGCATCAGAGATTTTCGCCGGGGCAATACAGGACTACAAACGAGGCATAGTCATAGGCGAACCAACCTTCGGCAAAGGTACTGTGCAGACGTTGGTGGATCTGGGACGATTTGTGCCAGGACGCAAAAAGGATCTTGGTCGTCTTCGCCTGACCATGGCCCAGTTCTTCAGAATCAATGGCGGTAGTACGCAACACCGTGGTGTGGTTCCCGATATTCAGTTTCCTACAGCAAAATATTCGGATGAATATGGCGAGCGGTCACTGGAAAATGCCTTACCCTGGGCTCAGATAAGGCCAGCCAATTTCATAACCAAGGGTAAATATACTGTCTCTGAACTGATGGGCAGTCATCTGACTCGAGTCAAAGCGGATGCAGGTTTTGAAATGCTGGTAGATCAGGAAAAACGTTTCCTGGAACTTGATAAGCGCACTGAAGTCAGTCTGCTCGAAAAGCAACGTCGCAATGAGTGGCAGGAGAGGGAGCATGAACGGCTGCTGCACAAAAATCGTTTTCGTGCCTCACAAGGTCTGACGGCGATCAAGGATACCGACCAGAAAGATAGTGACGATGATCCTGATGAGAAGGAAACCGAGGCCACCAGTCGTATCGAATTGAATGAAGCGGCACGCATTCTTATGGACTCAATACGCGTAGCAGAGCCAATGGCAGTGATGCGCTAAGACAATCGAGCCGATCAAAAGCCATATCCCACCTAGATTCTCAGATGGGATATGGCTGCTTTTCTGACCGGTTTATCTGTTTAGCCGGAGCCGTATCGATCTCCTATCAAGCTATTATACGCTTCCATGGCAGGGTATAATCTTCGCCTTTTACGTCTGCTCCTCAACACTATTCTTGCCCCTTAAGGGATTGACTCGGTTTGTATTCAACACTTGAAAATCGTTTAAAACGTTTGTACCAATCCAATCAACTCGAACTTTTGAGTGGGGGATTGATTGGACTGGAAAAAGAGGGACTAAGGGTCTCACCCCAAGGTTCAATTTCAAACCTGCCTCATCCAGAGGCGTTGGGTTCCCCACTGACCAATCGCTACATTACTACGGATTATTCGGAAGCCTTGACGGAGATTATTACGCCGCCATCTGCAGATCGTAATGAACCACTGAAATTTCTCTTCGAAGCGCATCGCTTTCTCTACCAGCATCTGGATGAAGAGATCCTCTGGTCAACCAGTATGCCCTGTGTGGTCGAGGACGATGAACGTATTCCCATCGCCAACTATGGCTCCTCAAATGCCGGGATGATGAAGACTGTATACCGGCGTGGTTTAGGGCATCGATATGGTCGGGTTATGCAGGTGATAGCCGGGGTGCATTTCAACTATTCTCTACCCCAAGACTTCTGGTGGATATTTCAGCAGCTTGAAGAGGATAAAGGGGATACGCAGGCCTTTATCTCAGATTCCTATTTCTCAATGCTCAGAAATTTACAGCGTCTGGGCTGGTTGATCCCCTACCTGTTTGGCGCATCACCAGCCGTCTGCAAATCCTTTCTGGGTGGTCGTCCAACAACATTGGAATCCTTTGATGAGTACACCTACTTTTCACCCTATGCCACCTCGTTGCGTATGGGAGATATTGGTTATCAGAACAGTAAAGAACAGGGTACAGGCATCAAGGCTTGTTACGATTGTTTAGATGCTTATATAGAGACGCTTTCCCGCGCCATCGAGACACCTTGTCCTATCTATAAAGCGATGGGGGTGAAAGTTGATGGACATTACAAACAACTCAATGCCAACATCCTTCAGATAGAAAATGAGTACTACAGTACAGTTCGGCCGAAACAGATCCCTGAGTTGATGGAAAAACCGATACATGCTTTGCAGCGACGAGGTGTGCGTTATGTTGAACTGAGGTCACTGGATGTGAATGCGTTTCATCCATTGGGTATTGCTGAGGAGCAGGTCTATTTCATCGAGGCTTTGATGTTGTTTTGTCTGCTTAATGAAAGCCCTTCAATTAATGTTTCTGAGCAGAAAACTATAGACTGGAATGAGTTGGCAGCCGCACACCAGGGTCGAAAACCGGGACTGGAGCTGCAAAGGAGAGGAAAAAAGATAGCGTTACGTGACTGGGGATTGGAGATCTGTGATGCCATGTTACCCATTTGCGAAATCCTGGAGACGGGGATGCCAGGACAACCCTATACCCGGAGTCTGCTTCTACAGAAGAGCCGCTTACAAGATCCGGAGTCGACCCCCTCTGCTCGAATGTTGAGTGAAATGAGAGAGAGGGGAGAGGGCTTTTATCATTTCGCACAACGCATGTCTAAACAACATCGTCACGATTTCAGTCAGCAGACCGGATCCAATGAAGACCAAAGTCTGCTAAGTCAGGAAGCAACAGATTCCTGGCGGCGGCAGAAAGAGATAGAAGCCTCTGATACACTCAGCTTTGACGAGTTTCTGGCACAATATTTTGCCCAGCAGATAGATACTCCTGCTACTGAAGAAGTTTTCGATAAGAACATCTCCATGAGCTGAGCAACTTCTCTAAACAACAGGGAAGCCAAATTATTACTAATTCCTGTGCCATGATCTGTTTATATGGGCCAGATAAAAAGAATGAGGATAAAAAATGGGGGATCAGCAAGAACCAGGGTGGGGTTTTTCCACGCTAGCCATACGTAGCGGCCACCATCGGACACCGGAAGGTGAACATGGGGAACCGATTTTTCCTACCTCCAGCTTTGTTTTCGGAAGTGCGGCTGAAGCTGCTGCACGCTTCAGTGGTGATGAGCCGGGGAACATCTACGCACGATTCACCAATCCCACCGTTAGGAATTTTGAGGAGCGACTTGCAGCTCTGGAGGGAGGAGAGCGCTGTGTTGCCACTGCATCCGGTATGTCTGCCATTCTCGCTATCTGTATGGGATTACTCCAGGCAGGAGATCATCTCATCTCATCCCGCAGTATCTTTGGAACAACCTCGATACTGTTTGAAAAATATCTCTCCCGTTTTGGTATCGAGACCTCATTCGTTGAACTCAATGATCTGTCAGCCTGGGAAGCAGAATTTCGTCCAACAACCAAACTCCTGTTTCTGGAAACCCCCTCGAACCCACTGACAGAAGTGGCTGATATTACAAAAATCAGTGAACTGGCCCATGCGCATGAGGCGTTACTGGTAGTGGATAACTGCTTCTGCACCCCTGCGCTACAGAGACCACTGAGTCTAGGGGCCGATATTGTTGTCCACTCCGCCACAAAGTATCTTGATGGACAGGGGCGCTGTGTGGGTGGTGCCGTGGTTGGTAGCCATGAAGTTGTAGGCGAGGCGGTGTTCGGTGTATTGAGAACCGCAGGACCCACCTTGAGCCCTTTCAATGCCTGGGTATTTCTCAAGGGATTGGAAACCCTCGAAATACGTATGCAGGCGCACTGCAGAAACGCTCAGCAGTTGGCTGAATGGCTGGAAGGGCATCCCAGTGTAGAACAGGTCTATTTTCCAGGCTTGCCCAGCCATCCACAATATAACCTGGCGAAACAGCAACAGAGTGCGCCTGGCAGTATTGTCTCGTTTGACGTCAAAGGAGGGCAAACCGCCGCCTGGACATTGATTGATTCCACCCGCTTGATTTCCATTACCGCCAATCTGGGTGATACAAAAACCACGATTACCCATCCGGCCACTACCACTCATGGTCGCCTAAGTGCGGAGGAGCGGGCCAAGATCGGCATAGGCAATGGCTTGGTACGTGTTGCTGTTGGTCTGGAGAACATCGAAGATATCAAGCTCGACCTGGCCCGTGGTCTGGATGCTCTTTGAACGATCAGAAAAAAGAAAAAGTTCAGCAGCTTCGTGCTATGTGGGACGAGCGCTATGGAGATCAGGATAAAATACCCCGGCCAGCCGAGGTACTGCTAAGCAATTCGCACCTGTTGCCTTCAAATGGAAGTGCTCTCGATCTAGCCTGTGGTTTAGGCGGCAATGCAATGCATTTAGCTGCACTGGGGTTGGATGTCGTCGCTTGGGATCTTTCCCCAGTCGCCATACAGCGTCTGCAACAACTGGCTCAAGAGAAAAACCTGCAAAACCTGAAAGCCGAGGTGCGGGATGTTGAACGTCACCCCCCATCAGCGAATCAGTTTGATGTAATTGTTGTCAGCTATTTTTTAGAACGCAGTTTGACAGCCGCATTGATCAACGCCTTGAAACCAGGTGGCTTGATCTATTATCAAACCTTCATCCGAGATGCCGTTTCATCTGAAGGGCCTAAAAACAGCAATTTTCGATTGGCTGACCAGGAATTGCTGAGACTGTTCAATAAGTTGAAAATACGCCTCTACCGGGAAGAGGGAAGGCTGGGTGATCCCACTAGGGGAAGCCGTGATGTTGCGATGTTGGTGGCTGAAAAGTGACTGGTAGTGAAGGCCTGCCAGAGTTATTTCGTAAAGTCATCCCAACCGATCAAACCTACAATTTGATACCCACTTAACCGTGAAACATTAAGATATTCTACTTTTGCTTGATTCACTTTCATCAAAGATGATGAAATGGTTTTCTCCTTGCCATCCCTCTACCACATTATCTCTTCTTGGGTAACGCCAAGCTCAAATGCAGCTTGCACAGCAAGCTGTCAGTTGGAGGGCATACACCCTTTATCGGTACTTGGCGGATGTTATGAATTGACCAAAAGACTCACACCAGATAATAACGCTATTAAAATCTGCCGGGTCGATGCCTGGCGGTACCTGCACAATGAAGTTCTCGAAAGTCTTAACGTCCCCTACACGAACCATACTATCCTTCAGGCGATTAAATTCCGATTCAGTCTCAACGAATTTCGAAGAGAGATATAGCTTGTAGTCTGGACCAGGTGCAAGCTTACCCATAAGTGAGATGGATTCGGGGCTCACTGAAACCTTTCCTTCCCCCCAGTGCAGAGTATCGCTGTCTTTCAGGTCTCTTTGAAATTCTGCTGTGTACTTAGCTTGAGAGAACATTGCCTTTATCTCAGATTCGCTGGGAGCAGGCGGGGCAGTGAGAATGGGGAGGGCATAGATGCCCACACCAAATCCCACAAAACCCACAATGCAATGTGTCGCAATAAGTAATATCACAGTACGTAATTTCATAACGAATCCACTAAAATAATGTTATAGCACCGAATGATTAATTCACTGGCATGCTTTCAGCGCCCGGTGTAATTGTTTGATAGAGGTGACCAAATCAGTCATTTATCTGCGCACTTGATACATTGAGTGTAAGAAGGATCCACGTCTAGTCTACGGATATCTATCTCTTCTCCACACGTGAGGCAGAGGCCAAAATCACCAGCGGCAATTCGGCGCAACGCGCCTTCAATTCTTAAGAGCTGTTGTTCCCGCCGCTCTTTTGATTCAATGGCCATGCCTTGTGCACGCATCGCATCCATTCGACTTAGCCTGCCAACGGCCGATTGATCAAGTGTCACGGTCTTTGCTGCGTCGTCAGACGTGCTGCTTAGACTCATGAGTTCCGACCGCAGTTTGAGTAGCTGCTGTCTGAAGCTATCGATTTGCATTTCGTCCATCTGTGTATGTGCTCTGTTCTAATGCCTCTAACGACCCAGCTCAGCACAGGTGGCGCGGTAGTACCAACGTCAGCTAAAGTGAGGTGTTATGCCATATTTTAGCACTTAGTTGACAGAGCCAGTCTCGTAAAGAAAGAAAAGAAACACGGACAAAAGAAACACGGACACCCAACATTTGAAGCGGGGAAAGAAAAAAAAGAAACACGGATAAGAAACACGGACACCCAACATTTGATAGTAACACTATCATGAGTTATTGTTGAACAACATGGATTGTAAATATGCCAAGGAGGCGGCAATGACGATATCCCGTAAGAAACAGATCTGTCTCGAAGAAACCCCCTATTACCACTGTGT
>JBEVXD010000007.1:0-77144 GCA_040506275.1 Candidatus Thiodiazotropha sp. DIVDIV
TTCGGGTGCGGGGCAGGTCTAACCACCGAGTGATGAATTGATAGCTAAACAATTCATCAGGAGAGATACAAGGGTGCGGCCTGCCGCACCAAGCCCAACTAAAACGAAATCCAACTATTGAGCAAGTTAGCAAATAGCTCCCATCGATAATACTGATGGGTTCAAGAAATAAAACCAGATTTGTTGAGTAACCCTCACCCTTACGGTGCGGCAGGCCGCACCCTACATCAATACGATTCTAATATTCCGGTGACCTGACAGTAGTTGTTATGTGATTGTTGTAGGAGATCTATAGGATTAACATCCTGATCTATTTCCTATGAGCCATATAATGTTCTGGTGCACTATTTCGTCTACCCTGCCTGAACCATCGCATCGATCACATCATTCCAGGCCAAAGCAAGATTGGTGCGGTTATAGCCTCCCCCACCCAACGCAATAAATCGGCCTTCACATAATTCATTGGCAACTTCGCATAATCTTTTCGCAGCATAAGCATGAGCCGCCGGGGTAAATGCCATATGGGTTATGGGATCTCCCTCAATACTGTCAGCACCTGCCTGGAGAATGATCAACTCAGGTCTACCCTTGCGAACAAAATCTTCAACTGCAGGCCAGACTTTATAGAATAGATCGTCATCGGCAAATGGCGGCATTGGTATATTCAGTTTAGTGCCTTTCGCCTTGCCCTTTCCCGTCTCTTCAACCGCACCAGTACCTGGATAGAGAAACCGACCATCCTCATGAATATCGGCATAGATAAGTTCCGGATCTGACTCAAAGGCGTAAAAGACACCATCACCATGATGGGCGTCGATATCAACATAGGCAATTCGCCGAATTCCCTGGTTCAATCTCAGATTCTCAATCAATATACCAGCATCGTTAAAAACGCAGAATCCGGCAGCCGAGTCCCGTCTGGCATGATGTAAACCGGCGATGGGGACAAACACCTTGGGGTGTTCTCCAGAAAGCATAGCGTGCATTCCGTCCAGCACCGAGCCTACCACCGTGCAGGCAGCCTCATAGACCCCCTCGAAGGCCGGTGTGTCACCCTGATCCAGAAAGCCACTACCACTCACTGACTGATGCTTCACCTGGTCTATATAGGACTCAGTATGAAATGATAACAGTGGTGTTTCACTGCACTGTTGAGGTGTGGCAATGGAGAGCTGTTTATCCAACCCCCGTTTCACTGTCTCCTTCCAGAACGCCTGGATACGGTCAGGACCAAAGGGATGTCCCTCGCCAAAACCATATCGACCAAGGGACTCGCCAAAATAGAGGGTTACCGGTTTTTCGACCATGAGTTTTTAATCCGACTTTTTTATCAAAAAAGAGATTATTTGTTAGTGATAGTGTGGGTCAGAAACCATTCACCATCAAGAAAAAAAGCAGCCTATTCAGAGAGGCAACCAGTCCTTCTCACACCCTGGGATACTTACAAATTACACTGAGTTAACTTGAGATAAGCCTGTTATTGCCAACGGCTCTGTTTGAGGAATTGCATCTGAGGAGTTAGAAATCAATTCACTTCAACAATTTGTCAATTGATTCTCTCGGAAGGTGCGGCTTGGCCGCACCCTACGAGTATTGCAGTTTATTAAGGTTTAATGAGGACTATCGAATATTGATGACCGTCTGGGTTACCGCATCTGCAGTAGTGATTACCTGGGCATTCGCCTGGAAGTTACGTTGCGCGGTAATCAGGTTAACCAGCTGTTTAGCCAGATCAACATTTGAGTTTTCAAGCGCACCTGACTGGATCAAGCCAAAACTACTGGTACCCGCTTCGCCGATCTGAACATCACCAGAGGCAAAGGATTCAGCCCAGCTGGTATCACCTATCTGACGAAGACCCTGATTGTTGGTAAACCGTGCAAGTGCAATCTTACCCAGTGGGTCTGACTGACCATTGGTAAAGCGCGCAAATACCACGCCGCTGTCATCCACCTCTACACCACTGAGTCGACCAGATGTAAATCCATCTTGAGACAGTTCATTAACCGAAAACCCCGAACCGAATTGGGATGTGGAGTTGTAATCGAAGGTCATGCCGCTAATATCTGCAGCACCACCACCTGGATTGAAATCATCGATGGTGATATTACCCAGCGCATCAACATCCCCTGTCGCTGTAGCCAGTGCCCCTGTGGTTGTAAACTGAATATCAGCAAAGGCATTACCACCAACAGTAACATTGTTACCATCGACAAAAGAGAAGGCATTCCACTGATTATCAGCCACTTTAGCGTAGAACATCGTTGCGGTATGGGCCGTACCGAGAGAGTCATAGATGGTTGTAGCCGTGGAGTGGTTATAACTCAATGGATCTGGCGGAAAAGTAAATCCCGCAGCAGCTGGATCCAAGGCTACGGCAGGTGGTTGCTCCGATGCACTTAGATTCAAAGTCGCCTCGATACTACTGGTGGGCTGAGGTGTGCCTGATACAACTGGCAGATTCAGATCGACTGTTGAACCAGTATTGTACAAGCTACCTGAAGTACCGATTCGTGGAAAAACCTGTAATCTTGATCCTGTATGATCGACAACATTACCATCACGATCTACTGTAAATGCTCCAGCCCGTGTATAAGTTCGATCGCCGGCAGCATCTTCCATCACATAGAAGCCTTCACCATTTATAGCCATATCCAGGTTATTAGAGGTGAACTCTGTACTACCCTGAGAAAACTGTTGTGCAACCCGGGTTACACGAACACCTCGCCCAGGTACCGAGCTACTGACGTCACTGATCGAGTTAGCATAAATATCTGCAAACTCAGCTCTGGACTGTTTAAAACCAACGGTACTTGCATTAGCCACATTGTGCCCGGTTACTTCCAGGTCGGTGGAGGCCGCATCCAGACCACTTAGTGCGATACGAAATGCCATCTTATTTCTCCTGTCAAATCACTGAATGGTCACAACCCTTCAGTCTATAAACTGATTACCTATTGAATCTGAACAACATCATTCATGGAGACCTGGCCCAACCCATCCAGATTGAGTTGAATGCCACCCTGTCCACTAAGATTTACGCTCTCCACTTCAGCGGAGACCAATACTGCCGGGGCCATTTCAGCATCATCAACGCTGGCCACTGCACTGACCTGGTAGAGTCCATCACCCACATATTCACCTGAGTCGTCATATCCGTCCCAGCTGAAAGCAACCTGTCCGGCTTCATGTGTACCCATAGGAAGCTCTCTAACCAACTCTCCGGCACTGTTGGTAATCCTGATCCGCACATCACTGGCAGAGGACGGGAGAACAATACTGCCTTGCAGCGGTTCACCTTGAGCCAGCACCCCGATATCACTCTCAACCAACACATCTCTGCCAACCAGAGCGGCAGCTTGCAGCGCCTGATTAGAGGTCAATGAAGCGCGAAGATCATTAAAGGAACTATTTAGATCACCAATACCTGATACCGTGGCAAACTGAGAGACCTGGGTAGCCATCTCAGAATTTTCCATCGGCTTGAAAGGATCCTGATGAGTCAACTCAGTAACCAACAGATTCATAAAATCTTCCAGCCCTAGTTCACTCTGATTCTGCTGGTTGGTATCTGTGTTGTTAACTAAGCCAATATCTTCATATTGGTTATATGCGGACACGATGCCGGTTGTCATAGTGGTCTCCTTATTGACCCATACGCAGAGTGGCAAGCAGCAACTGCTTCGCTGAATTCGCCACTTCCACATTGCTCTGGTATGAACGGGAGGCTGAGAGCATATTGGCCATCTCTTCAACCATGTTGACATTGGAACGGAAGATATAGCCCTCTTCGTTGGCCATTGGATGATCCGGCGCATGTTCCTGAATCAATGGCGCCTGACTCTCAACTACACCAGCCATTCGTACGCCGTGCGATACAGCATCGGGGTTTGTCTGATCAAGGACTGTTTGAAACACTGGCTGTCTGGCCCGATAGGTCTCATCAATACTGCTGCTAATCGCATCAGCATTGGCCATGTTGCTGGCCACCAGATTCAGACGCAGTGTCTGAACACTCATGCCCGAAGACGCTGTGTCAAAAATTTTAAAAATTGACATGATTATTCACCCTTCAATGCTTTGCGAAGACCGCTGATCTTGCTGTTGATAAAACTCAGACTGGTCTGGTATTCGATTGCATTGGCTCCAAATGCAGCATGTTCACGTTCGCTATCCACAGTATTGCCATCCAATGAGGGCTGGGCTGGTACACGATAGAGGAGTTGAGCTGGCGGAACTGCTCCTGACTCGGTTTGGATATGGCGGGCATTGGTGGTTTTCATACGATCCCCACTATCCATTTCACGACTGAGCATTACTTTAAAATCAAAGTCTCTCGCCTTGTAACCCGGTGTGTCAGCATTGGCCAGATTAGCCGAGAGTACCTCTGCTCTCTGGGAGCGCAGTACCAAGGCTCTTTCATGTACACCGAATAGGTTGTCAAAGTTCATCAGATGCTCCAAACCTGAGTTCTCACACTGAGCATGATGCAGGGAGTATGCCAATGCCGACTATCAGTGGATATACCAGGAGTTGCAGTGATTCTGAAGAGATGTGGCTCTATATATTCTGCTGGAGAAACGGCAATGAGATGCCGGAGAGCGGCAAGCTTTGCCGTGACGATTGAGATTAATCTGAGAAGTCAGGCTTTCTAGGACTTAAGCCTGTAAGAGATGCCCCCGTGACCTACTTTCATCTCAAACCGATTGGTTAGTTGATTGATCGATTCTGTAGAGCCAAGGAAAAGATATCCTCCAGGATTGAGGATATCAGCCATGCGATCAACGATATCCTTTTTGAGTTCGTTGGAAAAATAGATCAGAACATTGCGACAGAAAATAACATCAAAGCGCCCCATCACCTGATAATTGTCTGCCAGATTCATTGGCTTAAAATTGACCCGGCGCTTAATCTCAGGCTTAACTTCAATACAATCACCCTGAGGATTGAAAAAACGTTTTTTCTGTTCTGCAGTCAGGCCTCGTTCAACAGACAAACCGCAATAGACACCAGCTCGCGCCTCATCCAGAACCTTGCTGGATATGTCGGTAGCCTGAATTTGAACCTGCCGTGCCTGTCCCTTCGAAGCGTGATATTCATCGGCAATCATACTGATGTTATAGGGTTCCTGACCGCTGGAACAGGCAGCTGACCAGATACGAATCGCACCCCCCCTCTGCTGATTCAGATCTGGAAGGATAGTCTCCTTCATCAGAATATAGTGTCCGATATCACGAAACCAAAAAGTTTCATTGGTAGTCATGGCATCAATGACTTTTACCTTCAACCGGGAATGAATAGGCGATTTTATCTGCTTCAGCAGTTCACCAAGAGAGGAGATACCTGCCTCCTTCATGACACCACCTAAACGACTCGAGACCAGGTATTCCTTCCCGTTTCCCAGCAGTATTCCACACGCCTGTTGCAGAAAATTTTTAAAAGCTTCGTAGTCCGCTGGCGAAATAGCAGCTGTTCGGTTGTACATAGTAGTATTTTGTTATTTTGCTGAATAAGTACAGTGTTTATGAAATCTCTTTCAGACGTTTAGTAACGGTTGAAACCAACTCATCCGGCATAAACTTAGCGAGAAAATGGTTGGCACCAACCTTTTTAACCATACTCTCATTGAACACGCCACTTAGAGAAGAGTGAAGAATAACGTAGAGGTCAGCCAGTTTTGGATTCTCGCGAATTGCACTCACCAGGGAGTACCCATCCATTTTCGGCATCTCGATATCTGAGATCACCATCGCCAGCCAATCGCTCACCTTACCCTCTTCCGACCAGCTTTCAAGGTGTTTCAAGGCTTCATTGCCATCTTTAGCAAGAATCGCTTCCAAACCAATCTCTTCAAGTACCTTCTTGATCTGATTACGAGCCACCATCGAATCATCTA
The DNA here is from genome assembly GCA_040506275.1 of Candidatus Thiodiazotropha sp. DIVDIV. Taxonomy (GTDB): domain Bacteria; phylum Pseudomonadota; class Gammaproteobacteria; order Chromatiales; family Chromatiaceae; genus Thiodiazotropha. The sequence goes on from JBEVXD010000007.1 coordinate 5,897, forward strand.
CAACCAGGGCTTTAAATGCCTCAACATCCGCACCTTCAATATCTATAGGCATGGTGATCTCTTCATCAATACCTAAAACTTCACTCAACACCTTTTCAACATCAATTATCTCAATCAAGTCACCTTCGATTTCGGTTACCGCAGTCATATAGCTGTTACGACCCACCCCTTGTGGTGGAGGGAGGATATCCTCCCAATGAGTATTGACGATACGCTCCACATTTCCGACCAGGAAGGCCAGCAACCGTCGGTTATACTCGGTGATGATAATAAAATAATCCTTGGCATTACCCATTCTCGGTCCGCCAATGGCATGACAAAGATCCATAACCGGGATGTTATTACCACGTAATGAGGCGACGCCCCTGATGTTCTCGTGCGAACCGGGCAAAGCAGAAAGTGGAGGACACTGAACCACCTCCTTCACCTTAAAAACGTTTATGCCAAAAATCTGACGTCCTGCAAGGCGAAACAGCAGCAATTCAAGACGATTTTGCCCAGCCAGCTTTGTCCTTTGGTCAACACTGTCTAACATTGACGCCATGATTTACCACCTCAATCTAGGAATAACTATCAGATTTCATCAATAGGTATGGCGGCTTATGCCCGTCGACCTTTAGACATAATAGATACAACACCTGCATCCATGCATCAACGGCACATTGCTTGCATATTAATTAGGGAAAATTGTGGAGAGACCAAATGACCAAACCGAAAGCACTGGGGTGCGCGATACTGCTGGGACTGTTCCTGGCAGGGTCTGTCTCTGCCCAGTCCGGGGAGACTCAACATCAGCCCCATCAATCCATTGCTGATGCAGCTAAACACTATTTGGAATCGACCCTTACCCAGGATGCGACGGGAGCAAACATAAAGATTTCCCCTTTGGATCATCGACTCAAATTAAAGCGATGTGAAACACCACTGGAGGCCTTCAGTCCTCCCGGAGGCGTAAAACTGGGACGTACATCAGTAGGTGTCAGATGTGCCTCACCGGCCCCCTGGTCACTCTATATCTCTGCCAATGTCGGTATTGAAGCCCCGATTGTCGTTGCTGTCCGAGACCTGCCCAGAGGACAGGCGATTGACAGCAAAGATCTTAAAATCAAAGTATCAGATACAAGCCACCTGCTTCGCGGATACTTTGACACTGTAGATCAAGTGGTCGGCCAGACCCTCAAGCGAACCTTACGTAGGGGCCAAGTGGTCACCCCATCGATGTTGGTCGTAAGAAAGGCCATAAAACGGGGGGATCAGGTAACCATTCTGGCAGGTTCTGGTGGTATTCAGGTACGAATGCAGGGTAAAGCAATTAAACAAGGTAATCCGGGAGACCTGATTACAGTAATGAACAGCAAATCAAAGAAGAAGATCGAGGCACGCGTTGTATCGAAGGGTTTGGTGATGGTCGACTGAGGATGAGGCTGTCTTTTAAAAATCATATTGTCAGGGGTTTCAAGCCTGAAGACGACATACTTAGTCGCCGGGTTAATAGTATGCAGAAATTCGATCTATGATTTAAGTTACACTAGTATCGGTCGATAATCGCTTCGTATTAATGTCATTGAGGTAGCATGATGCCCATTCAAATCAACAGTCTTTCCAGCCGTAATCTGAAAGGAACGGGCAAGAGTGGCAAGGCACAGAGTTCGGGTAAGGCCGGTGGCAGTAAAGCCCCTTCAGGAGCAAGAGGAGCAGCATCGTCAGGTGGTGGAGATCGCGTTGATCTCACGGGGGATGCAAGCAAACTCCAGGAACTCGAAGGAAGAATTGCCGATATGCCGATTGTTGACGCGCAGAAGGTTGAAGCTGTGCAGCAAGCGCTTGCGACTGGCAGCTTTACCATCGACCCTCAAACTGCAGCCGACAAGATGCTGGCTATGGAACTCTCTCTTCCCTGAAAATTATGCAAAACACCACTCAACATCAAGAAACTTTCAGCAAAATCGTGAATAACGAAATTGAGCAGGCCCAAAATCTGCTTGAATTGCTACAGCGTGAACTTGAACTATTAAAAGCCCCCCCTTCAAAAGCCCTGGAAGAGTTGACTGAACTGAAAAAACAGCTGCTGATACAAGTTGAGCAGAGCGTCACGCAGCACAACCAGTTACTGATCTCACAAGGATACAGTTCCGACCGAAAGGGAACGGAAGCGTTTATCCAGCAGTGCCCGAATAGTGACCAGTTAAATGAACACTGGAATCAATTCTCTTCACTGCTAGAAGCGTGTCAGAAACAGAACGAAATAAATGGTGGGGCCGTGCAACTGAACCAACATCAGGTCGCGCAAGCCCTGGATGTTCTGCGAGGTTTTGCAAATAGTGATAAGACCTATGGCCCGGCAGGAGAGTCCCGCCCAACCACCAGCTCAAAATCACTCGGAAAGGCCTAGTGGACTTGCAGTAAATTCGGTAACACTCAGCCGGTGAACAAGGGATCTTTCTTAGATCTCATATAACTGAGACCTCCTTGAAGGTAGAAATGGTCTATTTTGGTAGCAGGATGTGAGCTCATAGCATCTCCAGACTCTTGTCATCAACTGTTTCAGCTATTTTCTGCTTAAATTTAGCTATTTAGAGGAATCCAACGTGACCTGGCACTGCCAAAAGCACTATACTCGACGTGGTAAAGAATAGAGAGCATCACATGATGTGATTTTTTGGCGCCTTGTGCCCGAAGTGCAAATTAGAAAGGGAAGACTGTTAATAATAGAACCATTGCATAAATTTGGAGAGATGATGACAAAAGTTACCCCGTTCCACCTGTTAACCGTCGTATTGTTTCTGCTTGCCTGTGCAAATGCAAATTCAGTGGAGATGAGACACAACTTCACCCTGACAGGGGACAATGGAGAGACCGGTAGTGGTTTTTTCACCTGGGATGATGCTGTCATTCTGGACGGTAACAATCTTCCATTTCTTAATGTTATCTCTGGCTCACTCACCGTAAATGGAGGTACAACACCTGGAGGTACTCAAACGTTCGCAATTGGTGACTGGACGAATGCTGTCCTGGATCTAACACCTAACTTCGCAGCTGATATCAACATCCTGGCCAACAACGGCGCAGAATCTCTAACGCCTGCATTTCCTTACATTAACAATGCTTCTTGGGGATCTACACTAACTTTCGCCCCTGGTACCACAGTGTTGGCCACTCCACCCGCTGCCCCGCGAGCTATCCCACTACTGGATTCCCCCGGTTTAATCATCATCTCATTGCTGTTGGCTTTAACTGGCCTCTGGCATGTAAACCGTCAATCTACCAGAAGGCCTTGACCGTCCACCCCAATATCCAGAGATTTCAGTTGAATCAAGTCTTCGGGGCGATCCAAATCCCACAATAGAGGCAGTTCACACCAGCGCCACTCCAGACCAAGCAGTGCCGTCCTGGTGGTTTCAGCAACATCCTCTGCACCCCAATTGTGGCCTCTGAATAGTTGAGGTGCGGCTGCTTTCACACCCAATAGCACATACCCTCCATCCTGGGCTGGTCCCAATACCGCATCCACAGTATCCAACCAGGCAATTGTCTGCTTGATATGCTCAACTGTCATTGCAGGACAGTCGACACCAATCAACACTACTTTTTTATAGTATCTCAGGGCTGTGTTTGCCGCATGAAACATACGCTCACCCAGATCTATCCCCTGCTGATAGTGAATATTAAAATCATAATTTTCAGCCAGCGCTTGTATCAACGGATGAGCTTTATTCGAGCTGAGCCAAAGCTGAATATCATACTCTTTTTCCTTAGCCAACCAGTGGAGCTGTCTTTGCAGTAAGCGGCTATAAAGCTCAGTCGCACCCTCAGCACCAAGTGCAGGAATCAATCGGGTTTTCACCTTTCCCACTTCAGGGACTTTGGAAAAAATCAGCACTGCACTCGAGGAAGGTGCTGTATTATATTCAGCGGCCATAGTTTCGATATAAAACTGCCAAACGAGTTGGGGTGACACCAAGCCAGTAGGCGAAACGTAAGCCCCACATTAAAAGGATGGTCGACACTATCCCCCCAGACTCCCATCGACGACTCGAAGCAGTCAATCGCTCATGCAAGCATTTAGGCGCAGCAATGCGCTTCAAACGGCGGCTGATTTCGATATCCTCCATTAACGGCTGCTGCGGAAAACCACCCACTTTTTCGAACAGCTTTTTTTGCACAAACAAACCTTGATCTCCAGTCGCGATAGCTGTAATCCTTGACCGCCAGTTCATCATCCACTCCACTACTCTTAACAGGGGGTGTTTACCACTGAGACGAACATCGAAACGCCCCCACAAAGAACCAGTTTGAGGAATAGTCAGCATTGCATTCTCAATACCCGGCTTGATCTGACTATCGGCATGCAGGAACCAGAGTAGATCACCACTGGCGATGGCTGCACCTGAATTCATCTGCACTGCCCGGCCAGGCGGTGAGATCAGTAATCTGTCTACGTAAGATGCTATCGAAGTTGAGATCGGAGGTTCACTCCCTCCATCGACCAGGATAAGTTGATGCCCCTGGTGACGCAGATACTGCAGATCCCTCAGAAACTTCTCCACACCATCCCCTTCATTCAGGCAGGGTATCACCACGCTCAACTTAGTCGACATGGTTGCATCAGATCCTTCATGGTCATATCTATAGGTGTTTTATCAATTATTCGACAAGCGCTCCACCACAGCTACTCCCCTGTCCAGCGGTACAGCCATAGCAGTGCTCTGCTACCTGGATAGCCAGCCTGTTTAGATCCACATCGTAGAGATCCCGAAGATGGGGCTGAAAATTCTTTCCCGATTTGAGATGGATCTTCAACATTTGGTTGAAGTCACAATCGTAGAGATAGCCCTGCCAATCGACACTCAGCAGGGTACGACACATTACATCCTCTAAGTTTTCAGGCTTGTAGGCATCACGTAACAGGTTCAGATAGGTATCGAACTCCCCTTTGGACTGGAGCATGCTGCCAAATCGTTGTATTGGCATATTGGTAATGGTAAACAGCTGATTGAACTGAATACCGAACCGTTGTTTTAACTGAAGGCGATAATCCGCTTCCAAGGTTTCCTGGGGGGGAGGGAGCGTTGGGCCCAGAGGATTATAGACAAGATTCAGCATCAGGCCGCTACCCTTTTCACCATAACCCAGTTTGTTTAGCTTGAGCAGCGCTTCGATACTTTGCGAATAACTGCCTTTGCCCCTTTGCTGATCTACATTCTCTTGCAGATAACAGGGTAGAGATGCGACAACCTCAACCCCCTGCACGGCTAAAAACTCCGCCAGATCTTCATGCCCTTCCTCCTGCATGATCACCAGGTTACTACGGTCGATCACATCAACGTTCATGGCTCTCGCCTGTTCGACCAAATAACGAAAATCCGGGTTCATCTCCGGAGCACCCCCTGTCAGATCAAGGCGCTTCAACTGTTGTCTCTCGAGAAACAGCAACACGTTATCAATAGTCTCACGACTCATCATCTCGGTACGTTTGGGACCCGCGTTTACATGACAATGCACACAAGATAGATTGCAGCGAAAGCCCAGATTCACCTGCAGGGTTTCCAACCTGCCCCGATGAATATTGGGAAAGGATGTAGGGTTTAGTAGATGTACTGTATCAAGCATATTCAAATCCCGTATTGTTATCTCCCCGTCAACTGATCATGTCGGGGCTTCAGGCTGTGACATTACTGTTGAGCATGCACATACCCTCATTTTTTTTAGAGCATCTGATTAGGGATACGGATACTCATCTGTGTTGGATTCAATTTTACTTGAATTCAGAGAATTCGCATCCTTAGTCTTCCCATGGATGATTATCCCCAGCCTCATGATTCAACATCAATATTTCTGCTTTCGATCGCAAAAATAGTGGACTTTTTCAGTTTAAAAATCACAAAACATCGTAGCATTTTATCTCTAATACAGGGACAATACCGACGTTTGCCCTCGTAGCTCAGTAGGATAGAGCGATCGCCTCCTAAGCGATAGGTCACAGGTTCGACTCCTGTCGAGGGCACCATCTCGGCACCCTGGTAAACCCTTTTTCACTGCCGAGCGACGCTCTCTGATAGACTATCTGACACTCGGTCGATGTTACCAATATCTGTTCAACTCCTGCAGCTTCCCTGACAATGGACCATATCAGATGAACCTCATTCGCATTATCAGAAACTCCCTGACTATCCTGTTGCTGTTTTTTAGCCTGGGCGCTGATAGTGTGACGGCAGCAAATCTGCAGGGAAGAGTCATTAATGTATTCAGTGGTGAGCTGATCCAAGCCGCTATCCCCGATGGTCGACGTCGCCAGATAAAGCTGCTTGGTATCCGTGTGCCTGTAGATTCCAGACAAATGAGTACAGATGCAAAACAGCATCTACACATGCTTATCGCAGGCCGCGCCATATCTGTCGAGTACCGAGTCGTCATGGCAAACGGTGTTATACTTGGAACAGTGAAACATGGTGGTGCAGACATCGCACTGCGCATGCTAAAAGCAGGCATGGCGCGTGTAACTGACGAAGCCCATCTAGATCCCAAAACCCGACGGGATTACCTGGCCGCAGAGACTCTGGCAAAAAGCAGGAGAATGGGCTTATGGCATCTATTCTAATGTATAAAATTCTGCACTGAGAGGAGATATTCAGATGGGGAAAAAATCAAAAAAAACCAAAAATGATCTTGAGGATAAGGGCAAAAAAGAGAACTCGAAAAAAAACAAGATCAAGAAACTAAAGACTCGCGAAGCTAAGACACCGATCAACCCGCCATCGATAGATCCTTCTCTAAGATCTCAGATGATCGAAACAGCAGCTTACTATATTGCTGAAAAACATGGATTTGACCCCCGAAAGTCTATCGAGGATTGGGCAATGGCAGAACGGGAGATCGACAGACGCCTGAAAGAAGAGCATCAGGGCTGAACCACCTCTGAATTAATCCAGTGATTTTTTAAGCTGAGTCGGACTTTTTAGAATCTTTCTTTTTTTTCTTGCCTGAGGATTTGGACTCTTTCTTACGCAGCCGCTTGAGATTTTCGCAAAGCGCGCTCTCCAATGCTTTGTAGACTTTCAACTGTGCCGCCTGATAACTCGTTTCCGGATCCCCTACCAACTCCAGACGCGCACCAAAATAGGCCAAATCAGCCTCCAAAGAGATCGGATTCAGGTTGACCCTTAATTTATTGCGCTTTTGGCCCGACAATCTCTCAGTCCTTGCTCAGTTGAGAATATAATACTGCACACACTGTTCTTAAAAATATTCCAGTCACTCCAAACGCCTTGCCCGGTCATAAAATTACAATTTATTCTATTCTGACACAGGATGAACGAAATTTTTATAATATCTACTGTCAAACACCCAGCCTGTGCTAACATTTACTGATAGCTGCACAAAAATAAGTTATCCCTAATAGCCAATTGGTTCCAAATAGAAAATGACCACAAATCTGGATTCACTCAGATCCACATCCGCCTTTTCTGGCGGCAACGCCGCTTTCGTAGAAGATCTTTACGAATCTTACCTCAAAGACCCGGAGAGTGTGCCCCCTGACTGGCGTCGCCAATTTGACCAGCTCCCCCATCAGGAAAAACTCGATACCGCTCATGAGCCCATCAGGCAACGCTTCCTCCATCTCGTCAAAGAGAAGCGCTCCGCCACGGCATCCCCACAGGAGAATCTCTCTCCAGCAGCTGCAGAGCAACAGGCCTCTGTACTGCGATATATCAACGGCTATCGTATGCGGGGGCATCAGAATGCCAATCTTGACCCCTTAAAGCTACGTGAAATGGTGACAGTCGATGATCTCAACCTGGCTTACCACAAGCTCGACAACATTGACCAAAACACCATCTATAATACCGGCTCCCTGTTCGCACCGGAGCGTATGGCTCTAAAGGATATAGTCGAACTTGTGAAGAAGAGCTATTGTGGCAGCGTCGGCACGGAATATGGGCACATTACTGATACCAAACAGAAGCGATGGATACAGGAGCGCATTGAACAGCGACATCTGCTTCAAAAATTCAGTGTCAAAGAGAAGACCTGGCTGTTAACTCTGTTGACCGCTGCAGAAGGCATCGAAAAATATCTGCACACACGTTATGTAGGGCAGAAACGATTTTCCCTTGAGGGTGGTGAAACACTGATCCCTCTACTTGACGATTTAATTCAGCACGCGGGTAAAAATGAAATCAATGAGGTTGTCATCGGCATGGCCCACCGCGGGCGCATCAATGTCCTGACCAACATTCTTGGTAAACCGCCACAAGAGATATTTGATGAATTCGAAGGCCGAGTCACTGTTGATCCTCAACGGCTCTCCGGTGACGTTAAATATCATATGGGTTTCTCTACGGATATTGATACTCCCGGCGGTATTGTCCACACCATATTGGGCTTCAACCCGTCTCACCTGGAGATCATCAACCCGGTTATCGAAGGCTCTGTTCGTGCCCGACAGAGACGACGTGGTGACCACGATGGATCGCGGGTATTACCGATACTTATCCATGGTGACTCTGCCTTCGCTGGCCAGGGTGTGGTCATGGAGACACTTAACCTTTCCCAGACACGTGGCTACGCCACGGGTGGCACTGTACACATCATCACCAACAACCAGATCGGTTTCACCACCAGCAATCCACTGGATACCCGCTCTACCCTATACTGTACCGACGTAGCGAAGATGGTGCAGGCACCTATTTTTCACGTAAATGGTGATGATCCGGAGGCTGTCATTTTCATCACTCGGTTAGCGCTCGATTTCCGCATGCGCTTCCGTAAAGATGTTGTCATCGATGTCATCTGCTATCGCCGTCTAGGTCACAATGAAGCGGATGAACCATCAGTGACTCAACCCGAGATGTATCGGAAGATCCGCAACCACCCGACCGTTAGAACCCTGTATGCTGACAAGCTCGTACAGGATTCAGCGATTACACCGCAACAGGCCAGAGATCTGGTGGATAACTACCGTGAATCACTAGAAGCCGGTATTGTGGAAGCCAGACCAGTCACCTGTGCATTGCGCCATCCCTATGCAGTGCGTTGGAATGGTTTTAAGGGTATCGAGTGGGAGCATCCCTGCGATACCACCCTATCGGTTGAAACCTTTAACCAGCTATCTGATCAGCTTCTGCATGTTCCTGGTGGATTCGAGCTCCATCCAAGGGTAGAGAAAATCTGGACCGAAAGACGTCGCATGGCCAGTGGTGATCAATTGATCGATTGGGGTTTTGCGGAAAACATGGCGTATGCCTCAATGTTGACCGAGGGTGTTCCTATTCGCCTCTCTGGTCAGGATTCAGGTCGGGGAACCTTCTTTCACCGACATGCCGTGCTACACAATCAGAGTGACGGTGAATCCCTGGTACCCCTACAACACCTCAGTCAAAATCAGGCTGATTTCGTGGTTATCGACTCTCTGCTGTCGGAAGAGGCTGTATTGGGATACGAATTTGGCTATGCTACCGCTGACCCGAATTCATTGACCATCTGGGAAGCCCAATTTGGTGACTTTGCCAATGGTGCCCAGGTAGTAATTGATCAGTTCATTACCTCTGGCGGTGAAAAATGGGGCCTGCTATGCGGTCTTGTAATGCTGCTTCCTCATGGATATGAGGGACAGGGCGCGGAACATTCTTCTGCCCGGCCAGAACGTTTTCTTCGTCTCTGTGCCAACCACAATATTCAGGTCTGCTGCCCTACAAATGCTTCACAGATATTTCATCTGCTTCGGCGTCAGATTCTGCGCCCATATAGGCATCCATTGGTTGTCATGACACCGAAGAGCCTGCTTAGACATCGTCTAGCCACCTCTCACAAGCAGTCACTTTTGGAAGGCAAGTTTGAGAATGTTATCGATGAGATAGATGAAATAGATCACAAGAAGGTAAAGCGCGTTGTCCTCTGCACCGGCAAGGTCTATTACGAGTTGCTTGAAACACGCCGCTCAAGAGGCTTGGAGGACGTTGCGATCATACGCATTGAACAGCTCTATCCCTTCCCGCAAAAAGAGTTCGATAAAGTGATACGGCAGTATAAAAATGCCAAAATGATTATCTGGTGTCAGGAGGAACCACAGAACCAGGGTGCCTGGGATCAGATAAAACATCGCTTCTACCCATTAACATCAAAGAGCAGGCAGCTGCACTATGTCGGGCGTTCTACTGCGGCTGCTCCAGCAGTAGGTTATCGCTCAGTTCACATTGCCCAGCAGGAGACCTTGATTGACGAGGCACTCAGCGGACGAATCAACCCCAGAATGAATTACAGGAATCAGGCATACCAACAATGAGCATTGAATTACGTGTCCCCCAACTACCCGAGTCTGTCTCCGACGCCACAATATTGAGTTGGCACAAACAACCGGGTGAATCGGTAAAACAGGACGAAACATTGGTAGATCTCGAAACCGATAAAGTGGTACTCGAGGTGCCAGCCCCACAGGACGGGATACTTAAAGAGATTCGTTTCAAAGAGGGTGAAACTGTCGAGGCTGAGGATATTCTGGCACTAATGGAGGCAGGGTCTGTGTCAGACACCACCCCGTCCAGTCAGTCTGAAACCTCCGCAGATGAAACTGAAGATTCCCCGGTGTTGTCGCCGGCAGTCAGACGTCTGGTCAACGAAAGTGGTATTGACCCCAATACAATCAAAGGAAGTGGTAAAAGCGGTCGCATTGTAAAGGCGGATGTGGAAGCGGCCATTGCGGCTCAACCTGCACAACAAGCCAGCCAACCCGAGCAGTCCACTCCAGCTCAAGCTGCCCCTGCCCCTGCTCATCCAGATGGCAGAATCGAGCAACGAGTGCCGATGACCCGCCTACGCAAACGGGTTGCGGAGCGTCTGATAGAGGCGCAGCAAACCGCAGCGATTCTAACCACCTTCAATGAAGTAAACCTGCAAGCGGTATCCAATCTGCGCGCAACCTATCGCGACACATTCGAAAAACGCCATGATGTGCGCCTTGGTTTCATGTCCTTTTTTGTTAAAGCCACGGTTGAAGCACTGAAACAGTTCCCGATCGTCAACGCCACTATGGATGGAGATGACATTCTCTATCATGGCTACTTTGACATTGGCATCGCGGTCTCATCCCCCCGAGGACTGGTAGTCCCGATTCTGCGGGATGCGGACCAACTCAGTTTTGCCGCGATCGAGCAACGCATCAGAGAGTATGGGGAAAAGGCCAAGCAGGGTTCTCTAAGCTACGATGATCTAACAGGGGGAACCTTCTCCATCACCAACGGTGGCGTATTTGGATCTATGCTCTCTACCCCCATTCTCAATCCTCCCCAGAGCGCTATCCTCGGCATGCATTCGATTCAGCAACGCCCGGTGGTTGAAAAGGGTGAGATAGTAGCGCGACCCATGATGTATCTGGCGCTATCTTATGATCATCGGATTATTGACGGGAGAGATGCGGTGCAATTTCTGGTAACCATAAAACAGTTACTTGAAGATCCAAGCCGCTTATTGCTCGAGATCTAAATAAAAACATGGTACTACACTGTTGACCCGTACCTTTAACCTGAGTCCGGGGATTCATGGCGAGCGCAGAGTGCTGTCATGAACCCACGGACTCAGGTTTAACTAAGCCAATTTTTTAGAAATGGTTTACTTTGCCAACAGACTAATGAAACATCATAATCAAATATAGCATCCCTTCTCCTTCCGGGAGATTGAGAGGATGAGGGGATATGAATAAAACAGCTATAGCTTTTCTGCTCCGCTCCCCCCCGACCCTCTCCTGGAAGAGCGGGAGTTTTTGGATCAGCAGTAAAGTTACCCCTTATCTTTTTCAGATAAGTACAGGATAGGTTATGACACATATTCGCCAGGATGATTTCATCCAAAGCATTGCTGACGCCATACAGTTTATCTCCTACTATCACCCGGCCGATTTTCTCAAGGCACTGGGTGAAGCCCATGAGAATGAACAGAGTCCTGCAGCAAAAGATGCGATGGCTCAGATTCTGGTTAACTCCCGCATGTGCGCAGAAGGCCGGCGTCCTGTCTGTCAGGACACTGGCATGGTAGTGGTGTTCCTGAAAATTGGTATGGAGATCACTTGGGACAACCAACTGACTGTAAATGAGATGGTCAACCAAGGGGTACGACATGGATACGCCCATCCAGATAACCTGCTCAGATTCTCAATGGTCAACGATCCTCTGGGTTCACGAAAAAACACCGGCGACAATACCCCTGCCATCATCCATACTGAACTGGTAAGCGGCGATAAAGTCGAGGTCAAGATTGCGGCAAAGGGTGGCGGCTCCGAGAACAAATCCCGTTTCAAAGTGCTTAACCCTTCTGGCTCACTGGTGGAGTGGGTACTTGAAGAAGTCCCCAAAATGGGGGCTGGATGGTGCCCTCCGGGAATGCTTGGGATTGGTGTTGGTGGTAGTGCAGAAAAGGCGATGCTATTGGCCAAAGAGTCGTTGATGGAACCGATCGACATTCATGAACTCATTGTCCGTGGACCTCAAAACCGCAAACAGGAGTTACGTCTGGAGCTGTATGAAAAGGTCAATGCATTGGGTATCGGCGCACAGGGTCTTGGCGGGCTTACGACTGTCTTGGATGTTAAGATCAGTGACTTCCCAACCCATGCCGCCTCTCTACCTGTGGGCATGATTCCAAACTGCGCTGCAACCCGACATGTAGAGTTCACACTGGACGGCAGCGGACCTGCCCTGCTTACTCCGCCACAAGCCAGTGATTGGCCAGACGTCACATGGGAGGCTTCACCACAGGCGCGCAGGGTTGACCTGGACAAGGTCAACAGAGAGGAGATTGCGAGCTGGAATCCTGGTGAATTAATCCTTCTGAACGGCAAACTACTGACTGGGCGGGATGCTGCTCACAAACGAATCGCCGATCTCTTCGAAAATGGCGAATCGCTGCCCGAGCAGGTCGACTTCCAGAATAGATTCATCTATTACGTAGGTCCTGTAGATCCCGTGCGAGATGAAGTGGTTGGGCCTGCAGGTCCTACAACAGCGACACGCATGGACAAGTTCAGTGAAATGATGCTGGGCCAGGCTGGATTACTTGGCATGGTGGGTAAAGCTGAACGCGGACCCACAGCACTTGAGGCGATCAGAAAGCATAAAGCAGTCTATCTGATGGCCGTAGGCGGGGCCGCATACCTGGTCTCGAAAGCAATCCGCGGTTCCCGTGTGTTGGCATTTGAGGATCTTGGCATGGAGGCGATCCGGGAATTTGATGTTGTAGATTTCCCCGTCACCGTTGCAGTCGACAGCCAAGGCGTTTCGGTTCATCAGACAGGTCCTGCCGAGTGGCAGGGCAAGATTGGAAAAATACCTGTTGTTACGGAGTAGTCCACCATGACCTCTTATAGCGCTTTCCGAATACACTTTGACAATTCACAGCACTCTGCCGGCATTGAAGAGCTTATACCGACGCCACCGGATAAAGGTGAAGTAGTGATCCGGGTACAATACTCCAGCATCAACTACAAAGATGCCCTGGCCGGCACAGGCAAGGGAAAGATATTGAGACACTTTCCTCTCACTGGGGGTATAGATGCAGCTGGAGAAGTAGCAGAGAGCAATGACAGACGCTTCAAAGAAGGCGATCCGGTTATTGTCACAGGCTATGAACTCTCGGCAACCTCTGATGGTGGATATGCAGAATACCTCAGAGTACCTGCTGATTGGGTCATCCCCCTACCTGAGGGTCTTACCCTGGCCCAATCAATGGGACTCGGTACTGCGGGCTTCACCGCAGGCTTGGCATTGTACCGAATGGAAATCAACGGCCAACGTCCGGATATGGGTCCTATTCTGGTAACAGGTGCTACTGGCGGTGTCGGCTGTCTCGCTGTCAATATATTCGACGGCGAAGGTTTCGAGGTTCATGCCGTAACAGGAAAGCAGGAACAACACGCATTTCTGGAACACCTTGGCGCCCAGGAGATACTTGGCCGGGAACAGGTCACCTCCTCACACCACGCTTTGGAACGAGGAACCTGGGGTGGAGCGGTAGATAATGTTGGCGGTGAAATGCTTGCAAGCATTGCCACTAAGATCAAACCCTGGGGTAGTATTGCCTCCATTGGCCTGGCGGGCGGTCACCTGTTAAATACAACTGTAATGCCCTTTATTATCAGAGGCGTCAGCCTGCTTGGCATCGATTCCGCCAGCTGCCCTCATGAGATTCGTATGGAGATTTGGCAACGTCTTGCAACGGATCTTAAACCAAGACACTTGGATGATATCGTTCAACAGACTGTTAGTCTGGAACAACTGCCTGATACCTTTGATCAAATGCTATCCGGGCAAATACATGGACGAACCCTGGTGACTATCTAGGGTAGTTCTTCATACTCTTCCTCATACCCAATGGGAACGAGGTCAATCGTAGGTCGGATAAGCAGAGCGCCATCCGACAATGCCCTATGGCAATCATATATACAGTCGGATGGCGCTCCGCTTATCCGACCTACTCCAAATCCCTAACAGAATTGATACCCCTTCGGCACTACAACAACACCTTTGTCGGAAATAGTGAAACGCACTTCATCCAGTTCTTTGTCGAAACCGATTCGTTCACCTGGCGGAATAACAACACCCTTGTCGATAATACAGTTTTCCAACTCAGCACCATCTCCAACCTTGACACCTTCAAACAGAATTGAGTTATGGATCACTGCTTCGTCACCGATATAGACATTGGGAAACAGAATTGAACGCTGAACGCTCCCCCCCACGATGACCACTCCATTGGCAACGATTGAGTTGATAAAGATACCTTCACTACCGGAAAGACCCGGTACAGTACGGGCTGGAGGGTATTGAGCGTGATGGGTTCGAATCGGCCACTCCGGTTGATAGAGATCCAATGCAGGTTGAGGATCGAGCAGCTGCATATTCGCTTCATAGTAACTATCTAGCGTCCCCACATCCCGCCAATACCGATCAGGGCTTACACGCCCAGCCTCGCCACCAAAACGATAAGCGTAGACCCCAGCCTCATTGATCAGTTTCGGTAGAATGTCGTAACCAAAATCGTGCCCGGAACCATCTATTGTGTGGTCTTCTTCCAGAATCGAGATAAGCCGATCTATAGAAAAAACATAGATCCCCATTGATACCAGTGCCGTATCCTCCCCAGGCTTCGAGGGTTTTGGCTGTTCAGGCTTCTCTTCGAAATCAGTCACATGTCCCTGATCATCCACCCCCATCACACCGAACTGACTGGCTTCTGCCAGAGGCACTTCCATACCTGCCAATGTGACCCCGGAGCTGTGCTCTTCATGAAACGCCAGCATTGGCGCGTAATCCATGCGGTATATGTGATCACCAGAGAGGATCAGAACCCGCTCGGCACCACTGCGTTTGAGCATATAGAGATTTTGGTAAACCGCATCAGCAGTACCGTCATACCAGCTGCCCCCGGTTCTCATCTGTGGTGGTACAGCGGTGATATATTCACTCAACTCGGGATTAAACAGGGACCATCCGTCTCTCAGGTGTTTCTGTAAAGAGTGGGATTTGTATTGGGTTAATACTAAAACTCTTCTCAGACCGGAATGTAGACAATTCGCCAGGGCAAAATCGACTATTCGGTATTGCCCACCAAAGGGCACAGCCGGTTTGGTTCGCTCATGAGTCAAGGGCTTCAAACGTGACCCATGCCCTCCAGCAAGAATTACCGTCAGTGTTTTTTCTAACATCGGATCGCTTCCTAGTGTTATTTCGCTATCGGATAAGTCACTAGCAAAAAACAGTCCTATATCTGAGCCTATAGTAAAAAAACATTCTGTACACACTTAACACTGAGAACAGACAGAATGGAATGATCTGAGTTACTTATGGATTAGTTTATTCTCTTTTACAGCGCCTTTGGTGGGGCATGGCCCCACCCTACTGAAGAGCCGGAGTATCGGATATGGCCATGCCCCGCAACAAAACAGCCAGTGTGTAGGGTGGGGCCATGCCCCACCTATCAAAACTGAATATTGAGGAGGGTAGTCAGGAAAAACCATAATCCTAAAAACAGATCATTGTTTTGAGTCAGCAGACTTAGCTATATCACCGAAGATGAATGTAGCAATGCACCATTAAGATTCATGGTTTTTTCAACAGCCAGACCTATGCACTTTGATAGCGCATATACCGATAGCATTGCACAACATCGATTCAGTCAATGAATTAAACAAGGCAGAGTAGATTTTTGATTAAAAGTATGCCAACTCGAGGTGTGAAGCGCATGATAACCTGCCCATCACTAAGCCTTACAACCTGGAAATGCAATACGCTACAGCAGGATATCCATCCTTGATTTGTTCACGGATCCCTTATCGTTAATGCTGCCGATACCCAGAGTCCAGCCAACACTGGGGAAGTGGTTCACCTGAAGGGAATTGCATCTGCGCTTTCAGAAACTTTTCCGCATCCTGCATCTCTTCGCCTGCATGTAGACGTCCAACGATCTCAGTATGGTTGGGATTGAACAGATCGGGCATGCTCAGTACTTCAACCAACCTATCACTATTTTTTTGCATTAAAAACATTTATAACCTCCTGTAGTTCCAGATGGGAAATAATGTTTACCCTCTAACTATAATTATGGTTTAGCCGGTACAATTTTCAATAGACCTCAGCCATGACGATATGCGGGTTATATCATCCCGGAGACCTCAGGAATCCTGTAATATTGTTGTGATCTTGTGAGTACTTTTCTCGAGAACCACAGGGTCTTGCCTGCTGCACGATACCAAGTACCAGACAAGTGCCAAACCCGAAGTTGATTGGAAAAACGTAACGCATTTTGACATTTTTCGTGTAATCACTAAGGAGAATTGTCGGATGACGCTCTGCTAATTCGACCTACAATTCAGTCTTGGCAAACCCGGCTGAACAGGGTCTTACTGATTCAATTACACGTCGTTAACAAATCCCTTTTCAACGGTAGTAGGAGTGATGGATTCAAGCCCTATTCTCAGTACAGAAGTTCAATAGCTGAGCATTGAGGGTAATCAGGTCAATCTATGTCTACTTGGTGACTTTGCGCGAATTTATTATGCACTATCTGATTCCCTCAAAGCTCATCACTCTAAAGCTCTCTGGTTGACATGAAATCCACATCCGGCCATCTTTCAATGGCCAGATCAAGATTGACCCGGGTAGGGGCAAGATAGACCAGCTGATTATCCCCATCCAATGCCAGATTATCGTGGTTCTTCAACTTGAACTGTTCAAGCATCTTCTCATCTTCACATTCGATCCAGCGGGTGGTTGCCACATTAACCGGCTCCACAATCGCCTCGACCTTATACTCATGCTTGAGTCGTTCCACAGCCACATCGAACTGTAGAACACCCACTGCGCCAAGGATAAGGTCGTTATTTTTCATTGGACGAAATACCTGTGTTGCCCCCTCTTCACAAAGTTGCAGCACACCCTTTAAAAGTGCTTTCTGCTTCAATGGATCCTTCAACACCACCCGACGAAACAGTTCAGGGGCAAAATAGGGAATGCCCTCGTATTTCAGCTCTTCACCATCAGTAAAGGTATCTCCAATCTGAATTGTGCCGTGATTATGCAAACCGATGATATCGCCAGGCCAGGCCTCTTCCACATGACGCCGCTCGTCGGCCTGAAAAGTGATTGCATTGCTGATCTGCACTGTTTTACCCGTGCGCACATGGCGCATCTTCATACCTTTGCGATAGGTACCTGAACAGACCCGAAGAAAGGCAACCCGATCCCGATGTTGGGGATCCATATTGGCTTGAATCTTAAATACAAAGCCGGAGAATTTTTTCTCAGCAGGTTCCACCAGACGTTGCTGGGTGTTGCGTGATAGAGGGGCTGGTGCGTATTCGACAAATGCTTCCAGCAGTTCTCTTACACCGAAGTTATTGATTGCAGATCCGAAAAACACCGGTGTCAATTCACCTTTGGCATAGGCTTCAAGATCCAGTTCATGACTGGCACCCCGTACCAATTCGATCTCTTCACGCAGCTCTATTGCCTGACTGCCAATCTGCTCATCCAATTTAGGGTTGTCGATACCTTCGATAACCTCACCGACCTGGATCTTACCGCCATGGGTGGCACTGAAAAGATGGGTGGTGTCGGTGCGCAGATCGTAGACCCCTTTCAGACGCTTACCCATGCCAATCGGCCAGGAGACCGGTGCACATTTGATTTTCAACACATCCTCGATCTCATCCAGAATCTCCAGCGGGTCACGCCCTTCCCGGTCCAGCTTATTCACAAAGGTTAGGATCGGCGTGTCTCGCAGACGGCAAACCTCCATCAATTTGATGGTCCGGGCTTCAACGCCCTTCGCGACATCGATCACCATCAGTGCTGAATCCACTGCGGTGAGGGTACGGTAGGTATCTTCAGAGAAATCCTCATGTCCCGGGGTATCGAGCAGATTGACAATATCATCCCCAAAGGGGAACTGCATGACCGAGGAGGTTACCGAAATACCGCGTTCCTTCTCCATCTCCATCCAATCGGATGTGGCATGACGCGCCGCTTTACGTCCCTTGACCGTACCCGCCATCTGGATGGCACCCCCAAAGAGCAGTAACTTTTCAGTCAGGGTTGTCTTACCCGCATCGGGATGCGAGATGATAGCAAAAGTGCGTCTCTTGTTGATTTCATTGAGAAAATTACTATCAGCCATACCCGTTAAACCTTTATTTACACCTAAATTTACACCCATTTAAAAAATACCCTTCTTTTACATGTCTAACATGTGAAAAAAGGCTCGCTATTCTACCTGATCAACTGTTATTTGCCCCGACAAATTCGAGCAATAGACTAAAGTTATGTCCATCTGCTGCTCTAAGAGCATTAATATATTGATCACGGCGTTCGTTCATTGCTTCCAATCTATGTCCACCTGCCCAGTCAATTGCAGGTTCATCCATAAGCTTTGTCAATATTGCATCAGCCATGATGCGTGAATGACGACCATTCCCATTAGGAAAAGGATGAATAAAAACTAGTCTGTGATGAAAACGTGCTGCTAGTTCTTTTGGTGGATAGGTACTATTTTCTATCCAGTATTTTGCATCATCGAATAATTGCCTCAATTGAATTGCAATCTGAATAGGATCAACGCCAATATTCTTTTCCGTCTTGCGAAAAGAACCTGCCCATTTCCAGACTTTCCCGAATAACTGTTGATGCAGTTTACAAACGAAACCTTCCGTTAGTACATCTGTGTCCCTTTGCTTTTTAAGCCATTGCATACCCTCAACAACATTGGCTTGTTCCAACTGGTCAAGTTCACCTCTGGTTGTAACATGCTTAAAGCGAAGCCCCTCTAATGCATCAGGCTCAAGGGGCGTTGCACCATCAGGGTAATCAAAAGCATCACTCATTCATCATTCCAAAAATCAGAGGGCATTTTTTCAATAATCTCGGAAGTGAGCTGATCAACGGCATATGTAAGTTGCTCATCATTTAATGATTGAGCCTCAAGTGCCATTTGAGTAGATGCTGCTTTAATTTGCTCTTTTGCTTTTTTAACAGCACGTTCTTTAATTACGCTTTCTATTGTTTGTGTCGGTACTACGGCATAGACAAAGCGGCAATTCATAGCTTGAGCCATGTTCTGCATGGTTTTTAAGGTGACACTACCAGATAACTCACCAGATTCTGCTTGTGAAATTCGCCCCTTGGTAACGTTCAAGCGTTTAGCCAATTGTGTTCCAGACATGCCAAGTGCTTTGCGAACAGTTTTAAGCCAGCCCTCTGATAGTTTCAGAGGGTAATCGCCAAACTGGAAATAGGCTTGATTTACCTTATCTCTATATTGTTTTGAAACTATGTCTTGAATACCCATTGGGTCGCCTTTCTATATAAATTGAGTAAATATAGTTTAGTTTAATATATACCATTTTCTGAGTTCTGTATATATATAACTAAACTAATTATAGTTAATAGTTTAGCTATATATGCACTATCTATTGATATCAGTAACTTATCAGGCATTCAAAATGGTTAATATGCTTGGCTCGACCCTGCATATCCAACCAAAAGTTTATAATTTATTGTATTAAGGTTAGGCGCAAGGGCTTCATCTATTTAGTGACTCCAAAATACGTGGACTTCTTGATAACCTGTCTCAACGGCGAAAACATCCCCGCTTAGCTCCATGTCACGCCCCATCTTTTCGTAATCGATATAGAATGCTAAATGCTCAGGCATTTCGCTGGTCTCGGTGGTTATTAACCCGGCGACTAAGTATGTTGTCTTCAGCCCTTCATATCCGCTGACCTTATACGCTCCAAAACCTTCATAATTATGGATAAAACAAGCTAATCATGTATGGCTGAAAGGCCTTTGAGTCGAGAAAGCGTGCCTGACTTTGTACATAACAATTGAGTTAAGCCAAAAATTGGCCTGTTTTACTGCCAAATAGTAAAATAAGAGATGAATCTAACGCCTAAAAATACCAGTTTTCTGGTATTTGACGACGCTTTAACCTTTCAATTTCTAAAAGTTATATATAATTTAACTGGGTAAGTAGATTATTTGAGTGTTATGGACCTTTCACTTGGCAGGTTATCGGCAGTCAATAACCATTCGTCTCAGTCAGAGCGGATGCCGCTTGCCCGTGATGCCACCCCACTCCCCGGTTCGACAGATTCAACTGCAAACCCTGCCACTGAAGAGAGTACAACTCAAAGACCTGTACGGGAGACTGGCCAGGCAAGCCAACTTACCCCCGAAGAGCAGGCTCAGGTAAGAGAGTTGCAACAGAGGGACCGGGAAGTAAGGGCTCATGAAGCCGCGCATCGCGCCGCAGCGGGCGGCATGGTTTCCGGTGGCAGCTATACCTATCAGACAGGTCCTGATGGCAAAAATTACGCAGTAGGTGGAGAGGTATCAATCAGTGGTACCCATACCAGCTCACCACAAGAACAACTCAGACAGGCTGAAACCATCCGCCGCGCAGCTTTGGCGCCTGCAGACCCCTCGCCTCAGGATCGCATGGTCGCTGCACAAGCTTCCGCAACCGCGTTTCAGGCCCGTGCTGAGATAAGGGCCGAACAACGCCAGGATATAGCTGAACGAAACGAGGAGGCCAAACCTGTAGGGGAAGAATCAGAAGAGAGTACTCTGCAGGAGCTCCCAGCTCTAAACCGCCGTGCCATTGCTGCTTTCAGTGGTATTGGGGGCACACTGCACAGCAGCCCATCAACTATTGACGAGATTATTTAGTCACTTTTTCTGAAACCATTTCCAGCGAGAGCACCAGCGCATCTTCCCTGGAATTATCAGCATCCGGGTAGTACCCTTTTCGCAGACCGACTTCGACAAACCCAACCTTCTCATAAAGCTGTAGCGCAGCAAGATTGCTTATCCTGACCTCGAGGAATATCGTTTCAGCCCCATGCTGTCCCGCAATCTTGAGCAGACGATGCATTAACTTCAGCCCCAATCCCCGTTTTCGCCATTTGGGATCAATACAGATATTTAGAATGTGAGCCTCATCGACCACGATCGACATCACGCCATAGCCGATCATCTGCTTATCCATGGTTAACACCCAACAGCAATATCCCACTCGCAGGCAGTCCTGCAAGATGCCCATGGTCCAGGGGAACGGATAGATCTGTTTCTCAAGTGCAAAAACCTGCGGCAGATCCTGCTCTACCATTGGACGGATTCCCAGCAGTGGATCAGTTACCTGGGCACTCATTGATTAACCTCTCGCAATACAGAAAGGGCCAGTTGCAGATCTTGCCAGGACTTCCTCTTCTGTTCAGGGGAACGGAGCAGATAAGCGGGATGATAGGTGACTACCAGCGGGATATTCCTTTCACCAAAAGCGTGAACGCGGCCCCTCAACTTGCCTACTGCAATATCAGTCTTGAGCAGATTATGTGCAGAGACTCCACCCACAGATAGAATCAATCTTGGTCGGATCAACTCTATCTGCCGTAAAAGATAGGAGTGACAGGCGAGCGCCTCTTCTGGACTTGGATCGCGGTTTTCAGGCGGCCGACACTTAACGATATTTGCGATAAACACCGTTTCGCGTCTAAATCCCATAGCCAACAACATGGCATTCAATAACTGTCCGGCAGGGCCAACAAATGGTTCGCCCTGTCGATCCTCATCTGCACCGGGAGCCTCACCTATAACCAACATGTCGGCTTGTTCATTGCCAACACCGAACACGGTCTGTCTACATCCGCTACGTAAACCGCATTGATGACACTGCTTAACCTGAGATCTCAACTCTGACCAGTCAAGGGTATCTGTCTCAACGGCAGCGGTGGGAGATGATGCTGCTTCTGCCGCAGGTATAGGGGTTTCTGACGAAGCAACCTGATGAGGCGAGGATAATTCAACGATCTCCTCCCCAAAATCTTCCGGCTCAGCCGGTTGGCGAACCCGCCACTGGGTCACCCCCATCATTTTCAAATAGTGCTGACGACTCTGCTCATCCATGCTTATGACTGAACGCCCCTCTGCCTGATTTCCAGAATACTATACATCACCGGTCTGAGGGTGGGCTTTGGCATCAGGGACAAGTATCTTGTTGACCGCGTTAATGTAGGCCTTGGCAGAAGCGATGACGATATCGGTATCTGCACCCTGACCATTGGCAATTCTTCCATCCATCTCCAGGCGAACCGTCACCTCACCTTGGGCATCGGTGCCACTGGTTATGTTATTCACTGAGTAGAGCTGCAGTTCAGTACCACTATTGACGATACTTTCGATCGCTTTGAAAGTGGCATCAACCGGCCCACCACCTATCGCAGTTCCAGGCTCTTCTGCCCCATCCAAACCAAGCGTTACTTCAGCACGAGGGGTTTCTCCTGTCTCTGAACAGACCTTGAGAGAGACCAACCTGATCCGTTCGTTGAACGACTCTGTTTTGGTATCTGTCATTAATGCCTGCAAGTCTTCATCAAAGATCTCGTGCTTTTTATCTGCCAGATCCTTAAAACGGGAGAAGGCCGCGTTCACCTCCTCCTCGGATTCGAAACTGATACCCAGGCTCTCCAGGCGGGTGCGAAAGGCATTGCGACCGGAGTGCTTACCCAGCACCATCCGGTTTTGACTCCAACCGACATCTTCCGCACACATGATTTCGTAAGTTTCACGGGATTTAAGTACACCATCCTGGTGAATACCAGACTCATGGGCGAAGGCGTTGGCCCCTACAATGGCCTTATTTGGCTGTACTGGAAAACCAGTGATATTGGATACCAATTTGGAACAACTGACAATCTGGGTGGTATCCAGATTGGTTTGGCATGGGAAGACATCCTGCCGGGTCTTCACCGCCATCACGATCTCTTCCAGGGATGCATTGCCTGCCCGCTCTCCGAGGCCATTGATCGTACACTCCACCTGTCGCGCCCCATTGCTCACAGCAGAAAGGGAGTTAGCCACCGCCAAACCGAGATCGTTATGGCAGTGCACAGAAAAAATAGCCTTATCGGAATTTGGAATACGCTCACGCAGTTGACGAATCATCTCACCGAACTGATGAGGCATGGCATACCCTACCGTATCAGGTACATTCAGGGTTCGCGCACCTGCTTCGATCACCGCATCGAAGATTCGACAGAGGAATTCAATCTCAGAACGCCCCGCATCCTCAGCAGAAAACTCCACGTTATCGGTATATTTACGGGCTCGCTTGACTGCATGCACCGCCTGTTCGATCACCTGCTCAGGATTCATCCTTAATTTGTGTTCCATGTGGATAGGTGAAGTTGCAATGAAGGTATGAATGCGTGAGGAGTTAGCATGTTTCAACGCCTCACCCGCCCTATCGATATCCTTGTCCAGGGCCCGTGCCAGTCCACATATCGTGGAGTCCTTCACCACGTTGGCAACTGCAGAAACCGCTTCGAAATCACCGGGACTGGCAAT
This sequence comes from Candidatus Thiodiazotropha sp. DIVDIV, assembly GCA_040506275.1. Classification (GTDB taxonomy): domain Bacteria; phylum Pseudomonadota; class Gammaproteobacteria; order Chromatiales; family Chromatiaceae; genus Thiodiazotropha. Next base: position 29,782 of record JBEVXD010000007.1, read on the forward strand.
TGGAAAACCGGCCTCAATGACATCCACGCGGAGCTTTTCCAAAGCCTTACCAATCCGGACCTTTTCATCCTTGTTCATAGACGCACCCGGACTCTGCTCTCCGTCGCGTAAAGTGGTATCGAAAATGATCAAATGATCGGTTTGACTCATGCTTCTCTCCGGCAAGATTAGGGATCTATCCCTGAACGGGCTATAAACCCGAAAACTTGCTGATATTAATAGTTAACCGGTTGCCAAATGGATGACTTACAGTCGTAGCGAGGCCGACTGCTCGTTTACTGTGAAATCAAAAAAACCAGTGACTTCAAGAATAACCCAGCGTAGAGGCAATGCCAATCATGCTTAAAAAGTAAGAAAAGGCAGTGCTAGTGGGCCATGTGGTAAATAAGGTAACGATCAGCCGGTCCCACAAGCCTCAGCAGTAAGGCGCGCGAACGTAGGACTGGCAGGCCAATTCAAGTGTGTGCAACGACGCTGCTGAGGCTTGTGGGACGGCCCGAAGGGAGCCCCGCTCATCAGTCAATGCTGCGTTGTACTCCTTGGAAAGGGCTTGCCATTCCCTGCGGAGTACGCCTTGCCTTGACTGATGAGCGGGGCTCTGATCGTTACCTTATTTACCGCATGGCCCACTAGACCAGTCGCATTACCCTGCCTGCCCGTTGCTATCGTTATCCTGATCAGGTGCTGCATTTTGATCTGTTACAGCTCTCTCTTCGCGGTGCTTGCGCAACTGTGTCAACGTCAACACCGGGCCGGAGATTGCATATGCTAAAAACAGTCCGAAGAGAACTGTTGGAGGATGTGTTTGGATAATGGCTAACACCACTACAACAACAACCAGCGCGATGAAGGGAACTTTGCCACTGAAGTCGATCTCTTTGAAACTGTGGTAACGGAAATTGCTGACCATCAACAACCCAGTCAAGGTTGTCAACACTGCTGCCACCCAATCCAGGTTCTTACCTGAAACTTCATAGTCCACCCCTAACCAAACACCCCCAGCAATGATTGCGGCGGCAGAGGGACTGGGTAAGCCCTGGAAGTACTTTTTGTCTGCAATACCAATCTGGGTATTGAAACGAGCCAGCCGTAGTGCACTACTTGCGGTATAGATAAAGGCAGCCAACCAACCCAGCTTACCCATATCACTCAAAGCCCAGATATAGACAACAAGCGCCGGTGCTAAACCAAAAGAGACCATATCGGAGAGGCTATCGTATTCCGCACCGAATGCGGACTGGGTTTTAGTCAGTCGCGCAACCCGGCCATCCAGGCCATCCAGCAGCATCGCCACAAAAATCGCGACTGAAGCGGTCTCAAATTTCCCATTGACCGCTGCCAGAATGGCGTAGAAGCCGGCAAACAAAGCAGCGGTTGTAAAGAGATTGGGCAACAGATAGATACCTCTGCTGCGTTTCTTCCGCTTACCCTCTTCAGTCTCAATCACATCTATAGCCTTCTCTATTTATCATGGTTGATAGTATACCATTCCCGAATCCTTCTCTCAGTTGTGGTGGGGCAGGCCCCACCCTACCCAATTACTCAGGATGGGCGGATCGTGACTTACAGTGAACCAGATGCCTTAACATCAAGGTATGCGTTCACCAAATTTACAGGTAGCTGCTGTGGTCGGCTATCGATTACCAACCCACCCCGGTATTTAAGACGGTCATGACTCTCCCGGCGCTCCCCCAGATAGTCCACCACTGCCTGAAATTTTAACGCCCCCTGACGATCCGTCACCGGCTGTCCAACCACCTTATCCAGTGCCGCTTCATGTAGATCAGCAACCACCACCAGATGCCGTTTGGAGAGAATTGTAACCGCTTTGTGCAGGTCACTCTGCTCTTCCGTATGACTGTTGGTAAGTATCACCAACAGTGCCCTGCGACCTTGTAGAGACATCAGCTTCTGTGCTGCAGAGAGATAATCTGCTGCCTCCAGGGTGGCTTCAATATCATAGCTTCGATCCAGCATCCTGCGCACCAGATCCCCCCCCTTTACCGGAGGCTGCCAACGATCGACCCCGCCAAAGCTTAGAAAACCTACCGAATCTCCCTGACGCTCAGCAACATAGCTAAGTAACAACATCGCATTCAAGGCATGATCCAAGTGAGCACCCTCTTCATCCCGATGGCGCATGTGCCGACCACAATCCAACAAAAACACTAACTGCTGATCCCGCTCATCCTGATACTCTTTAGAGATCAATTTGCGATAGCGGGAACTGGCCTTCCAATCAATCTGTCGCAGCGCATCACCGGTTCGATACTCCCTTAGTTGATGAAAATCGCTACCTTCACCACGACGCTGACGCCTTCTTATCCCCATCTGACTCAGGTGGTTATCAGTCGCTAATAGCGCGAAGTGGGCAATCTCTCTAAAGTTGGGGTAGACCCTGACCTGCGTCGGTTGGTTTATAAATCGTTTCTGAGTCCAGAATCCAAGAGAGGAGTGGATAATCAGGTCTACACCATTAAAACCTTTCTCGCCCCTGAATCGGGGAAAGACCTGGTAATTTAGACTGAGTTGGCGCTGGGCAGGTAGATTCAGGGTCTGCGGTAGATTCCTGACGTAGCAATCTGCCGGGTGGTGATCATGTAGCGTCACCCGCAGTTTGTTGTTAGCGCGATTCTCCAGCTCAAGTTGTATATCGGTCCAAACACCAACAGGAATAGTGGTGTGCAGTTTTCGCGTCACCTGTAGGGTGGGAATTCGTCTCAAACCCAGCAGATCCACCACCGCCAGCATCAGTAGCAGTGCAGCCGCAGCTTTCCAGAAAATGCTCCAACCAGGGTACCAGGCTGCCAGCATAGCTGGCAGCATGAGTAATCCGAGCAACAGGATCAAACGTCGCGAGGGTGTCACTTTCTAGGTGCCGCAATGTTATCCAGAAGATCGTTCAGAACATCTTCCGCTCGATAGCCCTCAATCTCCAAATCAGTCGACAGTCGAACCCGATGACGCAGTACCGGAAGCGCTGCTGCCTTGACATCATCCGGTGTCACATAGTCTCGATCCTGAAGGAAGGCCTCTGCCCGGGCTGCCCGTAGCAGTGAGATGGTTCCCCGAGGCCCCGGCCCGGCTTCTATACCGTTCCACTCTCTGGCTGCCCTTACCAGTCGTACAGCATAGTTGATGATCTGTTCATCTATCTTTAACCCAGCCACATGAATCTGAATTTGAGGAATCTCTTCCGCCTTCAGCAGGGGACGTATTGCAGAAGTATCAAGTTGATCCCCCACCATCCCCTGGGTTACTTGAGAAACCATCGCCTGCTCGTTGGCCTCGTCCGGGTAGTCAATAAAGACTTTTAGCAGGAATCGATCCAACTGGGCCTGAGGCAGGGGGTAGGTCCCCTCCTGTTCAATGGGATTCTGTGTTGCCAATACAAGAAAAGGGGCGGTCAATGGAAAGGTACGACCCTCGATTGTAACCTGTTGCTCCTGCATGGCTTCCAACAGAGCAGACTGGGTCTTGGCCGGTGACCGGTTGATCTCATCCGCCAGTAGCAGATTACAGAATACCGGTCCCTTACGTACCCTGAAATTTTCACTCTTCATATCGAACATGATGTGCCCTGAGATATCACTGGGCATCAAATCCGGAGTAAACTGAATACGACTGAATTCTCCCTGAATAGCAGCTGAAAGACTTCTAACCAAGAGTGTTTTCCCAAGTCCGGGCACGCCTTCAACAAGCACATGGCCGGCAGAAAAGAGTGCCAGAACCACTTCATGGACGACCTGTTTCTGCCCAATCACTGCCCGAGCAATTTCGTTTTCCAACTCCCTGGCGCGGGCCAGCAGATCCTGAGGGATTAATGATTCATCATGCATGGCTATTTCACTTTCCTGTCCGGATGCAAGGCAGCGAGCAAACGCTGCAGATTAACTGTGTTTTTTATCAGTTGAGCACTATCCCCTTTGTTGGGATAGAGTGTTTGGTAGATGGCTGAAGAGGTTAGTCCTGTATGTTTCGCTATCCAATCACATCGCGCCTGCTGGTCGAGTTGAATCAATACCGGGTGAGAACTCAACCAGCGCTTCTCCACCTGATGCCTGGCACCCTCTAAAAGCCCGGTTTTCTGATCATTACGCCAGGCGAATTCTGCACTGGCCTGGAGGTGTTCCAATAGATCACGCCTGGCAGTCGTTTCCATTGCCAGTTTTGCACCTGAACTCTGAGTCATTCGCCAAATAGTCATCAAAAGCAAAGGAACAATAGTCAAAACAAGATAGGGAACCCAGCGCCAGATTAAAGAGAAGAGTGATGGCATTTGCGCACTGTAGAGCAGCCATGCCCTCCCCCCTTCAGGTGCAAAATGAGCCATCAATCTGGCATGATCAAACTCTGAAATCTGCTGATTGGTAAAAACTTCACTATCACTGATCAAGGTCACCTGCCCCTCTCCCCAGGGAAAAACCATGAACTGTGAATCGGATACCAGCGGGTTGACACCCTCAAAATCTGCATCTATTTCAAACCACCTCTGCTGATCAAAATCGACTTCTAATCCTTCGAGTTGATTAGGCAGGAAAAGAGCGCCCCTTTCGAACTCTTCCTCTTCCTCTTCCTCATCCAGGCTGACTAAGCTGACACCAAATTTTTGCAACAGAGGGTCTGACCTTCCCTCTTCATGTTGATCACTTGGACTGGCGACAAGATGGCCGCCCTGTTCCACCCAGGCGAGTAAATTATCTACGCTGGTCGGCGGTAAGGGTGGTCCTAGGTCACGTACAAACAGTAGTCCCTTATCTTCAGGTGGCTGAAGCAAATAGACTCTTCCCGACTGGCTCTGAACTTCCAGGCCCAATCGATCCAGAAACATCTCAGCTGCCAACAGAGGATTCCTTGTTGCCTCTTCACCCATCGCTGACCGTGTTACCTTTGTACGTTTTTCAAAGTTCTTTTCGAACCAGAGCCACCCCAAAGCGGCAACCAGCGCCAGCAGCACTATTAACACCACGATTGTCATGCGATTACCCTGCATGACCCACCTCAAAATGGATACCCCAAGACCGACACAGCTCCAGCAGATGTGTTTTGTCAGGCTGATAATGAGCGTAGGCAAGCTGCTGCCAGGCGAGAGTCAATTCGCCAAAATAGTTGCTTATCCCTGCCTGATCAAGATGCTGACTTCGGATCAGGCATTCACCTTCAGTATCACCTTCCTGAATCGGCAATGCATAAGCATGCACCAGCTGAGACAGGGTTGCCCGATAGAGTAATCCCAAGCCATCTCTGATCCTCTCCTGCTCAATCAATCTTGCTGCTTCAGTAGCGGGATCTGCTGGAAGAGTCTCCGGCCTCAGATCTAGCCCTGCCACAACCCGTGGCACCCCCCCTTTATTCTGCTTACCAAAAACGGGTAATCCCAACATCCGTCGGTTTTGAAGATACCAATAGGCGAAGTAAGCCAACACTCCAGCAACCAGAATCCACAGCAGGAATTCACCAAGGGCTGCGATATATTCAGCGATATCGGCAAGCCATTGCAGAAAGGCTGAATCCTCCTCTTCTGGAGAATCGTCTTCATCCCCTATGTATTTCCAATAGTGCCTCTCCCTCTCCTGCCCGAAGGCTTCATTCTTGAATACCTCCTGAATCAATGCCTGGGAATCCTCTCTGCCTACTTCCATAGCTTCACTGCTGTCGAGGGGGACCATACCCATAAACAGGAGGCCAATGCAGGCAAGTAAAATACTGCCTCCCAACCCAGACCGAGCCGGATGTCGCTGCGCCAGCTGTCTCAAGCCCAGTTCAAGATCCCAGGCCTCGAGTTGACTGCGTCGGGTCAAATAGAGCCCAAACCCGGCTGCCACATAGAATGGTGCAATCAGAGACATCGCAGCCAAGGCAGACAAATGGTGTAACCATTCACTGAGAGGGTCCGGCTCGAATAGATAACTTTGCCAATCGATCCAGTGTAGATCCTCGGGGATCAGTGCCAAAATCAGTCCAAGCAAGCCAAATTGGAGGATCATCTCGAAGTGCAGGCCAACTATCGTCAGCCAAGCAGAGGCATTACTGGTTTTACCCAACACGGATATACGCTTTGTTCGCCTTGCACCTTTCAGCCCCTCCAGGACAACAACCGGCATGAAAAAAGAGCGGGCTAAGGTGAGCCTTCGCCAGGTGAGTGAGGCAAACAGCTGCGGCAGAACAACCCGGGTCCACTCTTTGAACACAGTTGAGAGGACAATCTTTTCCGAGAAAACCCTGCGACTCATCCAGAACAGTAGAGGGGGCTCATAGGCGGGTTTTAACCACCACAATAATAATCCTGTGAGCCAGAGTGGAAGAGGTAGCAGGGTTAACAGCAGCATCACTGGCAGCGCACTGCACAACCACAACAGCCAGAGATCCAGAAACCATTCACGCGCCATGGCAAAGCCTAGATCTATGCCTTCCCAGCTGCTGCGGGGGCGTAGTTTGATGGCAATCTTATCCAGATCCATGCGCACGTCGCCCAGTGAAAACCAGATAGAGCACGACCACACTCCAGAGCAGTGCCGCGACACTGTATTTTATAGCTATGGATACTGTACTGGAGGACCAAAATGCCTCGATAAAAGCAGCAAAAAGCAGCATCAGTGCAGCACCCATTACCAGAGGCAGCGCATTCAAGGCACCTTTTTTCAGTGCCTGTAGACGTGTCTGCTGGCCGGGAGACAACAGGGCATGTCCCAGTATCAGTCCCGCTGCCCCACTGATAACGATTGCTGTCAATTCGAACGAGCCATGTCCTGAAACAAATGGCCAAAAGGTGTCGTGATAACCCAATCGACTCAAATGGCCAGCCACGCCACCGATCACCAGTCCATTAAACATAAGCAAAAACAGTGAACCCAAACCGAACAGAATTCCTGTTGCAAAAGTCCTGAATCCAATTCCAATGTTATTCATGATGTAGTAGCCAAACATCATAAAGTCCGTCTCAGAACTGCGCTCAACTGCACGGCCCGGACGGTCATTGGCAGGATCATAGTTCTGTTCCATCTGACCCACCATCGATTCACTCATCACTGTATAGAGTAGGTCTTCATTGAAATAGCAGGCACCACCCATAACAACAGCGGGTAGAAGAAAAGCCAATAGTGAGACGAAAAAGTAGCCTCTGTTGCGACGGACAGCTCTTGGAAATCCAGCAAAGATGAATTGCATCGTCCGCCATAACCAAGCCCCCCTGAATCGATAGAGTAGTGGATGACCTCGCAATACCAGGCTATGTAACTGCTCCACCAGAGCAGGGCTGAATCCACGGCTGCGAGCCAGGGCATAGTGACTGCATATCTGACGATATAGAGCTGGAAAGGATAACTGCTGCTCAGTAGTGAGTTGCCGCTTATGCCGATTCAGCTGCAGATCGGCCATTAATGACTCCATCTCATCCCACAGGGGTTGGTTTTCAGTTTCAAACTGCTGCTGCTTCATCAGCGCCCCTTGAGAATCCAGTTTGCGTAAGCAACCATGGCAGATTCAGCCTCAGCCCCAACCAGACCTGTCTGCTGGGAGATCAAGCCGGCCAACTCCTGTCGACGCTCCTCGGAGAGTTCCCCTCCCCTTTCAGCAAAACTCAGCAAAACCAATTGTTCATCTTCAGAGAGATTCAGTGGTGGTTTCAGGGGGGCACTATTGGATGGTGTAACCCGTTCCTTAATCTGGTCACGATAGACAACCAGCGTTCCAGCCGCCAAGTCTCCGAGGCGCTGAAAGCCTCTGTTAGACAACATGGCAATCAGACCGACTGCGTAGAGAAAGGGTAGAAAATCTGCACTGCGCAGGAGATTGCGAATGACTGAAGCACTGGGGGTAACTGGAGTACCATTCTCTTGAATCACCAAGATTCCCATTGCCCGCTTGCCTGGTGTCGCACCATTATGCAGTTCGAAAAGCACAGGATAGAACCACTCGATGAGAAACAGACTGATCAGCATTACGCCCCAGCCCAGCCCTCCCAGAAAACCGAGAACCACCGCCAGAATAACATAGATAACAGCTCTTAGTAGGGCATCAATAGCCCAGGCGCAGGCGCGCACAACCGGGCCTGCAACCCGGAATTGCAACATTACACCTTCAGGAATCTCATACCATATTAAGGTATCGAGCGGTAAATCAGGAGTCCCTTCCTTCATTCTGTAGACCATGGTTCAGTCGTAAAAGATATCCCTATAGGCAGTGTAGATCGCTCCAATCTGGATTGGAAATATAACCAGGAACCCTAATCCAAAGAGGATCATTGACATTATTGGAGATATCGAAGAGAGGAACATAAACAGCCCATTAACTAGAAACAGTACCAGGGCCAATAGCGTGTAAAGTGTCAACGGCAGGATATTCTTCAGGCAACCGACAAAACTCAACTTCATCGCCTGCCAAGCGCTTAGATCATCCAATGCAACCAGTGCAGGTGCGAAGATATATGCCATCAATACAAAACTAATGGCGATGATAGACAGGCCAAAGCCAACCAGAATTGGTGTGGTCAATAGATTTGCAGCCGCCTCTTCTACACCAGCGCTCATGGCCATCAGGTCTTGAAGCGAATCAACCATCACCAGCCCCATCACTGCACCGATCACGAACATGGATAATAGATAGAGCAAGCCAACTAATATGTTCTGCCCTGCATTCTGACTGAAACCGGCAAACAGATAGCTGATCGAAAACTTACCACCCTCATCCTGTTCATTGCAGCCAATCATGAACCCAGCCACCAGAACGGGCCCGAGTAGTGAGATTAGTAAGGGGCCCAAAAAAGGTACCAGGGAGATGACTATGCTCAAGAGGCCGAAAACCACCAGCGCGATCATCCAGGCCCAGGGAGCTTCCGAAAACAGTCTCCAGCCACCAATCACCCAGGCAAAAGCGCGATCCATTGAGACAGACCGAGGTCCTACCATTTCGTCATCAGTCGCTTCTTCAAGATCAGCTTCAGGGGGGGAATATGGATCATCTCTTTCATCCCCACTCGATTCAGGGGCATCAATTTCAGCATTGCCATCCTGAACCTGAGCTGCAATATACTTGGCCGCGACGATACCGCAGCTCTGACAGATGCCAAGCTGCATGTTACCGGAACCGCACTTTGGGCAGCGTTCTCTATGTATCTCAGATTGATCCAAAACCTCTGTAGACTCATCATCACCGCCACCGAAGCTTTCCAGTGTCAACTCTGAGGGGTATGAAGGCTCTTCTGGCGGCGGATCTGGATCGGGGTCTATTTCGATAACCATGCCTAGTTTTTCAAGCGCTTCCCTGTACTTTATCGCTTTATCCCGATCAAGATCCTTTTTTAAAGTAACCGATCTGCCACTGCTAATCAGCTTTTGGGCCTTCTCCTGCCCAAGTTTGAATTTTTCGCTGAATATAGCTACAAGACGCGCCTGATTGGCTGAAGGCTCCAACTTTCCTGTATAGATAACTCTAAATACTTCTGACATTCCTGCGGTTCTCCAAAATACTCCTATAACCGTCAGCACCAATTGCTAAGCAGATATCTGAGCCATCCCCATGTACCACTCAAGAAACCCAACTGATTTCCAGGTTATTATTCTATTACGGCTAGAAGTGGATGTCCTTGAATTGTTAAATATTTTTGATCAAAGGAATTTTATTCCCATTAAATATCCGAATCCAACGCGAAGTTGTCTACAGTGCATCTTCAAGAATGGTTTCAAACAGGTTGATGATCTCCGCCGTCGCTTCACCACCATCACCCATTAAATGGGGGACACGATAGGCGGCATAAACCTTTCCAGGCTCACTCTGTTTGACATAAACAGCGATAGTAAAGGGGCAAATTGAGATATTTTCTGCCGCTGCCTGCGACATTTTATGTGACATCAGAGCACTACAGAACTCTACCGATTCTGCTTTTAAAAAGACCTGAGAATAACCAAGATCAGAGGCAGTACGATTCAACATATCACTGACATGCAGGGTCCCACTAACCAGTAAGCCCTGGTCAACTACTGCCATCTTGATATTTTCCACCAGATCCTCGAAAGTCTCTTCCGATGTATAGACTTTCACTGGATGGTCACTACCTGTCATCTCAGAAGCCGAAATCAGGCTGGAACCGACAAGAAGTGAACAGATAACCCAAACAAATTTCATCATAACCTCCAAATCGTTCAATCTACTACTTACTTGACCCACTTAACCCCTAAACTGAATAGGGTTATTTTCAAGGTAAGTTGTTGACCCGTCAAAATATTTAAACCGGTAACACAGACAGTGTGCGCAACTCGATACAAGATACCGATGCAATTAGACTTCTAGTGTGGTGATAAAGCTTTCTGAATGGAGCCTGAGACAGTGACCGGATAGTTGAAACCTCTCTTCCCATTACCTTATTAACCCGGCGACTAAGTATGTTGTCTTCAGGGCTGGCAGGCCATCAATACAGGGCTCAGTATACCTACAGGATAGAATGTGCAGCAAGTAGACTACTGGCTGCTTGGCACAACCATAGATTCTCCCATAACCTTACCGATACTGATCTGGAAGCGAACCCCTACCTTAGGAAAGCGTAAACGCTCTCAGAAAAACATTGACCCACCCAAGGGATAGAGAGTGATTTTTTCACTTGATATCCTTTTGGATTCTATATCATCATCTGCAGGCCAGGAATATAGTGATATGTAACATATTTCAGTTATCATACGCTTTGGCTTAAGCGCTCGGTGACTAGACTCCAAGTCTCATGGATGACACGGGCATCTGTCACAAAAAATCGACCAGAGATGGACTAACTATCGTATACCGTGGATGTTGTGAAAGTTTGTTACAATTCTACTTGTTCGCAATGCTTGCGCATAGAGAGTAACGACATAGAATGTAATATTGGAGATTGAAATATTTTTCTCATCAGACAGTCGCACTATTCTGAACTTAGTAGGTATCCATATCTTCAAAAACAGCGTTTTTGAAGTTACATTGAACCAGACTACTACTCTATTTAATACTTAGTTCAATTAGTGTAGTTACAATCTGAGGGACGAACAATGATCGGCAATGACAAGCTCATTTCCTGAAGGCCTTTATAAGGATCTAAAGCTTATTCCTGAGATTGCCAGTATCGGATCAGCTTAAACAACGGCGATGCCACCCAGGCAGAGAAGATGTTTAATCGACTCGATACTGACGATAACCAAAGGATTATTTAACTGCCTGGACCGATTCAGAGGCAGGTACTGAACTAATAATGTAGAGCCGATTTATGTTTGAACTGGAAGCTAATCACGATAATCTTGCTGCCGATGCCATTCCAGATGACATCAGGCGGCAGTTTCAATCCAGGGATCAAGAGATCCGTGGATATACCGTGCTACCTTGGGAAGAGCACTGCACTGAATGTGCTATGCCTGAATGCTACCAAACCTGCGACCTATATGAGCCACGCAATGATGGCAAATGCCGTCGTTTCATCGGCGGCATATCTCCAATCAAAGGAACATCTCGACAGATTGTCGGTGTAGCTTTCAAGCGTTGGGGTCAGCTGATGGCCTATGCAAATTTGAACATGACACCATTCAAAACCGCATCCCGGGTCGAAAAACTTGTTTCTGCCTTTGATATGTTAATCAGCATAATTCCTGATAAAAGAATCTCTTTCAAAGGCAGACCATCTTTAACCACAAGAATTGAGCGCAGATTGAAGCAGGTCCTCGCAAAAAACGGATACCTGAAGGATTCCTCTGCAGGACTTCCAGAACATTTCCTGATGGAAGTATTCAATCCGAATCCAGACAATATCAATCTGTCTCTGGTCGTAAGTAACACCGATCAGACTGAGTACAACATGGGCTACCAGGAACTCGTCGAACTTAATCCTGGATTCAACAGAATCACAATAGAATTCGACAAAATTGCTACCCGGCTGGATCTGAATAAACGATTTAATATTACATTGAATCCTAACATACTCGATAAAGCAGATGAGGGACTGACACTCTACTTCGGCATGCTGACTTTTATCTGGCCAATAGAGTCCAAACAATCAGTTCAAAGCGCAACGCCCCCCAACATCAAAGTCATTGCCTGGGATCTGGACAATACAGTCTGGGATGGGATCCTGATTGAGGACGGCACAGAAAACCTCAAACTCAAACCAGGCATCCTTGAGATCATCAAACAACTGGATAAACGTGGCATACTGAATACAGTTGTAAGCAAGAACAACCCGGATGATGCACTGAGTTTTCTGGAGCAGGTTGGACTCAAGGAATATGTGGTATACCCCAAAATCGGCTGGGGACAGAAAGGTCTATACATCAGAGAACTGATTAAAGATTTCAATGTAGGTGCGAATACATTCGCATTCATTGATGACCAGCCATTCGAACGTGACGAAGTCAAATCCCTCAATCCTGATGTCAGGGTCTATGATGCGTTGGAGTACGACAAACTACTTGCCATGCCTGAATTCAACCCCAGAGTCAGTAGCGAGTCACATCTCAGGCGGCAACTCTATCAATACGAAAAGACCCGACAGGATGAGCTGTCAACTTTTGATGGTGACTACCTTACATTTCTCCAATCCTGCGAAATCACCCTAAATATTGATAAGGCCGGAATTGAAAAGATCGAAAGGATTCAAGAGCTCGTACAACGTACCAACCAACTCAATTTTTCCGGCAATCGCTACCAGCGTGAACAGATCGAAGCGATTTTGGAAGATGATCAGAAGGATGCTTTTGTCATCGATTGCCATGATAAATATGGCATTTATGGCACCATTGGATTCGCCATAGTCAACAGTAGAAATGGCCAGCTTATCGACTTGATGTTCAGTTGCCGTGTTCAGTCAAAACGTGTTGAGCACGCCTTTATCTCGTTCCTTTTATCGTACTACAAAACAAAAGAGCACTCTCATCTGTCTGCCCTGTACAAGGAGAGTGATCGTAATAAAAAAGCGGCTACAGTCTTTACTGACATGAACTTTTTCATCAAAGACAAACAGGACAACCTGACAACTTTTGCATATGACCTATCCAAGCCTATTCCCGATGACGGCGTCATCAAGGTCATATGGAGCGGCACATGATGTCCCTCCTCCTAAAAGCACTTCAAGAGATAAAAACACGGGCATACCAATCTTTTGTCAATGACACCCGCAACATTCAACTCGACCAGGCTATCATCAGTGTTACATTCGATGATGTCCCCTATAGTGCGCTGGAAAACGGCCTTGCCATTCTGGATCAACACTCGATCAAAGCAACCTTCTATATCGCAACAGGTCTCTGCTCTCCCGACGATTCAAATGACCCAGAAACCGATACAGCGGAACGTTTTCTCAACCGTGATAATATCGAACAGCTGAATCAGTCAGGGCATGACATTGCCTGCCATACTCACAGTCACTACAGACTGGACCAGGGTAGCGCAGATGAGATGGCACAGGATGCTGAAAAGAACATCAAAACACTCAGCTCCTGGATAAAAGGGAAACCGATCCAACACTTCTCCTACCCTTTTGGACTGGTTAGCTTCAAAGCAAAAAAGCTATTATCAAAGCACTATAAAACAATGCGTAGTTCCAGACCCGGTATCAATAGTGATAATAGCGATTTCTATCTGCTCAGAGCAACCAGCATTTACAACCCCAGCTTCAGCAAGTCCACTATGTCTGAAACCATAGCAGAAACTATAAAACGGGGTGGATGGTTAGTGCTTTATACACACGGCGTTGATGATAACCCAGGGCCATATGACTGCACCCCGGAACAGCTGGATTGGGTACTTACACAAGCAGTAGCGAGTGGCGCACGTATTCTACCTGTTACTGAAGCGTATGATATCATCAGCAAAGCACCGCATTAATCTACAAACCGTTACAACCTTACATAACTGCTAAGAGATCCACTACTCACAGTGTCGCCATCGCTGATCGGATGCCCCCTCATTTTTCAGCTTTTAGTTTCCATGTCCTGCTGACACAGTTAGTGGGCAGTCCTGCTACTTGGCCGACTAGTGGTCTATAGACTGACCTGAAACCATATCAAGGCAAACTTGCGTACTATTCATCCGATGAACATGACGTAGGGTGCGGCCTGCCGCACCAGACTGTTCCCCACGGTTGTTTGTGACCGTGGTTATTTCTCTTCTTAACCTGTTCGCACATTACCTTGGAACCTAGACGTCATCTTAAGGTGCGGCAGGCCGCACCCTACAACTGATCGGATCTCCCACTCATGTTTAATCTATTACGATTCCATGTCCTGCTGACATAGTTTCCTGCTACTCGGCCGAATAGTGGTCTATAGACTGACCTGAAACCATATCAAGGCAAACTTGCGTTCTATTCATCCGATGAACATGACGTAGGGTGCGACCTACCGCACCAGACTGTTCCCCACGGTTGTTTGTGACAGTGGTTATTTCTCTTCTTGACCTGTTCGCACAATACCTTGGAACCTAGACGTCAACTTAAGGTGTGGCAGGCTGCACCCTACAACGGACACTATTCTTGTCTGAAAACGGTGCCGAATATCTTCAGAATCTACCGTGTTCTGTGTAAAAGAATTCTACAAATAGACCAGGTAGTTTTAGGGATTGAATATCATTTCTAGATCGTATTGTTTGTGACACCATCAATAGGAAAAGTAGTCAAACTGGACATAAACAGTCAGACCATAAAAAGGGGGCCGAAGCCCCCCTGTTGGTTTAGCTCATAGAGCAAAACTAAGGTCAACTATTCCCTAGTGATGATCATGATGTCCTCTTCGTGAGTGGCGTGAACGTCGTCCTTCCCTATCGTCACTGGAAGATTCACCCTCTACATTATCATCCTCTTCTTTTTCATCCTCGTCAGATTCGTCATCTGATTTTCGATCTTCATGATTATCACAGTTACGATCGTGATCATGCTTATGTCTAGGATGAGATCTCCACCATGGATTATCACTCTCATCACCACCATCATCATTTTCGCTTTGACATACACTGTCGGTATCATCTACCAGTGCGTTACAGTTATTATCTATGCCATCGTCGCAGACCTCCAGCGCACCAGGATTGATATCAAATTTGTTGTCATCGCAATCGATAGCACCACAACTACCACCTTCAATACTGTAGCCATCCCCATCAACATCAGTACAGTCGATCGGGCAGTCGACCGCATTCATATCAGCAGTATCTGTCAGGCCGTTACAGTTGTTGTCAATGTTGTCACTACATATTTCAGCCGCACCTGGATTTACATCTGCGTTGTTATCGTCACAGTCAACAGCACCACATGAGCCACCTTCTAGAGAGTAACCGTCTATATCCATATCAGTACATTCTGCAGGACATTCGACTGCATTCGGATCTGCAGCATCAGTCAAACCATTACCGTCATTATCAACACCATCTCCACAAAGCTCAGCCGCTCCTGGAAATGCCGACATATCACTGTCGTTAAAATCTGCCGGAGTACCACAACTTTCACCTTCTGCAAAAAAACCATCGCCGTCCGCATCGGTGCAGTTAACAGGGCAGTCAGATGCATTCGGATCTTCAACATCGATCAAGCCATTACCGTCATTATCAATACCATCAATACAAATTTCCATTGCACCTGGATATGCAGAAGGATCACTGTCATTAAAATCTGCTAAGGTACCGCAAATTTCACCTTCAGCATAATAGCCATCGTTATCAGCATCAGTACAAATTGATTCCAAAGGCGCAGGACAGAAGAACTCATAGTTACCATCAGAATATGCGGATTTAGCCTGATTATCAGAGTGACATTCACTGCAGCTATCAGATTCATAAGCTGGTAAAAGATCATAACCATTACTACCGCAGTAATTAGTAATTGTCGTAGTCATGGAAGAAAATGCAGTTGCCTGTTGAGCACCTACAAGAAGTGATGTACTCAAAACAAGCAGAGTCAATCTATGTTTGTTACATATCATATTTCTATCTCTCATTCCGTTAATGTTGTTATTTGGTGTATCCGTAACTGAAATGGATCACCAATCCCTTCGCTTAAAGGAGGTCAATAAAGAGTGCAGTAATTCAAGAATTGAACACTAGAAGTTCTTTAATGATGCCAGCCAAGCGGGATAGATACTGTCGTTAACATAGATATGCATCTGTGAAATCACTCACACAACCATTGGGAGAATATTCCCAGTCATCTATAAGTCCGAACAACATCACATAATTAATCGGTTTTGTTAATTAGTTTGCAATGTGGGATTTATCATCTATTTATAATGAATTTCTGTCGACAAGGTCTTATCTAATGAATTCGCCTATTGATTACGTACAGTACTTTAATAAGTATGAAAGATTATTTTTTCTAGATACAACCAGCTAGACATGTTTTATTATTTTTAAGATAAATTTAATTAACCACAATCTTATCTACATTTAGAATGCTATTAGTGATTAAGTTATCCACATTTTATTAATATATGTTGAAAATTAACGATGTTTAATAATTAACCTGTTACTCATTTATTAATTATTTGCGGTAGATGATGATAATGTGACTGGATAAAAGAGTAGATCATTTACAAATTTGTAAATATGAAGACTACTACCTATTGATTAACAATTGTTGACATGTTCAGGATCTACAGTCAATTACAAATATTTAATTATTTGTATTGATTTTTAGTATATTTTTTAACTTAATATATTTAGGATCAGTAATGTTAGTCATTTCAAACACCATACATACAATCATTAGACGATGGTTTTGACCATAATTACGTTTGTTATTTAATTATTTGAATTTTTAAATGTATATTATTAGACGTATATAGGCACAAATGAGAGAGATATTAATTATTTTATGTAAGCTATTCTTCCAGACCATAACGTTTAATCATTCGATATACGCTACGTTCGCTGATACCCATAACATCAGCGACCAAAGCACGTCGACCAGAGTATTTTTTAAGCTGGTTTTCGAGATAGTAGGCTTCCAATTCTTCCAATGTTGGGTCATGATCAAAATTAAGACTTACTACAGATCCATCTCCTCCTATCGTGTTACTGAAAGTGAAATGCTCAGGCCGTATTGTTGGCCTGTCACCTGAAAGGATAATCGATCTTTCAACTATATTTTTAAGTTCGCGTATATTTCCAGGCCAATTATATGAGACAAGAGAACGTATGGCTGAACTTGACATGCTTTTATTCACACGAGTTGAAAAGTTATGGTTTTTCAAAAAATATTGCGCTAAATCTGGTATATCATCTCTACGCTCTCGTAATGATGGTACAGTTATATTGAATGCATTCAGCCTAAAAAAAAGATCTGATCGGAACGTGCCATCATTTGACATAGCTTCAAGGTTGCGATTTGTTGCTGCTACGATACGTACGTTTGAATTTAGATCTTTTGTCCCACCCAGTCGTCTATATTGGCCTGTTTCAAGTATTCTTAGAAGCTTTGCCTGGGCACTGCTATTAATTTCACCAATTTCGTCAAGAAAAAGCGTTCCTCCGTCAGCACCTTCTATCAAACCTTTTTTCTGCTTATCTGCACCGGTAAACGCCCCTTTTTCATGCCCAAATAGTTCAGATTCAAACAAGTTCTCTTGTAGAGTGCAACAATCAACAGCAACGAAATTGTGCTTTAGCCTATTGCTATGTTCATGAACAGCCCGGGCCACTAACTCTTTACCAGAACCACTCTCTCCTAGTATCAGCACTGTTATATCGTTTGGAGCAACCGCTTCGATCAGTTGTTTTACTTTATTCAATGGTTCACTTGAACCAACAAGGGAATATTTTTTTGCATTTCTTTTTTGGAGCTGACGTTTACAAAAGTGGTGCTCTTTTTTCAAAGCAGCATTATCCATTACTCGCTGAACTGTAAGAGAGAGAGTATCGAGGCTGACAGGTTTTAACAGATAATCGGAGGCCCCTGCTTTGATCGCAGTAACAGCATCACGTACTGAACCAAATGCCGTTAATACTATAACTGGATAGCTTTCAGAGAGATTTCCAATAAAATCAAGACTGTTAGCATCTGGCAGTCTTGCGTCGGTCAGTATCAACGATGGTTCATTAACTTCAAGATAACTCTCTACTTGATCCCAGCGAGCAACTCCTACTGCATTATATTTTAAACTATTTAAATGTTTAATAACTAGTTGCCTTAAAAGATCATCATCCTCGATAACCAGTACTTTTGAGAGCATATTCACTCCTTCAATTTCATGCTGGCATCTGGAAAATCAATCGAAAATAGACTTCCACTGGAAGGCTTACTCTCTACGTTAATATTCCCCCCATATTTTTCAATAATCGCAAGACTTATTGATAGTCCTAGTCCTGTGCCCTTTGCACCATCTGCGCGTCGACTAAAAAATGGATCAAAAATATATGGTATATCCTTTTCGAAAATACCGGCTCCCGTATCAAAAAAGTTGATAAAGATACGCCCACCTTTTATTCCTGTCTCTACTGTTAATTCCCCTCCCTCAGGCATCGCGTGGAAGGCATTCTGTACAAGATTTAATGCCACCATACGAAGTTCACTGTCAGATGCCAGTACACGTAATATTTCCGTATGAAATTCCTCGATTATTTCGATCGAATACATTTCTGCCTGCCATCTTAGGAGACTCAATGTTTCTTGCACAGCTACGTTTACATCCACAAGTTCAAGGTTTTTTTCAGGTGGTGACCCAAGCTTTAAAAGTTTACCTGTTATCTCAATGCAAGAATCTATTTCATGATCTACCAGCTCTAAGTATTCCATAAGTGAGTTTGGACAGTCACTATTTTCATTGATAGCTTTCTCTGTTGCATCTAGTGCTAGCTTGACTGATGCAAGCGGATTATGTATCTCATGTGCGACACCAGTTGCCAATCTTCCGAGCTCAGAAAGTTTCTGCTCCTGAGAGTATTTGACTTCATTTGCAAGATCCCTGATTGATTCAACCACTAGAGTCTTTTCAACACCATTTATCATTGCTTTCATTGGTGCTGCATATATTTCTACAAAATATGTTGTGTTATCTGCACGTCGATGTTCATGTACAACTTTTATAGACTGTGACTGTTTAATAACTTCATGAACAGGACATGTCACAAGCGTAGGAGGGCAAGGTCTTTCTCTTTTATGTGAATTCAAGTAACAGGCATTTCCAACATCTGAGTCGTCTGTCAGGTTATGCTGTATTCTGTACGCTTTGTTCGTCAACAATACTGTAAAGTGTTCATCAATTATTCTCACGCCATCCGGTATAGCGTCAACCAGTGATTGCAGGAAATTCTTCTGCACTTCCAGCTCTTGTAACTTATCCTCAAGATTCTCAGCCATATAATTAAAGGTATTCCCAAGCCTTGAGATTTCATCAGTTCCAACCATTGTAACTCTGGAATCTAATCTGCCTTTAGTCATACCTTCGCTGGCCGTAGCCAGATAAGTTATAGGTTTAATTATGCTGTGCCGTATAAACCACCATCCGCCGATTAAATTTAGAATCACGATTACAGCACCAGCACTCATCAATAGTAAAGTTGTACTTTTAACCTTACTTCGTATCGATGCCGCATTATAATCCACGTACAGGATGCCATTTATAGGATTATCAGTAACCGCGCCATGGCACTCGATACACGGTGTTTTATTATGAACTGGATTAATACTACGTAACACTTGTTGTCCAAGCGTATTCTCAGTAAACCTAGTTGAGATGGATTTCTCTTTATAAGGCTCAGAGATATATTTTCCAAATTCTGAGGATGTGCTACTGAATCGGATTTCACCAGATGGATTGGTGATAAAAACATTTACAATATCTTGTTGCTGACCCAACTTATTTACCATCTCACTTAAACCAGGCAAATCTCTCTTAAGCATTGCATTTTCCAATGATGCCTGGAGTAAAATATTAACCTGCATTGCGGTTCGCGCTCGTTCCTGACTCAATTCAGATTGATATAGCGGTATATAGAGAAGCAGAAAGACCATAGAGCTAATTGCAAGCCCAGAGGTTGTACCCAGGAGAAATTTTCTATTTAAGCTGTTGGATATCCAATCCATTATCTAGTCTGCTCATTTTTAGAGTGAGTTTGATTTATTGTAAACCTAGGAAAAAATCATTTTTCTGACAATTTGTCAGGCGTAAGATGATAGTTTGTCATGATTCCACTATGCAAGCCTTATCAGGCAAGGCTTGGCGCAACTATTGCTATCAGATCTTGTTAGATGTGTCTGTAATACAGCTTAGGAGGAGATTCTGATCGTGATTAGTAAAAATAAGATTAAAATCAGTCGTTATATCAGCACCTGCGGGATATTTTTCACTATAATAACAGGAACTTGCATCGCAGACTCCAATACTCAACTTTCTGATAGCCTACAAAAGTCGCTCCAATCACAGGGCTGGCACGAACAGAGGACAACTGATGGAAGTGTTATCTACCGTCAACCAGGCAGTACTTCAACCAGAGATAACATACAGTCCCCCCCTTCAAACCTTCAAAAGAATCAACTGGGAGATGCTTTAAAGTATAGAGGCTGGGACGCAAACTGGGATTCTGATGGGAGCCTTATTTTAAAACCCCAGGTAGATATCGGCGATACAAAACTAACCGAAGACAAATCAACAACTCAACCACAGAATGATCTGATCCCGAACCTGCCAGGGTTTGAATATTGGCGCATCGAAAAAGATCCTGATGGATCACTTCGCTTTCACCCAATAGAAAAAGCACCAAACAGTTTTTCTAATACTCAACAAGACCCATCAGTTAGCTGCGAATGGGCCAAACTTTCACTTGATAATGTTTCACTTCCTATAGATCAATGGACTGAAGTGAACCAGTTATCTAAGGCTTGGTTAAATGCGTCAGGAATCCAAGGAGTTCAAGTAGGCAAGGTACGTAAAGTTTTACGGATTTATCTCGTAAGTCTGGTTGAGAAAACAGCACCATATAGACTAGTACACCAACTAGCTGTCAGAGCTTCCGATGGTGGTATTGTGTTATTGGAATGACTTAGCAATTTTCATAATTATACCAGAGGCCATTTTTGGCCTCTTTGTTCATATTTTCATCAAAAATATTCATCAATATTCACCATTTTCTTAAATATAAATTATCGCAAAATATACATCATGACTTTTTGTCACATCACCTCAATCAGATTTATCATACATATCAATATTCAGCTCTATATCTTGTAAGCGAATATATTTACTACTAATTTTTCATTTTCCGTTTTTTTAATCTCAGCAGTATGGTGTCCTCTACTTCACTGCAACTCACTCCTGACCTGACAGATAGGCAGATTTTTAAGCATATTGGTAACTACACCATCCAACCTCCTCGATAAATAAATCAATAAAAACAACACGTAACTCTTACAAATAGAGGTTTGGCATAGTGGTTGCACTATAAGCAATGCCTGCATGTCAGCACCATAAATACTGATTGAGGAGAGCTAAGATAATGCGAACCTATTTGTATGTCATATCTGGCACATTTTTGCTTATGACAAAAACTGCGGTTGGTGATTATCCAGTAGCCGGTATTGAACCTTTTCAGAGACCGACTGATGCACCGAAAATTGAGTGGGTACATCACAGCAAGGCTTGGTATCAAGTCGCCCTTACAGGTATCAATCAACCTTATTCTCCTAGTCTCAACTTCCTTGATAACCAGGGGAATTGGTACACACCATTTAATCACCCTGGGGCAACAGGTCGATACGATCTTAGGAAATGGCATCAGTAATTAATTGTAAGAAATGCAAGCATCTTTTATCTGCTGTACGAGAGTAGAAAAGCCGTAAATATAGCCGCATTTTGTAGCTATATGAATAAATCCAAATTGGAGGATAACAACATGAAATCACTTCGAATGCCTAGCTTGAGAGGAATTATTAAAGCCTTAGGTCTTGCAACCGCACTTTCAGTTGCACCTTTGGCTTCAGCTGGTATGTATGGCATGTCTGGCATGGATGGCATGTCTGGAATGGGCGGCATGAGCGGTATGTCTGGCATGGGCGGCATGAGTGGTATGTCTGGCATGGGCGGTATGAGCGGTATGTCTGGCATGGGCGGTATGTCCGGTATGGGTGGCATGAGTGGTATGTCCGGCATGGGTGGCATGAGTGGTATGTCCGGCTATTTCAAGATCACTCCTCAAGGCCAAATCTTTTTCTATCCAGCTAGCGGTATGTCCGGCATGAGCGGTATGTCTGGCATGGGCGGCATGAGCGGCATGTCTGGCATGGGCGGCATGAGCGGTATGTCTGGCATGGGCGGTATGAGCGGTATGTCTGGCATGGGCGGCATGAGCGGTATGTCTGGCATGGGCGGTATGTCCGGTATGGGCGGTATGTCTGGCATGGGCGGCATGAGTGGTATGTCCGGCATGGGCGGCAATTGGGTATGGATACCTAGTGGAATGAGTGGTATGTCCGGTATGGGCGGAATGTCCGGCATGGGCGGAATGTCCGGTATGGGCGGAATGTCCGGTATGGGCGGAATGTCCGGTATGGGCGGAATGTCCGGCATGGGCGGAATGTCCGGCATGGGCGGAATGTCCGGTATGGGCGGAATGTCCGGCATGGGCGGAATGAGCGGTATGTCCGGTTATTTTAATATTACTCCCCAAGGACAAATCTTCTTCTACCCAGCTAGTGGCATGGGCGGCATGAGTGGTATGTCCGGTATGGGTGGCATGAGTGGTATGTCCGGTATGGGCGGCATGAGTGGTATGTCCGGTATGGGTGGAATGTCCGGTATGGGCGGAATGTCCGGCATGGGCGGTATGACAAGCAATAATAGCTGGCGTTAATTTGTCAGACATATAAAGAGTTAACTCCACAGGGATGACACTAGGCGCATGGAAGCGCCTTTTTCTGAATAGAACTCCAATAAAGGCATGTTTCTTTGAATCGCATCAGATGAGGGGGATGCAATGAAGTGGGAGAATAAATTCCTTACGTATAGTCTGATATTGGTAGCTCTATTGTCAGGCTACTCTGTTCTGGCCAACGAAAACCAGACAGCAGATTATGAACGCTCAAGGTGGCATCCGATTCACTTTAAGCCAGCGATTGATAATGCAACAAATGAACAATGTCTAAGCTGCCATCAGGAAGTGTTAGACCGGAAAGTGCTGACCATGTCACCTGCAGGTGTTAAATCATCCGCAACCTTAGCTTGGTATCAGACTATGACAACGTATGAGGGTGCACAAGAAACTTTTCATCGGCGTCACTTGGTCACACCACTAGCAAAAGAACTTATGGATTTGAAGTGTAATACCTGTCATCAGGGAAATGATCTACGTGAAGAGGCTTTGATACCGCCGGACCACTCAAAGGGTGATTTTACTTTACGTAAGTCTGTTAACCCGGAAATCTGTTTGATGTGTCATGGCGCTAATCCATACAAACTGATGGGACTCCCTAGTCCTTGGTTTGAATCCAGAGCAAACTTTCAAGATAACTGCCTTCTTTGCCATGCATACATTCGAACTGTTCGCCATGAGGTTAATTTTTTAAAACCGGATGCAATCGAAAAAGCAGCTCAGAAAGATACTGATATCTGTTACGGCTGTCATGGGGGACGCCAATGGTATCGGATCCCATTTCCATTTCCTCGTCACGCATGGAAAGGTATGTCAAAGAAAACACCAGAATGGGCTGAAAACCGACCAACCGAGTCAGATCCCAGGTTTAAGATAAAAACTAAACAGGCTGCTAACTAGCACTTGCTGACGGAGATATGTGGATGAGTTACAAGAAAATTAAAGACAATCTTTATCAACGCTTGAATCTGTCACGGCGCTCATTTTTAAAAACGACTGCAGCTGGAAGTGCCGCAGTCGCGGCTGGTGGTCTAGTGGAAATAAAGACAGCCAAAAACGCAAAAGCTTTCGCATACGAACCATACCCAAAGGATGATGAGTTAGAGACTGTAGTAACAAGTTGTGCGCACAACTGTGGCTCACGTCATATGCTTGTAGCACATAAGTGGAAAGACGTTATTGTACGACTCTCATCAGATGATGGCCGCTACCAGCGCGGAGGAGAGTTCGGCAAAGATACAAATGAAGAACCACAACTCAGGGCCTGTCTACGGGGTCGATCTTATCGTCAACGGCTCTATTCCGCAGAGCGACTACTGTATCCTATGATGCGGGTGGGAGAACGAGGTGAGGGTAAATTCAAACGGGTCTCCTGGGATGAGGCTTTAGACTTTGTAGCCAAGAAGATGGTCCATCTTAAGGATACTTATGGACGGACTGCGATATTGGATCAGAGTTATGCTGGCGCATCCTATGGTGTATTACATAAGTCAGATCAGATTGAGGGTTTACTTGGTCGATTTCTCGGTATGTTTGGTTGTCGAACCAGTTCATGGTCCGTACCGTCTTATCAGGGTACAACATTCAGTTCACGCATGACGTTTGGCACGATTGAAGACGGCAATGAAGATGACGCTTTTGCCCATTCTAAACTTATTATTATGTGGGGATGGAATCCTGCGTACACGTTCCATGGTGGTAATACATTCATGTATATGCGCATGGCGAAACAGCGTGGTTGTAAGTTTGTCATCATAGATCCTCAATATACAGATTCTGCTTCTGCCTATGACGCATGGTGGATTCCAATACGACCTAATACCGATGCAGCAATGATGGCAGGCATGGCTCATTACATATTTACAAACAATTTGCATGACCAATCATTTATCGACCGATTTTGCCAGGGTATGGATGCGGGTACCATGCCAGAATGGGCGCAGGGTAAAGAGAATTTTAAAGACTATATCCTTGGCAAGTACGACAACGAGCCTAAGACCCCAGAGTGGGCAGCAGAGATCTGTGGTGTATCTGCTAAGGATATAATCAAACTCGCTGACATGTACGCAAAAACTAAACCAGCAGCTCTCAAGGCATCCTGGGCACCAGGTCGTAATGCATATGGTGAACAGTATAATCGTATGGCTGCAGCACTCCAGGCGATGACAGGTAATATTGGTATTCTAGGAGGGTGTGCTGAAGGTGTGGGTAAAGCCTGGCACGCTGAAGCAGTAGCCTACCCTTACGATCAATACTCCAACATATGGTTCCAAGCAATCAAGTCAGATCGGTGGGCACATTGTGTACTGAATTACCCTAATGTAAAGCGTGAGGAAATTGGGCTTTGGCAGCGTGAAGATGAAACAGACGGCCAAATACCAAACATCAAGGGGATCTTCTGGCAAGGATCTGACTGGTTTAATCAACTCACAAATATCAATAAAGAGATTGAGGCGATTAATAAGTTAGAGTTAGTAGTTTGCATGGACTCCACAATCACACCATCAGGCCTATACGCGGATATCCTGTTACCAATTGCTACACATTTTGAAAGACATGATGTAGCACTTCCATGGTACAAAGGGCACTATTATATTCACCGCCCTAAAGTTATTGAACCTATGGGCGAATCAAAGACTGATCTCCAGGTGTTCACTGAATTAGCTTATCGTATCGGTGGTAATACCTTTGGCCAAGCATACAATCCCAAAGCTAATCGAGACTATTTCAATATCGATGAAAATGTAGATGAAGCATATTTAAGAGAGTGGTGGGAGACAAAGGTAATTGCTCACCAACATGTAGATATGTCATGGGATGAGTTTAAGCAGAGGGGTGTTTACAAATTTATATTTGATCAGCCACATGTAGCTTTTCGTGATCAAATTGAAAATGGAACCAATTTCCCTACTCCTTCAGGCAAAATTGAGATTCTGGCAACCCAGCTAGCCCAGATCACTGATTGGAAAAAGACCATGTATGGGTATGAGATCCCGTATATTCCAAAGTGGATCGAGCCTTGGGAGTATCTAAAAAGTCCAAAGACGAAGAAGCATCCATTCCATTTAATTTCACCACACCCACGTTGGAGAACACACTCGATTTTTAATAATTGTAGTTGGTTACGTGAAACTTATGAGCAGGAAGTAACTATAAATGCTTCTGATGCTAAAAAACTAGGCATTAAAACCGGTGATACTGTACAGGTATGGAATGATCGAGGGAAATGTGTGGTACCAGCATATGTAACTGAGCGTTGTATGCCTGGTGTTGCAGTATTGCATGAAGGAGCCTGGATCGACCTGGATTCAAACGGCGTAGACCGAGCTGGTAATCCGGATATGTTGACACTGGACGAACCAAGTCCTGCAGGAGCTTTTGCTTACAATACTGTTCTTTGTAATATTGCTAGAACAGAACTTGAACATAGACCTGGCTGGGATAAATTGGCGACATCACGTGCCCATGTATTTCGTCGTGATCTTTAATCTTGGAGGATAAGAGTATGTCAAACAAAAAAGACAAAGCCAAGATCAAAGAAGCGGTCAAGAGACGTAAGCGTCAGACTTACACGCCAGTCAAACCTGATCTTCAGTTAGGATTTATACATAATAATGTTGACTGTATTGGTTGCCGTGCCTGTGAGATAGCCTGTAAGGATAAAAACGGATTATCTGCTGGACCACGGTTCAGACGGGTACAGTATATCGAAGGCGGAAAATATCCGGATGTGTTTGCATACAAAGTAAACATGTCATGCAATCATTGTGAATCTCCAGCTTGTTTACCCACATGCCCTACTGGTGCAATTTTTAAGCGAAAACAGGATGGAATTGTCGATATAGACTCAACACTCTGTATTGGTTGCCGCCGTTGTGAAGCTGCATGTCCTTACGGAGCACCTCAATTTGATCCTAGTGATTCAATAGTTAAAAAATGTAATATGTGTGTTGATGAGATTGAAGCTGGTCGCAAACCTTATTGTGTAATGGCATGTATGATGCGTGTACTAGATATAGGTTCGATAGATAAAATATGGGATGGAGAGTTGGAAACAGTTGCAATGGGACCTCATGACCAGGTTACCCGTCAAGTTAAAAACATGGCAAATATAGACTTAACCAAACCTTCCATTGGTTTCGTTGCCCATAGCAAAGGGAAAGTCAAATAATGGGACAGGCAAATAATAAAAAGAAAAGTTCATCAATAGAGGTCTTGAGAGTGTTTTTTCAAGTAATCGCTGATGATATGAAATTGTTTGTCTTATTGCACGATAAGGAACCGGATGCAACACTTCTAAAAGCACTACTAGAGAATGATTTTCCAAATGGATTGGGTCTCAACTTAGTTACTGAATATAGTGCGCAAGGTAGAAATATTATAGAGAAAGCACTTTCTGCTTTATCTGAAAATATTGACCAATCAGTGATTGATGAACTGGCAGTCGATTATGCCAATATATATCTCAACTACAGAATACATGCCTCTCCTGAAGAATCTGTTTGGATTGATGAAGAGGACCTTACCTGCCAAGACAGTATGTTTCAGGTACGTTCGTGGTATGAAAAATATGGAATGCAGGCTGAAAACTGGCGCATAAGACCTGATGATCATCTAGTTTTACAGCTTCAGTTTCTCAATTACCTGTTTTCAATAGCAAAATCACAAACAGATCTTCAAGAAATTGCACAATTTATGGATGAACATCTTTTACGCTGGCTTAGCTCTTTTTCTGAGCGTGTAGCTAATCGTTGTGATACGCCCTATTTTGCAGGTATTGCACTGCTGACAAATGCTTATTGTGAGGAACTTAGAGATCTGATTGCAACTATTGTTGATCAATCGCGACCAACCCAGGAAGAAATTGAAAAAAGAATGAAGCCAAGTGCTAATATAGAGGAGGTACAAGTAAGCTTTATGCCTGGATTAGGGCCTGCAGTATGAAAGAGCATTCGTTATAAGGTGTTTATGTAACAAACAATAGTAATATATTGTTTGAAGAGATAAATCATGCAAAAACTGAATGACTATTTTAATTATGCAAAAGATTCAGTACAGATTGCTGATATCATTGAAGATCGATGTGTTCACTCAAATATTGAAGTAGCAAGCTGTAAGGCATGTGTTGATGTGTGCCCTAAGGATGCATGGTTACTTGATGATGAATCACTTCTACTGAATGAATCAGTGTGTGATGGATGTGGATTATGCTCACCAGCATGCCCTGAAGGGGCCATCACAATCAATAATGAAATCCTAGTTGGACAATTACATGATTCAAGTATCGCTATATGTGCGTGTGAATATACCATTCCTGCTGACAAGGAGGGTGTGTTGCCATGCATTAATGCCATCGGATTGCAGGAGATTCTGACACTATATGAACGTGGTATTTCAAAGTGGTCTGTTACAACACTTGAATGTAATGATTGCAAAAGAGGAAAAGGTGTACATCTCTCAGAGAAGATAAACCATCTAAATAATTCACTTAGAAAAACAGGAAAGAGAGAAATAAGATTAAGCCTGATATCTATACGTGAATGGTTAGAGATAACCCAGTCTATCAGCGAAGACCTTTCTGGACCAAAATTAAGTCGTAGAGGTTTTTTAGAAGGTATTATAAGTACTGGATTTAATAAAAGGATTGAGCTACAGAACTCTGTACTAAATAAAAGTATCTCTTTTAAACCTCCAGGAAAACTCTTACCTAAGGCAATTGAAAGCCACATTTGGCCTTTTCTACCTGAAATAGACGGCCATTCATGTAATGGCTGCAATGCTTGCGTCAAAGTTTGCCAACACCAGGCTATTCAGCTGCTTAAATTTGACACTGAATTCAGCTATTACATACAACCAGAAGCTTGTAGCGGCTGTAAAATGTGTTCAGATGTTTGTGAACTGGATGCAGTGACGGTTAGAGAGTGGAAATCCTCTGTAAAACAACAGATTGAACTTACAAGTAATAACTGTTCAAGTTGTGGAAATCTATTCCATATTCCTAAGAAGCAGTCAGACGAAAATGCAGGTTACTGTCAGATTTGCCGCCAGCAGAACATCAATAGTAATCTCTATCAAATTCTTAAATGAATTTCTTTTTTAATATAGTCCCTTAATTTTATTGTCTTAAAATCTCACAATTCAATAACATTTTACATATCAAACGAGACAATTAGTGAAACTATGGTCTAGTTATTATTAATGATTAGTTTACAGCGACCTGAACGATGAACAACAGAGAATCTCTGAATTCCTATAACCCATTGTTTTATTTATTTTTTATCATGATTCTGGGTTTAGTTTTAGTCAGTTGCTCAGTAGAACCTCCTCAGTTTAATAACGAGCACAAGGATAATAACTCTTCGTCATCACAAAACCTTGAGTTTGCACCAGGACTGGCTTGGCTCAATGTTAGTAGACCACTATTATACGATGACCTGTTGGGTAAGGTTGTAATACTCGATTTTTGGACATACGGATGTATTAATTGTGTACATGTACTTGCTGATCTTAAAAAACTTGAGAAGAAGTATGGCGATCAGTTATTAGTAATAGGTGTTCACACACCAAAATTCGACAATGAAAAGAACCTAGAAACAGTTCGTAATATAGTAGTGAGGTATGGCATTGATCATCCTGTTGTTAACGATATAGACTCAACACTGGCTAGAATGTATGGCATGCGTGCCTGGCCAACACGGGTAGTCATTAATCCAGCGGGCGAAGTACTTGGCAAGGTAACAGGTGAAGGTAAATATGACCTGTTTGATCAAACAATTAGTAACTTATTAACTGATCACAAAGCAATTCTAGATTCCTCAACTTTACCACTTCAACTGGAACGTCAACGTTTCGATGCATCACTTTTAGCAGCACCTGGAAAAATAGCAACTTCCAAAGATTTTGTCGTTATCAGTGACACCTTACATAATAGAATCATACTGACTGATCACCAGGGTTTTATTCGCAAAATAATAGGGGGTAAAACTGCCGGTTACAAGGATGGTCACTGCAGTATGGCACGATTTAATATGCCCCAGGGAGTAGCTATCACTGAAAATGGCATCTATGTTGCAGATACAGGCAATCACCTGATACGTCATATTGATATTGACGAATGCCATGTCAAAACAATAGCTGGAAATGGAATCCTCGATCGGAAAAAAGAGGGAAAATTCGACGCACTCTCAGTCGGACTTGCATCTCCTTGGGCTCTAGCAACACAAGGAGACAGACTCTACATTGCAATGGCAGGCAGTCATCAGATATGGCTCTATAATAAAACGACTGAAAAGATTGGCCCATATGCTGGCTCGGGACGTGAGGGTATCGATGACGGCCCTCTCAAGAATTCTACTTTCAGCCAACCAAGTGGCTTGAGTATTTCAGGAGATTGGTTATATATTGCTGACGCAGAAGATTCTGCGATCAGACGGATACAGTTAATCGATAAAAAGGTTGAAACCGTCGTAGGCACTGGTTTGTTCGATTTTGGTGATCGTGATGGTAAGTTGCACCAAGCAAAACTTCAACATGTACTTGGTATTGCCGCTCATAGTGAGAATCGTCTACTCATTGCAGATACATATAACCACAAAGTGAAGACAATAGACTTAAATCAAGGGACGATAAATACAGTTGTAGGTGATGGTCAGCCAGGAAACAGCCGCTATACAGATACACTGTTTCAACTGAATGAACCTGGTGGTTTAGCCTTTCTTGGAGATAAACTACTTGTTACTGACACCAATAACCATCGCATAATTAGTTACGACTTGACTACCAATATAAGTACTATATGGCCAATTTCTGAAACAAAACAACCTGCTTATCAATCAGACAAAAAAGATCCTGATTAGGCCACAAGATTGAGTCTTATTTCATATATATTTTACTAGTGATTACCTAATATATCATTCACTTCCTAGCAATAGATCCTCTAAATACAAACAAGACCTGCCTATTACTACGAATTCTGCAAATTTTCAGTAGCGCAACATTCAAACTTATTTATCACAACCTCACTCATTGAGTTAGAGCATGCCAATTTGGCATGTATTTTTTTCTCAATATAACAATTAGTTAAGCAACACAAAGCGGAAAGCCATGACATTCTGTCATATCTCAATAGAAATCTTCGCTAAAAGATAGAAACTTGCAATTCATTTTTTCAATAACAAACAACATGATACAAACCAATAAGTAACTGTGGCATGGTGATTGCTCTTAAATATTGATTCGGTCCATATATTTAATTTTGATACCAAAATAATAAATAGAACCAAATGAAGAACGACGAATAACATTTAGACATAAAACTACTTGGCTATTTGCTAACCAAATCGCTGTGACTCAGAGCATAAATGATTTCTAAATGATACAAGAGGTTTTGCAATGACAAAAAGATTGTCGACTTCAATCATAAAATGGTTGCGCTATATTCTCCCACAGCAACAAGATAACCAGAATAAGGTTAGCGATATTGACAATACACGTCGGCGATTTTTTAAACGAACAGCGATTGGAGCAGTTACAGTCACAAGCACTGCAGGGATAGCTAAAACAATTGTTGATTCAATACCAAAACCCAGTCTAAAAAGTAGTTACATCAAAGATGCTGTAACCGGAGAAAATGAGTTAAAACAGCGTAAATTTGTTTTGATGTCGGTTCAGGAAAAAGAAGAAATGGTTCAGTCACTTATTGACAGTACCAATAATCAGTCCTGATCACTCACCTTTACTACTGTCTGTTTCTATTGATTATTAATCAAGCAGAGGAAAAGCATGACTAATGAAGAAGAACCAAAAGATTCTACTGTAGACAATACTTCTCGTCGTGATTTTTTACGCAGCACAGGCACCTATACGGTTGCCTCTCTCTCTGGCGCGGCTATGTTGCTTTCTGACCCAAAACCAGCAAAGGCGAATGTCAGCTGGGCCGAACATTTTCAAAAAAATTATCGGTTAATGACAGATGATGAGAAGAAGGACGCAATCGAAAGACTGGAAGAGCGATACTCAGCTGAATTTGAAACAAAAGTTACAGTTGACGATACGCCATCAATTGATGGCGTCCTATTCGGCTATGCACTAAATATCCAAAAGTGTATTGGTTGCCGGAGATGTGTCAAAGCATGTGTCGCTGAAAACAACCAATCTCGTGGCGAAGAACAACAGATTGAATGGATCCGTGTATTACGCATGGAAAAGGGAAATTTTTCCGAGCAAGACAGGGATAAGACAGGATACCCGGAGGAGTATGGTATACAGGTTGGAGGTAATGCATATAAACCTGCAGGCGTTGTATTAGAGGGCCAACACTATTATGAGCCGGATCAGGTACCGGAAAAAGATGCCTTCTACTTCCCCATGCAATGTATGCAGTGTGAAAAGCCACCCTGTGTAAAGGTCTGCCCGGTTCGAACTACCTATCGAGATCCTGATGGCATAGTTGTTATCGATTACAACTGGTGCATTGGCTGTCGAATGTGTATAGGTGCATGCCCATATTGGGCACGACGTTTCAACTGGGGCGAACCCAACCTTCCAAAAGAAGAATTGAATCCTAATACCCATTATCTGGGTAATCGTCCACGCATGAAAGGTGTTGTAGAGAAGTGCACTTTCTGCGTTCAACGTACAAGAAAGGGTCGCTGGACAGCATGCGTCGAAGTCTGTCCTGTCGGTGCGAGAAAACTTGGAAACCTACTTGACCCAAACAGTGATGTTCGAAAAATCCTTGCCACCAAAAAAGTTTTTCGGCTAAGAGCAGATCTTAATACCTACCCAAAGTTTTTTTACTACATGGACTAATTGGAGATCATACAGTGCGCTTTTTTAAATTCGTATTCGATTTCCTGAAAGCAGGTTTCACCGGTGGCATTCTCTTTTGGATCTGGATGCTATTCCTGCTTTTTTTCATAATGCTTTGGGCTTACGGCGAATATATACAGATCGCCAATGGCATGATTGTTACTAATCTCAATGACCAAGTTAGTTGGGGATTCTATCTTGCTAATTTTGTTTTCATGGTTGGGGTTGCCGCTGCTGCTGTAACAGTGGTCTTCCCTGCTTACGTCTATAAACATCAAGAATTGCATAAGATAGTTGTACTAGGAGAAATGATTGCCATCGCAGCTGTGGTTATGTGCCTTCTTTTTGTCGTTGCACATATGGGTCGACCAGATCGTTTATGGCATATCTTCCCTGTTATTGGGATTTTCAACTGGCCTCATGCAATGCTGACGTGGGATGTTATTGCATTGAGCGGTTATCTGCTACTCAACATCATTGGTGGATATTACTATTTATACGTAAAGTATTCTGGCAACAAACTCAATAAAAACTTCTACCTACCTATAGTCTATATCGCTATTGTGTGGGCTTTAAGCATCCATACAGTCACTGCATTTCTTATAAACACAATGCCTGCGCGTCCAATGTGGTTTCATTCTATGATGCCTATAAAATTTATCACAACAGCCTTCGCTGCCGGACCTTCACTTATAATCATTGTATTTCTGCTTGTTCGTCGCTTTACACCGATGAAGATTGCTGATGAAGCATTTAATATGCTTTCTCAGATCGTTGTCTGGTGTCTGGGAATCGCCCTATTCCTGACCATGTCTGAAATAGTAACTGAGCTTTATGCCACGACAGAGCACTCACTGGGATTGCAATATCTGATGTTTGGACACAATGGTCTCACTGGCTTGGTTCCATACTTTTGGACAGCACTGCTATTGATGGTCGGCTCCTTTATTTTACTACTGATACCCAAGATCAGAAAAAACCTGACAGTTCTACCTTTTATCTGTATTGCCGCCTTTCTAGGCATCTGGATAGAAAAAGGTATGGGTCTGATGCTTCCAGGTGTCATCCCTACACCTATTGGTGAATTCGCAGAGTATACACCAAGTATTATTGAATTAATGGTTGTCGGCGGTATATGGGCAATCGGCTTTTTTATGCTCACCTTTATGTTAAAGGGTGCTGTAGCTGTATTGCTTGGCGATATATGCTACGAGAAAAACGATAACAAAAAAGTCATGCCACATAATCAGGCTGAGGCAACGCCGTAACCCAATAGCCCATACGCTGAACAGATAGATTTGAATTGGAGCCTACAAAACAATGACTAACTATCAAAACTGTGTGTCAGCCATAGTTCTATGCTTACTGACACTATCAACAGTGAATCCTGTTTACAGCAGCGATAACGAGTGTTTTGAAAGCCGAGACGGTATGAGCCAGATCACACAACATGAACTCAACCCAGGCCTAGTAAATGTAAAGTGTTCACAGACAACAGGTGGTGTACTTTGGTGGGGAGATCCATTTGACGACACAATCCCCATGGGAGACATGGAGGTAGAAGCTGACTATACCCATGAAGAGGCTGTGATTAAATCACGCGAAAAGCAGATAGACAGAAACAAACTACTAACTATCTGCTCCATGGCATGTCATAACGCAGAATATGTTCCCATTCCTTATAACAAAAATCCCCGATCATTAAAGATGCACTTGGATATCATTCCTGATGCGATGAATCTGAAACATGGCAAAGGCGCTATTTGGTGTCTTGACTGTCACCACTTAATAGATCGTACAAAGTTGATTGATAACTTTGGCTCCCCAATCAGCTTCAACCAGCCACAGAAACTGTGTGGGAAGTGCCATGGACAGGTCTATCGATCATGGCGAAATGGCATCCACGGGAAACGGATTGGAATGTGGGACAAGGGAGGAAAGAAAAGATGGTGGCTTTGTACAGAATGTCACAATCCACACGATGTAGAACATGGTAATAATAACTCCGGCTTTGCTCAACTACATCCTGAACCAGCACCAAACCTGCCAAAAGGGATGAAAAACGCTGATCATGAGCGAATGCATCACAGCCATGATCACAGTAAAGATACAAACTAAATGTACCTTATCCGAAGAGGCAAAGCATGACAAAAATTTTCCAAGAAAAAGAAGAGGCTCGACATGAAGCATTTGCATCGATCTGGGATAATCAGATCAATGCAGTATTTACTGATGTTGCTGCTGCTTACGACAGAGCCAATGATTTTGCCAGTCTAGGCACGCTAAAGGGTCTGCGCCGTAAGTTTATTGCCACTATTGACGTAGCTCCAGGCCAGAAGGTGCTGGATGTATGCGCTGGTACAAACGTCATTGGTATTGACCTACTGAAAAAACAACCAGAACTCGATGTCTATGCCGTCGACCGTAGCCATGCCATGCAGAAGGTCGGTAGTGACCGTGCGTCACAACACGGATTTTATATCAAAGGACAACTTTGTGACGTACATCAGCTTCCATTTCCTGACAACCACTTCGACGTTATAACCCTTCAGTATGCAACTCGTCATCTTCGTGTCATAGACGTTTTCTCTGAGATAAGCCGTGTTCTCAAACCAGGTGGTCACTTCTACCATTTCGATATGCTCAGACCATCTAATAAACTCATTGAAGAGGCTTACTGTCTTTATCTTAAATTTTGTCTTAAAACGATCTCCTGGGCTTTGCGATCTGGACCCGAGGCAAAAGCATGTTGCGACTACTTTGTCGACGCAATTCGCCTTTTCTATTCAACAGACGAACTTTCACATCTACTCTCAGAATTAGGTTTTTCGAATGTTATAGGCAGACCACTACTAGGGGGTACTGTTGCAATACACAAGGCATGCAAACTTTAACTAACATGCAGTCAAGAAAATATCACAGGGCTAATGTGTAGTTTGAGAACTGACAGCCTTGTAGATATAAATTTATCATCGAGGACTTATACAATGGCTATTTATAAGGCATTGATCTACACAGCTGGATTTGCTGCTACATTACTACCACTTCAATCAACACAAGCCCTTGATGCGGAATATCTCTATAAAGAACGGACCTGCATCGCCTGTCACGGTACTAAGGGCAAAGCGCCGGTCATGGATGAATACCCAAAAATAGCTGGTCAACCTGAACTATATTTACTAGCTCAGATGAAAGACATCAAGCACGGGCGACGTACAAATGCCCACTCTGTTGCCATGAAGAACGTAATGCATCTAATCAGTGATGATGAGTTAGCTGTTATTGCAAGCTGGCTTGCCAGCATAAAGAGATAGGCATAGCTATGCTGCCTAGTATTGAAATCAAGAACTCCAAAGGTTCTCAGTCACAGCAACTATTTGCTCATAGTAAGTATCTCTATCCATACCAAGAACTGTGGCACCAAATAGTTCAGCATCGTTCGCTGTGGCAAGATCTCCATAGTTTACCAACACTGACTGGTAAAGAATGAGCGCGGGCAGAATATCATGACGATCTTTAAAATTGTGATGCAAAAAGATTATATATCCCTCATCTGGATTTTCAGAAATTGCTTCTGTCTTAGCAAACATACCGCACTCAATCTTCTCGGTGACGAACCTGAGCTGAACCGGGTAACGAATAGATTTTCGATCCTCAAGCATCACAAGCACAGTTTGATAGTTGATATTGTCGCCATAGCGAGTCCGGATCTCTTTCGCCTTTTCGTAGGCATGCAAAGAGACTGCGCTATGAACAACCTTTCCTGCACGTTTTTTAATCTTATCAGTTTTTTTTACCATGACAATATCGCTATTTTGCTAAAACCAAATATCACCAGACTGTTTGATACACACTATGTGAGACTAATAATAATAGCAAAATATAGCAGTAAGCCTGCTCCAATATAATTCGAGAATAGACTATGGCTGAATATCAATTAAAACTTAGCGAAGATGACATTGAAGACACCAGAACACAAACAATGGATGAAATCTTTCAATTCATCAAGTCAATGGACGGGCGTCCACTTGCTGTGATAACCCTGGACAGTGAACAGAGTATGCTTTGGGATCAGGAAGGAGAGGTTGACTATCAGGACAATTATGGTCGACAAATTATAGCCCAAGTCTCTGATGGCATCACTGAAACTTTGGTTATCCGTAATATAGATGGGTTACCTGTCGCCTTGGCAAGCTTAAATAATTTCGAGGGATGGCAGGGTATAGGCATCGACAAGCGACTACGTTTCGAGATCGCCAGTATGCTTATGAATGACGAAACAGAATTCGAATAGCCGGGTCAGTTCAACTGCAACTCAGGCATAGGAGATCAAAAGCATGAATAAACCATGTTCTATTTTAATGAATATTTGCGCTATCTTTTTTTTAACAGCGACAATATCAACTGCCAACGCCCAGCAAGATGACTTGGATGGCGCGCAACTCTATTTAGCTAAAGCTTGCGCGGGATGTCACGGTATAGATGGACAGTCACCCAAACTACCACTTTACCCACATGTTGCTGGTCAAAATATCGGTTACCTCTACAATCAATTGCGTGATATCAAGCATGGTCATCGAAACAATGGTCTGTCGATTGTTATGAAGGGCATCATGACTGCAGTCAGCGATGAAGAGATGCTCGCCATAGCCACTTGGTTATCAAAGCAGTAATGCGATCTAGTATATGTTCAGTAAAATCAGTCTGTAATGTAAAGCAAAGATGTCTCGGGTAACTAAGACTATGCGTCACTCTGAATCATGCACTTAATAACACCCTTCTCGAATAATACAGACCTGGCAATTATATGCATCGCTCGCAATAAATAGATTTATTAGGCAATAAAAAAAATATTCAGTGGAAGTAGATACAATGGACCAGGAGTTAGTATATGACTTACAAAATTACTTCATGGCAATATAAGCATAAGTTAAATCATGCCTTAAAAAACAATACGTTGATATAAACCAGCCACATTGATATTCTACCATGCAGATTGAATTGTTATACTAATAATACTCTATCCAAAGCTATCTCTCAGTGGGATATTTGCCATTAAAGAACAACAAACTTAGGCATGATTCTGCTTTAGCAATACAGATAAATAACAAGCACTAGCATGGAAGTTTCAGCAGTGTGTTTTTAAAATAAAAAAGTTACATCCAAGGGGAGTCAACATGTGGATTAATATTACCAGGTACAGTACTTGGCTTTTGCCCTTGTTCTTTATATTAAGTACCCAATTCGTTCATGCCGCTCCCACACCCGCCATAACAGTGCTGGGTGAAGAGATTCCGCAAGGTTTCGACCCTGAAACAGGTAAACGCATCATCCCCAATGATCGCTGCCTGACCTGTCATGGGGATGAAAATGAAAAATCCGATGTGCGTGATGATGGCAGTGAGGTCAAAATCTTTGTACACAGCAAGGAGATTGAGGAGAGTGTACATGGTGAACTGTCCTGTAATAGCTGTCACATCACCATTGATCGTGTCCCACATCGCGAGGCACCCGCAGTTATTGTAGGCTGCGTCGACTGCCACAGAGAAACCTGGGAAGAGTATAAAAACGACCCTGATGAAAAGCATAAGAGACTCGCGATAGTCAACGAGCAGATTGACTACTATATGCAGTCTATTCATGCCCAGCCTAACTCACTGGACCAATCCCGAACCAATGCCACATGTTACGACTGCCACGAGGCCCACAACGTCGGAGAACTCGGCAGCATACAACGGGCCGAGAAGCGCCTGAAAAACCCAGAAGTCTGCGGAAAGTGCCATGAAGAGCAACTAGCAGATTATCGCACATCCATTCACGGCGAGTCGGTGTTGGAGAAAGGTGATAGTGAGTCAGCGGTATGTTCCGATTGTCACACTACCCATGCCATAGACGCACCCGAAACCGACAAGGCAAAACTGGCAATCACAAAGAATTGCGGTGAGTGTCATGAGGAAGCCCAACGCACCTACTTTGACTCCTACCATGGCCAGGTTCATCGTCTTGGATATACCAATACAGCCAAATGTCATGACTGCCACGGCAGCCATAAAATCAAGGGCGAAGACGATCCGACTTCAGAGATTCACGCCAACAATCGTTTAGAGAATTGCCGGGTCTGCCACGAAGACGCGAACGAGAATTTCCTGACCTTTTGGCCCCATGGTGATGCAGACGACAGGGAAAATTACCCAGGTCTGTGGTTCTTCAAACTATTTATGCAAACCCTGATCTTCGCTGTTATGGCCTTCTTCTGGGTGCACGTAGTGCTATGGCTCTACCGTGAAGTAGCTGACCGTTTCGCCGGCAAAGGCTTCATCGAAGATCTGGACAAGCCGGATATCGTCTATTTCCGCCGATTCCCGCTCGCCTGGCGCTGGATTCATGGCCTGTTCGCCATCTCCACCATGACCCTGATACTGACCGGTACCACACTGTTGTTTGCACATACCGGCTGGGCCAAAGCAGTAGTGGTCTTCCTTGGTGGCACAGAAATGGAAGGCATCATCCACCGTACCGCTGCTGTAATCTGGTTGGGTATTTTCATAGTCCATCTCGCGATCGCGGTAATCAACATCTTGCGTAATCGTGAAGACTTCGAATGGTTCGGCAGCACTTCAATGATCCCCAATTGGAAAGACTGGCACGATCTGAAGGGCATGTTTAAATGGTTCCTTGGAAAAGGTGAGCGCCCAGAGTTCTCCCATTGGACCTACTGGCAGAAGTTTGACTATTGGGCACCCTTCTGGGGCGCAGCTGTGATCGGTACTTCCGGTATCATGCTCTTCGCACCAGAGAAAACCGCCCTTATTCTACCGGGCTGGATGTTCAACATCGCCACACTGGTACACGCGGAAGAGGCCTTGCTGGCCGCTATCTTCCTCAACTCGGTGCATTTCTTCAATGTACATTTCAGGCCTGAACGTTTCCCGATGAGTACCACTATTTTCACCGGTGCGATTCCATTTGAGGAGTTCCGTCACGACCACCGTGAAGAGTACGAGCGCCTCGCCGCCACTGGTGAAATAAATAACTACCTGGTCAGGCGACCCTCGCGGCGTGCTGAGCTGGCGGCCTCGTTCATCACCACAGTGCTGATCATGGCAGGCCTTGGCTTGCTTACCCTGGTACTGATCGGTCTGATGACCTCACCAAGCTGATAGACCCGGAAAAATAATGAGAGAAGACATTATGAATAGAAAAGTTCGCAATCTCCTTCTGGGTATAGTGGCATTGTTACCGTCAATCCTCCTGGCCGACCCCACAGGGCAAGCCCTGGCATTTACATGCGCCGGTTGTCACGGAACAGACGGCTCCAGTGTCGGCCCATCCAGCCCCTCTATTGCAGCAATGGATCCTGAGGTATTCATCGATGCCATGGAGGGTTACAAGTACGATGAACGTAACTCCACCATCATGAATCGTATTGCGAAAGGCTACAACGAAGAGCAGATCAAGAGCATGGCCTGGTTTTTTGCTAAACAGCCTCTGCGTCTGAGCGAACAACAACACGATGCTGAGATGGCCAAGCTAGGTGCCGGGTTACACGACAAGTATTGTGAAAAGTGCCATGAAGACGGAGGCAAACCGGGTGATTCAGGCACACTGGCTGGACAGTGGATGCCCTACCTGCATATTTCCATGGAGGACTTCATTGCTGGACGTCGCGACTACCCCAGAAAGATGAAACGCAAGGTAGACGCCGCTATTGAAGCAGAAGGTGAGCAAGCCATACCGGCTCTGATTCACTATTACGGCAGCCAACACTGATTACCCGGACAGGAATACTTACATGAGTAATATCAATCGTAGAGACTTTATCCAATTCGCCACCCTGGCCGGCGCTTCCTTCAGCTTCCCACAGCTTGCTCTGGCAGCCAATCCAAAAGTTGTAATTGTCGGAGGCGGTGTTGGTGGTTGCACCGCTGCTAAATACCTGCGCAAATTAAACCCGAATATCGAGGTTACCCTACTCGAAACCAAAAGGGCCTACTCATCCTGTTTTATGAGCAATGAGATTCTCAGTGGCGACCGTACCCTTGAATCCCTCACTTTCGGTTATGAAGGGCTGCGTCGTCATGGGGTGAAAGTAGTCATCGACAGAGTCAGCGCTATTGAGCCTGACAAAAAACTGGTGGTCACGGAAGGTGGCCAGCAGTTCGGTTATGACGCCTGCGTGGTCTCACCTGGCGTTGACTTCAAATGGGATGCCATCGAGGGGTATGACGAAAAGGTAGCTGAAAGGGTTCCCCATGCCTGGTTTGCAGGCCCGCAGACTGTAACGTTGCGCAAACAGATTGAATCTATGCCTGAGGGTGGCAAGGTTATTATTGTGGCCCCGCCAAATCCCTACAAATGTCCCCCCGGTCCTTATGAACGAGCAGCACAGATCGCCATGTACTGTAAACACCATAAGCCCAAAGCGAAGATACTAATCCTCGACCCAAAAGATAAATTTTCCAAACAGGGATTATTTGAACAAGGGTGGAGCAAGCTCTACGGTTTCGGTACAGACAACAGCATGATCGAATGGGTTGGTGCTGCTGGCGGCGGTACTGTCGAGGAACTTGATCCTTCCACCCTCACATTGCAAGCGGAAATCGAAGAATTTAAGGGTGATGTCATCAACATCATTCCTCCTCAAAAGGCTGGCAAGGTTGCCTTCGCATCAGACCTCACTGATGGTGACTGGTGTCCGGTGAACAAGCTCACTTTCGAATCAAGCCGACATAAAGGCATCTATGTATTGGGTGACGCTTCCAGTGCAGCCAAGATGCCAAAATCGGCCTACGCTGCGAATTCCCAGGCAAAGGTTACCGCGGCAGCCATTGTGTCTCATTTCAATGGTATCGAGCCATCTGATCCCACCTTCGTCAACACTTGCTACAGCATTCTTGGCGAGGAGCACGGCATCTCCGTAGCGGCGGTCTACTCCCTGGACAAGGCAAACAACACCATCTTGCCTATCAAGGGCGCTGGAGGCCTTTCCCCGATGAACGCTTCCGATCAGCAACGCAAGCGCGAAGTAAGCTATGCCCATAGCTGGTTCAAAAATCTGATAGACGACATGATGATGTAAACAAATGGATTGAGGGTTTTACAAGCACCATTCACCCTTAATCATCATGTGCAGGCAGGGAAACAATATGCTGCTTTTTACTCAGTCCACCACAGCAACTGATTGAACATGTCTCTCCTGTTCACTATTAGACCTAAAGATGCCGCTCGATAGATAGAGTGCCGGTTAATGTTGGATAGAGATTGAAGTTGTCGGGAATTACCTGAAAAAGCTTGAGGTTATACCCAGCTAATTAGTGGGTTTATATAGTATATTAGAATTCTTTAATATGCTAAAATACAGTCATCTCTTAAGCTTAACAGGTAAAATCTGGATGAAAAAACTGATGATAGCTATCGCCATACTGGCAACAACCAGTCTGGCCTCTGCCAACTCGACTGAATCTACAAACAAGACGGTTACAACGGGCCATGATGCTTTTTACAGCATCGAGGATTACAACGATCCTTTCTATGGAGATGCGTACGAGCGGAAGATCACCGAACAGATTCCTATGGTTCGTTTCGGCAAGTAACCCTTGCTATTGTTGCAAGAACAAATGTCGGACCCTCGGGTCCGGCTCTGTTTTTGTATGGTAGATTTCTGTCCCGCTGATGTAGCCACTCCATGCCAACTTAATTTATTGAATCTCCCTGGAGGGTATAGGTTTTGGCAAGACCGCTCACCGACTTGAGCCTCAGTGTCTATCAGCAAAATCAGTAAATATTAGAATCAGTGTCAGACCAGATTCAATCTTTTTCGCGATAGTCATTACGATAATAATCTGCGAACAGTCGATCCTGGGCGACAGCATGGTTGAAAAACCAGGTCTTGATGTCTGCCAGGCTGGCGTCATCCATTTTGGATGCACCGCTCTCTCTGAGGTCTCGTTTTAGCAAGGTAAATTCCGCTGTTTCCATGGTGTGTTCATTGGTATGGGCCGCACGCTCCGGATATTGGATACGTTCAAGAAAACGCTCTTCCCTATCGAAATGTGCCTGCATATGGGTTGCAAGGTTCTCCAGACGCTGAAGTACTGGACTCTCTTCCGAATGATCCGCCAACCGATTGATTAGCCTCACCATCTCTTTGTGATCGGCATCTAATTCTTCAATGCCGATTAGCCAATTGTCACGCCAAACTAAATAATCGCTCATGTAACCCTATCTTGATCTTGGATAATGGGTATTGGTAGAAATAATAACAGAGTTCTATCTATCGAAGTGCTATGGAATTGACAGGGAGTTATCTGGCAACTTGTGAATATCTGCTGAACCTTGAAGGGGAATCGGAGAAAACTGTAGCAGCCAACTGGACCTGATCCTGAATCTCACGCGGGTTGCTGAGGGTGTCATCCTGGAGAAAGCATAAATAGCATAAAAGACGTTGATCCGAAAACCTTAACTACTATTAACATAGCAATGAAGTAGATGGTTAGCGGGTTAACGTTTTCAGCTTTGAAAGTCTCGTTTGACGTGATTCAGCCAGAGCGCGAAATACTTTTTCCATGTTAGGTATCCAGTAATCCCAGCTGTGATCCCCAGAACCGGGAAAATAACGCTCTTCCGGCAGGATGGCACCAAGCATCAGCACGTCAGGGTAGAGTCTGTCCTCATCTCCACACATCAGCCAAACGCGCTGCAGTTTTTCCTCATCTCCGATCCAGCCTTGCGCCATTTGCCAAACCAACCGATCGTAGTT
This sequence comes from Candidatus Thiodiazotropha sp. DIVDIV, assembly GCA_040506275.1. Lineage (GTDB taxonomy): Bacteria > Pseudomonadota > Gammaproteobacteria > Chromatiales > Chromatiaceae > Thiodiazotropha. The sequence continues at coordinate 73,145 of JBEVXD010000007.1, forward strand.
GTCACTCTCCATGACCAACGTCTGTTCACCGGAATCCCATAATTTCAGACCACCTGCTTCACGAATGGTATCGGTCACATCACCCCTCCCCAGGTAGGGTGAGATCAGCACTAATCCATCCAATTCTCCAGGATGGTGCCATTCGTACATCAGAGTACCTATGCCGCCCATGGAACCACCAGCAAGCCATATCTCCGAATAGCCCTGTTGTCGAGCCGGTGCTACGATCTCATCATGCAAGCGTGTGGTAGCCAGCCCTTCGCGATAGAAATTAATCGTCAGATCAGCCATCAATATGTCAGGTTCAGGCCAGCCACGATGGATCGCTTCGGGCACGCCCCGTTTCTGCATATCTTGAGAATCACTGAGTATGCCTGGCAACACAATGATCAGGACTTCACTGTTTTTCTGACTTCCCTCGACCAGTAGTCTTTCCATTCGGTCAGGGACTGGGCCAAAGACGCTACAGGCCGATAGCAGGATAGCCAGTAGAAATAAGGTCAAAATCCTGAACAGAGAGTAAGGTGATTTAAACTGGAAAGATATTTGTTCCATTGTACTTCTTCATCCAATTGAATTAAGCCACGTATCCTGGCACGCGCAATATGTCAAAATGCTATTCCAGCGAACCATCACGCCACCCATAGTTTTCCAAGTATAGGAAGAAACAATACCTTACACCCAGGTCGTTAATCCCCCCGAAAAGTAACAGGTGTTAATGTAGAAAAATTTCTTGAGGTAAACCGGGACATTCATCCAAAAAACACCAGAAGATAGGCAAATTAAACTTTTCATCTAACATGTGGTCCACCAGAACCCTCTCTGCATAACATCGAACTCGCCAAAGAACGTGGTCGACTGAACATCAGCAAGATGGTCCAGATCACGGGCGTCAACACTGACACGCTATAAAAAACAGCTGCAAAGTCTTGTAGTGGAAAAACGTCTGACCCAGCACAATATCGGCAAGGGAACTTGGATTGGGTGCTGAAAAGGTGACTGTCACTATTATTATGATAAAAAGGTGTTAAGTTCCACCGAGTCATCTAGCAACCCGTAGTGATAAGCACCTTCAAGGACGCCACTCACATAGTACCCATTAAGCCCCTTAAAATTTCCCTGGGAATGATAAATCTGGATGGCGTCGTTGTTCAGCTTGGCTTGTGCGACCTGTTTGACTAACTGTTGATCCGCATTCCGCACCATCACGCCTCGAAAGCCGGCTGTAAGCGGAAAGACATCATTGCCACTATCACCACAAAAGACAACATCATTACCCGCTTTATATAGTTTGGCGACATACTCCAGGGATGTCTGTTTGGTAGCGCTTGCGGGAAGTACATCCAGCAGGCCATTACCATTATTGGAGTCAAAACTGTAGATCAGTACCTCATCAAATTTTCCGCTTATCAAACCTTCCACATCAGCCAGTATCGACTCGTGATTCTGATGATCAACATAGTAACTCTGCTTGAATTCGTTCTGATGTTCGGCCTCCTGTTCACGTAGGCCGGTAACCTGTTTCAATGCAGTGCGGATTGCCGGATTGTCCCAGCGTGGACTCATGGTATGAACATGTTCGATCCAGCCACGGTCTGTCACCCAGTTGCCCTTTTCATAGTGCCGAATGGTGGTGCCCACATCCCCACAAAGGATATCTGGAAAGCGCACGCCATATTCATTGATTGCATGTTCGGTCAGATCGAGATTACGCCCGGTTACATAGACCACCAGCACGCCCTGTTTTGCGGTCCATTCGTTAAACAGTGCAATAGCATTGTCATCCACGGGCCAGGTACCGTTGGGTAGCAGGGTGCGATCAAGGTCAGTGGCAAGTATTTTCATATTCATCCCGCATCAGGATTTGGTGTAGTCGTAGAGTTGTGCCCCACCCACAGCGGGGCTGTGACTAATGGTGAAATCATGGCTTTCAAGGTTGGCCTTTAAAGTGGCAGTTTCACCCTCGTGTGACCAGGACACCTCCAATTCGTTTGGTGGTGTATCGGCTATTTGCATGGTGCCGTTAAAGGCTGCTGCAGTGTTTCTAAGACGCATCATTTCCAATTGATCAAGCACCACTGCACTTTGCAGTGCTGTTGCGACCATTTCGTTGGTTAAGGTGGTGCGATTGATCTCTTTGTGTCCGGCCGGCCCACCCCGATCAGCCGCAGCGTAGTCGTTCTTACCCGCAAATAGATCCAGATACCAGACCTGGGGAATACCGGGCATAAAGAGTTGAATGGCCCGTGCCAGGCGCAGCTTTTGTTCGCTCTCACCCAAGGCACTGAAGTAGGTGGCATTGACCTGGTAATAGGCAATCTTTTTGCCGTCAGGGCCAAACAGATTCTTAACCCGACCACCACGTTCCAGCACGCGTTCGATAATGCCATCAATATCGGCTTTTTCAAGAAGCCCAGCCTGGTAGCCAGGTTCAGATTCAAAACCGTCCAGGTCAAGTACGGGAATGCCGTCGTGGCAGCCCAGCATGTTGATTGTGTTAATGCCCTGTGTCTGGATCTCATTGATCCAGTGTAAAAGGTAAATGTTGCGTCCCTCATCCAGCGCGTCCAGCAGCAGACCGGGTAGGAAAAAATCGTAAATGGGGTAGCCGGCTTCAGCAACTGCGGAGTGCAGATGTTTACCATACTGGGCGTGGATTTCAGGCAACAGAGTCAGCTGATTCTCCTGGGCAATGGTGTTGAGGCGATCAAGATACTCCCAGGTACCGGGTACGTTGAAAAAATTAGTCAGCCCTGGCTTTTTGTGCAGATAAGCGAAGGCATCAAGGCGAATCAACTTGCCCCCAAATTCAGCCAGTCGTTTTAGCGTCTCTTCATAGAACTCCCAGACCACTTCCGATTCGGCATTCAGGTCCATCTGGCCCAGGTAGCGGCGCTTGGATTCGACAATGCTGACCACCTGTTCCAGGTAATCCTGATAGGGACCCAAGTCGATGTTGTGAAAATCCTTTCCGGCAGAAATCCTTGCATTGACCTTAGCGAGGATTGTTTGTATTCCTTCGGACGGTAGCATCCGAAAGTGGTTGATATCATCAGCTTCCAGTTTACGATAGTGTATCTGCTGATAAAAAGTGTTCCAGTAAGGTCGCTCAGAGCCGTCGGGAAAGCGGACCAACAGGATAGGAAGCTCGGGCTTGCGCATAAAAAGTTTATTAAGATGTGCTTCGTCCGGAATAATGTAGCCTTCGTCCCCCATCTCACCTTCGCCTTCCCAGAAACTGTTCCAGTCAATAAAAAAGTCGCGATAGCGTGAGTGATAACCTTTTTCCAATATGTCCAAAAACTGGGGAGAACGCACCGAGAGGTGGTTCAGCACCAGATCAAACTTGAGAACAATATTCATCTGCTTCAGCGTCAGAAGGTCCGCTTCTGAAACCAACTCGTCATTGAGTTCATAGCGATTGATGGAAAAACCGCGATCCAGATCACTTTGGAAAAAGGTGGGTAAAATATAGAAGAGGGAAAAGACGTCACGTAACTCGGAGCGTTGCAGCAGCGTGATGGTATCACTCAGATTGAATCCAATACTGTCAGGATAAGCATTGAACATAACCCCATTGGGCAAGGATTTATCTAACATATAAGCCCTTATTTTATTGATGATTAAGGTAGGAAACCATCACAATTTACCGCAATTATAAACCATGGCGGCTAACACCACTAAACTGATGTCTATCGACCAGTAAGCCGATTCCCGCACAGGTCACAGAGCTGACAAAGCTCATTGAAGCGGTGGAAAATTTTAATGATCGTGGTGAAGTATTCTGGAGATGATGGTTTTACAACGACTGAACTCCGCTTAAAAAGTCTCTCGAAAAAACTCTGCAAACGAAAAAAGGGTTAGCGCTTACTGTAACACTAACCCTTTGGAATCTGGTGGCCATGTAGGATTACTCGGCTGTGCCTCGCCCTTCGGGTCGCGGTCGCAAAGCTCCCACGATCAGCCTCGCTATGCTCGGCTGTCGAACCAGGCCTTTTTT
>JBEVXD010000007.1:77244-219045 GCA_040506275.1 Candidatus Thiodiazotropha sp. DIVDIV
GAAGTCGTAGGTTCGAATCTCCTCCGTAGAAACAGAAAACCCGAACGCAAAGGTCCGGGTTTCATCAGTTTCTGGTGGGCCATGTAGGATTACTCGGCTGCGCCTCGCCCTTCGGGTCGCGGTCGCAAAGCTCCCACGATCAGCCTCGCTATGCTCGGCTGTCGAACCAGGCCTTTTTTGAAGTCGTAGGTTCGAATCTCCTCCGTAGAAACAGAAAACCCGAACGCAAAGGTCCGGGTTTCATCAGTTTCTGGTGGGCCATGTAGGATTCGAACCTACGACCAATGGATTAAGAGTCCACTGCTCTACCAGCTGAGCTAATGGCCCAAAAGCAATATCAAATTAGATCAATATAGGAAAAATGGGGTGGACGATGGGTCTCGAACCCACGACCGCCGGAATCACAATCCGGAGCTCTACCAACTGAGCTACGCCCACCATTAACCTTTTCTCTGGCTGTATTGCGACAACCAATCCTGCAGACTTGGCACGCCCGGCAGGATTCGAACCTGCTACCCTCGGCTTAGCTTACCAACTACGCCTTTCGACGCCCCTTTTCAGAGTTTGTGGTCTGGACTATCTCTTCACCGTCTCAGGCGTCACACGTATAGTCTCTACGGATCCCCTGTTAAGGGTTTCCTCGGGATTGCCATCAGCATGACCTGTTAAGGTTTCCCCGATACAGTGCGATCCACTTTATGGGTTCAAATTCCCCATAAAGGCTCCTAATTTGCACATCAGTGTGCCACTTAAAGGCCGATGCTCTATCCAAATGAGCTACGGGCGCAGAAAATTGGTCGGGGTAGAGAGATTCGAACTCCCGACATCCTGCTCCCAAAGCAGGCGCGCTACCAGACTGCGCTATACCCCGTTTTGCCACCCAGGTGAGTAGTCTACCGACCTGGATAAGCGAAGGGTGGGAATAATACTGTCGTTACCCGCTGAGGTCAATGCCGATTAACGGGAATTCACTGACACTCTGCATCGGTTTCGGTATCATGCCACTCCTGTTTTTTTGACTGGTGGCAGTTCCATGAGTGCAGAGTTATTAGATGGCAAGGCGATCGCGGCCGAATTGCGAGCAAAAATAAAGGCTGGCGTCGACAACCGAATCGCCGCTGGACTACGCCGGCCTGGGTTGGCTGTCGTTCTGGTGGGTGAGAATCCGGCTTCTCAGGTCTATGTGCGGAATAAGCGTAAATCCTGCGAAGAGGTCGGTTTTCACTCCCAATCATTTGATCTGCCAATTGATACCTCTCAGGCAGATTTATTGAAGATAATCGACAAACTCAACGATGATGAATCCATCGACGGTATTCTGGTACAGCTGCCTTTGCCTGATCAGATCGATGAGGAGGCGGTTATCGAGCGCATTCTCCCGACCAAGGATGTGGATGGTTTTCACCCCTATAATGTTGGTCGACTCGCCCTGCGCATGCCGATTTTACGCCCCTGCACCCCCCGTGGGGTGATGACCATGCTGGACCATACCGGTCAAAAACTCGAGGGTCTGGATGCGGTCATCATCGGTCAATCGAACATTGTCGGTCGCCCCATGGCACTTGAGCTGCTGGCGGCTCGCTGTACCATCACGGTTTGCCACAGCCGAACCAAGGATCTGGCAGGGAAAGCACGCAGTGCCGATATCCTGGTCGCTGCGGTCGGGCGTCCGGAGTTTGTCCCTGGGGATTGGGTTAAAGAGGGGGCGATAGTGATCGATGTGGGTATCAACCGCACCGATGAAGGCAAACTGGTTGGGGATGTGGACTTTGAGGCAGCCAAGGAGCGTGCCTCCTGGATTACACCGGTACCTGGTGGTGTTGGGCCCATGACCATTGCTACTTTGCTGGAAAACACCTTACAAGCGGCGGAGCTTCATAGCTCATCTAAGTAGTATCATGACAGATTGTCTGGTGGGGCACGGCCCCGCCCTACCTGATGCTCTTGTGGGTACAGTCCCACCATTACTCCTTAACTTCTACGCCAAGTTTGGTGGGGCATGGCCCCACCCTTGTAGTTGGTACGGCTCTATCCATTCGTAGGGTGGGGCCATGCCCCACCAAAAACCTGCTAAGAGTCATTTCAAGACAACGCCAAGGAGAGGCAACATGTCGAACTACCGAAGATCCCATACACCCGGTGCTACTTACTTTTTTACACTAGTTACCCACAATCGAAAGCCACTCTTTTCAATAGATCGAGCACCCAGGATTCTACGCTGGGCTATCTCAGATGTAAGAGAGAGGCGTCCTTTCAAGGTCGAAGCGATCTGTCTACTCCCAGACCATATCCATACAATTTGGAGACTTCCTGATGGAGATAGTGCTTACCCTCAGCGATGGAATGAGATCAAAGGGATCTTCACAAAACAGTTTAGAGATATTTCATCAGATGAGGAGCAAATCTCACGATCCCGTCAACGTAAAGGTGAAGGGGGTATATGGCAACGCCGATTCTGGGAACACATTTTTAGAGATGAAAATGATCTTAAGAACCATATGGACTATCTGCATTACAATCCCGTCAAACACGGATTGGTTGATCAGGTTGTTGACTGGCCCTGGTCAAGCTTTCATCGTTATGTGAAGGCAGGGATCTATCCAGTGGATTGGGGAGGTTCACTTCCTGCCAAAATGAATCTCAGCACGACGGGTGAATAATTTGGTGGGGCATGGCCCCACCCTACCTGATACCTCTAACTGTGTTGTGGGGCATGGCCCCACCCTACCTGATACCTCTAGCTGTGTTGTGGGGCATGGCCCCACCATTACTCCTTAACTTCTACGCCAAGTAGTGCCTTGGGGTCCATCTTCCAAAGCAATTCCAGCATCCTGCAGTTCATCCCTTATCCGGTCAGCTTCAGCCCAGTCCTTTGCCGTTCTGGCATCGATTCGTGCCTGCATCATCGCATCAATCTTCTCATCAGACAGACCTTCATCGGCTGATACACCACCTTTCAAATAGACTTCCGGGTCACTTTGTAACAAACCTAGAAGCCCACCCAACTCTCTAAGAACACCACCGAGGGTTGCTGCAGAATCGGGTTCCGAATCTTTGATGCGATTAATCTCCCGTACCAGGTCGAACAACACCGCCAACGCCTCTGGCGTATTGAAATCATCATCCATTGCCTGGTAAAAGCGACTTTTGAAATCCTCGCCACCTTCAGCCTTCACCAGGGGTAAGCCCCGCAGTGCATTATAGAATCGAGTCAATGCGGCCCGAGCGTTATCCAGATGCTCAGTATCATAATTGAGTGGTGAACGGTATTGACTGGTGAGGATGAAATAGCGCACCTCTTCAGCCTTATAGCGCTCGAGGATCTCTCGTACAGTGAAGAAGTTACCCAGAGACTTAGACATCTTTTCGTCATTGATGCGCACGAAACCGTTGTGCATCCAATAGTTGACAAAGGGGTGTCCAGTGGCCCCTTCGGATTGGGCTATCTCGTTTTCATGATGAGGAAATGTCAGGTCGGCACCACCACCATGAATGTCAAAGCTGCTACCCAGGGCGTTGGTCGACATTGCTGAACACTCGATATGCCAACCTGGGCGCCCCCGACCCCAGGGTGAATCCCAGGCAGGCTCGTCAGGTTTAGCTGATTTCCACAATGCAAAATCGAGAGGATCACGTTTTGCGTCCCCCGGTTCAACACGGGCACCTGCACGCAGATCCTCGATCGATTTCCCAGAGAGCTTGCCATAGCCGGGAAAGCTGCGTACATCGTAGTAGACATCACCATTATCGGCTGCGTAGGCATGTCCTCTCTCGATCAGCTGCTGAATCATCTTCAGAATCTGATCCATATGCTGGGTTGCTTTAGGCTCATCCGTGGGACGTAATACCCCCAGCGCATCAGCATCCTCATGCATTGCCTGAATATACTGCTCTGTGAGCTCGGTAAAGGGTATCCCCTTCTCATTTGCACGATTGATGATCTTGTCATCAACATCGGTGATATTGCGAATGTAGGTGACCTGGTAGCCATTGGCCTGAAGATATCGATAGACAACATCAAACACCACCATCACCCTGGCATGCCCCAGATGGCACAAGTCGTACACCGTCATGCCACACACATACATGCTGACCTTTTCGGTTTCCAGGGATTTAAAGATTTCCTTACTATTGGTGAGATCGTTATAGATTGTCAGCATATTTCCAAGCCTGTCCTACTGAGATAAAACCTAGTGTAGTGTCCTATACCGTTCGACGTTTTTTAGAGGCCCGCCAATAACTCAAGTTGAGTTGCTTGGAATGGGCACACTACTCCTGGCACAACGCGCTCAGCACCGAATGGCTTTTCGTCACGCTAAAATCGTTGAACGGTATAGGACACTACATCAGGCATATTAACGAAAAGGCTGTTGCCTTCATAGCCAATCATTTGGACAGGATAGTGAAATGTCTTATTAAATTAAGAAGCCCGACCGACACTGACGTGTACGACCGGGCCGTTTAGCCACCAATACTTTTATCACCCGACCTTGGTGAAATGTAGCCGGGATGGTTCAAACTTAGACTTTAAATTGGCTAACCATTTTATCGAGTTTCAGTGAAATTTGTGCAACCTCTTCACTCTCTTTAAGTGTCCGGCAGGTTCCCTCTGCGGTCTGATGAGAAACTTCATTGATCGCAATGATGTTCTTATTGATCTCGCTTGCCACACTAGTCTGCTCAGACGCAGCTGTAGAGATTTCAGAATTCATCTCACTGATCATCTCCACTGCACTTGCAATCTGTTGCAGGGCCTCACCGGCACGGCTCGAATCAGAGACACTTTGATCGGCTTCCTGCTTACTGCCATCCATAACCTTCACAGCCTGTTCAGATGAAGTAATCAACTGCTCGATAATTTCCTGAATCTCATGGGTCGCTTCCTGAGTCCTTTGGGCAAGATTGCGCACCTCATCAGCTACCACTGCAAAACCTCGTCCCTGTTCACCTGCCCGAGCCGCTTCAATCGCCGCATTCAGAGCCAACAGATTCGTCTGTTCAGCAATCGCAGTTATCGATTCAGAAACCTGACCGATGTTTTGGGTTCCCTCAGCGAGACGTTTAACCACATCAGCTGCATCATCGACACGTTTGGCCAGCCGAACTATTGAATTGGAGACCTGAGTCACCACTTCACCTCCAGCACTGGCGTTGGTCTTGGCGTCTGCAGCGGCCTGTTCGGCTCCTGCCGCATTCTGTGCCACACGTTCTGCAGCCACTGTAAGCTCACCAATGGCAACCGTGAGCTGTTCCGTTTCTGTCTCCTGCTCATCTACACCATCCCGGGTAACCTTGGTCACTTGGGCCAATCTCTCAGCTGAGTCGGCCAAACCATCCATAGTGTGCGCCAAATCATTGATGGTCGGCTGAAATTGATCAAGCATACTGTTCACTGCTTCACCAACTTCTCTAAACTCATCGTTGGCTCCCAAGGTGACCCTAGGACGGAGATCAGAATTGGCACCAACCTGATCCATCGTCTGTTTTAAACCATGCAATGGTTTAATCACGACTTTGCGCACAATCACACTGATTATGAAAAGCCCAGCAACCAGAACAAGAAAATTTATTCCAGCGCCTATCAACAGCTCATGGTCGATCGCCTTGTCGCGCTCACCCATCGAAAAGCTGAGTCGCCCTGCCCCCAGAATGGTCCCTTCTGGCACCTGGTGACAGGTCAGACAGTTTGTACCATTTCGGTCTGAAACCGCAGCAAAAGGTTCGATGATGGTCAAAATCCTCTCACCCTTGACGTTTTTGACCTGGATGATCTGTTCACCATTCAAAGCACGACGATCGAGATCATCTATCGGTTTTTCATGATCGAAGCCGACACCAAATGTCTTGTTTACCGTTTCAGCACGCAGCATACGCACTTCAACTACGCCTTCGCGCGTTTGAATCTTATCCCGCAGTAACTCCCGGTTACCCATGGTACCGGTAAACATCATTGCGTTTAGACTATCCAGGTAACCGTGCAGGACATCAAAGATCTGATGTTCTGATAAACTCAAGAGCCTGTCCTTTTGCTGTTGAGCTGAATAGATGGTTACAACTGACATGATAAGGATGAAAATCAGCGCCATTGGCGTGACGATCTTCCATTGTACAGAAATATGTTTAGCCATTGCTCAACCCAGAATAATTAAACTTTTTTTAACTACTGGATACTATTTCGGCAAAAGTGGTAGACACTTGAATTTTCTTCCTAAATAAATTAATCGTCATACTTAAAATTCTAAAGAATCTTCAATTTCTCCCGACAATATAGATTGTCACAACTAAATCCAGACAGTCTGGTTGTACCTCCCGCTAAAAGATAGCCACTTGCAGACGGGAAAAAATCAACAGACCTGTCTATGACAATGATTTTGGAGATATTCGATGCGTAAAATCGCATATGCTTTAATTATAGCCGCCACTGTTTCCGCACCCTCTGCTTATGCGAGTGAAATGCTGGCAATGCAATCCGGATGCGCAGGATGCCATAAAGTGGATGTAAAACTGGTAGGCCCGGCATTCAAGGATATTGCGGCAAAATACGCAGGTGATGCTGGAGCGGTCGACCGGTTGACCGGCAAGGTCAAATCCGGGAGTAAACCTGGTGAAGCCCTGGTATGGGGTACTGCAATGATGCCACCCAGCCCAGCTGGCGAAGATAAGATAAAAGGCGTGATTGAGTGGATCATGACATTGAAATAGGATGAGCAATACAGCTTGGATAGCGATTTCTTTCTGGCGCCACTTCCTGATCTAGAATTATAATGGAAGCGTCGGAAATCGGATAAAACCTTGGTTGGCAATTTTCAGGTAGTCCTGCAAACCAAAAGTACTTTGCCAAGGCCTACAATAAGCATAATTCTTAAGGAGTTCTCTATGTTCAGACCTAAAACACTGATTTTATTATCAACCCTTTCAACAGTATTGCTGGTGGGTTGTAGTGCCGGTCCGGCACCGGTCAGTTTTAAATCTGAAATCAAGCCAGTAATCGATAAATATTGCACTGAGTGTCATTTGGCTGGTGGTAGCGGTGCTGAAGCGAGTGGGTTTATAACACAAGACTACACCAGCATTATGAAAGGCACTAAATTTGGACCTGTAGTTGTTGCGGGAGATCCCCTCTCCAGTTCTTTTTATCGTCTCGTTTCCGGCAAAGTAGATCCATCCATACGTATGCCCCACGGTAAAGAAGCGCTCTCAGAAGCTGAGATCACAAAAATTGAGCACTGGATAAGCCAGGGAGCGAAAGACAACTGATTATCTGTCGTTAAAACAGACCCAGATAAGCACCTCTAAGCCTGTAGGCCTTGATTTTTTTCATGGTTTACGGGCTTTTTGCCTTTTCAGATTCTGTTAACAGTGCAACAGATTCATTGTCTATTACCAGCCCCCCCTTTAACCCGCGTTTACTCCTCTCTGAGTAGTTTCACCTTTATAGAACATTTCCCCCTTTGTTATGATGGTTTTTAATCGTTATTATGCACCCTGAATAGTTCTAACCGACACCATAATCGGTTGTCCGGTTAATAATAAGGAACCCCTTGTTGAATCGGCATTGGCTCAGGCCTTTTCCAACACTTGCCCCGTTTCAGAACCATAAACATGAGGATGTTATGAAAAAAATGTATAAATCACTGATGGTATCCGTGGCTTTTCTTTTTACATTGACCACCGATGCCTGGGCTGAACCAGTAAAGGTTTTGATGAAGACCTCCATGGGAGATATCACGCTTTCACTGAATCGGGATAAGGCACCTAAAACAGTGGAAAATTTTGTACAGTACGCCCAGGATGGTTTCTTTGACGGTACTATCTTCCATCGCGTCATTAAAGACTTTATGGTTCAGGGTGGTGGATTCACCGCCGATATGAAGAAAAAAGGGACCCGGGATCCAATCAAAAATGAGGCTAAAAACGGCCTGAAAAACAAAAAAGGCACAATTGCAATGGCACGCACCTCAGCACCCCACTCTGCCACTGCCCAGTTCTTCATCAATCACAAAGACAATAGCTTCCTTGACTATCCCAGTCGCGATGGTTGGGGTTATGCTGTATTTGGCGAGGTCGTCCAGGGTATGGATGTGGTAGACACGATTGCTGAACAGCCAACAGGTGTAAGCGGCGGTATGCGGGACGTACCCAATAGTACTGTAACCATCGAAAAAGTCAGTATCATCGAGTGAAATGCTACTGACCGATCAACCATAAGAAACTGACAGGAAAACTGATGATCACATTGACAACCAATCTAGGCCCTATCCAAATCGAACTGGACGAAGAGAAAGCGCCCAAAACCTGCGAAAATTTCAAACAATATGTCCAGGACGGATTCTTTGACGGTACAATTTTTCACCGGGTGATCGATAACTTCATGATCCAGGGCGGTGGCTTTCTTCCAGGAATGGTCCAGAAACAGACCAGAGATCCTATTGAGAATGAAGCCAAAAACGGACTCTCCAACGAAGCCGGCACCATCGCCATGGCAAGAACCATGGAGCCACACTCCGCTACAGCGCAATTCTTTATCAATGTTGCAAACAATAAATTTCTTGATCATCCTGGTCAGGATGGTTGGGGTTACTGTGTCTTCGGCAAAGTAGTTGCCGGCATGGATCTGGTGAACCAGATGAAAGGCACCGCCACCACCACACAGGCCGGTCATCAGGATGTGCCTGCTGAAGATATCATCATTGAAAAGGCTGAAATCACAGAGTGACCCATCAGCTCTTTATCTCTGATCTGCACCTGTCTGCCGAAGGGGCAGGCAGGCTGCGATTATTTAACCGTTTTCTAGAGTCCAGAGCCCCGCAAGCTGACTCTCTATATATTCTCGGCGACCTGTTTGACGCCTGGCTGGGAGATGATGTTCAACTACCCATCCTGGTTGAGGTCAAACAGGCGCTTAAACGACTCTCAGATGCTGGAACCCAGTTGAAAGTGATGCACGGTAATCGAGACTTTTTGATTGGAGAAGCGTTCTGTCGCGACACCGGAGCAGAATTAATATCGGATCCCAATCTGGTCGATATCAACGGGATTCCCACACTATTGATGCATGGGGATCTGCTATGTACCGATGACCTGGCATATCAACAGTTTCGCAAGGAGATCCGAGCTCCCGCCTTCGTCAACCATTTCTTATCTTTGCCTATCCCTGAACGAATCACCATTGCTCAGGATTACCGAGCCAAAAGCGGTGAGGCAAATTCACTCAAATCCGAAGCGATCATGGATGTCAATCAGCTGACTGTAGAAGACTATCTACAACAACATCAGGCTCAATGTCTGATTCATGGACACACCCACAGACCTGCTGACCACACCTTCCAGCTCGGTTCACATTCAGTATCACGCCATGTGCTTGGAGAGTGGCATGCAGATCATGCAGAAATCATCTGTGTAGCGAAAAATGTGCTGAGTCGGGAGACATTTCGCCTCTAGCAGGCCATGCGGTAAATAAGGTAATGATCAGAGCCCCGCTCATCAGTCAAGGCAAGGCGTACAACGCAGCATTAACTGATGAGCGGGGCTCCCTTCGGGCCGGCCCACAAGCCTCAGCAGCGTCGTTGCACTCACTTGAATTGGCCGGCCAGTCCTAAATATTTCATTTAGTAAGAATGTGTCTGTCTCCTAGATGGCTTAATGCATAACCTGATGTAGGTCGGATAAGCGGAGCGCCATCCGACAATCTCCTGCGGGTACCACCTGAAAATGTTGGATGGCGCTCCGCTTATCCAACCTACCAGTCATTGAAATCCACTCTAATTCCAGATTAATATCTAGCGGGAACGGCTGATCGTTACCTTATTTACCACATGGCCCACTAGTCATTACTCCACTGGAGCTCTCTAGTAACCTCATATCTCAGCGGTGAACTCCAGCCAGGGGGCAAGAAAGGTTGTGGGTTGCTGGCAGATATCTTCTCAAACATTGGCCTGCAGTTGGTGGGTCATCGCCCCACTCTACCTGTCAGAGTGAGATGCGGCATTCGCGCACATTCCACTAGTGCATTGGTACACGTTCAAAATCATCTGGCAGATTAAACTGCTCTTCTGATATAGGTTCAGACTGAGAAAAGTCGATTAAAATCTGCTGGTTATTATTGATATCCCAGATACGCAGAGGCAACCCCTTGTCCCACAATATGGTCGGCGCATAGACTTGCATTGCATCCGCACATACATCCCGATAGGTCATAGGTATCGCTCCAAGACTGACTTTATGCTGTTCTGCCAGCAACTGGAGATACTCTTTCTGGGCAGCAAGACTCTCCATCATTACACCGGAGACCGTCAAAGCCTCCTGACAAGTTTGATCATTCACAAGCATTCGCCAGTGCTGGGGTTTCTGTCCAGCCACCATTGGTGCATCTTTCACATCCAGGGCCTGAGTTGTGACCTTCGGTGGAGAGACCATAGGTGCATCTTTTTGAGGTTTGGGTTCGATCACCAGAATTGTCCGTTCCTCATAATCGACACTGTATATCACGCTTTGACGACGGTCGTAGAGAATAAAACCATCCGCATCCTCTCCCTGATCAATGCGCATCATCAGGGGGGTGACAAAAATCCGACTGAGATAGGGTTCCTGGTCAGCCTCCTTAACCTGGTATTGCAACAGCTCAGCCTGTTGCTGCTCTGCCAAAAGTGGTGAGGAAAGCGGAACACAGAAAAGGATCCAGATCACTATTAAGTGGTCTCTGATGATTCTCATTTGCATAGCGCCTCCAGTCTCTGTAGCTCTGACTGACTGAATCCTGCATCCAGTCTAGCCTGGTGATGTAGTGGGCATCGGATCTCTCCATTAAGGAAATTTTCCAACAAATCAAAATAGGTCTCTTCCGGATTCAGCCCCCTCTGCTGACAGAGATAGTTGAACCAGCGACTACCGAACTGAACATGCCCCACCTCTTCCCGCAGAATAACTTCCAAAGCATCAACTGTCTGCAGGTCGTTGATCTTACTGAAGCGATTCATTATTCCTGGTGTGACATCAAGCCCACGGGCTTCCAGCATGCGTGGAACCAGCGCCATTCTCACGAGTGGATCATGAGCCGTACGCACTGCCATCTCCCACAGACCATTGTGTCCAGGGAAATCACCATAATCAACGCCACCGGCTCGCAGACGTACCCTTAGCCGCCGAAAATGGTCCACCTCTTCCACCGCCACCTGAATCCAGTCGTTATAGAACTCCGGCGGTAGATCAGGAAAGCGTTGAACCGCATCCCATGCCAGATTGATGGCATTGAATTCGATATGGGCAATGGCATGAATCAGTGCAAGACGCCCCTCATCGCTACCCACACCACGTCTCGGTAACTGACTGGGATCTACAAGCTCAGGACGTTGCGGATGGCCAGCCTGAGTAATTGCATCGGCATCTGTCCAACCTGTAAGCGTCAGCTCACCTTCTGCCCAGGCTTTGGCGGTCTCTTCTGTCATTGCCAATTTTTCATCGACTGAGTCGCACATCAGGCAGGCTCTGGCGGCCTGATAGAGTGAATCTTCCAGATTCATATTTTTAACCCAACCACCAAATCCATAACATTGGTGCCAGTGGGGCCTGTGGTGATGAGATCCCCACTAGCAGCAAGCAACCGTCCTGAATCCGCAGTTGTCAGGGTTTGCACTACGTCAAAACCCTCCTGTACTGCACGATCGATGGTCTGTCCATCAACCAAAGCTCCTGCGTCTTCTGTAGGCCCATCTGTTCCATCTGTTCCTACTGAGAGCAGCAGACATTCATGAGACCCAGCCAGAACCTCAGCCCCGGCCAGCGCCAAATGTTGATTTCGTCCGCCTCTCCCTGGATTCTCAGGAAGATTAACAGTGGTTTCACCCCCCCAAATCGTGATGCCAGGGGGGTTATCAACTATCTGTTTGGCCAATCTATGTCCCGTGTGTGTAGCATCCCCATCTAAAAATTCTGTTTCCACACCAACCTCGTAACCCAAAACCTTAGCTTGCTGTGCAGCAGCTGCTTTTGCTGCCTCCAGATTGGCCACAATGTGCAGTTGAGGCGGTTCAAGGAGTGGTTCCTTTAATGCCCGTTGTTGCGCACCTGAAGCCAGTTTTTCACTCAGCCAGTCCGGTAGAGAGAGGGTGGAGATCTTGTGTTGCAGATCCGAATCAGGGCTAAGAAGCCCTGAGCCTATGGCTGAAGGGATATCACCAGGCACATCGGAAACTGCCAGCAGATGGGTTTCACGACCATTCAACCAGTTTAAAAGTCCTCCCCCCTTAATGCGGGAAAGGCCCTTGCGCACCCAGTTCATGGAGACAATATCCAGACCACTCCCCAACAGCCACTGATTGACGCGTACTAAAAACGGCAGATCTACACCATCTACCGGGGCTTCCACCAGGCTTGAAGCCCCGCCGGATATCAGTACCAGCAGGGGTAACTTGCTCTCGTCAGAGAGCAGTTTCAGCAGGCGTTCACCGGCCTTCAGACTGGCATCATCAGGCACAGGGTGAGCTGACTCAATCGACTCCCAGCCACTCAGACGGCATAGCTCATGATCCAGATGGTCATATTTAGAGATGACCAAGCCTTGACGAATCCTACCCCCTAGAACGTCATGAGCACCGAAGGCCATCGATTGGGCTGCCTTGCCTATGGCGATCATTCGAACTTCGGACGGAACCGGGTTGTTCTGTAGCCAGCTGGCAACTGCAGTTCTACCTTCCACCCTGGTCAGAGCGCTTTGATAGATCTGCAATAAAGCTTGCCTAGCATCAGTCGTTTTATCATTTTGAAGCATCTGCACAACCTTTCTATTGAATAATGCTTAGAGCAAATGTATCAGGATTTATTCCATGAAACACGGCTACTGAGTTACACTGTGTAGTCTATTTCATATCTTGGTGGGAGCAGAGCTTTGGGAAGCATACAGCTGCGTCGAAATTTCAGTCGCAACATTCTAATCCGGATGATTCTCCTGTCCGCAATAATCGCGGCACTCATGGTGTGGAAATTTGAGTTCATCAATGAAGTCTACTTCCGTGATCAGCTCACCAGCACCGGATTAATCATTAATGGCGCTATTGTCGGTCTGTTTTCGATCGGTATCTTACGCATGATCGCCATATTTCTGCATTATGCCTCTGAAGAGAATGCACTGATCAGATTCCTAGGTAATCTACGGGAGGGTGAAGCTGATCCCCTGAAACGTATCCATAAACGGGCGATCATCTCCAATCGCTACCGCACCATGCAGGGTCTGCACAAGGCCAACTGCCCGATCAATCACGGCTCCCTGGCATCGACCCTGGTGGCTAGTGAGAGTACCCGTAACAGCTTACCCAAATTCATCAACAACATCCTCATACTCACCGGCGTTTTCGGTACCATCGTATCGCTCTCCATCGCCTTGATTGGCGCATCTGACCTACTCGCCACATCAATCAATGTTGGCGGTATGGGCATGGTGGTACACGGTATGTCCACCGCGCTATCCACTACCATCACTGCAATCATCTGCTTCATGTTCTTCGGCTATTTTCACCTCAAACTCAGCGATGTTCAGACTAATCTGATCAGTGCTGTTGAGCAGATTACGGTGAATGAGTTGATTCCCAGATTTCAGGTTCAGACCGACAGCGCCCTGTATGAGTTCACCGGTCTGGTACGTTCGCTCCAGGAGCTGGTCAACCAGATGAGCAAGTCTCAGGAGAAATTCGAGACCATCGAACAGCGGATGCTAGAGTCTCTGGGTAGTGTCGAGGAGAAAAACGAAGCCATTCACAACGATCTGTCAGAAATCAAACACGTTCTTAAACTGGGCTTCCGCCTGCACGAGGGTGATTGACCGAGATGGACGATAGCTTCATCGATCTGCGTCTCAATAACCAGGGCGCTCAGGGCGAAGACAGTTTCTGGCCCTCTTTCACAGACATCATGACCGTGATCGTGATGATATTCATGCTGGCCATGGTGATTCTGCTGCTGCGTAACATGGAGCTACTGAGCCAATTACGGTCAACCATGGAATCTGAACAGCAGGCAATGGAACTGGTGCGTTCCACCGATGAGGAGAATGAGACCCTCGAAGAGCGGTTAATTGCGCGGGAGCATGAACTGACCATGCTACGCATGCAACTGATGCAGCTGAGTGAACGTTCAGAAGAGCAGGAAGCAGCCATCTCAAGCCAGCGTTATCAAATCAATCAACTGAACCGTGAGCGGGATGAACTCGACAGCCGAGTCAACACGCTAAGTAATGAGCGCACACTACTCAACACTCAGATCACGCGCCTCAGCCAAGAGAGTGATCGGCTGAGAAACCAGGTCAGCGAAGCCAATCTCAGCATCAACAATCTAAGAAGTGACCTTGAGCAGGCAAATACCAGAGAGACCGAGACACGCCAGGACCTGGAGCAGCTAAGAATCACCCTTTCGAGCAAAGAAAAAGAGCTACTGGAAGCCCTGAGCGTCAATCAACAACGGGATGACCAGATAACAGATTTGAAACAGGATTATTCCGAACTCAAGATCCAGTACAACAAGCTATTGCGACCTGCACGAACCGCCAAGGGTAAAACTCTGGTCGAAGTACGCTATACAAAAAAGGGTAAAAATACACGCATAGAGTATAAGGGTCCGCAGGACAGCCGCTTCAAATCTATCTCCCGAAGCAAACTGGAGAAGAACCTCTCCGCTCTCAAAGGGAAACATAAAAATCTCTATGTGAAGGTCATTATTCCGAAGAACAGTGGGCTCTCCTACAGTGAAGCCTGGAGCTTTACCAATCACATGCATCGGAAATATGACTACTATTATCAGGAAGAGGCTAAAAAAGAGCGTATTATCGAATGACAGGAGATGTGTCGTTAACCTATTAAGGTGCCGGGTTAATATGACCAAAGGAATTTACCATCGACCCAGCAGTCAAAAAAGTTGAGACAAGTAAGCCTGGAAGCAATGGGAAGCATGAATAGAAAAAGCAGACGTGTCATCTTGGTTATCGCCGGAAGCCTACTCATCGGCAGCTGTGCATCTAATATTCCACTAATCATTCGTACCCCTGTCGATGGTGATATCCGGGTGGATGAGATCCAACAAACCCCGGAACAATTTGCTGAGGCCCGCGTACGCTGGGGTGGTGAAATCATATCAGTAGAGAATCTGGCAGATGAAACCCACATAGAGATTCTCTCCCAACGTTTAAGCAAATCAGGCAAACCCATTACCAGTAGCAACAGCCGCGGTCGTTTCATTGCACGCATCGATGGCTTTTTGGAACCTCAGGACTTTCCAAAGGACCGCAAGATAACCGTAGTCGGTCAGGTTGACGGGGTAGTGGAGAAGCCTGTCGGCGAGTTTCCCTATACCTACCCCAAAGTGCGGGTAAACAGTTATCACCTTTGGCCCAAACAGCAGGTCTACAACCATCCCCATTACTACTATGACCCCTTCTACGATCCTTTTTTCTACCCCTACTGGCGCAGAACCCCTTACTACTGGTAGTGGCGTATAATGTCTGTTCGCATACTGATCCTGGGATTGTTGATAGCGCTTTGGGGATGCAGCAGTAATCCGGTCATTCCCACTGCCGACCGAAGCTTGCCGCCAAACGAGGCTGCTCAAGGCGTTCCCGTTCCTGCACATGATATTCAATGGGGCGGTATTATCATTACCACCAAAAACCTGAACCAGGTCAGTGAGGTGGAAATATTGGCATACACACTCGATGAGAAGGGCAAGCCTGATATCAGCAGTGCATCAATGGGTCGCTTTATTGCCAGACAGGAGGGTTATCTGGAAAGCGGAGATTATGCTTCCGGGCGACTTGTCACAGCGACCGGGCAATTCTTAGAGGTTCGATCCGGACTGGTCGGTGAGGCTGACTACAACTATCCAATTCTGATTTGTGATCAGTTGGCACTCTGGCCCAAGGAGAGTGAGACACGAGCCAGGTCAAAGCCGAGAATCCACTTCGGATTTGGTGCCAGCAGCGGTGGAAGCAGTTATGGTGGTATCGGAATCGGATTCGGTTTCTGACCCAACTATTTCGCCCCGAACATATCTAATAGGGTGCCGGGTTAATAATCTCAGCTCTGTTTTTTCCTCAGCCTCGACTGAGATTATCGCTTTTTATGGGCCACTTCATTCCGAAGATAGACCGGCAGCGCCCGTTCTGCCGGTACCGCCAAACCATCATCAAAACCTGCAGCTGCCAGTCTGGCGACATCCATAGCACTGCAGTAGATTTCCGATTTATAACCGAGCAGGGATTCCCCCAGTCGTTCCCCTAGCTGGGCACCATATACACCCCAACCCGATCCAGCGCCATACCATTCATGATCCAGAGGCAGTCGCACCAGATCAGCTGAGGCAACCTGCTCCTCGAACAGTGGTTTGACCAATTCATTTTCACCAACCCGGAAAGCCCCCCAGTAGAGCTCTCCCATTCTGGCATCAAATGCTGCCAGCAGATTGGGCTCTCCTTTGTCCCTGTAGGCCCGTTGTGCCAGCGCAGCCAGCGTGGAGACCGGAACCACCGGCAGATCAGCAGCAAAGGCAGCACCTTGTATCACCCCTGTGGCAATCCGTACCCCGGTAAATGAGCCAGGACCTCTACCAAACGCCATCGCATCCAACTGATTTGGCGTCAATTCCGCCTCAGCCAGTAACTCATCCATCATGCTGAGAATTAACTCACTGTGCCCTCTTGGTTTGATCTCATAGCGCAGTTCCACCTCATCGTCGACGAGAAGTGCAGCAGAACAGGCCTCAGTAGCGGTTTCTATGGCAAGTAGTTTCATAATGGGGGCAGCAGGTTAGCACGCAACAAACCGGCAAGCTAACACAAAAACATTGATGATTCAGATCGGCCGACTTAGTAGACTACTAACACTCTCCTGAGGAGGGTATCGCAAAAGTCGTAGGGTGGGGCCCTGCCCCACCATTAAGGACTGACACCTGTAAAACTAGCGTTCTTTTGTACTCAAAATCTATTTACGAATATTAGCGACATACTTTTACAACACCCTCCTGAGATAGAAGGGAGGCTAATAATCGATATCGGTGACTCACCATGCACTCTACCCAGAATTAATCAGGGGTCTCTCCGACTCTTTCACCTCTGCGTCTTTGCATCCTCTCCTGCAGACCCTGAAACAGATCCCACAACACGGGAATGATGAACAGTGTCAAAGCGGTAGCAGCAGCCAAGCCTGTAACAAAGGTTGAGGCCATGGTACCCCATACCAACGAGTAACTAGGGAAACCTATCGCCATTGGCAGCAAACCAAGACTAGTAGTGAGGGTAGTCAACAGAATGGGACGAAGGCGAATGTGAACCCCTTCGATAATCGCTTGTCGTCGTGTCATACCACTTCGATAGCGTTTATTGATAAAATCGATTAACACCAGAGCATCATTAACCACAACACCCGCCACACCGATAACAGCAATAAAACTGTTTACCGTAAACAGAGATTGCGTAATCAGCTTCCCGAACACCACGCCAATCAGTGCAAATACAATTGCAGAGAGAATGATTAATGGCTGAAGGTAAGACTGAAATTGAGTTGCCAGAATCACATACATCACCAACACAGCAATTATGAAAGCATAAGCCAGGGACTGGAAGGAGCGCTGGGTATCTTCGTGCTCACCACCAAAAGTTACTGTGGCCCCAGGATAGTCATCTCGGATCGTCTCGTAGTAATTTTTAACTGCATTCACCACTGCCGGTGTTGAGGTGGGCGAACCTTCACGAATATCCGCCTTGAGACTGATCGCCCTTTGTCCCTGGTAGCGTTTGATCTCGCCCGATTCATTGTAGGATCTGATCCGTACAAGATCACTGAGGTAGACAGGCCTGTCTGCATCTTCGATCACAGGGATGTAGAGTACATTTTCCGGCTCATTCAAAGCACCCGGATCGATACGCAGTTTAATATCGACCTCTTCATCGATATGACGATATTTCCCCAGATAGCGTCCATCCAATACACTGGCCGCCAGCTGAGCCACCTGAATGTTATCAAGGCCGAATTCCGCTACCCTTTGCTGATCCACTTGAAGACGAAAAACACGCTTCGGAACGCCCCTGTCATCATTTAAGCCGATTAAATTGGGACCGATATCCTGCGACTCCCGCATATAATCCAGTAGCACTCTGGCAAGCCCTGATACGGCTTCCACATTAGCCCCTACTACACGTACATTGATATCCTTACCACTGGGCGGGCCATCATTCTGGGGATGCACATGCAGTTCATAACCGTCTGTCTCGTAGATCGGTTTTAGTTTTTCGCGCATGCGTTGTAAGTGTTGCAGGGGATCATCGAAGGTCTGCTGCTTTACACTTGGCATAGTAACAATCACTGAACCATGATTGTTACCATAGATCGGCTCGTAATCTTCATTGAAATACATCCCGGCAAGTCCTGAAGCGGCACTGGCCATACCCGGCCCATCCTCCATTACAGTCTCTGCGATCTGTTTCACCCGCTGGTTAACTTCGTCGATTGAAATATTACTCGGCCCTACTACGTCGACGTAGTAAATCTTGTAATCATCCGGAAAAAACTGAATTCGCACCAACGGTACTTTACCGCTGGCTGAAAGACCGATAATCACAACCGAGACGACAAACAACAACATCACAACTATCACCGACAGCGCCCGATAATGCATAGTCAGATTCAGTAACCAATCGGTAAAACGGCGTGCACCCCGCATCACCAGATTGTCCCGTTCCAATAGTTTCACAGCATTTTGGGCACGAGGCCCGAAATCGAGATAGTGGATTGGCAATATCAGCAGACACTCAACTAATGAGGCAACAATCGCGAATGTCACCGCTTTTGGAACCAGAGCAAAAAACTGCCCGGTGGATCCAGTCATGATCAACATCGGCAGAAACGCAGCCACTGTGGTCATGGTGGCAGAGATCACAGGTAGTGCGACTTCGCTTGTACCAATGATAATCGCTTCCCGTAGCGGCTTACCCTCTTGTACATGGCGGTAGATATTTTCAGTCACTACAATAGCGTCATCCACCACTATGCCGGTCACCAGAACGAATGAGAACAGAGTGATCTCGTTCAGACTGTTACCGGTCAGATACATAATCAACATAGTGATCATGAATGAGAACGGGATTCCAACGGTGACAAGTCCTGCATTCCGGATTCCCATGAAATACCAGATGATCAGAGAGACCAGGGATATCCCGACCAGCATATTCATGCCCAGGGTGCTAAGACCATCCTTGATATAGACAGTCGAGTCCTGAGTTAAAACCAGATCGACACCCTGTGCCTTGAGTATCGGGCGAAACTCCTCGACGATGCCGAATACCTCATCCCTAATGGTCATGGCATTGCCCTGATCAGACTTGATGATCTTCAAACCTAAAGAGGGTTTACCATTCACAGAAGCGATAACAATAGAATCCCGGTAATCCATTCCAATACGGGTCACCAGATCTGCGACTCGCAGAAAGCTACCATCAGCATCACGGCGTATGACGGTCGATTGAACTTGCTCCAGACTGTAGAATCGTTCATCCATCTTGACCAGAAACTCACCACTCTGGTTGGTGTATTTACCAGATGGAATGGTTTGATTGGCACCGGTCAATGCGTAAGCAACCTGATCGAAACTGATACCAAGTTCGCGCAATTTATGGGCATCCAGATAGATATGAAACTCTTGTGTCTGCCTGCCGGAAAATTCGACCTGCTGTACATCAGGAACCTTCAGAATCCTTGTCTTCAGCTCCTCTCCCATCAAGGCGAGCGCTCGGTTATTCTGGTCACCCAACAGGTTGACTGATATCACCGGTAGCCAATCCTGAACCTTTGCATTGAGTAATTGCGGGGGATCGACGCCTTCCGGCAGTTCGCTGATGATGTTCAATACTTCGAAGCGAACCTCATTAAAGAGTATGTCGTAATCTGAATCATCAATAAATTTGAGTCGAACGTTGGATCGTCCGCTAAACGATGTAGAATTGATCCACTCTACGTCATCGACTTTTTCCAGTGCGTCCTCAATCTTGCGGGTGACGAGACTTTCTACCTCAACAGGAGAGGCGCCGGGATAAACAGTGGAGATAATCACTTCACCGAAACCGAAATTGGGGTAACGCTCCGCAGGTAATACAAACAGAGAGATAAACCCCACCACAATCAGCACAACAAACATCAGGTTATAAAAAACCCGCTGTTTCAGTGAGAATGCGACAAGATCACGCATGGGTTACTCGCTGTTCACCTGGAACTGATCCCCTGGTTTGATTTCAGGCGAAGCAACACGTACCCAGCCCTTATCTGGACCATTTGATCGGCCAAGATAGACTACAGATATTTCGGTTCCGTCCGGCTGCGTAAGCCAATACTGCTCATAGCGCTGCTGAAGTGCACCCTCAGGAACCAAAACCGCTCCGGAACGGCTAGGAATATTTAATGCCAGTTCAACACGCAAGCCCCCCCTATATGTAGGCAATCCTTTGGATATTTCCAGTTCGAAATGGATCTTGCGTGACTGTTCGTCAAAGGCGGGGGATACTCGAATCAATCTAGCAGGGATTTCAATCTGCAATTCAGGAAGTATCACTTTAATACCAGTTTTCTGTTGGGCCAACAGAGCCTGAAACTCCGTCATGCTGACCGCAAATGGCGCCACAAGGCGACTGTAATCACCAACCTCAACCACCGCCTCTCCGGCATTGACCCACTGACCCGGTTCAACGAAGCGTTTAATTACCCGCCAGCTGTCTGGAACAGTGATGCAAAGTCTTTGCTTACGCTCCATCAAGATATCAGCTGCAACCGATAGAGACTTGAGTTGGGTTTCGGTCTTATCCAAATTTCGCTGGGCACTATCCAACTGACTTTCAGAAGAGCTGTTTTTCTTCACCAATTTGCTATAGCGCGCTACCTCTTTGCGATAGTAGGCACTGTCCACTTTTAGCGCTTTCTGTTCAGTGCGATTAGCCCTCAATTCAAGATCCAGATAGGTGTCATCCAGGCAGGCAAAAGCACCCCCCTTCTTGATCGTGTCGCCGACATCCCCATTTACCTTGATGACACGCCCAGCCTGTTCAGCAGATAGCACCAACCTGGAATGTGCACGAGTGAAGCCCGACTGGACCCCTCTTTGTACAGACATCCTGGCTTCTACTAAAGACTCAAGTGCGTAGAGATTTGAGAGTGGAAGGCATCCACATAATATTATTATTAAAAAAACAGATCTCATGACGGCGCTGTTTCCCGATATGCATTTATGCAAATTATCTTAAAATCATAACTCATTACTACTATTAACCCAGCACCTTAATAATAAGTGAGCCAGAGACAAACAACCATACCAGAATTATGGTATTAGATAATATTACCTTAACAGCTTAATGGTTTTAGATACGTACATTTCATAATTCACTAGTTACAATGGTTTACACTTTTTCCATGTTGATGGCATAGACTTACCCAATGGTATTCAAGTATCTTTTACAAACAGGGTGATGAATGATGTGCACAGGCATACTACGGAAACGACACAGCACCAAATAGATTTCCAGGAGCATTCGATTAATTCTGCTTACCTCGGTTAGCGAGATACATTGTTCAGACAAGGCAGAGAACAGAGGTAGTAGCTCACTATTGCAACACTTTTAAACCAGAGCCTGATCATTCCAGACACCCCATACCGATTCATGAATTGATCAGTGGCAGTCTTAACCTGATTGGCTTCGAGACTGCTATTCAGTTGCATTGGATTAAGGCAAGTTTTTGTTCTATTTATTATATAATTGAAATCAAGATAACGACTCAGCTACCAAAGGATTCGGTACAATTTTCACTGGAAGAAACCTGTGTCAATTAGCTAAAGCTTGGAGGCTGACATGTGGATTTTCTATAAGCATCTACCCAGAAATGTGACTCTGAAAGAGGTGCAAAAAGTAACCATCAAGGGTGCTCGTGTTGGATGGTCGCCTTTGGGACTATTAAAAAAGCCCAACATCAAACGCTCAAAAATCATCAGAATAAAGGATCTGCAGCAAGAGACCATTGAGTACCATGCCATTGTTCAAGTGAACCCGACATCCATCACAGATACAATTATAGAAAATCTTGATGGCAAAACAGTGAATGGCCTATATTTAAGGCCTCATCGCTATCAACGTCGATTCACCAATCGAGACAGACGGACTATGCGGGATGGCTTGCATCAGGATGATGAACGACGTAAATCTGACAGACGCAGAGATAATCTGATTACCAGGGTCATGGAGATCGACTGAGGTCAGCCTCAGTTTTTTGCCCGAATAACCAATCGATTGACCCTGGCGTACGCCAGACATCTATCAGTTCAAGATTCTCTTCGGTGATACAGGTTGGTAACACACAGGAGTGCAGCCAAGCCACACCCTGCAGCGCCACCCAACGGTCACTACACAAGAGAAAGAGCTCAAAGCGCTTCCAGGATATCCGTCAGCAGTTTGCCGTCCAATGGATGCAGCGTATGGCTGAGTGGCGATTGGCGGATCTGAACCTTACCTTTGAGTGCCGTGACATTATTCATGTCCTGGCTAATTGCCGGCACCAACTCGTCCCCCATACCAACGGGTCCTGGACGTACCACTGAAAGATAGTGGATTTCAGGATGCGGCTGACGATTTAGCCAAAACAGCAGGTTTCCAGGATGCTCAGGCGTCAAATCGAGTAATACGCCCCAGGAATCACGCACCACATCGTAGACCTCCCCAACAAGAAGAGATTTCACCGTACTGAACGGAAATATATCATCAGTCTTATCCAATGCCTCAACTGCTCGCAGGGTTCCTAAATGAGGTGATGCAATGGTAATCAAAGACTTCGTTTTTGGTATTCCACCCATCACCAACGATGTCCTTGCAACAACACCGCCTGCTGAGTGACCAATCAGAATCAACTCCTCCTGAGGATGACGTTGACCAATGGCATTCAGCATATCCCTTAAGATCCGCGCCTGAACCATGATCGGCTGGATAGAGGGAAGTTCAACCGTATAAAACTTATTTTTCCCTGTTGCGTCGGATAGTGGCAGCAACCCTCGTGCAGTCAACACACCTGCCTGTTGCCAGCCGGCCCGGTGAAGCGAATTACTGATACCACTTCGCTCCCAGGATGCGGCACTTCCAAGATAACCGTGCACCATAACCACCACATCGGCTCTTGCCGATAAGGTAACCAGACTCAGGAATAAAACAGCAAGCCACTTCATATTTAAACCCTCCTTAACAGACCAGCACTACGCCATACTTTGGTAATAGAGATTCTGTGGATGTTTCGCCTCGGTGAAAAAATGGTATCGCTCCAGGATCAGTCCAAGATACTGAATTAAAAAAGCAGCAATCGGCAATCGAGAAGATTCCAGCGCATAAGCAAGAATAATCAGTAGCACCGGCAGAACGAACACCATCAACAGAAAGAGGTAGCGAATCATCTGTAGAAAGGCTTCGCTTTTTCCATGGAAGAACTCCCGGGTATTGAATGATCCGCCCATAAAGCCTTGTGCCTTTTGGTGCAGCTGCGCATGGTGTACGCCAATTGCTGACTGAAGGCTGACCTTGCAACGGAACTCACTGTTACGATAGAGCGTCGCACCTCGGCTGATCGCGCCAAGCAAAGTCGCCACAACTGCCCAGGTACCATAAAAAACCACCAGATCGGATGACTGATAGGCTGACATGGCTGCCGCCAGCATAAAACCGGATGCGATACCGAGAAACAGAAAATTGGCCACAGTCAAAGGTGAGTGCCATGCCTTGATAAAACGGAGACTGGCGTAAATCATGGCGGTACAGAGAAACAGTAAAAAAGTAGCCAGGGTACCAACGGCACCGATGATCAATGTAATGTCCACCGGCAAGGTTTGTGAAATCACAAAAAGAGGCTCAGTCCACTCCAGATAGTGAAATAAGCCATACAAAGCCGTTAAGGCCATGGTGACAGGCAATATAACTACTTCACGGGATAACCAGGAGGTTCGCCACTGAGTCGCTGCCCGCCAAGCCCGCTCAGGACGACCTAAATGAAACACCGATGCTATCAATCCGGCAATAAGCAACAGCAGAGATAAGATACTGCCCTGGGCGTAGAACACGTCACTCTGCACCGGTAGCAAATTGGCCAGAGAGTAGAGTTGACCCGTGAACAAGGCTAAAAACAGTCCTTGTCCGACACCAATCAAGGTGGTCAGGAATATCACAGAAAAGGCTGGATGCATTATTAATTCTCCGAAACTCAAATATCTTGAAGGTTATCGCTTGCAGCGTGCCTGACCATTACGCTCTCAGCCATCTCAATCGATACACCATTCAAGAACATATATTCATTGTCCATCTGGACTCACTACCAAGCCACATCATCCAGAGTCTCACCACCGTCCGGCAGACTGGGCAGTTGCTCTTTCTTAAGCGGATTGTCAGCACGAACCAGCTCATCTTCATGGATCTGGATACGTGTTTTGCGTCGAGGCAGATAGTGATTTGCCGGTTTGGTACCCCATTCAGGCTGCAAGGCATACCCACCCTGCTCACGAATCGCCACTGAGACAACCGAATCGGGATCATGTACATCACCAAACAGTCTTGCACTGGTAGGACAAGCCAATACACAGGCGGGTTTACGTTCAGATTCCGGCAGTGTCTTATCCGTGATGCGATCGATGCAGAGGGTGCACTTTTTCATCACCCGCTGTTTTTCATCAATCTCACGGGCACCGTATGGGCAGGCCCAGGAGCAGTATTTGCAACCTATACATTTGTCGTAGTCCACCAGTACCACCCCATTGTCCTCACGTTTATATGAGGCACCCGTTGGACAGACCGGAACACAGGGTGGATCTTCGCAATGGAGGCAAGACTTGGGAAAGTGGTAGGTCTCAGTATGAGGAAAAACACCGGCCTCATAGGTCTGAACACGGTTATAGAAGGTTCCATTTGGATCTTCATCATAGGGGCGTTGATCAGTCATCGGACCGGCCCAACCGGAGGTATTCCACTCTTTACAGCTGGTCACACAAGCGTGACAGCCGACGCAGACGTTGAGATCAATGACGAGTGCTAGTTGTGTCATTTCAATAAACCATTAGTCAATGTTGTGTTTGCGACGAAACATGCCGGCAAAGTAGGCCTGCCACTTACCCCGACGGGGATCCTGTCCAGGTACTCTCTTTTGCAATTTAAACTGGGGTGAGGTTACCTTGGGTTCATCCTTGCCAGCCGGATAGATTTTGACCCGTACATCAAACCAGGCGGCCTGTCCCGTGACAGGATCAGAGTTCGACATAAACTCACCAGCATCGCAGGGCGGCAACTCTTCCGAAATCAGATGATTGAGCAGAAAACCCTTTTGCGACTCATTCGCTTTGGCACTCAACCCCCAGGCACCGGCAGCTTTACCGATAGCATTCCAGGTCCAAACCGTAGTGGGCTCAACCGCTTCCGACAGCCGCGCCATGCAACGCACTTTGTTGGTAGGTGATTCGACCCAGATCCAATCACCGTCACCAAAGCCATTCGCTTCCGCCAGCTTGGGATTGACGAATAGATAGTTGTGCGTATGGATCTGACGCAACCAGGCATTCTGGGAATCCCAGGAGTGGTACATCGCCATCGGACGCTGGGTCAGGGCACTGATCTGATACTGCCTGTTGTCGATCAGCTTGTGTTCCAGTGGTGCGGTGTAAAACGGCAGTGGATCGAAGTTTCGGTCAACCCGTTTGCGTAGTCTCTCCGGTGGCTGCTTACCCGGCAGTTTACCCTGGGCAGCGAGTCTAAAACGCTGTAACACTTCGGAATAGAGATGGATCGTAATCGGCTCCACATAACGGGTCATACCATGGGCCCTCGCCCACTCCAGGTAACCCTGATTCCAGTTACGCATATATTGATAGGATTTAGGCAACTCGTAGTGATAGAAACATCCATTTTTCTGATACATCTCCCACTGCCGGGGATTGGGTTCGCCTTTGAGAAACTTCTCCCCACCTTTACCTCGCCAACCGGCCAGAAAACCGATACCGGAACCGGGAGAGCTTTCAAAGTTAGTGATGAAATCCGGATAGTCCCTGAATTTCCGACTACCATCCTGTTTCACGAATGCAGGCAGACCAAGTCGACTGCCCAATTCGATTAAAACCTCTTGAAAAGGTTTGCACTCCCCTTTTGGAGGAACCACAGGAATACGTACTGCATCCACTGGGCCATCAAATTCTGAGATAGGCCGGTCAAGCATCGACATCGCATCGTGACGCTCCAGATAGGTGGTATCGGGCAATACCAGATCTGCAAAGGCGACAGTCTCAGACTGAAAGGCGTCTGCAACGATGATAAACGGAATCTTATACTCACCGTTCTCATCCTTATCTTTGAGCATGTCACGGACATTTTCCGTGTTCATGGAGGAGTTCCAGGCCATATTCGCCATGAACAGCAGCAGAGTGTCGATTGGATAGGGGTCGCCTCGCCAGGCATTAGTGATGACATTGTGCATCAGACCATGCACCGACAAGGGGTACTCCCAGGAGAACGCCTTATCGATTCTTACTGCCTCTCCCTGTTCATCCACGAACAGATCATCCGGTTTGGAGGGCCAACCCAGGGGCATGCCATCCAGCGGTGTATTCGGTTGCACACCATCTGGGGAATTGGGTGGCTTTGGGCAAGGGGGGATTGGTCTTGGGAAAGGTGCTTTATGACGAAAACCACCGGGGCGGTCGATAGTGCCGAGTATGGTCATCAGGATACTCAGGGAGCGGATCGCCTGGAAGCCATTGGAGTGTGCAGCCAATCCCCGCATGGCATGAAATGAGACCGGATTACCGGTCACACTTGCGTGATCGTTACCCCAGCTGTCTGTCCACTGAATCGGCAGCTCAATTTTCTGATCCCGGGCCACAACACCCATTTCATGAGCCAGGCGCTTGATAGTTTCAGCGGGTATACCCGTGATATCCGCAGCCCATTCGGCCGTGTACTCTTCCACACGCTCTTTTAGAAGCTGAAAGGCCGGCTTTACAGGTGTGCCATCTTCGAGTTCGAAATTCCCAAGCAGGCGGGGGTCGGTACCAGGGGTATGGGTGGAAATTTCACGATCCAGCTCCCTATCCCACCAGAGTTTGTTCTCCGGATCGAAACAGCCCTCTTCGACATGGGTCTCAAAGCGACGGAACAGACCGTGATCATCCCGCTCAGGATCATCCACGACAAGTTCTGCAGAGTTGGTATATTTAATCAGGAACTCACGATCATAGAGTCCCTGTTGGATCAATTCGCGGATGATTGCCAGCATTAGTGCGCCATCGGTACCCGGCTTGATAGGCACCCACTCATCGGCGATGGCTGAATAGCCGGTACGGATCGGATTAATGGAGATAAAACGTCCGCCACGCCGCTTAAAATCGGCCAGAGCTATCTTCATCGGATTGGAGTGATGATCCTCCGCTGTACCGATCATGATAAACAGCTTGGAGCGTTCCAGATCAGGCCCACCAAATTCCCAAAACGAACCGCCGATGGTATAGATCATACCTGCGGCCATATTTACCGAGCAGAAACCACCGTGAGCCGCATAGTTTGGTGTGCCAAACTGCTTTGCAAAGAGTCCGGTCAAGGCCTGCATCTGGTCACGGCCGGTAAACAGTGCAAATTTCTTAGGATCTTCTGCGCGTATCTTGCCAAGACGCTCTTCAACCAGATCGAAAGCCCGCTCCCAGGAGATCTCCTCAAACTCTGATTCCCCTCGCTCTGCACCCTGTTTACGCAACAACGGCTTGGTCAATCGTGCAGGAGAGTACTGCTTCATAATGCCTGAGGAGCCCTTCGCGCAGATCGCCCCTTTGTTCAGAGGATGGTTGGGATTACCCTCGATATGGCGTACTTCACCATCCCGTAAAGTGACCCTTATCCCGCAGCGGCAAGCACACATATAGCATGTGGTCTCTTTGGTCTCGACACGACCCAGCTCGCTGTCGGATTGTTTTGTGGGATCCTGCATGGTGAAAAGTCCTGGTCTGAATCAGAATGGGTAAGAATATCCTTATATTAGCTTTTTATGATTTACCATGCCAGCAATTGCCATCACAATCCTTTGGGGGAGGACATATTTCCTTTAATGGCGTTTAAATACCCACCAGTGGGGATGGATTATCGATCCCCCGTCATGGACTAGGTGTAGTTAGAGATCTCTTTTGCGCGGATAGGTCGGATAAGCGTAGCGCTATCCGACAGTCATCTATGGCTAGCAGATTAAAAAACGTCGGATGGCGCTACCGCTTATCCGACCTACAACGCTCCAAACAGATTCCTTCAATCAAGCAGTGATTGTGGGCCACTGGTGCAGCGCCCAATTCTAGTAACGATACTTCTCCACAACCTCATAACCAAACTCCTGCTTCCAGCCCCAGGAGTAGTTGCGCAGATCATACAGAGCCGCCTGCTCCGCCTCTGCAGAAGAGCGTGGACTAAATCCGCAGCCATAACTGGTTCGTGGCTTTCCACGCAGGGTGGTGTAAGCCGATTTGACGATAATCATGTAGGCGTGGGGAAGATCCGTACTCGCCTGGGCGTGAACATCCTGACCTTTTTTTCGATAGCCTTGATCAAGAAGGCGTTGTTTCGCTTTTAACAGCGCAGTTTCAGCACTCTCTGAGAAGGATGCCTCCCACTCTATGGCGAGCGAGTCACCCTGACGCTTGGCAACCACACAGCTACCCCCAGCCCAGGCTGATGTCTGAATCAGCAACCCAAAAATAAGCAGGACTGCACCCTTCATAGGACAAGATATTGGTCGTAACAGCCGATCACAGCGCCTCCTTGAGCGATTCAAGATATTCCCAACGTGCATAGGCCTGCTCCAGGTTTTGTTCCACCTCTGTCATCTGCTGCTGCAGCTCTTCTACCTGCCCGCCACCTGAGGTCTGATAGAGATCGGGATCACTCAGTTGTGTTTGCAAACCACCCAGTGACTGCTCCAGCTGTTCGATCATTTGAGGCAATTGATCCAACTCACGCTGATCTTTATAACTCAGCTTCGCTCTCTTATTTTTCGGCTTTTCTTTCTGAGACTTGACCTTTTCCTGAGCGGTTTTCTCGACATTTTTCCGAATCTCCCGATTTTTTTGCTCCCAGTCACTGTAGCCACCAATAGATTCTGTAATCCTGCCACCATCTTCAAAAACCAGACAACTGGTTACCGAGTGGTCGAGAAACTCCCGGTCATGACTCACCAGCAACAGAGTTCCTTGGTAGCCCACAAGCAACTCTTCTAGCAACTCAAGGGTTTCTATATCGAGATCATTGGTTGGCTCATCAAGTACCAGCACATTCGCCGGTTTGGTAAACAGTTTGGCTAACAACAGTCGGTTTCTTTCACCACCAGACAAGGCATGTACCGGGGCTCGCGCACGTTCTGGTGTGAACAAAAAGTCCTGCAGGTAAGAGATGATATGCTTGCTTTTGCCATCAACCTCAACCTTATCACTACCACCACCCACGTTTTCCTGAACAGATAATGCTTCATTCAACTGGCTGCGTAACTGATCGAAGTAGGCGACTTGAAGCTGCGTCCCCAGTTTGATCTTTCCACTATCAGGTTGAAGTTTTCCAAGCAGCAGATTTATTAAGGTCGTTTTGCCAGATCCATTAGGGCCGATAATACCAACCCGCTCACCCCGCATGATGGTGGTTGAGAACCCCTTGATTACCGGAGACTCTTCCCAGGCAAAGTCGATATCCTCCACCTCGACCACCAGCTTTCCTGACCGATCCGCAGACTGAAGCTGCATCTTCACCTGTCCGGTTGTATTACGTCGCTTGCTTCGTTCATCCCGCATTGCCTTGAGCATCCTGACCCGCCCCTCATTACGGGTTCTTCTTGCCTTGATGCCCTGTCGAATCCAAACCTCTTCCTGAGCAAGCTTCTTGTCAAATCGATCATTGGCAAGGGCTTCAGCATTCAGCATCTCTTCTTTGCGACGCAGAAAATTACCATAATCCCCAGGCCAATCGGTCATCTGGCCTCGATCAAGCTCTAGAATTCTTGTGGCAAGCCGACGTAAAAATGCACGGTCATGGGTAACAAACAGAACTGCACCGGGAAATCCAAGCAATAGATTTTCCATCCAGTCGATAGCCTCGATATCGAGATGGTTGGTTGGTTCGTCCAGCAACAGCAGATCGGGTTCGGTTACCAAAGCCTGTGCCAATAGTACCCGCCTCTTCAATCCGCCTGAGAGTTCGCTGAATTGGGCATCTGCATCCAGCCCTGTGCGGGAAATAACGGTTTCCACCCGCTGTTCCAACTGCCAACCACCAGAGGCCTCCAGATCATGCTGAGCCTCCGCGAGTGATTCCAGTAGCGCCTGATCACCCTCCTCGGCTAAACGATGACTGATACGGTGGTAGTTCTTGAGTTTTTCTGAAAGATCACCCATGCCGTCAGCAACCAGATCATAGACAGAACCGGAAACATCCTGGGGCACCTCCTGAATCAGACGGGCGATATCAACACCTTTACCGACAACACGCTCGCCATCATCCGCAACCTGCGACCCCATGATGACCTTCATCAAGGTCGACTTGCCCATCCCATTACGACCCAGCAGCGCGATACGCTCTCCTTTTTCGATATTCAGGTTGACGCCATCCAGTAGAGGCGCATCGCCAAAGCTCAAATGGAGATTGCGCAGGGTTATTAACGGCATTGATATTCCTGTATTTGAAGGCCCTTGTTCTTTCAAAAGAGAAGCTTTTGATCGAAAAGTAATAGCCTGGTTGAGCTGTGATTATCTCACAGCACTCCAGACTCGTCTCTCACCCTGATAGAGCAACTTGTTCTCAAGTGGAACCGGTTACAAGGAAGCGGTGGGTAATTATGAAATTTCTGGAATTGGACAGAGCTAACGGCTTAGATTTGTTTCGATTCCCAAGCCATCAATAAACGACTGACATGGTGAGGGGCTTCTTCGTTAAGAATCTTATCATCCTGATTCTGTATCCCATCAATGAGTTTATGAATACCTGCAATCAACGGTTGCAGTCTTTCTCGCTCTCCCTGCTTATCAACCAGCCTCTGTACGCCTGAGATTCGCTGATTGACCACCTCTACCAACAAATTGAGATTCTCCTTCCAACGCTGATAGCAGGGTTTGTTGTGGACGGGCATATTGCGCACCAGCACAGAGACATATTTTGTATTGATCAATGTACGATGGCCAAAATCGATGATTCGGCCTTTATCATACATACTCTCCATCATCTCTTGATCCAATACGCCCACTTCACCCGCGTGAGAAAAATAGTGGCCACTGGAGATCATGCGTATGATCACCCGCAAGCCAAATCGCTCAAAAGTGGTCAGCATCTGCTCACCAAGAGAGCGGACATCATCGCACTCCAGACTGTCAGTTATAAACTTTGCCAGCTCCCCCAGTTCAGTACTGAACGCCAGTGACTCCTGCATCTCCTCCTGAACCAGGGAAGAGCGTTGCTCCGCATTTTTAAGATCATGCCTGTTGTTGAATGCAACTCGAATCTTGAGTAGTAGTTCATCTACATCATAGGGCTTGGAGATGTAGTCATCTGCACCCGCCTTATAACCGGCCAGGCGTTCACTCAATCTGGAAAGAGCAGAGACAAAGATTACAGGAATCGGCGAAGTGGATGGATTCGCCTTGATGATTCGACAGACCGTCAAGCCATCCATCAATGGCATATCGACATCAAGCAGTATCAGGTCAGGCGGATCCTGTTCAAGCTGATCGAGGCACATCTGCCCGTTTGAGGCCAATGAAACCTGATAATTAAATCTCAATATCTGCTCAAGGCTGGTCAGGTTTGATTGCTGATCATCAACAACCATTATGTGGTGAAGTTTGGAAGTCTGTTCCTGGTGACTCATCGTTCACATCCCCATGGGTCAAATACAAAAAAACCGACATTTGAGGTCGCCCTCCAGGAAGCAAGCGCTATTGCCCTCACTGGATGCAAAGCGATACCTGGTCTTGTATCTAACTGCATAATTATTGCATCCCTTCCTGATGGTCTCGAAAGACCCGTATCAAACAGGGATAATCTTCAGTTTAGTGATTTTTATCAGCATAACCATACACCTCAGCCTGCACAGGTTCCACAGTCACTGGAAAAAATACACTGCCTATCAATGCATGATCTGGTATGGTTGACTGTGTAGCTGTGTTTTTACCTTGATAGCTCTGATTCATTGTTTTGAAAAGTCTATACAAATGAACGCTTTCGAAAGCCAGTGTTGACTTCAACTCCTCTGAGCTAAACCCTACCGGTTTATCAACTCAATGACATGGACAGGCATGATGTATGAAGAAATCAAGCACTTTCGAACTATCTCAGGTAACTATAAACGGGCACAATCGACTGATTTCCAGAGATTATCAATCCGGGTTATTACGGATAGATTTCTCAGGTGCTTCTCAAAGCCGTAAAATTTATGTGGTAAAAAATAATTATGGTTAAGATCGTTACCTTTAAGGATGCCAGAGATGGGATTGCAGACTGTCTGAAATGCTCATTACGCGAGTCGGTTTTGTTTGCGGATCTCACAGAAGAGGATTTCGAAAAGCTCCACGACCCCATAGATCAGTACACACTTCCCGCCGGCTCGACGCTCTATCACTCCGGGGACAAAGGTGACCGCATGTACACGGTACGTAGCGGGATACTCAAGTTGGTGCAATATCTGCCTGATGGGAGTCAACGTATCGTTCGCCTTATTCGCACCACAGACATTACCGGCCTTGAATGTATCGTTGGAGAGGCTTATCAACACGATGCCGTGGTTTTGCAGGAGACAGAGGTCTGCGCCCTACCGGTCAGGGTTGTGGATAACCTTAGCAAGGAGAGCCCTGCACTCTATAGGGAACTGCTCAATCGCTGGCAGAGAGCACTCAATGAAGCTGATGCCTGGCTCACTGAACTCTCTACCGGTTCAGCAAAACAGCGGGTCGCTCGTCTGTTATTGAGGTTGGTAAAAGACACCCAAGAGAGTCAATGTAGCCTGTTTGCCCGTGAGGACATGGGCGCCATGCTGGGCATTACCACTGAAACAGCCAGCCGGACCATTGCTGAGTTCAAACGCCAAAGTCTGCTGATTGAAACGACGCCCAACCAATTCCTGCTGGATATACCTAATCTTCAGAGAATCGCAGAGGATTGATCATTTTCAATGCCCTAACACACCTGTAAGCATTACATTCCTTGAATAATCAATTGTTCAGCCATCACCACCGATGGACAATGGAGATGCCACTTGCAACAGGTCATCGAGGAAATAGGGCTTCCGGTATTTTCACTTCAGATCGATACTGCGGATTGTCGCTTTCAATCGGTAGAGGAGATCGTTGCCTATTTAGAATCAGAAATCGCAGAACATAAATCGGCCAAGTTTATTGCCACTTTCAATCACTTGAAACACACCTCGGAACTACCCGAGGGTCAATTGGCAGAAGGGATATCAGCCGCCTACAACGTGATTTTCTGTTTTGGTTTCACCCTCCAGGCGCCAGAGCAATTAGCCTGCCGTCCAAGGTCGATCGGTATCTGTCAGATGGAAGATCAGATCACAGTATCATTTATCGAAGCGCCTATGCCTTTAGCCAATGCAATGATGGAAAAATGGACTAAATCGCTCGTAATCAAGAATGCCTCTTTCGATCCGAGCGAAAAGAGATTCAAAGCAGTTAAACCATCCACTTGAATAGTGCTATAGAGCTATTAATTTATGAAAATTGCCGTAACCAGCCAGAACTTTCGCACCATCACTGCCCATGCAGGAAAATGTCGCCGCTTTCTCATCCTTGGCCAGAATGAACAGGGGGAAATTGTTGAGCTTGATCGTTTGGATCTATCCAAAGAGATGTCAATGCATGAATTCAGAGGCCTGAACCACCCCTTGTTCGAATCAGATGTATTACTGACGGCAAGTGCTGGTCAGGGTTTCATCAGGCGCCTGAATCAAGAGGAAATCCAGGTCGTCTGCACCAGTGAAACCGACCCCTACACTGCCGCCAGTTCATTTCTACAGGGAGAGACTCTGCCTGCTGCGGAACAACACCAGCACTCTCATAAAAAACCAACGATGATGCCGGGACTGTAACCTAGTGGGCCGTGTGGCAAATTCGCTAGCACCAGACGGATCCCAAGGGGGATTGTCGGATGGCGCTCCGTTTATCCGGCCTACGACACTGACTCGCAGCCTTGAGGTTTGTTCAAGCCTCTACAATCCCGCATTCACATAATTAAACACAACTCAGCCTAATAATCAGAGATCCATTTCCAGATCGTCAATTACCAGATCAATGCCGGCTTGTGCGCAAGCTTCATCGGTTTCACCTGCGGGGGCACCACTCACACCCACACCACCGAGCAGTTGCCCACCCGCCTGTATAGGCAATCCACCGGCAGACATCACCAAACCATCTATTCGCCCGATGGGAGTGTTGGCCCTATCCTTCATCGCAGAGGTGGCTGCATTGAAGTTGGCTGCAGTAAAGGCCTTTGAACGACTGATGGGGAGCGTAATCTGAGCCGCGATTGTGTCTCGCATTGTCACTTGTACAATCCCATTCCGATCGACCACAGTCACACCAATCTGTATGCCCTGCTTACGGCATGCTTCAATTGCACCTAATGCGATCTGATTGGCTGCTTCCATCGAAAGGCGTTTGAGATTAACCGTAGGTGACACCTCATCTTCAGCCTGCATTCCAGGCGCGGCCAGAAAAAGCATTAAGCTAGCCAGGGTTATTGTGGATTTTTTCATTATCATCTCCTCTGTGGTTCTTTATCTATCTATTATTATCCAGGCACCTTATTAACCCAACAGTTGGTTGTTATATTTCTCTAATTCATTCGATAGTGATCTTGCACGTATGCATTGACCAGCTCAACGAACTGCTCAGCAATATTCTCACCTTTAAGGGTGACAGTTTTTTCTCCATCCACGTAGACAGGTGCTGAAGGCGACTCCCCGGTTCCAGGCAGGCTGATCCCTATATTTGCCTGCTTACTCTCTCCTGGGCCATTTACAACACAACCCATGACTGCAACCGTCATAGAGGCCACCCCGGGGTATTTTTCACGCCATTCCGGCATACTATCTCGAAGATGGTTTTGCACCTGCTTGGCCAGATGTTGAAAAAATGTACTGGTGGTCCGCCCACATCCGGGACAAGCAACAACCATGGGTGTAAATGCACTGATCCCCATGGATTGAAGCAGCTCCTGAGCAACAACCACTTCCTGGGTTCTCGCACCACCCGGCTCCGGCGTCAATGAGATTCGAATCGTATCTCCAATACCTTCCTGCAACAACACAGCCAAGGCGGCACTGGAGGCTACAATCCCCTTTGAACCCATACCCGCTTCGGTAAGACCCAGGTGAAGGGCATAATCGCAGCGCTTTGCCAGTTCACGATAGACAGCGATCAAATCCTGCACTCCGCTCATCTTACAGGAGAGGACGATTTGTTCAGGCGACAGGCCAAGCTCCAGAGCCTGTTCAGCACTTTCCAGGGCAGAAGTCACCATGATCTCACGTGTCATCTGATCTGCATCCAGTGGATTAGCAGAATTTGCATTCTGATCCATCATACGGGCGACGAGTCCCTTATCCAGACTGCCCCAGTTAACACCGATTCGAACCGGCTTTTCATAGCGGCAAGCCAGTTCGATCATCTGTGCGAACTGATTGTCACGCTTCTCACCACTTCCCACATTACCCGGATTGATACGATATTTTGCCAAGGCTTGCGCGCAATCGGGATAGTCGCTCAACAACCGGTGGCCATTGAAATGGAAATCTCCGACCAGAGGGACATCAAGACCCATCTGTTCCAGACGGTCTCGAATTTTGGGTACAGCCTCGGCTGCGGCCTCATTATTTACGGTGATTCGAACCAACTTAGAACCTGCACGAGCAAGTGCTGCCACCTGCTTTGTAGTCGCCTCGATATCAGCTGTATCGGTGTTGGTCATAGATTGTACGACCACAGGTGCGTCACTCCCAATGTGTACTCCGCCAACCAGAACACTCCGGGTTTGATGTCTTTGAATTGCCACGCTTGTCAATGCCTCGGTTTACCTACTGGGTTGGCACGATTTTGCCTGACTGGAGGTGCCTCGCCAACACCCTTGTGAAAGCGCAACGGTGAGAAAGTTCATGGTACATGCGCAGATCATGCCCGGCCGACGGCCGGGCTGTTGTGATTACCGTAAACTACTTCAGTTTACCGATACCTAACATCTTCAATATATATTTTTCATAAATTGGTTCTGATGTGCCTTTCTTCATCTTTCTGATAAAGTATTTTTCAAACGCGATCTTAGCCATATGCACCCATTTGCCTTTCTTGAACCAGGCGACATTGCGAGGAGGGATTTGAGGCAGAGCTACAAAGGCTGCTCCCGTATCTCCCATATCTGCCAGGCAGATGGCGTTCCAGGTAGCCAGTGTCGTACCCTCTTTTCCTGCCAGTTCATCAGCAATATTGTGCACAATGGCGGTTACCATTGACTCGATCATATAGCCGGTCTTTGGAGCACCAGTTGGCACAGCGGTCGCCTCTACAGGCGGTATAGCGATACAAACACCGGCAGCATAGATATTGGGATATTTTGGATTGCGCTGATGGTCATCTACAAACACGAAGCCGCGAGGATTACACAACCCTTCAACTTCCGCCACGGCTTCAACACCTTTGAAGGCTGGCAGCATCATCGAATATTTAAACTCAAGTTCATGATCTTTGATCTTGTGACCAGAATCATCGTACTGTTCGACAATCATCTTACCCTGTTCAACCTTCGTCACCTTGGCATTGGTTATCCAGTTGATATGGTGGTTACGGAAATCACTCTCCAGAAAACCCTTTGAGTCCCCCACACCACCAAGACCGAGGTGGCCGATGTAGGGCTCGGATGTAACAAAGGTCATCGGCACTTTGTCACGAACTTTCCGCTTTCGCAGATCCGAATCCATGATGAATGAAAATTCATAAGCCGGTCCGAAGCAACTGGCAAATGGCATCGCACCGATAACCACATGCCCAGGATCATCCAACAGATCGAGATAAGCCTGATAAGCCTTTTCAGCATGATCAACGGTGCAGATTGATTCGGTAAAACCTTCTGGCCCTGAGCCCTCAACCTCTTCAAATGCCAATCTAGGCCCGGTTGCAATTACCAGGTAGTCATAGTCGACCGTATCTCCACCATCCAGGGTTACCTTATTGGCATCAGGATCAATTTTAGCAACCCGATCAGCAATGAAGTTTATCCCTTTCCGCTCTAAATGAGGGCGAATATCAAAGGTGATATGGGAGCGATCACGCCAACCCACCGCCAGCCAGGGATTTGAGGGAACGAACTGGAAATACTCTCTCTCGTTAATCATGGTTACTTCATGTTCACGACCGAGTTCCATGCGAAGTTCATAAGCACAGGGCATACCACCTGTACCGGCACCTACTACAACGATATGCGCCATCTTAGAAAAACCTCCATCCACTCCTGAAATTATAATTATGCGGTGATGCCAGGAGAGGAGACAACACCGCTAGTCTGTGAACTTAGGAGTCTATAGTCAAGCTACTGAAAATTAAAGTTAATAAAGTATTTCCGCATACAGTAATCTACTGCATTACTTATGACGCACAGATCCGCTTCAACTGCTCTCCAGTATTCAATCAAACGACTTAAAATACACCACCTGATCCGAACCTTGGGGTTAAAAAGCTACTACGCGGCACCCCTACTGGAGAGAAAACCACTCACTGACGGTATGTTGTGCGGCAAGGCTGAGTTGAGCTTCCAATTGTGGAAGATGTTGGGTGATCAGGGATTTGACCAGGTCTACAGAATTATTTTTCTCACTGATATGGGAGGCAACTAAATTACTCAAACCATCAATAGGCAGTTGGTTCAATAACTGTAATGCTTGCTGGTTACTCAAATGGCCAAGAGCACCACCAACCCTGGCTTGTAATGCGCGGGGATAGGGACCATTTGCCAACATCTCAGAATCATGATTAAACTCCAAGACCAGGCTATCGCAACCCTTCAGTATCTGGGTGATATG
The DNA here is from genome assembly GCA_040506275.1 of Candidatus Thiodiazotropha sp. DIVDIV. Classification (GTDB taxonomy): domain Bacteria; phylum Pseudomonadota; class Gammaproteobacteria; order Chromatiales; family Chromatiaceae; genus Thiodiazotropha. Next base: position 115,362 of record JBEVXD010000007.1, read on the forward strand.
GGGCGTTATATGGCCAACATCAGTCAATACCCCCAGGCACTGTCTGTTTGAGGTGAATACGAATTGGCAGGGTTCTCTGGAATCGTGTGGTACAGGATAGGGAAGTACAGAAATGTCACCAATAGAGAATGAACCGGCATGGCAGTCGATCAGTTGCAGATCGGGGAGAGCACCGTATTTGTCACTGTGAAAGGTGCCTGGGGTCATCCATACAGGTAGCTGGTGACGCCTCGCCATGGCACCCACACCCCGTATGTGGTCACCATGTTCATGGGTCACCAGAATTGCGTCAAGCGTGGTCGGGTCAACAGCCAACTGGCTGAGCCTTGCCTCTACTTCACGTGCCGCAAACCCACAATCCAACAACACCCTGACATTGGCAGTCTCTACCAGCAGCGCATTACCCCGACTGCCGCTTCCGAGAAACGCGAAGCGTAGTGACACTAGTGCAGTGAAACGTATAGATGGCCCATATCAGCGTATCTGTTCGTGAATCAAGCCGAGTATGGTTTCAACTGCTAAGGCATCAGCTGGCTCGCCTTGCTCATCTCTCACTACTATCTGGGTGCTTGCTCCATCAGGTATCAGCTTCACCTGGTATTGAGCCTCGCGATCAAGCTTATCTTCATCGTCCGACCAGAAAGCAAGTTTGGAGAAAAAGCCCTCCTCCTCTCTCTTATCTTCCGATAATTCACTGTAACGAACAAAATAGGTGCCATTGGAACGATCCCGGTCTTCCACTGCAAATCCAACCCGGTCAAGCGCAACCCCAGTGAGTCTCCAGGCTCGGGCAAACTCTTCGTCGATCCATAACTCTTGTGTTTCTCCATTCGTCAGCAGACGAGAACGATCTCCTCGGTCATCAGATGCTGATATTGCCTCTTTAGCCTTTTCAGAATTGGCACCGAGATGGACCATAAGACTGCGAAGCATAGCGGCTTCAATCTCCGGGTCATTTGCACGAGGCGTCCAATAGGTGGTATCTGCATCGCCACTGATATCCTCCTTCAGCTTCTCTTCCAATCCTCTGTGCGTTAAATAGAGCTCAGTTGTTCCTTGCTCAAGTCCTCTATCCAACCGAACCCGAAACTGATCACGGGTTGCCGATGAGTAGATCCCACCTAACGCTTTTCTGAAGAATTCTGTAATAAAGCCTTGCTTGATATCGGCACGGCTCTCCAGCCAGTCAGTTTTCATGACGCCGACCTGTGGATTCTGTTCGATCAGAAGCAGACCATTTTTACGCCAGAATTCCACTACTTTGGGCCAAACACGCCGCGGTTCAGAGTCTATTACCAACCAGCGCTTATCGCCATCACGTTCGACTCTTATACCTTCAAATTCAGGCAATATCTCCTCGGCGACTATAGAGCCGGAAGTCCGCTTATCCCGCTGACTGGCGTACTCCTCATAGGAGGCACTGCCAGCACCAGGTATGGCCATAGTATCCTGAATGGATTTACTGGTTAGGTCTGGTGGTATTTCCAGATCATCAACAGTCTCTTGCTGGGTTCTGTATTCACGCTCCGAGTCGGAGAAATATCCACCATCAGAACTGCAACCAGACAATGACAGAATCAACAAGGATAGAGAGAGAGAAATTAGGTTTAAGCGCATATTCAAGGAGTTTTGCCGGGTTGTACTGTGTTGCCTATGACAAGGATTTCGACGTCAAGTTTACAGCATGAAGAGGTTTGGCACTTCTTACTCGGAACTTTCAGTGCATGTAGGATGTATCCGATACTCACAAAACCCCTGCCTGCTGCATGGCAGCACGCACTGAAGGCTCTGATGTCTGTGTCATCCAGGTAAGCGGTAAGCGAATACCCTTCTGAGCAAGCCCAAGCTCAGCCATCGCCCATTTTGCCGGAATCGGGCTCGATTCTACGAAAAGTGCACTGTGCAATCCTGCCAGACGTTTATCAATGGCTTCTGCCTCAGAACGATTGCCTGCCAACGCGGCCGCCACCATATCATGCATCAAACCTGGTGCCACATTCGCTGTTACTGAGATAACCCCATGACCACCTCGCAGCAGAAATTCACAACCCGTGGCATCATCGCCGCTATAAAGGGTGAAATCAGAACTACATAGATCCTTTATCTGCTGTAACCGGTCAAGGTCACCTGTTGCCTCTTTAACCCCGATAATATTCGGTATAGGGGCCAGCCGGGCAACGGTCTCGGGCAGCATATCGCAGGCGGTACGGCCTGGGACATTATAGAGAATCTGAGGTATATCTACTGCTTCGGCCACAGCCTTATAGTGTTGATAGAGCCCTTCCTGAGTAGGCTTGTTGTAATAGGGTGTAACCAATAAACAGGCATCTGCGCCAGCCTCTTTAGCGCATCGGGTCAGGTCTATCGCCTCTCGGGTGGCATTTGCCCCGGTACCTGCAATAACAGGAATTCGTCCGTTAACATACTCAACCACTCGACGAATAACCGCACAATGCTCCTCTTCATCAAGGGTAGCCGACTCTCCGGTCGTACCGACGGCCACTATGGCATCACTGCCCTGCTCGATGTGAAAATCCACCAATCCACGCAGAGCGCCATCGTCCAGAACGCCACCTTCACTCATGGGAGTGATCATTGCTACCATACTGCCGTGAAACATCAGTCCACACCCCTAATTTTGATCAATCCGCAATGTTAGCCTGTGGCTTGTGACTCTGACAAGTGGTACAAAATTAAACCATGACATATCGCTTGTGACTCACCCCTGGTGGTACACTCAACTAAATCCTTAACAATAACTGACTGTAAGAGATCCCAATGTCCACACCCAAGAACTTTCTGGTTATCTCAGCACTCGGCAAAGACCAACCCGGCATCGTAAAGAATCTTTCCAAAAAGATCCTGGACGAGGGCTGCAATATTGCTGATAGCCGGATGACCGTACTCGGTGGTGAATTCGCCATACTGCTTCTGATCGAGGGGCCTTGGAATACCCTGGCCAAACTGGAGTCAGCTGTACCTGAATTGCAAAAAGATTTGGGCCTGACGATCATCTGCAAACGTACAGAGGGTCGGATTCAATCGAGCAATCAACTGCCCTATCTTGTTGAGGTGGTCTCAATGGATCACCCCGGCATTGTCAATCAACTGGCTGATTTTTTCTCCGAGCGTCAAATCAACATTGAAGATATGACTACCAGTAGCTATTCCGCAGCCCACACCGGCACACCGATGTTCTCGGTCCACCTGAGTGTTGGCATACCATCGGAAACCCAGATTGCCGTTCTGAGAGAGGAGTTCATGGATTACTGTGATGCCCTCAACCTCGACGCAGTCATAGAACCGATCAAAGGTTAAGGAGGAATCACCACAAATGAGCGCTGTCGCCATTGGAAAACCCGTAGCTGATATCCCACTGCCTGCTACGGGAGATAAAGAGATAAAATTCAGTGATTTCCGGGGTAAACCGATCATTCTTTACTTCTACCCCAAAGCAAGCACACCAGGCTGTACCCAAGAAGGTCTGGATTTTACTGCTGCAATTGCCAAATTCCGCCGACAATCTGCTGTCATACTTGGTGCCTCCCGAGATGGAGTGAAAGCTCAGGAAAATTTCAAATCCAAGCAAGGGTTCCCCTTTGATCTGTTATCTGACAAGGATGAAACCTTATGCCAGGCCTTCGATGTCATAAAAATGAAATCGATGTATGGCAAAAAGGTAAGAGGAATAGAGCGAAGCACTTTTCTCATCGATGAAGAGGGAAACTTACGTCATGAATGGCGAAAAGTTAAAGTGAAAGGCCACGCTGAAGAGGTATTGGAGACGCTTAAGGCCATGCGGGCTGGAAATCTCTCCTGAACCAATACATTAATAACCGATGTAATGAGTTTCATGGAAGTGAAGCTCATCGCCTGTCTGAGAATTGAGACCGAGCATGTCAGAATCTGAAACTAAAAAACCTCGATTGTTTGTCCTTGATACCAATGTGCTGATGCATGATCCGACCGCCCTCTTCCGCTTCAAGGAACACGATATCTATCTTCCCATGGTGGTGCTTGAAGAGCTGGACAAGGGTAAGAAGGGCATGTCAGAAGTGGCACGAAATGTACGCCAGACCAGTCGCTTTCTCGATGAATTGATGGGACATGCATCCCAAGAGACGATCAGCCAGGGAATACCCTTGAATACCCTGCAACTGAATGGCAGCAGTGACTCGATATCGGGACACCTGAGGTTTCAAACCAAGCCAGTGACAAAGGATCTACCTCTATCCTTACCGGGTAACACCCCTGATAACAACATACTCGCCACTGCACTTGAACTTCAAATTGAATACCCCGAAAAGCGTATCGTCCTGGTATCCAAGGATATCAATCTGCGCATAAAGGCCACCGTTCTTGGTATCCGGGCAGAGGATTATAGCAATGACCAGGTGCTGGAAGATGTCAATCTGCTCTACAGTGGCCTCGATGAGGTTGAGTCTGATTTCTGGGAGCAACATACCAAAGAGCTTGAATCATGGCAGGAGGAAGGTAGAACCTTCTATCGTGTCAGTGGACCCGATACTCAATCCTGGTACCCGAGTCAGTGTCTCTATTTGAAAGGCGACGATGGATTCCAGGCAATTGTCAGGGAAAAACAGGATGAAAGCGCCATCATCGAATTGGCAGAAGACTACAGTAATTCCAAGCATGCTGTTTGGGGCATCACCGCGCGCAATCAAGAGCAAAATTATGCGCTTAATCTATTGCTCGACCCGAACCTGGACTTCGTATCTCTGTTGGGTACCGCCGGCACAGGTAAAACCCTGTTAACCCTCGCGGCCGGATTGGTGCAGACACTGGATCTCAATATCTATCGTGAGATCATCATGACCAGGGTCACTGTTCCTGTGGGTGAGGACATCGGTTTTCTACCCGGCACCGAGGAAGAAAAAATGACCCCCTGGATGGGAGCGTTGATGGATAATCTGGAGGTACTCACCCAGACTGAAGGTGGCGAATGGGGTCGTGCTGCTACAGAAGACCTGCTGCGCAGCCGTATTCGAATCCACTCCCTCAACTTCATGCGCGGCAGAACCTTCCTCAACAAATTCATCATCCTCGATGAAGCCCAGAATCTCACACCAAAGCAGATGAAAACATTAATCACCCGAGCAGGACCTGGAACCAAGATAGTCTGTCTGGGAAATGTCGCGCAAATTGATACGCCCTACCTGACCGAGACCACTTCCGGTCTGACCTATGCGGTGGATCGTTTCAAAAACTGGCCTCATAGTGGCCATATCACCTTGCAGCGAGGAGAACGCTCTCGATTGGCTGACTATGCTTCTGCAAACCTTTAAGTATCCCCAGTTCAATTCATGAATCGCCTCCTGGCAGCTGGTAGGGCACGGCTCTGACGCAACCCACTAAACGTGTGCAATAGACCACTACTGCCCTATCAAATCAGTTCAGGTTACTTTTTCTGGATTGCGTTGGTTGGATTTATTTAGCTTTTTTCACATGTCGAGAGATGACATATGTTGTTTTTTTACATCCCATCGCGAGCCGTTGGGCATGCCCTGCCATAGAGGTGAGAAATTTTTTGTAGCTGGGGAAGCTTGTGGGACAGTTGTGGCAACAAACCGATGTCCGCTCACATAGAAATAATAAAAACCTACATTGGTTGGCACCCACACCAACCACCTGATGTTAACGCTATTTGAATCTCTTGATGTGCCAGGGTCTAAGGGCCGCTCAGTGTATACTTCCTCTATCCACGATATTTTTGAGTTCGCTGATAGAGCGTCTATAGATCTCAGCTGTCTGGTTATAACTGGCTATCAGGCCGCTGCTATCCCCTTGTCGCCCCTTGAACTCAAGATCCCTGGCCAGGATGGAAAGCTCCATGGCTCCGACATTTGCACTGCTCGATTTCAGAGGATGGGCCGATTTTACCAATCCATCCATATCCCCTGCTTTTACAGCATCTCGAATCCCATGCATTAGCCCAGGCGCACTCTTAAGATAACTCTCGAGCACAGAGACGAAATCCTCTTCCATGATTTCGTATAGCTCCTCTAAAACGTTACGATCAATCATGCCGCCTGATGACATGCCCGTATCTCCAACATGCAACAAATCCTCACTTGAGATATTAACATCCGCCGCCTCTTCAGTCTCTTGAACCGGCTCGGATAGACTAGCATCACTGCCCTCACTTATCATCTCCTCCATGGGCAACCACTGACGCAGCATATTTTCTAGCTGGGCCGGTTTTACAGGCTTTGACAGATAATCGTCCATACCTACTGCCAGACAACGCTCCCTATCCCCTGCCATGGCATTTGCTGTCATCGCAATAACCGGGGTGCGCATCAATCCCTGCTTCTGCTCTTTATCCCGAATTGCCTCTGTTGTTTCATACCCATCCATTCTTGGCATCTGGCAATCCATCAGCACTACATCGAACTGCTCTTCGTTCATAGCTTCAATAGCTTCGACACCATCATTGGAGGTGATTGGCGACAAGCCGGCCTTTTCCAGCATTTTCTTCACAACGGCCTGATTGACAGGATTATCTTCAACCACCAAGACACGCCCTGCCAGCCTGGTATGAGTCTGATCCTTGTGAATATCATCCACACGACTGGCACCTGTTTCCTGTTCTGGCTCCTCCTGACTATCAAGCCAATTGAAATGATCGTCGGGCATACGTGGGACTGGTATCTCTTCCGGCATTGTGGCCACCCCGGAGGTCTGCTCCACATCAAATATTCGATTTAGCCGTTGCTTTACCTCTTTGTTTGTAGCATTGACAGTGAGACAGTCTATTCCTAAGGCTTCGTAGGTGGTGGATGTTTCATTAGGCACATTCACCGCCATGATCATGACATCGCGCATATGTGGCACTTCTCTCGCAGAATTGATGGTTTGAACCAGATTGACACTGGATAATGAAGCATCAAACACAATCAATTCATAACGCCAGCTCACCCCGAGATTTGCTGAAGATTTAAGCTTACTGAGCGCATCATATTGATCCACAGTCTGTTCCACCAACATCCCCTCCTCCTTAAGGGTATAGAGCAACTGCCTGGCCTCTTGAATTTTCGTATCCGCAACCAGCAAAGTACGAATATCCTGCAGATTACGTCTTCCAGATGGTATCTCCTGTAGAGATTTTCGCATTGGAAGGACAAACCAGAAAAAAGAGCCTTGATTTGGAGTTGATTTGACTCCAATCTTACCCCCCATCAACTCTGTCAGTCTTTTACAGATCACCAGCCCCAAACCGGTTCCACCATGTTTGCGCGTGGTTGATGCATCTGCCTGGGAAAAGGGTTCGAAAAGGCGCTCTACCTGTTCCTGGGTCATCCCGATACCGGTATCACGCACCGCGAACATTAGTTCGACCTCAGTACGGGAGGTTTGACGATTTGACAACTCAACCGTTACATCGCCATGCTCGGTAAACTTAATCGCGTTACTTACAAGATTGGTGAGGATCTGACGTAAGCGAATAGGATCTCCCCGCACTGTTTTAGGCACACCCCGATCGATACGATAGCTGAGTTTCAGACTGCGTCGGTCGGCAGCATTCTTCATCAGGGATGTTACCTGCTCAATCGTGTTCACCAGATTGAGCTCAATGAATTCCAGATCCAGCTTACCCGCTTCAATCTTAGAAAAGTCGAGGATGTCATTAATGATGCTGAGCAAAAGCTGTGATGAATTCAGGGCCGTGCCTACAAACTGCTTCTGTTCCCGGTTCAGTTTGGTCTCAAGCAACATTTCGAGGATTGGCAGAATGCCATTCAATGGGGTTCGGATTTCATGACTCATGGTGGCCAAAAACTCTGACTTGGCCAGGTTCGCACCTTCAGCTTCCTCCTTGGCTAAAAACAGCTCTGCCTCAACAGATTGGCGTTGATCATTTTCCTGAATCAAGCGACTCCTCATCTCACTCAGTTCAGTTTCCGAAGCAACCATACGCTCATGTAGCAACACCCGATTTGCAGCAATCAGTAGATAGCCTTGCTGATAGACTGTCATCCATGCAGAAAGAATTAAAAGAGCAAGAGCATAAGCAATCAATCCTGCAAGAAACTCTTCACTGACCCCCCCTTTATCACCATTCAGCACCAGCACTACCAGAAGTGTTGCCGCCAGCACAAAGATAATACTGAAAAAGGTATCAATGGTAAGTAACAGGGCGGTCAGTAGGAAAACCGTACCGATCAAAACCAGATCGATCACCAGATAGTCGGTTGATTCCGGATTGAATAGTAGATGCACCAAAGCCGCAGCCCATAGCAGCCCAAGCAAAAGAACCCCAGGAAGCATGGCATAACGCCATGCCTGCAACCGCTCCAACTGACTATGTCTGGAAAACAGCGTGAGTATGGTTTGACCTAACAGCACCGCTGCAATCAGCCCCCCCCAGACAATGCCCAGGTTAAACTCCCAGACTCTGTTGAGATAGAAAAAGACCACGCCAGCAATTAAATTCGCGATAATGAGCGTTATGCCATTGGCATATAACAAGCGAAGACGTTCTTTTTTAATTTTTATCGCTTCTGCGTCTGGATCTGTCATGTAGGTAACTTAAGAGCCTTAGATCACAAATATGTAGTAAATTAGCACATCATGAATACAAGTGCCTCATATACAATCATTTCACCTGTAATAAAATCCCTCTCAATTTACCAACCAGGGTGTCAGAGGCACATTAAATAACATGATTTCGTCGATTTACTTCTCTAAATGTTCAGCAGTTTTCTGAGGTTGCCTTGATTACCGACACCAACACCATCACTCGAATCATCGAAGTTTTCGATTTTCTGCAGAAATCGGATAGTGACTTCATACAGAGCTTTTTCAATCGTGTTAACAGGATCGAGCTTCCCGCATCACAACCTATTTGTCAGCAGGGAACCCAATGCAGCCACCTGGCATTGGTAATTTCGGGATCTGCCAAAGTCTATAAGGTCAGCGAAAATGGAAGGGAAATCACCTTATACAGAATCGGTCCAGGAGAAAGCTGTATCTTAACTGCCTCCTGTATCATGAACGGCGAACCCTTTCCTGCTTATGCAGTGAGCGAAGAGCCAATTGAAGCACTATTGATCAATACAACCGATGTCATACGCTGGACTGATGACACAGCCGCATGGAGAAACTACCTTTTCGGCCTTATCAACAGCCGACTCAGTGAAGTTATAGGCGTGGTTGAAGAGGTTGCATTCCGGCGTGTTGACCGTCGATTGGCCAGCTACCTTATACAAAGGTCTGATAGCACTAACGGCTTAATCGAAACCACCCATCAGGTTATAGCCTCTGACCTCGGAACTTCCAGAGAGGTCGTCAGTCGCATTCTTAAAGACCTGGAGCAGCAACAAATGATCTCCACAACCAGAGGGGCGATAAGGATCAGTAACAGAGCCCGTCTTAATGAAAAAAGCGGTGAAACTCAGTAAAACTCAATGCACTGTGTGACTTAGTCACATACATTTACCGGATCAGGCCTTATTCTTCGCTTTGACAGCAGTCCAGCACGACGGGTAGTGAATCCAATCTCGACATGGTGGATATATAATCAATTAACTAGGAGAAACAGCATGACTCAAAATGTAGGCGGTATAGAACGAATCCTCAGGATTATCGGCGGTCTCGCCATTCTTGCATGGGGCTTTCTGCTCAGCGATCCAATCAACTGGTTAGGCGCGATTGGTGCAGTTCCACTGATCACCGGCCTGGTCTCCTTCTGCCCACTCTGGACCCTGTTTGGTATTAACACCAAAAAAGCCTCCTGAGCTGGCCTAGTGGGCCATGCGGTAAATAAGGTAACGATCAGCCGGTCCCACAAGCCTCTCTCAAGAGGCTATTCCAACCTGTCTCCCCAACCGGGTGGGACAGGGGCTCAGGTCACTTCTTCAATATCCTCAGCCACATCCCGAGGCCAAGCTGCTAGTACGGCCTGCACCAATGTAGCCAGAGGGATTGCAAAAAACACCCCCCAAAAACCCCAGAAACCACCAAACACAAGAATAGCGACAATGATCGCTACCGGATGAAGGTTAACCACCTCAGAGAAGAGCAGTGGTACTAAAACGTTTCCATCCAAAGCCTGAATAACGAAATAGGTCGCGGCAAGCCAGGCGAAATCGGATGACCACCCCCATTGAAACCAGGCGATAAATAACACCGGTATGGTCACTACAGCAGCACCAATATAGGGAATAATTACTGATAATCCGACCAACACTGCCAACAGCAAGGCATAGTTCAGTCCCAATAGAGTAAAAGCCACAAAACTGAATGACCAGACTATAACGATTTCCCAGAACTTCCCCCGTACATAGTTGGCGATCTGTATATCAACATCTTTCCAGACGGTCACTGAGAAACGGCGGTGGCGGGGCAAGTAGGAAACGAACCAGTCAATGATCAACTTTTTGTCTTTAAGAAAGAAAAAGACCAACAACGGCATCAGGATCAGGTAGACCACCAGTGTGATGACACCAACCACAGATGCCAGTGACCAGCTCACGGCTTGTTGAGCAAATGAGGCGATCTCATTGCGTATCTGTAAAATCAGCTGGTCCACCTGATCCTGAGGTATCAGATCCGGGTAACGTTCAGGCAATTGCATCAGCGCTTGTTGGCCAAGCGCGATCATACTCGGCAACTGTTGAAGAAAATCAGTAACCTGACGCGATAGCAACGGCAGGAGCCCAAGCATAATCATCGCGACGAAGAGCAAAAACAGAATAAATACCAGTATTACCGATATCAGCCTGGGCCAGGAACGACGCTCCATCTGGGTGACAACCCCCTCTAGGAGGTAGGCGACAACGATGCTCGCCAGGACGGGCGCAAGCATATCCCCCATAACGATAACAATACCGAAAAAAAGGATCAGAAACAGAGTCAGAAAAATGATCTGAGGATCAGAGAAGTAGCGCTTGAACCAGTTGGTGATTACCTGCATGTTATTAACCCGACATGGTATTAGTGTTCAGCTGTTCGTCTGTCTACAGACAGGCTTTACAGATATAAGCCTCTGATCAAATCATGAATCAGCTTGAAAATTATTTCGATAATCTTGATAGTGCTTATCAAACAGGGCTTCCAACTCTTCAATAACCTCTAAGGCATCCCTACCCTGCATAATATGAGACATCATCAGTGATGAAGTCTCATCCAATAATTTATCTCGCTCGAGCATGAAATAACTGGCTGAAAGCCTTTTTATCGCCTTGACTACCGACTCTTTTGCAGGCCGTTCCATTAATTTGGGTTCAAGAGGAGCCGTCTCATCATCAACAATGTCGCCGATTTCCTGACGCCCAGACAAAAATTCAGCGAAAGCCATCAGCGTGGCCCGATCTTTAGGCGCTAACTGTGTGAAGAGATTCAACAAAGCCTGCTGCTCAGAATCAAGCTTCTGTTGTTTGGGTACAAAATGCACCTAATCTGATTTCCTGTATTGAGAAATCCTTTGCATGTTATGACTAGTGTGGTGCTTCACACTAGAAATGCTCTTTGGCATGGTCCACACAATAGCCTCGTGCGAATTCAAGCAGCTCTTCCATGGCCCGCAAACGAAATTTCTGCTTCTGATGAACGAATGAGAAGGGTCTCTCCAGTACGGGAACCAGATTAATAGCTCTGAGGGTATCGAGTTTCAGCTCTTTCTGTATTGTAGCCCTGGAGACCACCGAGACCCCCATTCCTGCCTCTACCGCACCTTTCACAGCTTCAGGACTACCCAACTCCATGTAGATATTCAAGGTTGAATCAGAGCTGTGATTATCCAAGTACTCATTGATCACTTCCCGTGTACCTGATCCCTCTTCACGACAGATAAAGGGATACTCAAGCAGCTGCTCGATCTTTACAGATTCCAGATTCGACAAATCGTGATTCGGTGGCACAATCGCCACCAATTGGTCTTTGCGACAAACCTCAACCACTAAATTCTTGTTACCCACAGGCGCTTCCACAACACCTAGATCGATGTTGTTGTTTTCTACCATAGAGACAATTCCTTCTGAGTTTGAAACTCTTAAATGTATCGTCACTTCTGGATAACGGGTTCCGAAATCCCCTAACAGGGATGGCAGCATATATTCAGCGATGGTGGTACTCGCCCCAATGGTCAGCGCCCCTCGGATCTCTCCGGTCATCTCCCTCACCGAGTTCTCCATATCCGCATACAGATCGAAGATTCGATCCGCATAACCGAATACCCGATCGCCCGCTTCAGTCAGGCTTATACGATTGTGGGTTCTATCAAATAGACGAGTATTGAAATACTCTTCGAGTTGACGAACTTGAAATGTGACTGCCGGCTGGGTCATATGAAGGGTCTCAGCCGCTTTGGTGAAGCTTAAAAGACGCGCAACTGTATGAAAAACCTGTAATCTACGATCCGCCATGGGTATATGATTTCCGATCAGTTGTTTTTTGTATGGATAAGCCCTTTTTATACCACAAACAGCAACACAGCGGGAGCGTTGATCAACTTTTCCGTTTTTACCTGGGCCAGGTTGTGGTAACTTGCTCTATTATTAACCCGGCACCTTAATAGGTAGGTTCAGCCTAAGCGTGCCTGCCTGCAGCAAGGCATCAAAACGCTGCTGTAGCACTCCTACAACAAGTTTTGATAACGCAGTCTGCAGACAGGCACGCTTCGGCCTGTCCTTTTACATTCAAACTGTTAGGGACGACAAGAAGGCCCTTAACCTACCTAATTAAGGTACCGGGTTAATATCTCTAAACTCATTTCACATTGACTGGACTTGCCGATGGATAAAGAATGGTCTGGTTAGGACAAAAAAGCGCCAGAACTAAATCCGGATTAAAGAAAAACGAGATAGGATAGTCTGGAGAAAAACAACAGAAAGGTGGAGGATCCGCATGCACCAAAAACTCAAATTTAAAGCCACTAATCTTGGATTAGCCTGCAGTACAGCCCTTTTGATGGCAAACTCGGCTGTTCAGGCATCAGGCTTCGCAGTCCCCGAATTAAGCATCACTGGCCTGGCCACATCCAACGCACTGGTGGCTAACGCAGAAACCTTAGGTGCAATTGCCTATAACCCGGCAGCGATCTCTTTCCATGAGGGCAGTTCAGTCTCCCTCGGAACGTTGCTGATTAAACCAGACCTCACAGCGGACACTGGATCAGGCACGGTAGACAGCGATGGCAATGATCTTGTGGCGGCTCCAGCTATCACGGCACACAGCACTTTGAATGAGGAGTGGGGACTTGGTATTGCGATTAATGCCCCCTTTGGACTAGAGAGCGACTGGGATACCGAAGTTTACAGTGATCAGTACCCTGCAGGATCCTTCATTCCCACCAAGACCCTACTGGAAATTGCAGCTTTTAGCCCAAGTGCCTCTTATAAACTGAGTGACCAGGCCTCCCTGGCGGTCGGCATTGACTACTATTGGATGAAAACGGTGGAATTCAATAGCGTTTTTAATGATGGCAGTACCTATCCGGGATTTAATCTGGAGGGTGATGGGAGCGGTGTAGGTTTCAATCTTGGCGGCCTGTTGGTACTCGACAGCTGGAGTTTCGGAGCAAGCTATCATTCAAGCTCAAAAATCAAGGTCGAAGGCACTCTGGATGATAATGCCGGCGTAGTACCGTCCACCGTAGGTGATGAGGTAACCGCTACCCTTGAGCTACCATGGCGCTTGCAGGTCGGTGCAAGATACAAAGCAACCGAAAAACTGGGAATCGAGTTTGACTACACCCGCACAGGCTGGAACAAATTCGATACCCTTGACGTCAAGAGTGAGAAATTTGGTTCGACCGTTTTCACCAGCGTCAACAACTTCGATAACGCCAGCGCTTATCGTCTTGGAGCAACTTATGACTTCACCAAGGCAACTCAATTAAGGATTGGCTACACCTACGATGAAACGCCTCAAAAAGATGAGTATTTCAGCCCTCGGGTACCAGATGCTGACCGTCAACTCTACAGTCTCGGTGTTGGTCACACCATTGATGATGGCTGGACATTCGATGTCGGTTATATGTATGTCCAATTTGATGAACGAACCATCGAAAGTGATACACCCGCTGTAGCCGGACAAGAGCTGAACGGAACCACTGCAGTGAATGGAACCTATGATTCCAGCGTCCATCTGTTTGGATTGGGCGTCACCAAGACCTTCATGTAATACAAAACCTACTGATTGTTTGCGGACCTGCTTGGGTCCGCAAACCGATTCCTCAAGTGAAGCTTTGATCATCCTCTTTTTTTTACCCAAAAAAAAACGCCGCCCTTGTGGGGCGGCGCCTTGACTGCAATTACTTAGGGTTAGATGTAAAGGCAGATATCACTTGTACCCGCGAATTCAAAGAATCTTGCGGCACCGGCATATTCGATACCATCAATGAATTCGGAAGTATTCATTTCGAACAGATCCACTGTCATCTGACAGGCGATCAGTCTTACCTCGGCTTCCTGGCAAAGTTCCCGCAGTTCAGCGAGATCGGCCACACCTTTGGAGGCCATTTTTTTCTTCATCATGCTGGTCATCATGCCTTGCATGCCTGGCAGCGCCAGTCCGACCACAGGAAACCACTTATCCATTCCCATTGGCATGGGCATACCGGGATTGCCCAGCGGGGTAACTTCTAAATCCAGATCCTTCTTCAACAGCTGCAATCCGTAGAAGGTGAAGAAGATCTCAGTGTCGTAACCCAGTGCGGCAGCGGTTGAGGCTAAAATAAAGGGCGGATAAGCCCAATCAAGAGAGCCCTTGGTTGCAATAATCGCTAACTTCTTTTCGTCTGACATCGCTTTGTCTCCAAAAAAGTCCCTATCGGGTTGGGTCGCTGATAGCTAATCAGGCCTTTTTAATGAGGAATTCGAACTTGCCGCCGACTTCCTTAGATTCCATCAGCTCATTACCAGTCTGGTTGGCGAACGCCTCGAAATCCTTAACTGAACCAGGATCTGTCGCGATGATGTGCAGGACTTGTCCAGATTCCATACCATTCAGGGTTTTTTTCGCACGCAGAATCGGCAGCGGACAGTTGAGTCCACTTGCGTCCAGTTCTTGATCAAAGTCTGCCATGGTATGACCTCCAGCTTTTTTTACAGTTAAGTGTATTTAGTTTTTATGGAAAAAATAGACCGACATTTATATGCCAAGCGATCTATAAACGCAAGCATCAGTCGGGTCTAAAAAACCTATATAAAGACAAGCCTCAACCATTTCAGACTTGTCTATGTTAAATCATTCCAATACTGGCAGTGTCTAGCTTGCCAGCTTGGTTTCGAGACGATATCCCGATCTTGCCCAACCCAGTATCCCACCACGCAGGTTGATTGCGTTGGTAAACCCCTGTTGGGCCAGATAGGCACAGGCATGGTAGGAGCGTGCGCCACTATGGCAGTATAGAATGACATCTTTGTCTTTAGGCAACTCGGCCATACGTACAGGAATTAGATGCATCGGAATGTGCTCAGCATCGGGCAATACGCCCTGGGCCAATTCACCTGCACTACGTATATCCAAAAGCAGAAAATCACCACCTTCGGCGATTCGGGCCTCAAGATCAGAAGCGTCTATTTCCTTAATCATCACGTTCGAGCAGCCTTAGTATCTCAAAAAACAGGGTTAATTAGTATATTAATGTGTTTAAATATTGCAAGTTTGTTTAACAGAAAATAACCTGGCTTTTCCAAAGTGATTAACTCATGCTAGAGTCTTGAGACACAAAATCACTACAGATTAAAACTTTACTATCTGGTTGTCTTATATGGACTTTTTCCCAATATTCCTCGACATTAAAAATAAATCATGCCTTGTTATAGGTGGTGGTGCGGTTGCTGAAAGAAAAACTGCATTACTGCTCAAATCCGGTGCAGATGTAGTGCTGGTAAGTCCTGAATTGACTCAAAACCTGACGGGTTGGCGTGATATGGGCCGCCTGAGCCATGTCGCAAGAGGCTTCCAGGATGAGGATATAAATGACCAACATCTGATTATCGCCGCCACCAATGACCCATCACTCAACCAGCAGATCGCCGCGCTTGCCAACGACAAACACATTCCTGTGAATGTCGTCGATCAGCCATCTTTGTGCAGTTTTATCGTTCCTTCAATTATCGACCGCTCTCCAGTAGTGGCTGCAGTTTCAACCGGTGGCGCATCCCCGGTATTGGCGCGCTTGATCCGTTCCCGGCTTGAGTCACTGATTCCAGCCGGATATGGGCGACTGGCTAACCTGTGCAATCGTTTTCGTCAGCGGGTAAAAGACCATTTCAGTCAAGCTGAAGACCGGCGGCTATTCTGGGACCGGGTGCTTGAGGGGGGCGTCGCTGAGAGAGTCTTCTCCGGACATGACGACGAGGCTGACCAGTTAATGGAGCGCTTACTCTCCAATCCCAAACTGGACCAGGAGATGGGAGAGGTCTATCTGGTCGGGGCGGGGCCGGGAGATCCTGATCTGCTGACCTTCCGTGCACTGAGACTGATGCAGCAGGCCGATGTAGTCGTCTATGACCGATTGGTGGCCAAACCGATTCTTGAGATGACTCGCCACGATGCCGAACATGTCTACGTCGGCAAGGAGCGTGACAAGCATGCCATGCGACAGGAGGAGATCAATAAACTGCTTGCAGAACTCGCTAAACAGGGTAAGCGGGTATTACGTCTGAAAGGGGGTGATCCGTTTATCTTCGGTCGAGGTGGTGAAGAGATCGACACCCTGGCAGCAGAAGGGGTGCCTTTTCAGGTTGTACCCGGCATTACCGCTGCCTCCGGCTGCGCCTCCTACTCCGGTATTCCGCTTACCCATAGAGACTATGCCCAATCGGTTACCTTCGTTACCGGCCACCTCAAGGATGGCAGCATGAATCTGAATTGGGATATGTTGGCGCAACCAAGTCAGACACTGGTTTTCTACATGGGCCTGGTCGGGCTACCGGTTATCTGCCGGGAACTACAGAATCATGGTGTATCCAGCGAGATGCCTATCGCATTGATTCAACAGGGCACCACCCATCTGCAACGCGTCTTTACTGGCACCCTGGGGAATATTCTGGAAATCGTTGAGAAGGAGCGACCGAAGCCACCTACCCTGATCTTAGTAGGCCATGTGGTTGAGTTGCAGGAGAAACTTTCGTGGTTTGAGACACCACCCCACTCAGAACAGGGCGCCACATCACCGGTCGATTTTTAGCTCTGAATGGTGATTCAGAGTGAGAGGATCTAAATAAATAATTTCCTAGGGCCTGACACTAATTACCCTCACTGCCAGTAATTGAATTACAGAACCGAGAAAAGGAATCAAACCAAACATCCGCATAGTTCCTAACCCTCGGTGAGGTTTTGGAGGTATTCAAAGGGACTATATGCTTTTCCCTTAGCGTTCTTTGCGTCTTTGCGAGAGTTTTACAAACGATGTATTTAGACTGCTTCAGTCATCAGGTTATTACTCTGAAAAAAATGACTCACGCAAAGAGTTATCTGATTAACCTCAATAATCTGTGCTTGATTTGCCAAGCTGAGATGAGGTTGTCACGACTTGGAAAGGAGTAGCGATCCACCAAGACATATTTCTGGTAAATCTACAGATCTCTGTTGCACGGAACTGAAGATCATCGGCCCATAGGATGCACAACCCTAGCAGACAGACTACTTGGGACTCAGCTGATCTTCCCTGAGTTGCGGGGTGAAATAGTCGTCTGCATCATCTATATCCACCTGTTGACCATCTCTATTCACCAAGGGTTGCTCAAAGTCATTCCACCCACGCAGGCCGGTCTTTAGGGAGACCACGTTTTCATATCCCAGCATCTTCATGGAAAAGGTAGCCAGCACACTCCGGTAACCAGAACGACAAACCACAACAATTTCACTCTGACGCGCCTTTACCAACTCAGGAATAGTCTCTTCATAGTCCCACTCGCAAGCAGATTCGAGAATACCCCTCGGTGCATGTATCGAATTCTCGATATGCATCGCGTCATACTCATAGGGTTCCCTTACATCCACGACAAGCAGATCAGGATTCTCTTGCAATCGCTCTTCAAGAATCCAGGGCATGATCTCTTCCACATCCCCGAGACAATCGCTAATCAGGTTTAAAAAATTTTTCATCTACTCAACCTAGGGCCTGATAACACTAATCGAATCATCCCTGCTGAGACTATTTTTTCGTCCAGCAAGGCAGAATGAGCGAGGTGTAGTCATTCTACATAAGCGAATGATAACGCCGCTGGGCGGAAAAATAGCCTCAGCCCTTCGGGTTACCCCTGAAAAAGCGCCATTCGGCGTTGCTCGTCGTTCATTTGGAGTGACCAAACCTCTCTCCTCGCGCCTTGATTGGCGCTTTTTTAGGGGCAACAGGACCGATTCGATTAGTGTTAATAGGCCCTAACCTCTCGAACATAGGTTTTGTTCTACAGCAATCACTGCAGCTTCGACTCGAGAATGAACCTCAAGTTTGCGTAGGATGGCTTTCACATGGAGCTTTACAGTTCCATCAGAAATCCCCAGGTTACGAGCAATCACCTTATTGCTTTGGCCATCTGCCAGGTGACACAGAATCTCCCGCTCGCGTGGCGTCAGCTCATCGAGTGAAGAGTTCAGGGTGCTACTGCTAGGCTGCTCCCCCTTCACCGCCTTGGCTAAAATCCCGGTCAACTCTTTGGCGACTACCGTCTGACCTTTTGTTATTTGCTGTAAGGCATCGATCAGTTCATCTGGTTCCATGTCCTTTAGCAGATACCCCTGGGCACCATTCTGCAGAGCATAGATGACATCCGCCTCCTCTCTGCTGGTCGTCAGCATGCTGATTGGCATTTCCGGGTAGTGTTTTCGAAGAACACACAGCACTTCTGTGCCGGTCATATCGGGCATACGCATATCCAGCAGTACCACATCAGGTCGCTCATGAGCCACCGTTTCGATACCTTTCAGGCAGTCTCCTATTGCGATCACATCGATTCCACGGCGTTCCAGGAGTTCCTGAAGGCCGATACGAAACAGAGCATGATCATCTATTACCAATACCCGCATGTTTATGTCACCTATGTAGACTCGCTTCGGTTTATCAACCTGGCGACCAGATAGAATACTTTCAGCCGCAGTGTGTCTGACTGCAACAAGGCATCAAAACGCCACTTTATCACTCCTGCGGTAAGTTTTGATAACCCAGACTCTCGTGTAGTGCTTAACAGGCGAATCACTCTTGCATGCAAGCAACACCCTGACGGAAGTGCCTGTGGATTTCACCTTGAACAACGGCATTCCTGAAGCCCTGAAAGCTATCTATCTGGTCACTGGATTAATGGTATTACGAATCACCAGTTCAACCCGGGTACCTTCACCAGGCTCACTCTCTATCGACAGCTCGCCACCCACACGTCGAGCCCTCTCCTCCATGATCGACAGACCGATATGTTCACCCGGATTACCTTTCGGAGCCGCTCCTTCAAAACCGACACCATCGTCTTCCACCAGGATAAGATATTGTCCCTGTCCACGACAACGTAACAGAACTCTGATCGTATGGGCCTTCGCATGTTTCCGTATATTGGCCAGAGATTCCTGGACAATCCGCAATGCCTGCATTTCTTGTGTGGTATCCAGATCGGTATTAGTGCAGTCCGGCTGAAAAAAAGCTGAGATACCTGTCTCCTGGTTGAAACGCTCTACCAACTTTCCCAGAGCGGGAACCAGTCCACGCTGATCCATCGGCGCCCGGAAACTATTGATCAGCTCCCGCAGCTCATCATGGGCTTCATCAAGACCGTTGTGGATACGCTTGGCCTCTTGCTCCGCCATCTCAGAAACTGGCTCGTTTTGCAGCGTCTCCTCCAGCATGCGCACTTGAAAACGTAAACTCGCAAGGGTCTGGGCAAGGGAGTCGTGCAGTTCATGAGCCAGGGATGTTCGCTCTTCAACAATCGAAAGACGCATCGCCTCTGAGTCTGATCTCTGTTTGGCGACAGCCATTCCCAGATGACTACCTATGGTATTCAGTATATCAAGTACGTCTTCCCGTCCATCATAGATACCAGGCTTGTCTACATAAAGGTGGTAGAAACCAAGCACATCGCCGTGATACCACATCGGTACCGAGACACGCTCCACCTCATCTACACTAAACATCTGTCTTCCGTTGCGATGAGTGCAAAGACGTGGATTCTGGCTACACAGAATATCACCCGGTGAGAGGGCGATACCGCACTGACACAGCTTTATTGGTAACAACGCCTGACCGTTATACAGCTTGCCTTCCAGATCGATACATCCGACCTGGCGCACCTTGTCATCTGGCAGAACAAGATGAACCGTAGCTGAGCGGGCATTAACCATACGTTTAAAGACCTCCATGTACTGCAGCAGCAGTTCATCCAGGTTTTCTGATTGATTAATACCGGCTGCCACATCGTAGAGAACTTGCAGGGATGTTGTTTTCTGCGCCAAACGCAACGTCTGGCGTGCCACCCTGACCTCCATGTCTTCGTATATATCGGTCAACTCTTCGCTGAGACTGTCTATATCCCGAGCCATACCACTCAGCACACCGCTCGGCTCAAAGGTTTTTTTACTGGAGACAGGCTCACCCTGACAGACCTGATTAACCGTCTGCTCCAGTGATGCCAGTGGCCGCAGTAGTTGGCTGCGCAGACGTATCAGTACCAACACCATGGAGAAGACTGCCAATGAGATCCCAAGCAGCAGCACGACCTGCAGGGAAGAGCGTCCTCCTGATTCACCAATCAACATCAGAATTGAGCTTAAACATGCCAGCAGACTCATTCCGAGGAAGAGAATAGGCAATAGCAGATTACCGGTAAACAGAATACGCAGGCTCGGCCAGTGCTTGCGATCAATAATTCTCTCCAGCCAGGTCAGCCATCTGTGCAGGGGACCCTGGGTCATCCCTGGATTGGAGAGAGATTCAGTAGAAGTTGTTTTCTGTTCCACTCGCATATCCTGACTCTACCATGAACCTGAAAACCGGCTCAGTTATCCATCCCGTTTAACTTCTGCTTTAAAGAGGCAAGACGCCATGTTCGAATTGCATCGCCCAACGCCCTACCCTTCAAATCCGACTGACTAATCTCCTCAGGCAAAGGCGTCATTACAACCTGCATAGCATGATCAAGTCGGGTGGTTAAATGATCTGCTATGGAAGGCCAGAGGGCCTGTATGCATATCAGAAATCGCCGAAACCGCTCTGGTTGTTGCTGAGGTTTGAGCATCAAAACAAGATCGAACAGGGTATCAGCACCATCCATAAGATCGAGTTGGGAACTTAAACGCAGCAGATCACCCAGCGTTTGCCCTGTCTGCTTATCGATACGTCGCAACCTTATCCAGGCATCGGGATCAGACTGCTTTTGAGCGCTATGGAATAGTGCCACAGCAGACCGCACAGAGGACTCATCACTTATGGAAACCACACTTTTGAGTGTTGCTACCAGATGAGATACCTCTTCTGAACCATGTCCACCGGTATCCCTATCCATCTCCAATGCCACTTCTGGCAGTAATCCCTGCAGAGCACCGCAACGATGAAGCACCTCGAAAAAACGCCAGGGTTGTGATTCCTCCATAGCCCGGCTCATTTCCCGCCAGATCCGTTCCGCAGAGAGGGTCTGTAACTCTGACTCAATGGACATTTTTTTCATCAATCCATGGGTCGCGTGGGCTACCCGAAATCCCCACTTCCCCAGTTTGGCCGCAAAACGGGCAATACGCAGCAGCCTGAGTGGATCTTCGCTGAAAGCCGGGCTTATGTGGCGTAAAATCCCCTCATCCAGATCATCTTTTCCCCCGCAGATATCGATAACATTGCCTGAATCATCCATAGCCAGAGCATTAATTGTCAGGTCACGACGAAGAAGATCCTGCTCAAGGGTAATCTCAGGCCCATATGAAAGCTCAAATCCCTTATAGCCTGGCGCGGTTTTGACTTCGACTCTTGCCAATGCATACTCTTCACCGCTTTCCGGGTGCAGAAACACAGGAAAATCCCTGTCAGCACGACTAAAGCCTTTGGCAAGCATCTCTTCAGGGGTAGCGCCCACTACCACCCAGTCCCGTTCGGTATAGGGGAGACCCAGTAGCTGATCCCGTACTGCGCCACCGACCAGATAGATCTTCACCGGAACGTCTCTTTCAGTTTCACAATCCGACCTCTGGTGTCGGTGACTCCTGCAGATGGGCCTGCTGCTGCTTTTGCTGCAACAACCACATCTGTTGGTAACGACCCTGCTGTTGCAATAGCTCCTGATGGGTACCTTGCTCGATGATAGACCCCTGATCCATAACCAAAATACGGTCCGCATCGACCACTGTGGAGAGACGGTGGGCAATCACAAGGGTGGTGTGATTTCTAGCAACTTCCCGTAACGTCTCCTGTATCGCCTGCTCTGTTTTGGTATCCAAAGAGGAGGTGGCCTCATCGAAGATTAGAATCTGTGGTCGTTTCAACATCGCTCTGGCAATCGCAACACGTTGCTTTTCGCCTCCGGAAAGTTTCAACCCGCGCTCCCCCACCACCGTCTGATAACCATCGGGCAGCTGATTGATGAATTCTGAGATTTGAGCGATATGCGCTGCTTCCTCAATCTCCTCTTGGGTTGCATTCGGTCGACCATAAGCAAGGTTATACAGGATACTCTCATTGAACAGCACGGTGTCCTGGGGAACTATGCCGATCGCTGACCGGAGACTCTCGCGTGTTACATGGCGGATATCCTGACCATCGATAGTGATTGCACCCTCCGTGACATCATAAAATCTGAACAGGAGTCGCGACAGGGTCGATTTTCCTGCCCCGCTATGCCCTACCACCGCCAATTTCTCACCCGCCTTCAGTGTGAAGTCAACTTTACCCAGGATCTGTCGTTCAGGCTGATAGGCGAAATCGACCTGTTCGAAACGTACTTCCCCACCTTGCAAGACTAACTTGGTGGCATCCTTGGCATCGGTGATCTCTGGTTCCCGTTCCAAAAGCTTAAAGATCAGATCCATATCGGCCAGGGAGTATTTAATCTGACGATAGACAATGCCAAGAAAATTAAGCGGGATAAAAAGTTGCAGCATGAAGGCATTGACCAGCACCAGATCACCGATCGTCATAGTGCCATCAACCACTCCCTTGGCAGCAAAAATCATGATAAAGGTAACCCCGACCGCAATGATGCCACCTTGTCCGAAATTCAGCAGGGACATGGACGTCTGACTTTTCACAGCGTTCTCCTCCCAACTTGAGAGGGTGTCATCAAAACGGCGAAGCTCCAGGTTTTCGTTGCCGAAATACTTAACAGTCTCGTAATTGATCAAGCTGTCGAAGGCCTGGCTATTGGCCTCGGAATCGAGACGATTCATGATGTGACGATACTCCATACGCCACTCAGTAATCGCCAGGGTAAAGCCGACATAGACGATCACTGTGCCAAAGGTTACCAGGCTAAAGGCAATGTCATACTGTGTAAGCAGTACCGCTGCAACCAGGGAAAACTCCACCACCATAGGCAAGATACTGAAAACCATATAGTTCAGAATGGTGCTGACCGAGCGAGTACCCCGCTCCAGATCCCGGCTGATTGCCCCCGTCTTACGCTCCAAGTGGAACCTGAGCGACAGCTCATGCAGATGGGTCAGGACACGATTGGAAAGGTTGCGCATCGCCCGGTAGCGTACTCTGGCAAAAACCGCATCCCGCAATTCATTGAACATTGAACTGGCAAGTCTCAGGGCACCATAGCCCAGCAGCAGAAAAAGGGGCAGTATCAGTATGGTTTGCTCTCCTTTTTCCAGGCCATCCACAATCTCCTTGAGCACCAGAGGTATGCCGACATTGGCCAGTTTGGCCAATACCAGACAACCCAGGGCAAACAAGGCCCGGCCACGATACTCCCAAAGAAATGGCAGCATACTTTTCAGGTTGTGAAGATCTCGTCTATCTGTGTGGACAGAGCTTTGGGATGAGATATGGTGGGCCATAGTGGTCTGCGGTGAATCAAAACAAGCATGTTATCGAAATTCAGTCTGATATGCGCGTAGCATGTAGTGAAATCAAACTTTTCCATACTTCCAACATGGCTATTATTAACCCGGCACCTTAAGAGGTTCAGCCTAAGCGTGCCGGGTTAATAGCAGGCTATGGTTATTTCTTGCAGAAATTTTGAACCGGATGTCCAATCTCCTGTGATAGACATGCACTGAAACGCTGAACAGGATATATTGTGCTGCTACGTTTAATAAATCGTGTAGTAAATAGCGTGAAAGCTCATGAGTAATGATTGCAGTTATAACGAACTATATCCCTTACAGGTATTGGACGACAGCATGCAACCGGAATTTCCGGAAAAATGCATCATAGTCATCGAACCCTCGGAAATCTGCGCTACAGGAGCCTTTGTGGTTGCTGAAGCTCAAGGCGAAAGATGGTTCCGGCAATACATTTCGAAAAGTGAATCGGAAAAGCGATTGGTCGCACTGAACCAGGACTATCCAGATATCGAGTTGAAAGAGGGTGAATACAAGATTGTCGGAGTAGTGGTTCAACGAAACATGGGACGGGAAATCAAGCACTACTATCCTTATGTCCCTGGCGGGGTGCCGCCAAAAACGATACCCGTCAACTGAGTCCCCATTCATGTTGCATCGCTGCACTCTTTGGGTTTTCTGCACTTCGATCCTTCTACTGTTAACAGTTGGATGCACACAGGAGAGTAAGAGCGGAAAACCGACCGCTGAAAAGCAACGAAAAGCGAAGCTGCATCTGGTTGCCATCGAAGAGGTGCAACTCAAATCCCTGGGTATCACTCATCAACGCAGTGGCACACTAAAAGCACGCCAATCGGTACGCATCTTCAACCAGGAAGAGGGCCGTATCACCAGCCTGCCCTATTACGAAGGGGATAGCGTATCCAAAGGCAAGACTCTGGTCAGATTAGATGACGATCTGCTGAATGCTGAATTGGAGAAGGCTACTGCCACCACCCGTCAGATGAACACCAACTTGCACAGGCTTGAAAAACTGGCCAAACGTAACGCAGTTTCGGATGATGAACTGGCCCGTTCCCGCACAGACCTGAGTGTTGCTGAAGCAGAACAACGTCTACTGCAAACCCGACTGGGCTATACCCGCATATCTGCCCCCTTCAGTGGTGTTGTGAGTAAGCGCCTTGTCGAACCAGGTGATGTGGTTCCCCGTCACACCCAACTGATGACATTGATCAGTCTAGATTCACTGGTCACCAGAATATTGGTTTCAGACCTGTTAATGCCCCAACTCAAATTGGATGACCCTGTATCAGTAACAATTGACGGCTTGGGTAAAGCGTCCTATCCCGGCAGGATTGTCCGTATCTATCCGGAGCTCGATGAAAACACACGCATGGGCATAGTGGAAGTGACGTTGGAACCCGCTCCCCCAGGAGCACGACCCGGCCAGTTCTGCCGAGTGACTCTAGCAAGCGCCGTTCAACAGCGGATCACTATTCCGTTCAATGCGTTACAACGGGACAGTAAGGGCGAATTTGTCTACCTGCTGGAACAGGATCAGACCACTAAACGCCATTCTGTTACCAGTGGGCTGAGAATTGCTGACCGACTTGAAATTTCGACTGGCCTTTCCCAGGGTGACCGTATTGTCACCCGAGGTTTTTTAGGATTGAAGGCTGGCGTCAAAGTGGATCCGGTGAACTAACTGCTGATACCCCCTGGCAAACTATTCTTAACCCTCAATCAACCTATTAAGGTGCCGGATTAATATTAACCCCTCTTTACTGCATTTTTTTCTATTCAGACTATCCTCATAGTGAGAAGTGAGTAAACCTGACCCTGAGGTTTCTTGGTTAAAGGGAACCCTACCAATATGCTGCTACCAGACCAGTTACAATAATAACGCCGCGCCTAGTGAAGCGTTATATATAAGCAGGAGAGGAACAATGAATATCGATCTCGCAGATGTCACACTGCATGTTGATGAAACCCTGGATACAAAGGGCCTTGCTAACCTGGAAGATGCGTTTCGTAGTCGGGATGGTGTGGTCTCTGTGCATGTAGATAAAAAACGACCACATCTCTTTATTCTTGAGTACAATCCAGAGATGGTCAACAGCAAAGATCTACTGACAATCACCCAGTATCAAGGCCTGCATGCCGAACTGATCGGCCTATGATTAATCTACCACCACTACCACCCTTTGGATGACTATTCCTAAGGGTGGATGGATAGTTATTAATTAGTGTGGATCGTGAACGAATATAGAGACAACTTCATCCTGCTTTCCACCCTATTTGTAAGGGCATGGTCCCACCCTACAGATCTAAAACCAGCGTATATCATCTCTCAACGTATGAGAATCTATTGACGCAACAACAGTGAGCACTTAGTGTGTTTATTAAAATTATAAGATTGACCCAGGAATGAATTAAAAACCGTTTCTGGGCTTCCGAGTACCTCTATCTGGATCTATCAGATTTATCTTTGGATAACGATTACATCCCAGAAAAAAGGGTTCTCTTTACGGCAGTAGATAAACATCCAGTTCATAGGCCATTTTTTATCAGACCTAAACAGATGGGGAGCATGGCAATGCAGAGAGTAACAATTGTTGGCAGTGGTTTCGCTGCTCTGACTGCAATCAAAACCTTACGTGCAAAAAACAGCACAGCAGAGATTACTGTTGTTAGCCCCAAGGAAGAATTTCACTATCTCCCAGGATCCATATGGATCCCTTCCGGTATCCGCGAAGCAAGTGACCTGATCATCCCCCTGGCCCCCTTTTTCAAGCGTATGAATGTCAAACACGTTCAAGGCCTGGCAACCGGACTTAGTGAAGATGGGCGCAGCCTGGAAACCAGCCAGGGTGAAATTGAAAACGATGGACTGATCATTGCCTCAGGTGGACGGTTTATCAAGAAACTGCCTGGTATCGAACATGCAATTACACCTTGCGAAGGTATAGATGCAACCTTAAAAATCCGCCACCATTTAAGAGAGATGGATGGAGGCACTATTGCAATCGGATTTTCAGGCAATCCAAAAGAGCCGAGCGCAATGCGCGGTGGACCTATGTTTGAGTTTCTGTTTGGTATCGACAGACAATTGCGATTGGAAAAACGACGAGATAATTTTAAATTGATCTTCTTTACCCCAGCGGAAAACCCGGGCCAACGGCTTGGCCCCAAGGCAGTAACCGGCCTGGTAAGAGAGATGGAAAAGCGCGATATCGAAACCCGTCTGGGACATAAAATGGTCAAATTCACCGCCACCAGCGTGGAAACGGAAGGCGGCCTATTTGATACCGACTTGATTTTATTCATGCCGGGGATGACAGGTAATCAATGGTTCGACAATACCAACCTCCCCCGCTCACCAGGTGGATTGATCCGTGCGGATGCACAGTGTCGAGTGGAAGGGATGGAACGTGTTTATGTCGCTGGTGACTCAGGTAGTTTTCCCGGCCCGGACTGGATGCCGAAACAGGCTCATATGGCGGACCTGCAAGCAGAAGCCGCCGCGAAAAACCTGCTATCTGATTGGCAGGGACTACCCGCTGAAGAGACATTTAAGGTGGAGCTGGTGTGCATCGTAGACAGTCAGACCAGTGGTATGTTGGTTGCCCGCACAATGAAACGAAACATCGTGTTGCCGAATATGCGGCTGTTTCACTGGCTGAAACGTTTTTTTGAATGGTGGTATCTACGCCAATACCGCTAGTAGGCCACGAGGAAAATCCATTAATCCTCAGCCGGCTTACAAGCACCATCGACATCACACGCGTAATCCACTACGGCAGGGTATCAACGTCCAATAAGTCGATACACCATCGGAATCAGTAACAGGGTTACCAGAGTGGAAAAGGTCAACCCTGAAACCAGGGTTACTGCAAGGGGTTGCAACATCTCTGAACCTTCTCCCAAGGCCAATGCCAACGGAAGCATCCCGGCAACCGTTGTCAAAGTTGTCATCAGGATAGGACGTAAGCGTAGCTGTGAGGCCTCAATGATTGCAGCATCCTTTGCAATACCCGCATCACGCCGCAGAGCGATATACTCCACCAGCACAATAGCGTTGTTGACAACAATACCGGATAACATGATCAGCCCAAGCCAAACCGGCATTGAAAGTGGTAACTCAGCCCAACTCAATCCGAAAGCCACACCGATCACTGCAAAGGGCACACTCAGCATGATAACCAAAGGATTGCGTAGAGATTCATATTGAACCGCCATTACCACCAATACCAGAAACAGTGCCAGGCCCAACAGAATCAACCCCATCTCTCTACCCTTTTGCACCGAGTCAAAACCACCGGCTTCATACAGGATATAACCTGAAGGTATTTGCATCTCCTCAATGATCTCATTGACCTTTTGGTTAGCAAGATCCAAACCCAGCGCTTCGCTTACCGATGCACTGATCTCCACCATGCGCTGTTGCTGGTCCCTTTGTATGGTTACCGGGGTTGGTGCCAGAACCACCTTTGCCAATTCCCCCAACCTTAATGGAACCGCTGGTTCTGTTCGGCTGAATATAATGATCGATTCCACATCACCTGGTGTCGCCAGGTCTTCCCGTAGCAGCCTCAGACGAACATCGATACTTCTATCTCCCTCAAGGTAGTCAGTCACCACCTCTCCCCCGAGCGCCAGCTTAACCATCTGCCCTACATCCTCTACATTAAGCCCGAAACTGGTCGCTCTCTGTCGATCAACCTCCAGGGTAATCTCCTGGGTAAGCTCCTCCCCTGTATATTCAACATTACTTAATCCAGATACCTGACCGAGTTTCTGCTTCATCTGATCAGCAATTTCGTTGAGCACCTGCAATTCCGGCCCCTTGATCCTGATACTGAGATCATCATCCCCTCTGTTCAGACGGATACCGCGTATCCCCTGCACCCGGAGATAAACCCTGGCACCTGGCAATCGCGCCTTTTCGATCTCGTTATTGACCCTTTTAACCCATGCACGACTGCTGATACCCCGTTCTTTACTACGCTTCAATGTAACTTTGATACTCGCCCGGTTGACCGCTTCATGTTGAGAGCGGCCAAATACAAATCCACCTACCTGGGTGAACAGACTTTCTGTTTCAGGTTGCCGACTGATGATCGCCTCTACACGGTGTACTAATTCATCCATACCCTGCAGGTTGATCCCCCGATCAGCAGTAATACTCACACTAATTCGCCCCTCATCAATCTGAGGAAGAAATACCTGCTTGTTGGGAATCATAGTGAAGGTAACGATAACCAGAGCCGCCACAAAAAAGAGTGGCAGGAGCCATGACCAGCGTAAAAAATAGGCTACTAGCCTTGCATAACCGGACTTTAAGCTGCCAACCCATCTGTCGACACTCTGCTTTATTAACCCTTCACGTGTTACTGAGAGCTTTCCTGCCAAAGCAGGCACCAGTGTCAATGCCACTACCATTGACGCAAGAATGGCCGCTGAAATGGTATAGATCAATTCACGGAACAGCAGCCCTATCAGTCCACCAATAAAAAGAAATGGCAATACCGCAGCAAGATTGGTTGAGGTAGATGCGACAATGGCGCTATTGACCTCAGCCGCAGCATTCTGGGAAACCTCAGCCGTAGGAATAGAATCTTTGGCGTTGTGTTGATGTCGGTAGATGTTTTCCAACATAACAATAGTACTGTCAACCAACATACCTATACCCAGGGCCAATCCGCCTAATGTCATGATATTCAGTGTCAGGTCTAACATCGTCATCAGAATAAAGGTCACCAGAACAGCAATAGGTATGGCACTGCCGATAATCAGGGTTCGTCGAAAACTACCAAGAAAAAGATATACAACCATCATTGCCAGTACAGCACCGGTCAGTGCTGAGGTCACCGCATTATTCAATGCCCGGCGTACGAAGCGGGCTTGGTCATCGACGGCATGAACCTCGATATCTTTGGGTAATAAACCTTTACGCTTTAATTCATCCAAGCGGTCGAGGACATAATCCACTACCTCCACCGTATTTGCTGTAGGTTGTTTCTGTATAGAGAGTTTGACACCAGGCAAGTCGTTCAAACGAATGCGTAATCGTTCATCCTCTGCACTATCTTTAATGCGCGCCACTTCGGAAAGACGAACCAGGGCAGTAGTCTCATCCTGGCCCACACGACGCAATGGGAGTTGAAGAATCTCATCCACTGAATCAAAACGGCCGGCAGTGCGGCCACTAATTTCCCCCAGCTTCATCACCAGCCGACCACTTGATGTTTCCACATTAGCAGCTTTCAAGGCATCCCTTAAGTCCAACAGATGCATCCCCATTCCGGCAAGCCTCAGCTGATCTGCATGGACTGTAATCTCACGCTGCAAACCCCCACCGACTTCTGCCGATGCGACGCCAGGGAGATTGACAAACCATTTACTTAACTCAAAATCGACCCAGCTGCGTAAAGCCACTGGATCACGCAAAGAGGAACTGACAACAAATTCTGCTACAGGGATTTGTGAAGGGTCACGCTTATAGATGACTGGCGGGTCGATGCTATCCGGTAGAAATCTCTTGGCTCGATCCAAGCGGGTGCTGGCATCCTGTAGTGCCTGATCTATATCAGTTCCATAAGTAAAGGCAAGGTCAACAGAACTGCGGCCCTCTGTGGTTCGAGACTGGATAAAAATAGCTTCTTCGGTAATCGCCAGCTGTTCCTCCAACTGGCGGGTAACCTGATCTTCCATGATATTGGCCGGCACACCTGGATCGATAACACGAACACGAATCTCCGGGTAGATCACCTTAGGCAGCAGATCCACTCTGAGTCCACCAAGAGCAAGTAATCCCAACACCATCACGGCGAGCGTGATCATAACCACCCCTATGGGATGATGAATCGACCATACCGCCAAGCCGCCGCCAACTGCCTTTTTCATGCTGTATTACGCTACTGTCGTGTTAATGCTCTCTCACCGAAAGAGGATTGGAGAGAGGGCTATAAATGCTTCCGTTTTATTAACCCGGCGACTAAGTATGCTGTCTTCAGCCGAAGTGTGCCTGCCTGCGGCAAGGCATCAAATCGCCGCTGTAGCACTCCTACAGCAAGTTTTGATAACGCAGTCTGCAGGCAGGCACACTTCGGCCTCTCTTTTAAAAACCATATTGTTAGGGGTTTCAAGCCTGCCCTTGCTCGGTGTTGCGGCTCTTGACAAGGGAACAACCATTGCCTGCGAGCCGCGCCTTGATCAAGGGTAGGCATGAAACCCTGAAGACGACATACTTAGTCGCCGGGTTAATATTAAGGTGACGGGTTAATAATATCCACTCATACTACCCTTGTTGCAAAAGGAAAAGAATTGTTTGTCGTTATTAACCCGACACCATTAGAGATTACCTACTCCCGTCATAGACAAACCTGCTCAGTATCAAGGAGATATTTTAAAACAAGCCTTGCTCTCGGGGCAGGATGGGGTTTTACAGCTTTTTTAATTCAAGAAGATATGAACAATATATTGACGCATACAGGAGTGGAGCAGCCAAACCGCTTTTTAATTGAGGGTTTAGCAATAGACAACCTTAATTCAGAAACCAGCAGCCAACGTTTTATAACTGATACTTAAGTTCAAGGCGGTCGGCAATAAGACCATAGCCTTTGAACCTTAATTCAGCTATCTCACTACTCTGTTCATATATTCTATTAAGTTCAGCCAACACCTGTTCTCCTTTACCAATTACCATATCCTTAGTGTAAAAGGCTTCAACCAGGGCTATATGAACTTTATAGGACTCAACATATGCCTCATTATCCCTGTTACCGAAATTAATCAGTGACTTTTCGAAGAGTATATATTGATTCAGCAGTCTTAGGTGTTGTGATCTATTGAAGTAGAGTTCCGCCACTTCTGGTGAAGTGCAACTCTGTGCAATCAAAAGCAGTTCTTCACTGGTATAAGCGGGCTCAGTTAATGGAAGATTGAGGCAGGCAGGGTGCTCTTGTGCAGACGCTACTCCTGTAAAAACAAAAAAGATTCCCAATATCCAATGCATAGCAACCACTCCCAGATTTCGACATTTTTATTACAGCCACATTACAAATCTATAGCTGATAATTGAAATCGTGCAAGTGGTTATATTCACGTAAGAATTAAATTATTTTCATGCAATCAACCTTTTAATGTACTACTGAACTCGGATTGTTGTTATTTCAAAAGGCTACAACAGCTAAGCAAAAAACATAAACATGTAAATAAGAAACGTGCACCTTACAGTACAAGAAACCAACATGAAGAATCTGTTTAACTAGAAAGTATTTCGGATTTGGTGCCCTGTTAACAAGGGCAAGATAAATCATCACTGATGAAGTCTTTAACTACCTTACCTGAAGCAGGTAAATAGCAAACATATCATCTTCATCCACCCAGTATTTAATCTCATCATACCCGCAATCTGATGCCATCCCGATAAACTCTTCAGGTGCATATTTATATGAATTCTCGGTATGTAGAGACTCACCAGCCTCAAACTCAAATTGATGCCCATCAATTCGCAGGATATGTTGACGGGTACTCATGAGATGCATCTCAATTCGTCCCGCATCCATATTGTAGAATGCTTTATGCTGAAAGTTTTCTGGATTCAATTCGGCATTGAGCTCCGCTTGCATCCGATTCAACAGATTCAGATTAAAAGCAGCTGTCAACCCTGCCGCATCGTTATATGCAGCATCCAATAGTCCTTTACTCTTTTTTGTATCAACGCCAATCAGTAACATGCCACCCTCACCCAGGGTAGCGTTTGCCAGGCGCAAAAACTCACCAGCATCCCTTCGACTGAAGTTACCCAGGCTCGAACCAGGAAAAAACAACAACCTAGGTCCGTTCGGTACTTCATCAGGCACTGGCAGAGAGTGAGTGTAATCAACACATGCAGCACATATTGGCAACCAGGGATACTCTTCTGCCAATGTGATTGCACTGGACTTTAAATAGTCAAAAGAGATATCCATAGGCACGAAAGCTGAAGGTTGAAGATAATCCAATAGCAATCGAACCTTACTGGCACTACCTGCCCCAGGTTCGATCAAAACACGCCCTTTGCCTGTGTACTCAGATATCTCCTTTGCAAGCTGATTGAGCATGCGTCGTTCAACTGTCGGTAGATAGTATTCTGGCTGTTCACAGATTTGATCAAAAAGTTCCGAACCTCGTTTATCATAAAAGAACTTTGGTGGTATCGATTTCTCTGCCTTGGAAAGTCCATGCACCACTGCTTCATAGAGACTTAACGAGGCAGGCTTGTGATCGTGAAATGAAACATTTTCCATCAGACATCCTCCGCTAGACGCAAGCCAGTAAAAGCCCAACGCTCATCGGGGTAAAAAAAATTTCTGTAACTCGCACGAGCATGCCCTGCTGGCGTGACGCAACTACCACCTTTCAACACCATCTGATTTGACATGAATTTACCATTGTACTCCCCCATCGAACCTTCGAGAGGCCTGAAGCCTGGATAGGCCGTATAGGGAGAGGCAGTCCAGGCCCACAGATCGCCATACCATTGCCCACCCGCTCCTGCTGGCTGAGGATGGAGCAGGTTCTGATCGGAAAAGTGGCCAGTAGCTGGCTGCTCACTCAACATGCTTTCCAACTCTGTCTCAAAAGGCAGCCGTTTACCCGCCCATCTTGCATAGGCGTCGGCCTCATAAAAACTCAGATGACATACCGGTTCATCAGAATTTAGGGGGCGCAAACCACCCAGAGTGAACTGTTTCCAGCCACCATCCTGTTGCCAATAGAGTGGATGTTGCCAACCCTCTCTTTGTAGAAGCGCCCAGCCATCGGAAAGCCATATCTCTGGCTTTCTGTATCCCCCGTCCTCAATGAATGCCAGATATTCTCCATTGGTGACAAAGCGATCAGCCAATCGATGATCTCGCAACAGTACATCATGCCGAGGCGTCTCGTTGTCATAGGCAAAGTTATCCCCGTTACTACCAACCTCTTGTATCCCTCCTGCGCGATCGTTCCACCCCATATCCCTGACTTCACCAACAGTTGGAGGCAGATCTTCTCTATATGCAGGAAACAACGGATTTACAGAGAAGTTATGTTTGATGTCCATCAGTAACAGCTCCTGGTGCTGCTCCTCATGGTTAAGGCCAAGGATTACTCTGAACGCTAACGCTTTCCACTGAGACCCTTCTATCTCAGCCATAAGCTGCGCCATAGCAGCATCCACATGTTTGCGATACAGATATACCTCTTCAACCGTCGGACGTGAGAGCAGACCACGATGAGCCCTGGGATGCATCTGCCCATGGGTATAGTAATAACTGTTAAACAAGTAATCGAAGCTGGCGTTGAAGGCTTGATAGTGTCTGTTGAAATGGGGCAGAACAAAGGTCTCAAAGAACCAGGTTACATGGGCCATGTGCCATTTTGGCGGACTGGTTTGAACAATGGATTGAATCTGATAATCATCAACAGATAATGGTGAGCATAGTGTTTCGGTATAACAGCGTACACGACGATATTCAGAGATCAGCACTTCCCGACTGGTATCCGTAGAGATAGTTGTATCCATATGATTATTTATTCTTTTTACATGAATGAGTTTTAATGCAAGTTTCCTCACAGTCGTCCGAAGGGTTCAACTCAACTGCATCAGACTTTTATTGTAAGGCGGTACTGGCTCACTTCTCCACAAAATGTGGACAGAATCATAGCTCAACTCTATTTTGGCAGATTCTCTTGCATCACTCCGAAAAACATACCATTAATAATTTAGGGATAAATTGCTTTCCGGTAATAAGCACTTGGTCATCTGAACATGATTGGGTGTAAAAACTTAATGACAATCAGATCAAGCAAAAATTCTGGTTATTTCGTAAATATTTGATATATATCCCGTAAAACCCCCATCTTTAGCAATAACGCCAGTAATTGTGTTGCTTCTATAACAGGATCATGTCAATGTGAATTGCATTCCTCTAAGGCTCACTTTCAAGGAACAGAGAGAATTCACCACAGCAAAGGAACCATGTACTCCACTTCTTTACCGAAACGACAATGCTGCAGCAGCTAAAAATAAAACCTGATTTTCTATCAGCCTGGTTACGAAATCCTCGACAAGTTGGTGCAGTATTGCCCAGCAGCGACGGCCTGACCAACGCTATGGCTGCCCAGGTCAACAACAATAACGGACTCACCATAGAACTGGGAGCTGGCACCGGCGCAGTCACTTCTGCTCTGCTCAATCAGGGCGTCAGCCCGGAAAAGCTTGTGGTAGTGGAAAAGGATCAGATTTTAGCTAACAAGCTAGCCCGTCATTTTCCCACGCTAACAGTATTGGAAGGAGACGCAGCCCGTCTGCAACAGTTACTTAAACAATCTGAACTGGGACTGGCTGACAATGTGATTTCCAGCTTGCCTCTATTAAGTATGCGAAGTCATACCCGCATAAGGGTACTCTCTGAGATTTTCAATAGCCTTCATCCGGAGGGAAAACTGGTTCAGTTTACCTATTCCATGAAACCCCCCATCCATGAACGACTCGCCAATGCCCTGCAGGTTTGCGGGAACCGTATTGACCGCGTCCTGTGGAATCTCCCCCCCGCCAATGTATGGGTATATACGCGGGCCAAACCAAATACTTTCAATTCTAAAGCAGTTTGAGTCTGCCCTGGTGAACGGGCGCCATCTGTTGTTATCCTGTAGTTGATAGAAATCGCGAAGGAATAGCCTGAAGGAGAAATCCAATGGCCAATGATGATATGCGCCATGCATTCTACACCAATCTGGCTGCCATCCCGGCAGGTCGCTATTGCAGCTATGGTGGCATGGCTGCTTTGTGCGGCGTACATGTACGACAGATACTGGCCTGGTTACGCACATTGCCAAATGAGAGCAAACTTCCCTGGTTCAGACTGATAACAGGCCAACGACGGATTGCGGACTACCCTGGAAACGAACGACAGTACAAGCTACTGGCAGATGAAGGATTGTTACCTGAAAAAAATGGTAGATATCCCGCTCGGTACAGCTGGCCTGATTAAGGTAAGGCAGGTTTCAGCTACCCCATTCCTGGAACTGCAAACGGTGAAGTGGGGGCGCCTACCGCACCACGCCGAGAGAGAACCTCAGCCTAAAGTATCCACTGTTCAGCGCAGTGACTCA
Source organism: Candidatus Thiodiazotropha sp. DIVDIV (assembly GCA_040506275.1). Taxonomy (GTDB): domain Bacteria; phylum Pseudomonadota; class Gammaproteobacteria; order Chromatiales; family Chromatiaceae; genus Thiodiazotropha. The sequence continues at coordinate 151,461 of JBEVXD010000007.1, forward strand.
TTACCAGTCGTACAGAACTGCTCAGCAACAGATAGATCGGAAGGGTAATCAACATCCTGCAGTACTCCCGGATCATCTGTTGGTATCAGCTCCAGTTCATTAGGATAGTCAAGGAGTAGCTGTCTAGCCCCTCTATCCCCACTCAAATCACTCAGTTGATCTCCCCAGGCATCAGAGAAGCCGACAGGATGTCCCCGTTTCCCACCATAGCCCGGAGCAACCATGGATGCACCTTGACCTAATCGCCCAGCCAAAGTCTGAATGGTTTCTACCTTAATCCAGGGCATATCAGCCAACGCAATCAACCAGCCGGCAGCATCGAATGTCTCCCTCACAGCCAATGCAAGACTGTCACCCATGCCCGCCTCATCCATCTTGTTCTCGATAATCCGATAACCCAGCTTCTCTAATAGTCTTGCCAGATCCTTATCTTCAGGTCGAACAACCGCAACCCCTCTGGGAACTGCAGAAACAAGGTGCCGGGCAGACGCAACCCCGATTGATTCACCATCCATAAAGGGGTGCAACAACTTGCTAGATCCGAACCGGCTTCCACTCCCTGCCGCCAACAAAACAGCGGTTAGTGGCGCCATCTCAGGACTCCTGAATCATGCCGCTACCGGCACGGTTACGAATTGCAGTGATTTCTGCCATGATCGATAGAGCAATCTCAGCGGGGCGTTTACTACCAATGGAGAGTCCGGCAGGACCGTGAATGCGAGCAATTTGAGCTCCATCATGGCCGAGCTCCAACAGACGTTTTTGGCGTTTTTCGGCACTGCGTCTAGACCCCAGCGCGCCGATATAGAAAGCAGCAGATTCCAGCGCGGCACTCAAGCCAAGGTCGTCCTGACGGGGATCATGAGCCAAGGTAACAATAGCCGTCCTGGGCGCATCACTCAGCGCATGCACCTCATCGTCAGGCATATGCTTTGAGTAGCGCACCCCACTCAGCGGGTTTGGATCAATGAATTCATCCCTTGGGTCACAGATAGTGACTCGATAATTAAGTGACAATCCCATGCTTGCGAGATGCCGGGCGATCTGTCCATCACCGACCAGCAGTAACTGCCAAGCGGGGCCAAACACTTTAATGACCGCTTCATCAGTCACCCTGAATTCAACACCAGGCTCCGCCCCAAGCAGACTGACTTCACCAGTCGAGAGGAGAATCCGACGCGAGATCAGACGGTCCTCTCCCAACTGACCGAGCAGCATTTGCAGGTTTTCGGCTGATTGAATACATTCCACCAATAACTCCAGGCGACCACCACAAGGTAGCCCCAGGCGCTCCGCCTCGATTCGTTCAACCCCGAAATCTACCAATACAGGCGTCTCAGCTCCCAATTCGCCCGCACGGTGCCGAGCCACCAGAGTCTCCTCAACACAACCACCAGATACCGATCCCAAAGTTCGCCCATCGTTATGAATAGCCAACATCGAACCAGGAGGCCGGGGGGAGGATCCCCAGGTACGCAAAACCGTAACCAGGGCCACCTGCGCCCCCTCCGCCAACCAATCAACCGCAGCACGCACTACATCGAGATCATCGGAACCCGGAGATACAACCTCGGGATAGGCCATCAACTCAACCGTAGTGGCAACTGACGCAAACGTTGACCGGTTGCCGCATACACCGCATTCGCCACCGCAGGGGCAATAACTGGAGTAGCCGGCTCTCCAACCCCGGTAGGCGGTTCGGCTGATGGAACAATATATACTTCCACTTCCGGCATCTGATCGATGCGCAATATCCGATAGTCATTAAAATTGGATTGTTCGACAGAACCATCTTTGAATGTCAGCTCACTAAACAGAGCCGCTGACAAGCCAAATCCCATCCCACCCTGCATCTGAGCTTCAATCACATCAGGGTTGATCGCCACGCCGCAATCCACTGCTATAACCACACGATCCACACTGATGACATCACGTCGTACAGAGACCTCGGCTACCTGAGCCACATAGGAGTTGAACGATTCATGTACAGCAATACCCTGTCCTCGATTGCGACCCAGAGATTCACCCCAACCCGCCTTTTCAGCCGCCAGATTCAATACCGCCAGATGTCGCGGGTGACTGCGCAACAGTTTGCGTCGATACGCCAATGGATCCTGACCTGCCTTCACTGCCAACTCATCAACGAAACTCTCAACGGCAAACGCGGTGTGGGTTGATCCCACGGAACGCCACCACAACACCGGCACAGGCAGATCGGGAGAGTGCAGGTCCACCTGGATATGCTTGATCTCATAAGGCAAATTCGCAGCGCCCTCAACTGAGGTCATATCGACACCATCTTTCACCATCACCGATTCAAAAGGTGTCCCTTTGAGTATCGACTGCCCGACGATGCGCTGCTCCCAGGCCTCTGGATCACCCTGATCATCCAGTGCTGCACGCAATCTGTGTAGATACAACGGGCGATAGTAGCCACCATGAGTGTCATCTTCCCGGCTCCAGATCATCTTTAAAGGGGTTCCTGGTTTTAACGCTTTTGCGATATGTACCGTCTCCAGCAGATAGTCTGCTGCAGGATTGGCCCGACGACCGAATGATCCCCCGGCATAGAGCATGTTGATATGAACCTGCTTTGGATCGAGTCCCAACAGACCAGCTATCTGGTGCTGATCACTTGTCTGCATCTGCTCGCCGTTCCAGACCTCACACTTATCCTTGTCGATGCGCACCACACAGTTCATCGGTTCCATTGCGGAGTGGGAGAGAAAAGGCACACTGTATTCCGATTCTATACTGGTGTCGGAGGCTGCAATGGCTGTCACCGCATCACCCGCTTTACGTGCCTCCAACCCGGGCTTTTGTGCTAGCTTCCGATAATCATCCAGTATCTGCTCTGAACTCTTATCAAAGGCCTTGGAATCGTCCCAGGTTACAGTAAGTGCATCCCTACCCAGCTTCGCTTGCCAGAAGCCTTCAGCAACCACGGCCACTCCCGTGGGGATATCTATGACCTCCCTGACCCCCTTAACAGCCAACGCACCCTTCCGGTCAACCTTCAAAACCTTTGCGCCGAGTCGGGGTGGATGCAACACCACAGCGGTCAACATGCCTGGTAGTTGTATATCCTGGGTAAACAGGGCCTGACCATTAATCTTCTCCAAGCTGTCCTTGCGTGGAATATGTTTGCCAATCAATTTAAAAGACTCGGGGTCCTTCAGCTCAATCAACTCTGGCACAGGTTGCTTTGCTGCCAGTTCAGCCAACTCGCCGAAACCGGCTTGACGACCGCTCGCCGCATGTTTGATCACACCGGAAGAGACAGTGATTTGAGCTGCATCCACCTGCCACTGTTCAGCAGCTGCCTGAACCAGCATCTCCCTTGCAGCAGCCCCTGCCCGCCTCATCTGTTCCCAGGAGTTGGCCATTGCGGTACTTCCCCCCGTACCTTGTGCCTTGCCCCAGAAGAGATTGTTGTAACGACCAGCGTCAGCTGGAGCCCCCTCCACTCTCACCTTGTCCCAGTCGGCATCCAACTCCTCCGCCACCAGGGTTGCCATCCCGGTGTAAGTACCCTGGCCCATCTCCAGATGTTTAGATATTACTGTAACCATGCCATCTGCATCGATGCGCAGAAATGCATTGGGTGAGAAATCCCCTGCAGTTTCGGGGGCCTTGCCTGCGATTCCAGGTCCTGCCTCCCTTTGCTCAGCCTTGACCGAGGGCAGTATGCCGAGGGTTAAACTGACCAGTGAGGCGGTACTGCCTGCAACGAAACGTCGGCGACTAAGATTGATGATCTGTTTAGTATTCATGACTGGCCTCCGGAAAGCTTACCCGCAGCCACTTTGATCGCTTGCCTAATCCTTGCGTAGGTTGCACATCGACAGAGATTGCCCTGCATTGCCTGATCGATATCAGCATCACTGGGCTTTTGGTTTCTATGCAGCAAAGAGGCGGCAGACATGATCTGACCCGATTGACAAAAGCCACACTGGACAACCTCCAACTCTTTCCATGCTGCTTGCACTGCCTGGCCCGCCGGGGTAGACAACCCCTCGATAGTGGTAACCTCCTTACCCACCGCGTCAGAAACCGGAGTAATGCATGAACGAACAGGGGCACCATCCAGATAGACAGTACAGCTGCCACACTGAGCAATACCACAACTGTATTTTGTACCAGTCAGACCAACATAATCCCGGATCGCCCATAGCAAAGGCGTCTGTGGATCAATATCGAGGGCTTGACGATTTCCGTTAATCGACAGATTCAACACATCAACCTCCTTATGGTGTAGATGCCCGGTCAATTAAACCGGAGTTAACACATTAATTATATTTAATATTTCTAGTTATCATGAATTTATAACCATGGCTTTTTGAATCTCATGATGTCAACGAGTTCCCAAGATTTTTCCAACATCGATCCATAGCGCAAATAATAGTCGATTGTTTGGATTTGAGGAGGATCCTGGCTGTTTAAGCTTCAAGGAACCATTATTAATCCTAAAAAACAAAACACACATTCAATGTTGGTATCATAGTGACGCAGATAGCTGACAAATGGATTACAAATTTAGGGCAAAGGGACAAATTGAGTATTCAAACAACCAAGACAGACCCAGCAAGCAGCTCATCTCTATTGGCATATCGATTATTGATACTTCTACTCTTGGTGCTTATCAATTCTGCTTGCAGCAAGCATGAGCCACTCTTAATTGATAAACCCCTTGACCAGATCAGCATAGCCATCAATCACAAAACTCCAGCGTTAATGGACAAATTCAAGGTCACAGGACTATCTGTTGGCATCATACGAGATGGAGAACTTTCAATAGAAGAATCATTGGGCTTCAGTAGAACAACCCCCACAAAAAAGCTTGACGAAAACACAGTTTTTAGAGCTGCTTCTCTGGGAAAACCCATTTTTGCCTACATTGTGGTAACACTTGCACAGCAGGGCCTGCTGAATCTTGATACACCACTATTTGAATATATAAATGTGAGAATGGTTGACAATGACGATCGGTCTCTACTGGTCACAGCTAGAATGGTACTCTCTCATACAACGGGTTTACCAAATTTAAATGTTGAGTCAAAAGAGTATAAGTTCCACTTCACACCAGGCTCAGAATTTTTGTATTCAGGACATGGCTACCTCTATTTACAAAAAGTTATTGAACTATTGTCAGGCAAGTCACTACAGCAACTGGCATCACAACTTGTATTCAAACCATTGAGCATGACAAGCAGCAGTTATGTCTGGCAGACAAACTATTTAAACACCATTGCCAGCAGCTATGACGCCAACGGCAAGAGATACCCCACCGGGATATTGCCTGAATCTGGATATTCCGCCTGGAGTCTGTTTACTACAATGCAAGACTATTCAAGGTTTGTTTCTCATATTTTGAAAACTTCAGAAGAGTCCAATAGTGTTGCCTCGGTACTACTTACACCGGAAATCAATGTGGCCGATGGAGTGGCATGGGGTTTGGGTTGGGGTCTTCAAGAGACTCCACCATATACCTCGTTCTGGCACTGGGGAAGCCTGGCTGGATTTAGACATTTTGTTGTTGGATATCCAAAAGAGAAAATTGCAGTAATTGTCATGTCAAATAACGACCAGGCATTCAAAATAGCTGACAAGGTAATGTCGTTGGCCATTGGTGGCGACTATCCAGCTTATGACTGGTTCTGACCATATTCAGAACCCTCAAACATGCCGCAGGCGTAAATTACAATTTATTGTCACCACGACATGTCCTGCATTCTAACAACTACAAACTATCAAGTCTGACCAGAGTACTCCTCATATCTTCATGATGTGAATAATATCACTCACCTCACCGGTAATAATTCACTGCATCATCTAGGCCTGATTCGATAGCTTATCTCTCAGTTCGATCATGAATCGTACTTCAATGGAAATCCAGGCAGTTAAAGGATTGTTTAATTAAAATTATTTTACATAAAAAGGACCAACTACATGGATATTTTTAATAAGTCCAAGTTAGCTGTACGCGTCGCATTGTGTTGCTCAGTCATTGGCATCCAAGGACATGTTTTAGCAAAGGAGATGCCTGTTTATCACGCTATCGATAACGGATTGTCTGAAAATCAGGCCTATCAGCTTTCTAAACTACTCGATACTAATCCTGAACTCATCGATTTTGAAAAACTGCAGCGTACCGGTGAACTCAGTTACACAGACCTGACAAGACATCAGTATATCCCTACCCGCTCCATTGGCCGCGGCGAAGCCGATGAAGAGAAGAAATCGACACTCATTGAACAAATAGATTTTGATGCGCTCTCGATGATCAAACCTATTGATGAAGACGTCGTCTTACATATGTTGGAGAACTCTCTGGATGAAGTGGGCTTACTACCTCATGTCTATAAACCCATACTACGCAACACTCAGTTTGAAGCAGTTGATATTGAGGGAAGTGTTCTAGCCGATACAGCAATAGATACCAAGGTAAACCTGCAACTCTACACAGGGGATATTCCATTAATTGGCCCAGGTGCAAAAATTTCTGCAACCATCGATGCTGAAGGTGGAACGACTCAAATACACTATGCCAATCGCTCTCTGGAACAGGGTGAATATGTACCGGTAATCAACCACATTGAAGCAAAACAGCAATGTAAAAAACAGTTATTGAACGACGGTAAAGGTACAAAACTTGAAAAACTTAACATCTCAACCCAACTGGTTTACTACGCGCCATCTTTAGATATCACAACGGTAAAGACAATTCAGCCTCACTATGATTGTGGTGGAACAGCTATAGTAGATGGAGAGATTGTTAACCTTCTACATGAGTTAATTCCTGCAGTAGACAGTGTTGAATATGTTCCTGAGATTGTTCTTAATGCACAATTTGACGGTAAAGTGATCCATGCGAATGTTGATATTAATGGTGGTATGCCCCCATATCATATTGATTGGAGTGCCAATCATGCCGAACCGAGAGACAGGAGTGGCTCGGCAATCTCATTCATTGCAGAGAATAGAGGTGGTATAAGTGAAGAGATTGTTACCGTTAGCGTTACCGATGCCAATGGCATTGAGACACTGGCAACAACAACCGTCTCACTTCCACAGGTTTCTCAAAAAACAGAATCCGGTCTGATTCGTTTTTTCGATACCACTATCACCGCACTGCTTGAAAACCTGATTCCAGCGGTACAGGCTATCGGTGGCATTACTGACTACGGCACAGAGAATGCCGTAACCAACGAGTTTGGTGATCTTGAACAGGGTTTTATCGATCGCATGCAGAGTGCTGGTGTAACTGAACGTTTCAGCTGGTCAGGCACCCTTGCCTGGGAACAGGACTTCAAAGCAACCCAGGACAGTAACTGGATTGATAATACCGATATCACCTTCTATGTTGGTCACGGCTACGGTGGCGGCTTCACTTTCGAGGACAACACACATGATGACGGCACCCTCGACTATGATGATGCCACTGAAGATTGGGGTGATAAAGACCTGGAGTGGCTGGCACTACTCTCTTGCCAGGTTCTCAAGGATGATTGGAGCGGCATGTCACGCTTCGACCGCTGGAAACAGGAGTTTGACGGTTTACACCTATTGATGGGATTCCATACCAACGCCTATGCCTGGAGCAGCTTCTCGGGTGAGTTTGCTGACAACCTGCTAAAGAGTAGCCCAATGATGGTCAGAACTGCCTGGTTTGAAGCAACTGACACAAATCAGCCTGCAGGCGTTGTACCTGTTGTAATGGGCGTATTGGGTCAGAATGGCATGTCCAATATGAATGATTACTTTTGGGGTAAAGGATCGGTTGGTCCTGACATCAGGGATGGTGACATCATTGGTTATTGGAGTATTAAAGTTCTGTAAGCTGACATCCGTAATATACCTGTAACCTGGCCCGATTCAGCATGCTGAATCGGGTTTTTTATATCCACTTAATATTGACGTGTACCCAACATATATTTGACACCGAATGTAATGGTATAAAATCAATCCATGAGCACGCGACTTATCATGCACATCGACCTGGATGCCTTCTTTGCATCCATTGAACAGCGAGATCACCCGGAGTATCAGGGACGTCCCTTGGTGATTGGGGCAAAACCAGGCAAACGCGGGGTAGTGGCAACCTGTTCCTACGAGGCAAGACGCTATGGGGTGCACTCCGCAATGCCGATCAGTGAAGCGGCCCGACGTCTACCCCCTGAAACTGTCTATCTTCCCCCCGACATCAACAAATACGGAGCGGTTTCTCGTGAGATCATGACAGTACTGGAGAGCCTGTCCCCCGTTGTGGAGAAGGTCTCCGTGGATGAAGCCTTTCTGGATATCACTGGCATGCAACGATTGATCGGGGACCAGGAAACAATAGGCCACAGAGCAAAGCATCTGATCCGGAACCAGGTAGGCTTGACTGCTTCAGTGGGAATTGGCCCCAACCGTCTAATTGCAAAACTCGCTTCGGATTACCAGAAGCCTGATGGACTTACCATCGTGCAACCAGATCAAGTTGAAGACTTTCTCAATCCACTGCCACTGACTGTTTTACGTGGCTTGGGGGTAAAGAGTGCACCGATCCTGCAACGCCTAGGTCTGAAAACCGTTGCTGATGTGCGCCGACTCTCTCTGCTTGATCTGCGGCGACACCTGGGTAGTCGTGCCGGTACAAATATCTATGAGCAGGCCCGGGGTATCGCCTCAGACATAATCAATACTCAATCCACAAGAAAGTCGATATCTAAAGAGACAACTTTCAACGAAGACATCACCGATCCAGAGATCCTGCGGGATACCCTCCTTTGGTCTGCCCAGGAAGTGGGTTACATCGCTCGTCATGGGAATCGTAAAGGCAGCCTGGTGACCTTGAAAATCCGTTTTCGCGGATTCGACACCCATACCCGCAGCCGGACCTTAACCATGCCTACCGCTGCTGATCAGGATCTATTTAAAGCGGCATGGGCGCTCTATCAAAATGAACAATGGCATGACCAGCCAGTCCGACTGATAGGACTAGGTCTTAGTGGTTGGGATGGAGTAAATAGTGTCGACGCAACACAGGGCGACTTGTTTGATGAGCTGCAGCCAATAGCTGATGCAAAACAAGACCTGCTCTACCGAACGCTCGATGAAGTCAGCGGGAAGTTTGGCAAGCGTTCCATACGACAGGGCAGCCAACGATATAAAAAACCAAGCTGACGGTGGAGGTGATGAATACCTTTTTTACCACCAAAATTATTGATTTATTAATTTAAAATCGATTTCAGTGGACAACTTACCGGTGAACCAGCCACTCCACTTGTAGACACCATTAGACCGTCTCTTCACCATATGCTCTTGCGGTAGAGGCCGTTGCTTATGGAACATCAGTTTGGTCGTAGGATATTGCACCTCTAAGGTCAGCTTCATCGGATAGTAACCATCCAGAAAACGACGCATGTATGGGCCGTTGCGCAGTTGAAACAGACCACTCCCCAAACTATGTAGCGCTCTACTCTCAGCAGTCAGACAAATCTCTGCAGCCGCGCCGACTTCACTTAGGCTCAGCTTGGCCCCCACTACTTCAGCAAACCCGATATTGCGAGATGAAACAACCTGGAGACTACGAATACGCTGTGGATTGTAGACGATCTCTAGACGAGGCACCTGATCGAGATGATGATGACATTGCGCCAGCTCAACCCAGCCATCCTGCAGACTGGATGATTTGATTCTGATTATATTCTGATGGTGGTGCACCGGTTTTGAAGGGGGAAGGTTCAGAAACTCAAGTGTACCCTCATTAACCTCTGTCGTAGAGTCATCCCAAAAATCATCGTCTTCAAATTGAGGGTCACTCAAAGCAGTTGATATAAAGATCAAACCAAACCAAATTACCATGCTGCACTTTTGCACGACTGCCCTGACGAGGTATTTATAATTCATAGTTTGGTTTCCCGATTCTTACGATTCTATATTATCCATCAACCTCACGTCATGTGATCAACTCACGAATCATATAGCTTAAGAATCTCTAAAGTATATATGGGTGGATTTTCACTTATCCCATCATTCCGACCCATCCTCAAAATAAATTCAAGTCATGTAGGGTGTGGCTCTGCCGCACCATACCAAACTGAAACGATAACCACCTGATAAGCATATCTATAGACAGCTTCCGTCTACATCACTGCTAGATTCAGGTAATGAAACCAGGATTTCTGAGTCGCCTCTTTTGGTTTACCCTTCAAATAGATGCACAGCAACTCTTGAGCTCAGCAACTTGAATTCATTCCAGACAGTAGTGGGCATGCTCAGGAATAACGTGTTGATAAGATATCAGTATGAGCCAATGTCTATACTGCATAGTATCTTCCTACGTGACAGGTACCAGCCATGGATAATCAATCTGCATCCGGAACCCCTACAAGTCATGCTCCTCATGAATTGGCTGAACAGATTCTCGATAGTGCCATCCGAATTGCGGAAGGCTCATCATGGGAGTCTCTCAGACTACATCAAATTGCAAGAGATATGGATATCACCCTTGAGGTGATACAGCACTTTTTCAGGCAGAAAGATGACTTAGTGGAGGCCTGGTACGACCGAGCCGATCGTGCCATGTTGGCTGATGCTGCCCTTGAGGATTATCAGTGGCTCTCCCCAAGGGAACGTATCCATCGATCTATCACCTGTTGGCTCAAATCATTGGGAAATCATCGTCGGGTGAGCCGTGACATGCTTAACTACAAACTCGAACTGGGCCATATCCACCTGCAAGTGCTTGGGCTGCTGAGAATCAGCCGTACCGTGCAGTGGATACTGGAAGCGGCTAATCGTGAAGTGGTTCACCTGCAACGGGTAGGTGAAGAGGTGGCATTAACCGGCATCTACCTTGCCACCTTCGCTTACTGGATGTTTGATGATTCCACCGAAGCGCAAAAAACCACAAAGTTACTTGATCGTCTGTTACGCCAGGCAGAGTATTTTGCACGACTGGCAGTACCCTTGGGTATTCACGGATATGATCCCGAAAGCCAGCAAAAGCAATCCGGCACATCTGGGCAAACTACAGAAAAGGCTGCCCACTGACTTTGGGTCAGCTTGTATAACAATGGACACCATCACCCATGCCCTTTTCGGCGCAGTCTGTGCCGCCGCTGTGACGCGAACGGCATCTATCGAAATCAGTGATCTGCATCGGCGCATGGCCATCACCGGGGTGGCAGCAGCATTCCCAGATATTGACTATCTTGGCTTCTGGATAGAGCCATTGCTGTTTCTTGCGGAGTGGCATCGCAGTGCGACACACTCCCTGGTGTTGCTACCCATCTGGGCTGTTTTATTGACCTCCTGTTATATGCCCTGGCGCTGGGCTCGGGATCATTGGCGCACCATATACACCCTCACCTGTCTGGGTATTCTCTCCCATATCCCGCTCGATCTGGTGACCCCCTTCGGGATCAAAGTTTTCTACCCACTCTCTGAAACACCCTATCGCTTTGGTATCACGTTTTTCATTGATGGTTATTTCACTGCCATCCTGGTTCTTACCCTGGCTACCTGTCTATGGCGACCGGCAAGCAAGACGGTATTAAGTGGTCTGATACTACTCAGCGCCTATCTGGGCAGTCAGTGGCTGCTTAAAGCCGAGGCCCTTCGGGTCGCCACCACTCAGTTCCCTGAATCTACTGATCTGCATGCACTGCCGCAGCCTTTCTCCCCTTTCTACTGGCAATTGATCAAAAGAAGCGGTGAAACATACCAGGTCGCCTATCTCAGTTTGCTCGCACAGGATAGGGCAATCATCACCGATTATCGAAGCAATCTGACACTCGACTGGCAACAATACCATCTGCTGGGCCAGACTGATCAGCAAAAGCCTTTGATCCGGGAAGCCTGGCAGCAAAATCGGTTTCAAAAGTTCAGATCTTTCGCCCAATTTCCTATCCTCTACCGCGTTGATGAATCACAGGGTGAAAGCTGCGTTTGGTTCACTGACCTGCGCTATACATTGCCCTATATGACCCCCCCTTTTCGATATGGTATGTGTCGTAACTCTGAAAGCTTATGGAGACTCTATCGATTAAGAAGATTTACAGAGAGTGAGCGGCATCTGCTTTAGCACTTATCCTCTTTCGGCTTGATACTTTACTAATATCAGAGTGACATTCAAGTTGAACATGGCTAGTTGGAAATGCGGAATGGCGATGAATCTATGTGTAAATACCCATAATCATCTGAGGATGATCAGAAGGATTGACGCTATCAATATATATCGGGGTACGATTCCACATCAGTTACAGTGAAACCACACTAGACAGCGCCTTATATCGATCACTGGAACATTGACGGTAGTTGAGCAGCCTATTAATTGATAGACCAACTTATAGGTAGAGGAGTTCATCCGTACTAAAGAAGGATAATGTTGTCATTGAGAAATGAACACAGCTATAAAGGTTAACTACCATTTATGGACAACTCAATGTCACATGGTATGGCGTAGCATAGTATCTACTCAAGGATTATTTAGAGCACGCTCTAGCCTTCAGTCTAACCAACATTGAATGTCAACTAGCACCAATAAATCTCATTAAAGCAGTGTCCATCCCTCACCCAGGACGTCTACACAAATATCTACTACTTCTGCAAATATACTCAGTAACCCTAAACGAATCCCAATAACTTAAGCCCATCGTATATAAGCACCACAGATAGAATCCACAGTATCAATCCTAAGGCACGAATAGTGTAAATATATATTGCGCCATTTAAAAACGACTTATACTTCCCTACTGCTACTGCCAACACTATTTTTGATCCCACAAGCAGCGATATCAAACCTAGTATGTTGTACAGACCGGATATTTCGTTGATGATGAATAGACTAAATATGATGATTGGCAGGTCAGTGATAATCGGCGCGACTGCCACCTTGATACCTGCTCGAATATCGTGTTGAAGTGTTTCTGAAATCACCAAAGATAAAAGCGGCCCTGGCGAAAAACCTGCAGACAAACCCAGTACAATACCTGCGCTGATAGTACTTAGCATTATAGATATTCAGTTCCTGGTAACCTAAGGTATTTTCTATTTAGACAACTGTAGTTCCGCATAATGGCAGTTGCAGAACTACTGTTAAACACTGCGAAAAATTTAATCCTTCAATAAAACCTATAATATTGATTTGAATGGATCTTTGACAGAGTGGAGTGGTTAGCAAGCCTACAACCCATTACCACTGCACAGCTTATTCTGCCCCCTTCGGGGCATATCTAACCTTGGACCTATTACCTCCACCACATACAGTTCAGGCACCACAAGGGACCTATTGCACTTGGTATAGAGGGGGAGGATTCCCAGTATCTGCTTGGCCACCCTCATAACCTTACTTTTTATATTGACAAATTAACTGCAATAAAAAAGTGGACGATCCTCAATCAGCAGCTAAACTTGAGAAAACCAAAAAAAATCTACTTTGTAAAATACAGTTCAAACTATGTCCAATTGGACTGGTGAATTACACTATTAAAAACAACAATCTGGCGTTATTACACAAATATAAATACTAATCTCTTCTAGAGATTTTTATTAGCGCCTAGCTCTGGAGGATTCAAAATGGAAACCACCGCCTACACAGGTAGTACAAAATGGGACGAACTGGTCGTCAATAAAATAGAATTTACTGATCCATTCACATGGCTAACCAAAGGCTGGAAGGATATGCGTGAAGCCGGACGCTATAGTCTCACCTACGGTTTAGCCATCGTATTAATAAGTGGATTACTGACATATGCGTTGTTTGCAACAGACAACCATTTTCTCTTACCCTTCCTTATTGCCGGATTCTTTCTCATTGCACCCTTTCTAGGCATTGGCCTATATCAAATGAGCGCACATCTGGAAAAGGGCGAACCCCTCAAATCCTGTAATGCACTGGAAGCCTGGAAGAGTAACCACACCCAGATCAGCATGATCACGGCAGGTTTTCTGATCATAACTCAGCTCTGGATAGCCTCGAACTTCATACTTTTTGCCCTGCTATATGAGGGCATTTCACCGCCCATTGGCAACTTCATAAACAATGTATTTCTGAGTGAAAAGGGGATGCTGTTCTCTTTAGCCAGCATTACTGTCGGCTTTTTCTTCGCCTGGTGCGCCTTTGTGATCAGTGTCATTACAGTTCCTATGTTGATTGACCGTAAGGTTGATGGATTCACCGCAATCCGTTTCAGCATAAAGTCGGTATTGAAAAATATGCCTGCCATGATGCTGTGGGCATTTCTGATCGTTTTGATCGTGGGTACTGGTTTGATTACTTATTACATTGGATTAGTTCTTGCCTTACCCATAATTGGCCACGCAAGCTGGCATGCTTACCGGTCTTTGGTTCCAACGACCTAGCTGGCCATGGGTTATTTTCAATACCCTGCTACTGGGCCAAGACGAGGGTCTCCTTGGCTTGGGTGCTTGCTGATGGTCGGGATTACTCGGCCAACTGGCCTCCGCCCTACGGGCTATCGTCGCTACGCTCCAATGTTCTGCGCCGCGATGGGCGGCTTGTGATTCGCTTCGCTCACCCCTTCGGGGCGCCTGCGCTACGCTGCGGCGTCTGCGTCACTGCGTACCTTTCGAACGAAGTGTTCGAACCAAATCCTCTCCGCCATAAATAAAGGCCCCAATTTGGGGCCTTTATTTATGGCGGAGAGGGAGGGATTCGAACCCTCGGATCCCCAAAGGGATCACCTGATTTCGAGTCAGGCCCGTTCGGCCACTCTGGCACCTCTCCTGTAATCCATGCATGAATAGTGAATTTCGCTCTCCATAACACTACCACATCACTTCGGGACACCCCTGAGAGAACAATGCACAACTATAAATTGAGTTAATTGCCTAAAATCAATGCCGCTGTTACCAAATTAGGTTACCAAGACAATACAGCCGTGACTAATATAAGCATATTTCATGTAAAGTGACTAAACTTAAGCAAAATATGGACGCTTTGCTTTAATTCCACAATTAAGCTCTACTTTCAGGGAGCTTGGCTGCAGTTTCATTGTCATAACAAAAAGTAATAGACGACCACTGATTTAGATGCATTTCACTACATATTCCAAACTTACCCCTTTCTGCCTATTGGCTATGGCCATACTGATAAGCAGTTGCAGCATCCCACCCCCATTGGTAGAGCGCATCAAAGACTCAGGTGAACTGAGAGTGGTTACTCGTAACAGTGGTACGACGCTCTATGAAGGGTCTGAAGGACTAACAGGGCTTGAGTATGATCTGGTACAGCTGTTCGCAAAAGAGTTAGGCGTCAAACCCCATTTCATAATTCCCGAGCGATTTGATGACCTTCTGCCTACAGTGTCGAATGGTGATGCTCACCTTGCAGCTGCAGGATTGACAGTCACCCCGGAAAGACAATCCAGAATCCGTTTTGGCCCCTCATATCAAGAGATCACCCAACAAGTGATCTACCGATCAGGTACTAACCGCCCACGTAAAATTGAAGACCTCCTGGATAAGGAGTTACATATACTGGCAGGCAGTAGTCATGAAGAGGAGCTGTTACGTCTGAAGAAGACCTATCCTGTATTGAAGTGGACTAGCCACGATGATATGGAAAGTGCTGAATTGCTTCAAATGGTGGAGGATAAAAAAATTGATTTAACCATTGCAGATTCGAATGAATTCGCTGTAACACGGCGCTTCATGCCGCATATCAAGGTAGGATTCGATCTCACAAAACCTCAACGCCTTGCATGGGCCATGGCCCATGCTGAAGATGCCAGCTTGTATCAGGCGATGGAGACATTTTTTGACCGTATCCGTGATGACGGCACATTGACTCAGTTGATTGAACGTCACTACGGCCATATCGGCCGCCTCAACTTTGTCGAACTACGGACTTTTGTCCGACACCTTGACAATCGACTGCCAAAATATCAGGCATTCTTCGAAGAAGCCGCTGAGATCATCGATATGGACTGGCGTCTATTGGCAGCAATTGGTTATCAGGAATCTCACTGGAATCCAAAAGCAAAGTCTCCTACTGGTGTAAGAGGCATCATGATGTTGACTTTGGCTACTGCCAAACAGATGAAAATTGAAAGCCGTCTAGACCCTAAACAGAGCATCATTGGTGGTGCAAAGTATCTTCGTTTTATCAAACAAAGGTTGCCAGAACGCATTCCAGACCCGGATCGTCTATGGCTTACACTGGCTGGATATAATGTTGGTTTTGGTCATATCGAAGACGCACGCATTCTCACCGAACAACTTGATGGAGATCCGGATAGGTGGGTGGAGGTGAAAAAGCACCTACCCAAACTGAGCCTGAAAAAGTGGTATAAACATTTAAAACGCGGTTATGCCCGGGGCAAAGAGCCAGTTAATTATGTTGATAATATTCGGGCCTATTACGAGCTACTGAAGTGGCAATTGCGTCAAAGGGAGGCTGAAAACCAATCCAAAAACAGTGATGATTCAAATAGCGTATTATCCATCACTCCAGACGCGTTGTGAGGAAAAAGTTCAAGATCCACCAGCTAAAGGTTTACGAATTATTCTTCAGCCATTCACTCCAAGCCAGTAACAATTCTTCAGAAACAGCCGCGACTGCCGGTTGCTTAAACAGTGTAATCGGTGGTTCTGGCTTAGAGCACCTACCCCCGGCCTCGCTAAAAATCAGACGGCCGGCAGCATAGTCCCAAAGTGACTGTCCACCATGGTGATAGATCTGTGCGCGGCCCGCTGCAAGCCAGCACCAATCGAGTGCGACAGATCCAATACTCCTTTGAGAACGAAACGGTGGATTTGATACCAATGCCACTGCGAGCTCAGCTTTCAATCGCTTGAAATCGACCACAGCAATACAATCTTTTATCGCTTTTTTCGGATTGGCCAGTTGCAGTGGCGCACCGTTTAGCCAAGCCCCTTTACCTGCTTCAGCATAGAAACACTCATCTCGTACGGGATCATAGACAACACCCAGAACAACACGTCCCGATTTCACCAGTCCCAGGGAGATGCTGAACAGCGGAAATCCAGCGGCAAAGTTTGCTGTTCCATCCAATGGATCCAGTATCCACAGACCTGATTCGCTGTTAGACAATAGATCGTTCTGTTGATCAGCCGTCATCTCCTCACCCAGCAGTGGAATATCAGGCTGATATTGGTGCAAAGCTTGACTGAGCCAATGCTGACAACCGAGATCAGCCGCAGTGAGAATGCTGCCATCCGCTTTCTCTTCTGAACTGGTATTTCGGAATCTCGGCAAGATTTCTTCGGCCGCCGCCTGTTTGACCAACGAAGTTATTTTCTTAAGTTCAGGCATTTCAATCACGTCATTACATCCAGATTTCTCTCCGGCATAAGTGCTCATTAGGCTATAGCCAATCTGTTAATTGCAGACCGAATCCCAAACGATGACTCTTGGCGTTATAATCGATCAGACTCTCGCCATAACCATGAAAATACTGTAGATAACCCCGCCAACGACCATACAGAGGAAAACTCCAATCGAGTTGAACAGTATCCCTATTCTCTCCATCGAACAGGTTCCGTAACACCAGGCTGAAAGTTTGATTCTGTTTTTTGTAGAGTCCTTGAATCTCATATCGACCGAGAAAGTCATCAATATCTGGGTTATCGTCATTATCCTCAGGTATTCGGTACCAGGGTTTGAAACCTACGAGGAAATTATCTTTCTCAATTAGAAAGTTTGCATAGACACGATTCCAACTTCGCGAGCGGTACCCACCCTGTCCGTTAGACTGGTGAACAACCCCAAATTGGGTCAAGGCATTACGCCAGCCCTGTATCTCCCAATCACCGGGCCAAATATCAGGTACCACCACAAATAGTTCCGGTTCATGATTGGTTTCCCGAAAGGGAGATGATATATCCCGATTATAGGCCTGCCAGTATGAGAGGTTGGTATAAGCGGCATAGATATCAGCATCAGTACCGAACAGCCCCTCTACTACCGGCATTTTATAACTGAGCTGAAACTTGATCTCCCAGCGATCAAAATCGGCATCAGACATTTTAATATAATCCTCGGCATTTGCATTGTATGAAGCCAGGAGTACATAGTTCTGCTTGTGAGGCGATATGACAAATGGATTACGCCGGGTTGCCCTTTCAGCATCCAATCTATTTGCAACTAGAGATCCCGATTTCAGATCATCTTTATCTTCAGTAGAGTGATCCAGCTGTTCGTCGGCAGTTTGTTCAATAGGATCTTGTTCACATTGGGCCTTTAATTCCGCAACTGACTGGGTTGGTGCTGAATACTCGAGCTGTTCTAAAAGACAGCGTTGGTAATCATTCAATGGCTCGGCAGAAAGAGGTAGATGAAGAAATAAAGCGCCACAAGCAAAAAACCGCAACAGCGGTTTGAATACAACAGATACAACTGGCATGAAAACTAATCTCTCACTTTGGATTTTGCACGTTTACGCCTGAAGAAGTCCTGCAGCAGTTTAGCACTACGCTCCCTCAACAAACCACCATCCACCTCAACCCGGTGATTGAATCTACCATCAGTGGGTAACAAATCGAAGACACTGCCAGCAGCTCCACCCTTTGGATCTGGCGCTGAATAGACCACCCTCTTTACCCGTGCATGGACAATTGCCCCTGCACACATTGGACAAGGTTCCAGGGTAACGTACAAAGTACTGCCTGGTAAGCGATAATTGTGCTCGTGAGTAGCCGCATTCCGCAGAGCTACTATTTCAGCATGCGCAGTAGGATCGTGACCACTTATTGGTTGATTCCAACCCTCACCAACCACACGGCCTTGCATGACCAGCAACGCACCGACAGGTACCTCGCCCTGCTGTTCAGCCCGCTCGGCCAACATCAGGGCATGTTGCATAAAATGTTCGTCTTGCTCGTCCACTGTTGACATTAAAAATGATCTTCAACTATATCCACTTGAGTATGCACAACAAGAATTCCAATTTCGGCACCTAATTCCACAGGCTAACAGGTGATTGTGCGACAAATCATAACACTGATATGGTTATTAATCATAAAGTTATGTCAATTTAGAACAGCACTATGAAGTAGATCCAGTATCAGGAGGCTAGGGCCTGTTAACACTAATCCAATATGCCCTAGAGGATCAATATTGTTGACATCACTCTCAATCAGCTCCCTATATCTCACACAGACTCACTGAATTACCAGGTTATATGGGCTAAATTAGAGAGACTGAACCAGTTACGGCTTTCCTGTTGAGGGAGTTTGGTTACTCCACCAGACAAGCGAATGAAAATTTTTGTGACTTTGTCTGTATTCTGCTGTTGAGCACCATCAAATTAACCTATGCTTCAGACGACTCTGCCAAGCCCGAGATGGCAATCAGAGCTTATTTTCGCATCATGCATAAAATTTAAGAATCATGCGATTACAAGGATCCAAATAGAGTTGCCTTAATGTCTGCAAATCGTTAGATGAATTCGAATACGCTGCGTATGTCCAGATCACAAGAGCTTATTCCTCTTCTCAAAATAATGGTTATTATTGCTATGGCAAGTTAAAGGATCTTATATCGCACTAAAGTTCCATACAGGAGATACAGATATGTCAGTTGCAAAGGTCACTGAA
The DNA here is from genome assembly GCA_040506275.1 of Candidatus Thiodiazotropha sp. DIVDIV. Taxonomy (GTDB): domain Bacteria; phylum Pseudomonadota; class Gammaproteobacteria; order Chromatiales; family Chromatiaceae; genus Thiodiazotropha. The sequence continues at coordinate 171,030 of JBEVXD010000007.1, forward strand.
ATCACCGCTACTTCCAATAAGAGTTTTGATGATGCCGTCACCAAGGGTATTAAGCGCGCGAATAAAACCCTGAAAGAGATCAAAGGAGCCTGGGTTAAGGATCAAAAGGTCTCTGTTGCTAACGGTAAGGTCACCGAATATAGAGTTACAATGAAGGTAACTTTTGTGTTAAAGGACTGACAAAGAGTACTGCCTGATATCTCTTTGTGAGTTCAATTTCTATAAGCATTGACCGGATCCTGACAAACAACCTATAAAACTTAACTGTTTATTAGTTGGGAGTTTGGCGCTTGTAGAGACAGCCGCCCTTGGCGAGGATGGTCAATAATCAGACAACACACTATTTTCAAACCATCACACCTAACAGTTGAGTGACTTATTTGTTTTCGTAAAATAATCTATAGGAGAGAAAAAATGGGGCTATTTGACTTCGCCACAAATTTTGGAAAAAAACTATTTGGGAAAGACGACGATCCCGCTGAAAAGATTAAGCAGCAGATCGAATCGGACAATCCAGGAATCAAGGATCTTGATGTCAGTTATGAAGATGGAAAGGTAGTTTTGTCAGGGAATGCAGAAAGTGCTGAGGCACTGGAGAAGACAGTATTGATTGCAGGGAATGTCAAAGGTGTAAATGAAGTAACTGTAGATGCAGTCAACGCACCAGAGCAACAAGCTAAGGTTGAATACTATACAATTGAGAGTGGAGATACGCTTTCAGCAATCGCAAAGCGTTTTCTTGGAAATGGTTCCGACTATCCAAAAATATTTGAAGCTAATCGGGAAGTAATCAAAGACGCCAATCTCATCTACCCCGGCCAGAAGATCCGCATTCCGCTCGATTGATCAAATATCACCAGGCCAATCTCTTTTCATCGGCTGTTTTATTAACCCGGCACCTTAATAGGTAGATTCAGGGCGACAATTTGAATGCAAACGGACAGGCCGAAGCATGCCTGCCTATTAAGATGCCGGGTTACTAACTTAGAAAAGCGGGGTTCTTTCCCCCTCAGCATTGGTTATTACCCCACCTTTCCCAAGGGGAAGGGTGAGGTGATTTGTAAGATATATAAAAGTATCAACCGATCGAACGAATATAATACGAATAAAAGGACTATTCATTCTGCAATGCCCGCTCCATCTCGGCTATACTCAGTGAAATTGCACTACTATATTAATACCAAATGGGCCGAGCGTAGTTTCTAAATTAGCTACTCGAGTCGACAGACGGCGTTGGTATGTTGCAAAATACTGCCCAGCAATGTGAAATACGGATCAGTAATAATGGATAGTGAAGTCCACACAAGGAAGAAATAACTCGAAGAAACAGGGTTCACAGACATATGACAAAAAAGGCCAACACTATTATTTCCATAATAGGAATAGTGGGTTTGGCTGTATATTTCATTAATTCACATCTATTTGACACCACCCAGTCATCCTATAAGAAAGAGATTCTTATATACTGTGGTATCACCCTAATCAAGCCCATATCTGAAATCGCATCCATCCTGGAGGAACGAGAGGGAATCAAGATTTCAATCATTAAGGGCGGCTCTGGCAATCTACTAAAATCGATCCAATTTAATCGCCTGGGCGATCTCTACCTACCTGGCTCAGAGTCCTATATAGAACTGGCCAGGGATGAAGGCCTGATCAGTGAGTCAACCCATGTCGGTTACAATAAAGCTGCCATGATGGTGCGCGAGGGCAATCCAAAGCAGATTCGACCGGAACTGATAACGCTGTTACAACCCGACCTCTATGTTGTCATCGGAAATCCTGATAGTGGAAGCATCGGGAAAGAGACTAAGAAGATTCTTACATCTGCAGGCATATTCGAAGATGTCATGCACAACGCGAGGGAATTGACGACAGACTCCAAGCGACTTACAGATGTCCTTCGGAATGGAGAGGCCGACCTTGTCATTAATTGGTATGCCGCATCCACCTGGCCTGAAAACTCAGATCTCATCGACACAATCCCTATTACCGAACAGTATGCTGGCAAAAAAAAGCTGGTGTTAGGCTTATTAAGTACCTCTAAACACCCGAAGATTGCAAAAAAGTTTTTGGATTACGCCTCATCCGAAGATGGGATAAAAATATTTGACCGATATGGACTCTATAGAGTTGATTAAAAGCACTCGCATACAGCAACTAACTGAACATCCTATACAGAGACAGATTATTGGTCTTGCGCTATCGATCCTGGTAATCGTAATAGCATTGGTAATCATACACACAGGGTTACAATTAAGAACCAACAAGTTAGATCAGCAACTAGAAAACCAGAAGGCAAGACAGGATATAGGCCTTTCAATATACCAAAGACTTTTTTCAGCCAAAGCTTATGTTTTCAAGCTCAGTATGTTAAGGAACCAGCTGGATCTGGAAATCGTAAAAAAACGTTTCGATTCAAACTTGCTGACAATCAATAGAGGACTTGAAATCCTCCATAATGGAGGCACATTTCAAGATGAGATCGCAACCAATATACCTGGTAGCGACAGTATGAATCTAGTAGCCACGTATAAAAGACCAGAAAGAGATAGTTACGTACTCGAGGTACTTGAGCTTAGCCCTGCCCTACACGAACTCGACAAACAGACACAACTTTTATATCAATTAATCGAAAAAAGAATATCTCTCGGAAAGATTCAGTCGGCTGTACTTCAATCACGTATTGATAATCTGATGAAGACTATAAATACAGTCCTACAGCGCACCCATGAAAATGCTGCACGTATACTCTATGAAAGTCAAAGCAGGCTCTCTAATTTATCAAAAAAAGCTAATGAGGTAGAGAGCATACTAAGTAAATTCCGTATCCCTGCTCTCCTTAGCGCATTGGGACTTGTAGCTTATCTACTTTTCATCACACTCACGAGAGTCGGTAAGGTTATTGAGAACCGCAGGCAGGCAGAAGATCAATTACAACTATTACTTGATACAACCGTTGAAGGTATATATGGAATAGATAACCAGGGGCTGACCACCTTTGTCAATCCATCTGCTTCTCGTATGCTGGGCTTTAAACCTCAAGAATTAATCGGACTGAACAACCATCAGTTAATTCATCACACACAGCGTGATGGATCACTTTACGATGAACACGAGTGCAGAATTCTTCAGGTACTTAATGGTGGTTCATTAAATACTGTCGACAATGAGGTTTTCTGGCGTAAAGATGGAACCTCAATCCCCGTCGAGTACTCCAGTAATCCAATTTATCTGGGTGGACGCGTTATTGGTGCTGTAGTCAACTTCCGTGACATCAGTGATCGTAAACATGCAGAAAAACGAATCCGCACTCTATTACAGGCTGTTGAACAAAGTCCTGTTTCAGTGGTAATGACTGATACTGATGGAATTATCGAATATGTTAACAGCGCTTTCGAAAAAGCGTCTGGATACAAAGCTGAGGAAGTCATAGGTCAGAACCCAAGAGTTTTAAAGTCTGAGAACACCCCCGCTTCTCTCTTCAAAGAACTGTGGCAATCAATAATTTCCGGAAAGTCCTGGAAGGGTGAACTTCAAAACCGCAGGAAAAATGGCCAGCTATATTGGGAACGAGCCTACATAGCACCTGTTGTAGACGAATCAGGTATTACCACCCACTATCTGGCTGTTAAAGAGGACATCACCCTGCAGAAGCAGCAGGAAGAAAAAATTGTACATCAGGCAAATTATGACAGTCTCACCGACCTGCCAAACCGCTTCCTTACTCTGGACCGACTTTCACAACTCACCAAAGAGGCACAACGTAACAAGCAAATAGCAGCAGTACTCTTTCTTGACCTGGATGATTTCAAAAAGATCAATGATTCAATGAGTCATGAGACCGGTGATAAATTGTTGGTCAAGGCAGCAAAACGACTTCAAGACTCAGTACGCATTGATGATACAGTCAGCCGCCTGGGTGGTGATGAGTTCATTATATTATTGGGTAATTTGCACAATGAGAAAGAGATTTTACCAATTGCTGAAAAGCTACTTAATTGCTTCAGAAAGCCATTCCTTCTTGACGGACGCGAATTGATCCTCACAGCAAGCATAGGAATTGCCACATATCCAAATGATGGCAATAACCCGGCAGAGCTTTTACGTAATGCAGATATGGCCATGTATGAATCCAAGGACCAGGGTCGCAACACCTTTAACTTTTTCAATCATGCAATGAACCTTGGTGTATCCCGACGCTTACAACTCGAAGAGCAACTACATGGCGCACTTGAGCGTGGAGAATTTCAACTCTTTTTTCAACCTATACTGGATATCTCCAGCTGTGAGGTAGTTGCAGCTGAAACACTGCTTCGCTGGAATAACGATGTATTAGGCAGTGTCACACCAGACGAGTTTATACCTATAACCGAACAGTCCGGACAGATCGTCTCCATCGGTCAATACGTCATCCAGGAGGCACTCAGCATGACATCAGAGTGGCAGAAGCTACTCAACAGGCCATTCAAGATAGCCATTAACATATCGCCACGTCAGTTTAGAGACCCGAATTTCCTTCAAAAAATCAAAGATCTCTTGGCTATCAGCAAGGTATCCAGTCAATCTGTCGAACTGGAAATCACCGAAGGCGTTTTGATGAGTGGACACACATATATTGATGATACCCTGGCAGGATTAAACGAATTAGGCGTCACCATAACAATGGACGATTTCGGCACTGGCTACTCCTCTCTCAGTTACCTGCGCAGCTATCCGTTTGACGCGTTGAAGATTGATCGAAGCTTTATCAATGATATTACTACTGATCCAGCTGATAGAGAGCTGGTTAATGCCACGATCGCAATGGCACACGGCTTAGGATTAACAGTCGTTGCTGAGGGTGTAGAAACCAAACATCAGCTGAAACATTTAGAACAACAAGGCTGTGAGTTGGCCCAGGGATATCTCTTCAGTAGGCCTATACCAGCAGAACAGATGACCCATTTGCTGCAGAAAGAACAGAACAACGCACTTTCAAGTCCACTGCCACTCCAGTAGACCATACATAAAATATGGTTCCGGCCCACAAGCTAGACCTCAAAATTTCAAAATTGCGCTATCAGCGATGATTTAATTAAAACCTGACCTATTTCAACTGATGCCGCTATGGAACTCCCAGAGTCAGCCATGCAGGCCCTTCGTAATGAGATAGGACACCTGTTTGAGAATGCATACGAGCTTATTGCTTCGGCATTAAATCTCCAGCCAGATAAGCTTCGATCTTCCCAGGACCTCAATCAATTGGTGGTAGGCAACCCTGAAGTAAAGATCATCGACATTGATGACGTTTATGAGCGGCGAATCAAAGTTCTCTATAGCGCAATCATTGCTTATATCAGTCAGGTTCAATCAACCACATCGCAGCATTTTGGTGAGGAGCTCTACCAATTACGAATGGTGAGTCGGAGTATTGTTGAAGCGGTGAAGGATATCAAGCATCTACAAAAAAACCTGGTTAGGTTCTCCAATTCAACAAACAGCGAAATACGAGAGCAGTACAATAGCTTACGACTACATCTGGCTAGTATTTTGCGAGAATTATCAGACTCAAGAATTGATAGTGATGACGAAGGAATATCTCTGCTTTCACTTGATGGTATTCGGCTTGTAATTGAGGAAAACGATGTAACTACCAATGGCGAACTGGATCGTTTGATCAGAGAGAATGCCATCTGTGCAGAAATGGCTACTTCATTGATGAATGACAGTGCCTATGCGTATGATGTAGCAGATAATCTGATGCAGATGGCACGCGTACTCTTTGCACCGACAGAAAAGGAACTGCGTGAGGTAGAAAGCGAGTTACTGTTGAACGAAGAAGAGATCAGCGAAATCCTAGAGTCCAAAGACCTAAATGATCCAACTAATCAGGACAAGCCATGACTAGTGAAAAACTTATTGATAAGTTTCACACGTTACTTAACATGGAACAGCGCAAGCAGAAAGATAAAAGGGATAAAATCCGTGATCTGCTCAAAAAGCTTAAAAAGCAGCAGGTCGCACTTAAAACAAAGCTGGATAAAGACTTGAGTTCTGATGATCGCAAGCGTACCAAACGTAATTTAAAGGTAATACAAGCTCAACGCAAAAAAGGCATTAAATTGTGTAAAAGCATTCAGTGTAAGTAGCACTTGGTAGGGTTAAAAAACCAGCCAGATGAATATTTCCTTCATAAATGTCTAATGGCAACTCTGCTAACGAAGAGAGGTCCATAGATCACAGAAGTAAAAAGTGGATTTAATCAAAGATCCGCACCCGCTTAACCTCCTTCCCACCCCTCATACTTGCGTCTTTATCTTGAGCCTGCTGCCAGGACATTGCTCAAGAACACAATCTTTTCTCCAAACAGATACTTCCCAGGTTTCAGGAATGCCCTGAATCATTAGCTTCTGATTTCCTATCACTCAATCTGCCACAAGCATTTTCCGCCATATCTGGGCCTTCAACCTAGATTCCACGGTTGACCGCTGATATCTGTCGAAAGGAAATGATATACCGCATCAATAAATGGTATTTATGCTCCCCCATTGGGTGAACCCATTAACGCTATAAGAATTTGTGAACATCTGTAGACACACTAACGCAGATGAAATTAAATGAAGAAATAATGTAGAATATTCGAAATTTGTTATGTACTAAATAAATTAACCTGCCACAAGCTGTTCAGTGGCCCTCCCCCCCCCTGACAGGAGTGAATATGATACTCACCAGACACCCACTCATTTCAACGATGCTCAGCTTAGTGATTTCAGCCTCCCCGGCAACCATACTGGCTGAAACCTCATCCAAAGCTGGATGTCTACCTGGCTCATCTTCCATCCATTTTCAAACTCCAGAATGGGTCAAGATACGACGTGCCGAAATGGAAGCAATGCGCGAAAAATATGCAGCAGATCGAAACCCCAGGATGCCACGTCAAATCCCCCCGCATCATGCTCCTGAAGTACCTGAGTGGGTCAGCAAACGTCGTGCTCAGCTGCCTATGACTCACCAGAAACCTCAGTTTGAGATGCGTAAAGCCCCTGATTGGGTAGCTGAAAGTCGTCTTCAGCCCCAAACCACTCCTCAATGGATGCCCACTTTTGAGGTTCCCGAGTGGGTGGCTAAACGACAGGCTCAGCACGCTACCATGCATCACAGGCCTGCCTTCGAGCGCCCCACTCACCCAATCTGGACAGAGATGGGTCGTCCTGCTTACATGAATGCACCTACATTTGAACGCCCTGAATTACCAGAGTGGGTAAAAGATAGGCGCGCCCAGATGCAGGCTGATCCACAAATGCAACGCACTCATTGGCAACCAGGCATGATGCCTCAGCCTCACACTGCCCCGGTCGCCTCTCAGGCTGGTTACCACACAAATGGCACTCCAACATGGGCTGCACCTGCACCCTACTACGGCCACCCCTACCAAAATAATGGCTGGGGAGGCTCTAATTGGGGGCCATTTGACGGCATGGGTGACATGTTTGGAAATATGGATATGGATTTCAGTATGAGCCTGCGCGGCTCAGGTAGTAACCATGGTTATGGTCGTGGCTACAACGGCTATGGACATGGACTCAATAGATGGCCTGCGACGTTGACTCCTGTTGAGACTGCATCAATTGAAGTCTCTCCCGTTGTAGAGGTAGCCGTCACCGAACAGGCAACTGTAGTCGATGAATCCCCTGTGAAGTCTGATGGTGATGCAGATGGCATTCTCGATATTTCTGACATTTGCCCTGATTCAGCTGCTGGAGCGGTTGTTGACGACTTAGGTTGTGAAAAGTCTGCTTCGATTGTCCTGCGTGGCGTAAACTTTAAAACCAACTCCGATGAGTTAACTGAAAATTCAACTGAAATCCTTGATCGCGTGGCCAATACCCTAATTGCAAATCCAGCTGTTGTGGTTGAGATCGCCGGCCATACTGACAGCGATGCTGATGAGTCATACAACAAGGATTTATCACAACGCAGAGCCGAAACAGTGATGGCTTATCTTACTGACAAAGGCGCAACAGCTAGCAACATGACTGCCATGGGGTATGGTGAAGAACAGCCGATCGCCTCCAACGAAACATCTGAAGGTAAAGCACAGAACCGGCGTGTTGAACTTATCCGTAATAAGTAGATGATTTTTTCAGGGGGCACTTCTCGTGCCTCCTGGTAAGCCGGGGTATTCTTATATTGGCTGAATCTTTGTTTTTAGGCTTGCCAGTGTCAATTCTGCAACAATTTCACTATTAAGTAGTAAGTCAAGCACTGCTACATTACTACCTAAAACTGTTAGAAAGTAATCCCTTTATAAATTATTCAATATGACCAGCTTATCGATTTAGTAAATAAATTCACATATTAGTCTTCAGAAAAAGGCTATTTTATTCGGGAAATAAATCGCCACTTGATCTCAGGGAACTTTAACGTCTTGTGTGAACTTAGCCTGCTCAAGTAAAACTTCATATTTATAGCCAGAGCCTATATCAATATTATTCCGAACCACACCACTAGCAGTAACCAGCTCTCCTGGTGAAACCATCTCGTCAGACGTTGCAATCAGCTTATTATTGGGTTTGGTACCTGTTCCATCCTGTAATGTAACCCAGTTTTTTCCCATGATGTTTGGGTTAACTTTTATAACCTTTGCGCGCAAAGAGACTACTTGTTCATTTAATTTAGATGCATTCTCCACAATCCCAATGACTGTCATACCACCTGATAATGGCTCTATCTCACCAGGTTCCGGCACTTTGACCGGAGTAGACTGGGCGATTACAGTTTCATTTTTCAAACCTTTCCCATCAACTGAGCTATGGTAGTTATCCACTCCACCCACCTTGTTTGCATTCTGCACAAAGATGATCGACTCAAATGATCTATCCAATGTTTTACTGTAAAAGTCCTTCATCTCCATCCCACCAGTAAATTCAATCTTTTCCCCGACAGCTATATCCAAATGGGTAGTTGCGATCCATAAATTCTGTTGTTTGATCTGTATGTAGGTATAACTACCCGCATCAATGACATTCCCCACTGTGCCAGATCCTGTACCAATTTCATCAGCAGATGCTGACAAACAAGTTAGTAGTAGAGTTGATGCCACTAATATTCTGAAGTTATACATAATTATCTCATCATACAATTGAGCAAGGTTAATCCGGATAGGGTATCTTAAGTACTTGCTATGTTATAAACCCGGCACCATAGTAGTAAGGTTTATCCTAAGCATGCTTGCCAGCAGCAAGGCATCAAAACGCCGTTGCTACACTCCTACAACAAGTATTGAAACGCAGTCTGCAGGCAGGCACGTCAGGCCTCTCCTTTTATATTCAGACTATTTTAGGGGCGACAAGAGAGCCCTTGCTCTGCGTGTGACTCTTGATCAAGGGCTCTCTTGTCGCCCTGAACCTACCTAATAAGGTGCCGGGTTAATTATTATTCTGCTTGAATATATATAAAGTATCGGGAGCGGCAATATAAACTCACTCACAACTCACAGCTTTTCTATAATTATATTGCCATCGAAACTATCTTACTTAGAATCGATGCCGTACTGGGTTCCTGAGACACAGGAGTTAAGCTAACATACAATAAAGCGTACTCGATCAGCACCACAATTACAAAATAATAGCTGTCACTTGAACCAACGAGAGGATAAACGTGAGCATTAAACCAAAAAATGTTATTTCTAATCTCCGACATTATTCAAAATACCTGTTGGTGCCAGCGTTTACACTTCTTTTATTAACACTTTTTACCGGCTGCGCCTCTCACGCTCCTTCATCCAACGGAGAACTGAATCAAACAGAAAATTTTGTTTGGCCTGCTCCACCAGCAAAACCAAGAATTCGTTTTGTTGGCTCACTAAAATCTTCAGAATCACTATCCGGCAGGAGTAAACAGACTTTACGCGACTGGTTTCTTGGAAAAAAAGAGGAACAACCTCTAGCGCTAGTCAAACCCTATGGTGTGCACAGTGATGCTCAGGGGCGAGTATATGTCGCTGATACGGGCATAGCCGGACTCGTGGTCTTCGACCTCAATAAACAAGATTTAACCTATTGGGGCACTACTGGCCCTGGTGCGCTGAAAAAAGCTACAGGTGTCACAACCGATTCAAAAGGTAATGTATACGTTAGTGATGTTATTGATCATCGCATCGTTATCTACGATAAAAATGGAAGCTTTAAAAATGCATTCGGGGGCAAGGAAATATTGACTTCCCCAGTTGGCCTGGCTTTTAACAACGACACTCAGCAGCTTTACGTTGTCGATTCAAAAAAGCACCAAGTGATTGTTTTTAATGAGGATGGTGGAGTAGATTTCACCATTGGCAAACGTGGCGCCGACACTGGTAACTTTAATTTTCCGACCAATATTGCCATGGATAAGAACGGACTTCTCTATATTTCTGATACGATGAATTTCCGTGTTCAGATATTTGATCAAACTGGTACATACCTTAACAGTTTCGGAAAACTTGGAGACGGACGTGGCCATTTTAGTCGCCTCAAAGGAATTGGAGTCGATCAAGAAGGCCACATCTATACCGTGGATGCTGCATTCAATAATGTGCAGATTTTTAATCAGGATGGAAGATTGATGTTGGCCTTAGGTCAATCCGGCACCGGACCAGGAGGATTTTATCTACCTGCAGGTGCTCATGTTGATCAAAATAATCGTATCTATATTGCAGACCAATTGAATCAACGGATTCAAATTTTTGAGTATATGAAAGATGAAGATGTACCCTAGAAGACAATATGTTTTATTCTGATTTGTAGCGTTGCTGTCAACAAACTATCTATTTAAGAACTCTTTCGCATCTACTTAAGTTAAAGAGCGCAATTGCACTTTACTTTTTTCAATGCAGTAACGACTTCATCAATAAATACCAAGTAATTCAGTATATTTTATAAAACTATGCTACGTGAAAATATATTCTCATTAAATGTTAACGACATTACATTTAGTTCCCCAAAAACATTGACGATATTAGTTTACTAGCATAGGATTAAAATCAATGTGGGAATTATATCCCATTTCTTAAGCAAACCTTAAGAAAGCCTCAGAACTGCTGGTCAACAAAGCAGCCCAGGCATCATTGCAGTAGAAGTATCCAAAGCAGTAAAAAGTAAAACCTTAATACACAGCACTGACAAGGAGCTGGTGCATCATCCTTTACCTTTCGGGAGGATTGGAATGAGAATAACAGCGATCCTGGCATTTATACTTGCCGCTTTCACCCTTTTCGTTACACCATCATTTGCAGATATTGTCGGTACATCTCATGACCTCACTAGCCAGACAACTCTGTTAACCAATGCCGGTAATACACAAATCTGTGCTTACTGTCATACACCACATAACGCCAGTACAACCAACAACACCACGCCGTTATGGAATCATGAGGACACAACAGCAACCTACACCATGTACAGCAGTCCATCACTTGATATGACAATAGCGGGTTCACCGTCAGGAGTCTCTCTCGCTTGTCTTAGCTGCCATGATGGGTCAGTTGCCGCTGATCAATTGATTAATTTTCCAAGCGGTGTGACACCAGCTCCAGGTGTATTTACACTAGGTGACAGTCTTGGTACTGATCTCAGTAATGACCACCCAATCTCTCTCACCTACAACTCCACACAGGATACCGACTTCGTTGCACCTATAAATTCCCAGGTCAACGGATTACAACTTTTTGGTGCAGGAGGAGATCAGGTCGAGTGTGGTACATGTCACTCTGTTCATGATAATGCCAATGAGCCCTTTCTTCGCTTAAGCAATGCCGGTAGTGCGTTATGCCTGGCATGTCACATTAAGTAATCGCACAGCGATTTTTTGTCCTGTGATCCGCATGGCGGACAAGCTGACTAAGACAACCGGGGTTATAACTGTAACCCTGGTTGTTACATGCATGTTGCTTATTGCATCCTGTAGTACTGAGACAAAACAGCTTTTCTTTGATATTCAACCTCCTACAGTCAAAGACCTAGCAGAAAAGGAACTACAAAGGCAGGCTGTCTTGATTGAATCCCAATCGATGGAACTTAAACAGGGTCAATCTGGAAATCTTGGCGGTTCGCTGTTTTATCCAGCTGAAGACAATGCACCACGACCAGATATTGAATCTATCAAGGAGTGGGATCAGGTAAAGAAAATATTACCAAAAGATGATGAGAAAAATATTGACTGGTCATATGCACTAAATAATGGATTAATTAGACCACGTCCAGGCAAGGACCCAAGATCATTGTGGGCCACAGCCTTTCAATGGGATTTCGTCATAAAACAAGAAGATCGTGAAGACGATGCCTTCTTTCCCCACTCTGCACATACTGTTTGGCTTGGTTGCAAGAATTGCCATAATCCATCTCTCTATCCTTATAAAAGAAATCCCGCAACCATGAAAGAGATGAAACGAGGGGCGTCTTGCGGAGCGTGCCACGGCAAAAAGAAAGTATCCTTCTCTCTCAAAGCATGTGATCGCTGCCATTTAAACGATGACGACGAGGACGAGGACGAGGAAGAAGAAGATGAGTGATATATAAAAGCATTTTAGTTTTGTTCTTTTTGGGTAAAAAAGTGGTGAAGTTATGTGTAGGTACAGTTGTATTATACTGTCGACATTGATATTTCTTTTTGCATGCTGCTCATCGCTTACTGCTGCTCCGGGTGATATTCAATATACCCGTGAAGGTGGTGATCCAGAAAAATTAAAATCATTTCCACCATCAATTTTTCCTCATTGGATACATCGTATCAACTACCGTTGCGATGCCTGCCACAATACAATATTTGAAATGAAGACAGGCACTACAACAATAAACAAAGATCTGATGAAAGAAGGCAAAGTCTGTTCCACTTGTCACAATGGAACAGAGGCTTTTGACGATGGATTTGCGAATTGTAATCGCTGTCATTTGATAAAAGAGAAATAGTAGTATGCGTCTGTGGGAGATCATGCCAAAAAACATGATATCTCCTGTCTGTGGAGGTTTACTGACTATTCTCACCTGTATATGGAGCGCTAACCTTTCTGCAGAGTTAGGACTTGGTGATAATCTAGTGCTTTATCCGACAGAGTTAGATGCTATTGTAAAATTTGATGGCACAAAGAGACGTAATGGCAGCGACTCTCGCGAGACTGAATGGGAAGCCGGTCTCAGGATTGCACAAATGGGTTATCTACTGGATCCGAAGATCGCCTGGTTTCTATTTGATATCGAACCTGTTTATACATGGTCTGAATTTGAATCAGATCAATCACGGCAGGAAAACGATGGTGAATTTCTGAATTATCTTATACAGACTAACCTGTTAAGAGGGACACCAGGCCCGTTTGGTTTAGATCTCTCAGCTCAAAAAAGCTCAAACCTCAACACCGGTTCCCTGGGAAGCCGTTTTGATACGGTGATAGATACAAAAAACGCTACCATTCAATGGAAAAACTCAGCGTTTCCCACAAGCCTTTCATACGAAGAGAGGACTCTGGACGAGGAATTCAGGTCTAGCCTGAACAGTTCCATTACTGAACGAGATGAATTATTAAAGAGTTGGATTCTAAAAGGACGCAGTAGCAAACTTAGTATCTATCTGGAGCGTAGTGAACTTGATGATAGAATTATTATTCGCGACCAGGATTACGAACTTAATAAAGGTAATCTATCCCACAATTTATTTTGGGGTAGCAACAGTCAACTGCACTCAGTCGCCACCTATTATGATCGAGTTGGATTTAATGCAAACGAACGTCTGACTATCGATGAGACTGCTAGAATACAACACTTGGATAATCTTTTCAGTCGCACATCTTATCACTATCAATCTATTACACAGAACATAGAAAGCACTGAACATGGTGGTGATTTTGAGCTACACCACAGACTATATAAGAATATTGACACAATTGCGCATATCAATATCAATAGTCGTGAATCAGATGATTTGGATGAAGACAGGTGGAGATTCGGTTTAGAGACACAATATACGAAAAATGACATTTTCGGCGCAAATATCAGAGCTGGACTGCGAGGTTCTTATCAGGAAACTGACCGGATTTCCAATCTGAGTACCATTGACATCATCGATGAGAGTCAAGTAGTGCCACTGACAGGTGCAGTTATACTAGATCAACGTTTTATCACGACCAGCACGATTATAGTTACCGATAGTAATGGAGCAATTGTATATAATGAGAATATAGATTATACAACACTTCAACTATCCGGCGATCTAACACAGTTACAGATCCTTCCTGGAGGAAGAATCAATTCTGGTGATACCATACTTATAAGTTACCAGGCTCAGCAACTACCTTCACAAGAGTTCTCTACAACATTCACGAATTACCACCTCTCAATAGATTATGGTTGGATCAGAATCTCACATTCTGACAGCAAATCTGATGATAAACTAATCTCTGGCGCGAGTGAGAGCTTTCTACAGAATACTCGTAATACATTCTCTGATCTTGAATTTAGATTCAAGCCATTGGGTATAGATACTGTATTAGGCGCAGAACGTCGTTTTACTATGTCAGGCGGTTTCGAATCAACAGTATATACGCTCAGTCAACTTTTTAACTGGTCATCGTCCTGGAATAATAGAAAACAGGGCATAATTTGGAACTTAAACGCCACCCAATCTTTCACAGAACAGGAGTCACTTGACACGGATCTCTACCGCATTGATCTCACTGCCAACTGGCAAGTCAGTCATAACTTCAATATTCGTCCCGTGATAAGCGCTTGGAAAAGGAAGGACAGAGGTAGTGCTATAACAGGTGGATACAGAGACGATCAGTTCTTCACAGCAGGCCTCTGGGCTCAATGGCGATATCGTAAAATAGAGTTGGATTTTAATTATCATCACGATAAACGTGAAGTTACCAGTACACAGAATAATGGTACTACGGAAACGATCGATGACAGGTTGATGTTTACACTAAGACGGAGAATATTGTGACCAGGCCATTAATAGTAGCATTCGTGCTGGTCTTAAATGCCTGTTCATCAGCAGGACCGCTAGTTTTATCAAGACCTAGTGATTTATCACACTTGGTATGGCCTGCTGCCCCTGAAGTATCGAGAATAGAGTTCCTCACTGTCTTTAGTACTCCCACTGACCTGGGTATTGAAAAGTCATTCTTTAGAAAAGTTATTGACTTATTCACAGGCAGTGAAGAGCAGCACCTTACTCGACCTTACTCTGTAGCTGTTTACGATAAGAAGATTGCAATTACCGATCCTGATGCAGCCAAAGTACATATATATCAGCTGGATTCACAATCTTATACAAACATCGATTCAATAGGCAATTATACCCTTGAGTCTCCAATTGGAACAGCCATAGATAGTGACAGGTTATTCATAGCTGATTCCATACTTAGTAAAGTCTTTATTTTGAATGATTCTCATGAAATCGTTGAGGTTCTTGATAATTTTTCACGTCCAACCAGCCTAGCTATAAATCCTGATTTACGACATCTTTATATTGCTGACACTTTAGCTCATCAAATCCAGGTTTATGATTATGATGGTAATTTTATATTTAAAATAGGTCAACGTGGAGAAGGTAATAGAGAATTTAACTATCCGAGCCATTTAGCATTTTCAAATGATCGACTGATCGTTAACGACACCATGAATTTTCGAATTCAGATCTTTGATGTGAATGGACTTGATATACATACTTTTGGCAAGCAAGGAGATGCCTCAGGTTTCTTAACCCAGTCAAAAGGTCTCACAGCAGACTCTGATGGCCATATTTATATTGCCGATGCACTTGCAAATAGAATTCAGATCTTCAATCAGAATGGTGATTTCTTGCTTGAGTTTGGTAAAACTGGTGACGATCCCGGTGAGTTTCGTATGCCTTCCGGAATAACAATCTGGGATGACAAAATCTTTGTTGCTGACTCTTATAATCAACGCATCCAGGTTTTTCAATACCTGAAGGTCGATGAGTGACATGTATAAAGCCTTTCTTCCCTTTATATTACTAATGATAATCACCGCAACCGCTCAAGGAGGAGTGGCTGACACAGTACACAATCTGTCTTCATCAGGCACTGGCTCGGTTAAAAGCCAAACAGAGGATCGTATTTGTATCTTTTGCCATACGCCTCATGCATCTGCGCCAGATTCTCCTTTATGGAACAGATCATCAGGAGGGGTATTTATAGATTACCAAAGTAGCACCAAGAATGCCGAAGCTGGCACAATGAGTTCATCCTCAGTGTTATGCCTCTCATGCCATGATGGTACCATTGCCCTAGGTAACATGATTAATCCTGGTGCTACCAATGACCTTGGAAACATCTTTATCAGTGGCCGGTCACTGGTGGGGACTGACCTGTCCGATGACCACCCTGTTTCAATAATTTATAATCCCACTCTTCTATCAACAGACCCTGACTTGATGCACCCCAACAATATCGACTTACCACTCAGTGGTAATGAACTGCACTGCTCCTCATGTCATGATGCTCATGAAAACATACACCCCCCTTTTCTTCATAAATCCACGTTAAACGGTGAATTGTGCACTACTTGCCATCAACCATCAGGCACCAGCTGGAACTGGTCCAATAGCTCACATGCAACTTCTAACGCTACAGCTCAGGGAACAAACCCATGGTCCGAGCGTAAAGCGGAATGGACAGGTCTCACTGTACAGGAGAATGCTTGTATGAATTGCCATGCGCCCCATAATGCCGCAACAGCAGAAAGACTGATAAAAAGCAGTGAAGAGGATACCTGCTACCTCTGTCACAATGGAACGGTCGCCCAAACCGACATATTAAGTGAGCAGCAAAAATTTTATCACCATCCAGTCGAACAAACACCCAATATAGACCATGAATCCTCACGCATAGAAAATCCTCTGACTATGTCACTACATGTAGAGTGCGAAGATTGCCATAATCCTCATGCCAGCTTTGATTCTCCACCGATGATTTCATTCAATCCCTTAAATCCTCTTGGCGGCAATCACTCAACTGCTCCTTTTATCAACGGTAGTATGAAAGGTGTAACAGGTATTGATATAAACGGAAGCTTCAAACCAGAAGCTGATTATGAATATGAAGTCTGTTTTAAGTGTCATGGAGTACCAGCAAAAAGCGCTTGCGATACCCAACGCTGCTCCACCGCAAACAGCTACAATATGGTGCGCTCAGATGGTACCTATAATATTCGAGATAAAGTCAACTCAGGTAACCCATCTCTCGTCTCCTATCATCCTATTGAAACAAACAACCCGTTAAACAATAATGATGTGCCGAGCCTTCGTAATGACATTCCTCTTACAACCACCAGCGGACTGATCTATTGCAGTGACTGCCATAGCAGTAATGCATCTCCTGCTGCTGGCGGAGTGGATCCTGCCGG
This sequence comes from Candidatus Thiodiazotropha sp. DIVDIV, assembly GCA_040506275.1. GTDB lineage: Bacteria > Pseudomonadota > Gammaproteobacteria > Chromatiales > Chromatiaceae > Thiodiazotropha. The sequence goes on from JBEVXD010000007.1 coordinate 188,408, forward strand.
CCCTCACGGATCAACACATGAGGGCATCTTGGCAGAATCTTATGATTGGGATCCTGTTAATTCCACATCACTCTCAAACGATCTCTGTTTCAAATGTCACGATTCGGCAAATCTGTTCACAGATCTATCTTTTCCTCATGCTAAACATGTGATTGATGAAAATTTTGGATGTATTAATTGTCATGACCCTCATGGTTCAACGGCTAATCAACACCTGATTAACTTCCTAATCTCGTCTAACGTTGGGGGACAGACCAGACAGATCATTGGTACTGGAGCATATACAGAACCTACATGGCTTGACACAGGCACACACAATGGCACTTGTTGGCTGGATTGTCATGGGGCAGTACATAATGGCTTTGACTACTAATCATCTAATCTCACACTACATCCGTAGAAATTTTGTGTTTCGATATACACTTAATTTCACTTGGGGTTGAACTATGAAAACTGTCACTCAGACGTTAGCACTCTTCACACTTCTAGTAGTTGACATTTCTATCGCACAGGCCAATCCTTCCCCTGCTTTTGAAGGAAGAAAGCTCTATATATCTCACTGTATGGTTTGTCATGGCATGGGTGGAAAAGGCAATGGACCACTTGCAATTAAAATTGACATCGAACCTGATGATCTCACCAGTTATGTCCCAACAAAAAGTGACTACCAACTTCAAAAAATAATTACTGGCAACAAAAACGCACCAAAATCCTTACGATCAGGGCACGGCAAGATTAGTAAGGACATGCCTAAATGGAAAGATGTACTTAACCAGAATCAGATCACATCACTAATCGCCTATCTTCGTTTCCTCAGCACTACCAAACACCCCCTGCCAGGAGATCCTGAACTTGGGTATGATGTTTATCAACGTTATTGCTCAATTTGTCATGGTGTCGATGGCGATGGAAATGGCGCTCTAACAAAGCTCATCGGCGTCAAACCTATCGATCTAACCAACCCAAATAAGACTGACACTATTAGTAATAAATCTTTAGCTAAAGAGATTCTTGATGGAAAGGGAGACTATATGCCTGGCTGGAAAGACATTCTGACGCAAAAGGAGGTCGAAGGTGTCGTAAGTTATATCAGACTACTATACCAAGTGTGGGCACACCTGGAAGATGGTGGATTAGTTGTAGTTGTCAGCTACCCAACCACTGAAAGTGAAAAACATGAAACTCTCTCTTTATTGAGTGATACGACCTGCTCCAGCAACGATAATCTGTCAAAAAAGGGAAAAGCAGAGGCAATAAAAATTGGCAAGCTATTTAAATCCAGGGGTATTGTAATAGATAATGTATTAACCAGCCCGCATTGCCTTGCTCGAGAGACCGCACTAACCGCATTCGGACGTGCTGATTCACAGGAATACCTGACCTCACTGGAGGAACTGCCTGAGGAGCAGACTGACTCTTATGCAATGCAACTTCAAAAACAAATAGGTAACTATAGAGGTAAGGGTAATCTTATTATTTTCACCCATGAATCAAATATAAGAGATCTATCTTTCCAACAACTGAGAGAAGGATACTTTCTTGTTCTGAAACCTATGGGTAAAAGCGAGTATGAAGAGTTTGGAATTTATAAACTGAATAATTAACAGGCTCTCCTAATTAATGAAATAGGAGAAATATTAGCGGCTAAAAAACTGATCTCTTTTAACCAGGTCATTCCAACATTTGTTGGAATGACGGCTTCAGTTAAGTCCAACTGTAATTAATCAGCGGAAACTTAGTGATCTGAACTGTAATCAGCGACGTACAATCCGCCTGCTGTCAAATAGGGACTTGAATTCTACACTGCACTCAGACTTCTGATCACAGATCACTGCTTTAACCAGCATCACAGCCCCATCATGACTACTTGGTCGACGCCAGACCGGGATTAGCTTAGTCGAATCATCAAAATAATCACCTTCCATGATCAGAGGATCGTTATAGAGGCTGGCTAACTCTTCGCAGCGTATGTATAACACACTATTGTGTCCTGTTGTGTAATCACATATCCACTGTTGCTGATCTGCGCCATTATGTATTGCGTTATGATTCTGATCACTTGCCGTCGCATTGGACATCATAGTGAAGAGAAACAATATCATACTGAGGAAATGTAATTGTGCTTTGAACCGAGTGTACATCTGTTATCCCCTATCGAGTCATAGGAGTTCGAAACGGCAAGACGCACAACACGTGGTTATCAGTCTGAATATGCCACCAACCGATTACAATTGGCGCATATCACGGTTTCGGTAATCCGTCGGTCATAGGTGGCGAGGCCACCCTTAGACTGTGATTTTGCGTCCCTGCCTTTCAGCAGGTTTGCCTTTTCGAACACGTTACAGAAGCAGATCATTATTTGCTTCTATTGTCTGTAACGACCTGATTCATGATAGCTTTAGCATTGGATCTGACAAACAGGCCCGCAACTATCAGGCTACAGACGGTTAATCAACAAGCCAGGTAACCAAAAACACACAAATACCCGCAAATACAACATGTTACATACAGCAAAGCCAATTACCATCAGTTACAGACAATTTCAGATATGAGCCAATCTACAGCCATCATTGTTTTAGTAAAATCAGCATTCGACCTGTATCGACTAGCCGGATCTTTAGAATAAGGGATCAACCCAAACTAGTTTTATAGCCCTGATATCGGTCTGAAGAACCACACACCTGTATATGTATGCACTCGCTTGGATCCATATATCAGACCACAAATTGAGCTATCCCATCACGAAATGACCAATCAATGTCATGGTTTTCAGTTATCGTAATCAGGACATTCCCAGGATCAATGCCAGGCTCTTTGGCAAGGTTTTCAACACATTTTTTATAAAATGCCTGTTTTGCTTTGTTTGATCGACCTGCACGCATGATGAGAAACAACATCACCCTGTCACCATCGCGCTCCTGAAATTGAAGACAATGGGGTTCCACCTCATGCACGATCTGGTAGCGATCATCATCTGGAAAATCCATGGTTTCTATAACTGCAGAATTTACTCCATCAGTAACAGCTTTAATATAATCCGGCGACTTCCCCTTAAGTATCGATATATTAACTAATGGCATAACAGAGCCCCTTGGATTAGTAGATCAAATTAAAGAATAGCAGAACATAAATCTATCTTTACAATCAATATCAGGACATTGTTCTTATATGAAGTTATTAGATAGTATCTAACCTAAGTTTTATTACAGATAGTAAAGGTTTGCTCAGATCTATTTTCATATGTTAACTCCCATGCGACATCATGGGTTTTTGCACGCTCAATCAAAGATTGTGCTGCCTCTCCTTCTCGAAGATATGCCCAGCGCGCCTGTATATTAACCACATCAACCAGTCCGAAATCAGTCTGTTTGATGTTTTCTTCCAAGCGCCAAATAATCTCTTCCAATGTATTATAATCTGTTCTTTGAAGCATTATTATAAACTCCCCGCCACTCCATCGAGAAAGCAAGTCAACTTTACGTAATGATTTTTTTACTGATTTCGCTATCTCACGAAACAACCAACGATGCGCCTGGCGTCCATAATTCTTAATAATTAATTCATCTCTCTCTATCGAAAGAATGATCAAACAAAGTGGTTCATTATAACGATGCGCTTTATCTGTCACGCAATTCAATAACTCTTGTAGAAATGATGCACTATAAAGGCCAGAAAGTTCATCCTGGTAAGATGGGCTGTCAGAATCCTGTAATAGTCGTTTGTCGATGATTTTTGATAGATTTTCATGAAACCGGGAAGCCATACGGGGGTAGAACCTTGCGATTCTATGTATACTATCCCATCTTAGTGACAACACCTGTACATTACCGACTGCTACCACATCAGCTGTTCGCTCCCGATTTGATACTAAAGAGGTAACCCCAAACACCCCACCAGCTTCATAGGTATTGATCTGGTAGGTTAAACCATCCTGCCTGGTTCTCCATACTTCTGCCTCTCCTTTAAGCAACACCAGCATGGTATTATACTTATAACCGCGAGACGGCGAGAATGGTAAAAAAACCAAGTACCAATAGAACACGTCCTGGGTGGAGCGCCGCGCTGAGTATAATGTTAAGCATGAGTCGAGCTCCCTGCTCTATCGGTTAGTCAATATCCACTCACATACTCAGCGGACTGCCTTACCACGATACTAAAAATACTCTTTGTAAAACTCTTTCTTACTACTCAGAATGCCAATGACCTGACTTCATCAGTATAGCTCAATGCAATCTGTGAATGGCCTTAATATGTTTTCTCAATCTCAAATGAAGTTAATCTTTAGCAAATGATTATTTTTTCAACTTCTGATTCTTACATTCCACTTATACAAACCATGCACTTCTTTCAACAAACTTCCAGGTAATTTCTATTCCCACAAATTAATAAGGGTGAAGATATAATAACCATCAGATACAGAAACAAATCACGATTAGAACATTCCATGCCTTGAAGACCGAATTAGAGGAGTCGCTTCACATTTTGGCCTGTTGTTTTTTCTATAACCCTCTGTTCTGTTTTGGACTTCTTTTAATCCAGCAGCTAACCTTGCATATAAGTTTCAGGGGTATATCACTACAAAGCTATCAACCCACGGAGCTGCTCATGCCTTTCAGGGCAACAACACCGATATTGAGGAGTCATAAAATGAAAAAAACAGCTCGTGTCGCTCTTGCAGCTACCATCATAGGCACTTTTACAATTGCTGAAGTTCAGGCAGCCACCGAATGGAATGTTTCCCTGTGGGGTAAACGTCGAGCCTTTACTGAAAATGTAGAGAAATTGGCTGAGTTGGTTGAAGCCAGGACAAATGGTGATTTCAAACTGAATATCTCCTACGGCGGTCTCTCAAAGTCCCGGGAAAACCTTGATGGCATATCAATTGGCGCTTTTGAAATGGCACAATTCTGCTCTTTTTACCATACTGCCAAAAACCCCACGATCACAGTGACCGAATTACCCTTTTCCCGTAATCTCTCATTAGCGCGTGTATCTGAAATCTATACCGAAGTATTCAAACACCCCATTATAAAAAAGGATTTGGCCCGTTGGAATGCCACCTTGCTTATGCCCACTCCTCTACCTCAATACAATATCGTCAGTAAGAGCGACACCATTCAAAACCTTGCGGATTTCAAGGGCCTTCGGGTACGTGGCCCAGGTGGAATCATGGGGGTCCTAAGTAAACTGGGTGCAGTTAAGACCGGTGTTCCATTCTCTGAAGTACGTCAATCCATGGATTCTGGTGTGATTGATGCCGCCTCCTTTGCCCCCCACGCCCATCTTGCAACCAAGTCCTACAAAGTGGGCAAATGGTATACCACCAACCTAAACCTGGGATCTGCCAATTGCCCCGTTGTGGTTAATACGGATGCACTTAACAACCTGAAGCCATCACATCGTGACGCATTACTGGATTCGGTTGATGAGGCACTGGCCTACTACGTTAAAAACTACAACGAAAACACCACTGGTAAATATCAATCTGCTGTGGCGGATGAGGGCCTCACTAAAGTTACCTTCACCGCCGAGCAGACGAATGAATTGAACAAGTTGTCCGAGTCGGTGAGAGCAGAGTGGGTCAAGAAACATGCCGGACAATTCGATGCCAAGATGCTATTCGATTTTACAGCAGCCCTGTTTGAGAAGTAGACCAAACAGAAACAGCGGTCATCCACCCATCGATTAGAAGCACGTGAACAACAAATAGCGTTATTGCTATTAAGGCAACTAATGTCCACTTCAGCAACAATCCTAAATGACGATTCTCGTCTAAGCCTAGCCGATCGCCTGTTTTTCAAACTGGAATCGCTGCTAAACCTGATTGGTGGCATAGTCATTTTTCTACTGGTTTTTCTTGCCACCACAAACGTACTGGGACGTTGGCTGTTTTCCATGCCCATTGACGGCTACGTCGACTGGGTGGAGCAGGCCATGGCCTTTATCGCTTTTCTCGGTATTGCATACACCAAACGCCTGGGTGGCCATATCAGAATGGACATGCTTATAAGCCGCCTTCATGGGCGGGTTCTCTGGTTTGCAGAATTAGTTTCGGTATGCCTGATGCTGACGGTCACACTGGTATTGATATACGGCTCCTATCTACATTTCTGGCGTGCCTTTGATATCGGCGACTCATCACTGGACATCAATTTACCTACCTGGCCAGCCAAACTGGTGGTACCGATAGCACTGACTGTACTGGCCCTGAGATTGATGTTACAGATCTGGGGATACGCCAGAGCCATCAGGGAGAATAGCGATCAACCCGTCGCCATACCATTAATAGAAAATGCCGCCACCGTGGCATCCAAAGAGGCCGAAGCCGTTATGGGCGACATTCAAGAGAATGGTTATCGCTCATGAGCTTATTTGAAACCATGGCAGCCATGGATTCAATCAGCATTGGTTTATGGGTAACAGGCGCCATGCTGTTGTTTGTGATAATCGGTGTCCGGGTTGCCTTTGCAGCTGCCATGGCTGGCTTTCTTGGTCTGCTGTGGATCTTCTCCGCAAAACTTGGATTTGAAAAAGGCTTTGGCGTCGCAGTCAAAATGGCAGGCACCATTCCTCACTCCAAAGTCTCCACCCTTGCACTCTCTTTGATTCCCACCTTCATTTTAATTGGCTTTCTTGCCTACCACGCTGGATTAACCCGGGCTCTGTTTGAAGCAGCAAAACGCTGGCTCGGCTGGTTGCCCGGTGGCATGGGTGTAGCCACAGTATTTTCCACGGCGGGTTTTGCTGCAGTGTCCGGCGCCTCGGTTGCCACTTCAGCGGTATTCGCCCGCATTGCTGTACCAGAGATGCTCAAACTGGGTTATGACAAGCGTTTCGCTGCTGGAGTGGTAGCTGCAGGAGGCACCTTGGCTTCTTTGATTCCCCCCTCGGCAATTCTGGTCATCTACGCCATTATCGTTGAGCAGGATGTGGGGGCGCTGTTGATGGCAGGGTTCCTTCCTGGTGCAGTCTCTGCGCTTATATATGGTGGATTGGTTATTATGCTTGCCAAGACCCGCAAAAACTTTGGCCCACCCATCACAGGGTTTACCTGGAAGCAACGGTTTCAGTCTCTTCCCGGAGCACTGCCCATCTTCTTTGTCATAACCATTATCATGGTGTGTATCTATGGCGGTGTTGGCACCCCTACAGAAGCAGGTGCTCTGGGTGCATTTGTCATACTCTGCATGGCAATCTATCGTGGTGCCCGCTGGACAGAAATAAAAAACTCTTTGATGGAAACCGCCAAATTGACGGTGATGATCTTCACTATCATCTGGGGGGTACTACTCTATGTAAGGTTCCTCGGTTTTGCCGATCTACCAAGTGCTTTCTCGGATTGGATTGTCAGTCTGGATCAAAGTCCGATGCTTACCCTACTCCTCATCCTATGTGCCTACGCAATCTTAGGCATGTTCATGGACGCAATCGGAATGCTGCTGTTGACGCTGCCTGTAGTCTACCCAGCAGTGATTGCATTGAACGGGGGTGAAGCCGTTACCGCTGCGGAGTCTGCATTCGGCGTCTCCGGTGTTGGTTGCTCCATCTGGTTTGGCATCATTGTGGTGAAAATGGCGGAACTCTGTCTGATCACCCCGCCCATTGGTCTGAACTGCTTTGTGGTGGCAGGGGTACGTCCAGAATGTACGGTTCAGGATGTGTTTCGTGGTTGCACCCCTTTCTTCGTTGCTGACGTGTTTACCATAGGAACCTTGATCACGCTGCCGAGTATCGTGCTCTGGCTACCCGGCCTGATTGGTTATACTTGACCTCACTACAGCCCCGCTAACTTCTTTAAGTTTTATTCCAGTGTAAGATTTCTATTGCAAAATGGATCAGATTTCCAAGTGATCGAAATATTTAATCTTTGGAGAAGACTCAAGAAACGAAACCAATTCTTCCATCACACCATTTCCCGCAATAAATCTTAAATATTTCTGATGTTGCTCTACGGATGCCCACTCTTCATCAAAAATCATTTTCCTGCTCTCTTTATCTAAAAATACCCTAACACCAAGACAACCATCGAATTCCCTGACTACGGATAAATTACTATCCAGAAACGGCATTAGGTTGCCTAAGGCATTCTCCTTTATCACTGATTCAATAATTACTTTTTTATTCATCAATATCCCCTGTTATTTAATTAGGGCCTGCTAACAATAATTTGATTGCTACTGTGGCACCCAGCTGCTAAATCAGTCGTTTATCTAGGCCAGCTACACATCACGCTTTACGCCTTGCAGGAAAATAATGGTCATGGCTGCGACCATCAAATTCGTGTTGGCAGGCCCTAGGAGATAGATTAAAAGTCAAACAGGAACTCGACCACCAAGAAATAGTCAAAAATACGGTTTTCTGCTCATTCCTTTTCTTTTATTTGTAGCGGTGTCACACCATATCTTCTCTTGAATGCTTCAATGAAGTGCGAAATATTTGTGTAACCAACCTCTACAGCTGCTGCAGTCACAGACCAATGATTTGTTATCAGCAAAGTGTGCGCTCGAGCCAAACGCTGCTCAATTAACCACTGTTTTGGCGTTGTACCATACAGCCTCTTGAACTCTCGATTGAATGTGGAAGCACTACGCCCAGAAATTTCCGCCAACTCTTTTGCGCTCAGACCAGATGTTGCATATTGATTCATCAACCGCTTGATATTTCGCTTGGGTCTACCCCTTTGAATAGCTATTAAGCTTTTCTTCAGACCCCCGTCATCATGAATATCAAGCAGATACAATAGCTCCAATAGTTTAAGTTTCAATATATTCGGTGAGTTTTTTAAAGAGCCATAAATTGTGTACAGCGATGTAAAATACTCTCCCACAATATGGTCAATATCTATTTTTAAAATGGCATCTTCATTTGATATCGACAATGAAATACTTGGCTCACCAGACAGGAACCTGGATAACACATCCGGTCCAAAGAATAACAAAAAGGCCTTTAAACCGTTCTCTTCATGAATATAGTCTGAGTATAAATTCAATCCCTTCGGTAAAAAAACCGCTTCACCTGGTCCAACTTTGAACGATTCATCATGACAGGTCGTAATTGTCTCATTACCTGACAATATATATACCAAACATGGCGTTCGAGTATAAAACTCAATATTGATCAGATCCTCATCAAGATCCTTATAGAATATCGAAGACTCATCATTGTATAGTAATGGCCTGACATCTCTCATATCAAAGAGTGCTCTAGGGATATCAAGAATAGTATTTTTGCAATATTGAGCTAAATTTTTTTTGTGACGCATACATCCCTTCATCTTGGACTGCTACTCCTTATACCATTGATCCATGAGATTTCCTCTAATCCATGCCACAAAATCAACCACCTTAGATACAAAATGATTACTCAATAGCTTACATGGCGTGTTGGCTTGTGCCCATCCCAGCTAATGAATCTTGAAACTAAGCAGATATATTCCAGTTGCTTAAAAAGACCTCAGGATTCTCCACCTTCGGCCGATGTCTGCTGTGATACTATTAACCCGGCTACTAAGTATGTCGTCTTCAGAGTTTCAAGCCTGCCGTTGATCAAGGCGCGGCTCGCAGGCAATGGTTGTTCCCTTGTCAAGAGCCGCAACACCGAGCAAGGGCAGGCTTGAAACCCCTAACAATATGATTTTTTTAAAAGAGAGGCCGAAGTGTGCCTGCCTGCAGACTGGCACACTTCGGCTGAAGACAACATACTTAGTCGCCGGGTTAATAAATGGAATACTGAGTGAAACCATGGAAGTGAAATCTATTGCTAGACAACTAATCGCATTGCTTATCAACCTCAAAGCGGGGTTGCATCTTGCAAGTGGGCGAAACGTATCACGCAATAATTTCATCTACTCCATCGACCAGGGACTCTGGCTGATGGCCTTGCTAGTGTTTCTCGAAATCGTGGCCTCCTACCTGGCAACTCAAAAGCCAGCGGAATTCTCCGCATATGGTCTCAACTACCTGGGTGCTATCTATCTGTTTGATCTGTTGATCCTGATGTTGATTGCAAGATTGGCTAAAGCTGAATCCGTCGATACAGGGAGATTGCTACTGGCTTACCTGGCATCTGTGCCCCTCATCACCATTACCTTCCATCTCTTCACCCTGCCTGATCAATTTTTTTACAACCATCTACTAGGTAGCAGTGTTGTGCTGATATTACTGTTTGCCTGGCACCTCTTCATCGTCATTCGTCTGCTACGAATCATTCTGATGTTAGCGTTTGGTAAAGCCTTCTACCTGGCAACTCTGAGTCTGCTGCTCTCACTATCGAGCATCTGGGTTCTTCCACACAGCAAACTCTGGTACAGCGATGAACCTACACAGAGTAATAGCACCTATTCCAAACTATACGATCTCAGTGTGGAAGATCTTTTCTACAACCAATATTCCCTAGTGGATAGTGCACTGAATGAATTGACACCCCAGCGGCCTGGAACCTCTGATCTCTACTTAATGGTAGTGGGAGGGTATGGCCTAGAGAAGGTCTTTCTCAATGAGGTCGAATATGTACGTGACCTATTCGATCGACGCTTTGACACCTCCGGGCGATCAATGGTGTTGGTTAACAATATCGATACCCTGGATCGCTATCCCCTGGCAAACCGCCATAATCTGGCAGATAGTTTAGATGTGATCGGCCAGATCATCGATCCCGATGAGGATGTGCTGTTTCTATTCATGACTTCCCACGGTAACAAGCAGCATAAGTTCTCGGTAAACTTTGGCCCTGTACCATTGGATGACATGACCCCTGCACAGATACGCCAGACACTGGATGATTCAGGCATTCGCTGGCGCGTGATAGTGGTATCCAGTTGCTACTCGGGGGGATTCATCGAACCTTTGCGCACACCTCAGACCTTGATCATCACAGCAGCATCAAAGGATCGAAAATCCTTTGGTTGCGGTGCTAAAAGTGAATTCACCGATTTCGGGACGGCCTATTTCAAACATGCCCTGGATAAACAACCCGATTTCATCGAGGCATTTGATATCGCTGCGAAATGGATTGGGGAAAAAGAACAACGTGAAAATCGCACCCCTTCTAAACCGCAACGTTTTGTTGGTGATGAGATCCGCACCAAGCTTGCCCAACTAGGGCCTGGTATCAGCCAACCGAGTAAACCTTCAGGGAATTGTGAATCCCGGTTCAATCCGGTGCAATGCAAAGGCGACTGAGGATTGAAAGTTTGCATCTCCACCTCTCTTTGTTTTAGCTGACTCTGCAACAACCAGAACAGTCAGAGGTGATCGCAGTTCATTGAGGCAAGACTTATAATACCCTTCCATCTTCCTTGTCGACAGCGAGCTGATTCTCCAACAATGCCTGAATCAATGCCGTCACTGGTGCCTCTTTCTCCAATTTCAGGCAACGCGCCACTACCACCCCACTAATGGCATCCAACTCCAACGCCCTTCCCTTCTCCCAATCTATCAGCATGGAGGTCTTGATGGCGTCAAACTGACAGATGAGCTGATACATCTCGTCGATATCACTCTTTTCCAGATAAACCCCATCTGCGCGTGCGGCAAGCGCAGCCTCCTCCATCAATTGGTAGACGGTACGGGTTAGTACTGGATGGGCAGTCAAACTTCGCGTGTCGAGGCCAGTCAGTGCACTCAGTGGATTAACCCCGTTATTGATAAGCAACTTCCGCCATAGCGCTTTCTGTATCGCTTCGCTCAGGGTAGTTGGGATAGCGGCCTGGTTAAAACAATCGGCAACTTCTTTCAGTTCCGCTTGAAGTTGCGGATGATCATCCGCTTGCTTCCACGCTCCCATTACAACTTGCGCCACTCCGGTGGCTTCGATGATGCCAGGACTGATGATATGGCCGCCAATACGGACCGCAAGCCCTCCCACTGTCCGCTCACTGCCAATATGGGAAGCGATGATAATCTCATTATCCACACCATTCTGTAGGGACAACAGTGGTGTCTGAACCTGGGCAAGCCAGGGCTGGAGGGCAGTCATTACTTCATCTGTTGAACCAGCCTTAACGGTCAGAATAATCAGATCGAAATCATCAGCATCATAGATTTCGACAAGTCTCTTCTGGTCTATCGCTTCCACTGACCCATCGAAGTGGAACTCTGGGTGACTGACAGACAGGCCGTTGCGACGAAGTGCCGCCAGATGATCCCCCCTGGCAACAAATGTCACTTCATGACCGGCAGTCAGAAGACGTGCGCCGTAATAGGCACCGATACCACCGGCGCCGATGATTAAAAAGCGCATTGGAATCGAGTTCTATGGCTTGGCATTTCGCTCAGCGACAGAAACACCGCCGATGGCCCAGTGGGTTTTAGGCACCTCCTGGATTATGACGCGGACCTGCTCAGGTTTCACATTGAGAGTCTCTACCACAACCTGGGTGATTCCCTGGTAGAAAGCCTCCTTTTGCTCCTGTGTTCGACCTTCCATGATGGTTGCCTGAATCAATGGCATGGATTGACCTCTTTGATTGATTATTGAATAAGTACCACTTTTACACCCGATAGCGCTGCAACGGAAGCGAACAGTAGTTGAGTAGCTGTGTCTGCACCAATGCTGCTGGGTGGGGTTGTACGCAAACCAAACTGCACGAGGTACCCACTGTTACCTAGTACCCTGTCAAGACTAACAATGAGTAAACGGCTACCATTTCGGCAGCCGCTTACCATTGGTCGCGCAATTCGTTAACGACAGCTGTTTTAGGTTAGAACTGTAAGAAAGCGATCATTGAGGGTGCGCTCATAATAGAAGATCCCCTTACCGACATGATCAAAGTCCCAGGTTCGCACCGGATGGTCCGGATAGGCAGTGTAGCCGCCACAATAGACCTCATTACGATTGCCTGATGGATCGAAGAAGTAGATGGTCTGACCGCGGGTTATGCCATGACGGGTTGGCCCAATATCGAGGGAGACATCGTTGATGGAGATAATGTCGGCAGCCGCTCCGACTTCGTTCCAGTCCTGCAGCAGAAATGCAACATGGTGCAGTTTGCCTGGCTCCTCGTGTTCAACAAACGCAATGTCGTGAGCCTTGTTGCTGGCAGTGAGCCAGATGGCCAGGGAATTATCGCCCTCCGGCATGTCGACCTTTTCTGGCTGATAAAAGTCGAGCACGTCGCAAAAGAACTCCCTTGCTTTGCCGATATTGGGACCATAGCAGAGCAGATGATCGAAACGACTGGCACCCATGCCATCCGGACGACGTTGGTAGATGTCCGGGTTGGTGACACCGGGATGGTCATCAGACAATTCAACCTGATGATAGAGCTCGATGCGATGTCCGGTCGGTAGCGTGAATCCGATGCGGGGTCCGAATCCCGGTTGTTCACCAGCAGGCACATGATCCACATCAAGACCCCAGGCGACAATCTTGGGTTCGATCTGCTTCAGATAGTCATCACTATCGACTTTAAATGCCACATAGTCCAGTCCGGCGCTCTCAGCCTGACGCAACACCACGCTATGGTGATCAAACTCGTCCCAGCCTTTGAGACAGACCCGACCATCAGCTTCTCTACTGACGATATTGAGTCCTAAAATATTCTGGTAGTGATTGATTGCTTCGTCCATATTCAGTACGCGAATCTGTATCAGTCCAGGACGGAGTACGCCTTTAAATGCCATATTAAAATCCTCTCTGCTTATATGAAAACTGTATAGTTATTGAACCTGTCTAAAGGTCATTAACCGACGTTTGCAATGCACGTTTCATCTTCGGGATCGACCGACAAATCTGCTCTCAGTGACTTCTCCATTTTTCCCACTACGCTGATCGACAGATCGCTGGTTGGCGTGCAGCGGCAAGCAAGCACAATCTGATTCGATTCATCTGCTTCGCTGATAACACTGCGACTCATCTTTCGCTTGAGAAATGTTCCTGAGGTCACCTGGATTCTACAGACACCACATCCACCACCCCGGCAACCGGCGGGTATGCCCCGTCGACCAAGATGCTCCATCCCCTGAAGCAGAGTCTGGCCCTCAGAACAGGGATAGGTTTCTGTAGAATTTTCGATGATGATCCGATGTCGCATCGCATCCCCTTATATTGAATGTTGCATATACAGTCGGTATTTCCGGTCACTCTCCTCCCATTTGGAGAATAAGCTGACCTTGAATGGCTTAGAGCAGAATCTGTGCCAGGAGGTGTGGAGGGGATGGTTGGGTAAGCCTTAATGAAAGGATGACCAACACTATAAATCAATGGAAAAGTGATGATTTGAAAGCCAAAAGTTACTATATGAAAACTATTTTAAGGGATAACCCTAATTTAATACTGTTATAGCAATTAATATCGATATTTATATTTTCAATCGTTATTTTTTATTGCTATTTTATAACTATACTGAGACAGGATAAGAAAAACTCACCATATAGTTACTTTCTAATGATATCGTGACCTTTTTTTCTTACCATATAATCACATTAGAAACATCTCCTAAGCCTGAGACGACCATATGACCATCAAAATCGACCTGAGCTCCCAATTCGATCTCCCTTCCGAGCTGAATCTCTCCCTGGAAGAGGGTCGCATACTGTTGAGCGATCAACGCATGATCATGCTCCACGTGGGCGCCATGGGCTCCCTGCGCAAAGAACTGATTGAGACGCTGGGGATCGAACGGGCTCGGGGACTTCTCACCCGATTGGGTTACGCTTCCGGCGTCCGTGACGCCAAACTCGCACGTAAAATGATGCCAAACGCCTCAGATGAGGAGCTGATGCTGATGGGACCCAAGCTCCATATGCTAGAGGGTATCGTCAAGGTCTCTCCCATCAAAATTGACATCGACATCACCAATGGTAAATATTTCGGCGACTTGATCTGGGAACACTCCTACGAAGCTGATGTACACATCGAGCAGTTTGGCGTACACACCGAATCGGTCTGCTGGACCCAGATCGGCTATGCCACCGGTTACACCACTGAAATTGTCGGTCGCTTTATTCTCTACCGCGAACCTGAGTGCTGCGGGATGGGAGATCGCCATTGCCGCAACGTAGGCAAACCGATCGAAGACTGGGACGGTGACGTGGATGGAGATCTCAAGTACTTTAATCCCGACCACATCGCAGATCAGTTGTTGAAGCTGCAGGAGGAGGTAGCCCATCTCCGCTATTCGCTGGATGAGGAGACTGCCCCCGGGGACATGGTGGGCAGCGCTCCGGCATTTCTGAAAACCTGCGAATTACTCAAGAAGGCCGGGGAGAGCAATGTCACTGTATTGCTGCTCGGAGAGACCGGCGTTGGCAAGGAGATGTTTGCTCGCGCACTGCATGGCATCAGCTCACGGGCCGAACGGAACTTCATTGCCATCAACTGCGCCGCAATACCTGAGTCACTGATCGAGTCTGAACTCTTTGGTGTTGAAAAGGGGGCGTATACCGGCGCACAACACTCCAGACCCGGACGTTTCGAGAGAGCCCATGGCGGCACTCTTTTTCTCGACGAGGTAGGTGAGCTATCACCCGCTGCCCAGGCCAAACTGTTGCGGGTATTGCAGGAGGGAGAGTTCGAACGCATTGGAGACAGTCGCACCCGTAAGGTCAATGTGAGGCTGATCGCAGCTACAAATGTGGAACTGCAACAAGCAGTGGACGAGGGCATGTTCCGTGCTGACCTCTACTACCGTCTAAATATCTACCCCATTCTGATCCCAGCACTGCGGGAACGGAATGAGGACATACCAGCCCTGGTCAACCGTTTTCTGGAGAAGTACACGGCACTACATGGTAAGCGCATCCCAGGCATTACAGAACGAGCGCTACGGGCATTAAGAAGTTACAGCTGGCCTGGCAACATCCGCGAGCTGGAGAATATCATCGAGCGTGGTGTGATCATCGCACCTAACGATACCAACATCGACCTTCCCAACCTCTTTCCCGGAATCTACATCGAGCCCGTCACAACAACACCGGCGCAGTCTGCGCAAACGATAGACGCACCCAACCTACAATCGGCAGGCATGAGCCTTGAGCGCATGCTGGATCAACTACTCGACCAGAACATCCCCCTGGCACAGCTTGAAAACAACCTCCTCGACAGAGCAGTTGATCGAGCAAGAGGCAACCTCGCATCCGCAGGTCGCATGCTTGGCCTAACCCGACCTCAAATGGCTTATCGCCTGAAGAAGTACGGCGCAACTGAATAGAGCACAAGAGAAGAGACTCAACAGGAAAACACCCTTCGCAACCGACATCGCATATCTACTCTCTAGAATTTGAGTGACATTTATTTCGCACCATGTAATAATGTGTGGTTAACCCCCGTACAGAACCAAAGTATTCAGGAGAACATGTGACTGAAACCGAAGCAGAATTGCAACTCAAAGTCTGGAAAGAACTAGCGATTAGCAAGCAAGTGTTAATGATGGCAGCGACCGACGCACTCAAGCTAGACAAAAACTGCCCCCCAGAAGAGCTTAAACTAGCGCTCGAAGCCACTATCCAGCGCGCCACAAACGCTGAACTCGAGGTGAAGAGCACCCAGGAACAGTCAAAGCTTGCTGTCGCCTCAGTGGAACAGCAATTAGCTGAGAGCCAAAAATCCCTGGTAGGTGCTGAAACCGCTCTTGCCGAGGCGCTAGCGAATGTGCAGCAACTTAAAGAGCAACTCATCAGCGAGCGCACAAATCATGGGCAACAACTGAAAAAACTCAAAGAGCAACTGGCAGAGAAGGAACGCGCTATCAAGACCATCAGCACAACCCTGTCTGACACGCCAGAAAACGTTCTAAAGAAGCTGAAGGGACTGAAAAAACAGAAGCTAGATGAATCTGAGGCCCGAAGAAAAGCGGAAGAAGCCCTGTCCACCCTGCGCAAGGAAAAGCAGAAACTTGAGCAGAGCTTGAAAGAGCTGGAAGCAGCACAGGAAGAGTCAAAGGAAGAGCCAAAGGAAGAGATTGCGGCCTAAAGACCAACTAGCCAGCACCCCCTTCACGACCTCTACAGAACACGGCAGATAGAAATGAGGGATGGATTGATCCACCCCTCTCTCTTTAAGTTAACCGCTATAATCTCCTGCAGTGTATCTTCCGACAAAGCTCAATATGCAGCTTGGCGATTAAGCCACATACCTACGCTGAGAAAGTGAAAAGGGGTTAGCACCCTTCTACCATTTTGTTGATCCTCCATTAGCTTTCAGAACAAGGATGAACAAATATCCAAAAATCCTCATTTCCAATTTCCGGACACCCCGGCTCATGAGGTCCAGCGTGATAATAGCCGACAACCGAAATCTTGAAATCGATGTCTACCAAAGAGATAAAAGGTACCGACCTCTTTTTACCTTTCTTTTCTGATCATCAGATCTGATATCAACATATTTACCATTCCAGATCAGCTACATCTATCTGCACTGAATTGAATAGATTACCTTTTATATAATCTCTACTATTAACCCGGCGACTAAGTATGTCGTCTTCAGGTTTTCAAGCCTGCCCTTGATCAAGGCGCGGCTCGCAGGCAATGGTTATTCCCTTGTCAAGAGCCGCAACACCGAGCAAGGGCAGGCTTGAAACCCCTAACAATATGATTTTTAAAAGAGAGGCCGAAGTGTGCCTACCTGCAGACAGCGTTATCAAAACTTGCTGTAGGAGTGCTACAGCGGCGTTTTGATGCCTTGCCGCAGGCTGGCACACTTCGGCTGAAGACAACGTACTTAGTCGCCGGGTTAATAACAAGCAGAAACTAAATTTGCTGTCATCTTCTAGGTCAGAAAATAGTGGATCTTGTATCTACAATCGGTGCCAGTCATCTACTATTTTAACGCTCGAACAAGATCAGGATTAATATTTAATAAACAAGAATAGATCACACTTTTTTGAAACCCTATTCACCAACTAGGGTTATCCCTAGCATGCTGGTAAAAAGATTAATGGTTATTGTTTAAATGGCAAAGTAAAACGCTTCAAAGCGTTGTCTTTGCAAACTCTAACTAATTAAAAAGAAGGATATATAATGAAGTATCGTATTGGTTTCAAATGGATAGCGACTATATTAACTGCTTTTAGCTGCAACGCCTTTAGTGCAAGCGCTCAATACAACTCCCAACTAGATCTTAACAATCCGCAATATTCAGTAAACATCAATGGTTCAACAGGAAATATTGCAGCTGATATCGTCCGCGTTGATTTAGGCAACAGCTGGAATGGTGAAATGGATATCCAGCTTACAACGGGTAACTACACAACTTTGGGTACAACACTTGGATTTGCTTTAACAACAGATCCTAATGATGCGATGTACAATGACCCAAGTGCTTTTCTTGCTTTGTCTGACCCTAATGCTGATGTTACACAATTTTTCAATGATAATGTTATCGGTTGGGAGATGTATAGCTGGGGCAGCAACTATGTTGCACCAAATACCACAAACAATCTGACAGACCAATTTAACCCCATGCTTTTTGATCCAAACGTAAATTATTATGCTTTTATTGCTGGCGGTTCACTGCTTCCGACAACTGTCAGCCTACAGCTAGATGTTAGTGACGGTAGCGAAGTAAGCGCCGTACCTGTTCCCGCTGCTCTATGGCTCTTTGGTTCAGGTCTACTTGGAATTATTTCACTCAATAAACGCAGAAAAACAATTCCTGCATAACAGGACACATATTTATCGTATGTTAAATGTATACAGCGCGGTCTTTGTCTATGATAGCTTGATATTCCCTATCTTAATCTTAAGACTGCGTTGTTTTTAATACTACCATTGCCATTCAACTGATATCAGTAAACTGAAGTGGCGATAGGTGACAAGGTCGCAAGAAGGGTAAGCCTGAAGCGCCTGCCTCACAGCTTACCCTCACATAAATATCACTATAATTACATACTAATTACAGATCATACATCTTGTTCTTGTCGAGTTTGTAGCTCCAAGGCAAATGACTATTTTTCCAACCATTAACAACACGCTGACCTTTCAGATCACCACTCTTAGCTTTATCACCTTCAAAACCATCGAGAACAGTGTAAACACTAGTGTAACCATTTTGAGCGAGCAGATTAGCTGCCTTGGCACTTCGGCTACCGGAACGACATATTAGAATAATTTTAGAATCTTTATTGGCCCCTTTGGCCTTTACGAGGTCTTCCATAGAGAGCAAAAAACCACTATTGGGTTCAAGTTTGTAATTTTTCTTTTTCTCGTCCCATGTCCCCCAGTCACCAGACACCATATAAGGAATGTTGGCGTCAGATGTTAGAGGCATACCTATAAATGCGATTTCTGCACGAGTACGTACATCGACAAATATTACATTAGATTTTTCTGATTTAAGTTCATAGGCATCCTTGGCGGTGAGATAAAGTCCCAACTTTGTCTGCTTTTTAGAGGGAATGTTGTCAGTATTCGCGGCAGTGGCCACAGATACAATTACGAGTGACAACACAGTACTGAGGATGATACGGGAAAGTATGTTTTCCATTTAGCTAAAACTCCGTTGTATATTAACTACAGTTATTATGAATATAACCAGATGCTGATTATATGGGCGCTTAATCCCAAATTCAATTGTTCAACTGGAATCATTTTCAAGCAATGTGAAGTAGATACTTGATTAACTAGCGCTAACCAAAAACACCTAGTAGAAAGGGCGCAACAGCTGTTAACCTTTTATTCAGTACAATCACACTACATTAGCTTTCTGAACTAGGATGTTCTCATGCCATAAATAGATCGTTTCTGATTGCCTGTGATATCGGCTCATGATGTTCCAGTGTGACAATAGCCTACAAACGGTATTTTTGTATCCGATGACTCCAAATAGAAAAAGAGATGAAGGGTACTGCCCTCTTTTTTTCTAAACATCAATAGCTATTACTTTAAGATGACTGATATTTGACGATAGAGACTATTAACTCACTAATTCTCAATCGGACCAGAAAACGATCTCATTATCCTTCAGGTTGGTCTTCATTTCTAATTTTCCCTGTTGTATAAGGCCAGGTAGATTGTTTGTAAAATGAGGGTTGAAGTCTTTGCTGGTAGCGAGAGTTGTAGGAATGATCCCTACCCAGGCATTTCGGCCCGAGCGCTTCGCAGCATATAGACAAGCATCGGCTAAGTACACCACCTTCTCCCAGCTCATTTCTTCTGGACTATTCGTGAGAAAAGGGAATACGGCCGCGCCAATTGAACATGTTAGCTGAACAGATGACTGTTTGTTAATATCGAATTGGTGAGTTTCCACTGCCTGCCGAATACGTTCAATGTGCAGTGTATAGTCTTCCCGGCTTACATTTCGCAAAACTATCAAGAATTCTTCACCACCCCAACGGATAGTTGTATCCATCTTGCGGTACGAAGTTGATAGTAAATCGCGCATTTGTATAAGGATTTGATCACCTGCAGCATGACCGTAGTTGTCATTTACAGATTTAAAATGATCCAAGTCCACCATAATGAATACAATGTTTGTTTCACTTGTACTCATTTTTTCTGTATTTTGCTTATTTTTTTGGTAGTGGCGAAGCACTTGATCAACATCTTTCTGAATAGTGTCGTTAAAATAACGTCGATTCCAAAGTCCTGTTAGTTCATCTGTCAAGCTAACCTTGAGAAGCTGATTGTGGGCTTTTTGTAGTTGTTGGGTGAGTTCTTCTTGCTTTAACTTTTCTTCAGTCAAATACGAACTGAGAGCTTCATTACGATAACCTATTATCAACGAATGTAGATATGCAGAATGTATCGATGCACCAGCATGAAATAGAATGGCTATAAAGAATAATGTCAGAAATCCCAGTACAGTGAAGATCATTTCACCTTCCAAGAAAAATCTAAGCGAAATAGGTGTCGCGGAAAGAAGTAGAAATGCGATATAGGATGGTTTCCATGAATAGTACGTCGTAACCGCTGAGGCACTTAACGGTAAAACACATATTGCCCATACTAAATAATACTTAGGTGAATTTTCTGGCCATAAATAGAAAGATGATAAGGCCCACATCAAGCCAGAGGCACTAGTACCGATGGTGTGCCAGTTCGCCCAACGATTGATATTAACTACTATTTGGTTTTGTCGTATAAACGCAAAGGTGAGATAAGCTCGGGAAAATGTAATCAGCGTAAAAAGAACTAACCAAAGTGAAAGTTTCCATGAAGGAACTTCTTGCCATAGTATAAAACAGACCGAAACAGCAACAACAAGGACGCCGACTAAACCAGTCAACGACTGCTGATAGAGCTGTCTTATTTGAGCTTCCTTAACTTTGAGAACAATCTCAGGATCTTCCTTAGTTTCCCATTCTGCATTTTTCATACGCAATCGCAGGGTTAGAAGATATAGCCGAAATGAGAAAAATAATATCTTTCAGTTTCTATCCAATTATTTGTAGAAAACCCCTTACCAACACTCCCCTTTTTTACAAATACGAAGCTGAATCAAACCTTACGAGCATCCTAACACCGTTCAATTATTAAATCCTAGCTGACTTCTTACTAATCTGCTTGATATATCTGACTATTTATCTCTGAATTCAGAGAAAGTGATCAATACTCTTTAACCGTTCTATTTAGTACAATCATTCTTCATTAGTTTTCTAAACAAAGACGTTCAAATACCCAGAAAACCTCGTTTCTATTTGCCGTACATCCCGGCTCATGAAGTACAGCGTGATAATAGCCAACAACCTGTTTTTTTGGATCCGACTACTCCCTAAGAGATAAAGGGCTCTGCCCCCTTTTTATTATCTATTTTTGTTCCTTTTTTGCTCCATGTGGCGAATAAAGGCTCGCTCCTCATAATCAGGACGCATTCCAAGATATATGACTAAAACAACCACTCCAAATCCAAATCCCACTAAGCTCAACGTACCGAGATAAGTGAATTGATAACCTAATGCCTCGAAATAAAATCGGTCTCCCTGGCCGGCAAGAATACGTTTCACCAACATACCGACGAAGCCAGCCAGGCCAAACAAGAAAAAAATCGAGCCAACTATAAACAGTTTCCTCGGAAATTTAGGATCGGAATACTTCACAATAACTCTTCACTTTTTGAATTTTGAACTTTGACTTCATGTTGAGCACTCATATTAATTCTATTGCTCACTTAGCCAAGCCCGGGGGCTCTTCCCAAAATGATGGGTAAATGACCGACTGAACGAAGATTGACTATTAAAACCCAAATCTAACGCCACTCTCCCTATTGATTTACCATTGATGAGTGATTGAGTAGCAAGGCTCATACGCCACTGATTCAGGTAAGCCAGCGGAGTCTTCCCAACCACCATATGAAAGGATTTAGCAAATTGTGTCCTGGACATTAAGGCAATATTAGATAACACGTCCAAATTCCAGCTCTTAGCTGGATCATCATGCATTGCCATAAGTGCTAAGCAGAGTTTCGGGTGAGCCAATCCTGCCAAGGCGCCATCGGTAATAGAACCCTCTTCAATCTGCAAACGGATTAATTGAATTATGAGGATTTCACACAAGCGATCCACTATGGCACTTTGACCGCAACCTGGCTGGAGTGCTTCATAAAACAGTAAGTTAATAGTCGATGTGAGTGCTTGTGAACCTTCCCCTGTGTGTAATACGACATCGGGTAGACTAAAGGCTATAGAGTTAGAGTCCACACTGGAAAACTTCACCGTAGCACAAATCACATCCACCGAACTGTTGGGATCAATACTAATTGTGTGATCAATATCCCTTGGGTAAAAGACAACACTCGGTGAAGCCAGAACCTCCAAAATACCTGCATGAGAGACCTGGAGCTCCCCTCCCTTGCAAAGGTGTAAGTGACCGACACCCTCCTTTGGAAAGTGATGATTGCCACATAGGCTTCCCGAATAAAAGGTACTCGCCTTGAGACTAAACTGGGCCAGCAGCCCGGATAACCGATCTTCCATACAACTCACAATTTGGTACGAATTGACAAATTTAGTGTACCCATTGCGACAAATAATTCCAGTTTTTGCTCTAATCTAACAGTCATTAAATAATATTCACCCCACCACACGGAGAGGATAAACAGATGACCGAAGGTTATTTATTTAAAGAATTACAGCCCGTTCAAAGTGATGATGCAACACCAGCTCAAGCCAAACTGCTGGCTCAAGCTGAGGCAACTGTTGGTTTCATTCCCAATATGTACCGAGGCATGGCAAACCTACCAGGTTATCTTGACACTTATCTTCATGGATATGGACTCTTTCGCGAGCAAGGAGGGTTTTCTCCCACTGAACAAGAGGTAGTTTTTCTCGCAGTCAGCAAACAGAATGGTTGTAACTATTGTATTGCTGCTCATAGCACTCTAGCAGCTAAATACTCTGGAGTACCAAAGGATGTACTCGAAGCCATACGATCAGATAGCCCAATACAAGATAGCAAACTGGCTGCCCTTTATGCCATGACAGCAGAGATCAACGACACCCGAGGGCACCCTTCTCCTGCTACAGTGAAAGCTTTTATCGAGGAGGGTTACAGCGAGAAAGAGATATTGGCAATTACTTTAGCTGTTTCAGTTAAAATTCTAAGTAACTACAATAACCACTACTTTGACACACCTGTGGATGAAGTTTTTTCGGCCTACAAGGTCGAGTAGTCACTTTAAAATATTCAGCTTTGAATTAAGGTATTTGGGAATTATCTTGGTTTCGCGAAAACACTAATTACTCTGCGGTATTTTTTTGACCTATATCATGCCAAAACGACCAGATTATCTATGCAATGGTTATCCTTAAGCCTAGCAACCCAACGATTTAAAAGCGGATTAATCGCCAACAATGATGAAAACTAACGTCCAGAGGCAACGTTTGGTCTGGAGAAGCACATTTTTCTTGCTTTTCATATTGGCTCCGCCACTCGACATACTGCGTTTCGATCTCACACAGAATCACCTCATTTTATTTGGTTTTCCCTGGACACTCGGCATGTCTGCATTTCAGGAAGGGACCATTGGGGCGGTGGACATGGGGCTACAGATGTTGTTTCGACTTTTTCTACCACTCGCCTTGTTATTGATGCTGGGGGTCTACATTGCCTGGAAGTGGGGGCGTCTCTATTGTGGGTGGTTGTGCCCACATTTCTCTGTGGTAGAGATGATCAATTCCCTAATGCGTCGAGCCCATGGCAAGTTGTCGATTTGGGAAAAAAACCTATTGCCCAATGTACAGCGCGATGGCACTCATATCCAACCTAAAAAGCGCTGGTGGTATGTCACTATTATTGCGGTACTGTTTTTCTCATTTCTTTGGGCGGTTGCTTTGCTCACCTATCTGTTGCCGCCAAAAGAGATATACAGCAACCTGGTCACAGCAAACCTGACAAGAAACCAGTTTATTTTCATCAGTGTGGGGACAATTCTGCTAGCAATTGAATTCACCTTCGCACGACATCTTTTCTGTCGCTTTGGTTGTGCACTGGGTCTTTTCCAGAGTCTGATCTGGATGGGTAACAAAAAAGCAATGGTGGTTGCCTACGATCGCAAACGGGCAAAGGTCTGTGTGGATTGTGATGCCTCTTGTGAGCATGCCTGCCCCATGCGTCTTAAACCGCGCAGTATTAAACGCCGAATGTTTACCTGTACCCAATGTATGCAATGTATTGCAGCTTGTGATGCCACACAGCAAACACCATCCTCTACTGGATTATTGAAGATGCTTGAGGACCAATGTGCCTTAGATGTTTCTGCTCGTGATTTTGGTTTCAAGCCAGAGGTACCTGAAGGCTGCTTTTCTAAAAAGAATGCAGGCAAGAGAAAGTGTTGCCATTGACCGGTATGAGTGATTTATTAGATACGGACACTACTTACTTAACCCTACCTGTCAATTAATCTCAGTATCACAGGATTTCCGCACCAACATCTGATTGAAATCCAGAACTGATCATCTTTTTCATCATCCCCGGCCACCGCTTCTTTATGCAAACAGAAGCTGGTCTGTTGGGATTTACTCGACAACAAGATCAAGGATCTTGATTAAACTTATTTTCACCAAAAAAACAACATGAGGCTCAGTTAAGATTTTAGTTACTTGATGGTTTTATTCATTCATAAATTTTACACCAATCAAGACTGCATTTTGTAATGCCTATCCTTATCATCACAGCTATAGTTTAGTGATGGTAAGGTTTTGAATGAGAGTGTACACACGTCATGTTTTCATTTTTAAAGCACCTAATTTCGACAACCAAGAGTCATACATCTGTCTACACACGTGATGAACTGGATAGCCACATCGACATGGCAATAGAGCATTTCACTCACGTCTTAAGTTGATCTCAGGTTATCGAAAAAAGCTCACACCTGCGGTCGAGCAAGCACTCATACATACCAATGCCTTGATTACACAGCTTCCCGGTCCAATTGATGTGAATCTCAAAGCCTATTCCGGTGATCCTCGTGTTTAGGCCTATTTCGGTTCAGCAGATCAAATGGAACACCTTTTCAGCCACTCAAAGGGTTTTCGAGAATTCGTGAAAAAACCTGAAAGTTTCTCGCTCACATATGGCTACGCCTTGATGGTGATGAGCCGGCAGGAAAAAAGTTAGCTATGGCAAATCCCTCATCGACAAAGACCGCAAACGGGTTAATGGCGATCCGCAACCCCACTACCAATTCACGGACAAAGCGGAACGTCCATGGGCTGTTACGTTTAATCTTCCGCGTAACAAGAATGGCGCTGCGCGACCTCCCTGAAGGTATCTTCTCCAATACTCAGACAACCCAACGGCACCACCACCAGTGTTAGAACTGTAGAGACAAAAAGTCCGAACAACAGTGATACGGCCATTCCCCCGAAGATCGGGTCGGCCAAAATGATGGCTGCACCCACCATGGTCGATACTGCAGTAATCAGAATAGGGCGTGTTCTGGACATGGCTGCGATGATCACCGAGTCATAAAGTGATTTACCACTATTCAGTTGCAACAACGTGGTATCGACCAACAGTATGGAATTACGCACGATAATTCCGGCCAAGGCAATCCAACCGATCATAGAGGTTGCGGTAAAGTCAGCGGACATAAACCAGTGTCCCGGTGCTATACCCAGCAGAGTAAGAGGTATCGGCGCCATGATCACCAAGGGAATAATAAAATTACCAAATTGCCAAACCACTAACATGTAAATCGCCAGCAGTGCCGCAGCATAAGCAATACCCATATCACGAAATGTCTCGTAAGTTACAGTCCACTCTCCACCCCACTCAAAGCCGGACTGATTATCTGAATCAGGTGGACCAATGTACTCACCGCTCAGACTAATGCCATCAGGCGATGTGTAGTTTTCCAGTAATCTGCTGACATCAAGTTGGGCATAGACAGGGGCGGCCAGACGACCTTTTGCATCACCCACCACATATTCTATAGGACGCAGGTCCTTACGAATCATGAATGATTCCCGGGTCTGCTCAACGAACTTGCCCAACTGGCCAAGAGGTACCGTTGTACCAGCCATGGTCGCCACTGGCAGGCTAATCAAATTGTTCAAGTCGGCTCGTAAGGACAAGGGAACCTGTAGCAAGATATGAGTGGGCTCTTCGAGGCCTTTTTCCTTGAGATCACTGACTTTGAACATTCCCATTGCCATAGCCAGATGTTGGTTGATGGTTTCGATGGAAACACCATTCAAAGCAGCCTTTCTAACATTGATCTCAAAGCGCCACACTTTCATCGGTTCACGGATCATGGTTTCTGCTTCACCGACCAATTCAGATTGATCAAAGATCTTCTTAAGATCACGAGCTACCTGTTGACGCGTTGCCGAGTCTGGGCCATGCACCTCCGCAACCACCGTTTGTAAAACAGGTGGACCGGGCGGCATTTCAACCACGGTTACACCAGCGCCATCTTTATCCCTGATACCCGAGGCATCAATTACGGGAGCAATCATTTCCCGTACCGCCACGGCTATCTCGTGACTACTGCGATCGCGTTCTTTTTTATCGGCCAGGATAACCTGTATCTGCCCCTGCCACGGAAACATGCGGAGATAGTAGTGACGAACCAAACCGTTAAAATCAAACGGAATCGCGGTACCTGAGTAAGTTTGCACGGATACGACTTCGGGAACAGTACGAATTATCCCTGCCAGTTCCTCAGTGAAGCTTGCTGTTTCCGTTAAAGCTGTGCCCGCAGGCATGTTGACCGCGACCTGAAACTCGGACTTGTTGTCGAAAGGCAACATTTTCACGGTGACGAATGTGGCGTAAAACAATAATCCAGAAACAATAAAACCCGCCACCAGAAGGAACAGAAAGATCCGCCCCTTAGTACGCTGCTTCCATGGAACACCAATCGTGTATTCATGAATACCTGAGATCTTTTTATCGATCTTTTCATCACGGCTCGCCATTTCCTTGAGCTTTTGCATGCTGGGCATGATGCGCATGGCCATCCACGGTGCAAAGACCAGCGCAACAAACAATGAAAACAACATGGCGACTGAACCCAGTGCCGGAATGGGTTCCATGTAAGGACCCATCATTCCGCTGACAAACCCCATCGGAGCAAGTGCGGCCACCACACAGAAAGTGGCAAGTATGGTGGGATTTCCAACCTCCCGGACCGCATCAATGGCGATAGAGGTCGAAGGCGAACCATTGATCAGCCAACGGCGGTATATATTATCGATAATGACAATGGTGTTATCGACCAGGAAACCAATGGAAAAAATTAGCGCGAATAACGATACGCGGTTAATACTGTAATCCATCGTCATCGCGGCAAAAACAGTCACCGTCAGCACCAATGGGACCGTCATAAACACCACCAGGGAGGGTTTCATCCCCATCGACAACCACACCAGAAACATCACCGCAATGGTCGCTATCATGAGATCACGAAACAGCGAGTTGACCTTATCGCTCGCGCTCTTGCCGTAATCGCGCGTATATTCGATATGCACATTATCGGGAATGATCAATCCCTTGAGTTCCTCCACTTCATCGCGAATCGCTTGCACGACCTCAACGCCATTTGCACCTTTGTGCTTGGCAATGGCCAGAGTGACAGCCTGTGCGTTATCGACCTGCTCACCGGGGTAGGCCGGGCCGCTGGAGAACGCCACCATTTGGGTTGCCAATTCGGGCCCAATGGTTACTTTGGCCACATCACTCATAAAGACGGGTCGCCCCTGATGCAATCCAACAACCAAACGACGAATATCATTAGCATTTTGCAAAAAGGCGCCGGTTTCAATATAGGCGTGTAGATCACCACGTTCATTAAAGCCAACCGTCTGTTGGTTATTGAATCCCTCAATAATCTGAGCAATCTGCCCCATACTCAAACCGTATCCAACCAGGCGCTCCGGTGTTATATCTATGCGTAACTGACGTGCGCGCCCACCAGATATGAAAGAATTGCCTGTTTGAGGGACCTGCTTCAAACGCTGCTTAAGCGTGGTCGCCAATGCGCGCAGTGTGGAATCATCCAGCTCATCAGACCACAGGGTCAAAGTTACTACGGGGACATCATCGATCCCCTTCGGTTTCATCATCGCGGGCTTTGCACCCGGCGGCAGCTTGTCTTGATGCGTCTGCAGTTTCGCCATGGTTCGAATCAGAGCGGACTCCATATCCTCACCCACCCTGTACTGCAAGGTGACCATGCCCATCTCCTTATCGCTGGCGGAGTAGACATGCTTGATCCCGGGAATTTCGCTAAGCACACGTTCCTGCGGTGCAATCAGCAAATCAGAAACCTGCTGCGCTGTAGCGCCGGGCATCTGGTAAAAGATATCGATCATCGGCACGGATATCTCAGGGTCCTCTTGACGGGGCGTGGCTATCAAACCGTAAATCCCTAAGACCATCATGACGATGTAAAGCAAAGGCGACAATGGTGAGTGGATGAACATCTCACACAAAACACCCGCCGCCCCCAGCTTATTACCAGCAAGTTGACTGTCTGCGCCAGTTTGCGGTGATTCTTCCGATTTGCTCATACCAATAGCTCTCCTGTGAGGAGGATTATTTTAATAATGGAGTTGTTCTACTGACTGAACAATTAGCGTGAGGCGCGAGTATTTGGCTCGGGTTTCGCCAGAATCGTATCTCCGACTCTGATACCGGAGATTACACTGATCATACCGCCCGAGGCCATTTCGTCAACGCGTATCAAGCGCAGCTTAATGGTGCCATTTTCTCTTACCTGAAATACTGCAGGCAGGCTGCCACGCCATACGATGGCCGTTTTCGGGATCATCGGGAGAGCGGATTGATTAGTTTCCGGATCAGGCAAAATGATCTCGGCATACATTCCCGAGTGCGCATCAATGCCCGTGGGCAGCGATAATTTCACGACAGTGGTATGTCCACCGGTATCCGCCATTGGAAAAATACGGTCGACACGTACTGGAACCGGATTTGATTCACCGTCAAGCTGTGCCTGCACCTTACCACCAGCCTTAATCACCTTAAGCAGTCGCGTGGGTACATTGACTTCAACCTGTAAACGGGTGATATCGGCAAAGCTGACCAGAGGCATGCCGGGTTGAACAGTATCACCCTTTTCAACCATCTTTTTTAGAATCACGCCCTTAAATGGCGCATAACTCACTGTGTTTACAAGCGATTCATCCAATTCCCGTATAGCTGCCCTTGCCTGGTTCACACTATTATGTGCAGTTTCAATCTTGGTTCTGTAGGCGAAAAGGTTTGAACCCCGTTCAACACCCGGATTTCCCTGCCCCATCATCGAACGTGCCGGGTCAGAGAACATGCTGAACATACCAGGGGCGCCTCCCAGCATATTATTGCCCTGAGAATTGGGATTTACCCGCTCCTGGTTGTATTGCACCATCGCATTACGATAGCCGGCCTCCGCACTCGCTAGCTGAGACTCGGCCTGCTGACGCTTTGCGATAAGGCTTTTTTTATCCAGGGTCACCAGGATATCACCAGAATTAAAAGCATCACCTTCGGAACCAGCAACAAGGCTCACGTCACCAGGCATTTGTGCCGTTAAATTGACGATTTTTTCTGGGACAACACTGCCGCCAAGACGTACCTCGCCTCCAACACCACTACTCATGACCGTATAGGTAGCGGGTTGATCATTGCTATTACCGCTTTCCAATGCAAACGTGTTGGAAGAATAGAATCCCAAAAAAATGATTCCGGTATAGACTACCGATTTAACAAAATGACTCATATATAAAGTTCTATCATCCAGGAAATGACAAAATGGTGTACCTTGAAGTATACAGCAGGTATGTGGTGACACCGTGTATAGGAAGAATAAACACCCTTTTCACTCAGGTCCAGTAACAGCTCACTCCGAAAATGCTCTCCCAGCTATCATTCAATAGCTCTGAATGGGCCTAAATACCCCTCATGTCACTGTAAACACACCCAGTTTTCCACCATTCTCGGGGCCATTCTCGTCAGAGCGAGGTAACGCAGCATAAAAGGGGTCAGTACCCTTTTTATCTCTCCGTTTTCCTTCCTTCAGGTCGCCCTCTTTTGGCCTGACCTACTTTACACTTTAACTGATTTTCAATCTGCTTATGAAAGCGAGCGTTGCCAAGAGGTGTACCTGTTTGAACGGTCGCACGAATATCGTGAACATGATCTTCCTGTAGTGTAATACCATAAAGGTCCATAAAAGGGGTCAGTACCCTTTTTATCTCTCCGTTTTCCTTCCTTCAGGTCGCCCTCTTTTGGCCTGACCTACTTTACACTTTAACTGAT
>JBEVXD010000008.1:0-195800 GCA_040506275.1 Candidatus Thiodiazotropha sp. DIVDIV
AAGATATTAAGGAGTTCGAGAGAAAAACGAAAAGTTATATTCGTTTTTATAATCAGAGGCGGTTGCATTCGAGTCTGGATTACATGAGTCCAGAGGCGTTCGCAAAAGCGAGTACTTAAGTGTCAATTATTATTGGGGGACATCACTGCCGCTCACTGGGACGCCGCATACTGCGCGGCGCCCCTTATGTAAAACGTTATGTGAACAAGGATCGATAAATGAAGGATCAAAAAAAATCCAAAAAAAAGCTGTCGAGAGTAGAAGTACTACTTATTGTACTTAGCTTCGCACTTATTGGTGGTTTTATTGGTGTGTTAGTGCGGCTTTTTTATGGCTCTATAACTATTCTCCCAATCTCTGCCTTAATGAATGATATTGGTCCAGCAATACTTATTGGAGCCATTGTCGGTGGGATATTAGCCTATAAATTTCCGCGTGTGGCGTCCGTAGTAGCTTGCTCGTTACCAGTAGGATGCGAAGTAAGTTGAATGTGAGTTACCAATTAACAAGCAAAGCCAGCCGACGCAGTAAACTACGCGGCTGCTTTGAGCGTTGAAGCTATAGAAAAACCTAAGGGACATTTACTTATCGTGTTTTACTTTAATGAAACTGGTTTTTTCTATGTGATGTAGTTAAAGAATTACGCAAGAACACAATAAATAGATAAAAATAGGTCAATATCCAGCATAGTTAATATTTCAGAGATTTTTCTACATCTTCGTTAGGCACCAGAACATAATGATACGAAAACTTTTATATATTTTCATATTCTTATTCGGGGCATTAGCAATATATGAGGCATATGCAGTAACAATTGCATATCAAAATCTTTCTCATCAATTTGCACCCTATGCTTCAATATCACCAAAGGACTTAGGCTTAAATAAAAAGCGCCAGGATATTTTAGTCAAAATTCAAGACCCTACTTTTTTTAAACACTCTGGGATTGAGTGGCCTAGTCCACTTACCACCACAACAATCACCCAGAGCCTGGTAAAAAAGCTTTTCTTTAAAAATTTTACGAAAGGTTTTAAGAAAATAGAGCAAACATTAATTGCTCGATTTGTTGTAAATCCAAACATATCAAAGGAAACCCAGCTTGCAGCCTTTATGTCTACCGCATATTTTGGCGATAGAGATGGAAAACAACTGTTTGGCTTTGACCAAGGGGCGCATTCTTGGTTTAACAAACCACTATCGGAATTAAATAATAACGAGTACTTATCATTACTTGCCATGCTTCCGGGGCCAAATATGCTCAAGCCAAATACAGTGGCATCGAGAGAAAGGGTGCGTCGTATCAAACAGGTATTAAACGGTGGTTGCGTTTACAACCATGTGTCTCAAATATTCTTAGTCCAATGTTCAGAGAGGTGATTGTGCAATGCCTAACAATCCACTACACAAGGACAAAATTACTCGGACCTCGCTGTCACTCGGCTGCTTATGTGGGCGTTGAAGCTGTAGAAAAACCTAAGGGACATTTGCCTATCGTGCTCTACTATAATGAAACTGGTTTTTTCTATGTGATGTACTTAAAAAAGTACGCAGGAGCGCAAAAAATGGATAAATATAGGTCAATATCCAGCACAGTAAATTTTTCAGAGGTTTTTCTACATCTTCGTTAGGTCTCACTAAAATTTCGCATTCTCCCGAATAGTATAGGAACTCGAACTATGAACAAGTACATCGTCACAACCCCAAATGACCGTCCGTCACCACTCAATGTATTTGGAACCGATGTCACCGTACTGGCGGCGGCATCACAGATAGGTGGTTACGGGATAACACACCAACAGGGTGAAGAAGGAAGCGGCCCGCCACCCCACAGTCACGGGTGGGATGAGGCGTTTTTTGTGTTGTCGGGCGATATTACATTTCAATGCGGTGAGGAAACGTACTTATGCACACCTGGTACGCTAATCCATGTCCCTCGTAATACGATCCATTCATTCACCTATGGTACGGGCGGCGGTTCGATGCTGGAATTAACAAGTCGGGAAAGTCGATCGGCGGAAATGTTCACCGACGTGGATGCTGAGATCGATCCAGCCAATCCAGATTTCGAGAAAGCACAGGAAATACTCGAGCGAAACGGTGTTACAGTTGTGAAATAGCGGGTGTATTGGTCTTGAAAACGAGTGATCACAAGCCTTACAAACGGCTGCACTGGATATTTTGCCCCGCTGTCGCTGCGCAAAATCCCAGTGAGCCGGTGCGTTAAGCATAAAAATAAGAAAACACGATATCTATGGGATTGAACAAGAAAATTATATGGAGCGTTCTCTCTGTTCAGGTAATTATCACTTCAGTTGAATCCCTTCGCGCAATTCAGTGCCATATCGCTGGGAGTTATCAGTGCTGGCCATGGTTCTTTGCATTTTTAGTCAATTTACCAGCATCACTTGTTGTGAACCCAATAACCGAATCAATAATTGCACAAGTCTCATATTATCCTTCTGTTGGTATTTTATTCATTGCTTACACCGTAGTCGGTACTGTCTGGTGGTCATTTCTGGTTTATATATCTGTTATGGCATTTGGCGGTATCATTAATATTCTTCGCAGGCAAAGGGGTAGACGGCATACATAACAAGTCGGTCAAGTTTACTGCGGGCCTCCGGCCCTGCGCGGGACCTCGGCTCGAAACCTTCCTCCTCTAGGTAGACGCCGACTTTAAAAAAATGGTGCCTGTCTAGATAAATTAATTATAGATTCTGAACCAGATAACCAACTGGGCTAAGTTTCGCCGAAGGTGTGAAAATGACTGATCACTTCAGTCAGCGTAACCGAAGGCTTTGATGTAAAGGGGACTCCAGACCTCTGCTGTCCCACTACTTAACTATTGCGCTTGTAACTGATTCATTGCTGATGGTTTCTATTGCTGTTTTAGAATTGAGATATATATAACAGCATAAAACAGTGAGTCACGGCCAGAAAAAACTTACAAGTCATCAGTATCTTAAATAGGTGGGGAGCCCCCCTCTCCCCTCGCGGGAGAGGGGCCGGAGGGGGAGAATGAACACCCTATTTTTCTACAACAATCAGCAAGATAAATATGAACGATCAATGCGGTTTTATTTTTCAACCGCATGAAACGCTTCGCGTACACCCTCTCCCCAACCCCTCTCCCGTAAAGGGAGAGGGGCTTTCAGAGTTGTTCTGACAAGATTGAAAGTTAATGGGACAGCAGTGAGCTTTCATGTTTAATTTCCGATACCACTGGTTATTCTGGCGAGAATGACAATGGCTTTGCCGAGTTCGAACTTCATCGTAGGGTAATTTGACGGCTGCCTGGTGACCTTGGATACTCAAGAATGTTGGAAAATGGGCGTTTAGGTCGTTGATACCTTTACCGCTATACAGCGACGCCGAATCTGTATGTCGTAGGCTGAGTGATAGGCGATTGAATGAGGTAGTCATTTGAAAATGTTTGGTCTGATCAAAAACAAGCCACTAATGAATCAAGCTTCCATGGATTGGTTGTTTGCGGCCTTTGGCTGGTCTTTAAGAAACTTTAACGCCGATTATTTCCATACGGATACCCGACTGGTTTTACCGACCAACGAGGACTTTCCAGGTGTTGTGGATAGCACGGAAGGCATGGCGAAGCTGATATTTGAACAGGTTAAAAACTACGCCGGGGTCAGGCATTGGCCAACCTCGGTTATCGATCAAAACCAGTGCCCAATAATTGATCAGAGGCCGTTACTGTTGCAAGGCCCAATCAGAGGCGGGGATGTAGAGGGAAGTGTTGTGAATGATCAGTCGCAACGCCTGTCAATTCCCTATAACCCTCAACAGATCAATAACCCGGAAGGGATGATCGCAAGCTTTGCGCACATCCTTGCCTACTATCTGGGACAGATGAGTCAGGAGCCACCTCCAGGGGGCGCTGATTATTGGCCGGAAACCACGGAACTGCTGGCTATCTTTATGGGCTTTGGACTGATGTTCGCCAACAGCGCCTTCACCTTCAAGGGGGGATGCGGTAGTTGTTATAACCCAAGTGCAGTCCGTCAGGCTGCGCTCAGTGAGTATGAGGCGACCTATGCACTGGCACTCTTTGCGGTATTAAAAGAGATCCCGAACGCAACGGTGAGCAGGCACCTGAAAAAGCATCTTCGGGGTTTCTACAAAAAGGCGGTGAAGGAGATTCAAGCCAACCAAGATGGCTTGGCGGAGTTAATGAGCACCGGGCGGGAGCTGGCACCCCAGGCCTAAGTTGGCTGAGGGGTTTACCCGTCTCCTATTGGAGAGCATCACTAGCAAATGATAGGAGGGATATTCAAGATTTCAAGGGCAGTCACCGTTTGACTGAGGCTGGGTTTACAAGATAACAGGCGGGCGATGTCTGATAGATCTGCAACGAAAACCCACTCGCGCAGAACCACTTTCTTCCTGCTTGAGAGAACTGCTTTATCCCTTCCCTTGTATCTATCACTGTGTTGTAGTTGTTACCATAGTTTTTTGCGCTATCGAGTCAGGCTTCCGGGTCGATATTCAACCGATCCAGGATATAAATCCCATACATGATTGTTCGTTCAATTGCACGGTAACTTTCACTTTGAAAGGACCCTGCACTCTTCCTACACTAGGATTTAACTTCCCACGCAAGTGTTACAGAGTCGTCAACAACTCAGCAGGAGAGAGGTTTCGAACCCTGTTTAACATGGTTGGTGGGGCATCTTAGACTGAGCAAAGCACCATTTCAGAGAACAGTACACCAATTTAGGATCGACCTTCAAAGGGATTGACCATTGCCTTGTGTTCTCTGTTTCGGCGATTCATCTGCTTGGTTTCAGGCCCACTACGTCTCAGGGTCGGCTAACGCCATCTTGAGAAACAATAGTTGTTAAATGACAAAGAAAGCCGAGTAAAAATGTTTTACTCGAGAAGTTAGCAGGATGCTTATTTGTTCGTGATTTCCAACAAGTTTGATTGCCTTAATAATGGAGAAGAGCGATGAAACACCGTCTAGAAACAGATCTGAACGCCACGATTACCCGCGATGATAGCGGCACCATACGGGCACTCACTTTTGCTGACAATAACTCGTCAACACCGAATAACACCTCAGCGAAGTCCCATCTACGCCGCCTCGCTGGCGAAATCGGCATCGACATCGCCGAACTCCGAGAGCTTGACCGTCATGCGACCCATGCCGAGCCCAAAAAATCAGGCCCCTCCTTTCATCTCGCCGATAAAAAGCGCTTCTTTGATACCACCACCTACGTCTATGCCCAGACATATCTCAATACACCTGTCTGGGACGCCGGGATCACAGCGACCAGAAATGATATAACCGGGCGCATCATCTCGATAGTCAACGCAAGCAAAACGGGTATGGATGCCGAACTCCCCCCAGCACGCGACATCAACCGTTTCCGTAAACTCTTCTCTGCTGGAGAGTCAGGCCCCAACTCTGCGAAAAGCTCATCGAAACAGACGCCAGGTGCTACGACAACACAACTCTCCGAGATTCTCGGCTCATGCCTCGATGGCTACGGAGAGGGCAAAGAGCGTGTGACGCCGGAGCTTATCTCCGGGCGCTTCTACGTCTACCAGTTTGACCGGGCACGACGTCAGCAGGACCACCTTGAGCCAATTCAAAAACAGCAGAAAAACCCTGCTGAACTGATTGAGCATGAAGACCTTCCAACCCTGCCACTCCCCAAACTCCCCGACTCAATCAAGGAGGGAAGCTGGCATCTTGTCGCGGAACTTATCATTCGACTACCTTACGAGGGACATCGGATGAACTGGCGGCTTCTGGTCAGTGTCGCAACGGGTGACATTCTCTATATGCGGGCGCTCACCTCTCATGTGAACGGACTCGTCTTCACTTACGACCCGATTGTTTCGACAGGTGACACAGCAAACGACGCCAGCCAAAGCAATGCGGTGCTCAATCCGCTGCGGGACGATGTCGAGCTTCTTGGGCTGGACCCAGCTGTAGGCGGTACACAATCACTGTCAGGTGAATATGTCCAAGTGATCAATGTTCACAACCCAAACATTGCACCACCCACCCAACCTGAGGGTGTGGATTTTGACTACGATGTTCGCACCGATGAGTTTCTTGCGGTCAACGCCTACTATCATAACGATCGTTTTTTCCGTCTGGTTCAGGATCTAGGATTCCCACTCGATACCTATTTCGACGGTACGAGTTTTCCAATCAACGTCGACCACAGAGGGTTCAGTGGCAGCAACAACGGCCATTGCATCGGTGATGGAGATGGCATAGACCATACCTGCTACGGCCGAATCGACAACACCGGCGGAACACCCACAGGCAATGCCTCGGACTGGTATCTGGTGCTGCACGAGCTTGGCGGTCACGGCATCCTCTACGATCATGTGAACAGTGCAAATTTTGGCTTCGCGCACAGTGCCGGCGACAGCTTCGGCATGATTCTGAATGACCCCTATTCCGGATGGCACAATGGCGGCAACAACGACCGCTTCCTGCTTTGGCCCTATTCCGCCTTAGGCCGACGCTCAGACCGCGACCCCGCCGCCGGCTGGGGTTGGGGTGGTACCAATGATGTCGGCAGCTACTCATCCGAGCAGATCCTGTCGACGACGCTGTTCCGTGCCTATCGCAGCATCGGTGGTGATTCCACAGCGCTAACCCGACGCGAATTCTCGGCCCATCTCATGGCCTATCTTATACTCCGCGCTGTCGGCACCCTATCCCCTGGGACAAACCCAAACTCCCCTGCAGGTTTCCTTGATGCACTGTTGACGGCCGATGCAGGTGACTGGACGACACGAGGCCTCTCGGGTGACGCCTACGCAAAGGTCCTAGAGTGGTCTTTCGAGAGACAGGATTTGAACGACGGTGATCCACCACTCGTCGATGTCTATATCGATGATGGACGTAGCGGTGAATACGAATATCTTGCCGACCACCGTGCTACCACAACCATCTGGAATCGACATCAGCCCGATGGTGCAGGAATACATCAGGATCCGGTGATCGGTACAAACTACGCCTATGTCCGAGTTAAAAACCGCGGCAGCTCGACTGCCAACCTGGTCAATGTTCGGGGTTTTCACTGCAAGCCACTAGCGGGACACGTCTGGCCTGTGGACTTCAAAACCATGGATACAACGGAGATCGGGGCACCCTCGATCCAGCCGGCCGATGGCGAAGAGATTGTCGTCGGTCCCTTCGCTTGGATTCCCAACCCGAACGAAGACGGCGATGACAGCATGATGATGGTGGTCTCAGCTGAAGGCGACCCCGATAATGCAGACAAATATCATGCAGGCCGCACCATCGAGGATTGGCGGCTCGTACCCAACGACAACAACATCTCGATTCGGACTGTGCAGCTCCGCCCTCGGCTTGTCACCGTACTGCCTGATGCAGGAGCCTTCATGAATGTCTGTGTCGGCAGATCAAAGGACATGATACTGACACTCTCCAATAGTGGATTTGGCATGCTCTCGATTACCAACATCGTTTCGAATTCGGGCGAATTCGTTGCGCCTGGTGTCAACGCCTACCCAATTGTGATCGACTCAGGAGACAGTATCGACATCCCCATACGCTTCCAGCCCACCTCTTTTGGCAACAAGACGGGATTGATCAGAATCTTCTCAAATGATCCTGACGGGATTCGCGTGCTCAATGTCTCAGGCAAAGCGGCACCGCCACGCCTGGTTTCAGTCATCGCAGACAATGGCGATTTCGGCAACACCTGCGTCGGTGATTTCACCGACCGGATGTTGACCCTATCTAACAGTGCCCACTGCCCACTGACTATCCAGAGTATCGCCTCATCGAGCACCGACTTTGACCTCCCAAGCGTGCAGAGTTTCCCCATCTTGATCGGCGCGGGCGACAGCCTCCAAATCCCAATACGATTCCAGCCGTCCAGCTTAGGTAGCAAAGTGGGTACTCTCAAGATAAACAGTGATGATCCACAGGGACCAAAGATAATACGCGTCAATGGCACCGCGCCTCCGGGACTTCTTTCGATCACTGGCTCGACCTGCATAGGCGGTGTCAAAGCCTGCTGTGTAGGAGAACAGACACTCACCATCACCAACGTCGGCTACTGCCCGCTTCATGTCGAGCATGTCGGCCTCGTCAGGCAGAGTAAATACTGGAAGCTGGTCAACAACCCCTTCCCTGCGACACTCCAGCCCGGCGCAAATCTCGACATCCTCATACGCTACAAAGCCGAAGAGAAATGCCCTCGCGCCCAGATGCTCGTGATTAAGAGCGACGATCCGAAGAAGCCGAAAATAACCCTGGATCTACTCGCCTACACCGTCTGGGAAAAGGCCTCTAGTAAGGATTGCGATGAGTGTGGTTGCAGCGAGTGCTGCTGTGATCGAGGTTGTACACCCCAAAGCATCGATGCCTGTTGTTTCGATGAGGATTGCGAGGAGGAAGACGACGCTTGTTAACCCATATGCGGGGACTGCCGTATCTGTGCAGTCCCCGCTGCTGTGTTAGAAGCGTTCTCATGTATGAGTATGAGTTATAGGCACTCACAAGCCCATACTATAATCACAGAACAGACATATATTTTCTTCTGCAGCGACGGTTATGAGTTAACCGGTTTAGCGATAAACGTTGGATGTCCTTTCTTATTTTGCCGGGACAAGAAACCACCCCAATAGTTTTCACACGTAGGGTGGGGCCCTGCCCCACCAAAAGGTTTAAAATGCACGCGCCTAACCCTGACAGACAAAACCACTGAGTTCCGTCGGTAATACGGTAAGTTTGCCTTAAACTTAAAACATTCAGGCAGGAGAGCTACAATCTCCATGTCTACCTATTATCTATACTAAAATTCTTAGCATTAATAGTGGTAATACTCTTTTCACGTTATCTTGGAAAGTTGATGGATAGAAAATTCATGCAACCAGTCTTTTTTTAGCACAACATTTACTTTTTTTATATGGCGCGTGTTCAGAACATTAATTTTTATCATATTAAAGACACTTACTCTCTGATTTGATGTTTTCCTCAAGTAGATAGGCTATTAAGTCTTCAACGTTCAATGGCTTTGAAAAGTAGTATCCCTGCAAGATATGGCATCCACATTGTTTTAGAAGTTCGACGTGTTCTTTCTCTTCAACACCTTCGGCAATAATATCCAGATTAAGATGTTGTCCGATTTGAATGATTATTTCAGATAGATGAGCGCTATCTTCATCGACTAATAAGTTATAAACAAAACTTTGATCTATTTTGAGTTCAGTGATGGGTAATTTGCTTACCATGCTTAATGAGGAGAAACCTGTGCCAAAGTCATCAAGCGAGATTCCTATTCCCTGGTCGAGTAAAATTTGAAGTGTTTGAATAATCTTATCACTGTCGTCAATCATGATGCTTTCAGTGACTTCCAGTATAAGTTTTTCATATGGAAACTTTAGCTTGTTAATGATTTTGCTAACGTTTGCAATGAAGTTTTCATCAACCAGCTGGCGTACAGAGACGTTGACTGAGAGTTTAAATTCCTGGTTTGTTTGCTTCCAAAGATTTTGCGTCGTTTTGCACGCATTTTCTAGAATATGCATTCCCAGAGGGATGATAAATCCCGCCTCCTCGGCTATTGGAATGAATTCAGCGGGAGATATCTCTCCTAAATCATGGCTGTTCCATCTCGCCAATGCTTCCACACCAATGACTGAATTGGATTTTATATCTATCTGTGGTTGATATGCGATGTAGAACTCATCACGCTCCAGGGCAGAATTAAAAAACTCTCGGATAATCGATTTACGTTCTATTTTTTTATAAAAATCCTGATCAAAAAAGGTAAGGCGATCCTTTTGCTTTTTCGCCTGGTGTAGGGCGATATCGGCAAAACGCATGAGCTCTTCCGAGTTATCGGAATCAGTGGGGAATACAGTTACCCCCATACTCGCGCTGATACGTAGTGCATTGTATTCAAGATCGAATGGCAGTTTGATCAATTCAAGTACATTCAGGTACACATCGACTGCTTTTTCAGGCACGTGAGGAATTATCAGTGCAAACTCATCTCCACTGAATCGCGCACAATGTATATCATCCTCAATTACTGTCAAGAGCCGTTCAGCAACCTGGGTGAGTACCTTGTCTCCAGTTCTATGTCCATAAAGATCATTAACGGTTTTAAAATTATCGAGATCAACAAAGGCGAGACAGAACTGTTTTTCTTTGGCGATATAAATTCCTATCTGCTGACTAATAGCAAATCGATTCATCAATCCTGTGACGCTATCGTGTTTAGCTTGGTACTCTAATGCTGCGATTGCTTTTTTCTCTTTCTTAGAGACAATGTAGAAGAAAAGGTAAAGGATCAAGCAGAAGAAGAGTG
This sequence comes from Candidatus Thiodiazotropha sp. DIVDIV, assembly GCA_040506275.1. GTDB lineage: Bacteria > Pseudomonadota > Gammaproteobacteria > Chromatiales > Chromatiaceae > Thiodiazotropha. The sequence continues at coordinate 10,332 of JBEVXD010000008.1, forward strand.
TAGCAAGGGCAATCTTTTTCGCGATAGGTGTAAATCCTTTGATTGCTTCTCTGTGGGCGCGAGTTAGAGATATATATATCTCATATTTTGGAATATAAGTTACGGATATGTAGCGTAGATGCTCATTGCGGTCTATATAGGGTTGAAGTATACGCTGCTTTCCTTTGAGCTTACGCAAATTAAACTGATCGACAACAGCTTCTGGCAAGGGAACCTGAAAAAAGAGGGTATCTCGCGGATAATTGATCTTGTAATCCAGCATGTAATAGTCATTGGAAATTACTGCTGAGGCTATATCATCGGGGATATTGTCATGGTTAAACAGTGCGTTTCCACTTTCCGCATCTAACCATGAGGCTACGACGTACTGTTTGCCTTCAGGTGACCGAAACGCTAAACGTAATGGAAGTATCCATTTATCAAAGAAAGGGTTGTAGTAGGTATGACCCAACACCATGTGGTTGCGATTTAACGTATCTATAAAAGTACTGACGGTTGCACTATTTTGTTTCAGGTTGGGAAACTTTTCTTTGCTGCTATGGGTTGCAATAATCAAATTACCTTCAGAATCAAAAAGACCCATTCCAATAATATTAGCGCTGTTCTTGACTCGAGAGTCTAAGAGATTCAATGAGTAATCAGGGTGCGCGATTGCGTCCATCTCAACCAGGCGCTCTGAGAGAACTCTTAATACTGACTCCTGTGCAAAAAGGCGTGACTCGACCCATCCCTCTTTCACTAGTGTATTAAATTGATCAAGATCCCTAAATTTGCCATCGAGTACATCACTATAAAAGTAGCGTGCGATTAAAAGTGACAAACTGATCGTAATAATTGATAGAAGCCAGTAGAGCCGCCAAATTGGAGGGACATTGCTTATCGCTTGAATTTTCATCAGCCGAGTATAGAGTAAACGACACTTAATATGCGCTAAAGCAACTCCACACTGGGGGTAAAAATTGACATTGATTGAGATTTATCAAATCAATGGCCCCGCCACCATGCTGCTAAAGACTGTACTGGGTTACTCTATATGCATTAGTATATATCGAATTGCTTAATCCTAATGCGTCGTAACTATCGCTTCTCTCTGATCGGTTCCCGACAATCACACTTACCTCTTCGCCGCCCTCTTTTTAACCGATTTTTTCTTGCTGCTTCTCTTTTTTACAGCCACTTTTTTCTTAACACGCTTCTTGGCTATCTTCTGTTTTGGAAGTGATTTTTTCGGGGCTTTATTTGCACTCTTTTTTCTAGCCTGAGCAACCTTGCTTTTCTTCGCCACTTTTTTCTTGACCGTGGCTTTTTTATTTACTTTTAATACCTTTTTGGCTGTCGACTCTTTAGCCACTGGCTTTTTACTCTTACCACTCTTGGTAGTAAGCACACTTTTTTTAGCAACTCGTTTTTTCAGCTGAGCAGCTTTCTTACGGCTCACCGATGAACGACTTTTTTTCGTCGCTGCCTTTTTTAACACCTTAGTGCGCTTTGCCGTGGAGCCTGATCCGGCTTTTCTCTTTTTCTTGCTTACCGATTGAGTAGATTTTGACTTGGATTGTGTTTTTGCTTTTACCTTTTTGGCGCTCTTTTTAGTTACCTTTCCAGCCTTTTTTGCCGCTTTTTTTGTAACCGTTTTTGTTCCAGCACCAGGGACGCTCTTTTTCTTCTTTACTACACTCTTACCTGCAGCTTTTGCTTTTTTAGCGACTTTGGACTTCTTTTTTCTCGCAATTCCAGGTTTTTTCTCTACTGAAGCTGTCTCTGATTCAGGCTTTGAGTGATCATCCTCGGGCTTTTTTTCTTCATCACTTGCTGGAGGAGGCATCTGCGCCACACTCGCACGTTCAACCGAGACTTCAGGTTGATTCCCCTTTGGTGTCGTTTCAGACCTGTTGAGCGCAGAGCTTTCAATGGCCTCAAGCATGCCCTGGGACACAGTTTCAAGCTCGCCGTTACCGTCGACTCTGACCAGCCTGTTACTCTTTCCGTAGTGGGTAATGAGGGGAGCAACCAGGTGATCAAACACATGGATGCGGTTACTCACTGTCTCTTCATTGTCATCCGAGCGTTTATGCAGGCGCCCTCCACAGCTGTCGCAGACGTCATCAACAAGCGGTGGGTTCCGGTAGGCATTGTAGAGCTGATTGCAGCTGCGGCAGGTAAGTCGCCCGACCAGGCGCTCCATCAGATTGTCTACATCGATATCAAGCAGGATGACCCTATCGAGAGGCATGTCGAGCTCGACAAGCAGCTCATCCAGTGTCAGAGCCTGTAAAAGATTCCTGGGAAAGCCATCCAGAATAAAGCCATTGCTCAGGGTGGGTTTCAGAAAATGGTCACGTAGCAGGCCAAGAATAATATCTTCAGTCACCACATGCCCAGCATCCTGCTGTGCTTTCGCCTCCAAACCCAATGGGGTCTGTTCAGCCACAGCTCTCTTGAGGAGATCGCCTGTTGTCACGATGGAGAGCTTGAGCTTTTCCGCCAATAGGGCTGATTGGGTTTTCTTGCCCGCTCCAGGCGCCCCGAGTATTACAATACGCATTCCTTACACTTCCCCCATAGCCAGGTCACAATGTCGGATAATCCTTTGCTTTTCTGTAATCTACGTGCCCTGTCTTGGACCGAACCAGATTTGAGACACGCCAACGGCAGTCGACCCTGTAGAGGCCAGCTGCTGCTTTAATCTTTGGTCAATTCTGCATCCCTCCAAGGGGACAATTAGAGCCTATTGAATAGAACATAAGACTCTACAGATCAATAACTTGTACAATTCACAGGCATGAAGTCACAGATTTCACTTATTCATTAATTAAGAAATTCCATGACTCCATCCAACTTTTGGATTAGCCGAATCTGGTTCTGTTGGGTAAGCTAATCCAAGATTTCCCGTAAAGTCAACGGACTTTATGTACTAAAAGGCTCGATTAGATTATTCTTCTCTGCCTCATGAAGTGACTGTAAGCAGAGTAACCGCATGCCGCAAATTCCAGATATTACAGATTCTGAGCACTGGATCATCGAAACCACATTGACTGAGCGATATGGTCAGAAAGTGGAAACCCAGATCGCGGATGCTGAAATTCGTCTCATGCCTTCTGATCGGGAGTTGAGCAGCTGCCCTGTAGTCTACTGGGACCAGGAAGAGTGCAACTTCATCATCTTTAAGACGGGTAGCCGTAAATATCGCTGCCAGTTTTTCTACCGTGGGTATCAACAATATGGTACCGGGGTACACGAATATGACGACCTGACGGAGTGTATTGTGTCTCTTCTGCAGGCACAGGCCGACCATTCGGCCCACCAGAAAGGTGATATCTAAACGTCAAAAACAGATTCAATAAAACATATTAATATCAATAACATAAAGGGGATCTAACTCATGACAGCAAAAAATGCTTTCTATGCACAATCGGGAGGCGTTACTGCAGTAATCAACGCTTCTGCATGCGGGGTTATTGAAACAGCGCGTAAACACCCAGACAAGATTGCCAATGTCTACGCCGGCCGTAATGGCATCATTGGCGCACTGACAGAAGAGTTAATCGATACCAGCCAGGAATCAGCTGAAGATATCGCAGCATTGAAGCACACCCCATCTGGTGGCTTCGGCTCCTGCCGCTTTAAATTAAAGAGTCTTGAAGACAACAAGCGCGAATATGAGCGCCTGATCGAGATCTTTAAAGCACACAATATTGGCTATTTTTTCTACAACGGTGGTGGTGACTCTGCCGATACCTGTTACAAAGTCTCCCAGCTCTCTGAAAAGATGGGTTTCCCGGTACAGGCTATCCACGTACCAAAAACTGTAGATAATGATTTGCCGATCACTGACAACTGTCCTGGTTTTGGCTCTGTAGCAAAATATATCGCCGTCTCCACTCTGGAGGCCTCCTACGATGTACGCTCCATGGCCGCTACCTCGACAAAGATTTTTGTCATCGAAGTGATGGGCCGCCATGCCGGCTGGATCGCTGCAGCGGGTGGCCTGGTAGAGGATGAAGGCATACCAGTCGTCATTCTGTTCCCTGAAATCGAGTTCGACAAAGAGAAATTCCTCGCGAATGTCGATGCCAAGGTCAAAGAGCACGGCTACTGCACCATCGTAGTTTCTGAAGGCTGTCACTGGCCTGATGGCAAGTTCCTGGCAGAACAGGGTACAAGGGACGCCTTTGGTCACGCTCAGTTGGGTGGAGCAGCGCCCGTTGTAGCTAACCTGATCAAGGATGCTCTGGGGCATAAATTTCACTGGGCGGTTGCTGACTATCTTCAGCGTGCGGCTCGCCACCTTACCTCAGAATCGGATGTGGATCAGGCCTACGCGCTTGGCCAGGCCGCGGTGGAAAAGGCGCTTGAAGGAAAGAACTCCATCATGCCCACAGTCGTTCGCGAATCATCCAATCCCTATAAATGGCATATCGGTGAGGCACCTCTCAGCGAAGTCGCGAATGTCGAAAAGATGATGCCTATGGAATACATTACCGAGGATGGTTTTGGCATCACTGAAGCCTGTAAGGAGTACCTCTACCCGCTGATCAAAGGTGAGGCATACCCCCCTTATAAAGATAATGGCTTACCAGATTACGTAACGATGAAAGGCGTTACTGTTCCAAAAAAACTAGATATTTTTGAACTCTAGATAACGACAAACAGGGGGGCTTATTCAGCCCCCTTATTTGTGTGCACGACCTTACAACTAATAAACGCTATGGAGGCAGATAAGTGTCAGTCACACATTTTGTACCAGAACTCTTTTATCAATACTCAGTGGAGGATCTCTAAGTGAATACAGAACTGATCTTTGCCCTGGTCTGTGCGGCAGCCGCACTCGCCTATGGCTTCATCTCCGTTAAATGGATACTCGCTCAGCCGGAAGGCAACGAAAAAATGCGCGAGATCGCCGGTGCTGTGCAGGAGGGCGCGCAAGCCTACCTGAACCGGCAATACACCGCCATCGGTATCGTTGGCTTAGTCGTGCTAGTGGTTATTTTCTTCGGCCTGGACAGCGCTACTGCGATTGGTTTCGCAATCGGTGCCATCTTCTCTGGCTTGGCGGGTTACATCGGGATGAACATCTCGGTCCGCTCCAACCTGCGTACAGCTGAAGCTGCCCATAAAGGCATCAATGCTGCCCTGCAGATCGCCTTCCGTGGTGGTGCTATTACCGGCATGTTGGTGGTCGGCCTCGCCTTACTGGGTGTTGCCGGTTACTACTATATCCTCAACATGATGGGGATTTCTGACGCTCAGGCTCTACATGCTTTGGTTGGACTGGCGTTCGGTGGCTCACTGATCTCCATCTTCGCCCGACTGGGTGGTGGCATCTTCACCAAGGGCGCTGACGTTGGTGCTGACATCGTTGGTAAAGTGGAAGCTGGAATCCCTGAGGATGACCCACGCAACCCTGCGGTTATCGCCGACAACGTCGGTGATAATGTGGGTGACTGTGCAGGCATGGCCGCGGATCTTTTCGAGACCTATGCCGTTACCGTAGTGGCTACCATGCTGCTCGGCAGTCTGCTGGTCACTGGTTTAGGTAACGAAGCGGTTATCTACCCCTTGGTCCTCGGTGGTGTCTCCATTATTGCTTCCATCATCGGCACCTACTTCGTGAAAGCGAAGGATTCCGATACCAATGTGATGCCAGCCCTCTATAAGGGACTGATTGTCGCGGGTGTACTGGCAGCTGTCGGCTTCTATTTTGTCACCGACAACATGATGGGTGGTGTAACTATAACGGTCGACGGAATCGTAGTAAGTGATCCTGTAATGGCACTCTTTGGATCTGCCATGATTGGTCTGGTGTTAACCGCTGCCATGGTGGTAATCACCGAGTACTACACCTCTACCGAGTACTCCCCTGTCCGTTCAATCGCTGAAGCATCCACCACCGGTGACGGCACCAATGTCATCGCCGGACTGGGTATCTCAATGAAGTCTACTGCTGCACCGGTATTGGTGATCTGTGCCGCTATCTGGGGTGCTTACGATATGGCCGGCCTGTATGGCATCGCCATTGCTGCCACTGCCATGCTCTCCATGACAGGCATCATCGTTGCCCTTGACGCCTATGGTCCTATTACCGACAACGCTGGCGGTATTGCCGAGATGGCGGAACTGGACGAGAAGATCCGTAACATCACAGATCCGTTGGATGCCGTGGGTAATACCACTAAAGCGGTAACCAAGGGTTATGCCATCGGCTCTGCCGGTCTGGCTGCTCTGGTGTTGTTTGCTGATTACACTCACAGCCTGGAGAGTCATACCGGTTCTGCCATAAGCTTTGACCTTTCCAATCACATGGTTTTGATTGGTCTGCTGATCGGTGGTCTGGTGCCCTTCCTGTTCGGTGCCATGGCCATGGAAGCTGTTGGTAGAGCTGCTGGCGGCATCGTCAATGAGGTACGTCGTCAATTCCGTGAAAAGCCAGGCATTATGGATCACAGTGAGAAACCGGAATATGGTAATGCTGTGGACATGCTGACCAAAGCGGCCATTAAAGAGATGATCATCCCTTCACTGCTGCCCATCGCAGTACCACTGCTGGTTGGCTTGTTCCTCGGTGCTCAGGCCCTGGGTGGCCTGCTGATCGGTACGATCATTACCGGCTTGTTTGTCGCTATATCCATGACCGCCGGTGGCGGTGCCTGGGATAACGCCAAAAAGTACATCGAAGATGGAAATTTTGGTGGCAAAGGTTCTGATGCTCATAAGGCAGCCGTCACCGGTGACACCGTAGGTGACCCCTACAAAGACACCGCTGGCCCTGCGATCAATCCGTTGATCAAGATTATCAACATTGTCGCCTTGTTGATTGTGCCTCTTCTTTAACAGAGCACTTTAACCAAGAATCAGGGGAGCTTCGGCTCCCCTTTTTTGTGTAATACCCATAACCAAAGACCATGTTTGTATTATGGTTTTCAGGCTTCTTGTAGTGCTTATCCTTGACAGCCTTAACCTCAGCAAGCGCAATTGTGCAACGCAAGGTATTGGTTTGCGTAATGCTCTATAACAGTCAGTCATTTACAGCTTGATATCCCTTCACTTACTGCATTTGTGGGCTTTTGAGATGGGGCACTAATTCGCTACACCACACTAGACACCCGCTCTGGTAATCCGTACTCTTCACTTCTCACACACCACCGGCCCATGTGGCTGGATTCGATAACAGCTGTTTTCACCTGCAAGGTAAGATAAATGAACCTAGACCGCGTCTCATCGGGAAAAAACATTCCTGACGAAATAAACGTCATAATTGAAATCCCCGCGAATGCCGAACCTGTAAAATATGAGGTCGACAAGGAGACAGGGGCCATGTTTGTCGACCGTATCCTGCGTACGGCCATGCACTATCCAGCCAACTATGGCTACATTCCGCACACCCTGTCAGACGACGGCGATCCCTGCGATGTTATGGTGCCTACAGCATTTCCCCTGATTCCAGGCTCAGTCATCCGCTGCCGTCCTGTTGCGGTTTTGAAAATGACCGACGAATCTGGTGATGACGCTAAAGTTGTTGCGGTGCCGATAGACAGCGTCTCCAGCCGATGGAGCCATGTAAAAGACCATGAGGATATGCCTCCTGAACTCATGGAACGCATTGCCCATTTCTTCGAGCACTACAAAGATCTAGATGAGGGAAAATGGGTTCGTGTATCTGGATGGGATGGGATCGAGGCTGCCAAGCAAGAGATCAGCAATTCGGTCAAAATGTTCCAAGATGCACCTGAAAAACCACACTTCTAAGTGTTCGTCGTCAGAGATAGCGCTAAGGTGTCCGGGAGCGAAATATGAAGGTCTGTATAGTTTCTGACAGCCATGACCATATTCCGTTACTGGATGCCGCTGTTGAATCAGCCAAGGCAGATGGTGCTGAGGCCGTACTGCACTGCGGTGATGTCGTCGCCCCAAGTACACTCCATTGTCTGCAAAAATATGACCTGCCTATACATGTGATCCACGGCAACAACTCTGGAGATCTCTATACCCTGGCCAGGCTAGCGAACAATGATGACAGCAATATTCACTACCATGGCATGGATGCAGGTGTTGAGTTGGCTGGTCGAAAAATCTTTCTGGTGCACTACCCCCACTACGCGCGGGCCATGGCTGCAACGGGTGACTGGGATCTGGTCTGTTGTGGCCACAGCCATAAGCTTGGATTTGAACAACTTACCAATATCCGTGGAGGTACTACACACGTGATCAATCCTGGCACCATTGGAGGTGTGGGTAAATCACCGGCCACCTTTATTATGGCTGACCTGAAAGCAATGACTTTCGAGGCACGTGAAGTCTCTAAACAGATTGAACGTGAGGCGGGTTATTGATGGCAGAGTTTACCCACTTCAATGCCTCTGGCGAGGCTCACATGGTGGACGTGGGAGACAAAGACGCTACCCGACGAAAGGCTGTTGCTGAAGGACGAATATCGATGCAACCCGATACCCTTGAAATGGTCGTTGAAGGCCGTCATAAAAAAGGGGATGTTCTCGGTATCGCCCGGGTTGCCGGCATCATGGCAGCAAAAAAAGCCTCCGATTTAATTCCACTCTGTCACCCCCTCTCCCTGACCAAGGTTGCTATCGACCTCACACCGGAAAAAGAGACCAGTACCATCTATTGCCGGTGCCATGTCGAGACCCTGGGACAAACCGGTGTAGAGATCGAAGCGCTCTGCGCCACCCAGATAACTTTGCTCACAATATACGACATGTGTAAGGCCGTTGACCGCGGAATGTCCCTGCGTGATGTTCAGCTCATGCAAAAGAGTGGCGGGAAATCAGGAACATGGGAAAGGGGGGATTAAAGTTTAAAAAAGCACTGCCGCTTACATTTGTGCGAATACGTGAACCCTGTCACAATGTAATGCTGTTTATTTGACAAACTGAGAGCAAAATACCGAGTAGTAAGGATGCACACATGGGCAAATTTGTAGAGTGGTCCGACACATTAAGTGTCGGTATCGAAGAGATCGACGAACAACATAAAGTGTTGGTCGATTTAGTAAATAAAATGCACGAGGCGATTCATCAGCGCCACGGTAGCGAGGTGGTCCAGGCAATCCTTTCTGATCTGGCGGAATACACTCGCATACATTTCGCTGTTGAGGAGAGTCTGATGCGTATCCTCAACTACCCTGGATACGATGAGCATAAAGAGATCCACGAAGAGTTGCTTGAGTCTGTCTCTGACCTTCTGGAGAAGGTTTCAACAGGAAAGACCGCTATCGGTTTTGAGTTGATGCACTTCCTGAAAACATGGCTGACTAAGCACATCATGGAAGAAGATATGCAATATAGCGGATTCTTCATAAAAGCTGGCGCCCAGACCAAATTGAATAAAAAGTCCTGGATTTCACGCCTTTGGAGTTAAATTATATCCTGGGATAGCGGTATAACTTCCACGAAAGCCACGTTTCGTTCTGGTGCAATCAGTGCATCGGACTGGTTACCAGCAGCCCAGACAGGCTAAACTTGCGGGTCGACTGATCGAAGGATGACCATGAACCCGTACTACCATCAAGCCCACTTCCTCAAAAGTGCAGCCAAGTTATCGCAATCTCCCACAGACAGCGGATATGAAGTCGCTTTTGCCGGGCGTTCCAACGCCGGAAAATCGAGTGCCCTAAATACCCTGTGCAGCCAAAAATCTCTGGCGCGCACCAGTAAAACACCAGGGCGTACCCAACTCCTTAATTTTTTCTCCCTGGATGAGGAGCGCCGATTGGTCGATCTGCCAGGATATGGCTATGCAAAAGTTGCTGAATCTGTCAAAAAGCAGTGGCAGCAGAGCCTGGCTGACTATATAGAAAACCGCAAATGCCTGAGGGGATTGGTTTTACTAATGGACATCCGCCACCCTCTGACCCCATTCGACTTGCAGATGCTGCAATGGAACACCCATCACGGACTTCCCACCCATGTACTGCTGACCAAAGCAGACAAACTGAAGAGCGGGGCAGCAAAAAACGTCCAGTTAAAGGTACAACGCAGCCTGAACGATCATCCTGAGATTACTGTTCAGCGTTTTTCCTCTCTGAAAAAACAGGGTATAGAAACCTGCCACCAAGTGCTGGATATCTGGTTTGAGCTGGAAAAGAGGCCAGGTTCAGATGACAGCTAAACATCGAACAGATTGAAATCAGATATTATCTTTACAGAATCAATAGGTTAGTCAGTTAGAAAGAGAGAAAAAAGAAGGCCCTGGCAGTCTAAGGGGAGAGACTGTCAGGGCCGGATCTTCCCGGATGGGGTTACCGGGAAGGGGTGGGTCGCAAAGGGAGGAAAGCGACCCGTGCCGTACGACTTACAGAATCATAGACTAAGCCTGTGAAAAAAAGTTCAGCTGAACACTCAACTATTCAAAAATAATTTCAGATCAATGCGCTTCATCCCAATTATCTCCCACCCCGACTTCAACCAGCAGGGGTACATCAAGGGTTGCAGCGTGTTCCATACGATCTCGTAGGATCTTCCGGGCTGACTCCAAATATCCTGGCTCAACCTCGAGCACCAGCTCATCATGTACCTGCATTAACATCTTGACCGGTGGTGCTTCATGCTCAATCCACTCATCAACAGAGAGCATGGCCCGCTTGATGATGTCTGCGGCAGTCCCCTGCATCGGTGCATTAATTGCGGTACGCTCTGCAGCAGTACGACGCTGGTGATTTCGCGCATTGATCTCAGGTAGATAGAGACGTCTGCCAAACAGGGTCTCTACATAACCCTGCTGATGCGCCTGCTCCCGAATTTTATCCATAAACTCAGAAACACCAGGGTAACGCTCGAAATAGAGATCGACATACTCCTGGGCCGCCTTTCTCTCTATACCCAACTGACGCGCCAGACCAAAAGCAGACATACCGTAGATTAATCCAAAATTGATCGCTTTAGCGGAACGGCGCTGGTCAGCACTCACCTTATCCAGATCCTCGCCAAATACTTCTGCAGCAGTAGCTGTGTGAATATCCCTGCCTTCGGAAAATGCCTTTAACAGCCCCTTGTCCTGGGAGAGATGAGCCATGATGCGCAGTTCTATTTGAGAGTAGTCTGCTGCCAGCATCTTCCAGCCATCCTGAGGTATAAAGGCCTGCCTGATTCGACGACCCTCCTCCTTGCGAATGGGAATATTTTGTAAATTCGGGTCGGTAGAGGAGAGCCTGCCGGTTGCGGCCACCGCCTGATGATAGGAGGTGTGGACTCGTCCAGTCTCTGGATTCACCATCTCAGGTAGCTTATCGGTATAGGTAGACTTGAGCTTTGCCAACCCCCGATGTTCAAGTATGACAGCTGGCAGATCATGCCCCTGTTCAGCCAACTCGATCAGCACCGATTCTGCCGTAGAGGGTGCCCCTTTCGGTGTCTTGCTGATTACCGGCAGCTCTAGTTCATTAAAAAAGATTTCACCGATCTGCTTGGGAGAGCCCAGATTGAAGTTATGTCCGGCCAGGGAGTAGGCTCGCTGCTCCAGTTCATGCAACTGACGTGAAAAGGCATCACTCTGTGCCCGCAGCATGTCACTGTTAATGCTTACACCATTGCGCTCGATACGGGATAGTACAGGCACAAGGGCCACTTCCAATTCAGAGAAGAGCCTGGTTAGTGAAGGCTCACTATCAAGTTTTGGCCAAAGTTTCTCATGCAGTCTCAAGGTGATATCAGCATCTTCAGCCGCATATGGCGCGGCCTGCTCCAAATCGATCTGGTTGAAGGTGAGCTGTTTTTTGCCTTTTCCGGCGATATCTTCAAAATGAATAGTGTTATGGTCGAGATACTTTTTCGCCAACGAATCCATATCGTGCCGTGTTGCAGTCGAATCCACCACATAGGACTCCAGCATGGTGTCATAAGCAATGCCCTGCATCTGAATACCATAGCGGGCGAGCACACTCATATCATATTTCAGATTCTGACCCAGCTTTTTCTGTTCCGGATCTTCCAGCAAAGGTTTCATTTGACTCAGCACCCAATCCAAAGGCAACTGCTCCGGCGCGCCTGGATAGTCATGGGCCAGGGGTACATAGGCGGCCTCTCCCGGCACCACTGCGAAAGATAGTCCAACCAACTCTGCCTGCATGTAGTCCAGACTCGTGGTCTCAGTGTCGAAGGCAAACAACTCGCTCTGTTGGAGGCGATCCATCCACTCAAGAAAAGCATCTTTACTGAACAGCGTCTGATAATTAGTTTCGAGCTCTACATGGGATTCCTCCTCAACCTCCCCCTCCCCTTTTTCATCCAGGGTGGAGAGCAGGCGCGAGGACTCCATGCGCTCATAGTGGCTTCTCAATAACTGGGTATTCTGCTCATTTAAGACATATTCTGTTGGTTTTTTTTCCAGCGCCACGTCTAACTTGATTGTCGCTAGCTTTCTTGACAAAGGCAGCTGATCGAGACTGGATCGCAGATTTTCACCGATTTTGCCACCTATCTCATCTGCTTTGGCAATCAGGTTATCCAGTGATTCATAGCTTTTAAGCCACTTCGCAGCGGTCTTTGGCCCACACTTCGGTACCCCGGGAATGTTATCCGCACTATCTCCAACCAAGGCCAGGTAGTCGATAATCTGATCCGGCCTGACACCGAATTTCTCAACCACGCCCTGCTCATCCATTGTTGTTTCAGACATGGTATTGACCAGGCTGACTAATGGATTGACCAATTGGGCCATATCCTTGTCACCGGTGGAGATTACCGTCTTCACTCCCTCATTCGAAGCCTGGTCAGCAAGGGTGCCGATAACATCATCCGCCTCAACGCCAGATACCATCACCAGTGGCAATCCCATCGCTTGAATGATTTCATGCAGGGGCTCAATCTGGCAGCGGAGATCTTCAGGCATCGGTGGGCGATTCGCTTTGTACTCCGGATAGAGCTCATTTCTGAAGCTCCCACCCGGTGCATCGAATACGACTGCTATGTACTCCGGATGGTAGTCATTAAATAGTCGCCGCAGCATATTCAACACCCCCACAATAGCGCCGGTCGGCTCACCCTTGGAGTTAACGAGCTCCGGCAGAGCATGATAGGCACGAAAAAGGTAGGAGGATCCATCTACCAGTACAAACGGGGAATTGTCAGACATAACTAACTGATACACCTAAAAATAGTTGAACAGACCAGACTGGCCATACTGGTCCATGGTAGCGGAAAACATCCCTTCTTGTCGCTAGCTGGTCACGCAGGAAATTAATACTGTGAAATACCCTACTATTTTTCTTGGTCTTTATTGAAATCTGTTCTATCTTTAAGTCGTGGGGTCACTAAAACCGAGTATAAAAGACCTCTAGAAATACAACCATCACCACTGGAGATATACCCATGCCAGATATGAATCCTATGGCTGTGGAGAACAGCAACACCCCTGAAGGCTTCGAAGACTGGACAGAGGATCAAGCCATACAGCTTGCCTCAGAAGAGAATATCGAGCTGACCGATGCCCACTGGGAAGTCATACATTTTCTGCGCCATCACTGCGAACAGAATGGAGCCACCTGCAGCGCCAGACTGGTGCTTAAGGCCATGACTGGAGAAGTTAAGGAGAAGGGCGGTAAAAAATATCTTTATAGTCTCTTTCCAAGAGGACCGGTTGTACAGGCCTGTAAGATTGCCGGTATACCCCTACCTCCCTATTCGTTGGATCTATCGTTTGGTAGCGTACACTGAGTAGAAACAGCTACAGATCATAAACAACGCAGCCACCTGCCCTGAGTAGACATCACTTGATAGTTGGGCTCGGATATATGGCGTTGTTATCAGGCTGATTGGTGGGGCATGGCCCCACCCTACCTGATAGTCCTAGGTGTAGGGTGGGGCCATGCCCCACCATCGAACCTCGACCAATGGTTCATCCTTGCTTCGGTAGGTGCCACTACCATCTGACCTTATTAATTCGGGTTGGATTTCATCCAATACAAGCAATTCACTTACACCAGCGATCCACATCCGCTTTCAACTGTTTCATATGACTCTGTCGCTCTGCATCACTCAAATAGCGACGTTCACCATCCTTCTTAAAGTTATATATTCCACCAGCGCGATTATGAGAGTTGTATCTATCTTTAGCGTAGATACACTTTTTCTTACGTTTTTCTTTCTCTTTTTTCGCCTTTTGGCGGGCCTCTTTTTTATTGCTTCGATCCTCTTGGTAGCTGTCCAGCATACGTTTCATTTTCTGCTGCCGTTGTTCCGGCATTGTATCCGCAGAGCTGTTGGCTGGTGCTTCCCTGATTTTTACCTCAGTTGATGATTCAGACACAGGGCGATCGCTGAAGTGAACCCGACCCTGCTCATCAGTCCACTTATAGACCCCGGCAAACAGGATCTGAGGGAAGGTAAAAGAGATGAAGAGCGCAAGCGCCAATCCGAAGGTCTGTAATTCCCTTATATTTTCGAAACGCCTGCTAGTGCGGCTTACCATAGCTGTCACCAATATTTTAATAGAAGATAAATTTGATATGGAGCCAGTAGCCTAACAAAAAACATGGCGTATGTATTAGAGGATTCGCTGAGATAATCGAGGCAGAGTAGCGGTGACTATAAAACACCCAGATACTGAAAGGGGTGCCGAAGCACCCCTTTGCAGTGTAGTCATCCCATCAATATGAGATCAGAGTCCGGAACCCCGGTTACCGGTGAACTCCGGATAGGCTTCCATACCACATTCTCCCAGGTCGACGCCTTCGTACTCCTCCTCTTCACTGACACGGATACCCATGACAACTTTGAGGACCAGCCAAACAATAAAGCTGGCGATGAAAGTCCAGGCGAAGATGACGCCGAGACCCAGGAACTGTGCACCAAAGTTGGCATCGGTGTTGGAGAAGGGCACTGCAATCAGGCCCCACATACCAACCACACCATGGACAGAGATAGCGCCCACAGGATCGTCAACCTTGATCTTATCCATCGTGATGATTGCGAAAACAACCAGGATGCCGCCAATGGAGCCGACAATGGTAGCCCATAGCGGTGTTGGCGCCAGAGGCTCAGCGGTAATCGCTACCAGACCAGCCAAAGCACCATTCAGTGCCATGGTCAGATCAGCCTTGCCGAAGAGTGCGCGGGCAGTCAACAGAGCCGCTACTACACCACCGGCTGCAGCTGCATTGGTGTTAACGAAGACAGCTGCTACTGCATTTGCCTCACCGATATCGGAAACTTTCAGTTCTGAACCACCATTGAAGCCGAACCAACCCAACCAGAGGATAAAAGTACCCAGGGTTGCGAGTGGCATGTTGGCACCAGGTATCGCGTTCACACGACCATCTGCAGAGTACTTACCTTTACGGGCACCGAGCAGAATAACACCGGCCAAGGCTGCAGAGGCACCACATAGATGTACCACACCTGAACCAGCAAAGTCTTGGAATCCAGCAGCATCCAGGAAGCCGCCGCCCCATTTCCAGTAGCCCTGCAGAGGATAGATGACACCAGTCATCGCCACAGCAAACACCAGGAAAGCCCAGAGCTTCATACGCTCTGCTACCGCACCAGATACGATAGACATGGCAGTGGCAACAAATACCACCTGGAAGAAGAAATCGGACATGCCGGAGTAGTAGATATCGCCATTGCTGGCCAATACATCTTCGACACTATTATCGCCACCGAACATGAAGCTCAGATCCAGCGCAGGAATGATTCCATTGCCGTCAGCTGGGTACATGATGTTGTAACCCATCAACATGTACATAATACAAGCGATGGCAAACAGGGCGACGTTCTTTGTGAGGATTTCAGTAGTATTCTTAGCTCGGACCAGACCGGCCTCGAGCATGGCAAAACCTGCTGCCATCCACATCACGAGTGCACCAGACACCAAAAAATAGAAGGTGTCCAATGCGTAGCTAAGTTGTGTAATCGCTTCCACGATACTCTCCAATATTTAGTTACTAATCGGTTACAGTGCTTCAGAACCGGTTTCGCCAGTACGCACACGGACAACCTGTTCAAGGGAGGTGACAAAGATCTTGCCATCGCCGATCTTGCCGGTTTTAGAGGCATTGGTTATCGCCTCAACCACTTGATCAACCACCTCGTCATCAACTGCAATTTCAACTTTAATCTTGGGAAGAAAGTCGACTACATATTCAGCGCCACGGTAGAGTTCGGTATGACCTTTTTGTCTTCCGAAACCCTTGACCTCGGTGACGGTTATACCGGCTACACCAACGTCTGACAGCGCTTCTCTAACATCATCAAGCTTGAATGGCTTGATGATTGCGGAAATCATTTTCATGCTGTTACTCCTCAGTTACCTAGTCCGCCCGGAGGCGGACAAATGATTTAGCTGGACAAAAAAATCAGAAGCCTTTTGACCAGGAGACGAAGAAACGCATATCGGAGTCTTCACCCGCTGCATCGGTATCATCCAGATCAGTATCAGAGAGACTGAAGGTCACATCGCCGAAATCACCAGTAGATTTGGTAACATCGATCTGGTAGTGGGTGTAGTCATCCGCATCATCGTCGCCATCACCGTCTGGCTCAACAAATCCAACGGTCAGACCAATTGAGAAATCTTCAGGCAGATCGAAGCTACCGCCCAGATAGAAGTAGAGATCCTCTTCAACGGCTTCTACTGCGTCTTCAGCCGAAATGACGTAGGCAAATCCGGCTGAGAGGAAATTCCAGCCGACATTGGCATTGATTTCAGCAAAATCTGATTCTGCATCACTTGAGTAGGAGTAGTAGATCAGGCCAGCGTCATAACTGACACCAGCAACTTCACCACCATAACCACCGTAAAAATCCAACTCATAGTCATCCCATGCTTCAGAGATCCAGGTACCCGCATAGAGTCCAGAGTCGTGAGCGTAATCCACGCCACCAGAGAAAGCAGTGCTGTTAGCTGATTGGGTAAGACCACGCCAGATGTAGTTACTGGTTACACCAACATTGGCACTAATCTCCGCTGCGGCAACAGATGACAGCCCCAGCATTGCAACACCACAGGCC
The DNA here is from genome assembly GCA_040506275.1 of Candidatus Thiodiazotropha sp. DIVDIV. Taxonomy (GTDB): domain Bacteria; phylum Pseudomonadota; class Gammaproteobacteria; order Chromatiales; family Chromatiaceae; genus Thiodiazotropha. The sequence continues at coordinate 27,293 of JBEVXD010000008.1, forward strand.
AGAGCAAGTTTATTCATTTTCATGGTTTTCAATACCTCTACTAAATCGATCATTAAACGTTAAAATTTTGGTTCAGCTCTTTCGTGAGATAAGCCGAATGTGCGTTTAACTAATCAGACTTCGTGCCAACCATCACAACCTACTGTTAAATATGACATTTATGTAATATTCCAGAAGTTAACTAGAGATCCATAAAATCCCTGTGCATTATTTGTAATCACAAAAAAGGGCATGCACCGCATTGGCGCACCAAACCGGTGCATAATCCAGAAATTGTGAGAAGGGTCACGGCTTCATGTGTCGATAACTACACAACCAATAATTGTGGTAATAATGAGACAGAAACTCTTCAGTCAACCCCATCTGGACAACGACGCCAACACTGGCTATTGTCTGCTTCATGATTGACTCGAAACTAATTGATGATCTGGCCCAAAGGCTTTCCAGTGCACTACCCGCCGGTATTCAGACCCTACAAGGCGATGTTAAGAAGAATCTTCGCGCCGGTCTGGAGTCGGGGTTGGCCAAGCTCGATCTGGTAACCAGAGAAGAGTTTGAGGTTCAGTCAGCTGTGTTATCCCGCACACGGGAGAAACTTAAGCACCTGGAACAGCAGGTAAAAGCGTTGGAGGAGCAACAGGACTAAACGTCTCTTTTCTGCTTTCTTGTCCTGTGGATAAGGACGCCCAACGCACTATAGCGCAGCAGCTACTATTCAAAATCGTCGATAACGGAATATTCGACCTGCGAAACCATGGAAGGAACCAATGTCACTCGCCATCCTCTACTCTCGCGCCCAGGAGGGCATCAGTTCGCCCCTGGTCACTGTCGAAGTTCATCTTGCCAACGGACTCCCTGCTCTCTCAATCGTCGGATTGCCGGAAATGGCGGTACGAGAAAGTAAAGATCGTGTCAGAGGCGCTCTGATAAACAGTCAGTTTGAGTTCCCGGCCCGTCGAATCACCATTAATCTGGCCCCAGCTGACTTGCCGAAAGAGGGGGGGCGATTTGATCTACCTATAGCATTAGGTATCCTCGCTGCCTCCGGTCAGATTCCCAAACAATCACTGGATGTTTATGAATTCGCGGGTGAACTGGCACTGTCCGGTGAATTGCGACGGGTGCATGGCATTCTCCCGGCCGCGATGGCAGCTAGAGAGGCAGGCCGTTCACTGATCGTATCTGAACAGAATGCTTCAGAAGCTACCTTGGTCAATGACCTCAGCTGCTTTCCTGCAAAACATCTGCTGGAGGTCTGTGCACATCTGAATGGCGTACAGCCCCTTCCTCTGTTTCAGGAGCCCAATATAGAGTCCCCGGTTACACACCCGGATATGGAAGATGTGATCGGACAGCAACAGGCGCGGCGAGCTTTGGAGATCAGTGCCGCAGGTGGACACTCTCTGATCTACATCGGCCCACCAGGTACCGGCAAATCAATGTTGGCCACACGCCTGCCAAGTATCCTCCCCCCGATGACGGAGCAGGAAGCACTGGAGAGCGCGGCAATTCGATCGGTCGCCCAACAACAACCATTTGACTCAGCCTACTGGCGTCAACGCCCATTTCGCGCCCCCCACCATACTGCCTCAGCAGTCGCACTGGTTGGAGGAGGCAGCAATCCAAAACCGGGAGAAATCTCTCTGGCCCATCAGGGTGTCCTCTTCTTAGATGAACTGCCTGAATACGACAGGCATGTACTGGAAGTGCTACGTGAACCAATGGAGAATGGACAGATCACCATTTCCAGAGCCAACCGTCAGGCTGACTACCCCGCACGATTTCAATTGATTGCCGCAATGAACCCCTGTCCATGCGGGCACCTCGGGGATGGCAGTGAACGATGCCACTGCACCATTGAACAGATCACCCGTTATCGAACCCGCATCTCCGGTCCTCTGCTTGACCGAATCGATATGCATGTTGAGGTTCCACGACAGCCCATCGAAATAGGACGTCCGAAACAGACCAACTTGGAGGAGGGGAGTGATTCAATCCGTACCAGGGTAATCGCAGCAAGAGCCCAGCAGCACAAGAGACAAGGTAAAACCAATCAGGCCCTGGAAGGGCGGGAAATCGAAACCCATATTGAGGTAGACAAAGAGAGCCAGACCTTGTTGCAACAGGCCATCGACAAGCTTGGACTCTCGATGCGGGCCTATCACCGCATTATCAAAGTGGCCCGTACCATTGCTGATCTAGACGAAAGGTCAGAGATTACCACCCAACATATCAGTGAAGCGATTGGCTATCGTCGCTTGGATCGAAATTAGAGCACGATTTATAATGGAGTGAATGGACTACGCTTATCCACCCTGCCTGTCAGTGCGATATCAGGAATAGTGAGATACTGGTCAGAAGGTACCCTTCAAACCTTCAAGCTTTCTTCTGAATGATTCAACCACTTTTCTATTATCATTGGAATCAAAGACAACGGTCGGCACCAGCACCACTACCAACTCTGTTCGCCTGTTGCTGTCTGACTCCTGACCGAAGAGCCAGCCAATCAATGGAATGTTACTCAGAAAGGGGAGGCCTGAGCTACCGCTGCTGCCTTGATCCCTGATCAACCCGCCCAATATCAGTGCTTCACCATTTTGCACAGCCACAGTACTTTCAATTTTTCTTGTCGAAATAGTGGGGGAGTCAACAGTGGATGATGTAGTTGTAGAGGCATCACTGACTTCTTGGGTAACTTCCAGAGTAACCAGCCCACCAGGATTGACCCGTGGCGTCACTTCCAGCAGAACTCCGGTATCTTTATAGCTCACACTGTTTATCAGAGTCGCATTACTATCTGTAGTGGACTGCTGTTGTGCCGTAACAACCGGAACCTGATCACCGACCTGAATAGAGGCGGTCTCATTATCAAGTACCATCAGCGAGGGCGAGGAGAGCACACGAACAAGCGTATCTTCAGCCAAAGCTGTAAAAATTGCACGTACATCACCCACACCTCGTAACAAAGAGAAGTTGAATCCAGGTACTACGGTAGCTAATGCCGTTCCAGAGTCACCTATTGTTAGGCTTCCATCTCCAGTAAAATTATCACCATCTACATTGTTGTTGAATGCCCATTGAAGCCCGTATCTTAAGGAATCTGTTAACGCCACTTCGATAATTGTCGCTTCAACCATCACCTGAAGCTGACGTTGGTCCAACTTCTGAAGCGCTTCCAACATACTCGCATATTGTGAGGGGGTTGCCGTGATCACCAGTGAGTTGTGTTTAGCGTCGGCCACAACCCTGATCTCTTTTTCAGACGAGTCGCCTCCTGTACCGGTCAGGGTCATACGGGTCACTGAAGTGGAGGATATTGTCTTGGATTCACTATCCGTCGAACTGCTCAGCGTTTTCTTGGTTTTTCCTGGCGCAACCTTGGCGGATCTGTTTTTTGTTCGGGTTGAACCTGCCGACGAGAAGAGCTGTTGAAGCATATCGGCAAGATCTTCCGCGTCACCATTTTGTACCCGGTAGACATAGAGACGCTGCCCGGTTCCCGCCTCCTGAGTATCGACCCGATCGAGTCTTGGAATCCACTCAGCCACCCGATCCAGGTAGCGTTTTTGAGGTGTTACCACCAGGATGCCATCGGCTTCATCAATCGGTACGATGCGAAACATACCCTGCAGGGGGTTGCTATCGATACTGCCAACTATGGCTTGCAGCTCTTTTGTGACTGCAGAGACCTTGGCATACTTCAGCGGGAAAAAACCGACCGACAGCCCCTTTATCCAGTCCACATCAAACAAGTTGACGGTTTCCAGCAACCCGGCCATCTCCGCACCGGTACCCCCCATAACCAACAGGTTACGAACTGCATCGACTCTAATGAGGCTCTCTTTTGGTGCCAATGGTTGGAGTATCTCCGCCATTTCACGGGCCCCAATATACTCAAGCGGCACGATCTGCAGGGCGTATCCGGCCGGTATCGGCGCGCTGCTATCAGCAAGCCTGGGTACCTTTTGCCCCTGTACAGCCTTGCCCAAGGGTAGAACACGGTAGACCCCATCCACATGAACCATGGCGGCATTGTTCATCCTCAACAGGGTTTCCAAGGTCGGCAGCAGATCCGCACGACTCAACGATTTTCCTGTCTGGATGGTCACATTGCCCTTTACCGCCGGATCGAGGATATAGCTCTCATCGAGCAGCTCCCCGAGTATCGTCTGAATCACTTCGCGCAGATCTGCTTTTTCGAAATTAAGGGTAATATCACCTGCGGGTGCTGACGCCGCATCTTTATCGATCGATTTACCGCTTTTAACAAACTGCCCTGTGCCATAGAAAAGCTCTGTTCTATCTTTACTGGCCAGTTTCTCTTTCGGCTTCTCCTGATCAAAGGTTTTCAGACCAGCATCTTGTTCACCCTGGGCGCCTCCCGGCAACAGGTGACCCGGTGGAAAACTATTTTTAACAGCGACCGAACCTTCGTCATCAGATTTACTGTTTAAATTGGAACAGCCGGTAATAAACAGCAGCAGCAGGGTAGGGAGCGTGTACTTAATCAACATCTGATGGTTTTTTTCTGCATTAGGAGCTTAAGAAAAATTCTTACCGTTATGGAGAGGCCGGCTCGAACAATCGAGCATTCTAGCTTGAATGAGCGTGATGGTCACTTGAGAGTTGCTATAACTGCTAGAGTTCAATTCAGATGAAGCGTAGGAATAGACACAATCGTGAGGTTGTTCTGTTATGCAGGGATTCGAATAGGTGCGGCAGGGCCGGCATCCTACGGGGCAGATGCGGCAGTTGTCTGGTGCGGCTGGGCCGGCACCCTACGGGGCAGATGTGGCGGTTGTCTGGTGCGGCTGGGCCGGCACCCTATGGGCAGATATGGTGGTTAATTGGTGCGGCTGGGCCTCACCCTACACGAAAATGGTACCCTGGCCCTGCCAACGCGGAAATCACACTGTAGGGTGCCGGCCTTGCCGCACCTTTTCCCCTGTCTTTAGACGGTTTGGTGGGGCATGGCCCCACCCTACGGGCGCCAAAATCACGTAGGGTGCCGGCCCTGCCGCACCATTCCTCACTAAGATGAAACCTCAGCGACAGAGCCCCTGCTCTACCTCATCACGGGTTTTGCGCCCCTGAAGCTGCTCAATCAGCGCCAGTGCAAAATCCATGGCCGTACCAGGCCCTCTTGAGGTAATCACTTTACCGTCCCTGACAACGGCTTGAGATTCTATTTCGACTTCAGGTAGAGACATTGCGTCAAGTACACCAGGGTAGCCCGTAGCTTTGCGGCCATTCAAAAGCCCTGCGCCTGCAAGGACTTTGGGTGCAGCACAGATTGCTGCAGTATATTTACCCTGTGTATGCAGCTGTTGCAGAATGGTGTGAATTCTTGGATCAGCATCAAGATTGTCTGCACCAGGCAACCCTCCTGGCAGGATGATCATGTCAAAATCGTCGGCATCCACATCATCGATTGTGGTGTCAGGAACCAGGGTTACACCCCGTGACGCCTTAACAGGCTGCTTATCGAGACCTGCCGTGACTACATCGATACCGGCCCTGGTCAGAAGATCGGTGATGGTGACGGCTTCGAGCTCTTCACATCCTTGAGCGAGGGGGACGAGGACACGTGCCATTCTAGCCTCCTGTGACTTAATAGTTCAGATACCGGAACCAATTCGATTCCCTGTTGCTTAAGTTTAGGCAATGCCTCGCGGAGCACCGAAATAGTTGCTGCATAGGGGTGACCTATCCCAATCGCACTTCCTCTTTCCCGAGCAAGATCGACCAATTTCTGGAACTGTTTTCGGATCAGTTTCTCATCCGGCACATTGTCCAGAAACACATCACGCCGGGCGTTGGCAATCATGTTGGAGCGCGCAACCCGTTGGGCAACTGTTGCTTCTGTGGTGCGGCTATCTACAAAATAGAGTCCTTGACGACGCAACTCACTCATCAGCCAGCGCATGGCGGTGGGATCCCGTGTCAGCAGGCTACCCATGTGATTGTTGACCCCCATCAGATAAGGGACAGAGGCAATATTGCGCTTTAGTGTCTCCAGAAAATGGGGCTTAGGCATACCCAGGGTCAGTGCGCCTTCACCCAGCCGATTACCCAGGTCGGACTCCATCGGTAAATGCAGCATCACCTCTTTATTCTGTTCACTGGCCATGGTCGCCAACTGCCAGGTGAACGGTGTCTGGGGTAGAAACGCGTAGGTTACAGGGCCAGGCAACTCCAGCGCGCGCTCCCCTGCCTGTTTCTGATTACCCAGGTCATCAATGATCACTGCAATTTTGATTGGCTGATTCAGCAGTAGCTCAGCCTGGAGGGTAGGGGAGGCTACAACGGCGACCAAAAACCCAATCAATCTGTACCATTTGACCATATTGTCTTGTCTTGGCTCAGCCGGCCTCTTTTTTGGCATTCAGGATTGTAAGCCCCTTCAGCAGATTGAGCGCCTCTCCCAATTGATAATCCTTTGCAGCGACTGACTCATTCACTTCTTCAGTCTCGGAATCACCTGTGGTCTTACTCTCACCATTGCCATTTTCAAGATGCCCACTCAGATTGGACTCCTTGATCGGTTTGACCTTATCACTCTCTACTTTAGACAAAGTGAAATCTTCCAGCTCGATATCCGGCTTGATACCTTCTGCCTGAATCGAACGACCGGAAGGGGTAAAGTAACGTGCGGTTGTCAGTTTTACCGCAGATGTGTCACTGATTGGAATTATGGTCTGAACGGAACCTTTACCAAATGTCTGAGTACCCATAATTACCGCCCGTCCGTGATCTTGCAGTGCTCCCGCAACAATCTCAGAAGCAGAAGCTGAACCTTCATTCACCAAAACCACGATTGGTGCGCCATCGAGTACATCATCCGGCGCTGCCTCAAAACGTAATTGAGAGTCACTTTCACGACCCTCGGTGTAGACAATCAGACCATCCTCCAAAAAGGCATCGCTGACAGAGACAGCTGCATTCAACACGCCACCTGGGTTATTTCGGAGATCCAGCACCATCCCAAGCAGGTTTCCATCCGCCTCATCCCCCAACTTACGAAGGACTTTCAGCATATCCCGTGTAGTGTGGGTCTGAAACTGGGATATGCGCAGATAGGCAAAACGCTCATCAAGCAGTCGACTCTTGACGCTGGCTACGCGAATGACATCACGAACCACGGTTATTTTGATCGGTTTCTCCTCACCCTTGCGAATGATGGTCAACTCAAGTTCAGTGCCAGGTTTGCCTCGCATCAGGGAAACTGCGTCATTCAGGCTCATCCCCTTTACCGGCGTATCATCCAGCCTAACAATCAGATCTCCGCTGCGCACACCGGCGCGCGCTGCTGGTGTGTCATCAATTGGTGAAATCACTTTCACAAAACCGTCTTCCATTCCCACTTCTATGCCCAAACCGCCAAATTCGCCTTTGGTGCCAACCTGAAGATCTTTGTAATCTTCCGAATCAAGATAGTTGGAGTGGGGATCAAGTCCGGAAACCATACCCCGGATAGCATTTTCGAGAAGCACCTCATCATCTACAGGCTCTACATAGTTTGCCTTGATGCGGCCGAATATATCGGCAAAGGTGCGCAACTGCTGTAGAGGTAAGTTACTCTTAGACTCACCATCCTCTTCTGCTGGCAACGTAAGTGGTATCAGCATCGCAGCCAAAAACATCAAGCTGAAACCAAATCGATTTTTCCGCATTACGGCATGTATCATCTGTTTTTCCTACAATCGTGCCGCCACATTAAATGGCAGACTGAATATTCAATGCACAGCTGACGATTAACCTGACGACCAGCTGTGTTTGGTCAATGGGTTGGGATAATCTGTCTGTGAACTGTGAGTGAGTGAATAAAAAGATAGTTCCTTTATTGTCTTATCTGCAATCACCCGTCCACGCGTCCGTAGACACCATTTGGTCGGGTTTTTGGGCTCACCATTGTGGCGAATCCCGAAATAGATCCCTGAAGTGGATCGCCCACCACTGCTGCCTACTTGAGCCACAACCTCACCAGGCTCCACCCACTCTCCTGTCTCTTTGAACAGGCTCTGATTGTGGCCATAGAGACTCATAAACCCTTCACCGTGATCGATGATTAACAATAGACCAAAACCGCGCAACCAATCGGCAAAAGCCACTCTGCCGTGGTGAATGGCGCGCACTTCCTGGCCCTCAGGGGCAGAAATCATCACCCCATCCCATTTCAGTTTTCCGACCTCCCTTGCAGAGCCAAACCGGGCCAGGATTTTACCTCTGGAGGGCCAGGGCAACTTACCTTTGCGGGTCTGAAATGCGACATGTGCCGTCGGGTTGAGTGGGATATCTGCAAGTGTCTGCTGCAATTCACTCAGAAGAGATTGCAGCTGCTTTTCATCCGATTTGAGGCTTTGTAACTCCTGACCTTTGTTCCTTAGCCGACTGTTGAGATTGGCAATAATCTCTTTACGGCCCATTTGTGCAGCCTCGAACTGCCTCTTCTGATTGAGGTTCTTTGCCTGGAGTTGTTGCAGTCGCTGTTCCTCTTGAGCAATTTTATGCTCAATCGCTTTCAATTTCTGGAGATTCTTACGAATCTGCACCATCTGCTCAACCCTGGCTGTATTAAAGTAATCGTAATACACCATAACCCGACTGACTACGGCAGGATCTTGCTGATTCAGCAGGATTTTCATTTTTTCCTGCCGCCCCATCGCATAAGCCGCTCTAAGCTGACGCTCCAGAGATGAGCGATGTTTATCCAAGCGAAGACGGGCATCTGCCCGGTCACCTTCAAGTTCTGCCAGTCGGCGCTGTTGACGCTTCAAACTCTGTTTAGTGACTCGGATTCGCCTGGCGAGGGCACCAATCTGCAGCTCCATTTCCTGCAGAGCCCTACTCTGTTCCTCTCGCTTCCCTTCAGTCGAGCGCAACTGATCCTGTATGTTCTGAATGCGACGCTTGACCTGCTCCAGCTTAGACTTAGCATCTTTTTCCGACTCATCTGCTGATATTTGCTGAACAAATAGCGATCCACAAAAACCCAGGCAGAGTGCCAGCAGGCAACTCAGGCGCAGCATTTGCTATGCCTCATCAAACTCAATCAGTGCACGCCCTTTCATCTCATCCGGTTGTGGCAACCCCATGATTCTCAGCAGGGTTGGTGAGATATCGCACAATGCACCACCCTCCAACAGCTGGGCATTATCCCGTCCGATGTAGATAAGCGGTACTGGATTGGTGGTATGCGCGGTATGGGGCTGGTGGTTGATGTGGTCCTCCATCTGCTCCGCATTGCCATGATCTGCAGTAACCAGCATCTCACCATTCACCCGGTGCAGGGCCTTGTGCACCCTACCGAGACAGTGATCCAGGGTCTCTATGGCAAGTTTCGCCGCCTCAAATTTCCCGGTATGGCCCACCATGTCACTATTGGCAAAGTTACAAATTATGGCGTCATACTTACCGCTCTCTATGGCCTCAACCAGATGATCCGTCACCTCTTCAGCACTCATCTCAGGCTTGAGGTCGTAAGTCGCCACCTGGGGTGATGGCACAAGAATCCGATCTTCCCCCTCAAATGGCTTTTCACGTCCGCCATTGAAGAAAAAGGTGACATGGGCGTATTTTTCAGTTTCAGCGAGGCGTAACTGCAACAAACCTAGCTTGGCGATATATTCACCAAATACATTGCGAAGTTTTTCCGGTGGAAATGCCACCGGGATACCGAACTGCTTGTGATATCTGGTCAGACTCACAAATTCACCCAATTTCGGCACACGACTGCGCTCAAAATCATTGAATTCCGGGTCAACAAAGGATTTTGTCAGCTGACGTGCACGATCGGCCCGGTAGTTAAGAAACATCACCACATCACCATCTTCCACTCTGACTGGATCTTCACCAGTCGAGGTGATGCGGGTTGCCACTACGAACTCATCGGTTTCGCCACGTTGATAGGCGTCATGCAGACCCTGAACCGCATCCTCAACCACATATTCCGCTTCACCCTCAACCAACAGCTTGTAGGCTTGTTCTACGCGTTCCCATCGATTATCCCGATCCATGGCATAGTAGCGACCGATCAGGCTGGCTATGCGTCCTTTCCCAAGCTCACTGAACACCTTGTTCATCGCAACCAACGAGGGTTCAGCACTTTTGGGCGGTGTATCTCGCCCGTCAAGAAAGGCGTGAAAATAGAGCTGTTTAACGCCACGATCAACAGCAAGTTTGGCCATTGCGTGGAGATGTTCTTCATGGCTGTGCACCCCGCCAGGAGAAAGCAGACCGAGCATGTGTATCGCCTTGCCTGATTCAACCGCCTTGTCCACTGCTGCTGTAAGTGTCTCGTTGGTAAAGAATGATCCGGTCCGAATGGATCGGGATACCCGGGTAAACTCCTGATAGACAACCCTACCGGCTCCCAGATTGAGGTGCCCCACTTCGGAGTTACCCATCTGACCGCCAGGCAGTCCAACCGCAGCGCCAGATGTCGTTATCAGTGTATGGGGGTGTTCACGCCACAGTCGGTCCCAAACCGGGGTGCGGGCTTCTGTGATGGCATTGACTTCTTTGTCTTCACTATAACCCCAGCCGTCCAGAATGGTCAGGACGACCGGTTTAGGTTTCTCAGTCATGATGATTCTCTTTTAAAGACTTTTTTGCGTGACAAATGACGATATTCTAAGCTTGAAATCAGCTCTAACAATTCAAAGGTCAATTAAATCACCAAAACCCATGCCAGACCAGAAAACCAAAGCGACTTTCATCAATACGAAACAGATATTATTAACTCCCGAACTGTGTGATTCCCCCCAACTATACCCTTTAACTCTAGTTGGACCGTGCGGTAAATTCGTAACACTCAGTAAACCTGAAAGGGGCTATTCACTACGATCCACGCTGTGACATGATCTATCTGGATAGCTCTGAAGGGTAGAAAAACCACGTCGCGTAGACTAGACCTTAGCCTGTCTGCAGCGTTCAGTGGCGCTGTAAAAAGTGGTCAAAAAGTAACCAGAAAAAATAAAGGGGTTCTCATTGGCACTTAAAACAGCGTATTATTGTATTAGTTATTAGTAAAAGGCTGGTCGTATATGGAACACAAGTACAGTAAGAGCGCCCAACCCCTGAGCTTTGATGAAAGCGAAGGCATGCAAAACCTGTTTGCAACAGATGATGACGTTGACCGCGCCTCTCGATCTCTGAAGGCCATGTCACATCCCCTGAGATTAAAGATTCTCTGCACGCTTGGCAGTCAGGAAGTCAGTGTACAGGAGATAGTGGAACAGGTTGGAACCTCTCAGAGCAATATCTCTCAACATCTCGCAATACTTCGAGACAAAGGGATACTCGCCTCCCGAAAAGATGCCAACAGGGTCTACTATCGTGTCAGCGATTTTCGTACCCTGAAATTGATCGGCATGATGCGGGAAGTCTTCTGCACTCATATCACGTAAAACGTTAGCAATGACATTTTTCTGATCACGGCCGCCGACAGCGGCCGAAGATCCCAGATCCCTTTTCCTGGCTCTGTTTCTGCATAGCCGTAGCTATTTTTTACGCCATCATCCACTCAGCCCTTAAACATTGGGCCCCGCTGGTATAAACTCCGCCCCCTGTAGAACAAACAGCTGCACATGAGGCGCCGAATGGAACAACTCATCGAATTTGCGATGAATCACTGGGTACTCGTCCTGGCCTTTAATCTGGTCGCGGGTCTATTAGTCTTCAACATGGCACAGGGCGAAAAAAATGCTCTGGATCCCAGTGCCGCAACTGATCTTATCAATAGAAAAGAAGCGGTTATCGTCGATGTCAGACCAGTATCAGATTTCAACAAGGGGCATATTATCAATGCGATAAATATACCCAGCAACGGCTTCGCCAGTCAGATCGGTGTGCTCAGCAAGCACAAAGACAAGCCGATTATTGTCAGTTGTCGCTCTGGTGCCCAATCATCAAGCGCTTGCCAGCAATTGAAAAAAGCCGGGTATGAAGAGGTGTTTAACCTAAAAGGCGGTATACTCGCCTGGCAGAGCGCCAATCTACCCATTACCCGTAAGAAAAAATAGTCTCACCCCCATCAGGAAGCAAACATGACAGAAGCCAAGCAAGACGAGCAGAATCGTGAATTCGCTATTCAGAGAATCTATACCAAGGACATCTCTTTCGAGACCCCAAATTCTCCCGCCGTTTTCCAGCAAGAGTGGAAGCCTGAGACTGCGGTTAATCTGAATACTGAAGTCAACAAACTGTCCGATGATGTATTTGAAGTCACCCTGACGGTTACGGTAACCACCAAGTTAGGTGAGCAGACAGCCTATCTTGCAGAAGTAAAACAGGCCGGTATTTTCAGCGCCAAAGGCTTTCCGGAGCAGGAGATGGGCCCGCTACTCGGTGCTTTCTGCCCGAATCAGCTGTTTCCCTATATTCGTGAAGTCATCTCGGATCTGATCATGAAGGGTAGCTTCCCTCAAATGGTGCTGCAGCCTGTCAATTTCGACATGATCTATGCCCAGCATCAGCAAGAGCGTACAAAAAAGGCTCAGGAAGAGGCTTCCAGCCAAAATCAGCATTAATGAATCAACCTGGCAAACAGACTGTTGCCGTTCTTGGTGCCGGTTCATGGGGAACCGCGCTTGCCATACTGCTCAGCAGCGAGGGACAACCGGTCAGGCTTTGGGGACACCTTAAAGCCGAAGTCGATGCGCTTGCCGAGGCACGGGAGAATCGACAGTTTCTGCCAGGCATTACTTTTCCCGACTCTCTCTCTGTGGAAGCTGATCTCCAGCAAGCCTTATCCCAGGCCTCTGAGGTGGTCATTGCCGTGCCCAGCCATGCCTTTACCAGTGTAACCAAAACAATCGAGCCACTGCTTGAGGGAAATCCCGGCATTGCCTGGGCAACCAAAGGCTTTGAGCCTGGAACTCAGCGTCTTCTGAGTGATGTAGCGGCTGAAAATCTGCCAGGTCGGGATCTTGCCGTCATATCAGGCCCCACCTTCGCTGGGGAAGTGGCCCGAGGACTACCCACTGCAATTACAGTGGCTGCAACGACCATCGAGCATGCTGAACAGTTGGCCGGACGGCTGCACACACCCTGGTTCCGCGCCTACACCAGCAACGATATGGTCGGTGTACAGGTGGGTGGGGCATGCAAGAATGTACTCGCGATCGCTGCAGGTATAGCCGATGGGCTTGGATTCGGCGCAAACACCCGGTCCGCCTTGATTACACGAGGTCTCACAGAGATCATGCGCCTGGGTCTTAAACTCGGTGGTGAAGCTGAAACTTTTATGGGGCTGGCAGGACTCGGCGATCTGCTGTTGACCTGTACTGACAATCAATCCCGAAATCGCCGTATGGGGCTTGCATTGGCAGAGGGTCTCTCTCTCGAAAGTGCACTGACAAACATTGGCCAGGAGGTTGAAGGGGTTCACACGGCAAAAGAGGTACATGCCCTGGCGCAGCGCCAACAGGTTGAAATGCCGATTTCAGACCAGGTCTACCAGGTACTTCATGAAGGGCTGGACCCTAAAACAGCCGTACATAACCTACTCGACAGAAGACAGAAAGCTGAAGGGCTATAGAGCGCTTACTCTCCACCGGTAAACTCGCATTGACGCCAGGCTTCATAAAGTATCAAAGCCACTGCATTAGAGAGGTTAAGACTTCGACTCTCAGGCTTCATGGGGATACGGATACGTTGCTCTGGGTCCAAATCCGCTAGTAACTGTGCAGGGAGTCCTCGGCTTTCAGGACCAAACAGCAGGGCATCACCAGGGGTGTAGGCCACATCTGCATAGCTTCGATTGCCTTTGGTAGTGCAGGCATACAGATGCTTAGGAGTTACCTGACTCAGAAACTCATCAAGAGAACTATATTCCCCTACATCGGCCCATTCATGATAATCGAGACCTGCCCGCCTTAAACGTTTATCATCCAACTTGAAACCCAGGGGATGAATCAAATGCAATTTGCTGCCACTATTGGCGCACAGGCGTATGATGTTACCTGTATTTGGTGGGATCTCCGGTTCTAACAGAACGATATCGAACATCCCTCACCCCTAATTGAAGATTTTGAAAAGGTTCATGAGCAGCAACAGCCCTCCAATTTTGAATACCGAATTTTGTGGTATGTCGTTCAACAGTCCCATCGTACTCCTTTCCGGGTGCGTAGGTTTTGGTGAAGAGTACACAAGGGTCAATGGTTTTAGCAATCGCGACGTGGGCGCTGTCTGTCTAAAAGGGACAACTCTTGACGCTCGCTTGGGTAACCAACCTCATCGGGTCTATGAGACACCTCAAGGTATGCTGAATGCCATCGGCCTTCAGAATCCAGGGGCTGATCATGTCGTCAATAAGATTCTACCCAACCTCGACTTTACAGAAACCCGCTTCATCGCCAATGTCTCTGGTTCCAGCGTGGATGAGTACTATGAGGTCACCCGCCGATTCGATGATTCACCAATCGACGCCATTGAAATAAACATCTCCTGCCCAAATGTCAAAGAGGGGGGGGTTGCCTTCGGAAATGATCCGCAAATGTCTGCCCGGGTTGTGGAAACATGTCGTAAAGCCACCGACAAACCACTGATTACAAAACTCTCGCCCAATCAAACCGACATCGCAGGAAATGCAAAAGGTTGCATAGAGGCAGGCAGTGATGCGTTTTCGGTGATAAACACCCTGATGGGCATGGCTATCGACATTCAAAGCCGGACCCCAATCATCGGTAACAACCAGGGAGGCCTTTCCGGCCCAGCCATCAAGCCTGTCGCCCTGCTCAAGGTCCACCAGGTCTATCAAGTTTGCAGAGAACACCAAATCCCCATCATTGGCCAAGGTGGCATTACAACAGCCGAGGATGCCCTGGAATTTATCATTGCAGGTGCCAGTGCTGTTGGCGTGGGCACCGCACTATTTTATGATCCACTGGTCTGTAAATCGATCAATGCTGGCATCATCAAATATCTTGAACAACATCAGTTATCTTCTATCGATCAACTGGTAGGTACACTCCAGATGAATCAACAACCAACCGCCAAATGCGGCTGCTGATCATCGGTAATGGAATTATGAGTGAAAAAAATGACACACCCTGATCCCGAGTTACTAAAAAACCTTAACCCACTGCACAATCTTACCGATGTCCAACTCGAGATGCTTGGGCGTTCACTCAAAATCTACTCAGCTGGTAAAGGCTTGGTGATCCTGCAGCAGGGCGATACCACAGAGTTCAGTCTCTACCTACTTAAAGGCAGGGTACGCCTGCACTCCGAGGATGGTCGGATAAGTGAGATCAGCGGGGATACACCTCAGGCAAAAAATCCAATAGCCAACTTGATTCCTAGACGTTACAGCGTAGAGGCCATCTCCCCAGTAGAATATCTCATGGTGGATAACACCTTGATCAAAGGCCTGCTGAATGAGGAAGAGGGGATAACAGCAACTGAAATCGATATTGAAGCTCAACCGTATGATAAAGACACTGCGGAGAGCGCCCTCACTGAAGCCCTGATCGCCGACCTCAATCAGGATTCACTTGTTCTGCCCAGTCTACCCGATGTTGCTGTACGCGTCGGCAGAGCCATGCGTGATGAAACCACAAATGCCCGAAAACTGGCAGAAATTGTACAGACCGATCCTGCAATCACAACTAAATTGATACGTGCAGCCAACAGCCCTCTGTATGCCGGGGTCACCCCTGTCGATTCCTGTGCAGCCGCAATCGTAAGACTTGGCGCCGACACCACACATAAGCTGGTACTGACTTTTGCACTTAGAGAACTTTTCAATACACGCTCCAGCATTTTGAAGAGTCACATGCATGAACTTTGGCTGCACAGCGTCAAAGTCAGTGCAGTCTGTTTTATCCTTGCCAAAGTCACCAAACAGTTTAACCCTGAACATGCGATGCTCGCAGGCCTACTGCATGACATCGGTAACGTTGCGATCCTAAGCTATGCTGAGCGCTATCCGGAAGTTGCCGAAGATCCTGAAAAACTCGATCAGGTGATGACTGATATGCGGGGAAGAATCGGTAGTGTGATTTTACGCAACTGGGGCTTCATTGAGGATCTGATAGAGGTAACTCAGGAAGCAGAAAACTGGAATAGGGAGATAGAGGGGGAGGCAGACTATGCCGACCTGGTCATCGTTGCCCAGTTACACAGTTTCATTGGCACACCTCAAATGAAAGATCTACCCACCCTGGATCAGGCACCCTCTTTCAATCGTCTCAATCTGGGTGAACTGACACCTAAGCTAAGCTTGAAAATTCTCGATAAGGCAGATGAGAAAATCGCACATGCCGAAGCGATGTTGATGGCTGGATAAAACCGGAATGTAGCTGGTTATTAATCCGGCACCTTAATAGGTAGGTTCAGCCGAAGCTCTGGCAGCGAAGAAAATGCTACACAGAGCCTCAGACTAAAGATTTAGGAGCGGCCCAGCTTCTTCAAACGCCCAGCACCGATACTCAGCAAACCCAGGCCCAGAAGCACAAATGTAGAAGGCTCAGGAACGTTATGAACTTCTGTTCCTTCCTCTACCTCAGAGCCGCCGGAAATACCTGAAACCAATGAGCGATCCAAATTCTCAGAAACACTCGTCAGGGTCAGTCGAGAACGGAAGGTAGAACTATCACCCGCCTGATTGCCGTAAAGGGAGGTCGAATTATCTGCTGATACCGTACTGCCGATTAACCAGCTCGACATGTCACTATAGATATACAGACTGCTGCTGCCAATCGATGCTGAGTTAGCTTCCATTGAGACTTCGCTATAGCCCGGCTCAAGCAGGCCGTTTCTATAAGCAGAATTTTCATAGCCACTACCGATCCAAGGCTCATCGTTACCCCTATCAGGATAGAGACCTTGCACAAGATCAAACACAGATGATTCAACAAGCTCTACATAAAAGCTGTCGTGAACAAAGTAGTTAGTTGCTCGACTGCCAACGCGAACTGTATCTTGGTCCTCTACAAGATCGCCGAATTCGTTGCGGCGGGTACCTTGCCTCTCTTTATCAACCATAAAGGTGTAAGAGACAGTATCCCCAGCAGCTAGACCGATATCGCTTAAAAATCCCGATTCATCGGAAATTGGATACGTCTCAACATTACCCTCGAAAGAGTAATAGAGGGGAATTGCTTGAGCTGAGCTAATATAGAATAGCGTAGCGAGCGCTGTTGCCGCTATGCTTGGAATTCCGAATTTCATTGCGAAGACTCCCTATTGTAATGATCCTGTAAGTAAGCAAATAGCACGCCAAATGATTTTATTTCCTGGAAACAAAGAGATAATTAAACCCGACTAAAACGTTGTGTAAAATATCTCGACATAATCAGGCTATATCTAACGCTGTACCATTAAGTAGGATCAGTTAATTCAATCCTATGTTTAAACTTAATCTATCAACACAGCACCCATTCCAAGTTTCACTAGGCTACTTATGCGTCCTCCAGAAAAAACCAAAATATTCAACTTACTTAACATTCTACAGGAGTCAAATTAACTAGATGTGATCTTCTCCAGCCAGTTTATGCCAACTGGTTAATGTTTTTTTAAATAAAATAGTAATAAATAGTAAACTCGCAATATGCTCGACTGGCGAAATCCTGATCTCTATAACTTTACCCGACAGCTCTCTTCTGAGCAGTGGGCCTGGGAATTTCTGCGCCGTAATCCTGAATACCAAAAAGAGTGGCGGCACTTTATCGCAACCTGGCGTGACCTTGAAGATTGCTACGGCAAACCGTCTCAAAGAGATGTACAAGCCTGGCAGCGGGACCAACGTGCCTGGGTATCAGCGCAAACATGCCTTGAAAGCGACTGTCGTATTGATGGAGATAAAGTATTAATCGAATGCGCCTTGGGTGCACGTTGGGGATTTTACAAATTTCCGCCTGACCCATCTGATAACGACCCGATTGGCAGTGACCACCTAGTATGGCGAGAGGTCAGCTGGACCCCTTCTATAGTGGAATATGATCAAGAAGTAGAAGATCGAACCGACCAGGCTACTATGTTATTTGATTTAAGTATGCCTCTACAGCCACAACTCGATCACGCTAAACGTCGTTTACAGATTGAACAAAGGAATCGAATAAAATCTGGTGATGTCTTGGCGCCAACAGTACATAAACGTAACCATCAACTTACCCTCTATCTACGTCTTTTGGATGGCCTATCGAGCAAGACCGATCTTAATGAAATTGCCAGGCTTTTGAAGGTAGACCCTGCACAAGAGAGCCAAATAGAAGAAGAAGCATTAAAACTAAGAGATTATAATTATCGCCAGTTGCTTTTTTTAGCCTGATCTAAAGATAGATCTCATGGTAAGTGTGTAATTGTATTTTGTTGCGGCTTCATACCCTCTATTAAACCAGGATTGTAAAAAACTCTACCCGAGACTACTGCACCTAAGGCCTCCAACCATTCCACTAACTCATGATTACAATTATGGAAACCCCAATATGGATCTTGGTGTTTTACAAAAAAGAGTTCTTCCTTTTTATTATAAATTTCTGACTCGATGCCATTAAGATAATCTTTTTTTAACAACTCTTTCAGAGCTAAAACTTTGTCTTCAGGTGCATCAAATAATACAACAGCCTCGCAACCTACAAAATTCTCACAAAGAGGGTCTCCTGACTCTAATTCAACTGACTTCCTGCCCAATGCGCCTTGAGAGGCAAAGGTCATATTTTTCCATGCTGTCCAGGTATCTCTCTGGTTCAAAGCAAATAATTGCCAGTCGCCATACGTATATTCTGTAAACTGACCACCTTCATAAAAACCCAATGAATGATGCCCCCAGGTAGAATATTTAAGCAAATAGACTGCCTCCATTGCTTCAACCCTCTTAGGCAGCTCTACTGTTGTTGAACATGAGGTTAATTCGATAACACTCACAAGAAGTAGAAAGTACTTCATATATTTTATTACGCACTTCATAGTTGAGTGTTGAGGGTCTGCTGGAACAACTTATTATGTCATCGCATTCGCGTTGATACGCCATATTGATATACCTTCGATTGCGCTCGCAATCTCCTCCTGGACTACTGCCCCTACTTTCTCCGCATAAGATGGTATTTCTCCAGCTTTTCGGTAATTCTTATAGTTGCGGTAGTGCCCAGATATCAATTCATCAAATTCGATGCTCATTTTCCCCAATGTGCTTTTTGCTTCTGTGTAATCCGCTATTAATACCATTTTCGAGTTTTCAACCATCAATTTCAGTAGACCACATGCTTTCTGCTGAGGTAGTTCATGCAGGCATAGAGTGCTAGTTGAGATATCAAATTGGCGAGGAATCATATTTAGAGCGTCGATGCACTCGAAACTCAGGTGGTATAGACTGCTTTCTTTCCTCCTTGATTCGGCAAATTCAATCATACCTTGGTCAATATCAACTCCATACCCCGAGCTGATTTTATGCGCAGATTGAAATAGCAAATCGCCAGTGCCACAGCCAACCTCAAGAAGGGTGGACTCTTTCTCAATCAACTCGATCAACTCCTTTCGTAAAGGGGACAAAACTCGATCGGCTGCTTTGCTTTTGATCCAAACTTTGAAATTCATATCGGGATTCTTTCTAAGGCATAATGCCTAGCTTACCGAGCGAGCGGTAGTGAGTCCGGTGCAGCTACTTGTTAACTGCTGATTAGGTTCTTTATACATTTTACTGTTGGATCACTTAGCAGTGGCTCTTTGATAAATAGTATATGCGCATTTACATGCTCTCTGTAGGATGCGTACTTGCCTACAGTTTCATAAGGCACTAACACTGCATCAATAATGTCAAAGTTCTCGTCGAATATGACTCCAGCAAGAGCGTCAAAGTCTTTTTTGTCATAGTTCCTGACTGCACTTAGCTGTCTTGATTTATTTTTAGAGGTAATACGCCTGCCTTTAATTTGAATTCTGATACCGTCTGAGTCAATGCCATCGTAGCCCGCTTTTGAATTTGCGGCCAACTCAAGCCCCATTGCTTTAGCTACAAGCCACTCTGTGTAATCACCTAAAGGATTGTTTTGTGTGCGAACAACATCTCTATCTTTGAGCTCACTAGTAATAGCAGCTTGTAGTTGCAATAGTTCTTTTATTTCAAGTTCATTAAGATTCAAGATATTTTCATTGGTGATTATCATTTGATTATAAAGCCTACACAAATATTGTATCGCCCCGCCAATTTTTACACACACTCCATCACCCACATACCGGTCCCATACATGAGGCGGATCATGAGTTAATTGGTGGTTTGAAGAGCACTCAACAAGTGCTGCATTTCAGTGCGGCTTAGAATGATCGGTAATCTTATTGGTTTTTGGGGCATTGATTGGGTCCAATCTCACCCTATGATCGTCTAGTACGCGTGAGAAGAAAAACACCAGAGAATTGAGAGCAAGTGCCTGTGTAACACCAGAAATCTTGCGGTCTACCGATAAATGTTCTAAAAATGAAGTCAGTTCAATTTCTCCGCAGCCACAGGGATGCTTTCCGGAATGGAACAGAAGAAACCGTTTGATCCAGGCAAGGTAGCTTTACTCGGTGTTCAAAGAGTAATCCGAGACTCTCATACAAATCAGGTACTTACGGTAAATTACTGGGAATTCCTTTGCCTATCTGTTTCTAGGATCCTTCACTGCCTTCTCGATTATTTCGTGGCGTCTTGCCACGGTAGGATAATCTTTCCCGAGGGCTTTGGCATCAGAAATCCAGTGATCCCACGCAATCTGGGTGGCCCAATGCAATTTCAGGCAGTGACGAAAAAAAAGCAGTCTAAGCGCAACAAATTTTTGCCTGAACTGCCATTCAATGGCATTAGTGTTTCTTCCCAATTAACCCAGCCAGCTATCAACAGAGGCAAAGGCGTGTTCCTTGAGTCACATAATGGGATGATCGTCGATGAAGAACTCAACATGCCGCCGATACCAGGGAAACGATTGCTCAAGTATGTGAAAAAGTTTCAGTACGTCACTGTATTTAATCCAGAAAATCTCAATTCTAGGGTCTGCGGAAGGTTCTCTTTTTCCATGAGATAGGTCGCTCCATGCGATTAGACTAATCATAGAACAATAATTGAATATTTAAAGCCGTCTGTATAACACGATAATAAGGGCCAGCAATATAAACACCAGTTGGATATCATAAAAAGGAGAATTTGATGATTTTTATAACAAACCGTTTTCCAGAACAAAGCATTCGCACAAGAGTGGGGCGAAATTTTGACTTTGATTTAGATAATAATGCAGCAAGTAACTCAGTGTTTTTCTGCGAGCATATAAAAGAGAAAACATATAAAGAAATTGGAAGTATTGGTTTCTTGAAGATTCTAAAAGAATCAAAGTATCGCCAACTGTTGATATACATTCATGGTTTTTCTAATTTACCCGAAGATGTACTGTCAGCAGCGAGAGAGTTTCAAAAGCTTTGTGATAAGAAAAAGAAAGAGGAAATACTAGTTGTTCCTATTATATGGCCTTGTGATAACGATTTAGGAATTATTAAGGATTACTGGGATGATCAAAAAGCTGCCGATCAAAGTGCATTTTCATTTGCAAGAGTTTTAGAAAAATTCTTAGCGTGGAGAAGTTCAGAGAAATACAATCCAGAAAACGATCCGTGTCTAAAACGAATAAATATATTAGCGCATTCGATGGGAAATCGGGTACTTCGACAGACGCTAACTGCATGGAACAAATATGACCTTCCAAAAGGCATCCCAATGATTTTTAGGAACGCATTCCTTGTGGCGGCAGATGTTGTGAATGAAACTCTTCATGAAGGAGAGTCTGGAGAGCTTATATGTCATGCGTCTCGAAATGTGGTCGTTTATCATGCATCAGATGATTTGGCATTGAGAGCAAGCAAGGCATCAAACCTAAAGAATAAGATAGCTTCGCGCAGATTGGGGCATACGGGACCAGAGAATATAGATAAAACACCGAGAAATGTATACAGAGTAGATTGTGATGATGTAAACAACTTATATGACAAACCAAAAGGTCATTCGTATTTTAGATCTGGAACAAGAAAGGGTACTCCGGGAGAAGTATTTAACCATATATTTTCATGTCTAGATTCTGGCCGAGTATATCCAGAAGATGAGAATCGAAGATCATCTATAGTCAAGATAAACAAATCCATCAAATAATTACAGCGGACTGAACTTACACAACTTTAGTTGTCGGGGAATAAACGGTGACACTCATCGTTTACCGCCACAGCTATATAGCCAGGAAATTGGTGAATTAAGACTAGCAGGCCTTAACAGAGAATTACATTTAAATTATTGATTATCTGTTTATTTACGGAAATCTAAACGATGGATGTCATTGTTTAGCGGTTTAGCATTATTAACACCTGTTTGTGTGAAAAGAAGATGCTCTAACTATGATTAAATATCCAATCTTTGTTGTAGCAGTGTCGATGTTTCTGGTCGCAGATTGTGCGGATCAAAGCACGTTAACTATGGAGCAACTGGAAAAACAGAGTCGCGCTGATGAGATTGTTTCCAGCGTATTGTTTGAACATGAGCTCGATGAGGAGGTGTCGTATAATGTACGGAAAGATGGTTTTATCGTGGTGAAGTTTGCGAAGTCTGTTCGAGCTGATCGGTACAGGAAGGTTGTTGAAATCCTTCGGTCCAGCCCAGAGATCAACGTGGTTCGTGCAGAGCAAGGAGGAAGAGAAGTGTGCAAACTCACGGGTTACCAATAATACAAATAAACTGGAATACTCATATTTACCGTCACAACTATAGCCAGGAAACAGGGTGCTTGGAACTAGCAGGCCTTAACAGTGAATCACATTTAAATTATTGATTAACTGTTAATTTACAGAAATCTAAACGATGGATGTCCTCGTTTATTGTTTATTACGTGTTGATATTGAAGCAGGCAGGCAAAAAGTCTAGGGTCAATGGCAACTATACTGTATTGTCCATTAAATCGAAAAGATCATGAATTACGGAAAGATAGCAGCCTAAAGAGGGCTATCAGCAATAAATAGCTTCGTTTTTCGAAGCTGAACAAATATTGGAAGGATACCTAAGTATGTTGAACAAGATGTTTGTCTATGAAAATACACTGCTTCATTTTTGTGTTTTTCTACAGCCTCGTTAGGCGCTTCAAGGAACAATCGCGATGTGGGAGAAGCTACACCAATACTGGAAAGATACTGTTCCTCCGGTCTTATATTTCTTATTGTTCGCGTACCTTACGTCACTCTATTTAGACTTTGGCATTGCAGGGTTATTCGATACCGATACTGCTTCCAAATTTGCCCAAGAAATAACTAGTAACGACTTATATAAACTTGCAAAGGATGTCGGACTAACCACAGCAATCCCGCTTTTCCTGATAATTCTGTTTCTTGCGGTCGTGTTCTTGATTGAACGTTTTGCCCTTTTTATCGGTAAGATTATTCCACCTTCAATAATCTATCATGGGAACCCGGAGCTGTTTGTTGATAAGAACGCTATACGCACAATGTGGATGGAGGATGGCAGCATTGAGGACGTTCGCCATATAGAGAACCGATCACTAACAATCATCGATGAAGAAAAGGAAAAGGGTTTAAGTCAATCGGATGAATGGCGTGATGAAATCAGGGAAGATGGTGGTAGAGCATACAGGGTTTCATGTTATGCCAAATTAGGTCTACTTTGGTTTTCCTGTCTTTTTGCCTATACGTACTTCGATCTAGGCGGGGCGCTGGATAGAAGTGGATTGCACTTATTGACTATTCTTTTCTTTGTTGGACTATTGGCATACAGTATTGTTAAACAAGTAAAACTACACTTGGCAGAGGTTGAGGCAACAATATTTCAGGCTATCAACATTTTGATAAAAAGAGGGGTTCGCGAAGATCGTATTGATACAGGTAAGCGACTGAAAGATTTTGACTTTTCCTTTCAGCAAGCTTTAGATGTTGCCCCTAGGTTTATTGGTCTAAACTGGGTGCCTGGCAGCGAATTTGCTGATTTACGCAGAATGTTTTTTGGTACGGCGCCTAACAAGTAATTACAGTCGCCCTTCGGGCTGGGACCTCGGCTTCGCCTCGGCCCCTGAATACGGGCGTTGAAGCTATAGAAAAACCTAAGGGACATTTGCCTATCGTGTTCTACTTTAATAAAACTGGTTTTTTCTATGTGATGTACTTAAAGAATTACGCAGGAACGCAAAAAATAGGTCAATATCCAGCATAGTTAATATTTTAGAGGTTCTTCTACATCTTCGTTATGTCCCAATATAGCTCTTGATATTGCGTACGTTTAGTCGTACGCATGGTCTAAGGAGGTAGTTGTTATGACCATTTTGAATGCTACAGAAGCCCGATCTAAACTATATACCCTCATAGATGAGACCTCAGAAACTCACCAACCTATTGTAATTACAGGAAAAAGAGGGAATGCAGTTCTAGTGTCCGAAGAGGATTGGAACTCCATTGCTGAAACCCTTCATCTACTCTCTGTACCCGGAATGAGAGAGTCAATAAAAGAAGGAATGAAGGCGGGCCTATCAGAATGCTCTAAGGAGCTTGATTGGTGAGCTGGGAGTTGCTGTATACGAAACAAGCACAAAAAGATGCTAAAAAACTGTCAGCATCAGGGTTAAAGAAAAAGGCCCAGGCACTTCTGGAAATTTTCAAAGAAGATCCATATCAAAATCCACTTCCATACGAAAAGTTGGTAGGTGATTTATCAGGTGCATATTCAAGAAGAATCAACATTCAACATAGGCTTGTCTATCAAGCTTTTGAGGAAGAACGTGTAATAAAAATCAGCCGTTTATGGACGCACTACGAATGAAAATTGAACATAACCATCGGCTACAGTGGATGCTCGCTATCGCTCGCCCCACTGAGCCTAGACGCTATAACCAAATGGAAGATGCTGCATCGTTTAACTAAAAGGTTGTTGCTACTTCTCTGCCTGATCTATACAGGCGAGCTGTTGGCGAATAATGTCGAAAACAAATTCCGCTCTGCTGGGCTAGTTGATGTAACAACGATAGATAGCTCCATCGAGGTAGACCTGGTCAACTCCGATGCAGATAAGAATTTCTTCCAGAAGGATTTTTACGGGGGGATGAATAAGGCCTATCTGAGAAAGCGAGTTGCTAAAAAGCTTTCTAAAGCACAACGGCTCTTGAAGAAGGAAAAACCAATCTATTCACTTCAGGTATTGGATGCTGCGCGCCCTAGGTCAGTATCTCGTTTAATGTACGAAACAATGAAAGGAACTCGGTTTGAGAAGTACGTAGCCAACCCCAAGAATGGTTCTATGCACAACTATGGTATCGCTGTAGATATCACGATTATCGGTCAGAATGGAGAGAGACTAGATATGGGGCCTAGCCCTTTCTACAAAAGCCACGTAGCTATTTACTGGCAGTATTTTCTTAACGAAATGGGCTTCGAACTATCCCATGAACAAAAGAGTAATCGAGCGCTGTTGAAGCGTGTAATGCTTAAGGCTGGTTTTTACCCGCTTTCCCATGAGTGGTGGCATTTCAACGGAATGGAGAAATCTGATGCAAGAAACACGTATTCAATTATAGAGTAGGGTTACAACCAGTGGCTCCACCGAACAAAATACTCGCTGCCGCTTTGGTCGCAGAGCAGAACATCAGATAGAGCTATGGAAAATGCTTTGAGTCGAAACCCACTATTCTGATAGTCAGGTGCGTGGAGCCAACCAAACTATTACCTGCAAAATAGTATCCATGCACTGCCGTGACGGACTTTATTCCCGCTCAATACTGAAAAGAAGTTGCCTTATTCAACTGTTACAGACTTTGCAAGGTTACGAGGTTGATCAACATCCGTACCTTTCAATATGGCAACATGGTAGGCAAGTAGTTGCAGGGGAACGCTGTAGACTATGGGTGAGGTTGTAGGGTAAATATCAGAGAGGGTCAAATTCTGATAGTGATCGAGTCCTATCTTCACATTGTGGTCACTGAATAAAAACAGTTCACCACCTCTGGCTCTCACTTCCTGCAAATTTGAGATCACTTTTTCCAGAAGCGGATCATCGGGTAGCGCACAAATAACTGGCATCTCTGCATCGACCAGTGCCAGTGGACCATGCTTCAACTCTCCGGCGGGATAGGCTTCGGCATGGATGTAGGAGATTTCCTTTAACTTCAGTGCACCTTCCATCGCGATGGGATAGAAGCATCCTCTACCCAGAAACAGTGCATGGTTACGCTCTGCAAAAGAGTTCGCCATCTCCTTGATCGCATCGCTCTGTTTGAGAATGACCTCTACCTGGCGGGGCAGGGCGTGTAGCTCATTCACAAGCTCCTTTTCTCGTTCTTCACTCATACCCCGGCGTTTTGCTAAAGCAAGGGTGAGTAAACGAAGGGCTACCAGCTGGGTAGTGAAGGCTTTGGTTGACGCAACTCCGATTTCTGGACCAGCTCTTGTCATCAAAGCAACATTCGATTCCCGTACCAGAGAACTTTCCGGAACATTACAAATAACAAGGCTGCCCAGGTAACCTTTGCTCTCTGATCCTCGTAGGGCTGCAAGGGTATCAGCGGTTTCGCCTGATTGGGTGATGGTTACGAAGAGAGTGTCTTCTGGTACGACTACCTCACGGTAGCGAAACTCACTCGCTACTTCGACACTGCAATGTATACCAATCTCTTCCAACCAATACCTGGCAACAAGTCCGGCATGATAGCTGGTTCCACAGGCGACGATATGTACATTTCGGGTTTTATCGAGCAGGGCTTTTGCTTCGTGTCCAAACGACTCTTCGAGTAAACGACCCTTGTGTATACGTCCTTCCAGGGTTTCAGCGATAACTGCAGGTTGCTCAAAAATCTCCTTCAGCATGTAGTGGCGGTATGGGCCTTTCTCAGCCTTAGCTGATGAGACCTGCGAGGTGCGGACTTCACGCTCTACAACATCATCGTTGAAATCGTATATGGATACCTTTTCCTTCGATATGTGGGCCAAATCCCCCTCTTCGAGAAAGATAAACTGTTGGGTAACGGGTAATAATGCAAACACATCAGAGGCGATATAGTTTCCATCTTCACCAACACCAATGACAAGCGGGCTGCCGGCACGAATGACGACCATTTGATCAGGGTCATCCGGGCTGACCACTGCGAGGGCATAGGCACCAACTAACTTTTTAGAAGCAGTTCGAACTGCCTTTACGATGTCTGCATCCTGCTTGAGGATATCGGCGAGTAGATGGGCGATTACTTCCGTATCGGTCTCAGAGGTAAAAACAAAACCCTTTTCGCTGAGCTCTACTCTTAGTTCGGCGTAATTTTCAATAATACCGTTGTGAACGATGGCGACACTTTCACCGCTCATGTGTGGATGGGCATTTCGCTCTGATGGCATGCCATGGGTTGCCCAACGTGTATGAGCTATGCCCAGTCGGCTGCTTATATCAGCCTGGTCGATCAAACCCTTCAGGCTTGCTACCTTACCCACTGAACGAATCCGTTGCAGATGCTGATGATCATCGAGCACAGCCACGCCCGCCGAGTCATAGCCGCGATACTCCAAACGCTTCAATCCTTCCATAAGGACTGGCACTACATCCCGGTTTGAGATACCACCAACAATGCCACACATAACGAACTCTCCAATTCCTGTTTATACTTTTGGTTTTTTAACCGGTCTCGTCCAACCTTCCAGGCTTAACTGTTTCGAACGGCTGAGTGTCAATTTATCTTCAGGAGCATCTTTGGTGATTGTTGAACCGGCCCCAATGGTTGCACCTTTCCCAACTGTAACTGGCGCAACCAGTTGCGTATCCGAGCCAATGAACGCGCCATCACCAATCACCGTGCGGAATTTATTCGCACCATCATAGTTGCAGGTTATGGTACCAGCGCCGATATTCACTTTTGATCCAATATCACTATCACCCACGTAACTAAGATGGTTGATCTTGCTGCCATCTGCAACCTGACTCTTTTTAATTTCGACAAAGTTACCGATATGTACCTGATTCGCGATTTCGCTCTCTGGTCTTACACGGGCAAAAGGGCCGATTCGACATGCATCTCCAATCACTGCATCTTCGATTACACTATTTGCAAATACCTCGGTATCTGCACCAATAGTGCAGTTCTTCAACACAACATTCGGGCCTATGCTAACACCGTCAGCAAGGGTGACACTCCCTTCAAAGATGACATTGCAGTCGATATAGACATCCTGACCTGTTTTCAATTTACCCCGAATATCAATACGTGCCGGATCAGCCAGGGTAACGCCGGACTGCATCAACTCATCTGCCTTGTTTCTGTGGTAGTGGCGTTCCAGATAAGCGAGTTGTTTGCGATCATTGACACCCATCACCTCTTCTTCGCTGTGTGGATGGACGGCTTGTATATTAACCCCGTCCTCAACAGCTAAAGCGATAATATCTGTCAGATAATACTCTTTCTGTGCATTGTTGTTATCAATGCGAGACAGCCAGGCTTCGAGCTTAGCTCTGTCGACAGCCATGATACCGGTGTTGATCTCTGTGATCTCCAACTCTCTTGAACTGGCGTCTTTCTGTTCAACAATACGTGTTATGCGGTCATCCCGATCACGAACAATTCGACCGTAACCAGTTGGGTTTTCCAGGTCGACTGTCAATAGTGCGAGATCACTGGTATGCAAGCAACTTAACAAGCTGACCAGAGTCGGCCCACTAATCAGCGGTACGTCCCCATAGAGAATAAGTACCTGATCCACACGCTGCAGGTGGGGTAGGGCTTGAATCACAGCGTGGCCTGTTCCCAATCGCTCCTGCTGCTCAATCCAATTTAGGTCATCCGCTGCCAGACGCGTTAGAACTTCCTCACCACCGTGGCCATAAATGACAGAAATCTCATCAGGATTGATTATACGAGAGGTTTCGATGACATGGGATAGTAGAGGCTTTCCCGCCAATGAATGCAGAACTTTTGGAAGTTTCGAACGCATGCGCGTCCCTTCCCCTGCAGCTAGAATTAGCGCACCAAGATGCATCCTTTATCCCCCTAGTCAGTTAAAGCAAATTGATTATTAATCTTAAAACACAGATCAGCCGTTGATGCTCAGCTTTCAAGCGCTCAGCGTACAACAGTCAAAGGAAACTTAAAACTTAGAATTAGAGAGTTTCGCGAAATCGTCCCTGATCGCTATGGTCGTTTAATTCAGGGTGGGAGGCTGCCCAGGCATACCCGTTTGCAGGGTGTCTTCCTGGGTGGCATCTCGTACTTCGAGAATTTTTACCCGGACCTTGAGGGATTTGCCTGCCAACGGGTGGTTACCATCGACTGTCAGGCTTCCGTTTTCGATTTTAGTCACGTAGAAACTCTTCACATCCCCTGCTTCGTTCTGCATCTGAACTTCAGCGCCTAGCTGACGGAATTCAGGGGGGACATTCTCAAGATCGTCGGTAAAGGTTAAATTGGGGTCATACTCACCAAAGCCATCTTCAGGAGCAATTGTCATCGTGACCTCTTCGCCCTGAGCTTTACCGGCCACCGCGCGATCCATGCCGCCAATCAGCTCTGTCTCACCGCCATGGATGTAACTGACAGGTAGATCACTCTGTTCAAGTACATTCCCATCCTTGTCGAGAATCGCGTAGGTGAGTGAAACGAACTTACCGGTTTGTATTACTTCTTTAGACATATTGGGTGGGGTAGTGGGCCCGATTGCTCAGGCCCATTCATTATGAGGGGATTTAACCGCGCTTGCCTTTGCGAATTCTTTCGATAGCACGTAGTTGTGCAACCGCTTCCGCCAGCTCAGACTGAGCTTTAGCATATTCGAACTCGGCACTTCGATCAGACATGGCCTCTTCGGCCCGACGTTTAGCTTCCTGCGCAGCCGCTTCATCAAGATCAGCAGCACGAATGGCGGTGTCAGCCAATACTGTTATGACATGAGGCTGAACTTCAAGGATGCCGCCTGAGACATAGAAATGCTGCATATCCTTGCCACTGCCGGTATCAACCCGTATTTCACCAGGTTTCAACTGGGTAACCATTGGCGTATGGCGTGGTGCAATACCCACTTCACCCATGACAGCTGGTGCATAGACCATCTCAGCTATTCCACTGAAGATCTCACCCTCGGCGCTGACGATGTCCACATGTATGGTCATGGCCATCTTAAATCTCCCGGGCTGTTAGCCCTTCCCGCCTTGTTCGGCTGCTTCTTCGACGCTGCCGACCATGTAGAAGGCCTGCTCTGGCAAGTGGTCATACTCACCTTCAACAATCGCCTTGAATCCGGAAACGGTGTCTTTCAGTGAGACATACTTACCGGGTGATCCGGTGAATACCTCTGCCACGAAGAATGGCTGGGACAGAAAGCGCTGCATCTTACGAGCGCGCTGTACGACCAGTTTATCTTCTTCAGAAAGCTCATCCATACCCAGAATGGCGATGATATCCTTCAACTCTTTATAGCGCTGCAATGTACCCTGAACGTTACGGGCAACACTGTAGTGCTCCTGACCAACTACGTTGGGATCAAGAATACGTGAAGTAGAATCGAGTGGATCAACCGCAGGGTAGATGCCCAGCTCTGCAATCTGGCGAGAAAGTACCAAGGTCGCGTCCAAATGGGCGAAGGTTGTTGCTGGAGACGGATCGGTCAAGTCATCAGCAGGTACGTATACCGCCTGGAATGAGGTGATCGAACCAGTCTTTGTTGAGGTGATACGCTCCTGCAGAGCACCCATCTCTTCAGCCAGCGTTGGCTGATAACCTACCGCTGATGGCATACGGCCAAGCAGTGCAGATACCTCGGTTCCCGCCAGGGTGTAACGATAGATGTTATCAACGAACATCAATACGTCACGACCTTCGTCACGGAAGTTCTCAGCGATGGTCAATCCAGTCAACGCAACACGAAGACGGTTGCCAGGAGGCTCATTCATCTGCCCGTAAACCAGAGCTACCTTATCGAGTACGCCGCCTTCATCCATCTCATGGTAGAAGTCATTACCTTCACGAGTACGCTCACCAACACCGGCAAATACAGAGAAGCCGGAGTGCTCTACCGCGATGTTACGAATCAGCTCCATCAGGGTAACGGTCTTGCCTACACCAGCACCGCCGAACAGACCGATCTTACCACCCTTGGAGATCGGCATGATCAGATCGATAACCTTGATACCTGTCTCCAGAATCTCAGTTGTTGCCGCCTGATCTTCCAGCTTAGGTGCTTCACGATGGATTGGCATCAACTTATCGTATTTTACGTCACCAGCCTCGTCGACAGGGTTGCCCAGTACATCCATGATGCGACCCAGCGTACCCTGACCTACAGGGATACTGATTGGTGCACCGGTAGCTTCGACTGTTACGCCGCGCTTAAGTCCGTCTGTCGAACCCATGGCGATGGCTCTCGCCACACCGTCACCCAACTGCTGTTGTACTTCCAGGGTGAGATTCGCCTCGTCGATCTTCAGTGCCTCGTAGACCTTAGGCATCTCGCCACGGGGAAATTCTACGTCCACCACAGCGCCGATGATTTCAACTACTTTGCCCGAACTCATTTCTGGTTCCTCTTGCCGCTCGAGGCGACTCTCAAAAAGATAAAAAACAAAATTCTGTTACTGGTCCTGTCATCAGACAGCAGCCGCACCACCCACGATTTCTGAGATCTCCTGCGTGATCGCAGCCTGACGGGCCTTGTTGTAGATCAATTGCAGTTCATCAATCAGGCTCTTCGCGTTATCTGATGCCGACTTCATCGCCACCATCCTCGCAGACTGTTCGCATGCGCCATTTTCAACTACCGCCTGATAGACAAGTGACTCGACATAACGACCCAGCAGATTGTCTAGAACCTCTTTAGAATCAGGCTCATAGATGTAGTCCCAGTGATGCTTGAGATCCTCTTCCATATTGGACGGAATGGGAACAATCTGCTCAAAGGTTGGACTCTGAGTCATGGTATTGACGAAGTTGTTGTAGGCAATATAGATGCGATCTATCTTACCTTCAGAATAGGCATCCAGCATGACTTTGACCGTACCGATCAGATCTTCAATGTGAGGCATATCACCAAGGTGGACAGCCTGACTGACGATATTGCCACCGAAGCGGCCAAAGAAACCCAATGCTTTGTTACCGACCGTACAGAAATCGATCTCAACACCACTTTCGCGATGCTCTTTCAACTCTTTGACCAGCTTACGGAACAGGTTGTTGTTCAATCCGCCACACAGACCTCTGTCTGAAGAGACGATAATGTAACCTACCCGCTTCACCTCACGTTCAATCATAAAGGTGTGCTTGTACTCCGGATGCGCATGGAAAAGATGTCCAATTACATTACGCATCTTCTCAGCATAGGGACGTGTAGCCGCCATGCGGTTCTGCGCCTTACGCATCTTGGAAGCGGCCACCATCTCCATGGCCTTTGTGATCTTGCTAGTATTCTTGATACTGCCGATCTGTGTCCGGATCTCTTTTGCACCCGCCATAGCTTAAACCTTATCTCGTGATTGCCCGACGTCTACCAAGTGTGGTTAGCCTTGAAGTCCTTGAGGGCTTCATTCAGGGCATTTTCGATATCGGTGTTGTAATCACCGGTCTCATCGATCTTGTCCATCAGCTCTTTTTGGTTGCTCTTCATATAGCCTTGCAGCGATGCTTCGAAATCAACCACTTTTGGTGCTTCTACATCATCCAGGTAGCCTTCGTTTGCAGCAAACAGAGAGACGGCCATGCCTGATACTGAGAGGGGTGAGTATTGTGCCTGCTTCATTAGCTCGGTCACTCGCTCGCCTCGTTCCAGCTGCTTACGAGTTGCTTCATCGAGATCTGATGCGAACTGAGAGAACGCAGCCAACTCACGATATTGAGCCAGTGCCAGACGAACACCACCACCAAGCTTCTTGATGATCTTGGTCTGTGCAGCACCACCAACACGCGATACGGAAAGACCGGCGTTGATAGCAGGACGGATACCGGCGTTGAACAGATCCGCTTCTAGGAAGATCTGGCCGTCGGTAATCGAGATCACGTTGGTAGGTACGAAGGCAGAGACGTCACCCGCCTGGGTTTCAATGATCGGCAATGCAGTCAGTGAACCGGTTTGACCCTTGACCTTGCCGCCAGTCTTCTTCTCGACATAGTCAGCATTGACCCGTGCAGCACGTTCCAGAAGACGTGAATGCAGGTAGAAAACATCACCTGGGTAAGCTTCACGACCTGGTGGACGACGCAGCAGCAGAGATACCTGACGGTAAGCCCATGCCTGTTTGGTCAGATCATCATAGATGATCAGTGCATCTTCACCCTTGTCCCGGAAATATTCACCCATGGTGCAACCGGAGTAGGGGGCGATGAACTGCATCGCAGCAGAATCGGCAGCAGGTGCAGCAACGATGATGGTGTGAGCCATGGCATCATGCTCTTCGAGCTTACGGACAACCTGTGCAATTGTTGAGTTCTTCTGGCCAACGGCAACGTAGATACATTTTACGCCGGTGCCCTTCTGATTGATGATTGCGTCGATAGCAACGGCAGACTTACCTGTCTGACGATCACCGATAATCAGCTCACGCTGACCACGACCGATCGGCACCATGGCGTCGATCGCTTTAACACCGGTCTGAACCGGTTGATCTACCGACTTACGCTCGATAACACCAGGCGCCACTTTTTCGATAGGCGAGGTAGCTTCAGGAGTGATGTCGCCTTTTCCGTCAAGGGGGGTACCCAAGGAATCGACCACTCGCCCAAGCATGCTTTCACCAACCGGCACTTCGAGAACTCGACCGGTACATTTTACCGCGTCTCCTTCACTCATGTGCTTGTAATCACCCAGTACAACAGCACCGACTGAATCACGTTCCAGGTTGAGCGCCAGCCCAAAAGTGTTACCCGGGAACTCCAGCATCTCGTAAGACATAACGTCTTCGAGACCATGGATGCGGGCGATACCATCAGTCAGACTGATGATCGTACCCTCGTTACGGGCTTCGGTCTTGAGATCGAATTTCTCGATCTTATTTTTGATCAGCTCGCTGATCTCGGATGGATTGAGTTGCATGATGGCTTCTCGCTTAGATTCCCAATTCGTTAGCCAGTTGCTGAAGTTTTCCACGGACGGAACCGTCGATCACCATATCTCCGGCGCGAATATGAACACCACCAATCAGGTCAGTGTCTTTCTCGCTGGTGATGGTGATATCACGTCCCAACTTCGCCTTTAAGGCTTCAGCAATGAGTTTTTCCTGCGCGGGCTTGAGCGCGTAAGCAGAGGTGACATGGACATTCATCACCTTCTCTTTATCCGCTTTCAGCTCTTCGAAGAGTACGTTGATCTCAGGCAGCACCTGAAGACGGCGATTCTGAACCAAAAGTCGGATCAGATTACTGCCCTCTTCATTTACCCGACCGCCGGCAATCTCCAGCAACAGATCGGTCATTGCCTGCTGATCAACTAGCGGGTTTCTGACAATCTTAGAAACCGCTTCATCTTCAACGACGGTCGATAGAAAGGTCAGCATCTCTTGCCAAAGCTCGAGGTTACCTTTCTCATCGGCATGTGCAAACACCGCTTCCGCGTAGGGGCGGGCTATTGTGGTAGCTTCACCGGCCATAGTTCTGCCCTAAATCTCTTCGGCCAAGGCCGTGACAATATCCTGGTGTGTGTCGGCGCCGATCTCTTTTTTGAGAATTTTTTCAGCACCCGCCACAGCCAGGAGCCCAACCTTCTCACGCAGACTTTCACGCGCGCGATTGGCTTCCTGTTCGATTTCAGCCTGTGCAGCAGTGAGAATACGCTCACCTTCTACGCGGGCTGTGCCTTTGGACTCATCGACAATTTCTGCAGCACGCTTCTGTGCTTGAGCCACAATCTCAGCAGCCTGAGACTTAGCTTCATGCAGCACGTCTTTGGCACGTTCCTTAGCCAGCTCCTGCTCGTGTTGGCCACGTTCGGCAGCTGCCAGTCCGTCGGCTATCTCCTTTTTACGGGTTTCCAGCGCTCCCATTATCGGGGTCCACACATACTTCATGGTGAACCACACGAACACCGCGAAAGAGAGCAGCTGACCTATAAGAGTCAGATTGATGTTCATCCCGGAATTACCTCTCGTTGGACGAGATGAGAGAGAGTTCGCTCAAAGCTTATTAGGCTACAGCGAACAATACGTACATAGCCAGACCCACAGCGATCATGGGTACAGCGTCTACCAGACCCATGACGATGAAGAACTGGGTACGTAACATAGGAATGAGTTCAGGTTGACGAGCAGCGCCTTCGAGAAAGCGGCCACCCAAAACGCCGATGCCTACCGCCGCGCCCAGGGCGCCAAGGCCCATCATGATCGCGCCGGCAATGTACAGCAGTGCTTGTTCCATTATTGGTCTCCCGTTTAATGAACTAGATAGTTTAAGAAAATGTGATCAATGTTCGTGGTGCGCCATATCCAGGTACACAATGGTCAGGGTCATAAAAATGAACGCCTGCAGTGTGATAATCAAGATATGAAATATGGCCCATCCCAGCTGTAGAACGCCACCAAACAGGCCGAAAATCAATCCGGCGTTGTACATAATGGCGATCAGTATAAAGATCATCTCACCCGCGTAC
This sequence comes from Candidatus Thiodiazotropha sp. DIVDIV, assembly GCA_040506275.1. Lineage (GTDB taxonomy): Bacteria > Pseudomonadota > Gammaproteobacteria > Chromatiales > Chromatiaceae > Thiodiazotropha. Next base: position 62,834 of record JBEVXD010000008.1, read on the forward strand.
ATGTTACCGAACAGACGCAGGGCAAGTGAAATAGGTTTGGCAATCAAACTGACAAACTCAAGTATAAAGTTAACTGGAATGAATAGAAGATTGACAACAGGATTCTTGGCGGAGAAGGGCTGAAGGGTCAACTCCCCGACAAAGCCACCAACACCCTTTATCTTGATGCTGTAGAACAGCACCAGCAGAAACACCCCAATGGCCATGCCAAAAGTCGCGTTCGGGTCGGTGGAGGGGACGACCTTCATAAAATGAATGCCCAACAGTCCACTGATGAAAGGAATCACATCAACCGGGACCAGATCCATTAAGTTCTGAAGGAAGATCCAAACAAAAATGGTCAACGCAAGGGGCGCAACCAGAGAATTTTTCGCGGAGAAGGAGCCTCTCACGCTGGTGTCGATAAACTCGACAATCCACTCAACAAAATTCTGCAAACCATCAGGAACCCCCTGGGTTGCAGTCTTTGCCGCTTTGGAGAAAAAGTAGAGGAACAGCGCACCCAGGAATATTGACCAGAACATGGTGTCCAGGTGAATAGCCCAGAAACCCATCTCCTTTGCTTCAGCAGCGCTATGCGCCACGCCCCAACTGCCGTCGGAGTGCTGACCAAAGGTTAGGTTGGTCAAGTGATGTTTGATGTATTCACTAGAGGTAAGGGCGTCGCCGGCCATTTTTCCTATACCTATGAAAGCTGTCTATCTCTAAAAATCAATACTATAACTGGCACCGCTACTTGAACGAGCAGATAGCAGACCAATAATAAACCGATATTGACCGACTCGAAGGTGACAATTGTCAACCCGAACAACAATCCGGTCATTATCATCTTCTGGATTTCAGCGCCGAACATGCGCCCGGCTATCTTCTCCGGCTCCTGCGCACGGTAGTGGGCAAAAGATCTGAGAGCGAAATAGCCATTCGCTATCGCGGCAATAAAAGCACCAATGAAGCCTGACAATGCGATGATTTTACCGAAAAACAGCAATCCCAGACCGATAATCGCCGCTGCCCCAAATTGGAGCACTACGATGGTGCGAATCTGACTGTTTCCGGTAAGCTGCATGCCGGTTTCCCGGTACCCCTATATGAGCCTAACCAGTAAGGAGGGAGGAGTATAAGGGGTCTGGAATATAAGGTCAAAGGATAGATGCATAAATTTTTTCATAGCCTGAGCATAGTTCAACCAGGCCGGGTAATAGACCAACAATAACCTACTATAAAATAGGGTTAATTACTGCGTTTCCGTAACTGAATACTGCCTAAACACCCGGCTAACAAAACCCTGCAATCATCTCTTCCACAATAACTGATCGAGGGAAACCTTACCGCCGCCATGCCGAAGCAGGAACAGCAAAGCAATAGCCCACCACATGTGGACATTCCAAGCGTCCGGGTAGACAAAGATTTGGATTACCGCGGTCATCATCAATAGTGATAGCGCGGCAAATCGGGTAAATAGACCAAACACCAACAAGATGGGAAACAGGTGTTCTGCATAGGTCGCCATATGTGCCGCAATCTGAAAGGGGATCAGAGGAACGTTATATTCATGTTCAAATAACAGGTAGGTCGACTGAGAGATATCGAGTATACCCGACACCTTGGAACGTCCTGAAGACCAGAAAGTATAAGCTATCGCCCCTCTGGCCAGAAGTGAGATCAGCCAATCCGGCACCAACTTGGCGATAAAGTCAAAAATGGATATCAGGCCGTTAATTATTGTATTCATATTTTAAAATCTATGGTTTGAATGTTCGAAAATACTTTAAAGACTGCAGAACGTCCCATCTAATAAATGGCGTTGAAAAAAGGCCTGCAAATCAAATTCAGGATCAAACTGAACAGTGTGTTCATAAGCTTCACCCACTGTTACAGAGGCATGGAGTTGTTTCAGAAATATAAATGCTCCAGTACTAACTTCGCGTACCTCAACTTCCATTTCGGGACGGATCACGACCAATCGACAAAATCCTTCGTCCAGAGATACCTGTTCATCCTGATCATCGGATTGATTAGTCTCCCAGATACGATAGACGGGATATTCGGATTCAAGAAACTGAATAGAAGGATGGGGTTTGAGCATAAGGGACTCAAAGGCGCTATCATCCAAATCAGAAATCTGCTGCACTTGAAGTGCTACAGCATCAGCTGCGTGGTAAGCCGCTGTCCATGCAAACTCCAATCGAGCAACATCAGCCAGGTAAGGCAGGCCTGATAATTCTGGAATCGATTGCAGAAAGTCAGGGAAGGCTTCCCCATACAAAAGCAGTATACGTTCCATGGGCGGATGTTTACGTACATAAGCTGTTGCTAACATACGAAATGCTTCATCACCCACCAATCGTTTAATGACAGGGAACATATCAGCAATGGCGTCACCATTTAAAACAATAAAATTGTTTCGATAAACCTGAAATCTTTGAAGTGCTAAGCCATCGTTGGGTAGTGCATCCAACAACGCTGAATCTGGTGGTTCCGATGATCGAAGCGCATCACAGAAGCTTCTCTGCATCTCAGCCAACAACGACATCTTTAATCTCCTCGTCGACTACTTCATCCATTAGACTCTGCGCGGCTGTCACTTCTTGAAGCAAGCCAGGAAACTCAGGGATGTTATTGTCCCATTCGATTAAAGTGGGCGCCAAGCCATGACGTGCTATGAATTGTTGATAGAGCGCCCACACCTCGGAACAAACCGGTGAACCATGGTCGTCTATCCTCAAGGTTTCCCCCTCAAGTTGCTGAATCGAATGCCCAGAAAGATGAATCTCCCCAACCAACTCCATCGGTACGTCTGCCAGATAGGCCTCACTACTCCAACCATGATTGTCACAGGAGACAAACACATTATTGATATCCAATAACAGGCCTGCGCCACTGCGTTTTGCCGCTTCTACGTAAAACACCTGCTCTGGTATTTCACTCTCTTTAAACTGCAGATAAGAGGATGGGTTTTCTATCAGGATTTGTCTTTGAAGAAAATCCTGTACCTGCTCAATATGATCAACCATCAGCTGTAAGCTTTCCGGTGTATAGACCAGAGGTATAAGATCATGGGTAAACCACTCGTATCCATGGCTCCATGATAGATGTTCTGAAACCAGTCCCGGTTCGAATCGATCAACCAGAATCTTTAGCTGTTTCAGATGCGACATATCCAGAGGCAAGTGACTTCCAAGTGAGGTGCCAACACTGTGAAGTGAGAGAGGGTAATCCTGGCGTATCCGTTCGAGATAGCGCAACGGCGGTCCACCTCTACCCATGTAGTTTTCTGGATGTATCTCAAACCAGCCAACATCAGGCTGGTTTTCGATCACGGATTGATAATGTTGGGGCTTTAAACCAGCCCCGGCACGTATTGGTACCGGAGCAGGCTTTTTGCCAGACATGTTAGTGGTATCCATATCAGGTCCAGCAGGTCAGACTATTTTGCATCCAGACTGCCGCCGACAATCTTTCCGCAACTACCCTTGAGTACAAGCATCCAGGCATTACCTTGAGCATCTACAGTCGATGTGCCTGCGCAGCTGGTGCCAGGACCGGCTGCACAGTCATTTTTGCCTGCCTTTGCTACGCCAAAACATTTTTCGGTGTCAGCTGCATTTGCAACACCAACTGGGGAGAATGCTAAAGCTGTGGTAATTGCGCCTGCAACGATGGCTGATGTATTGGTCTTTTTCATGATTTACTCCTCCGAGAGTATGTATGAATTTAATAATGCGATTATTTGCTGTTCATTATGCGAAAACCGCATAGTGTTTTTTCATTTCTTAGTGAATCTGAACCCTTTGTTCAAGATTAGTTACGCTTCAGTCACCCAGTTGGATTCAATTTTTTTACACTAATTTTTTGAGTCTTTGATAAACCCTTATCTCTAAGCTATGGATCAACTGGCTGCTGTTGTCAAAATCTAACATCAGCTTTCTACTTCATACATGTATTAAAACCTGCTCTCCATAACTCAATTCTAGAATTTATCGTTGTTACACAAAAGACGACAAAGGCGTCTTGACGTGATGGGTAAAACTTTAGCAGTTCTTGTAACGCATAGTATTAACGAAAGTATCACAATGAGCTGTGATACCTACTAGGTGAGTATAGAGAGTTTGCATCCACTATTAACCCGGCGACTAAGTATGTCGTCTTCAGGGTTTCAAGCCTGCCCTTGATCAAGGCGCGGCTCGCAGGCAATGGTTGTTCCCTTGTCAAGAGCCGCAACACCGAGCAAGGGCAGGCTTGAAACCCCTAACAATATGAGATTTATAAAGAGAGGCCTAAGACAACATACTTAGTCGCCGGGTTAATAATACGACACAATAGCTGGGGATTAGAGATAGCTGTTCAAAGCCATAATTTAGAGCTGTATGGTGGGGCATGGCCCCACCCTACGCAATACTGTTTATGATATCTATTATATAAGCACTCAAATCAATTTTAACGGTAGGGTGGGGCCATGCCCCACCAAAAGCGGTTATATGGAATTATCCAATCCATACACTTGATGTAACTCCAAACAACTTACTAAACGATATTGATAACTTCGGCACTGCATAATAAAAAAAGCCACCTGTATAAAGATGGCTTTTAATATCCATAAATGTATCAATCAGTGAAAATCATTCATCTGCAAATTCCAATCGTTCAGATATTTTCTCTATAGCCACAGCAGCGCAGGCTTCATCTTTTTCTCCACCTGGTGCGCCACTCACTCCCACTGCACCAATCAACGATCCGGCAGCCCTTATAGGTAACCCACCCTGCATCACAATTAAACCATCAATATGATTTAGCTCTTGTTGGATATCTCTTCTGGCATCACGGAAAGAGCCTGATGCAATGCCTGACATAATTACCATATTTGCTTTTCTTTCTGCGATCTCCAGAGTTGGATTTGCTGCCAGATCATCACGCATGGCACTACGTAAATTTCCGTGTTTGTCCACCACTACAGCGGAGACGTTATATCCCTTTTCCCGACAAGCATCGATACTCATTTTAGCGATGTCGTTCGCTGCTTGCAGGCCTATATTTTTTTGGGTGATTACATCTGTAGCCAACACACTTGTGCTGAATATTCCTGCAAATACAAAATGTATTAAAGTTCGAACTATCATTTTCACTTTAGTACCTCAATAGATAACTGGACTTGCTAAAATATTGTAGATGGCTTTGTTTCAAAATAACATCAGGCAAATGCTTCAGCTTGATACCTTTTCTCGACTCTGTAATTCAAGCACAGACCATTGAGATTAATTAGGTAATTCTTTGCGTGCTTGGCGGCTTTGCGTGAGGCATTATTGTAAGCATATACCCTGATATGCAGAACAACCGGAATTCAATATATTTTTATAACTCTCTCAATGACGTAAAGAACGCTAAGAGAAAACAGAAATTCCCTTGAGCGTTATGTAGCCTGTGAGGAGGTTTGGCTTGAAACCTAATCACAGCTCTGTAATTCATGTACTGAACACTGAGATTAATTCGGTAATTCTTTGCGTGCTTGGCGGCTTTGCGTGAGTCATTATTGTAAGCATATACCAAGATATACAGAGCAACCGGAATTCAATATATTTATCTCGTTCCCACGCTCCGCGTGGGAACGCATATAGCAGGAGCACATACCTCATTGCTCTGTTTTTACTTACCATATGCGTTACCACGCAGAGCGTGGGAACGAGGATAAAGTGTAGAAACAGTCGTGTTTGAAGGGTAGACCCTTTGAACCTAGATTACGTAACTCACAGCTTGGGAATATAAACGGTGGGCATGGCAACACCATGCGGAAGTGGATACCTCAGAAATCACAACTATAGTGACGCCAGTTTCTATAGACAGAAACTTTCGGTTAACCTGCTCATCATTAGATTTCGGTTTGGTTGGGCATGGTGCGGCAGGGCCGCACCCTACGAGATGCTTTTACAGGCAGATGTCAATGTTCCGAAATTTACTCAGATTACTATTTGATGTGGTCCAGAATACCTTCCAACTCATCCAGACTGTTGTAGTCGATGATCAGCTTTCCTTTACCTTTGCCGCCTTGCTTTAGATCAACCTTGGCACCGAGCTTTTCCGATAGGTCTGTTACCAGACGGCGTATATCCGGATCTACCACTGGTGCTGCAGATTTTGGCTTGGGGTTCTCGGATTCATTCTGCAGTTTTCTCACAAGCCGTTCGGTCTCACGTACAGAGAGGCCCTGGCTAACGACTAAATTGGCCGCTTTTGTCTGATCTTCTCCTTTCAGGCCCAGCAGGGAGCGCGCATGACCCATTTCGATACGACCTGTCTCTACCAGAGATTTGACCTCCTCGTTGAGATCAAGCAGACGTAACAGGTTGGTTACTGTGGTGCGGGATTTACCAACCGCTTTCGCCACTTCCTGGTGGGTTAATCCAAACTCATGCAGTAGTCGGCTCAGGGCGTTCGCCTCTTCCAGGGGATTAAGGTCCTCCCGCTGGATGTTTTCGATCAGCCCCATGGCCATGGCGGCCTCTTCAGTGACCTCCTTGATCACTACCGGGATCTCATCCAAACCTGCCTGCTGGGCTGCCCGCCAGCGTCTTTCACCAGCGATCAACTCGTAACGGTCATTCTCAATCGAACGCACAATCACCGGTTGGATTACACCCTGAGCCGCAATCGAGTCGGCCAGTTCTCTTAGGCTGTCTGGATCAAACTCCCGGCGTGGCTGATATCGCCCCCGTTGTATCAGATCAACAGGCAATCGACTCAGGTTGTCGCGTTTACTCTCATTGGTATCCGTATCAGAACCACTCTGCTCGCCCTCAGACTGCATTCCTCCCAACAGGGCATCCAGTCCACGACCTAAACCTCTTTTCTTTGCTGCCATATATTTTTTCCGTTAACCCGTTTTAGCTTCGCTGTCACGCAGGCGATGGCGTCGCACTAACTCACTGGCCAGGGCCAGATAGGAGGTTGCGCCTCGGGATAGTTTATCGTAAAGCAATACCGGCAATCCGTGACTTGGTGCCTCGGCTACCCGTACGTTGCGGGGGATAATGGTGTTGAATACTGCATCCTTAAAGTGAGCAAGCAGCTGCCCTGACACATCTATGGCCAGATTATTTCGGGGATCGTGCATGGTACGCAGAAACCCTTCAATCTTCAGGTCACGATTGAGATGGGAGCGAATCTGTTCGACGGTATTCATCAGCGCCGACAGTCCCTCAAGGGCATAGTACTCAGTCTGAATGGGGATCAATACGCCATCCGCTGCCACCAGGGCATTGAGGGTGAGCATGTTCAGGGATGGGGGGCAATCGACCAGAATATAATCATAGCTCTCTTTTGCCGGGGCGAGTGCCAGATCCAACCGTTTCTCTCGCATCGAACTGTTCATCAAACCCACCTCTGCGGCGGTCAGATCAGCATTCGAGGGGATGACATCAAAGCCACCTTCAGGGGAGGTCTGCAGGGCGTCGTGCAGGGTGGCATCACCCAGCAATAACTCACAACTGGTGACTTCCAGATTGTGCTTATCGATACCGCTGCCCATACTGGCATTTCCCTGGGGATCCAGGTCTACCAACAGAACACGTTTTTTCATTGCGGCCAGGGATGCCGCCAGATTAACGGTGGTGGTTGTCTTGCCGACACCGCCTTTCTGGTTAGCGATGGAGATGATGTAACCCATGTTGGTCTACTTAATTCCACAGTGACAGGAAGAGCCTATCATAACGGTACAGTCGCTCAAGGTGGTAACCTTTCTCTCATGTTGAGTGCCGATGGGGGGCTGATCCCTCGATTACAGAGCGGTATCCGAAGTGAGCCGGGTCTCTGAAACTACCCTTCTAACCCTAAGCAGGCAGCGTTCTCCCTCAGTAAAAGCTACCTGTAACGGAATGATCGTACAATCATAGGCTGCCTTTATCTCTTCGATCTCCAGTTCCGGTACCCGGCCCTTCATGGCCAGTAATTCACTCTCATCACTACGCAGAGCCCGACTCAGTTCGAGAAGTTTAGGCAGCGAGGTCAGTGCCCGGGCGGTTATAACCTCGAATGGATGCTCAGCTTGGTACCCCTCTATCCGGCTATGTACCGGTTCGCAGTGATCCAATCCAAGCTCGAGGACGACCTGACGCAGAAAACGAACTTTTTTGCTATTGCTGTCGAGTAGTGTAAAGCGAATATCGGGGCGCATGATTGCCAGAGGTATTCCAGGTAGACCTGGCCCCGTCCCCATATCGAGGCAGTTATTACCCTTCAGATAGGGCAGAAGCACCAGACTGTCGAGTAGATGTCGGCCCACCATCTCCACAGGATCGCGAACTGCAGTGAGGTTGTAGGCCTTATTCCACTTCGACATCAACGCAAGATAATCCAAAAGCTGGCCCTGTTGGGATTCACTCAGTGTAATACCCATATGGTCCGCCCCATCTGACAGGCGCATCTGACAAGCGGATCTATCAAATTCAGGTGTCGCCATCAGGCTGAACGCTTCTTCAGATGAATCAACAGCAATGAGATCGCTGCAGGTGTTACCCCCGGAATGCGCCCTGCCTGTCCCAAGGTTTCCGGTCTGTGCCTCTGGAATTTTTCCCGTACTTCAGAGGAGAGCCCGCGAACGTTCGCATAGTCCAGATCTTGCGGCAGAGTTACTGCTTCATTGGCTCGTTGTTTGTCGATTTCACCTTTCTGACGTTCGATATAACCGGCATATTTTGCCTGTACCTCCAGCTGCTCGATCTCCTGGGAATTATTAAGGCCGGATCCCAGCTTGGGGATCGTCATCAGATCCCGATAGGCGACATTTGGCCTTGCCAGCAAATTGAGGGCGCAGGCATCTTTCGACAGGTTTGCGCCGAATATGGCTTCAGCCTGATCTGATTCAACATCGGAGGGTCGTAACCAGATATCTTTCAAACGCTGTTGCTCTCGCTCAATATTTTCGCGCTTTTCACAAAATGCTTGCCAACGTTGATCATCCACTACCCCAAGCTCTCGACCTGTCTCGGTGAGTCGCAGATCAGCATTATCTTCCCTTAGTAGCAGACGGTATTCAGCCCTGCTTGTGAACATCCGGTAGGGTTCCTGGGTGCCCTGGGTTATCAGGTCATCCACCATCACCCCCATATAGGCCTCGTCCCTTCTGGGAGACCAGGGTTGCTGCTCTTTTGCGTAGCGTGCCGCATTGATTCCTGCGAGCAGCCCCTGGGCTGCCGCCTCTTCATAGCCGGTGGTGCCGTTGATCTGGCCGGCAAAAAACAACCCTTCGACATGTTTGGTCTCCAGAGAGGCTTTCAGCTCTCTTGGATCAAAAAAGTCATATTCAATGGCATAGCCTGGCCGGGTAATCTGAGCCTGTTCAAAGCCTTTCATCGATCGCACCAGTTGAAACTGAATATCGAATGGCAGACTGGTGGATATCCCATTGGGATAAATCTCGTTGGTATCCAACCCTTCCGGCTCAATAAAGATCTGGTGGGAATCCTTATCGGCAAAGCGCACGATTTTGTCTTCAATCGAAGGGCAGTAGCGAGGACCAACACCTTCGATAACCCCGGCATACATTGGTGAACGTGAGAGTCCACCACGAATGATCTCATGGGTCTGTTGATTGGTATGAGTGATGTGACAACTCACCTGTTGGGGATGCTGATCTCTGGAGCCTAGGAACGAAAAAACTGGTGTCGGTCTGTCCCCAGGCTGAGCTTGAAGCTGCGAATAGTCGATAGAACGTCCATCGATTCGCGGCGGGGTACCGGTCTTCAAACGCTCGACCCGAAACGGCAGGTCTCTGAGACGTTTGGAGAGGGCATTGGATGGCGGATCACCGGCCCGGCCGCCTTCATAGTTTGAGAGGCCGATGTGTATCCGGCCGCCAAGGAACGTACCAACAGTAAGCACCACCGCTTCGGCGCGAAATTTAAGCCCCATCTGGGTGACAACGCCCGTGACTTTATCCTGTTCAACCAACAGATCATCCACTGCTTGCTGAAACAGCTGAAGGTTGGGTTGATTTTCCAGTAGATGACGAATCGCTGCTTTGTAGCGTACCCGATCAGCCTGAGCCCTGGTTGCCCTGACTGCTGCACCTTTGCGAGAGTTGAGGGTCCGGAACTGAATACCACCCAAATCGGCGGCATGCGCCATGGCCCCACCCAGCGCATCCACCTCTTTGACCAAATGGCCTTTACCGATGCCACCAATCGCTGGATTGCAACTCATTTGACCAAGGGTTTCGATATTGTGGGTCAGCAGCAGGGTTCGGGAACCCATGCGAGCAGCTGCCAGTGCCGCCTCAGTACCGGCATGTCCGCCTCCAACCACAATCACATCAAACTTATCGGTAAATAACATTGTCATAATTAAGCGTTAAATGGCCGCTAACCGTAGATCAGAAATTGACATATATGGTATGTAAATAGCGATTTCTGATAAAAAGAACCAACGAACCCGCTATTTTAACTGATTCATAGGATGAATGAGATATTTAACAGGAAACATCTAATTCACTATAGTCATTTATCTGATCCTGAGCGTCCCTTCTACTCCTGAAAATGAGCAGGACAAAGGGGGTTGAGTAATCAGGCAGCTTTTTACATCACCCCACAAAGGAAGAGGGAGTTAGTGAAAGTATCTATGAATCCAACTTAAATCAGGCAGTCTGTGTTCAGCAATGAGCAACTCAGGCCGAATAACAACCTGTAGTTATCAGGTTGAGCAGTTAGCGTATAGAAAGAAACTGTGGATGATTGAATCTGCAGGGCAAAAAACCACGCGGGAAACCTGACAACATCCGGTTTCCTTTGATCAATAAGAAGAGGCAAGTAATGGGTTCTGAATTAGGTGGGGTGATGAAAGCGGCAGGTAGCATCCTGCTGGGAAAGCAGGAGGTGGTCAAACTCTCTTTGACTTGTCTTTTAGCCAGGGGCCATCTGTTGATCGAAGATGTACCTGGCGTAGGCAAAACCACATTGGCCCATACCCTGGCCCATCTTCTGGGCCTGCACTACCAACGCATCCAATTCACCAGCGACCTACTGCCTGCGGACATCATCGGTGTCTCAATCTATGAAGCCAAGCAGCAGAGTTTTCAGTTCCATCGAGGCCCGATATTCGCACAACTGGTACTCGCGGATGAGATCAATCGCGCCACTCCCAAGGCCCAGAGTGCTCTGCTTGAAGCCATGGAGGAACGGCAGGTAACCACTGACGGGAAGACCTATACACTACCTGAACCCTTTTTTGTTATCGCCACGCAAAATCCCAGTCACCAGGTGGGTACTTTCCCTTTGCCGGAATCCCAGCTTGATCGTTTCCTGATGCGTATTAACATCGGTTATCCTGGACGGGCCGCTGAGCGGGATCTACTGGCAGGGGGTGACCGTCGTGCTGCGTTGGAAGATCATCCAGTAGTACTCGACACGCAAAGTCTCTTCGAATATCAGAAACAGGTGGCAGAGGTACATGTAGCTGATGCCCTGATTGACTATTGTCAGGACATTCTGGCTCACACCAGAAACATGCCAGATTACCGCCTCGGGTTATCACCCAGAGCTGGTTTGGCAATACTCCAAGCTGCCCGCGCATGGGCCTTTCTTGAAGATCGTGATCTTGTTTTACCTGAGGATCTACAAGCCGTACTGCCTGCCACTATCGGCCATCGATTACAGACTTCCGGTGAGAAGAGTGGTATCAGCGGGGATGGTCTGGTCAAGGATCTTCTAAACAAGGTACCTCTACCATAGATGTTAAAAAACGCCCTCTATTCCTGGATAAAGCAATTTCGCCGTCAGGCAAAACCTGATCTGCAAGGTGGGGTAACCATTCAGGCACGCAGCATCTACATCCTGCCGACTAAACAGGGAATACTGCTCGCCATGGTACTGTTGGCGATGTTGGCAGGCTCGATCAATTACGGCAGTAACCTGGGTCATCTTGCAACCTTTCTTCTTGGGGGAATCTGGATCACCAGCATTCTCCACACCTGGCGGAATCTGTTGGGTTTAAAGCTTCAGCCACAACATGTCGATTCAGTATTTGCAGGTGAAACAGCAGATTTCTCGCTATCCCTGATCAATCCTTCAAATCTCGATCGATTCGGTATCACGCTAAAGCATCGCAAGACCAACGGTGACAGCATCGATATACCAAATAGTGAGCGCTTACCCATCCATCTACCGCTTTCGAGCCGTAAGCGCGGTATATTCCCTCTACCTCAGGTCTCTCTTCACACCACCTATCCTCTTGGACTTTTTCATGCCTGGACCTATGCTCAACTTGATCTAAATTGTCTCGTCTATCCGAAACCTGCTGAGCAAGGAGAGCCACCGGTAACTACCAGCTATACAAGTAGTAACAGTGGAGACCGGGGGGTAGGCGCCGATGACTTTGTTGGTTTACGAGCTTTCCGTTCCGGTGACTCACCAAAACATATCGACTGGAAGGCCTACGCAAAAAAGCAGGGGTTGTTGAGCAAACAGTTCGGTGGTGATCGACATATTGAGATACGACTTGATTGGGATCTTATACCCGAGCAGGAACCTGAGAGACGCCTCAGTCTGCTATGTCGATTCATCATTCAGCAAGAGGAGCAGCGGCACGCCTACTCCCTGCATATACCTGGTGTTTCCATTCCCTGTGATCTGGGCACCAATCATATGCAGAAGTGCCTCTCCGCATTAGCCAAATTCGGTTATCAAAATGCTCACCACTGAACACAGCCTGACCGCTCGTCAACACCATATGGTTAGTCTCTTTACCGGTCTGGCCATTCTGCCTCATGGGTTGCATCTGCCGACGCCGATTTCACTGTTTCTGCTATTTCTTTTGTTATGGCGATTTATTAGCCTTCGCTATAACCAGCTACAACCTGGCAGATGGTTACTGGTACTCTTAACCTTGAGTGGCGTATTTCTGGTTTTCAATCAATTTCATACATTGATTGGTCGCGATGCTGGGGTTGGTCTACTCACTGTAATGATGATGCTCAAAACCTTGGAAGTTAGAAAAAGACGGGATATTTACAACGCTGTTTTTATCTCTTACTTCGTTATTGTTACCCACTTTCTATTCAATCAATCAATGGCGATGGCACTCTACCTGAGTCTCATCATGGTCTGTTTAACTGCCCTACTGATTGAGATAAATCGTATAAAGCCATCGCACCGCAGCTATACCTCTTTTGCCAGAACAGCGATCATTACACTTCAGGCCGTTCCCATTGCAATCGTTCTTTTTGTTATTTTTCCTCGCATCACACATCCACTCTGGAGTCTTGGTATTGGTGCCAGCGGAACAACAGGACTCAGCGATCGTGTCTCCCCCGGTCAGTTTGCGGAGCTGGTCGAATCACCCGAGGTTGCCTTTCGGGTAAGTTTCGACAAACAACCACCAGAACCTGAACTTCGTTACTGGCGCGGCTTGGTGATTTGGGACACGGATGGTATGAGTTGGTTCAACAAAGCAAACCAAAGACCTCAACCGCAGATTACCGTTCGGGATACTGGAGAAGTTAGCTACGAAGTCTTTCTCGAAGCCCACCAGAAAAACTGGCTCTATGCACTCGATCTGCCAATTAAATCAAATGTAACATCGACTATCACCGCTGACTTTTTATTACGTAGTGATCGACCTGTTACCCAATCACTACAATACAGGGTTTGGTCGACAACAGAAAAGCAGAGCAGAATGCTTTTACCGGGTATGAAAGAGAGGGCTGAGGAACTACCTGACAATGTTACCCAACGCCAATTTGATCTGGTTGCTGGCTGGCAGAAAAAGAGTGGGGATCCTCGGGAAATCGTCGAACAGGCACTCTCGCATTTTAACAAGCAACCCTATGTCTACACCCTCTCTCCACCTCGCTATATCAATAATCCTATAGACGAATTTCTATTCGAAGGTCGTGAAGGATTCTGCGAACACTTTGCTACGAGTTTTTCTCAACTGATGAGAATTGCCGGTATTCCCACCCGTCTGATATTGGGTTATCAGGGAGGTGAGTACAACGAGATGGGCGACTATTTCATCATACGACAATATGACGCTCATGCCTGGACAGAAGTTTGGCTTGAAGATAGTGGATGGCTGAGAGTCGATCCCACTGTGGCAGTTGCTCCGGAAAGAGTACGCTTTCCGATAAGGGCGGATTTTGGTGAGCAGGGCTCACCTGTGATGTTTCAACTGGATGACTCAGGCTTTGTTGGATCAAACCTGCGTCGTTTTGCTCATATGTTGGATAGTGCCAATGTAGAGTGGCGACGTTGGGTGATTGGATATAGTCGTGAACATCAATTCTCACTGATGCGCAATTTCGGATTTGATGCACTAACCCCGCTTCAATGGAGTCTGCTCACCATAGCACTTATTTCTATCCCACTGATTCTTGTCACGCTGCGGCTGGTACTTTCAGGACGAAAAAAACCCACTCCAGTAATTCTCGCCTATCGTCTTTTTTGCAAGCGTCTTGCTCGGTTGGGTATCACTCGGGAAATTCATGAAGGACCGATGGATTATGCAAAAAGAGCAATCAGCGCAAGACCCGACCTGACCCCATCCATTAGCAGAATTACTGCTCTATACATCAAAGTGCAGTATGGCCCCAACCCGGACAAAACTCAGACCCAAGCCTTAATTCGACAGGTCAGGCAGTTTCGCCCAAGCCGTCAAAAAGCCTAGCGTAGTGTTCTACACTAGGGTGCCTCTCTCTACATTGCAGAGTCTGTTAACCCTTAGTGGGTTATCAGTCATGCAGGATTGTATAGAGTTTGTCTTTTAGAAGAAGACGACGTTTTTTCATCTCCTCAATATGGTAGTCAGAGACCGGTGTACTCAACTCTTCCAGATTACGAATATGGGCATCCAGCCAGTCGTACTCATCCATCAGATTATGGAAAACCTCATTGCTCTTGCGCAGGCCTACAATCTTATCGGCAAATTCTGGAAACTCGTGCAAAAGATCGTGTGATTCACCCAGCATCTCTCTCTCCTCTTATTATGAACCCCTATTTCAACACCTTAATCGTTACATGGCTATGACAACAATGTACTGAATCAAGAAAAAACCAGGAAGTAAAAATTTTTTTAGATCGGAAAGCAGACAGCTACTTTCCAATACAGAAACTCGAAAATATCCGACCCAGCAGATCGTCAGCAGTAAATTCACCGGTGATTTCAGATAGTGCTTGCTGAGTATATCTCAGATCTTCGGCGAGTAGTTCTCCTGCCTGATCCCGTTGCAAGCTCAGTTTGCCATGGTCGAGATATTGCAAAGCCCGCTGAAGAGCATCCAGATGCCGGCGACGGGCGATAAATTCACCTTCGTTCTGATCAAGGTATCCGGCGCAATGTTTAAGGTGATCATTCAGTAGCTCTATCCCCAACCCCTGTTTCGCAGATAGCGCAATTTCGACACCTGAATCTGATTCCCGGATCTCTGGTTGCCTGTTGGTAATATCAATTTTATTTCGAATCAGGGTGAGTGGTACACCTTCCGGCAGTATTGTATCGTCCTGCGCCAAATGATCCGGATCAGATTGATCATCAAAAACCCACAATACTCTATCGGCCTCGGCCATCTGCTGTTTTGCCCGGCGAATACCCTCTGCTTCAATAGGATCGGCACTTTCACGCAAACCGGCTGTGTCGATAATATGTAGAGGAATGCCATCGATACTGATGCGTTCCTTCAGAATATCCCGAGTGGTGCCTGGAATCTCAGTAACAATTGCCGAATCTGTCCCTGCCAGAGCATTTAACAAACTCGATTTACCGGCATTCGGTCGCCCAGCAATAACCAGAGTCAGGCCGTCCCGTAACACTTTACCGCTCTGCGCGGAATTGAAAGTCTTTTCTACTGCATCAATAACTGTAAGTAATTGCTTACTAACATGACCATCACTTAGAAAATCTATCTCTTCTTCCGGAAAGTCGATAGCCGCTTCTACATACAGCCGTAACTCGATCAGTTGTTCGACATGTTGTGCGATTCGTCGAGAAAAAGTGCCCTGCAATGTGCGACTGGCCAGACGGGCAGCGGCTTGACTCTGTGCATCAATCAGATCCGCAATCGCCTCAGCCTGAACTAAATCCAATTTATCATTCAGAAATGCCCGTTCACTGAACTCTCCTGGTTGAGCAAGTCTGGCCCCTGCGTTCAGAACAGCCTGCAGCAGAAGATCCATAACAACAGGACCACCATGCCCCTGAAGTTCCAACACATCCTCCCCTGTAAAGGAGTGGGGGCCAGAAAAGAAGAGGGCTATCCCTTTATCGATGATCTGTTGATCACTATCGCGAAAATCGACCAGTTTGGCCTGTCTGGGAGGGGGGAGTGTTCCGATCAGGGTCTTTGCAATCTCTTGGCAGCCGGTTCCGCTGATCCGAACTATACCCACCCCACCACGACCGGGTGGGGTGGCAACTGCGGCGATCGTATCACGCAGTGTCATATTCCTATCTTAATCAGGTGGCAGCTTTCTCAATCTGGCGAGTGATGTACCACTGCTGGGCAATAGAGATGAGGTTGTTAACCACCCAGTAAAGTACCAAACCCGCCGGGAAGAAGGCGAAAAAGATGGTAAACACAAACGGCAGACTCATCATGATTTTAGCCTGCATTGGATCTGGTGGTGCCGGATTGAGCTTCTGCTGAACGAACATGGAGACACCCATGGTCAATGGCAGAATAAAGTATGGATCTTTCTCTGAGAGACTCTCTATCCATAAAATCCAAGGAGCATGACGCAACTCCACACTCTCCAGTAGCACCCAGTAGAGTGCGATAAATACCGGAATCTGTACCAAAATAGGCAAGCAGCCGCCTAATGGATTTATCTTCTCTTTTTTATACAGTTCCATCATGGCCTGCTGGAAACGCTGCTTATCATCCCCGTAACGATCCTTAAGCGCTTGAACTCTGGGGGTAAACTTACGCATATTGGCCATAGATTTATAACTGGTCTCCGATAGTTTGAAGAACAGTGCTTTGATCAATATCGTCAGCAGGATGATCGCCCAGCCCCAGTTTCCAACCCAGTTATGGATTGTCTTGAGTAACCAGAAAATCGGCTTGGCGATAACTGTGAGCCAACCATAATCGACTGTCAGTTCCAAACCTTCAGCAATTTTTTCCAACTGATCCTGCAACTTTGGACCAATATAGAGCAGTCGACTGATCTCTTTAGTCTCACCTGGCGCTACAGTGATGGAGGGTGAATAACTGCCTATCAGATATTTACCGCCGCTAAGTGCATTGGTGTAGTAGTGCTCAACCTGATCTTTGGGTGGAATCCAGGCAGTGAGAAAGTAGTGCTCGATCATAGCAAGCCAACCGCGATTAGATTCGACATCGAGCTTTTTCTTAGCCATATCATCGAAATCGACTTTCTCGTACTTGTCCTTGGGGTTGTAGAAAACGCCACCAGTATAGGTATAGGTAGTAAATCCACTGCCGTCGCTTTCAGGTTCAGCCCGCTGAATCTGCCCATAATCCCTGGCAGCCCAACTTTCGCCAGACTGATTTTCAATCAGATAGCTGACCTCAGTGACATAACTGCCCCTGGTCAGTTTGAACTGCTTGGTGACGGTAATGCCATCACTGCTTTTCCATACCAGAGGAATGACTAACTCGTCCTCACCATCAGCCATCTCATAAACAGACAGCTCACTCTGAAAAATTGCATCGTGGTTTGGCGCTGTACCATCTTCTGAACCAATCAGCCCGGATTGGGCAATATAGAGATTAGGACCCGATGGGGTTAACAGCTCAACCTTGATGTCCGGTGTTTCAAATGTATCTCTGTAATTCAGTAGATCGGCTCTCTGCACCGTACCGCCCAGAGTGGAGATCTCCAGGCTCAGCAGATCACTCACCACTTTGACAACTGTGGCATGCTGAGTCGAAACTGATCCACCCTGATTTGGCGTATTTGATGCGGCCTGAGGGAGATCCGCCTTCACTTCCGCAGTTGGAACACCGGTATCTGTTTCGCCTGTGGCAGTGGGTAAGTTGGCACCACCATTGGCCTGTTTGGTTTGCCTCTGAGCAGAGACTCCATAGTCCTCCTGCCAGGCTTGATATAACAGAAGGCCTATAAAGGCCAGGGTAAAAAAGAGAATCAGTCGTAGATTATCCATTTAACTGCTTTTTTTGAGGTTCAGGTACCGGGTCAACCCCACCTTCATGCCAGGGATGACAACGTGAAATTCGTTTAAGAGAGAGCCAGAAACCGCGCAACGCCCCATGCTTTTCAACTGCCTCCAGAGAGTAAGCTGAACAAGTAGGGTAGAAACGGCAGTGCTGGCCGACAAAGGGGCTTAGTATAGTTTGATAGAGCCTGATCACAAAGATCATTATTTGGCGCATAGCTCTGCAATCCTAAACCAATGCTGCTGTAGTGAATTGAAACATCGCTTGTTATCCGCAATTGCCGCGCCGTGTCTGGCAACAACAACCAAGTCCAATCCAGTCAAAACTTCCTGATTATGTCTGAAGCTTTCGCGAATCATACGCTTGATACGGTTTCTGTCCACTGCTTTTCGACAATGTTTTTTCGCAACAGCCAGACCCAAGCGTGCATGAAGGCCTCTGTTAGGATTTGCCAATACAAGAAAGTGACGATCACTGGAGCGTCGACCTTCACTAAAAACCCGACGAAATTCGTCGGGTTTTAACAATCTACGACTGCGGGGGAAGGCCCCTTCAGATCTTGGCAATGAACCTTTGCTCAGAGAGCAATGCGAGCACGACCTTTGGCACGTCTTGCTTTAAGCACTTTGCGGCCGTTACGTGTAGCCATACGCGCACGGAAACCATGAGTACGGGCTCTTTTAAGATTGCTGGGCTGAAATGTTCTTTTCATAGCTGCTTACCGGTAAATCCGCCAATGAATTATGGACGAAAAAAGGACGCGTAGACTAGTCTGAAAAGACATGCTTTGTCAATAGAGAATAGAATAAATTACAAAAGATAAATTCAATTATAACTGTGGATAACTCTGGCGACCAAGAGTAGACTTGCATACCTTGAACCGAATCAGGCGGTATTACAAACCACTGCTTGTGCTCTCGGAACAACCTTCGACCTAAACACCAAGCTGATATAAGACCATCGCTGGAGAGTGAAATTGGACCTTTGGCACCGCTGCACTGAGCACCTGGAGCAAGTACTCTCACCACAGCAATACAACACTTGGATTAGGCCACTGCAAATTATCGAAGAGCCTCAACTACTGAGACTTCTCGCACCAAACAGATTTGTCCTCGACTGGGTTCGTAACCACTACCTGGATGTCATACAGAATCACCTCAATATTGTTTGCAATGGAGAGGCGCCTAAGATCATGGTTGAAATAGGTTCTAAATCACGACCTCAGAAA
Organism: Candidatus Thiodiazotropha sp. DIVDIV; assembly: GCA_040506275.1. Classification (GTDB taxonomy): domain Bacteria; phylum Pseudomonadota; class Gammaproteobacteria; order Chromatiales; family Chromatiaceae; genus Thiodiazotropha. The sequence goes on from JBEVXD010000008.1 coordinate 82,180, forward strand.
AGACAGCCCATTCCACCGCCTCAACCTATCACAGTAACCTCCGGGGGAGACAATACTTCACCGATTCAAAGCAATCTTAACCAAAATTTTATTTTCGATACTTTTGTTGAAGGTAAGTCCAATCAGATTGCTAGAGCCGCCTCCATGCAGATTGGTGAGAATCCTGGAAAGGCCTACAACCCTCTCTTTATATATGGTGGGGTGGGCTTGGGTAAAACCCATTTGATGCACGCTGTGGGCAACATGATGCTGAAGAGGAATCCACAGGCTCGGGTTGTCTATCTCCACTCTGAACGATTTGTTGCTGAGATGGTAAAAGCTCTACAGCACAACACCATCGATCAGTTCAAAAAGAAATATCGCTCGGTAAATGCACTACTTATCGATGATATTCAATTTTTCGCTGGCAAAGAACGATCACAGGAAGAGTTCTTCCACACCTTCAATGCTCTTTTTGAGTCACAGCAGCAGATTATTCTCTCCAGTGACAGGTTCCCAAAAGAGGTAACAGGATTGGAAGAGCGTCTTAAATCCAGATTTGGCTGGGGTCTTACCGTCGCAATAGAACCACCTGATCTGGAAACAAGAGTGGCAATACTACAAAGCAAGGCGCTACAGTTAAACGCTGAATTACCCAACGAAGTCGCCTTCTTTATGGGTAAACGTATCAGATCAAACATTAGAGAGCTCGAAGGTGCATTGAGACGCGTCATTGCAAACTCCACCTTCACAGGTCGAGACATCAATCTTGATTTTGCAAAAAATGCACTTCGGGATATGTTGGCCGCTCATGATAAACAGATCACCATAGAGAATATTCAAAAGACTGTTGCTGAATATTTTCAGATCAGAACCTCGGACTTGGTCTCTTCAAAACGAAGCCGATCTATTGCACGACCTAGACAGATAGCAATGACTCTGGCAAAAGAGTTGACCAACCACAGTCTCCCGGAAATAGGCAGTGCGTTTGGTGGCAGAGACCACACCACTGTTATACATGCCAATCGCAAGGTTAAAGAGTTGAGGGAGAGTGACCCGAGAATTTCAGAAGATTATTCCAACCTGTTAAGAACCCTAAGTAGTTAATGTGGATAAATTGTTAAGAAAATCAGCTAATATAAAAATCCAACTTTATCCACAAACCATCAACACTTATTCAGCAGGTTTAGAGTAGGCTCATACATATGAAAAAACATGAAAAAATACATATAAATCAAGAAGATATAAACAATCAATCTAGATATCAACAGGCCTAATAATAATAACAGGTCTATATATCTTAAAAGATAATTAATAAGATGCTGAGTGGATAACATGAAAATTAGCACCAATCGGGAAAACCTGCTTGCACCACTACAGAAAATTGCTGGTGTTGTCGAAAGAAGACAAACCCTACCTATACTGGCAAATATTCTGGTAAACGCTAACAACGGTCAGTTGAATCTAACAGCAACTGATCTTGAAGTTGAACTGAAAACGCAAACTGATGCGGAATGTGATGGTGATGCAGACTTCACAATACCAGCAAGAAAACTACTGGACATATGTAAGGCACTTCCGGAATCAGCACCAGTTACTCTTGATATCTCTGAAGACAAGGTAAAGCTTCAATCAGGTAGAAGCCGATTTTCACTTAGTGTACTACCTGCACAAGATTATCCGGTTATAGAGCCAACACCGAGCAGTACAGTTTTTTCAATCAAAGAGTCTGTACTCAACGTTCTAATTGAAAACACACAATTTGCAATGGCGCAGCAGGATGTACGCTACTACCTGAATGGAATGTTACTCGAGCTAACTGCTGGAGATATCAGAACAGTAGCTACCGATGGTCATAGATTGGCAATGAGTCAATCACTCAAAACGATTGATGAAAAAACTAATCTACAAGTTATTCTACCTCGTAAGGCAGTGATAGAACTCAGTCGGCTATTAAGTGATAGTGAAGAAGAGATCAAAGTAGAACTCAGTAACAGCTACATAAAAGTTCTTTTCGAAAAGACAGTATTTACCTCAAAACTGATAGATGGAAGATTTCCTGAATACCAAAGAGTAATGCCTTCAGGCTCAGACAAAGAAGTTGAAGCTGAAAAGAGTTCTATCAAGCAGTCTCTAACAAGGGCTTCAATACTATCCAATGAAAAGTATCGTGGAATAAGATTTCATCTAAAACCAAACTTACTGGAACTCCAGGCTCATAATCCTGAGCAGGAAGAGTCAGAAGAAGAGCTTGAGGTAACATATGAAGGTGAAGAGTTAAAAATTGGTTTTAATGTCGGATATCTTCTCGATGCAATATCTGCAATTAAAGAAGAGACCATAATCATAGAGCTAAAGGATACAAATAGTAGCGCTCTCATATATGGTAAAAACAACCAAGACAGTAAGTATGTCGTGATGCCAATGAGAATTTAGAAGGCAAAACACTTAGACTGACTTTATTCACTTACTGCATTTTTTAAAAATTGCACCTGGTTAAGCTTAAGATAAACAATCTCCGCAACATAAAAAGTGCGGAGATTCACCCTGGATCAAAAATTAATTTCATCCTCGGTAATAATGGTGCTGGCAAAACAACCCTCCTCGAATCAATCTACCTCCTTGCTAGAGCAAAGTCATTTAGACAAAGTAAGAATCGTAATCTTATCTCTGATACAGAATCAGAACTTATAATCTATGCAGAAATAGAGCGTGACAATGCAACTCAGAATAGAATTGGATTAAGTAAGAGAAAAGATAAAACATCAGTACGTAAAGATGGAAAGAATATAGTACGTCTCTCAGATCTAGCCATTACAATTCCACTCACAATTATCACCCCTAATATACAACGCATTGTAGAAGAAGGGCCTGCCCATCGACGAAAATTACTAAACTGGGGATTGTTCCACGTGGAACAATCCTACGGAAAATTAGCTCAGAGGTATAAAAAAACAATAGATCAGAGGAACAGCGCACTTAGCAAAAATAGAAAAGAGCTACCAATTTGGACCAAACAACTCGCAGTAATTGGAGAAGAACTCAACCAACTCCAACAATCGTATTTATTAAAATGGAATAATTGTCTTAATAAAATCACAAAACATCACAGCTCAGAGCAAAAGTTTAAACTAGAAATGGTTAATGGATGGAAGAGAGGTATGAGCCTACTAGAAGCATTGGAGGAGCAAACATCTTCTGATATGGAAAGGGGTTTTACTACTGCTGGTCCTCACAGGTTGGACATAAGGATTACAGTTGAGGATCGACTGACAAAGAATTATTTCTCGAGAGGGCAGAACAAGATACTTGCTTTAAATATGATGCTTGCTCAAGCAATGCTATTGAAAGAAGAAAATAGGGAAACACCAATTCTACTAGTCGATGATTTCCAATCCGAGCTAGATTCTGACCACTACAATCAGGTGCTAGATTTGATGAGCCACATAAACGTGCAAACCTTTATCACATCTCTTGATAGTAGAACCTGTGATCAATTTACAGATGATGAGGTTAATATGTTCCACGTGGAACATGGATCTATCATAGAGTGTTAAATCAGTCGTATCTCGACTGAAAGTGTAGGTATAATAGCCGATTGCAGTCTGCACGGGTTCTCTCTACGGAAAAATTAATGAGTTACGATTCCTCGAATATTAAAGTGTTGAAGGGTTTGGATGCAGTAAGAAAGCGTCCTGGTATGTACATCGGTGATACAGATGATGGTACAGGTCTTCACCATATGGTATTCGAAGTTGTCGATAACTCGATAGACGAGGCACTCGCAGGATACTGTAATGAAATTAAGGTGACTATCCACTCTGATCAACGAGTAACCGTTAGTGATAACGGACGTGGCATCCCTGTTGATGAGCACCCTGAGGAGAAAAGATCCGCTGCAGAGGTCATTATGACAGTGCTGCATGCTGGTGGTAAGTTTGACGATAACTCCTACAAGGTATCTGGCGGACTACATGGTGTTGGTGTATCTGTTGTTAATGCACTATCAGAAGAGTTGAAATTAAAGATTCGACGGCAAGGAAAGGTTTGGGAGCAGACCTATCAGCATGGTGTTCCTGTATCTGATTTGAAAGAGACAGGTGAAACACAGAAGAGTGGCACCAGTGTGACATTTTTTCCCAGTAGCAAAACCTTTAGCAATATTGAATTTCACTACGATATTTTGGCAAAAAGGCTACGTGAACTCTCCTTTCTTAACTCAGGTATAAAAATTCATCTGAAAGAAGAGGCTACTGGAAGAGAGGATATCTTTGAATATATCGGTGGTATTCTTGCTTTTGTAGAGCATTTGAATCGGAATAAATCGCCACTTCATGAGCAGGTTTTCAGCTTTTCGGATGAGAGAAATGACATTGTTGTTGAGATAGCAATGCAGTGGAACGAGTCTTATCAGGAGAGCATTTTCTGCTATACCAATAATATTCCTCAGCGTGACGGCGGTACTCATCTTGCTGGTTTTCGTGCTGCACTCACAAGAACTTTGAACCAATATATCGAACAGTCAGGACTTTCCAAAAAACAGAAAGTAAATACCGCAGGTGATGATGCCCGTGAAGGGCTGACCGCTGTATTGTCTGTGAAGGTTCCCGATCCTAAATTTTCATCTCAAACGAAAGATAAGCTTGTCTCCTCTGAAGTTAAGGGTGTTGTAGAAAATCTACTTTCTGACAATTTGAGTGATTTCCTTCTTGAAAATCCTGGTGAAGCTAAGAGCATTGCTGGGAAAATGATTGATGCTGCTCGTGCCCGTGAAGCAGCTCGCAAGGCCAGAGAGATGACCCGCAGAAAGGGTGCTCTGGATATAGCCGGTTTGCCTGGTAAGTTGGCAGATTGCCAGGAAAAGGATCCTGCTCTATCTGAACTCTACCTGGTGGAGGGTGATTCTGCTGGTGGATCTGCAAAGCAGGGTAGGGATAGGAAGTTTCAGGCTATTCTTCCTTTGAAAGGTAAAATATTGAATGTCGAAAAAGCCCGCTTTGACAAGATGCTATCTTCTGCAGAAGTAGGAACCTTGATTACTGCATTGGGCTGTGGAATTGGTAGAGAAGAGTTCAATCCTGATAAATTGCGTTATCACCGCATTATCATCATGACAGATGCTGATGTGGATGGTGCCCATATCAGAACTCTGTTACTTACCTTTTTCTATCGTCAGATGCCTGAGTTAATAGATCGTGGACATGTCTATATTGCTCAGCCGCCACTGTACAAAATAAAGAAGGGTAAGCAAGAGCAGTATTTGAAAGACGATCAGGATCTGAATAATTATTTTCTTCAATCAGCTCTCGATAACGCCTCACTGATTGTAACCAACGGAGCACCGCCACTATCAGGTGAGAGTCTTGAGAACATGGCAAGATCATTTTTGATGGTAATGGCAAGTATTAATCGTCTATCCCTTCGTTATGATGCTGACCTGCTGGAAAAGTTGATCTACATGCCGAAGCTCGAAGAGAAGGTGATTGAAGAGCAGAAAGATATCGACACCTGGATCAAAGAGCTTGAATCAAGACTAAATACTGATCTTGGAATTTCTGAGTCATGTACTTTGCAAAAGGTAGATGAAAGTGACGGCGACGACGCTGGTTTGCTTCTGGTCAGAAAAGTCCATGGCATCGGCAATGAACATTTTATTCCATTCGATTTTTTCAACAGCGTTGAATATAGGAAAATTGTAGAGTTAGGGGCACAGCTGCACGATTTGCTGAGTGACGATGCTGTTATAAAAAGAGGCGAAAAGGAACAACCGGTCAATAGTTTCAAGCAGGCACTTAATTGGTTGATGGATGATGCAAAACGAGGCCAGCATGTTCAACGCTACAAAGGCTTGGGTGAGATGAATCCTGAGCAGCTTTGGGAGACAACGATGAACGCTGAATCACGCCGTCTTCTGCAGGTGAGCATAGAGGATGCAGTCGCTGCTGATCAGATCTTTGCAACCCTGATGGGTGACCAGGTTGAGCCGCGCCGCGACTTTATCGAAACGCATGCGCTAACTGTAGAGAATCTGGACGTTTAGGGTATGTATATCAACGTAAGTTAGTGAGTACCCACTAACTTATAACATACTGATTTATATGCTTTTAATCTCTATCAGCGGGTAAGTTTTCGACTTCTGCCTCAATCCACGCCTCAGCAATCTGGTTGATTTCTGAGGCGTTCTTACCCGCAGATTCAATCATTGGTCCGATAGAGACATCAATCACACCTGGGTACTTACGAATATCGCGACGTCGCCAGAATACTCCGGCATTATGTGCTACTGGCATAACTGGATATTCAGATTTCTCGGCTAGGATCGCGCCACCTATTCCATATCGTTTTCTTGTTCCTGGAGCGACCCTTGTACCCTCAGGGAAGACGATGACATGGTTGCCTGACGTGAGTCTTTCAATTCCCTGTTCAACGATCTGTTCTACAGCTTTACGTCCTGATTTACGATCAATTGCAATGGGCCGGAAATGGACCATTATCCAACCAAAAAATGGTACATAGAGTAATTCGCGTTTTAGAACCCAGGATTTTGGTCCAGGTATCAGGCTGACCAAAGCAATGGTCTCCCAGGCAGACTGATGTTTGGCAAAAATAATGCAGTTGTCTTCAGGTATGTTTTCCAATCCTTTTATTCTATAGGTTAATCCGCAAAAGAATTTGAGTGCCCAAAGATTGATCCGGCTCCATGTGGTATCGAAAAGATGGATCTGTTTTCTAGGTAGTATCCATCCCAATATACTGCCAATACCAGCAAGCAATATTGTGCTTATAACCAGGAAAGTGAAAAAGAGAATTGAACGAATAAGGATCATTTATGCTCACTTTCTATTATTAGTTTTACTGAATAAGAGTAGAGATCGTCGTAGATGGGGATATCTTTCAGGATACCGTTCAGCTGATTGATGGTCTTCTCACCATTGCCACTACGAACAAGAATTGGTTTTGCGTTTACTTCTACGGCAGCCTGGAGATCTCTGAGTGAATCACCAACCACAGGTACATTCTCCAGTGCAGTGTGAGTTCGTTGCTGAATGGCTTCGAACAGTCCTGAGCCGGGTTTGCGGCAGTTACAGCCATCATCCGGACCGTGGGGACAAAAGAGTATGGCTTCTATATGACCACCGACCTGCTGAACAGCATCGAACATCTTTCGATGTATTGAGTTCAGGGTCTCTATATTGAATAGACCACGTGCCAGACCTGACTGGTTGGTTGCAACAAAAACCCGGTAGCCAGCGCGGCTCAGTCGAGCTATAGCCTCAAGACTTCCTTCGATAGGATGCCACTCGTCTGGGTGTTTGATGTAGCTATCAGAATCCTTGTTGATCACACCGTCCCTGTCTAGGATTATCAGTTTCATTAAGTAAGCACTTACTATCAGTCTACATCCCGAAAGTCTGAGACGCGTATTCGCCCATTGACCATTCTTGATTCTCGCTTGTCAAGTTTCTCCATCTTATCCCAGAAGGCTTGATTCAGATCGAAATTCTGAGCTATTGCTGTGCCCATAACCAGTATCAACAGATCAGCCACCTCTTCAGCAAGGGCCTGTTTGGATTTTCCTTTGGTAACACATGATGAGATTTCACCCAGTTCTTCTGCCATTAGAGCCACCCGGTAGTTCATCTCTTCACCACCTGTTTCTCGAAAACGGTGTTTATCATGAAAGGATTGCACCGCAGCCAACATCTGTTGATAGGAGTCCTGGCTCATGTCTGGTTTTCCTGAATTTGTAGACGGGTGATGTCAGCAACAGACAGGAACAGGCGTTCAAGCTGGGCAAGCAGGGAAAGTCGATTAGTTCTAAGCGACTGATCATCAGTCATGACCATTACCTGATCAAAGAAACTGTCGACAGGCTCTTTTAAGCCAGCCAGTATTTGCAGACCTTTGGCATACTCTCCTTGTTCAAATAGAGGCTGTGCCAATGGAGCCAACTCATCTATTTTCTGAGCAAGGAGTTTCTCAGCCTGATCTTGATAGAGGGCTGGATCAGCACTTTCGATATGCACTTCTTTACTCTTTTTCAGGATGTTGCGTATACGCTTGTTTGCAGCTGAGAGGCTCTCAGCCTCAGGAAGTTTGCAGAACTCCTGCATTGCCCAGATACGCTGATCAAAATCAGCAAGGGTCTCAGGTGCCACATCGGCTACTGACTGAAATAGATCAATACTGACACCAAGATCGGTATAGATACCCTTCAGTCGATCAAGCATGAAATGATAAACAGACTCAGCAACCTTATCTTCTGTAAGATTCTCAGCATGTGAACTGACAACCGATTCAAGTAGTTCTGGGATATTTAGCGTAAGTGAGTGCTCACGTATGATGCGTAGTGCACCAAGTGCTGAACGTCTCAGGGCAAAGGGATCTTTATCCCCGGTAGGTTTTTGACCTATGCCAAATATACCAATCAGGGTGTCTAGTTTCTCTGCTAAAGAGATGGCAATACCGGTTTTTGTTTCTGGTAGTTGATCTCCAGAAAATCGCGGCATATAGAACTCTTCAAGTGCCTGGGCCAGTTCATCAGGTTCGTTATCCCTTATTGCCTGATAGCGACCCATGATTCCCTGCATTTCAGGAAATTCATACACCATCTCTGTCAATAGGTCGCAGCGACTGAGCAAACCTGCTCTATGGGCAAGATCTGCATCCCCCCCAATTTGACTGGCAATGGCTTTGGCCAGATTTGCGACCCGTTGTGATTTTTCGAACATGCTGCCAAGCTGGTTTTGAAAAACCACCTGTTTCAGGGATTGCAGACGATCTTCGAGTGTTTTCTTACCATCCTGCTCCCAGAAGAACATGGCATCAGCCAAACGGGGCCTGATCACGCGTTCGTTACCCTCGCGTATCAGTTCAGGTTGAGGACTGCTTATATTGGCAATGGTGATGAAGTGGTTCATCAACTTGCCATCGGAGTTGAATAGAGGAAAGTATTTCTGGTTACCTTTCATGGTTGCGACAAGCGCTTCCTGAGGTACTTCAAGAAAACGTTCTTCAAAGCTGGCTGAAATTGGTACTGGCCACTCATTGAGTGCTGTCACTTCGTCCAACAGATCTGGATCCAGGTCTGCACTACCTCCCAAGGCAGCTGCACTGCTTTGTACTGATTCAGCGATTTTTGCTCTGCGTTCTTCAAAGTTGGCAATCACATGTCCAAGATCCTGTAAGACTGAAGCATAATCTTGAGGATTGTATAAGGTGATGGCACTTGGATGGTGAAAGCGGTGGCCATAGGTCTGGCGGTCTGACTCTGCATCAAGCAGCGTACAGGGAACAACCTTTTCTCCCAGAAGAAATACCAGCCAATGTACCGGGCGTACAAACTGTGCTTCTGAATCACCCCAACGCATGCGTTTTGGGATTGGTAACTTGTTGAGTGCCTGGTTGGCAATATCGGGTAGCAGCTCTTCCGCAGATTTGCCCTTGGTTGCCATTTTGTATGTAAGCCACTCACCTTTATCTGTTTTCAATCGTTGAAGTTGATCAACAGTTGTCTGACAGGATCTGGCAAAACCTTCTGCCGCCTTGGTTGGGTTGCCCGCATCATCAAATGCAGCCTGAATTGCAGGGCCACGCCTATCCATTTCGTTGTCGGGTTGACGTATGGAACAGTCGCTCACAAGCAGGGCCAGGCGTCTGGGTGATGCAAAGCTTTCGACTTTGCCATGTTCCAAGTTTGCTTGTTTTAGACCAGCAATAAAGGTTTCGGTGAAAGATTCACTCAGGCGACGGAGCGCTTTTGGAGGTAACTCTTCAGTACCTAGTTCGAATAACAGGTCTGCCTGATCAGCCATTAGCAGCCTCCTGGGACGATTTGAGCATTGGGAAACCGAGGCGTTCTCGAGCATCGTAGTAGGCTTGGGCTACAGCCCGGGCCAAGGCACGTACCCGCAGGATATAGCGCTGGCGTTCGGTGACAGAGATAGCATGACGTGCATCGAGCAGATTGAATGTATGGGAGGCTTGAAGGACCTGCTCATAGGCAGGTAGGGGTAGACCTGCTTCGATCAGTTTTTGTGAGACAGATTCACACTGGTCAAAATGACCAAACAGATAGTCCACATCGGCATGTTCGAAATTATAGGTGGATTGCTCAACCTCATTTTGATGGAACACATCGCCATAGGTCACGATGCCTTGAGGACCTTCGGTCCATACAAGATCATAGATGCTTTCAACACCTTGTAGATACATAGCAATTCGTTCGAGGCCATAGGTGATTTCACCGGTGACCGGACGGCAGTCGAGCCCACCAACCTGTTGAAAATAGGTAAACTGGGTTACCTCCATTCCATTCAGCCAGACTTCCCAACCTAATCCCCAGGCTCCCAGGGTAGGAGATTCCCAATTATCCTCAACGAAGCGGATATCGTGCACATTGAGATCCAGTCCCAACATCTGTAAAGAACCCAGGTAGAGTTGCTGGATGTTCTTCGGAGATGGCTTCATTACAACCTGGTACTGATAGTAGTGCTGCAGCCTGTTTGGATTTTCACCATAGCGACCATCGGTTGGTCTGCGTGAAGGTTGCATGTAGGCAGCATTCCATGGTTCTGGTCCTATAGAGCGTAGAAATGTTGCGGTATGGAAGGTACCTGCGCCCATTTCCATGTCATAAGGTTGCAGAATGATGCACCCTTGGTCTGCCCAATATTCCTGGAGGGCGAATATCAATTCCTGGAAAGTTTTTATGTTTCGCTGATTTGGTTCTGAAGCTCGATTCACAACGAGGCCCCGTTGATGTGGATGAAAACGGCGTAAGTATAACGATGCCACCTTATAATGGCTAACTTACGGGCGGTTAGGCTAGTGTGGTGTAACGTCGATTGTAACGGAAGATTTGAGAAAGGTCAGAGCGGAATAGTGCTTACAGAACAGCTGTATTGAATATTTAGACTATTTTCTGTCTTGATTTGTGGGGCAAGGCCCCAACCTAGGGCCTGTTAACACTGTTGGTGTAACAGTGTTAACAGGCCCTAGCGAGAATTTAAAGAGAAAGCGCCCCTTTCATCAAAGACATGACAGTGTCGCCCCCTTGTGTTTGAAGAAAGTCGAGAACGATAGGCATGAATTTACCAACCATATCCGAATCCATACCCAGGTTACCGAAAGATGAGGCAAGATTGGCCAGGTTTCCAGCGGAGCTATTATCACCAAGCATAGAAGCTACCGCACCAACGGCACCTGACTCTTTACCTGAGGACTGTGCGCCAGACATCATATCCTCAATACCAGGTACAACTGAGGCAATTTGAGAAAAATCACCTTCAGAAAGATTGCTCTGAGCCATTTTAAACAGGGATCCCGCTCCACCTGAAGCCTGTTCAGTGGTAACCCCAAGCTGACTGGTGAGTGCGCCCAACAGATCATTTGCGAAAACCGTAGCGGTGGAAAAAAGCAGTGTGATTGCAAAAAGCGTGCGTGCGATATTTTTCATCAATCCTTCCTCAGATTGTTATTTAAGTGAGGACATTATATTCACAAAAAGGTGTCTATCTATTCCCTGATTTGTAAAAGGATGTTGCAGATTCTACTTTTGACTGGAATAGAGAGTATCTCTACAGAGCCAGTTATGGCACTAAATCGACTATTTCAGTAAAAACCTGGTGGACTCACTACCCTTTACCCATCCTATGTAACCAGGTTTCAGGGTATAATTGATCCTTTTTAGTTACGAAAATATCTCATGAGTGAGCAAAGAAAGGCTGTTGCACTGATTTCCGGGGGGTTGGACTCGCTTCTAGCTGCCCGAGTCATTCAAGATCAGGGTATACATGTTGAAGGCATCAACTTCTTTACCGGTTTCTGTGTAGAGGGACATACTCACGCCATTCGTAAAAAAGACCAGAACAAAGCTAAACGCAATAATGCCCTTTGGGTTGCTGAGCAGCTTGGTATGAAGTTGCACATTGAAGATATTGTAGAAGATTACAAACAGGTCCTGACCAATCCAAAACATGGTTTTGGTGCCAACCTGAACCCATGTCTCGACTGCAAGGTATTCATGGTTCGTAAGGCCCATGAGTGGATTCAGAAAAGGGGCTTCGATTTCATTATTACCGGAGAGGTAATCGGTCAACGTCCCATGTCCCAGCGTAAAGAGACGATGCCGATAATTTCTGATGAATCTGGCGCCAATGACCTCTTGCTTAGACCTCTATGCGCGAGAAACCTGCCGGAGACGCTGCCAGAGAGAGAAGGTTGGGTGGATCGTGAGCAGCTATTCGACTTCTCTGGCCGCAGTCGCAAACCACAAATGGCACTTGCTGCCAGTTTTGGGTTTGAAGATTATGCACAACCCGCGGGGGGCTGCTGTTTTCTCACTGATGAACATTATGCAGTTAAATTGAAAGATCTATGGAAGGCCCGCGGCAGCAGGGAATACGAGATGGACGATATTATGCTGCTCAAGGTCGGTAGGCACCTGCGTCCAGCTTCTCATTACAAAGTGATTATTGCTCGCGAAGAGGGAGAGTCGAATTTTCTGCAAGGGTATAGAAAAATCTTTCCGCACATCAAAACTACCAGTCATGGCGGCCCTCTGGCACTTATTGATGGTGAGGTTTCTGATACGGATGTTGAGTTGATTGCGAGGCTGGTTGCCCGCTACAGCCAGGGTCGTAATGCTGATGAGGTGGTTTTGGAGTTCACCAACAAAACCGGTGAGCCACGGGATATACATGTCGCACCTATGAAACCCCATGAGATTCCTAAAACGTGGCTGATTTGAATCGACATCAGATAGATTGCCGACGCATGCTCTGTCCGATGCCTGTCATCAAGGTTCAGAATGCGGTTGAGTCACTGCCTGTTGGTACACTGGTCGAAGCGGTCTGTACAGATCCTGGTGTTCTGAATGATATACCTGCCTGGTCAAGGATCAACGGACACCGGGTAGTGGAGACTCGAACTGATGATGGCGAATATGTTGTAGTAGTTGAGGTTGTAGGCGAACAGATATCATGAAAGGTGATCAACGCTATGAAATGAGCCGCAAGGCAGCAGTTGTGGGAGCCGTCACAAACAGTGTGTTGGCGGTATTGAAAATCCTGTTTGGATGGTTGGGCCATTCGCAATCATTGATGGCTGATGGTATTCACTCCCTCTCTGATCTGCTGACGGATGCCTTGGTGTTATTCACGGCACGTCATGCTAATGAGGAACCGGACGAGGAACACCCTTATGGCCATGGGCGTTTCGAGACTGTTGGCACATTGGTCCTTGGGGGATTTTTGATCACTGTCGGGGTTGGCATTGTCTGGGATGCTGTATTTCGTCTTTTCTCTCCGGAAGAGTTACTGATACCGGAAACCTTGACACTCTATGTGGCAGCGTTCTCCATCCTGGCGAATGAAGCCCTCTTTTTCTACACGCGTCATTTGGCAAATCTCATCAACTCAGATCTTCTGAGGGCAAACGCCTGGCACCATCGCAGTGATTCAGTATCCTCAATTGTGGTTTTGGTTGGTATCGGAGGCACGATACTTGGTCTGCCCTATCTGGATGCAATTGCTGCGGTACTGGTCGGCTTGATGGTAGTGAAAATTGGATGGGATCTTGGATGGCAGGCACTTCATGAGCTAGCGGATGCCGGGCTCGAAGAAGAGTCACTTGCAGAAATACGCAAGGTCATCGGTAGTGTTTCCGGGGTGAACAGTGTGCATATGCTGCGTACCAGAAAACTGGGCGGACATGCACTTGCTGATGTTCATGTGCAGGTTGATCCCTGGTTGAGTGTTTCCGAGGGGCATAGGATAGCGGAAGTTGTTCAATATGGATTGATAGACGGGGTCGATGTTTTAGAGGATGTCACTGTACATATTGATCCTGAAGATGATGAGGCCGGACCCTCATGTGCAAAACTGCCATTGCGAGAAGAAGCTGAAGCGTTACTTCTTTCCCACTGGTCAGGGATGGCATGTTTCGATGATCGGATACGTATTGTGCTGCACTATCTCTCTGGAAAGATAGATGTGGATCTCTATTTGCCCAGTAAATGTTATGAGACAAGTGCAAGTGCAAGTGATCTCAAGTCAGATTATCAGAAGGCAATCGAAGGATCGGATGTGTTCAGAACGGTTCAGGTCTGGTTTGGATAGCACTATTATGGTGCGCTTGGCATATTTAGCGCACTATTTTGGTGCTATCTACTCGTTATCCTTGTTTTCACCTATCTTGGACCAATCAAGAAGGCAATCCAAGAGCCCTATTTATATTTTTATTTGATACATAATAACTCTTTAATTTTTATAAATATTTCTTCTGCTTCGGTTTGGCATACAAAGGTAAGTGACCAGCCACCTGTAGGAGCTTTAATCCATGGCATGAATCATGCTCTAATGCGTATTCCAAAGCGTCTGGTATAGTTGCCTCGCTGCCAAAGCTAATGAGTAGCTGATACTTGCTCAGCATTGTGTAAACCAAAATTCTTGGAGAATGAGATGGCCTCGAAAGCCCTGAAGATGATCAAAGACAATGACGTGAAATTCGTTGATCTCCGCTTTACCGATACACGCGGTAAAGAGCAACACGTTACTCTGCCTATCAGCGAGATCAACGAAGAACTTTTCACTGATGGCAAGATGTTCGATGGTTCATCCATCTCCGGTTGGAAAGGTATCAATGAGTCAGACATGATTCTGATGCCTGAGGACGAAACTTCAGTAATTGATCCTTTCGCTGATGAAAATACCGTCAACATTCGCTGCGATATCCTTGAGCCTGCAACCATGCAGGGTTATGAGCGCGATCCTCGCTCTGTCGCGAAGCGTGCAGAGGCTTATCTGGCATCAACTGGGATTGCAGATGCAGCTTACTTCGGTCCAGAGCCTGAATTTTTCGTTCTCGACGATGTTCGCTGGAGCGTCGATATGAGCGGTTCCATGGTGAAGATCGATTCAGAGGAAGCTGAGTGGAACTCCGAACGCGTCTATGAAGATGGCAATATCGGTCACCGCCCTGGCGTTAAAGGTGGATACTTTCCAGTACCTCCAGTTGATTCCCTGCATGACCTGCGTGGTGCTATGTGCCTGGCTATGGAAGAGATGGGTGTTCCTGTTGAAGTGCACCATCACGAAGTGGCTACTGCCGGTCAGTGTGAAATTGGTACCCGCTTCAGCACCCTTGTTGAACGCGCTGACTGGGTTCAGATTCAGAAATACTGCACCTGGAATGTTGCTCACGCTTACGGCAAAACCGCTACATTCATGCCCAAGCCTATCGTAGGTGACAACGGTTCCGGTATGCATGTGCATCAATCTCTATCTAAAGGCGGAGAGAATGTATTTGCTGGTGATCAGTATGGTGGCCTGTCAGAAACCGCCCTCTACTACATTGGCGGAATCATTAAGCATGCCCGTGCCCTGAACGCCTTCACCAATGCTTCAACCAACTCTTATAAGCGTCTGGTACCAGGATTTGAAGCACCTGTTATGTTGGCTTACTCAGCTCGTAACCGTTCTGCTTCGATCCGTATTCCATGGGTTTCAAGCCCTAAAGGACGTCGTGTTGAGGTTCGTTTCCCTGATCCAACCGCCAATCCATACCTGGCTTTCGCTGCGATGATGATGGCTGGCCTGGACGGAATTCAGAACAAGATCCATCCTGGTGATGCCATGGACAAGGATCTGTATGATCTGCCTGCTGAAGAAGCGGCCAGTATTCCAACAGTCTGTCATAGCCTGGATATGGCTCTTGAAGCACTTGATGCAGATCGTGATTTCCTCACAGCTGGCGGCGTATTCACTGATGACCTGATCAATGGTTACATCGATTTGAAGATGGAAGAAGTGACTACCATGCGTATGACCACACATCCTGCTGAATTTGATATGTATTACAGCCTCTGATAATACAATCTGGATTGATGTGTAGATAAAACGCACCCCTTGATCGGGGTGCGTTTTTTTTTGCGAACTCCATCGCTTGTTAGTTGTGCCCTGAATGTCTATGCTTGGCACATGCGTACAGTCATCATATTACTTATTCTTCTGCTCTCTCAGCCGCTTATGGCCAGAGATGTCTATAAATGGGTCACTGAGGATGGCGAGGTCATCTACTCAGAATCCTATCAACCCGGAGCGGAGAGGATACGCGTTAGGGATGATAAGAAAAAATCGACCCTTAAACTGGAAAATCTGGATAAAGAGTCCGAAGCAGCGGCCACTGGAGAATATATCAATTTCGATATTGTTCAGCCGGGTAATGATGAGACAATTCGCAATGCTGAAGGATCGGTTTCCATCGGTCTATCCATCTCTCCGCCACTGTTTAGCGGCCATACTATCCACCTCTATGTGGATGGTAAAAAACTTGATTCTGATATCACAACCACTCAACTGGTTCTACAGCAACTCAGTCGAGGCACCCACTCCCTAAAAGCGGAAATCATCGATGGAGAGGGTAATAAGATGAGAGAGACGGGCAGTACCACCTTCCATCTTCGCCAAGCAGCAGTCAATTAACAGCTCGCCCCCTTTTTTCTCGCGCTACTGACTCAATTCTGCATTGCGCTTCTTGGAATGGGTGGACCATTCCAGCCAAGTACGCCTTGCCTTGGCCTGCAGCGGGACTCTGAGCGTTACCGAATTTACCCCACACCTGTATAGCTGGTACAGCGCCTGTGCAAGTAGTATTTCTCTAATTGGGCCCGGCCCAGTATTCAGCTTATAGCCTGTATATTTTTTGACGCACTATAATGGTGCAATAAGTCTGCTTTGTTCGCCAGGACATAGTGAGATTTTATGTGCCTAAGTTCAGTTGTTCGATCAGCGCGACATGAAATCCCATTAGAAACAGCCGAAGCTACCACTTTTAGTGATGTGAACATTAAAAATATGAGTGATCAGAGACCTATTTCTATCGTTGGTGTACTTTTTGCAAGTAGTTTGACATGAACCCACATCATCCGAATACCTCGATGGAGCGTCGAGTACTTGATAATTTGAGTACAGCCATTCTGCTCTTTGATCGTGAATTTAATCTGCTCTTCATCAATACATCTGCTGAGATGTTGTTTGGTGTGAGTGCAAAAAAGATGGTCGGGAACCCTGCTGCTGAATTGGTCTACTGCACCAGTGGGATCGTGAGGAATAATTTAGAACGTGCTCTGGAGACAGGGCAGCCATTTACTGAGCGAGAACATCAGTTGCAACTACATAAGGGTCGAGAGATCACTGTGGATTGCACGGTGATACCTCTCCGCTCAGGACAGTTTGTGAATGAGTTTCTTGTTGAAATTCAGCAAGTGGACAGACAGCTGAGAATCACTCGAGAGGAGCAGATTCTTTCGAGAAATCTAGCCAGTAGAGCACTGGTGAAAGGCTTGGCCCATGAGATAAAGAATCCACTGGGTGGCTTGCGTGGCGCAGCACAATTGCTGGAACGAGAGCTGCCTGATGAATCATTGACAGAATATACCCAGATCATCATCGAAGAAGCTGATCGACTTCAAAACCTTGTAAATACGATGATTGGGCCAAACCGAATCCCTGAAATGAAACCCGCCAACATTCATCAGGTGTTGGAGCGGGTTTGTGGTCTGGCCAAGGCAGAGGCTGGACCCAAGTTAGTGATCACCAAGAATTATGATCCAAGTATTCCCGATTTGATTGGGGATATGGACCAGTTGATTCAGGCATTTTTGAATATTATCCGTAATGCTGTAAGAGCAGCAGGTCCGAATGGAGTGGTTGGAATCAACAGCCGGATTTTGCGCCAGTTCACTATTGGCAATATACGTCATCGACTGGTGGTCTCGATTGAGATCTCAGACAACGGACCGGGAATTCCACCTGAGCTACAAGAGCGGGTTTTCTTTCCCCTTGTTTCTGGCAGTGATGGTATGGGGCTTGGTCTGTCTATATCTCAAACCTTAATCAATCGACATCAGGGATTGATCGAATTTACCAGTAAACCTGGTGAAACCGTTTTTCGAGTATTACTTCCTTTGGAGCAGGTAGATGGATAGAGCATGCCGAGTTTGGGTGATTGATGATGATCGCTCAATTCGATGGGTTTTGGAAAAAACCTTGGAAAAAGCTGAAATGGAGGTAACCAGTTTCGAAAGTGCTGATAGTGTGCTGAGTTCGCTGGATAAAGGACAGCCAGATGTGGTTGTTTCTGATATCCGAATGCCAGGTATGGATGGTCTTGAGTTACTGGAACTGATACATGCTCGGTACCCGAATTTACCTGTGATTATCATGACAGCTCATTCGGATCTGGAAAGTGCCGTCTCTGCCTACCATGGTGGTGCCTTTGAATATCTACCTAAGCCTTTTGATGTAGACGATGCTGTACAGCAGATTCGTCGAGCTTGCCGTCAACAGTTGACGGTTGAAGAGCAGCCTAAAATCAATGCCAAAGAGGGTGCTACGGAGATCATCGGTGAAGCGCCGGCTATGCAGGAGGTGTTTCGTGCTATCGGTAGATTGGCTCGATCCAATATAACGGTATTGATCAATGGTGAGTCTGGAACTGGTAAGGAGTTGGTTGCTCAGGCTTTACACCGTCATAGCAGTCGTGCGGAAGGACCCTTTATTGCCCTCAACATGGCAGCGATACCTAAGGATTTAATGGAGTCTGAGCTATTTGGGCATGAGCGAGGTGCATTTACAGGTGCTCAGACCCGAAGGATTGGGCGTTTTGAACAGGCAGATACAGGTACCCTGTTTCTGGATGAAATAGGTGATATGCCTGCGGAGTTACAGACACGACTGCTACGTGTGCTTGCTGACGGTGAATTCTATCGTGTCGGAGGCCATGAACCAGTGAAGGTGGATGTGAGAATTATCGCTGCGACCCATCAACATCTTGAAGGCTTGGTGAAGGAAGGGGCCTTTCGTGAGGATCTCTTCCATAGATTGAATGTTATTCGTATCCATCTGCCATCTCTGCGTCAGCGTCAGGCAGATATACCTTTGCTGATGAGCCATTTTCTCAAATCAGCTGCAGAAGAGTTGGCTGTGGAATCGAAGGTATTACTACCTGAGACAGAAAGCTATCTCAGTCAACTGGAGTGGCCAGGGAATGTACGACAGTTGGAGAACACTGCCCGTTGGTTGACGGTCATGGCGTCAGGCCAGGAGATCCACGTTGAAGATCTACCTGCTGAGCTGAAAGAGACAGAGGTTGAGGGCACACCCCAAAACGATTGGCGTCAACTGTTAAGAGGTTGGGTTAAAAGACGCCTTCAGGAGGGTTGCGAAGGGATACTCAATGAAGCAGAACCCGATTTTGAAATTGTGATGATTGAGACAGCACTGGAACACACTGCGGGTAAACGCCAGGATGCAGCTCGTCTGCTGGGTTGGGGTCGCAACACATTAACGAGAAAAATCAAAGAGCTTGGGATGGAAGAGACCTCCTAACCAGGCCGTTGCCTGTAAGCTGTGCCTTGAGTGAATTGAAACTCATGGCCTGGCTATAAAGGTGCCGGGTTAATAGTAAGCTTATCACCGCTTACCTTTTCCTGATTACCCCCAAATCACAGCAAACTAACGGAGCTTCGTAGGGTGCGGCCTGCCGCACCACGCGGTGTTCCAAGCTACTTGCAACAGTAGATATTTCACTTCTAGAACCAATGGGAAAATGGCCTTTGGGCGCCAAGGCATCGAGTTAAGGTGCGGCAGGCCGCACCCTACGAAGCCACACTAGCTGAAAAATAATTACTCAGGCAACAAGTACCTTAACACCTATCGTACACAGCAAAAAATTCACAACATATTCGGATGTTTTGCTTAATTCCTTTTCTCTACTCTGTGATTCAAGTACTGAGCATTGAGGGTAATCAGGTACCTTTTTTAAACTTTAGCGAACCAATGGCGCCTAGTCTCCCCTTTCCAAATGCCGGGGTTCTTCCTTAAAAAGATCCGGGTAACCCGGATTTATCTGTAGCTGGCATAAGGTTATGATGATCCTCTGAGCAACCGGATTAGCCATATTGAAGCCTATCCACCAGGTTGTGCATTCAAGGTTTTAGCAAAGTAGGTGATTCATGGATTCCAGCACAATCGATCTGCCGGGAAGTGAGGTGGAGTCAGTCGAGTATGAAAATGGTACGCTGACGATCAGTTTTTCAAGAACCATTATTATCAAAACTATGAGTGGTTCATCAGAACGTACCAGGTGGTGGCAGGCGGGTTCGCTGATTTTTGAGGGTGCTGAATTGGAAACTACACTGCCAGACTGTCCTTGTATTTGTGAAGGCGGCGATGTTGGAGAGAATGTCTACACCTATCGGGATATGATTCCACTGCCTCTTGATAGTCACGGAAGAGCCCGTTGCGATCTTAAATTCCAAGACAGGGAACCTCTGCAAGCCTGGGCTGAAGGGGTAAAGTTGGTGATGGCTGATCGGCCTCGTTATATCGAGCATTTACGTTCAGGTGATCAGAAGTAGCTGAGTGAATTCTGCACGGCAACATCCAGTTTTGGTGATGTGCTCCATGAATGATCCTGCAAAAAATATCATGAAAACCGAGAAAAGCGACTATATTGAGAGGAAAACACCCATTCTGAGTGCTTAGAGGTCAATAAAAAGGCCATTATTATTTATTATTTACTGTATTATGGTTAAGCTTTTGAGAATGCGGACGATAAGGCCGATATCGATTACAAGGATGAACCTGCTCTAAGCAGCTCAGTTTCAATCACTATACGCAGCGAAAATTATGTCAGTTGAGCTATTCAATAATGGTAGCCACATATGTGTGGCCTTCAGGGACTTGGTCTCTGGCGAAGCAGTACAAGCCAACCAGTTTCTAATTTACGATCATCAGCATGCTGCACTCATTGATCCTGGCGGGGAGTTAACCTACTCTCGCCTTTTCATGGCAATCAGTGACTATATGAATGTGAAGAAGCTCGACTACGTCGTCGCTTCACATCAGGATCCGGATATTGTTGCCTCGGTCAACAAATGGTTGGTCGGTACTGACTGTAAGGTGGTAGTTCCCGCACTCTGGGAGCGATTCATACCCCATTTTACGCGCCCTGGCCGACTGGTTGATCGTGTCGTCCCAATTCCTGATGAGGGCACCAATCTACAGTTGGGAAATATCCGGCTGATGGCACTACCTGCCCATTTCCTGCATGCAGAAGGTAATTTCCAATTTTACGATCCGCTCAGCAGAATACTTTTCTCTGGCGATCTTGGCGCAAACCTGCCGCCAGGTGATCTGAATGCACCTGTGAAAAAGCTGTCAGAAGTGATGCCCTATATGGAGGGTTTTCATCGACGCTACATGAACTCCAATAAAGTATGCAGGCTCTGGGCTAACATGGTTCGACAGCTCGACATCGAAATGATCGTACCCCAGCATGGCCGTGCTTTTATTGGTAAAAAGGTAGTCAAAGAGTTTATAGCTTGGGTTGAGAATTTGGAGTGTGGTGTTGATCTGGTGACTCAGGCTAACTATCAACTGCCTTGAAGCCCCACTACAGTTTGTCGACCAATCCAGGGACTTCATTCACTGGAATTGGTCGACTAAAGTAGTAACCCTGCAGGTATGGGCACCCAAGGTGGGTTAATACTCGCAACTGCTCCAGAGTCTCCACCCCTTCTGCTACTACATCCAGACCTAAAGCCTTGCCAAGTGAAAGCACCGCATTCACAAGAGAGTATGGTTGATCTTGCACTGGTGTCTCTGCTTCATCTGGCCAATTCAGATCCTTTACGAAAGACCTATCAATTTTCAGTTGTCCTATAGGTGCTTTGTCAATTGTGGCAAGAGATGAATAACCGGTGCCAAAGTCATCTACGGAAAAGGTAATTTTCAGCTGCGAAAGTTTGTGTAGGGTTTCGTTGGCGATTTTGTTGTTCGGTAGAAGGAGTGACTCAGTGATTTCAAACACAAGACAGCTTGGGTCAATCTGGTAGTTCTCAATAATCTGTCTGACCTGAGTATAAAAGTTTGGTGTTGAGATCTGTTTTGCACTGATGTTAATCGCATAACGCACACTTGAGTCGAAGACTTTCTGCTTGCGCCACTCAACGATCTGTTTTACTACTTCTTCAATAACCCAGATTCCGATTTTTACAATCATTCCTGTATCTTCAGCAACATCTATAAATTTATCGGGTGTTACTAATCCGCGATAGGAGTGTTGCCAACGAAGTAGTGCTTCAACTGCATGAATGATTCCATCTTTATCTACTTGGGGTTGATAAAAAAGGGCAAACTGTTTCTCGATTAAAGCAACATTCAGCTCTGCCTCTACAGTCATACGTTGTCTAGCGGCTTCCTGCATAGAGGATTGAAAAAAACGGGTAGTGCCTCGGCCGTCGCTTTTAGCCTGGTACATGGCTGTATCTGCTTGACGTACAATATCATTGATGTTGTCATCATCATGAAATGGAAAAATAGCGATTCCTATGCTTACTGTTATCTGAAATATATGACTATCAATTATGATTGGTTCATTGAGGGCTTCAGCAATATGCTCAGCAAAGCGTTGCGTGATAACTGCCATCATATTGTTGTCAGAATGTTGTTCAGCAAGCAGTATTACAAACTCATCTCCGCCCATTCGAACCAGCATGTCTTCACGGCGTATATGTTCCCGTAATCTCTTTGTAAAGCTGATCAAAAGTTTGTCACCCGTATGGTGACCGAGTGAATCATTTACATTTTTAAAGTGGTCCAGATCCATAAAAAGCAGAGCACCAAATTTGCCCTGCCGAAGTGCAAGTGAAAGCGCTGTGTCTAACTGATTAAAGAGTGAAGTGCGGTTAGGTATCTCAGTAAGGGTATCGTGGTGAGCTTGAAAGTGGATCTTCTCTTCCGATTTCTTAAGTTCAGTGACATCACTGATAACGATAAGAATTGTTTCAGACCAGTGCGAGTTGTCAGATGATGCATTTCTATTATTTAGTCGACGTCCCTGAATCCTACCGACAAAGCTGCTGTTTTCTTTATTAACAGAGCCAATTTTGAATCGGGCATCAATGTGTTTGTTGTCAGGTTTGTTTACAAACGCTTTGAATCGGCTGCGGTATATGTTTTGGTCAGCCGGAAGCATAAATTCTGCGAGAGCCTTACCGGGTAGAACATATTTCTCGACTCCCAGCATAGAGGCGAGCATTTGATTGGCACGGATGATAATACCGCTATCATCCAGGCTGACATATCCAACGGGTGCTTTGTTATATAGATCCAGATACTGTTGATGAGTAAACTCCAGTTTAACTTGAGATTGTCGTAACTCTTCATTCTGAAGTTCAAGCTCAATTTGGTGGACATGCAAATCCTGTAAAAGTCTGTCCCGGTCAGCTACTTTTTTTTCGTAATCAATTCGGGCTCGTCTCTGAGCGATTTTTTCGGCCTTTCCGCGCATGAATTCTCGATGAATATCAGCAGGGTTGTTTGTTTTATCGTTACTCAAAACAACGCTCCTGATTTTAACTTTGCGCCTTGAGGAGTCCAACAAACCAATGACGGCTGCCGATGCTTACTTCAGAGAGGGTTAGCATATAGGGGATAGTTTCACCATCTTTCAATTTAACCTGAACTTCTCTATTGGTGCCCATGATTTTAGAGGTGCCCTCCTCTAAGTATCGTTGGATATGCTGGTCATGGTGTGCGGCAATACCATCAGGCATTAGTAATGATATGTTGTTATCGACCAACTCTGATTCTTCGAAGCCAACCAAATCTAGAAGTTTCTCATTCACCTCTTGAATAATGCCATCGTCATTTATAAGAACATAGGCATCGCTAACCTTAAGCAGCGCCTCCATTCGAAGTTCTCGCTCATTTAAATCTTCTTGTGCCTTTTTTAATCCAGTTGTATTAATAAAAGTGAAAACCACACCTGAATAGGTGTCTGGTGCAATTTGATAAGGAAAGACCCGCAGTAAAAATTCGTCATCGTTTTCAGAGTTTATTTTTTTAATCTCGATCCCTTTTTCGGTGTATAGCACCTTTTTAGCCAGCTCGATGATATCGACATCCTTGAGCTTATGGGAGAGATGACTGACTGGTCTGCCAATGTCCTGATCTATAACACGAAATAGTTGAGTAACTTCTGGTGTAAAACGACGTACTTCCAGGTTTTCATCGAGAAACAGGGTGGCAACTCGAGTATTCCGCAGAAGGTTGTCCAGATCATTGTTGACCTCTGTCAACTCAGTAATCTTGCCTTGAAACTCTGAGTTAACGGTATAGAGCTCTTCATTGACGGATTGCAGCTCTTCATTGGTACTTTGTAACTCTTCGTTACTTGCGAGTAACTCTTCATTGGTGGCCTGAAGCTCTTCATTCGATGTTTCAAGCTCTTCCACTGTAGCCTGCAGGTTCTCCCTGGTGAATTGGAGTTCATTCTCCAGATCAACTATGCGCTGCTGTGCCTCTTTACCAACATTGTAGGTTTCTGCAGAAAAGGTCTCTGATTCAAGGGTAGTGCGTACCTCTTCAATAAAAACCGCAACCAATAACCCCTGTCGCTTTTTTGTGGGCAAAGGTTTTAGTCGCATATCGACGACTTTATGGACCTCTTGCATATTCAGGTTGATGTTGGAGTAGACTAACTCCTCTTTGCTCTTAAAAACTTTTTGCAAACCGGTGGTGAGAGGAATTGATAAATCCTTAATAACCAGTTTTGAGACATCATTGACCACCTTGCCAGTAGAAAACTGTAGATAGTCCTTGGCATCACCAGCGACATGCATCAGCTCCAGTGTCTCACTGACAACAAGGCAGAACGGCAGATAGTCTCCTGCTACGCCTTCAACGAGTCTCTCCAGGAGGCGTTCCTCCTCTTGCAGACGAGCTGTTGCGCCGCGACTTGCCATACGATTGTTGTTGTACCATCGTTTGGCGTCAAAATTGATAGCAGGTTCGGATAGCTCAGAATGTCGACGCCGACCCCGTGATTGATAAATACGCCATTTGTGATCCACCGGATCGAAATATTCCGACATTTCTCCCGTGGTCTCACTACTGCCTAGAAACAGGATACCCTTAGGGTTGAGGGCAAAATTGAATAGTTCGAGTACACGCTTTTGCAACACTGGCTGAAGATAGATCAGTAGATTGCGGCAACTGATCAAATCCATATTGGTAAAGGGCGGATCCTTGACCAGGTTGTGTTGGGCAAAGACCACCATCTCTCTGACCTGACGACTGATATGGAAACCTTCATCACGGCGATAAAAATACTTTGAGAGCATGCCAGGCTCAATATCTGCGACGGCACTTTCAGCGAATACCCCTGCGCTGGCTGTAAGAATCGCCTCCCTGTCTACATCGGTAGCAAAAATTTTAACGTCCATCTTGATCTTCAGGGTCTCAAGTACCTCGCAACATAAAATCGCCAGGCTATAGGCCTCTTCACCGGTGGAACAGCCACTCACCCAGAGTCTGAGCTTGTCCTCCTTCGCCTCACGAAACAGCTGAGGTAGATACTTGCTTGCGATGCCCTCAAAAGCTTCAGGATCTCTAAAAAAGCTGGTTACACCTATCAAAAGGTCCTTATGCAGACTGTTGAGCTCTACAGGGTATCCCTCCATAAATCTGACATAATCATTTAAATCGTGTATTTGATTGACCGCCATGCGTCGTTCGATGCGGCGTATGATGGTTGTCGGCTTATAGTAGGTGAAATCAATTTTGCTGCTTTCCCGAAGCAGGGCAAATATTCTTGCTACCCCATCCTCATCGTTGAGCACTGTGCTCTCATACTCATCCTTGGCTGTAAACGGGTGTTTCAGGTAGGAGAGTAGCTGGGTGGGCATCTCATTGGGTGGAAGAATATAGTCAACCAGCCCGGTGGCGATTGCGCTGCGGGGCATGCCGTCAAAGGCTGCGGTCTCTTCGGCCTGGACCATGACCATGCCAAGCTCTTCCTTAATGGCCCGAATGCCACTGGTACCGTCACTACCAGTACCAGAAAGCACGATTGCGATCGCCTTTGCACCCTGGTCCTCGGCGAGGGAGCGGAAGAATATATCTATGGGAAGATTGATGCCGCGTGAGTCCCTATCCTGTTCAGAGAGGATGATGCGCCCATGGAAGAGACGCAGGTTTTTGTTAGGTGGGATCAGATAGACTGAGTTGGGTTCTACGCCCATGCCATCCTGAGCCCGGTGGACCGGCATTCGGGTACGCTTTGAAAGTAACTCTGCCATCAGGCTTTTGTGGTCAGGGGAGAGATGCTGTATTACGACGAAGGCGACACCGCTTACAGGTGGCATCTCCTTGAAAAAAGCCTCAATGGCTTCTAATCCTCCTGCAGAAGCTCCAACGCCAACGATATGTGTGGGGGCTGCCTTTTCAGTACTTTGCTTGGAATGGTGCTCTTCATCAGTGCTCTTATCAGTCATATCGGGGCTAGGTCATAGTGTTTGGGGTAAGATTCCCAGAAGGCTACACCTATTAAGATAGTATGTTGAATGACGTGGAGCAATTAATTATTATTTCCTCTATTATTACTAAGTTATTGATAGTTATATAATTGGCTCTGGATTAGGCGCTCGAAAACCAACAAATAGCCTCTTTACCCCAATGTGGGATGCCACTTGATAGCATTCAGAAGTTTTTAATGCCTCAATATCTGAATAGATAATTTCTGAGGCATAGTCCACGAATGTACAACGAGAGGGCAACCACCAACGTTTTTTATGGTGAGGGAGAGAGAGCACTTTTTTTAAAAAAGTGGTTTAGTGGTTGGAGCCTATCCAAAAACTTAGGTTTTTTTCGATGAATTCATCGACAGGCATGTAGTGAGAGCCGTCACAGGAGAAGGTGAGGCCGAGCATGCGGTTCATGATGTTGATCGAAGCGCTACGCAGATAGATGGTCTCGTCTGCGAAGCGTAATGCTTTGAATTCCTCTAAAACTTCGCTCAGTTGTGCAGGCGTCACCTGTGCTCGATTAGGATAGGGTTGGAGTGAGTAGGCCAGTGCAATGTCAGGATCGATAATCTCCTCCACGCCGTGAATATGGTAACTGTAGGGGTCTTTGATATCCCAAAAAGAGCAACGTCCGCTTGAGTAGTGAATCTTGCAGTGGAAGATGCCGTGCTCTGTCATCAGGTCATATACCGTTTCATGTACTGAATCGATATGTTCATCAAGCCGACTCTGAATTCTCTGTTGCATGAACAGCTGTCCGCGTACCGCTGGATCTCCTTTAAACTGCTGCCACTGGGGCTGCTCTTCGAGATCCCCTTCTTGGGCGGTGAGTTTGTCGAGAGAGAAATCTGCAGCGATGAAGCCTACAAGCTGTTTATTCTGTCGAACTGCCTGGAGGGCGGTGACGCACTCCCGTTGGCTGAACTGACTGTGATAGACCGAGGAGAGCATGATGCCCTTGAAAGGGAGATTGTTCTTCAGATAGGGTCGTTCCGAAAGATCCCTGCCTCGCCAGCTGTTATTCAGTCCATCTGGCATGACCAGGGACGAGATCTCCTTACCGTTGAGATCCCAGGCATAGAGAAATTCACAGTTGGTGATTGTGGAGATGTGCTTGAATAAAACAGCGTCCAATGCGTCTGAATCCTGCCACACTAACGCACACTGATCAGCCAGTTGAGAGAGAGGTTGGCCAATAGCACTGGCTAAGGCATCTTTTTTTGCAAGAATGATCTGTTTGACCGGGGACATGCTACTGACGTCTGCTCCTGGGGTGAAAAGGGATGTAAAACATGTTTCTGTGTACAATTATAATCGCGACACCATATTATAGTGCCGGATTTATTTGTTCTTTATACCAAAAATTGTTTCCAAAGGATCTTCTTCCGTGACCAGTTTGAAAAATGACCGATTTCTAAGAGCCTTGGCAAGACAACCTGTAGATATGACTCCGGTGTGGATGATGAGACAGGCTGGGCGTTATCTGCCTGAATATCGTGCGACCCGGGCAAAGGCAGGTAGTTTCATGGATCTTTGCAAAAACCCTGAGTTGGCCTGTGAGGTTACCCTGCAACCCCTGGCTCGCTACCCCCTGGATGCGGCAATACTGTTCTCGGACATTCTTACCGTCCCAGATGCCATGGGGCTTGGACTCTATTTCACAACGGGAGAGGGTCCAGGATTCGAACGGCCGGTAACAGATGAGGCTTCGGTCGATGCTCTGGGTCTGCCGGACATGGCAGATGACCTGGGCTATGTCATGGATGGGGTACGCACCATACGCCGGGAACTTGATGGACGTGTCCCCTTGATCGGTTTCAGTGGCAGTCCCTGGACACTGGCAACCTATATGGTCGAAGGCGGGGGTACCAAGAATTTCTCTAAAGTTAAGGGCATGATGTTCGACCGTCCGGATCTGATGCACCGACTGCTTGATAAGGTGGCGACGGCGGTTACAGCCTACCTGAATGCACAGATTGAAGCCGGCGCTCAGGCACTGATGATCTTCGATACCTGGGGTGGTGCATTGACGCCTCAACACTACCAGGCGTTCTCCCTGGACTATATGGCAAAGATTCTGAATGGCCTTACAAAAGAGGCTGATGGCAGAAAGGTCCCCACCATTCTGTTCACCAAGGGGGGAGGTTTGTGGCTGGAAAAAATGGCAGACACTGGCTGTGATGGCCTCGGTATCGACTGGACATTGAATCTGGCCGATGCCAGAAGCCGGGTCGGTGATAGGGTTGCATTACAGGGTAATATGGATCCCTGCACCCTGTATGCCTCTCCGCAAAGAATACGTGATGAGGTGGCACAGGTACTGGCCAGTTATGGTCAGGGTAGTGGTCATATCTTTAATCTGGGACATGGCATTCATCCAGAGATCGATCCTGAGCATGCAGGGGTATTTATCGAGGCGGTTCATGAGTTGAGCCGTCCATACCACGCGTCTGAATAACCAGACTACTGATATTCTTAACGGGTTACGATTATGAAAGTGACACTCCTGGGGCTCGGATTGATGGGACTACCGATTGCCCATCGCTTGGTTCAGCGCGGACATGAGGTAACGGCCTGGAATCGGTCCAAGGAGCGGCTTCAAGTGGCAGCTGATGAGGGTATAGGTATCCAACCTGATCTGGCTCAGGCTGTAGCTGACAATGAACTGCTGTTACTTACGCTAAGCGATGCCTCAGCCATAGAGGCTGTTTTATTCAGTACTGAGGTCGAAACCCAGCTTAAAGGCAAGACGGTTTTGCAAATGGGCACCATCTCCCCTGATGAGAGCCGTGCACTGGCCGACCGTATTCAGGCAGTCGGTGGCGACTATCTTGAGGCACCGGTTTTGGGCAGTATTCCAGAGGCAAAAAATGGCGAATTGATTGTTATGGCCGCTGGTTCTGAAACCGCCTACCATCACTGTCTGTTACTTTTACGTGGCCTGGGCAAGGAGGTTGATCTGGTTGGTAGTGTTGGCCAGGCAGCAGCAATGAAGCTGGCAATGAATCAGTTGATCGCTGCGCTTACGGTGGGGTTTGCCCAAAGTCTGGGTTTGGTAAGGGCGGAAGGTGTTGATGTTGAGTTATTCATGAAGCTGTTACGTGAAAGCTCACTCTATGCAGCCACATTTGATAAAAAACTGCAGAAATATATTGAACATGATTACAGCAATGCAAACTTCCCTCTTAAACATCTGATCAAGGATGTTGGACTCTTCAAGCAAGTTGCAGAGTCATCAGGTATGAATGCCCAGGTTTCAGATGCAATGTTGAGTGTGCTCAACAGTGGACAACAGGCAGGCTATGGTGATGAGGATTATTCAGCACTCTATGAAGCGATTAATCCTGGCTTTGATGCCGAGATTGATACAGGTTGTTAAGGCGACAGAGTTCAACTCAACTGTTACCGCAGACCACTGTGGTGCGATTATAATAACTTCTGGTTCTTCCCCCACCCTCGTTTGCTACAAAGAAGCGGCAGGGTGTAGGCCGTTCGCTTTTCTTCCCTGCCGATCTGGTATCTTCTCCCTACCCTATTCTGTAAGCAGGTTTTCAATGCCAAACTTATTACCATTTAGCATGATGTAATAGCATCCATTTTTCGCAATCGTTACCAATCAGGTTATTTGATTTTGCTGAGGTTTGGAGTTAAACAGAAGGCTTTCTGTACTATATTTTATCCAGGCTGTTGAACTGTGTTGTAGTTTCTTTAGTCGGCTGAATTCGCTTCAGTTTTCCTGAAAACTATTCGTGAACATATATTCTAATTATTGAGATTGAGGTTAAAGATTAACTATCACAGCTTTTGCTGTTGGTTAATAATTGTATTGTTGTTTAAAAGTTATGGGTAGTCGAAGAGTAGTTAAATCATTTAGTAATTTTTTTATTAATATTAAGTAAAAAAAGTAAATTGTGAACCATTTGTGGGTATTCCCTAATATCAACTAGGTTAGTAAATGACATATTATCTTTACCACAATAAAAAAACCGCGGAGGGAGCCGTGACCTTACCTCATTTAATTTCAGTTATTAAAATAGATTCACTCACCATATTGATATGAAGCAGTGCTTCAAAGCAATTGACGGGTTGTATTGAATTTCAACATGAGAAAAAATCGCAATCTGTTGCGATTCATAATAAATATTTAAACACCGATAACCATTTAAAGTATCAATTTATTCCATGCCGAAGTTTAATATCAGATATGTTAAATCTAGACTAGTGGTACTTTATAATTGAACGGGGGAGACAAGGAGAAAAATATTACGCTGTTCGGTGAATAATAATGATAAGTAAAAATGTTAAACGGAATTACAAACATATCTTCTGCTTATGAATAAAAAACTTAATTTGGAATTGGCCAGGGAATACTACAGGCTGGTTATTAAAAACAGCTTTGGTTGTTACGCCATGCTGTTTGCCATTACCTATTTCTTTTGGGGAAAACTGCCTGCATATATTCTGCTCTCCTGGGTCGGTGTAAACTTTCTTATTGCAACAATTGTGTTGATTGTAACCAGGTACTTCAATCGATATTCGAATGAAGATAATGCGCACCGATGGTTGGCTTATTACACCTATCTGGTAATTCTTACTGAAGTACCATGGGGCTTGATTGGTCCTATAAGTTTTCTGATAGAGAATGAAGTTTATCGGATGTTAACGCTATTCATGCTGGGAGGCGTAACAGCAACTGGTATTATTACACGCGCGACAATTTTCAGAAATTATGTGATTTCTCTATTTGCTTTATTAACACCTATGGCGGTTACACTTGCGATGCAAGGTACTGCCATTGCTGAAAGCATGTTTATCCTGATTATGATCTATATTGTTTTTATGCTTTGGGTTGCAAAGGGATACAGTTTTAGCGTAAATCGAAATATACAGCTTTGGCTTGATAACGAAAAGCTACTGGCAAAAGTGCGTGTATCACATGCAGAGATAGAGCAGGCCAACCAGGAGTTGACTAAGGAGATTGTTCATCGCAAAAAGATTGAGAGTGAATTAATTGAAGCGAAGGAGAGGTCAGAGCGCGCAAGTGAAGCCAAAAATCAGTTTCTTGCAAATGTCAGCCATGAACTGCGAACACCGTTAAACGGTATTACCGGTTTTGCAGAATTATTAAGTCATGAGTTAATAGATCCAAATCATAAAAACTATGTAAGTCAGATTGATAAAGCAGGTAAGAATTTACTACGTATTGTCAATGATATTCTGGATATCACCGCTATTGAAGCAGGGCAGATCAGTTTATATGAAGAGCCGTTTTCGTTACGTACGGAGATGGATGATTTAGTTGCCATTATGCGCCCCATAGCAGAGCGAAAAGGTTTACGTTTAAAAATTTGTATGGAAGCGCAATTGAAGGAACAGTTTTATGGTGATGCAAGCCGTCTTCGACAGATCATCAGTAATCTAGTCTCTAATGCCGTTAAGTATACAGAATCGGGCTGTGTCAGTCTGAATATTCAACAGGTGGCAGAGACAGGTGATAATATGATCTTGCTGCGTTTTGATGTTGTGGATACAGGCATTGGTATTGAAGAAATTGCATTAAAGAATATCTTTGATAATTTTACCCGCCTTGAAAATTTCGAAACACGTCGAACAGAAGGTGCAGGATTGGGTCTTGCAATAGTAAAAAGCTTGACACAAAAAATGAACGGTAAACTTGATGTACAAAGCAGACCAAATAGAGGTTCATGTTTCAGTTTCGAACTGGCCATGAAACACTATCCAGACATAATTAGAAAAATAGAGCATGCAAAGACACCAAGAGTTACCCCAAAAGAGTGGCGACAATTCCATGTGCTAGTAGTGGATGACAATGAGATAAACCGCATGTTGCTTTGTGCATTTCTCGCGAAACTAGGCAATCCATTTGAGCAAGCTTCAAGCGGTTATGAGGCGCTGAAACAGATTCGTCACGGTAAATTCGATGTGGTTTTGATGGATATTCAGATGCCTGGCATGAGTGGTATCGATGTAGCAAACCGTTTGCAAGCAGAGTCAGCTTCAATGCCAATATTGATTGCTGTGACTGCGCATGCTTTTCCTGAGCAACATCAAACTATACTTGAGGCAGGATTTTCAGATCTTGTGACCAAGCCTATTGGTATGGAAGATCTTGTTGAAACACTAACCTATGCCTATCGGGGTGATTACAATAAATATCAGTTATCTGAAAATACTCTATGAAACCTCTGGGTCGATCAGTGCGATGTCATTTCTTCAATTACGGCCCTGATTGCAGGTAGGTTGAACCCTGCCCCATCACAAGCCGATAAGTAGACTAAAATAGAAGATCCAGTCCAAAAAAGTTTTAGTTAAAGAGAGAACTGTTTCTTATGGCGTAAGGGTTGGATTATTAGTTCAGCTTAACTCTTGTTTTTTAACCTTTACGACCTGGCATGGTTCCAGCTTACGGCTGATAATCCGGGGAAAGAGGCATTTGTTGAATAGGCTCTTCCACTTGATTCAAATCATGTCTGTTTAATTTTGCTTTCACTATGATGCACGCCTATTGAAATATTTTATGAGCGCATCATGACAGAATATCAACTACCTATCGTTGTTCCCGATCAGATACCACTTGTCGACCTGGAAATTATGAACCAGGTTCATCGAGAAGAGGTGGTTTTGATCAACCGATTGGGCGTGTTATTGCTGGATGGTCTAAAACAGCAATCCAGTAATGAGGCCATTGATGATTGTCTGCAGGAGTGGATTACCCACACTCGTGACCATTTTGATGGAGAGAATAGGATGATGGCAGAGCATGGCTTTCCCCCATACTCAGTACATAAAGGGGAGCATGATCAGGTGTTGGCGCTTATTCAGAGGTTAAATGAGCAGTGGTTGAAACATCGCGAGCTGGATGAGTTGGTAAAATTTATCTTTGTCGAATGGCGAAATTGGTTTGATGGTCACGTGAAGAGTATGGATCGTGTGACTGCTCAATTTCTAGCGCGTTTTATCGAGTAACATAACAGCGAATTATTGCTATGTGATGAGCGTACCTGGGCGTTAATCTGATCTGATATAAGTTTTGATATTGGATTTGAGGGGAACTTTTGGGAGAGCGGGGTCATTCAGTGGCCTCCGCCCTCCTTTGCGGTTAGCCAATCAATACTGAGATTACGATTCCCAGAATCAAGAGAGCTAATGCACCTACTATTGCTTTATCACTACCTAACATGGCGTTGTCCTCCAAAGTTGACATAGACCAAATGTTAGCCTCACAGAGTTAGACAAAATAAATCTCTTTTTGCTCCTGAGACCAGCAATAACATTGCCTGGACTAGGGTATTTGCTCTCCTACCCATTTAAACTGACTTAAGTCAATGAACTGAAAGGTTTTAAAGCGCTTTTAGACTAACGGTAGCGAAGCATGAATCTAGGATTGCAGCTTTATTGCTTTAAGTTCTGAATCTGCAAATTAACCCAAATATTTTAGAGCTTACATTCCCTACCTGGAAGAGAGCGCTATGAAATTGCCTATTAAACAGGTTTTCATGGTACAAATAGCGCATATTCCCGAGGGCATAACCAATTATGAAACTGTTGTTTAGTGAGCTTCCCGGGCGCTTTGAGCGCCATTTGATGCGCAAGCATGATAACCCCCTGTTTCAGGAGCCTCTTCGTCAGCTTACACCGGAGCAATTGACTGAAGCTCAGCGTTTGGACCATGAAGAGTTGGTGGCTTATATTGAAGGTCTGCGCAAATTGGTGGGTGAAGCTGTGGCCCTGGGGCCACATGAGCAGAGTGATGTAATCCTTGAGCTTAAAGAGCGTATGGATAAGGCGTATGAGAGCGCATGCCGACTGGCAGATGATCAGACCCCGAACAAGGATGCGATATTAAAACTTGTTGAGGTGATCATGCGCGCCGTATGGAAGGGGGCGGGTAACGACACCTTGGCGCACGGCGAGCTTAAACAGGAGGAGGCGGCACGTAAGACCCACTATGAATTGCTCGAAAGTTTCTTGGTGGCGGATCTCCTCGATCCAGAGTCATTGATCACTGAAGATGAGCTTCTACCCGTTCTATTAAGTGCGGAGCAGAGTGAGTTCGAGGCAGCGATAACCCTGTTTGATCCCGCGCAATTGGCTGAGATCTGTCGACTGGGGGAGGCCTTTTTTGCATTTGCTGAAGAGAGCGATGCCTGGAACAAGGCGAAAGCCCGCTTTGAGACACTGCAGGGACTGCTAGATTCTTTAGAGAGTGATGGACTCAATGCCTGATCGGTAAGTAAGTCCATCAGTTTGGGTTCAAGATTCCTACTGGTCTGCGAAATCCTGGGTCCAATAGATTCGATACTGGCTCGTTGGGTTTTCTGAGACCCCTGCGCCTAGCTCAGTTACCCTACTGCTCATAATATTGACGCAGTGTCCGGGACTCTCCAGCCAGGCTGTCATTGCCGCTTCTTCGTCTGCATAGCCTGCAGCAATATTCTCTGCATAGGTACGCCAGCTATATCCAGCTGCAGTTATCCGGTCTCCGGGGCTTGAGTCATCCAGGCCCGTATGGCTGAAGTAGTCGTTGTCAGCCATTGAGGTGGAGTGGTTTCGGGCGGCAGTGTCCAATAGACAGTTCCAGGCAATGGCCTCGACAGCCTTATAGTTGGTTCCTCCGCAGGAGCGGGCAACTCCACGGGCATTGTTAACCAGGGTAAGCATCAGTTTGTCACCCTCATCCATACACTGATCAATGGTTGCCTGGGTTGTGGCACCCAGGTTGTAGGAGGAGCCGGTAGTGAAACTCCAGCTACTATTCTCGACCTGATTACCGCTGGGATCTTGAAGGTTTGCACCGGTGGTCACGGTATAGCTGGTATCAGCCTGCAAGGCGGCATCGAAGGTCAGTGTCAGTGTCTCAGAGCTGTTGTCATAGCTGACCGTTCCAGAGACAGGCGTACCTGCCTGGGTGACCTGCAAGCTCTGGTTATCAATTTGGCTCTCGTCCAATAATTCGTCAAAACTGATACTGATATTGGTTGTTGTGGAGACCCCAATAGCGTCTGCCAGGGGGGATTGGGAAGTTATGGTCGGGGCGGTGGTGTCGGCCATAGGTGACACTTGAATTTCGATGGCTGAAATTGATGAGTATTCGCCATCGCTAACGCTCAACTGTATTCCCAAGGTGGTAGTTTGAGTCACATCAGGTGCTATCAAGCTTAGGGTCGGGTTGTTGTTACCAACCAATGTGATAGAGGGGCCTTGTGTCTGGCTCCAGATGAAGCTGAGAGAATCTCCATCAGGATCATTTGAAGATGAACCGTCCAGAGTCAGAGTCTCCCCAGAGGTGACTGATTGAGTACCGCTAATGTTGGCTACCGGAGGCTGGTTGGTTGCTTCTGGGGGGGTATCCTCATCAGCTGGTGGGGTAGAGCCATCATCGGGATCTGGTGAGTCATCACCTTGGTCGGGATTCGGTGTCTCATCCGGATTGGTGCTGCCATCATCTACAGGATCATCCTGGCTGCTATCATCGGGGGCGGTTTGAGCACTTTCATCCCCCCCTCCTGAACCTCCGCCACAGGCGATAAGAGTGAGACTGATCAATAACGAGAGTAAAATCGGTTTAATATTTTTTTTAAGAGACATAGAACAAACCAGCAGCAAAAAACCAGTGTGCCAGTCGATACACTAGCCATCCCTTGCAGTAGATGACGGCACTCACGACTCAGTGTCGGCTGGGCTGTTTGAAACTAGAGGATAAACTGGGGTTAAAAACCGCACGAGTTCACAATTGTGGCAGGCGAGGCATCTGGTTCTGTTGAAATGAGTGGCAGTAAAAGTGGTCAATAGCAAATTGATTGTGATGCATTAGCAATCTGCTCATGACGATAAGCTCTCTTTGAAACGAGAATCGTAGGTTGGATAAGCGGAGCGCCATCCAACTTTTCCTGGGGTTGTCGGATGACGCTCCGCTTATCCAACCTACATCGGGACAGGTGTCCGTAGTTTTGGTGTAATCATGTACATCTTTGCATGCTTGGCAGCTTTGCGAGAGTCATTCTTGTAAAGATATAACCTGATACCTGGAGCAATCGAAATTCATAATTTTAAAACTCTCGCAAAGACGCAGAGA
The DNA here is from genome assembly GCA_040506275.1 of Candidatus Thiodiazotropha sp. DIVDIV. GTDB lineage: Bacteria > Pseudomonadota > Gammaproteobacteria > Chromatiales > Chromatiaceae > Thiodiazotropha. The sequence continues at coordinate 118,629 of JBEVXD010000008.1, forward strand.
ACGCTAAGGGAAAACATAAAATCCCTTTGAATATCTCCAAAAGCACATCGAGGGTTAGTAATTGTGCGAATGTTTGTTTGAGTCAAGCACAGACCATTGAGGTTAATCAGATAACATCTATTGCCTTTCCCTTTACGAGAGCTATCGATGTGATGATAGATCAGGTTTAACCGGTGTTGCGCAATCCTGCTGAGATAGCATTGATTGAGCGTAACAGAGGCGTCAACCACAACTCCTTTTCCTCTTCACTGAGTCCACTATATCTATAGCGCTTAATCAACTCGAGCTGGATATGGTTCAGAGGATCGAGGTAGGAGTCCCGTCGGCGAATAGATTTCTGCAGGATCGGGGCATCATCCAGTAGTTCGTCTATCTCAGCAATCGATAGAATCTCTTTGCAGGTCAGATCATACTCAGCTTCAATCTCATGGAAGATCAGTTTGCGGCTCGGCTTATCAAGGCAGAGGTTGGCGTACTTCCTGGCGATGGTCATATTTGTTTTTGAGAGGGCCATCTGGGCGTTATTCAACAGCGCCTGAAAGAAGGGCCACTCCTGGTACATGGTGCGTAGACTCTTTACCCGGCCCGGTTTGTTTTTATGCCACTGCGACAATGCGGTGCCAATGCCATACCATCCAGGCAAATTCTGCCTGGACTGTCCCCAACCAAATACCCAGGCAATGGCACGTACAGAGGACTTGGATCGATTGCCTTTGGTTCGATGGGAGGGACGAGAGCCGATATTCATCAGTGCGATTTCATTCACTGGTGTGGCTTCATAAAAGTAGTCGAGAAAACCAGGGGTCTGTTCAGTCAGTTTGCGAAACTGCTGTTCACTTAAATGCGCAATCTCCTGCATGGTCTGGGCGTAACTCTCTTTCTCTTGTTTGACATGACGTACCAGCCCCTGGCTTGCCTTGATCAATCCGGTTATACCCATGGTCAACTCAAATATCGCTGTCTCTTGATTACCATATTTGTAGGAAAGGACTTCACCCTGCTCGGTAAATTTGATTTCACCGTTAACTGTATTCTTTGGCTGCGCCAGGATCGATTGATGGGTGGGGCCGCCACCCCGGCCAACAGTACCCCCTCTGCCGTGAAACAGGCGGCAACGTATATTCTCCCGATTGGCTAACGCGATGATGCGTTTTTGGGTTTGGTAAAGATTCCATGCCGAGGCCATGATGCCCCCGTCTTTGGCCGAATCTGAATAGCCAAGCATAACCTCCTGGCGACGACGATTGGCATTCAGCAGCTGTTGGTAACAGGGGTTTGCAAACAGCTCTTGCAGAATATCTTCACTGCGTTTCAAGTCGTCGATGGTTTCAAACAGTGGGGATATCTCCAGTCTACAAAACCAGCTGCCATTCTCTACGCCCAACAAGCCGGAGATGCTGCCAAGCAGGGCCACCTCAAGAATATCGCTCGAGTGGTGGGTCATGGATATTACATACTGGCCAATCGCGTTCGGACTGACACTCTTCTGTGTCTCAGCAATCAGATCAAACACCGCCAGAATATCCTGTGTCTCCTTGGATAACTGATCTCTGGCTAGCGTATTTGTTAGCCCATGAGTGATGGTGTGATCAAGTATTGAGAGGCGCTGTGAGGTATCGAGTTGAAGATACTCATCTGCATCACCACTGACTTTGAGAATCTCGGCAACTGCATCGGTATGTTGTTTTGATTCCTGGCGAATATCGAGGCAGGTGAGATAGAAACCAAAGGTTTCGGCCAAATGGATCAAGTCCTGCAAAGCAGACTCAGCGGCATCACCATCGCCATGGCTCAGCAGGGAATTTGATATCAGTTTGAGATCCCGCTGAAAGGCCTGTTCATTGGCATAAGCAGCTGGGTGGGTTTCTGTAGTATCCGCAGTCTCTGGTTCAAGGGAGGGTACGGTCTGGCGCAATCGCTCGCGCATGATATAGAGTTTGCGGCGATAAGGCTCATCCTCGAAACGTCTGGGGTTCGCGCAAAACAGTTGCTTGCAGAGTTCATCGTCAGCCTTAAGGCTCTCAGTGAATGCCCAGTTGGGAGTGCAGAAACGATTGGAGAAGGTTAGTTCAGCAATCAAACCATCGATGCGTCGAATATATTCACGCAATATGGTCTGCTGTTGCAGCCCAAGGGCCAGTCGTGTGACATCGGGGGTTACATAGGGATTGCCATCCCTGTCACCACCGATCCAGGACCCGAAACGAATAAAAGGTGATAGCTGAATACCGTGATAGTCGGGATGTTTTCCATAGATACGTTCGATACCTGCGTTAAGGCGTCGAAATACCTGGGGTACGGCATCAAACAGACTGCTCTGGAAATAGTGCAGGCCCAATCTTATTTCATTCCGTACTTCGGGGCGTACCGCACGAACTTCTTCAGTTTTCCATAACGTCTGTATCTGCGTCTTCAGGGAGCGGATGGTCTGTTCCCGCTGCTCCAACCGACGCTTGGGTGCATCCAGGGTATCACTGGTGAGAAAGATACGACGTAACAGATTCATGATCACCAGTCGTTTTGATTCTGTCGGATGGGCAGTGAAGACGGGTATATAAGCGGCGTCATCGAGGATGCTTTGCAGCTGCTGAGGTTGAATGTCGTCTGCACGAAATTCGCGCAGGGTGTGGTCGAATGAGCCCTCCCACAGTTCACTACCTTTACCGGCAATACGACGTCTTTGTCTGTGTTGGAACGCCTCTTCGGCAATATTGACCAGTACAAAATAGATACTGAAAGCGCGTACCACGGCACTCAGGGTTTCAGGTTGCAGGGATTGGATCAGTCTGGTGAGTCGATCGTATAAAGCCGGATCGTGTTTCTCATGAAGCTTGATATAACCTTTGCGCAGGCGCTCTACGACAGTGAAGGTATCCTTGCCCACCTGTTCGCGTAACACTTCTCCCAGCAGAGTGCCGAGCAGGCGCACTCGACCACGCAGATTCTTGTCATGTTTGACGCAGGCTTTTGTGAAATTGTCTGTCATTGGGTGCTCATCCAATTAGGCATACTCTGACTCAAACAGTAGCAGAATCAACAGAAGGACTGACACCCTTTACATCTTATGGGATCTCTTCAGAATTCAGACCAGCACCATCTCGATACCATCTTTCATTAACTGATCAATGAACTGTTGCTGCCACTGTTCGCCATTGCGCTGGCGCATGACTTCAAGCACCAGATACTCGGGTTTGAGTCCGGTCTGGTCGGTATAGCGGCTGAGCCCCTGCTGACAGGCCGGGCAACTGGTGAGCAGTTTGATCTCCGGTCGTCCACCCTGTTGAGTAGTGAGTGTCTGGATACCCTTATCCAACTCTTCAGCCTTACGATAGCGGAGTTGGTTGGCAATATCGGGTCGGCTGGTGCCCAGGGTTCCTGCTTCACCACAGCATCGATCGCTGAGAACGACCGATTTTCCGGTCAATTCAGAGGCCACTTTCAACGGGCTGTACTGTTTGATCGGGGTATGACATGGGTCGTGATAGAGATATTCGGTACTCTGTTTGCCATCCAGAGCTACCCCCTTCTCCAACATATACTCGTGGATATCGAGTAAGCGGCAGCCAGGAAATATCTTTTCAAACTGATACTCCTGCAACTGATCCATACAGGTACCGCATGAGACCACAACCGTCTTGATATCCATATAGTTGAGGGTATTGGCAATACGGTGGAAAAGCACCCTGTTCTCAGTGGTGATCTGCCGTCCGCGTGCATGCAGTCCCGCTGCAGTCTGGGGATAGCCACAGCAGAGATAGCCTGGTGGAAGTACGGTTTCCGCACCGAGTTCAGTGAGCATTGCGAGGGTAGCGAGACCGATCTCACTGAACAGTCGTTCTGAGCCGCAACCGGGAAAATAGAATACTGCATCGCTCTCTTCAGAGACCAGTTGCGGATTACGCAGGATCGGTACCGACTGGGTATCTTCCAGCTTCAGTGCATCTCGCAGGGTCTGTTTTGGTGGTTCGACTCGAATCGGTTTTTGCAGCATCTCCACCAGCAGGGCCTGGGGTTTAGGATTTCCAGTGGTAGCACGTGGTGGTTGATCCTTGGCCTTCAGTAATCCTGCCTTGGCTGCCAGACCATGGCCGAGATTGAGCCCTTTGAAACCCCAATCCGCCAATCCACGTCGCATCCAGCGGATGGCGGTGGGGTGAGTCATATTGAGAAAGGTCATCGCAGCTTTAGCGCCTAGGCTGAAGCGCTTTTTACCCCGATCGATGAGGATCTTTCGCATCAATGTGGTGACCTCACCGAAATCGATATTCACCGGGCATGGGTTTTCGCACTTGTGACAGACAGTGCAGTGGTCGGCTACATCATTCATTTCAGTGAAGTGCTGGAGTGAGACGCCACGGCGGGTCTGCTCTTCGTAGAGAAATGCCTCGATGATCAGGCCAGTGGCAAGTATCTTATTTCGTGGTGAATAGAGCAGGTTGGCTCTGGGTATATGGGTCATACAGACAGGCTTGCACTTGCCGCAGCGCAGGCAGTGTTTGATCTCATCATTGAGGGTGCCCAGTTCACTCTCTTCGAGGATGATCGCCTCCTGCTCCAACAGTCTCAGTGAGGGGGTGTAGGCCAGTTCCAAATCTGCACCGGCAATCAGTTTACCCCGATTAAAGCGACCATCGGGATCGACCTGCTGTTTGTAAGTTGCAAAGGCTTGAAGTTTATCCGCCTCCATATATTGCAGTTTGGTCAGTCCGATACCGTGTTCACCTGAGATTGCCCCATCCAGACTCAGGGCCAGCGCCATGATTCGATCAACAATCCGGTCAGCCTGCTGCAACATGGCGTAGTTGTCAGAGTGGACAGGAATGTTGGTGTGAACATTACCGTCACCGGCATGCATGTGCAGTGCGACGAACAGGCGTGAGTCACGTTGTCGGGTGTGGATTTCCCGCATTGCGATGCGTAGAGGTTTGACCTCCTGGCCGGAGAATATCTCATCCAGCCGGGAGGCGATCTCATCTCTGTAAGAGACCACAAGATCTCGTCGGAGTAACAGATCCAGTAATCTATCGTCACCTTGTATCAGCGATTCTGAAGTGCCATTCACTAACGCTATATGATCCCTGGCCGGGGATTCGATATGGGTCAGTAAAGCCTCCCAGCGCACCTTTGCCGATTGTACTGCCTGTTGAGCGAGGTCGAGCTTGCCCTGCAGTATGGAGCGATTCTCATCACTCGCCTCAAAATCATCATCTGGTTTCCGAAGTGAGTGATCACCAACCAGGTAGACCAAGATTTCATCAGCAATTGCGATCTTGTTCTTGATCGACTCCTCGATGTTGATACGCTCTATGCCACGACTGTAGTCAGCCAGTTTATCCAGTGGAATGACCACATCTTCATTGATCTTGAAGGCGTTGGTGTGGGCGGAAATTGCAGCGGTTCGAGCGCGATCCAGCCAGAAGTTTCGTCGTGCTTCCGGGCTGCTGGCGATAAACGCCTCACCTTCCCGGGATTCTGTCATCCGCACCACCTCTTTGGCAGCGGTTTCAAGAAGTTCAGCGTTGTCACTGACCAGGTCTGCAAGCAACACCATTTTCGGTCGTTCACGTCTTGCTGCTTTGGTCGAATATTTGACTGCCTTGAGGTAGCGTTCGTCCAGATGTTCAAGACCAGCAAGCAGAACCTCATCATGTTGATCAAGGTAGTCTATGAGTTCGACAATTGCAGGTACGGCCTTGCCGATATCTGCGCCGAAAAACTCCAGACAGAGCGTTCGAACCTGCTCAGGCATGCGGTGGAGAACGAAACGCGCCGAGGTGATCAGGCCATCACAGCCCTCTTTCTGTACACCGGGTAGCCCTGACAGAAACTTGTCGGTGACATCTTTTCCAAGCCCTGCCTTACGGAATGCCTGACCAGGCATGCTGAGTTGTTCCGGTTCACCAAGGATGTTTTTGCCGCTGCTATCGTAATGGGTGAGACGAAAGCTGACCTCGTCCTGATCGTGAATCTTGCCGAGGTTATGGTTCAAGCGCTCGATTTCCAGCCACTCACCTCTTGGTGTAACCATGCGCCAGCTTGCCAGATTGTCGAGTGTGGTTCCCCATAAAACCGCTTTTTTACCACCGGCGTTCATGGCGATATTACCGCCGATGGTCGAGGCGTCCTGGGATGTGGGGTCGACTGCAAACGCGAGCCCCTGTGCATCAGCCTTCTCGGATACCCTGCGGGTAACTACACCAGCGCCCACCTGAATAGTGGCTACCTCGCATTCGACCCCTGGCAGGTTAATTCTCTCGACTTCACCGATCCCATCAAGTTTTTCTGTATTGATTACAGCACTGTGAGGGTCGAGAGGAACCGCGCTTCCGGTATAACCAGTGCCCCCACCCCGGGGGATCAGAGTCAGGCCCGAATCGAGGCAGGCCTTAACAATCGGCGCTACTTCTTGCTCCGTGTCCGGAGTAATGACCACAAAAGGAATCTCGACTCGCCAGTCCGTTGCATCGGTGGCGTGAGAGACCCGGGCCAAACCGCTGAAGTCGATATTGTCAGGTCGGGTCAGTCCGATCATGTTGCGACGGGTAACACGTCGTAGTTCAATCAGCTCTTCAAAGCGTTTGCCAAATTCATCAACAGCCTGGCGAGTGGCTGCATGCAGCTGTAGCGCCTGCTGGTTATTGTTGGCTCGCGATTCGAACTGAACCAGACGATGATTCAAAGCATCGATCAGTGATTGTCTGCGCTGATCATTGTCCAGAAGATCATCCTGCAGGTAGGGATTTCGACTGACCACCCACATATCACCAAGAATTTCGAACAGCATGCGTGCAGAGCGACCGGTACGGCGGGTGCCTCGCAGCTCTTCAATCAGAGTCCACATCGGTTTTCCGAGGAACCGGATAACGATCTCCCGGTCAGAGAAGGAGGTATAGTTATATGGGATTTCGCGAATTCGCGCAGTAGGCTGCATGTTCATCTATGGCAGGCGTTTTCCAGGGGTGAAGCGGATCATTGTAACCTAAAAAACAATGGGTCTTGTCTTTATAACTATAGTATTTATCAATAATCGAAAGTTTTGAGTCTCTACAGGGGTTGATCAATGAAAAGCAAGAATAGACTTATAGCTCGTGCTCTTGGTTTGAGTGCATCTTTTATCCTCTTCCACACTGGAGCACCAGCTATTGCAGGCGATGTGGAAAAGGCAGTGGAATACCGACAGGGAGTGATGAATGTCTTCAGCTGGAATATGAAAGCGATGGGGGACATGATGAAAGGTAAAACCAGCTATGATCAAAAGCTATTTGCTGAACATGCCCAGGAGCTGGCCACAGCCGCTAAGCTGAATGTGCCGAAAGGTTTTCCGGAGGACTCTGAATCTGATGAGAGTGATGCCTTACCTGAAATCTGGATGGATTTTGAGGATTTTGAGGATAAATATCGGCAAATGGGTATTGCTGCAAAAGCTTTGAATGAAGCAGCCCAGAGTGGTGACAAGTCAGCAATGGGGATGGCCTTGAAAAAGGCTGGTAAGGGCTGTAAGGCGTGCCATAAAATATACAAAAACTGAGTATTCTGTTCAGGCCTGCAGATCGCTCGTGACGAAACGGGACTGTTAAGCTGGTGCGTAATTCACTTCATGGCGCAAAATGTAGGGTGCTGCCTGCCGCACCATAAGGTTGTCGATGCCTAGGAAATTCCAGTTATCTTACTTGTTTCCGTCGTCGCCTGTAGATAGTCGCTTTGCTTCAGATATCTCGCCAGGTGGTTTTCGTTTAGATTATTATGGTGCGGCAGGCCGCACCCTACATCACTTAAAAAAATAGATCCATACTGCCGGGTTGGATTCAGGCAGATAGTCACGAGAAACCAGGGCCTGCTTCATTTTCTGCCAGGAGTTTGACCATTCGACAGGCAATTTGATTACCTAATTGGCTATCTGGTTCGATTCGTACCACTTCGACCTCGGCAGTCAGCGGCGGTGTAATTGACTGGGTTGGGATGATCTGAACGATCATATGGCTGTTGACCGGTACCTCATGCTCAGAGCTGATAAGCAGGCCACTACTACTCAGATTGATCACGCTACCGGTGGAGACGTTGCTGTCACCATTGACTCGAAATTTGACCGGCCCATTCACAGCCATGCGATAAAAGCTGCGCTTTTCTGAAAAGTCGTTCATGCTAAAGTCTCCCAGAGAGTGAAGGCTAGGGTATTTCCACCAGGCTGCCTGAAAATCCGATCAATTGGTATCAAAAGGCTTGTCGCTTAGCTTAGCAGCTGTCACCTATTTAGGTTGGGTCTTAACTCGAACAATGTTCTATATCAAGACGCTATCCTTTGGTTTCGATCACCTGGGTCATAATCTATCAGGCTTGGAGGATAAAAGTGGGTGTTTTAAACCTAAATTCAGGCTTTTTTTTCCTGGGTTTGCATCAGCATTAGTGCCAGATGGCCGGAAGAGCCTGTTTTTCGGATATCAGGGCGTCAGTCCGGTAGTTATACTGCACTGCCCACTAACGAGCGATTCATCGATTTACCCATTGATTAGAGAATATAATCAGATGTTGCTGTCTATAGTGATGTGCGAAAATGTCTTCTATTTGATGTCTAACCATTAGAGAGGTCACCCAAGTAAGGGAACTATTATGGTCAAGCAATTCTATCCAGTACTGATCGCAATGATGGTCGCCCCGTTGGCTCTGCAGGCCGATGTTTTTCGTACAGTGGATGAGGAGGGTAATGTAACCTACACGGACTCTCCCTCTGCAAACCCATCTAAAGTCGAAAAGATCGAGCTACACCCCGGGCCCTCTGAGGAGTCGATCAGTAATACCATGGAGCGCAATAACGCGATCCGCAAAGCTATGGAAGAGGCGAGGGAAAAACGTCTTGAGGCAAGGACTTCAAGCCAGGGACGACTCGAAGAAGCAAAAAAAGCGGTTGATGAGGCAGAGAAAAAGCTGAGTCAAATGGAGGAGATGGGGGATGATGACCGTCAGACTCTGCAGGGGGGTAAAAGCTTCATCAAACCTGAATACTACGAGCGCGTGAAAAAAGCTCAGCAGGAGTTGGATGAAGCGAAAAAACGCTATAAGTCATTACGTGGATACTGATGCAGATTTATCTTGTTGGTGGTGCTGTCAGAGATCGACTGCTCGGTAGAGTGGTTACAGAGAGAGACTATGTGGTGGTCGGAGCTTCCCCTGAAGATATGCTTGCTTTGGGGTATCGTCAGGTTGGCCAGGAGTTCCCGGTTTTTCTGCATCCCGAGACACATGATGAGTATGCCCTCGCTCGTGTTACTCGAACAGAGCAACATCAACGCGGCGAGGTAATCGCTGACCCAAACGTTACCCTTGAAGAGGATTTAGGTCGTCGCGATTTAACCATCAATGCCATTGCTGAGGATGAATCGGGGCAGCTGATCGATCCCTTTAACGGCGTTGAGGATCTACGCAATGGTCTATTACGTCATGTCTCCGATGCGTTCAGGGAAGATCCGGTGCGGGTACTTCGCCTGGCCCGGTTTATGGCCCGATACAGTGATCTGAATTTTCACGTAGCGCCTGAGACCAAACAACTGATCCAATTGATGGCTGAGGCAGGTGAATTGGACAATCTGGTTGCGGAGCGGGTTTGGCAGGAGTTGATGAAGTCTCTGGGTGAGGCGCGTCCGGAGCTTTTCTTTGAGTTTTTGAGAGAGATGGATGTTTTGCACCATCTTTTTCCTGAAATCGATGCGCTTTGGGGTGTTCCGCAACCTCAAAACTGGCATCCGGAAGTGGATTGTGGGGTTCATACCATGATGGCGCTGATGACTGCATGTCGATTGAGTGATGAGCTTGAGGTCCGCTTTGCTGCCTTGACTCACGACCTGGGTAAGGCCACGACACCTCAGGATATCCTGCCAAGTCATCATGGACATGAAGCGAGAGGGGCAAAATTGATAAAGCAACTCTGTAAGCGGCTGAAAGCACCCTCCAGCTTCCGTGATCTTGCTGAACGCTGCGCAACATACCATACCCACCTTCATCGACTTTATGAGCTGCAACCAAAAACAATCCTTAAGTTACTGCAAGGATTGGATGTATTTAGGAAACCCAAGAATCTGGAATGGTTCATCACAGTTTGTAAGTCAGACTTCCGCGGACGAACAGGATTTGAACAACGTGCCTATCCACAGGCCAAGGATCTGATAATTGCCTATCAGGCTGCACTGGAAGTGGTGCCGGACAAGCTGCCAAAAGGCGTTGTCGGTCCACTGCTAGGGGAGGCAATCCGTAGGGCACGAATCAGCAGGATTCAAATGGTTATGTCGGCTGTCAAACAACAGGAGTGCCAACAGCAATGATGATCAGAATTGCTGAGACGGACAAGGAAATTCAGCAGTGTCATGCTCTGATGCAGTTGTTGCGGCCCGATATCGATTCGACACGGTTTTTAGACCGTGTCCGACAGCAACAGAGGGCTGGTTACCAGCTTGTCGCTGTTTATGATGAAGACCAACCCGCCTGCGTTGCCGGGTATCGAATCTCAGAAAATCTTGCCTGGGGGCGGTTTCTCTATATTGATGATTTTGTCACAGCGGCGGACCAACGTTCTAAGGGTTATGGCGCGGCTTTGCTGGCCTGGCTGAAAAAAGAGGCTCTGGGACAAAGGTGTAGTCAAATGCATTGTGATTCAGGTCTGCAGAGATTGGATGCTCACCGGTTTTACGAGCGGGAGGGGATGCTAAAAACCGGTTACCATTTTGCAGAGTGCTACTCAGAAAGCTAGTGATTTTACCCTTCGGCAGGAGAAGGGAGACTCGCATTCAATGTTTTAACCTCAGATTGCTTCAGCGCGCTAATCAACCAGGCGTCCAAAGATCCTGAAGCCCGCAATATAGGTGCCGGCCGCTGAACCGATGGTGCTAAATAGAAATACCAGCAGTGTGCGGGATACCCGGTTTCGCCACCAGCCTTTGGCGGTGGTGGTGTCGTCCCGCAACTGACTGAAATCAGCCACTGTAGGTTTGCGTAGAAAGATCTCCGCCAGGGCCGTCACCATACCGGCGCCAACCGCCGGATTGAGTGAGGTCAATGGGGCAGCGAGGAAAGCGGTTAGGATGGTCAATGGATGGGCTACGGCAAGCAGCGCACCCAAGGCGGACAGGCCACCATTGATCAGTACCCAATCGGCAATGAGCTCCCAACCTAGCTCAGGACTGCGGTTGAAGCCGATAGCGAATCCACTCAACACCAAAACAACAATCAGCCAGGGAATCAGCTTTGGCCAGAGACTGGGTTTGGGTTCTTGTTCAAGTTGCTGAATGGTCTCTTTAGGGCTGCTTTGATCGGATTGCTGGAGATAGTTGGCAATACCATTCATATGTCCTGCACCGATCACCACCAGCAGGTTCTCATGGCCCTGCTGTTCGATCTCCTGCTTGAGTTTTGCCGCCATATAGCGATCCCGCTCATCGATCAAAGGTAGATAGAGATCCTGACGATCCTCTGCAAACTCTGCAAATGTGGTTTCCAGGATATCCCCCTCTTTGAGGTGTTCAATCTCTTCCTCGGTTACTTCGTCCTTCGACAGGATGCTGGATAACAGACCAGTAAACAGTGACAGACGTTTCCACCAGGAGAGGTTTCCCGCAACCCTTTTAAGAGTGGTGCTGATTTCCCGGTCAACCAAAAGTAGAGGTCGGTTCGACTCCTGAGCGATGCGGATCGCCTCACGTTGTTCAGCACCAGGTGCAATGCCGAACTGGTTGGCGAGTCTTTGTTGATAGGCACCCAAGGCCAGACTGGCCATTACCATCATTACCCTGCCCTTTTTGATAACCTTGAACAGGTCCATCTTTGCCAGGTCATCCGGGTTGATCAATGCATTGAAGCGGCTCGGGCAGAGTTCAACTGCAACTGCATCATAGTCACCGGACTCCAGTAACTCCTGCACCTTATCTGCACTGCTTTTAGAAACATGGGCTGTTCCAAGAAGCGTAATTTTACTATCTCCCAGAAAGAGTTCCTTCTGGGGTTCCTGATTGGTTTGTGCCATGGTGTCGTTTTGGTTGTTTTGAAAGCTGGCCATTGTAGCAGTCTTGCGCAGTTAGAGGGCGGAAAAATCCGAAGGTTTCACTCATGCTGGAAGGGGGATATCTCACGGTTTGGCGCGTAGGACAGAATGGATTCAGGTTACAAATAAATATCATCTCTGATAACTTAAGAGGTCAGGCTTGAGTTTTGTCTCAAGCTTGAGAATCGAGCTGTAGGCAGTTGCAGGCATGGCTCAAGCAGCCCAGGTCTTATTTCGTTTATGCTCGAGATGTGGTGATAAGGATCCTGAGACAGATGTTAGGTAAGATAACCACTAACTGAACAGTTTTTACGTAATTGAGTATCAACGCTCAGGCTTTTCTCTAACCAGGGAACATGGATTCCGATGCAAAATAATATTGTCTGGCACCAAGCTACAGTCACCAGGGAACGGCGGGAAAAAATGAATAAGCACCGGGCTAAACTGCTTTGGTTTACCGGGCTTTCTGGATCAGGAAAATCAACCCTGGCTCACGCACTGGAAGAGGAACTCTACCAACGGGGCTGTCGTACCTATGTGTTTGATGGTGACAATGTACGTCACGGTCTCTGTCGGGATCTGGGTTTCAGTGTGGAAGACCGTACCGAAAATATCCGACGTATCGGAGAGATGGCAAAGCTGTTCGTCGATGCAGGGGTGATATCACTGACCGCGTTTATTTCTCCTATCCGTGAAGACAGGGATCGAGCCCGAGGCCTCTTTCCTCATGGGGATTTCATCGAAGTGTTTGTTGATTGTCCGCTGGAAGTCTGTGAAACACGAGACGTAAAAGGGCTATATAAAAAAGCCAGAGCCGGAGAGATCAAGGAGTTCACCGGTATCTCATCACCCTATGAGCCACCCGTTAAGCCTGAGATCACAATCCAAACGGCTAACAAAGAGGTGGAAGCGTGCGTTAGTGAAATCGTAGATGCCCTTGAGCAGCGGGGAGTGATTCCCAGTCGGGTGGTATAGAAGAGACGCTATGTATCGATAGATGGCATATGGCTAATGTATTAAGGAACGGACTTGTGATCAGAATAAAATATATCTTTATCCCTTTTTTCATCCTGTTAACCGCCTGTCAGACATTGGGTGAGCACAAGCGGGCAGAAACTCTGGAAAATGTACTTCGTCGGTATGAGGCATCAGTTCGCTGGACCTCGGGCCAGCAGGTGCACAATTTTCTTCCACCTGATCACAAGGATAAGGATTATAAGCCTGTATCCCGAAATCTTAAGGTGACTCACTACGAAGTGGTGCAGGGACCGACCATGCTAGGTGAAGACCTGGCAATTCAAACAGTTATCATACAATTTGTCTTCCAGGATACTCAGGTTCTCAAAGAACTCAGCGATAAGCAGGAGTGGCGATATGACGAAGAGGCTGAGACCTGGCATCTTTACAGCCCGGTTCCAGAGTATAAATAGGGTATTTGAAGACTATGATTGAGGACTATCGCCCCCTCTCACCTACTTCCAGGTTTCTCTTATCTGCCGCCGCATTCGTTGTAATTGTGGCAGGTATGAAGGCGGCAGTAACCCTATTGATCCCGTTTTTACTCTCTCTTTTCATTGCAGTGATTGCCGCCCCGCCACTCTTCTATCTGAAAGATAGAGGGGTTCCTAGCGGTTTGGCGATGGTTTCTGTAGTGGGAATGATTATTTTCACCGGTCTGATGCTTGCTTGGCTGGTCGGGGGCTCATTGAATGACTTTACCTCAAATCTTCCAAGCTATCAGGAGGTTCTCAAGCAGCAAAGCGCCAAATTAGTGGCCTGGCTGGGGCGGCAGGGTCTCGAGTTGGAGCTGAACGCGTTGACAGCCTATTTTGACCCGGCCAAAGCAATGGCCTTAGCCGGCAGCCTAATGAGCAGTCTTGGAAACGTACTGACGCAGGCCTTTCTGATTCTTATCACTGTCATCTTCATGCTCTTCGAAGCGAATGCTTTTCAGGCAAAATTGGAAAATCATGCGGAGAGTCCTGAGCGTTCTCTCGCCAGGGTGAAGGCAATTACATCGAGTATTAAGCGCTACATGGTAATTAAAACCTCGACCAGTTTGCTGACAGGCGTTTTGGTGGCTACGTTGTTGGCACTGCTTGGTGTGGACTATCCACTGCTTTGGGGTACGTTGGCTTTTCTTTTCAATTACGTACCCAATATAGGCTCGATTATTGCTGCCGTGCCTGCAGTGTTGCTGGCAGTCATACAGGTGGGGCCAGAGCTGGCGGCATGGACGGCAGTGGGTTATTTAATTATTAATAGTGTGGTCGGCAATGGCATCGAACCTCGTTTTATGGGCAAGGGGCTGGGCTTGTCGCCATTGATTGTCTTTATCTCCTTGGTTTTCTGGGGGTGGATTTTGGGCCCGGTAGGTATGTTTCTCTCTGTACCGCTGACAATGACTATGAAGATTGTCCTCGACAGTAATCCAGATACTCGTAGTTATGCAGCAATGTTGGGTTAGACCTGGTACCAGATTATTTTGAAGGAGACAGACAGCCGCTTCGATGGCGCCCACGGGTGTCGGTATTATTTACATTGACTTAAAAACCCACCAGGAATCTAAGTTTTATTCTGTTTAACATCAATGATTTAAAAAACTTGGCATGCAGAGTGCTTATTCGTCTGGGTATAGCACGACGTATGTACTTATGAGGTTTTACGAGTCATGAAAAAAATCATCTTATCGGCTTTGGCAATCACTGCTCTCTGCTTATCCACTGTGACCCAGGCGCTGCCTATCTTTAGTGGCGAAACAGCGGCCGACTTCCGCACCAATCCTGGTGGTGCTGCCAGCAATGCTGCAGGCTACTATATCTGGAGCAACGACACCTATGACCAATGGGCAGTCCGTTGGACCGGTAATGATTTTGGAACAGTTCTTCGTGGTGACTGGGGTGGTCAGGTAGCACTTACCGACCTCGCTAGTGGAAGTGTTGTAGATGTTCGTTTCGAGTCCAGGCAGAGTGATGCGACCTACGTGTTTCAGGATGTAGGCGGTATTGATGACTTTATCAACTTCGATGGTTTTGCAGGATCTGGTTACGACGGTTTCAATTTTGCGCTCAATACCCAACATTATGCTGTGTTGAACTTCAGCCTTTGGAGCACGAACTTCACTGGTCTCACCCCCAGCAGTTCACCGGTTGAAGCCACAGGTATCTTCATCGGTCAGGATTTCAATGCACCTATGGTCGATGTTGTCGCGCAAGGTGATAAGGTCGTACAGAATTTCCAGGTCAGTGTACCTGAGCCCAGCACGATCGCTCTTCTTGGCCTTGGACTGGTTGGTATTGGTGCCAGCAGACTCGCTCGCAAAAAGAAGTAGCCTTAAAGTTTTATGTTGAAAGTTCTCCTCCTTTAGAACTCCATCATTGAGCCGCCGTAACAGGCGGCTTTTTTTCGTTTTGAATAAAAAAAGAATTTTTGAACTGTTTGTAAGTAGTTCGTCTATTCCCATCAACCTCTTCGAAAGCGTACTCTGATTTGCGGAGTTGCACACAGCTTATAGTGGAGGTCGTCAATTCAATAGTTATTTAATACAGATATCCTAACCATTACTGTAAATCGCCAAGTTCATATAAGTGTGATTTGTAGGGTGCGGCCTGCCGCACCGGAAGGGTGTAGTCTGCCCAGGATCCCAGGTATTAACCTTTTCCCATCAGCATCCATTGAAAGATACTGTCTGTTAACCTTCTTATTAAATGTTTTGCCACAGTTGAGTATGGCGCTACAACGCCCACCACACACTGCTTAAAACAATTGGTGCGGTTCTTGTGATTAGGCTGAATATTATGAGTCGTAGCAGGAGGGATTATCAAAGAAATTGGTGGACAACCCTGTGGCTGCCCACCATTCTAGCGATCAGTCGCGAATGACTATTTCCACTCGGCGATTCTTTAACCGTCCAGCAGATGTACTATTATCGGTGATGGGAGATGTCTCACCGAGGCCAAGCGTATCAATCCTGGATGAGTCTACACCGACTTGTACCAATGCCTCTTTAACCGATAGAGCCCGTCTTTCTGAGAGATCCATATTGAATTCATCAGTGCCTACGTTATCTGTGTGTCCTTCGACTAAAACTGTTTTTTCAGGATACTCCTGTAGAAACGCAGCGAGTTTATCGATGGTGTTCATAGCGCCGGGAAGAAGCTCAGTCTTACCGGTTGAGAAAAGCACATCACCCAGAGTCATGACCATGCCACGCTCGGTTTTGAGGGCCTGTAACTCCTCAAGTTCACGGCGAAGGGCTTCAGCTTTTGCCAAGGCACTCTCTCTTTCCAACAGAGCGGCCTCCTTATCACGAAGGGCCTGGGTCTTAGCCTGTTGCTCGAGTTGTATCTCTATTTCCCGTGCCTTGAGGCGTTCCTTGTTCTTAACATCACCAAGCTCCTGAAGTCTGGCATTAGCCGCTTTTCGGGCAGCGATGGCACGAGCTGCTTCAACGCGTGTACTGCCCACATAGGCGAGTGAGGTCATATCTTCGTCGGTCTCTGCAGTAGCCGCTCGATTTAGCGCTTTGGAGGCTCTTTCAAGCTCTGTCGAGGCATACTGTAGAATCTGTTCATCCTGCTTTGCTTCAGCGAAGGCTTGCTCAGCCTCAGTAAGGGCTTGGTTTTTCTGGATGGTGCTGCAACCAGTTTGCAATATCGCAAGGGCAGCAAAGATCATCAAACTGTAAAAAATCCGGGACATGGCGGGTACTCCCTCTGAAATCTTGTTTTTAAGTGGATCTATCTCTGCCTTTTTCTGGCGCGCATTATCTCTTCACGTAGCACTTTAATGCTGTTTTCGAGTTCGCTGACGGCCATGTCTGTTTCCGCTTTTGCGGTGATTGCCTGAGCCAGCTCTGCATCAGCCTGAGCCTCTTCAGCAAGCCTTTTTGCTTCACTGTAATTCTCTTTGGCTATCGCCTCTCTGGCGTGTTTTAGTTTTTGTCGTGCACGATCCATGCGCACGGGTGCATGTTTGGAGGCCTCTTCACTCTCAACAGCAGTGAGGGCTGTTTGAGCGGCTGATAGTTCTGCTATAGGCTTGGGAGCAGAGCTGCACCCCTGTATTGCAATGAAAATCAGGGTAATGAGTGCGGGGAACATAAATGCCCGCCAACTTGATATTAGAGATTTCAGCATGACGACATTCCTTATTGTTTAGATTCGGCAGTCTGGTAATTTTTATTGTAGATAGATTATTGAAGGCTTTGGTTTTTCCGTCAACCACGCTTTCTTTGAGTGTGATCGGGTTATACAAAACCAGTATCTACAGTAAGTGTCTCTGGCCTTGAGCTGATTAGAACAGAACCACCGCGTATAAGCATACCTCAGATTGTGGTTGCCCAAAGGTATTCTTTCTTGTTATTTAACGATTTATAACGATTGTATTATCGCAGGAGCGGCCAAATCTGTGTCGTTTGAGTCTTTTGTTGGAAGGATCATATCGACTCTGAAAAAACAGAGTCGATATGATGGATGGTCAATGGAGATCGCTGATTAAAGATGCTTTAACAGGGGAGTCAAGATTTTCAACAGTGTAATCGTAGTTTGTGTGATCGATACCTGCAGAGAGGCTTGCACCCTTTTTCAAACTATCAATCATCTCATCAGAGAGCTCGAAGCGGATAAAATGTACAGCTGAAGTTTTGTCTTCAGTCGAACGTTCAAGATCTTCATTGGCAATCGGACGCACTTTTTCGTAACCCTCAACCTGGATCCAGATCGAATTCTCAATGCCGATCAGCTGACCCAATGCCTGTTTACGCTCTTCGACGTCGTGGTACTCCACCATGAAGGTGGCCTTCCAGTTTGTGCCATCGGGAATTAATGGGTTGTAGACATCCAGCTCATCCTGGATGCCGTCAGGTTCAAAGATGCGTTCTATACGTAACATCTCTTGAATCTGGTACTGCATTGTCAGTTCATCTTCAAAATAGAGCGCGGCATGTGGGCCAATAGGTAATCGCCGGGATTTTTTGTGATCCATAACGCGAGCCCTGAACTCCTGGCGGATGCGGGCATACTCTTCGAGACTGTAGAGGTCTTCATGGGAAAGCTGAGTCATGCGACTCTCCTAATATTATTCATGTGCAATAGTCTTGTCAGTAAACAGGTAGTCTTTCAGCTCTTTATCGAAGCTCGGATCCTGACGCCGAATCCACTCCAGTACCATCGCAGCATGCTCCTTCTCCTCATCTCGGTTATGGGCGAGAATATTACGAAGTTCCGGGTTGCTGCAGGCATCTACCCGCTGGTTGTACCAGTCGACTGCTTCCAGTTCTTCCATCAGAGAAACGATAGCGCGATGCATATCTCTGGTCTCTTCACTGAGTTGTTCTACGGGTTCGTGATACCCTTCATTTGACATTATATCTCTCCGTTATTAAATGCCGTAAGCCCTTCGTATCAGGCTTATGGGGTGTTCCGGCTGTCTGCCGTCCTGGAGGCCGTTTTCGATGTGATGTCCAGCCATTGGGCAGTCACTGCCATAATAATCCGCTTCGGCCTGCTTTACCCGATTCACTACAGGTTTACCAATCTTCATCGCATGCTTATGAAATTCACTTTTTACAGCGTAGGTTCCATCATGGCCTGAGCAACGCTCAATAGCAGTAACCTGGGTGTCTGGTATCAGGGTTAGTAACTCTTTGGTTTTGGCACCGACATTCTGTACCCGTTGGTGACAGGCTGCATGGTAGGCCACCTTGCCCAGGCCCTGTTTGAAATCAGTTTTGAGTAAACCTGATTTGTGTCGAATAATCAGATATTCGAAGATATCGAAGACCGCATCGGCTACTTTTCTGACCTGAGGATCGTCTGGAA
The DNA here is from genome assembly GCA_040506275.1 of Candidatus Thiodiazotropha sp. DIVDIV. GTDB lineage: Bacteria > Pseudomonadota > Gammaproteobacteria > Chromatiales > Chromatiaceae > Thiodiazotropha. Next base: position 137,475 of record JBEVXD010000008.1, read on the forward strand.
ACAGTAAAGGTAGTTCCTGCTTGAACATCAGTGCACAGGACGGCACAGGTGCGACAATGTCCCAGCCTTCATCGACTAATTTGGCCAACACAGGTATGTTCGCATCTTTTGCCTCTTCCACTGCATCAAGATTGCCTAATTCCAACTTTGGCATACCGCAGCACTGCTCTTTCTCCGCAAGGGTCACGGGGATCTCGTTATGCTCAAACACTGCGCTAAGGTCCTCACCTACATGGGGCTCGTTATAGTTGCCATAGCAGGTGCCAAACAGGGCCACTTTTCCTTTGGTTTTGCCAGCAGGTACTCCATCCGCTTCGATGGATATCTTCTCTGCCAGGCGCTTGCGCAGTGTTTTGCTGTGAAATTCAGGTAGTTTGGCCTCGGGGTGAACGCCCAAAGCGTGGTCGAGAATTTCACGGAAGTTCTTTGTTTTGTTGAAATGGTTAACTACACCGGAAACAACGGGTATGCCTGCCAGCTTGCCAAGATTGTCAGTGCTGGTCAGCAGCCGGTCACGCAGTTTCACATCGCCATTTTTATATTTAACTGCCTTGGCCCTTAGCATCAGGTGAGGAAAGTCGATATTCCATTCATGAGGTGGTACGTAGGGACATTTCGTCATGTAGCAGAGATCACATAGATAGCAGTGGTCTACCACCTGCCAGTAATCCTCTTTTGCAACCCCATCGACTTCCAAGGTCTCTGATTCATCCACCAGATCGAACAAACTTGGAAAGCTCTGACAAAGGCTGACGCAGCGTCTACACCCATGGCACAGGTCAAAGACCCGTTCCAACTCCTCCATCAGACTCTGTTCGTTGTAGTATTCGGGACTCTTCCAGTCGATTGGGTGCCTTGTTGGGGCCTCCAGATTGCCTTCTCTTTGACCGGTGGGTGCTGCCATGAATATGTACTCCTGGTTGATGCTTGGCGGCCCCACTCGGAGGCCGCTTGATCGGGTAAAGCCTTCTACCGGAAGGATTTATTCCATCTCGTCCAGCGCCTTTTGGTAACGGTTGGCATGTGAACGCTCAGCCTTGGCCAGGGTTTCAAACCAATCGGCTACTTCATCAAATCCCTCGTCACGGGCAGTTTTAGCCATGCCAGGATACATATCGGTGTATTCGTGGGTCTCGCCTGCAACAGCTGCTGCCAGGTTGTCACCGGTTGCGCCAATCGGCAGGCCGGTAGCTGGATCACCACACTGTTCGAGATATTCAAGATGACCGTGTGCATGACCGGTTTCACCTTCGGCGGTTGAGCGGAACAGAGCCGCTACATCGTTGTAACCCTCAATGTCCGCTTTACCTGCGAAGTAGAGATAGCGACGGTTAGCTTGGGATTCTCCGGCGAATGCGTCTTTTAGGTTTTGTTCTGTGTTACTACCTTTGAGTTCCATATCTGGTTCTCCGAAATGATGGTTATTGTGAAATCGTACGATTAGTCATACAGACTCTCCGCTGCTTATTAGAATAGTTCTAAAAATAATTGGAAGCGAATGGTCTTTTCGATGGTATTGATAGACGTTGCCTATTGATTGTGAGGTGATCCTGATAGTTAATTCCACTGTCATATTTTAATGACATGATTGATTTATAATTGTCTGTATTTCACGAGGATTTACCGTCATATAGCATTGTGGTGAGAGAGGCCTTATACTGTTCAGATGGAATTGAGAGATCAACAGCCGATCGAGCAGAATCGCAACATAACCGAGATGTTGAATGCTCATGGGGTAAATCCGACCAAACAGAGGCGACTCATTGCTGATGTTCTGTTTGCGCGTAACCAGCATGTGACGGCTGATCAGCTCTTCGATGCAGTAAAGCAAACAGGAAGTCGAGTCTCCAAGGCAACGGTTTACAACACCCTGGGACTTTTTGCCCGAAAGAAGTTGATTCGGGAGATCTTCATCGACGCCACCCGTACTTTCTACGACTCCAATAACAGTCACCACCATCACTTCTATAATGTCGATACTGGGGATTTGATCGACATTAAAGAGCGTTTAGCGCCCCATTTCCTTGGTCCTAACCTACCCGATGGAACGGCTATGGAAGTCGTTGATTTAGTGATCAGAGTTAAAAATAAAAACGCTGAATAGTTAACTATCTTCTCGTCCAGCCTGCTCTTAGTCACCCCCTGAACACAAACACTTTATTCGATTGATCTACGTCATTGCGTTAGTTTTAGACTAATTCTAAAGTCACCTCACTTTCTATATGGTTTATCTTCCCCGTTTAATTTGGTGGTGGGTTGAAGCATGGGAAGGTATAGCAGGAATAAAACGATAACAAACTAAATGTGGGGCTTGCAGCGGCAGTCAGTTAATTTGCAAGTAAAACCGTTTTCTCTCTCTGAGGATGGCCTTAAGTGTCACTACGAATGAAGAAGGTAAGGGATATGAATTTTAAACTTACGACAATTGCATGCGTGCTATTGGGTGTCTCAGTTTCGGTTACAGCAGCTGATGAGCCGATAAAGCCAATTAAACCGGTCCAGAATATCAATCTGGGCCAGGTTGAATTAGGTAAAAAACTCTATTTTGATCCACGTCTTTCCAAGTCTGGTTTCATCTCATGTAACTCATGTCATAACTTGAGCATGGGTGGTACCGACAATCTGAAAACCTCTATTGGCCATAATTGGCAGCAGGGACCGATCAATGCGCCGACAGTACTGAATTCCAGTCTTAACCTGGCTCAGTTCTGGGATGGGCGAGCTGCTGATCTGAAAGCGCAGGCTGGTGGACCTATAGCCAATCCAGGGGAGATGGCTGCCACTCATACCCTGGCAATCGAAGTACTGGAGTCAATGCCTGAATATGTTATGGAATTCAAGGCTGTCTTTGGTGCCGATAAGATCACCATTGATGAGGTGACTCAAGCAATCGCTGAGTTCGAAAAGACTCTGGTGACCCCAAATTCCGATTTTGACAAATGGTTATTGGGTGACAAGGCCGCATTGAACGATGAAGAGTTGAGCGGTTACAAGCTTTTCAAAGAGAGTGGCTGTACTGCATGTCATAACGGAGAGGCAGTGGGCGGTAACTCATTTCAAAAAATGGGTCTGGTTGAGGCCTATAAAACCAGCAGCTCAGCCGAGGGCTTGAGTGGAGTAACCGGTAAGGATGCGGATCGCTTTAAATTTAAAGTACCCACCTTGAGAAACGTGGAAATGACCTATCCTTACTTCCACGATGGTGAGGCAGAGACCCTGACTGAGGCTGTGGATGTAATGGGCAGGCTGCAGCTTGGACGTAAGTTCAGTAAAGTTGAGAATGCGCAGATTGTGGCTTTTCTCAAGACGCTGACTGGTGATCAACCCTCATTTATGATGCCAATTCTACCCCCATCAACCGATAGTACACCGGAACCAAAACCTTTCGACTAAGTACCAGATTTTTTCTGGTATAACCTGGACCGCGCCATGGCTTTAATCGGGCCATGGTGCGATCGCAACATCCCGTGAAGTGGGGAATCAGGTTGGTTTCCATGAATACTGTTGGTTCTTATCTCTATGCGGGCATTTGAAATATATAGGTCAACTCTGTAAAGCAGCATAGTGGGCTGCCCCCAGGAGAGCGGTCTTATCGTTAAGTATTATTTTCACTGGCATTGATGCCATCAATTGCTGCATACGCCCTTTATCTAGAAATCCCTCCAAAAAGCGTCCCTGTTTTAGCAGAGGTAGAATTTGGGGGGCAATGCCACCCCCAAGATAGACACCCCCGGTGGCCATGATTTTTAATGCGTGATTGCCAGCTTCCCGACCATACAGATGAATAAACAGATCCAGTGTCTCCTGGCAGGTGGGATCGGTTTGATCCATCGCAGCCCGTGAAATAGCCGGTGCAATACCTATGTTCTCCATCTGCTTCTGTAACCAGTCCGGTGTGGTGGCCGAGCGATATTGGCAAATAAATCGATAAAGCCTCTCCATGCCTGGGCCAGAGATGATTCGCTCCCAACTGACGTGTCCATACTTTCCTGCAAGGTTTTCGTAAAGTGCATACTCCAGAGTTGAAGTGGGGCAGAAGTCTGTATGTCCACCTTCTGAAGGGAAAGGGTGATATCTGTTGCCGTCCCAGTGCAGGCCGGCTTCACCCAGTCCGGTACCTGCGGAAATGATAGAGCGGTTTCCAACTGCAGGATTGTTGCCCTGGTTGAGGGTGAAGATATCAGTACTATTTAGGGTCTCTATACCCCAGGCATTTGCCTCCAGATCGTTGAGCAGCCAGGTCTGTTTAAACTCAAACTGTTTGGTAATGTTGGAGGCTACAACCCGCCAGGGCAGATTGGTGGTTTCGCAGACTTGATCGATTACTGGTCCTGCCAGACCAAAGCAGGCTTGGTCTATGTTTTTGAGTTTGTGCTGTCCGATAAACTGTTGCAGGATCGATTCGATCGAGGAGTGGGCCGGGCTGGGGTAGCTGGTTTCGATTGTCGCTTGCGGCCAGGTTGGGCTGGAGGTGTCGAACAGAGCCAGCCTGGTATTGGTTCCTCCAATGTCGCCTGCCAAAATCTGCATCTATGACCTCGCTCGGTATGTTTTTATCTGAATTCGTCAAACAATGTAAAACACTAGTATCATACTTGGATGGATGTTTCTCCAATACTTGACCCTCTTAATGATGCGCAACGTGAAGCGGTAACCGCTCCTGTAAGTAGTCTGCTTGTGCTTGCCGGTGCCGGAAGCGGCAAGACACGGGTGCTGGTACATCGAATAGCCTGGTTATTGGCTGTTGAGAATATTACCCCCTGGTCCCTTCTGGCGGTTACGTTCACCAATAAAGCTGCCAGGGAGATGCGCCAGCGTATCGAATCGTTACTCGGCCAGCCTCTGGGTGGGATGTGGGTAGGCACTTTTCACGGCCTTGCCCATCGACTGTTGCGGGCCCACTGGAAAGAGGCTGGATTGCCCCAGAGTTTCCAGATATTAGATTCTGACGATCAGTTCAGAATGATCAAACGCCTGCTGAAAAGTCTAGATCTGGACGAGGCGCGCTGGCCGGCCAGACAGGTTCAATGGTATATCAATGGCCGCAAGGATGAGGGTCTGCGTGCTCAGCACCTGGATGATGGGGGCGATCCATACCAGCGGCAGATGATCCAGATCTATACTGAATACCAGTCGGCCTGCGAGCGGGGTGGTCAGGTCGATTTTGCAGAGTTGCTGCTACGGGCGCATGAACTATGGCGAGACCGACCAGACCTGCTGCACCACTACCAGAACCGCTTTCAACATGTACTGGTGGATGAGTTTCAGGATACCAATACCATTCAATATGCCTGGCTGCGTCTGTTGGCCGGTTCCAAGAGTCACCTATTCATTGTCGGAGATGATGATCAGTCGATCTATGGTTGGCGCGGCGCCAAGGTTGAGAATATCCAAAGTTTTCAAACGCATTTTGAAAGTGCAAAATTAATTCGCCTTGAGCAGAATTATCGTTCCACCGGCAACATTTTGAATGCGGCAAATGCGTTGATCAACAACAACCCCTCTCGCCTTGGTAAGCAGCTATGGACAGATGACAGTGATGGGGAGCCGATTTATCTATATTCAGCTTTTAATGAGATTGATGAAGCTCGGTTTGTTATTGAGAGAATTCGCCAGTTCATCGAAGAGGGGAATGCCCGTACCGAGGTTGCGATACTCTATCGGACGACGGCCCAGTCCCGTCTTTTTGAAGAGGCACTGATCCAGTCATCCATCCCCTACCGGGTCTATGGCGGGTTGCGGTTTTTCGAGCGGGCAGAGATCAAAGATGCACTCGCATACCTGAGACTGCTCAGCAATTCCGATGATGACAGTGGCTTCGAACGTGCGGTGAATACCCCTCCGAGAGGTATAGGCGCAAAGACCATGGAGGCATTACGAAGCCATGCGCGGATGTTTGAATGCTCTCTCTGGCAGGCCTCAGTGGACCTGTTGAAGGGTGGGGGAATGACCAAACGTGCCTCAACTGCACTTCAGCGATTCCTCGATTTGGTGGAGGAACTGAAGGTCGATACACGTGATTTAACCCTAGCTGAAAAGGTTGATCAGGTGTTGAATGCCAGTGGTCTTCCCGCCCACTTTGAAAAAAGCAGAGATGGCAAAGGTGTCGATCGTAAAGAGAACCTGGAAGAGCTGGTTAATGCCACACGTCAGTTTGAATGGGCAGATGAAGATGAGTTGGATGAGCTGGATGCCTTCCTCTCTCATGCAGCACTGGAAGCTGGTGAGTCTCAGGGAGATCCGTTTGAGGATTGTGTTCAGTTGATGACCCTCCACTCGGCTAAGGGCCTTGAGTTCCCAATGGTGTTTCTGGTTGGTGTGGAAGAGGGGCTGTTTCCCCACAGCATGTCGGCAGATGATCCCACGCGACTCGAAGAGGAGCGCAGGCTCTGCTATGTCGGCATTACTCGAGCTATGAAGATACTCTACCTCAGTCATGCAGAGAGCCGGAGACTGCACGGCAGCGAAAGCTATCCCCTACCCTCCCGCTTCATCCGTGAAATTCCGGTGGAGTTGATGCGGGAGGTACGCGCAGGTCCCAGTGTCAGTAAGCCAATTTATGGCGATTCACCCTATCTCGAAACAACTGAGTTATGCGGTTTTGATCTGGGACAAAGGGTTTGCCATACAAAATTTGGTGAGGGTGTGGTGCTGAATGCAGAAGGACAGGGGCAGAGTGCAAGGGTTCAGGTCAACTTCGAGGAGGTAGGCACCAAATGGCTGGTGGTGGCCTACGCTAATCTCTCTCCCTGTTGATTCCGCGGTCTAAGAAAGCCTAGATTAATATTATTTCCGCAACTGGTCGGGAATAAATAATAAAGTGGCCAATGCAGAGGCCAGAGTCGGGTCGATTTTGCATTTCACCCCTGTTAGGGGTAATAGTGTTGGATTGAAAAGCGGTCTCCAGGGCGTCATTCAGCCTGATCTTCTGAGCCGATAATCGTTTCGGCTGGTCTCTGAGTGTTGAGCAATAACCGCAACTGACAGAACAATAAACAGACAGGAGGATTACATGAAACGTCGTGATTTTATGACAAAGGTTGGTGTTGGTGCGCTGGCAACCGGTGTGGGTTTGTCTACTGCACGTATGGCTGAAGCAAAAGCTGAGATTAAATGGAAGATGGTCACCACCTGGCCAAAGAATTTTCCTGGCCTGGGAACTGGCGCCAATAAACTTGCCGAAGTCATCAATGAGATGAGTGGCGGGCGTATGCACGTTAAAGTCTATGGTGCGAAAGAGCTTGTTCCCGCTTTTGAAGTTTTCGACGCCGTCTCCAGTGGTACAGCTGAGTTGGGGCATGGCGCGGCATACTATTGGAAAGGTAAAAGTGAAACCGCACAATTTTTCTCCACAGTTCCCTTCGGGCTCACCGCCCAGGAGATGAATGGCTGGCTCTACTTTGGTGGCGGACTTGAACTGTGGCGTGAACTCTATAAACCATTTGGTTTGATTCCTGCGCCTGGTGGCAATACCGGTATGCAGATGGGTGGATGGTTCAATAAAGAGATCAATAGTGTTTCTGACCTCAAGGGATTGAAAATGCGTATCCCCGGCTTGGGCGGCGAAGTACTCAAACGGGCTGGTGGTACACCGGTCAATCTGCCCGGCGGTGAGCTTTTCACCTCTCTGCAATCTGGTGCTATTGATGCAACTGAGTGGGTCAATCCTTATAACGACCTCGCCTTCGGTCTTTTTAAAGCGGCAAAATATTACTATTTTCCAGGCTTCCATGAGCCAGGTACCACCCTCGAAGCGATCATTAATGAGAAGGCCTTTAATGGATTGCCCAAAGATCTGCAGGCCATTGTTCTGAATGCCTGTAAGGTTGCCAATCAGGAGATGCTTGCTGAGTATACTGCACGTAATCCTGCGGCATTGAAGACCCTGGTTGAAAAGCATAAGGTGGATATCCGTACTTATCCTGACGATGTATTGGCCACACTGCGCAAGTTCTCCCATGAGGTGGTCCAGGAGCTGGCCGGTAAAGATGCTTTCGCCAAAAAGGTGCATGACTCCTATATGAATTTTCTTAAAGGTTCACGTGAATGGGGTTCAATCTCAGACTTTGCCTACTTGAAGGCCAGAGACAAGGGTTGATCACATATGTCATAAAGGTGTGGGCAGCAATGGATCATAAGGCCTCATGCCAGGTTGTCGGTCAATTGCCTACCACACCTTTGTGATCAACTCCGTAAAGTGAATTTGCCTCCACTATCGCTCTATATCCACATTCCGTGGTGTGTGCGTAAATGCCCCTATTGTGACTTCAACTCTCATGCGCAGAAGAGTGACCTGCCTGAACAGGCCTATGTGGCCGCATTGTTGCGGGATCTTAAGGCAGATGCGAGCTACATCTTAGGTCGTAAACTGAACTCAATCTTTATCGGTGGGGGTACGCCAAGCCTCTTTTCCGCTGGTGCAATTGCGACACTGCTGCAGGGTATAGCAGAACAGACCGACCTGTCCGATTCGATAGAGATTACACTTGAGGCAAACCCGGGAGCGGTTGAATCCAAGGCATTTGCTGAATATCGGGAAGCCGGGATAAATCGCCTCTCACTGGGTGTTCAAAGCTTACAGGCCAGTGCACTAAAGGCATTGGGAAGAATTCATGATCCTCAGGAAGCTATGGATGCCCTATCCCTGGCACGAAAGGCGGGTTTTGATAACATCAATATCGACCTGATGTTTGGCTTACCTGATCAGACACCGGAAATGGCTCGTCAGGATCTGCTTGCAGCAATCGACTTGAATAGTGAACATCTCTCCTATTATCAGCTGACACTGGAGCCAAACACCTCGTTTTATAACAGCCCGCCCCCACTACCGGAAGAGGATCATCTGTGGCAGATGCAACAGCAGGGGGAGGGTATCCTGGCCGATGCTGGTTTTGAACATTATGAGGTCTCTGCTTTTGCTCGACCTGGTGATCAATGTCGACATAATAATAACTATTGGCGGTTTGGGGATTATCTCGGAATCGGTGCGGGCGCCCACGCTAAATTGACCTTGCCTGGGGGTAAGGTTGAGCGACTATGGAAGCATCGCCATCCCGAGGCCTATCTTGCAGAAGAGCAAGGTTTTATAAAGGGGCAGAGGTACTTAGAGCAGGATGATCTGATACTGGAATTCATGATGAATGCCCTGCGCTTGTGCCAAGGTGTGGAAGCGGATCTGTTTGAGGCCAATTCAGGAATCAGACTGTCAGAGATTGAGGCACTACGCGCTCATGCTGTTGATAGAGGTTTATTGATGCCGGCTGAAAACAGGCTTTGTGCCACGCCTATGGGGCGGCGTTTTTTAAATGATTTGATAACTCTGTTCTCAAGTTAATGATACTTCTTGATATTAATTTGACGTAACGGAGCTAAGGTATTAAATTTATAGCTACTATCCCGTGTTTAATTGGGGTGGATGTAGAGTTAGGAGCCAGAAAAAACCTCTCGTCTTATCTGGATACGCGAGCTGTTATGCAGGGAGCGAACGGAATCCATGACATTTGGACTTCCATAATAAGGGTCTAATCAGGCTTTGCGCCCGCAAGGCTGTTGGCCGGATTCCAGTCAAAATTCTGTGGGGGGTGCCTCGGCGTGTTGCGCGCAGTGGCTGAGGAATGCATCTGATCTCAAAACTTGTTGCGGCATTGGTCGTGCTGTTTGTTTGCATGTTCATTCTGGATAGCTATCTGGATTACCGTCTGATCCACACTGAATCCCAGCAAAGTCCCCATGCGTCGAAAATCGACTCTACGTCACAGGGTCTAACTGCTCCTATGCACGAAGGGATACAGATCGAAGCCCAGATAGTGAATGCCGTTAAGCAAAACGCTTTGATTTACGGCGTGGCATTGATTTTCAGCATACTGCTTCTTTTCTGGCTGTTGAACCGAGTGTTACGTGCACCTCTATCTGAATACAATCAGATTGCAGATGAATTGTCAGAGGGAAACTATCTGGCTGCCCATCGACTACCAGTATCAGGAGTCTTGGCGCCACTTAGTGCTTCAATAAAGCAGATAGCAACTGAGAATTTCCAACATCAGCAGGTTATTGAGCAACAGAACAAAGTTTATGCTGCGTTATCAGAAACCAGCAAGCTGGTATTGCAAAATCCATCGCCCAAAGTGCTATTTGAGCAGGCATGTGATATCGCTGTGAATTTCGGTGGTTTCGTTGCGGCTTGGGTTGGTGAGGTTGATATCGAGGGAAAACTACTCCACCCCATTGCCAGTACCGGAATCCTGAAAGAGCGCCTCAAAGTCTGCAAGTTTGATCTCGACCTGACTGACCCCCAGGGAGACAGTCCATTGGCAGCAGCTGTCTATGGGAAGTGTTCATCGGTAATCACGCAAATTGATCAGGAAGGGGGTAAAACAACTTGGCACCGGATTGCACAAATGAGTGGTGGCCAATCTGTAGCTGTGTTTCCTATCCTGGTAAAACAGGAAGTGGTTGCAGCATTTACCCTTTATGCACTTGAACCGGACACCATTTCTCAATCAATACACGACCTATTGGATGTGATGGTCAGCAGCCTTGCCTTCTCCATGGAAAACTATGAGCGCGATCAGGCGAATAGGATTACACACAACTCATTGCAAGAGTCATCCCTGCAGCTGACTGAAGCGAACAAGCAACTCTCTCTGCTGCTGGAGTCGACAGGAGAGGGTATCTTCGGGGTTGACGAAAAAGACTGCTGCACATTTATTAACAAGGCTGGGGCAGAGATGTTGGGATACACTCAGCAGAATCTGCTTGGAAAACAGATCCACAAACAGGTCAGGATGTTTGATGAGGCTGGCCTCTCCTTCAACAGCACGGTTGTGGAGCAGGGGAACCCTGTCAGGGTGAAGGATGAGTCTTTTCTGCGTATGAATGAAACCCTGTTTCCGGTTGAATATTCAACCTATCCGATACAGGAAAACAGAGTATTCAAAGGATCAGTAACAGTTTTTCGTGACGTCACATCAAGTCGCTCCATGATGCGAGAGATGCGATTTTTAGCAACCCATGATTCTCTTACCCATCTGTTGAACCGGCATGCTTTTGACCAGCGTCTTCGTCAGGCTTTCGCTAACTCCCAGGAGCAGAGTGCTGAACATGTACTGCTCTATATGGATCTCGATCAATTCAAGCTGGTGAATGATACCTGTGGCCATGTAGCCGGGGATATGATGCTGAGACAGTTATCCCATCGCCTGCAGAGCACTATCGGCGTGAATGATGTCTTGGCCCGCTTGGGTGGGGATGAGTTCGGCCTGTTGATGGAGAACTGTAAGCTTGACCAGGCCAGGCAGATGGCAAACGAGATCAGTAGCAGGGTAAAGGCGTTTCGGTTCAGTTGGGAGGGACGTAGCTTCTCTACCGGTGTCAGTATCGGCATTGTGGCGATCGGGCCAAAAACTGAGAGTCCCCACAGTGCTTTGAGTTCTGCAGATGCGGCCTGTTATGTAGCCAAAGATATGGGGCGCAACCGAATTCATGTCTATCAGCCCTATGACGAAGAGATCAACCGTCAACAGGGGGAGATGCGTCTGGTGAACAAGATAGAGAGCGCTATTGACCAGCAACGTTTTTCACTTTTACAGCAATCGATTATGTCCCTCAGGAGCAATGCAATTGGGGATGAACACATTGAACTGTTAGTGCGTATGCAGGATGAAGAGGGTGAACAGATCATGCCTGGAACTTTTATTCCAGCGGCTGAGCGCTACAACATCATGCATAGTGTTGATCGGTGGGTGATTGGTGAGGCATTCAGGTGGCTTTCAGAAAATCCTGAGCGTCTTGAAGAGTTAAGTTTGTGTGCCATCAATCTGTCTGGTCAATCTTTAGGCGAAACAAATTTACATGAGTATATTCTTGAGAAGCTGCGTCTCTATAATCTACCTGCTGAGAAGATCTCATTTGAAATTACTGAAACTGCTGTCGTCAGCCGTCTCGATCAGGCGGCTCGTTTTATGAGTCTGCTGAAAAGACGGGGTTTCCGTTTTGCTCTGGATGATTTCGGAACAGGAATGTCCTCATTTGCCTACCTGAAACAACTGCCCGTCGACTATTTGAAAATCGACGGTAGTTTTGTGCGCAATATGCTGAATGACCCTGTCGACAGGGCGATGGTTGAGTCTATCAATCATGTTGGTCACTTAATGGGCCTGCAGACCATCGCGGAATATGTGGAAAATGATCAGATACTTGAGCAGTTGATTGATATTGGAGTTGATTACGCTCAGGGCTATGGCGTAGTTCAGCCCACACCCTTGTATGGTATCGGCAGAGAGCGGATTCCCCCTCCTGGTCTGCTGCACTGATTTTCTGTGAATCAGTCTGTTGTTTTCCTGCCGCGGGTGGAAGGTCAGTTGATACGACACTGATTCAGGAAAGCTTCCAGGCCGATCTCTTCAGCATAAGCCTTTAATATCTTGGGACGCGGGCCCTTCTCTTTGACTTCAAATACCTGATCCGGCTGAGTGGGAAGTTTGTTGTATTGCCCGGCTGGTATTTTTACTGTTATTTTCGCTTTGCTGGGTTTAGTCTGGCCTCTTTTGCCGGTGGCGCGGGACTTTGGAGCCTTTTTGGCTGGTGGCGCAGTTTTGCTGCCGTGTTTCGTTTCCAGTTTTTGCACGATTCGGCTGACTTTTTTCAACTGGTAGCCAATATAGGCTTCAAAAGTAACATCGTTATCCTTAAGAATTGCCGTGATCTGCTCACTGACATTCTGCAGCGCTTTCCTCTCTTGCTCGGCCCTCTGTTGCTCCTTCTCAAGACGTGTTATTTCGGCCCTCAGAACCTCTATCTGCTTCTCAATGTTCGCCATAATCTTTAGTCCTTTATGATTTTAATTCCGATGGATTCTAAAATCCTTTGCTGCACGATAGCAAATCCATGTTCCTTAAATGGTAATCCGGTAAGCTGATGATCATGATTCAGGTGGAGATCTGCGAGTAATTTAATAGACTGAGATATTGATGTCTGAGTAAATAGTCAGGTCAGGCGAATTATTCCTGCCAACTTAAAGGAAGGTATGACTCAATGAATGATAGCCCCTATCGCCCTATTGACTGTGGCCTGCATGAATCCTATCAGTATGCGGTTTTGACCTGTTCTGAGCTGGTTCTGCACTGGCGGGATGAATCAGGTATGCCGCATCAAGCTCAGGTATTGCCACTGGATGTGGTAACCCGGAATAGAGCAGAATTTCTTGTTTTTAGAGAGAATAGCGGTCAGACCCTTGAGGTGCGTCTTGATTGGATTGAACAGGCGGTGGAGGCATCAACAGGAAAAGTCCTGATATATTAAATGGTCAAAATGTCGTCACGTATAGAGCGTTAAACTGTAAATTATTGATAATAATAAGATAATATGGTTTGTCGTATCGGTTAAGTCTTGCTTTTTAGGAATTATCATCTGAGACAGTGTTCAAATAATATGGTAATTTTATAAGTAACGACGCAAGAGAATAGCGCCATGAACCAGAATGATCCTAGAGATCTGGATTTCGACCATTTGCTCCAATTGGCCGAGAGGGACCCGGTGAAATTTGAGGATTTGCGTCAAAATGCGATCGACACTTACATTGCCACACTGCCTAATGAGCGACAGATTCAAATGCGCCGACTTCAATGGCGCATTGATCAGGAACGCCGTAATCGATCTCCCCTGAGTGCTTGTATGCGTATATCAGGATTGATGTGGGACAATATGGTTGGCCCAAAAGGCATGTTTGGATATCTACAGGCTATTAACACTGATGCCGATGGTATGCACCCAGACCTAGACTGCTGCCAGGTTCTTGATTTTCCACTACATCCCAGCTGATTTTAAAATTTGAAATGTGGTGGATCACTGAATTCTGAACAGGTTGGCATTCCCAGCGCGGAAAGTAGCCTAAAACCTTATTCCGCGGGTGAATTATGGTTGTCTGGGCTGTTTTAACTTGCCTTGAGCCTGTTTGTGAGCGTATCAACAGCCAGTTATTTTGAATTTCCTTGGTCTGGTACTTGCCTTATTGGTCATCTTGGCCTATTATTTCGCGCCTTGCCTGTCAATGTGGCAGGATCATTACTAATTTCTCACGAGTGAGTCAGTCATGAAAGCGGACATTCATCCTCGATACGAGGACATCAAAGTCGTATGCAGTTGCGGCAACGAAATTGTCACCCGATCCACATCTGGTCAGGAAGAGATGCATGTCGAAGTATGTTCTTCTTGCCATCCTTTCTATACCGGTAAGCAGAAAATGGTCGATACAGCTGGCCGGGTAGACAAGTTCCGCAAAAAATACAGTCGTTAAGCTATCGGCTTCCTTATGCGTCGTTATGACGCAAGGTCGATGGTTACGAAAGTGTTTGAAAAGGCTCCGCAATGCGGGGCCTTTTTGCTTTTCGCCCTCCCCTTCCTGATATTCTCCTCTCTCTCTCTTGAGGCCTCTGTTTGTAAGCCCTGCAGTAGCGTTCCCCTTAAAGTGGATCGGGTAGTCGATGGGGATACTCTGAGGCTGAAAAGTGGTGAAAAAATTCGTCTGATTGGGATCAATACACCTGAGCTTGGGCATTGGGGGAAACCGGAGCAACCTGGCGGCCTCGCTGCGAAGGCGTATCTGCAGAAGCTGATCTCTCAGAACGGAGGACGGGTCGCTGTCTGTCCTGGTGCTGAGAAACAAGATCGCTACGGTCGTCAACTTGTCCATCTCTCGGGTCAGGATGGGCAGAATATAGCTGCACAATTATTGCGTGAAGGGATGGGCTGGGCGATCGCCGTACCACCTAACCTGAGTCGTACGAATTGCTATTTTGCCGCAGAATCTGAAGCCAGGGATAAGCGGTTTGGAATATGGAAAGAGGCTCCAAGTCGAGCTACCTCTCTACAGGGGAATGAGACTGGGTTTCACCACCTTGAAGGTCGTATTGTACGGGTTGGTGAGAGCCGCAGTGCCTTGTGGCTAAACTTGGAAGGCCCCCTTGCTTTACGCATTACCTGGAAAGATTGGAAGGCCTTCGGTATTGATGATCCCGAGCAGTTGGTTGGTCACTCCCTAGAGGCCAGAGGATGGCTTTACAAGCGTAAAGGTCAGCAACGCCTCAGGATTCGCCATCCCAGTTCGATACGCTGGTTGGACTGACTGATAGGATTTGATCTACGGGTTAATAAAATACAAGGCCTTCCACAATCCTCCTGACAATGTACACTACGCAAAACTGACCCTCAGCAGTGCAGGAGTTTTCATGACCAAGCATATCGGAATTCTGACCTCCGGCGGCGACAGCCCCGGCTTGAACGCCGCCATCCGTGGGGTCGGTAAAGCAGCATTAGGCCACTATGATATGCAGGTCATAGGGATTCGGGATGGCTTTCGTGGTCTGGTTGAAAATCGCACCATGCAGTTGGACAGGGATGGCCTTTCAGGCATCCTCACCCGAGGCGGTACTATTCTGGGTACCAGCCGAGAGAAGCCTCATCGGATGTACTTCAATGGTAAACGTCAGGATATGACAGACGTTATCGTGAAGAACTATCAGGCACACCATCTTGATGCGCTGGTCTGTATTGGTGGCGGGGGAACACAAAAGAACGCCTTGCAGTTGCTGGAAAAAGGGTTGAACGTAATCACCCTGCCGAAGACTATCGATAATGATGTTGCCCATACAGATACCACCTTTGGTTTCGATACCGCGTTGGGTATCGCGACAGATGCCATAGATCGATTACACAGTACCGCTCACAGTCATCACCGGATCATTGTGGTGGAGATTATGGGGCATCGGGCCGGTTGGCTGGCCCTGGGGTCTGGGGTGGCAGGAGGTGCTGATGTAATTCTGTTACCCGAGATCCCTTATGAGATAGAAAACGTTGCAGAAGCGATCCGATCCCGGGCTGCTGGCGGTAAGCCGTTCAGTATCGTTGCCGTGGCTGAGGGTGCGCTACCGAAAGGCGTGGCGGAAGTGGTGCAGGAGCTGCGCGAGAAAAAACAGAAAGAGACAGAAAAGAAGGCACGCAAGCAGATTAAAGCAGAGCTGTCCGCGATAGAATCGAAGTATGCGAACCATACCGTCACCCTTTCTCGTCAGCTTGAAGAGCTGACCGGGCTGGAGTCTCGAGTGACCATTCTCGGTTATCTGCAACGGGGTGGGACACCATCTGCTGCTGACCGTTTACTGGCAACGCGATTGGGGACGGCATGCACCGACCTGATATCAGAAGGTGAATATGGTGTTATGGTGGCCTCCAGGGGTGACCAGGCGGTTCCAGTACCCCTGGTTGATGTAGCTGGTTATAAAAAACTGGTGCCCCAGGACCATCCGTGGGTAACGAGTGCGAAACGGGTGGGTACCAGTTTTGGGGACGACTAGCGACTTGGCCAAGAATTATCATTTAGCCTAAATTCCGAAGCTGATCGCTGATGTCAGTTTTAAGCCGTAGAACCAGAATTTTTATCAGCCCAACCGACCTGGAACCTTGGTGGATTGTTAGTCCTTTCCAAGTCGGGGGATTGCACCGCAAATCTCTTGCCGATTTAACTCGGTGCTCTGGCAGTCCTTAATTCTAACGTTGGATCTCCTCAAATATATCTTTTGTCTTACTTGGGGTGTCCATTTTGTCTCTATACTTAGGATACGCTAAGAAAAGACGAATTCAGGAAAGTTAAAAAAGGCATTGTCCTTTTTTTTTTAACTGGCCGCGCCACAATCTTGCGCTATATTCTTGAGGTATTTCTAATACATGGAAATCAGAGAAGTTTGCACAGTAAATAATAAAGGCATCCCGATAAGATGTATTAAAAGGACGTTGACCTTTTAATTCGGCTGTTAGCACAAAAAGGCATGGAGAAATTTCATCGCATTATTTTAGGTATCGAACTGCTAGCCATTGCTTTGCCAGTAACACTGCTTCTCTTAATTTTCGGCGTACCTATTGCGATTAAGCAGCTATTCAGTACTTTAAACATCGAAAATTCTATTGTTGCTTTGATTTCCCTATTGGCGGTAATGGCCACATCCGCAGTTTGGTTTCTTAGTATCGAACGCATTCGTGGTTATTCAGTCTTTAATAAGGGCTATGCACTTTGGTGGTGGCTGGTAGGCTTGGGCATAGTAATAGTCTTGTGTTCTTTGCTGATTACGAGATTTACAACCGTCGAGCCATATTCTGAAGACTGGTGGTTTTACGATCAACTTGGTACTTTTTCACTTGGAGCTCCTTTGGCAATACCAACTATTCACGTAACCGTTTTAGGGCTGGGGAGTCTTGGTGCTAACAAGTAGGTCAACTCGTTCGCCTTCGGCTCACTGGGACGTTCAACACTCCGCGTCAGCTCGCGCATGCCTTCGGCATTGTTGCGCGAGCAGCCGCTTCATGTTGAACGCCCGTTACCATGGGCGTTATGTGTAAAGAATCAGATACCTATGGAAAGTTTACAATGAAAAAGTTCTTTCTTGCTGCTTTGGGTATTGCATTTGGCCTGGTTTTAGCCGTAGCTATTGTTGGCGGTGGAATCTATTGGTGGGCTGAGGTGCGTATTCCTGCACCACCTGAAGTATCGGTGGAACTAGATGGCTTTCCTGATGCCCGAAAGCAAGAAGACGGCAAGGAAAAAGCACTTGTACGAATCGTGGTTACTAACAACGATGATTCAAAATTATTTATTTCCGACGCATATCTTTATTTGACAAGAGTTTCTGATGGAGCAAGAACAAACCTTAAATTTGAGGTTAACGACATGGTGATCTATCCAAAGGAAAAATATGTAGAGATAGTCGAAACGCTGCCAGTAAAGAATGAATGGGTTGTTCTTAAAGATTCAGATGAATTCGATTCAGAAGACGATTATTTGGCACATAAAGAAAAATGGATTGCACAGTTAAAAAAGAAATTTAGCTTCAATTTTTCTTTTGTGTCTGATAAACACAACATTCGTATTTTACTCAACACACAAGAAAAAATCGCTGAGATTGAAAACAAACATAAGCAGGAAAAGAATAAACAATGAATACACATAACAAGGCAAATGCACTCGGACGGC
Source organism: Candidatus Thiodiazotropha sp. DIVDIV (assembly GCA_040506275.1). Lineage (GTDB taxonomy): Bacteria > Pseudomonadota > Gammaproteobacteria > Chromatiales > Chromatiaceae > Thiodiazotropha. The sequence continues at coordinate 155,494 of JBEVXD010000008.1, forward strand.
AAAAAGCGCAGCTCCTTCGTCGCTATGCTTTTTGCCCCCAGTGATTTGCGGCGTTATGTGACGAAACAATGAAGTGGAATCGAATAGGAATTGGAAAGCGACTGATTATTTCAGGGAAATATAGGAAGGCAAAAAAAATGCTGCGTCCCATAGCTGAAAATGGAAATGCTGATGCACAATACATGCTTGGTTACCTATATTATGGTGGTGATTCTGAAACAAACAGTAAAGATGCAAAATATTGGTTAACTAAAGCAGCAAAACAAGGGCATCCTGATGCTCTAGCTGAAATTGCTGCAACCGATTTTAAATTTGGTGGGTGGTCAACAACACCAGAAACCCCAAGGGGGATCAAACAGTTAGAAAAGGCCGCAAAAAAAGGGTCAGCTGATGCTCAGCGAAATTTGGCATGTACTTATGCTGTTGGTGAGGCTGTCAATACAGATTTAGAAAAGGCAGCATATTGGTATACAAAAGCAGCAAAGCAAGGGCATGCTGAGGCACAAAATGACATTGCTGGCATGTGGCTAGATGGTGAGGCAGGATCAATTGATTTAGAGCAAGCAATTTACTGGTATAAAAAATGTGCAGCCTTAGACAAGAATGTCCCTTATGCCCAATGGGCGGCAGAGGCATTGTCTAATATTTATGGTGGTAAATTCTATGATTCTCACAACGACAAATCAAAAGAAAAGCACTGGAAATCAAGAGCTAAATATCTATCAAAGATTAAATTTAGGGCGTATCCAGATTGGTTTTATGAATGAGAAATCACATAACAAAGCCATGCACCTGACGTTCCAGTCGCTAGAAACTTCCGCTCGGGTGATGGCAGGCGTTATGTGTCATAGAGGAAAGAATGGATATATTAATAGCTAAAAAATATATCGAAGCGCTAGCTTGGCTCGAAGTACCGTGCGGCCGATTGGATACACTTCTTCTGGAATTAGAAGAGAACGAAAGAGAAAAATTTAAGAATGCACTAGGAAATATATTGAGAGGGCATTTCGAAATGCTCATGCCAATTATCAATAAGTACCCAGAGCTAGACCCAGATGGTGATGGTGAAGTGTTTTATAATGAAATGCGAAGTAAATATTTACCGAATAACACATAACCAGGCAATTTCACTCGGATGCCTCGCTATAGCTCGGCTCCGGTGAATTGCGACGTTATGTGTGACAGATGAATGGATGCAGCGAAACAAACATTACGTTGGGTTTTATTTATTGGCTGTATCGTTTTTGGCCTTTTAACCTTAAACAGTGCATTTGCTGCTTGGTGGATATCGTGGGGGCCGCCTAATGATTACCCTATGGCCTGGGAGCAAGAAGCAGTTAGGCGGTTGGGTATATCAATCTCTATGCTATTAACAGGAGTAATGGCATTCATAGCACTAAAGCCAAAATTCAGCTTTAAAAAATCAAAATTTAAATACGTTTTGGCGTTAATAACAATCAGTGCTCTGGCCTACCCAACTTTCAGGGCATTCATACACGAAGATGCATGTCTAGATAGGGGGGGATGATGGAAAAAGGAATTTTTTTCTTGTGAATATAAATGATCGCATAAAAATGTATAACGAGACACGGGATCTCGTTAATAAAGCTGTTATATTTACAAATGTCCGGTCTTCACATAAATCAACGCGCCATCGTCTTTCGTAAATGGGCAGTGCTTGCTCAGGTGCGGGCTGCGTATCCATGAGCCTTTAGGGTAGGAACCATGCTCATCATGAAAGGTGCCTTCTAGCACTAATATTTCCTCTCCGCCCCAATGCTGATGGCTTTTAAATTGCGTGTGCGGTGCCCATTTCACCAATGCTACGTGTTCACTTTCAAACTCATGCAGCGGCATGACGGTTAGGCCTTCAACCAGTCCTTTCCGCCAAGGTTGAGTTTGGATGTGAATCATCTTTTGCTCTGTATCGGCTTTGCTAAATTGTTGTAATTTAACAAAAATAGTTGCGCCTTCTTTGCCTATTTTAGGCGTGTGTGACGTGCCAATTGGGTTACGAACATAACTGCCTTTTTTATAGGACTGATGCTCATCCGAAAAAACACCTTCGAGAACAAGAAACTCTTCACCACCAGTGTGAGAATGCGGTGAGAATTCACTAAAAGGCTCGAAACGAACAATGGTAGTAGCTCGTTCTAGTTCCTCGTCGACTAAGTCGAGCTTCATTCGCTTGACGCCTGGCATAGGTGAATCAACCCAACGATAGTCGTCAGGTCGAATCACGATACGCTGTTGAAAGTCTGCATTGATTAGCGTTGTCATATGGAGAACCGTATTGGTTTAATAGATTAGTTTCTGCCAGCGATAACACCGCCATCGACATCCCAAATGGCACCCGTTACCCAGCTCGCGTCTTCCTGCAATAAAAACAGGATACTATTTGCTACATCTTCCGGCGTACCAATTCTACCAATGGGATGGAAGTCATTAAAGCCAGCTAAAGCATCATCAATTTCAGTGGAATCAATGAAGGCTTCATAGATGGGTGTTTTTACGACCGCAGGAGAAACTGCATTGACTCTGATGTTGTGATCAGCAAGTTCCATTGCCATGTGCTGTGTCAAGGCATGTAAACCGGCTTTAGCCATTGAATAAGCAGAAGATGGTGTTGCCTTAATGGCTTGTTTCGCCCACATTGAGCCTATATGTACAATAGAGCCACCACCGTTATTACTCATATTTTGGGCTACTACTTGACTAATGAAAAAGGTAGCTCGATTTAACACTGCATAGATATCATAGTCGTCCAATGTATGTTCCAGGAATGGTTTCGGGTTGAAGTAGCCCGCAGCATTGACAAGATATTTGATGTGTCGCTCTTCAGCACTAAGTGCTTGAAGCACTTTATCCACATCCTGTTGCTTGTAGAGATTAGCTTGCAATGTTTCTACGAGCACATCATTTGTAGATATTGAATCAAGCTCTGTTTTGGCACCTTCCAACTTGGTAACATTGTTGCCGAGAATGATAGTGCTAATGCCCTGACCAACCAATTGTTTCGCAGTTGCGAGCCCCATTCCGCTTGATCCACCGATGATTAAAGCGATACTAGATGTGCTCATTATTTTTCTCCTAAATATGTTAGTGTTGGAGAAAATTTATCGCATAACTCTTAGCGTAAAAAGTAGGTACATATTGGTAAGGTAGGTACTTTTCGGTACATCTTAATGAAAACGAAAGAAAAGATTTTTTCAAGAAAAACAGCTCCGGCTAAAAGCGCGCAGATGGTTGAGACGATCTATGGTTGCAAATGGTCTCTCACTGTTTACCAATTACTTGCTAACGGAATTAACCGCCCAGGTGAAATGGTTCGCAGTGTTGAAGGTTTGACGACAAAAGTTCTCAATCAATGTTTAAGGAGAAATAGAGAGTTCGGTATTTTAGAGCGCATTTCTTACAATGAAGTTCCGCCAAGGGTAGAGTACAAGGTGACTGAATTTGGTACAAAATTTATGAGAATACTTGATGAGCTTGAAAATCTGCAACGAGAAATTGAAAAGTAAATATAACAAGCATTACAGCGGACAATGCCGCTGAATGCAGCGTTGAAGCTGTAGAAAAACCTCTATGAAACTCAAGCTTCGCGCCCTACTTGAAAGTAATTGCACTTATCAATGATAGGGACTCTAGGATTCATGTAGGATCGCAAAGATCAGCAACCTTGTATGGAGATAGTGTACTATGAAACTAATGATTGTCGGAAGTTGGAGTAGAACCACCCTGCAGGAGATCGGCTCCAGATTTGCCAAAGGCGAGCATGCAGTCCCCCCGAGTCCTTGCCTCGTCATTACCCGTTGGCACGATCCTTCATCGAAGCTGTTCTGGTTGGTGGTCGACACCCCTGATTCGACATTAATTCAAGAATGGATGTCCCGCTGGACTGACATTGTTGATTGGGAAACTTACACAGTCATCGATGATGGAGAAGTTAGAGATATGCTTGGGAAGTTACTTGGCCCATGATATTTATCTAACTTGAACGCCGATAAACATAGCAAGTACATGCAGCTGGACGTTTCACTCGCGCCCATGTACTGAGACATTAGTCTACAAAGAGCAACTAAAAGTGGATATAAGCCTTTACTCAATATTTCTCGTCACTACGGTGATGCTCATTTTGGTCCCCGGGCCGGCTGCTATCACAGTGGCCGCACAGGGGGCTTCGCATAAATCACAGCAAGCATTCTTTGGAGTTCTTGGAGTGGCAAGTGCCGATGTGCTCTTTTTCGCTTTGTCGGCTACTGGCATCGCTTCACTAATACTTGCTTCCAACCTATTGTTCTCAATCATAAAGTGGTTCGGTGTAGCATATTTGCTCTATCTGGGCATCTCAGCACTATTCAGTAAGTCAGGAGTAATCAAGCTCACTGCCGAAAGAAAAGAAAGCAGTCTAAAAAAACTCTTTTCACAAGGGCTAGTGGTTCAGCTAGCAAATCCAAAAGCACTCATGTACTTCACTGCGTTACTCCCACAATTCATTGATCCATCTGAGCCTGTACTGTTTCAAATGTTACTCATGGGTGCTTCATGCTTACTGGCAGATATTGTTGTGTACAGTGTGTTTAGTCGGTTAGGCGAGCGAATTGCCAAGCAACAACTTAAGTCATGGGTCACAACACTAATCAATAAAGCGGCAGGGATCACGCTGATATCAACTGGTATAAGAATGGCTTCATTGGAATATGAGTGACTATTAAGGAGATCCTAAAAAATCTGTCCTCGAACAGACCTGTGTGTATTTTATGGATCTTAAAATAAAATGAGACGGCTAATAGGATTAACAGTACTTATATTAATACTAGGGATATATTTCTGGTGGTTTGGTCAAACACTTGTTTGTGCACAGACTGTGTGTCTAGGTTTATTTAATTTTATTGTTCAGTACATTAAGCTGAGAGATCAATATCAACTGGATATGCGAGGGCATATATAAAAAAAGAGGATATTGGCCTCTTTGTTCTATCTAGTCAGTTACGTGGTGATGGAATAGTTATAGCCATGATTGTCATCTTTAGAAAAAATAATCATCTTATCCATACGCTGAGGCACTGTTAACACAGTGAGCAGAAGGAAACGGACTGATCGATATACGCCCTTCTATGGATGATGCGATAAAAATAGAAACGATTTCTTAAACCAGTTTGGTGTAGAAGGTACGTGTAAAACCAGGAAGGTAATCTGCTATCTCAGCATAGATTTTGAAACCGTGCTTTTCATAAAATGGCGTCGATCTGGGATTCATGCTATCCAAGCGGATCTCACTGCAATCCATCTCTCTTGCCTGGCTGATAATACGCTGCAGAATATTACTTCCATACCCTTGGCCGCGGAGCGAAGTCTCGACCCATAGATTGTTGAGGTGGAAATGACCCAGAATCTCATGCCCGGATGCACCCCCAACTACGCCACCAGAAGCGTCTTTGAGCAACACCGCTACTGATTTCAGGTTCACCCCCCCGATAGCCTGAATGCCAAATTGTCTCAAGCCATCGAGAATAGGTTCGATCTCCTCCCTGCTCGGTTCCCATATAGTGGTTAGTTGATGATCCTTCATCAGAGGCTCTGAAAATAGGTTTAGAAAGGGATAAAATTACGCATGCCGTTCATCACCGGGCTAACGGTATGGGACATGTCACCAACATCCCGGGTCATCACACCAACGTTACGGTTGAGATGCCCCATATTGCCATTCATACCCTTCACTTCGCTGGTCATGGTCTTCATATTGCCATTCAGATCAGAGATATTATTGTTCATGTTGGTTACACCAACAGACATATTGGAGGTGTCCTGACCAATGGCGGCGATACTGCCTTGGATTTTATGCATATCGGCGGACATGCTGGTCATTGAGCTCTCCATGACATGTACTACATAGAACAGATAGATCAGTGCAGCTACCGCAATGAGTGTGCCGGGCAGGGAGAAGAGCTTAATCCGCTGGATCTTATAGGTCTGCTCCTTCTCAATTGCTTCCAATCTTTCCTGCAGTAGTTTTTCCCGCTCTTCTGCCTCTTCATGGGTTTGTTCGAAGGCATGGGTCAGACGATCGCTGAACTCCTCGATGATCTTCTCGTGGTGGTCTTCGCGAATCTGGTTATCTTTATGGATCTTGTCAAAGACTGACTGCAAACCTTGCATCAGCCCAGGGAGTATTTTGTTGTCAGAGGATGGTTTCTCTGATTGGCTTTTCTGCGTGGTTGATTTACTCGTAGCGCCCTTCTTTCGGGTATTTGCGCTGCTTGAGGCGGTGCCGGCTTTTGCTGGTGCCGCTTTCTTCTTAGTGGTTTTAGTGGCCATGATCAAACTGCTCATTCGGAAATAGAGGGAGGTTTGATTAGTTTATTATAAAACACTTATTCACTAATAGGATTTTGTTCACGTTTTTAAACATTGTAGAGATCCGCTGGCCGGCGGTGCCCGGTTTTGCAGTCAAGCCTACTCGGTGAGCAGTCTGTTCAGGGTATTGACGACTTCGGCGCTATCCCAGTTGATCGCCCGGTTGGCTGAGTAGCGAATCTGACCTTTCCGGTCGATGATGAAGGAGCTGGGAAAACTGAAGACCTGCCAAGCCATTGAAGTTAAACCATCCCTGTCCATCAGTACTGGAAAATCCACAGGGATACGCTTAAGAAAGGCGGACATCTCCTCGGGGGTTTCGCGAAAATCGATCGATATAATACGCAGGTCTTGATCTTCAAAAACCTGATTCAGTCGATTTAAGGAGGGTATCTCCTCGACACAGGGGGGGCACCATGTGGCCCAGAAGTTGAGTAAAACCACCTTACCGTCAAGATCGTTACTATCGAACTTCTGCCCATCAATGTCTGAGAGGATGAAACCACTGCCTGGTTTTGGTTGTTCGAGCTCAACCAGTGAACGGATAACTCTGGGGGTGGCTTTATTACCATTTATTGGAAGAGCAGAACCGGGCTTGGGGTGGCTTTCGAATAATTTCGCAAACTGATAAATCTGTTGTGGTATCAGATCTGTCGCGCGTTGCTCCTCTTCAGTGGGAGGGGTATCCCCCTCTCCCATGAAAAACCAGTCGCGTACGCCGGGCACCAGATAGAGATAGCTTGCAGAACCGGTCTGCCAGAGCGTAGAAAGTATCTCATTCATTCGCCATCGGTGACTGCCCAGGGCTGGCTGGAAGATTGCCAGAGGAATATTGGTTGAAGAGAGAATGGGATCGGGTACAGGGGCTTCTCCGGCAATAGGGGGCGGGCCAAAGAGGTTGGGGTAGAACAGCAGGGCACCGCTCAGTCGTGAGCCTGGCGTCTGCGCCTGCCACTGATGTACACCGCGTAACAGCGGTAGAGGCATACGATCATAGGAGGCGAGCAGGATACGTTTACTGCTGTGCTTATGGGCTGCATTCAGGACTGCTTTGACACCGTTGCCATCAAGGGTTCGAATGTTCTCACTCGACCTGGGCATGAAATAGGCCTGCATCAGATCCACACGCCAGACCTCGATTCCAGCATCAACGATATTTTGCAGTAGAGCGTCAAATAGGGGACGTTGCTCATCGTGATCAAGCAGCCATATCATCAGCAGGTCACCATCTGCCGGGCTGACCTGAATGGAAATATCGTTGTCCTCAGAGTCCGTCAGGTTGATTTCATCGGCAGTGGCGGTAAAACTGCATAGAGTGAGGAATATTAAAATCAGGTGTCTCATGGGCAGGATGGTACAGGGTTTATATTATCCAGTGCCACTCTCTTGTAGCGTTAAATAAAAACTTAATTTAAGAGGATGGAGTAATGAAAAGAAGCTTAATTGGGAGTCTTTTATACTGTTTTTCTATTGCGGTTTCCGCGGCAGTTGTGGGTGAGCCTGTTGAGTATCGTGACGGCGATACCCTGATGAAGGGTTTTCTGGCCTATGACGATGCCATTCAAGGTAAACGTCCCGGCATACTCGTGGTTCATGAATGGTGGGGTCACAATGAGTACGCCCGTAACCGGGCCAGGCAGCTTGCTGGTATGGGTTACACCGCGCTGGCTATAGATATGTATGGTGAAGGCAAGCAGGCCAGTCATCCAAAGGATGCAGGCAAGTTTGCTGGCGAAGTCAAAAAGAACATGACCGTTGCTACCGCTCGATTCAAGGCGGCACTGGCAAACCTGCAAAGTCACGATACCGTTGAAATAGAGGATATTTCCGCCATTGGCTACTGCTTTGGTGGTGGGATTGTGTTGGAGATGGCCCGCAGAGGTTTAGATCTGGATCTGGTGGGTAGTTTTCACGGTAGTCTGCCGGCAACGGAACCAGCGAAAAAAGGGGGCGTAAAGGCTGAGGTGCTGGTGTTTAATGGTGCTGATGATCCATTCGTAAAACAGGAACATATCGATGCATTCATGGCAGAGATGGCACATGCGAATGTGAAGCACACCTTCACAAATTATCCTGGCGCCAAACACTCATTTACCAACCCTGACGCTGACAAATTCGGCAAACAGTTCGAGTTGCCTCTGGCCTATCAGCAAGAGGCGGATGAAAAATCATGGGAATCACTCTCCAAGGCACTGAAGTCTATCTATAAGAAGTAGTTGCGGACTGTTTACTCATCGTCCCGTTTAACAATTAGTGTTATCTCGGACTCGCAGTTGACTATGAGTGATATAGGTCGACAACAGACAGAGCAATCCTCAATATAGGATTGCTCTGTCAGACTGCGGTCAACCAAAATCTCATTCGATTCGCCGCAATAGGGGCAGTAGAGCGTTGTGGCTTCAAGCAGATTCATAACTATCCGTTCGGGTAGTCAACTATGTATGGTTACTTTTTTGAACAAAGAATGCGGCGGCAAACACTTTCTGTACGGTTTTGTGCGTGTCGCTCAATATAGTTCTCATAGTGTATTTGTGAGGCGTCGAATGGGCTGCCTTGTTCCAGGCTATTGATTACCTCATCGGGTAGGCTACGTAGCCAGTTTGTAATAAATCTCTCTCTTCCGCCTTGTATGTCGCAACGTTCAGCATGGGCCACCTGATGGAGTAAGCTGGCTGCAATCTGTGCAGTGTTAGGTTTGGTCCAGTGGTCGATTGGTTCCTTTAGAGAGCAGTAGATCCTCTGACAATCGTTAAAGCAGCCGGTTTCTATCGCCTTGCTCCGGTGGATGGTGATCTTATCGAGACTGATCTGCGAGAAATAAGTGGAGAGTGTTTTCTGGGTGGATTTAGGTAGATGATAGCTCTCCCCAACCTGACCCTTTTGGGCCAGGAGTGCCAGCTTGTTGAACTGTTGTGACAATAAGCGTTTCTGGCTGCTGATAGTTGTTGCTCTGCTAACAGTGGCTGGACGCTCATGCCTTAAGTCCCGACAGGCTACAAATTCAGCCCCTGGAGCGGTGTTAAAGCGTTCTAATACTTCAAACCCGTTTGGGCACCTGTTTCGGGAAACGAAGCAGGGCAATCGGTTTTTAAGCCGATAGTCATTGCAGGTGGTTGCTGCCTTTTGGCGGTTGCTTCGGGTTTCAGAGAACCGATCAGCATTAACAGGGAGAGAGATGATCAAGCCGATGGTAGCAATTAGGGGGATCCAACGGGTCATGGTTTTTCCAAAGTGATATTTAATAGTCGATAGTGGTTTAAAATCTCGTTCTTGTGCCTTATCTTTTAAAGCGTCAATCCCTTCAATGGTTGTTGATGTGAAGCGTTGGCGTTAAACCTATTATGGTCCCACACCGGCAGATCTGCTATAGCAGTACCAGATCAGCACGGTATGGGATGATAGGACGTGGTTATGATTTTTCTTGGCTGAGAAGATGTCGCATTTCGTCAAATCTACTCGATTCCTGTTGGTCCACATCAGGGTATTGGGGAGCCATTGATTCGAGTGTCTTACGGATAATCCGTGCAACCTGCCAGCGCATATAAGGTTTATCGTCTGCCGGAATGGCATACCAGGGCGCCCCAGGTTTCGAAGTGGCAGTCAGGGTCTTATGATAGGCTTTCATATAATCCTTCCAGTGCTGCCGTTCTTCGACGTCTTTGACAGAAAATTTCCAATGTTTATGTGGTTCATTGAGTCGTGAGAGAAAACGTCTGCGTTGCTCGTCTCTACTGACATTGAGCCAGAATTTGATGATCACTGTGCCATTCAGTGCCAAGTGGTGTTCGAATTGGTTGATCGAGTCAAAGCGCTGTTGCCAAAGATCGTTCAGATCAGCTGGAACCGATATGCGCTGGGACTGCAGATACTCTGGATGAACCCTAACCACCAGGGTCTCCTCGTAATAACTTCTGTTGAATATGCCAATACGACCACGCTCGGGTAGACAGCGGGTCGTTCGCCATAGGAAATCGTGATCCAGTTCGAGTTTGGAAGGCTGCTTGAATGAAAACACCTGACAGCCACTGGGATCGATGCCGGTCATTACGGCCCGGATTGTGCTGTCTTTTCCTGCTGCGTCCATCGCCTGGAATAGAATCAACAGTGAACGCCGGTCCTCAGCATAGAGTTGCCGCTGTAGTTCATCGAGAGCATCGACCTCTTTTGTAAGATTTTTTCTGCACCCTTTTTTTCCCGGTGCGTCATCAGGAGGTTGGGTGGTGAGGTCTTTTGTCTTTAGACTCCCGTCGGTGGGTACCAGATAAGGGCTCTTGATTGGAGTGGTAAAATTAGCCTTTTTCATCATAGATCCTGTAACGTTGATTAGGTCAGCGCGGGAATGTCTGAGCCCCGTAGGATAAAATCTTGGGGCGAGGGACATACCTTGCCTGGGTGCAGCACATTCAGGTGGTTAAAAATGTTACAGGATCACTGGGTGAAACTACACTAGTGTAGTATGAGGAACTACACTAGATTGTTGTTATCAATCGAGTAGTTCCGCCATACGCTTACCCATCTCAGCCGGTGAGCGAACCACATGTGCCCCTGCAGATTCGAGTGCCTGAAACTTAGCCTCAGCTGTACCCTTTCCACCGCTGATGATCGCGCCAGCGTGTCCCATGCGTTTACCCGGAGGTGCAGTGACGCCTGCGATATAGGCGACTACCGGCTTTTTCACATGCTGTTTGATGTACTCGGCGGCCTCTTCTTCTGCAGAGCCTCCGATCTCTCCAACCATGATAATGCCTTCAGTCTGCTCATCTTCTTCAAATAGTTTGAGGCAATCTATGAAGCTGGTGCCATTGATTGGATCGCCTCCAAGTCCGACGCAGGTGCTTTGACCGAGTCCGGCCTGAGTGGTTTGGTGAACGGCTTCGTAGGTCAATGTGCCGGAGCGTGACATAACCCCGACTTTGCCTGGCTTATGGATCGAGCCTGGCATTATGCCGATTTTGCATGCACCCGGTGTGATAATGCCGGGGCAGTTGGGTCCTATGAGGCGGGATGGGTAGGTTTTCAAGGCCTCCTTGACCTTCAGCATATCGAGGATTGGTATGCCTTCAGTGATACAGGCGATAACCTTAATGCCCGCATCTGCAGCTTCAATGATCGCATCGGCGGCGAATGGCGGTGGGACATAGATCATGCTGGCATCAGCACCTGTATTTGCCACAGCATCATGGACTGTATCGAAAACAGGGCGGTCGAGATGTGACTGCCCGCCTTTTCCCGGGGTGACGCCACCAACCAGATTGGTACCGTAGGCGATTGCCTGTTCGGAGTGAAATGTGCCCTGCTTGCCGGTAAAACCCTGGCAGATGACACGGGTGTTATTGTCTACGAGAATGCTCATGTCTCTATATTCCTGTCAGCTGATGGTTTCAAGCGGCGGCCGAGACTGCTTTCTTAGCGGCCTCGGTGAAGTCATTGGCGGTTATGAAGTCTAGTCCGCTGGAAGCGAGCATTTCGAGGCCCTGTGTTGCATTGGTCCCTTCAAGTCTGACTACGACTGGAACGGGTACGCCGATGCTTCGTGCAGCGGTGATGATGCCTTCAGCGATAAGGTCGCAGCGAACAATGCCACCGAAGATGTTCACCAGCACGGTTTTGACCTGGTCATCAGAGAGAATGAGTTTAAATGCTTCAGTGACTCTTTCTGCAGTAGTACCGCCACCGACATCTAGAAAGTTTGCAGGTGCCCCTCCATGAAGCTTAACCATATCCATGGTGGCCATAGCAAGGCCAGCACCATTGACCATGCAGCCGATATTGCCGTCCAAGGTTATATAGTTGAGGTCATGTTTTGCGGCAGCGGCCTCTTTTTCATCTTCCTGAGATATGTCGCGCAGGGCTACCAGCTCCTGATGGCGATACAGGGCATTGCTGTCCAGGTTGATTTTTGCATCCAAGGCCATGAGTTTTCCATCAGTGGTAATAATCAGCGGGTTAACTTCGATCAGGCTGATATCCTTCTCTACATAGAGTTGGTAAAGCGCCATCATGATTTTGGAAAACTGTTTGATCTGGTCCCCTGTAAGGCCTAAACCAAAAGCCAGTTTGCGGCATTGATAGGGCAACATGCCGGTAGATGGGTTAATTACCGTGGTGAGGATCTTCTCAGGGGTCGTGGCGGCGACCTCCTCAATGTTCATGCCGCCGGCGGCTGAAGCCATGAAAGCTATGCGGGAACAGGATCGGTCAAGCAAGGCACCGAGATAGAGCTCTCTGTCGATGTCACTCCCCTCTTCCACCAACACACTGTTGACCGGGAGCCCTTCAGGGCCGGTCTGATTCGTGACCAGCGTCATGCCGAGAATTTCTCCAGCCATCTGCTCGACTTCATCAAGGCTGCGTGCCAGTTGTACACCGCCTGCCTTACCCCGTCCGCCGGTGTGGGCCTGGGCTTTGATTACCCAGAGTTTGCCCCCGAGTTCCTGTGCGGCGGTACGGGCTTCGCTCGGGCTGGAAACGGCCTGTCCCTGAGGAACGGGTATGCCGTAACTGGCAAATAGTGATTTTGCTTGGTATTCATGTAGGTTCATATTGTTGCCTTGGTGGATGGTCTGTCGGCCTACTGTTTTTGATTATGAGTCCATAAGCTGAATTATGGCTGGTAGTGAAAAAAATTTATAGTGCTTTGCACAATAAGTACTCCGATTCGGCCGTTCTGGCTGAATACCCTCTCCGCTAATTATTAGTCCAGCATAGCAGTCGAGATAATATATATAGTTTTAAATGCTTATTTAATCAAGTATTGTTCAGCGCAATGCATCATCATCTATGATGATATCGAGTCTTATTTCACCTAAATGCTGCTAATTTCTGCGATTGAGTCTATTTTCATTCATAAAGCAGTAGTCGGCTGTTTTGCTCCAATCTCTATTGTTTGTTAGGGTATGCGCCCTTCTCCATACCTGATAAGGGATTGGGTGGGGACTTGAATCACTTCTTCGATTTAAGAGCTTAATTACCGTTTCACCCATAGCCAGGTTTGATTGATGGCTATTAGAAGGCAATGGGATATATCCAGCATAGGTCGGACATCATTCCACTGCCGTGAAAACTGGGAATTTTGGGAGCCTTGAATCAACGAATGGATTGTTTAGTGACGGTTGTGATCCTGGTTCAATGCAATCAATGAGTATCAGGTGAGAGAGTGCCTCCCACTGAGACTGATCCGAAGGTGTGCCGTCGCCTATAGTATTTCTTGAAATAAATAAGGATTGATACGGTTTTATTAATCCTAGAAAGCCTGTTAATCGCAAACTTTACCTGTTCGCTCAGACTTAAGGCGATGAATGATGTCATCTGTCTCAGTTGTGAAACGCTCACTGTTTGAGTGATTTATCTGACTGTAAGTCTTCCCATACCCAGCGGGTGATTTAAGCGAAAGACCTGGAGCCGAATATGCCACAACAATCGTCATTAACTCGAACATTGCTACATAACGTTGAGTTTGAAGACGCACCTCAACAATTCAAGGTTTTTACTGCACGAGATTTAGATAAAATCGAAGAATTGAAGCAGCTTCCAAGTGAGCTTCTTTTTGAAATGAGGGTGGTCTCGTCGGTTTTACCCTTTAGAGTCAATAGTTATGTAATTGAAGAGCTCATAGATTGGAGTAGAGTGCCCGACGACCCGATATTTCAGCTTACATTTCCACAAAAAGGGATGCTTTCTGAATCGAACTATAATCGCATGGCCATGGCGATCCGCTCAGGTGCAGATAAGAAAGCCATACGGACATTGGCTGATTATATTCGAGCAGAATTAAATCCACATCCTGCCGGTCAGCTGGAACAGAACATACCCTCTGATGAGTCAGGTGATCGTATTCCGGGCCTGCAGCACAAGTATCGTGAGACGGTGCTGTTTTTTCCGAGTCAGGGTCAAACTTGCCATAGTTACTGCAGCTTCTGTTTTCGTTGGGCACAGTTTGTTGGTGATAAATCTTTGCGCATAGCTACCACTGAGGCTGAAAGTTTATACAGCTATCTGCAAGAGCATACTGAAGTAACCGATCTGTTAGTCACTGGCGGCGATCCCATGGTGATGAAAAGTCGCCAGTTGAAGAGCTACCTTGAGCCCCTATTGCACCCGCAGTTCAATCATATTCAATCAATCAGGATAGGTACAAAAGCCCTTAGCTTCTGGCCTCAACGTTTTATAACTGATGATGATGCCGATGAGTTGGTTGAGCTGTTGCACCATCTTGTTCTGGCAGGGAAACATGTCGCCATCATGGCGCACTATAATCACTGGCGTGAATTGGATACGGATATAGCACGGGCCGCGATACGACGTTTGAGGGCCACTGGCGCTGAAATACGAAGTCAGGGGCCTCTGCTGGCGCACATCAATGATCAAGCCGATGATTGGGTGAGGATGTGGAATGAACAGGTCAAGCTGGGTGTAATTCCCTACTATCAGTTTGTCGAGCGGGATACTGGCGCAAGACACTATTTCGAAGTGCCTCTTTATAAAGCCTGGGAAATTTACCGGGAAGCCATGCAAAAGGTTTCGGGTCTTGGTCGCACTGCCCGTGGCCCAAGTATGAGTGCAGCACCAGGTAAGGTCGAGATACAGGGTATTGCAGAAGTTGATGGAGAGAAGGTATTTGTTTTGCGGTTTATTCAGGCTAGAGACCCTTCTTGGGTGCAGACACCTTTTTTCGCAAAATATGATGAAAAGGCGACTTGGTTCGATCAATTGAAGCCTGCCAATGAGGCATCAGCTCGCTTTTTTCAAGATCCAGTCACTTAAAGGGGCTCCGTAAAATCCGAAAGCTAACACCTTGCGATCAAACAGAGGGGGCGATCAGACTGGGTTTGGCTTATATGATGTAAAACTCAATAGTTATCATTTAGATAAACTTGTTGATGTTTCTGTATGGCTTCAAGGTATAATTTGTAGGCTTATAAAATAATTATATGAGGAGTTGGAGGTTATACCTATAGTTGTTTTCTGCATCATTAAGTGGATTTTACTAAGTGGCACGCGTTTGTGTCGCTTGTAAAGCTTGAAACTCTCAATGTGTTCAGTCAACATTATAGCTCCTACCCCTACCATGGGCAGTAAAAATATATAATCATTTCACAGGGTTATGCCTGTTTTCACTGTGACTGGCCTTTTTAGCAAAATCGGCATATCGTGTCGGATAGTGGGTTGGTTTGCGGTAATTTACGGAGTTCACCATGGCGGATAATCAAAAAACTTATACCTTGACCAATGATGAGACCGGAGTGTCGATCAAGCTACCGGTTCGGGAGTCGGTACAGGGTCCACCGGCAATTGACGTCTCCTCGCTCTACAGTGATGCGGGTGTTTTTACTTACGATCCGGGCTTTATGTCCACAGCAAGCTGTAACAGTAAAATCACTTTTATCCAGGGTGAGGTGGGTATCCTTGAATATCGGGGTTATCCCATCGAGCAACTTGCTGATGGCGGAGATTTCCTGGAGACAGCTTATCTGCTCTTGAACGGTGAGCTTCCCACTAAAACCGAATTGGTCGATTTCAACAGTTTGATCAGCCGCCATACGATGCTGAACGAGACTCTGAAGCACTTTTTTGGCGGTTTTCACTATGACGCCCACCCTATGGCGATCATGGTCGGGGTTGTAGGTTCCTTGTCTGCTTTTTACCACGATTCACTGGATATCAACGATCCTGAGCAGAGACAAGTGGCTGCCCATCGTCTGATCGCAAAGATGCCTACCATTGCTGCCGCCAGCTTCAAACACAATATTGGCGAGCCGATCATGTATCCCCGCAATGACCTCTCATATTGTGCGAATTTGCTGCACATGATGTATGCCACCCCTTGTGAGCCTTATGAGTTGGATCCTGTTGCTGAGAAGGCGCTCAATCTGCTTTTCATTCTACATGCGGATCATGAGCAGAATGCCAGTACTTCAACAGTCAGACTCGCTGGTAGCTCATTGGCTAACCCCTTTGCCTGTATTGCTGCAGGTATTGCCTCTTTGTGGGGGCCTGCCCATGGCGGTGCCAACGAAGCGGTTCTGGATATGTTGAATGAGATTGGCGATGTATCACAAATCGATAAATACCTGGCCAAAGCGAAAGATAAGGATGATGGTTTCCGCTTGATGGGATTCGGTCATCGTGTCTATAAAAAATATGATCCACGCGCCGGCATCATAAGAGAAGTCTGTCATCAGGTGCTTGAGCGTCTTGCTGACGACAGCAATCCAATGTTCGAGTTAGCCCAGCGTTTGGAGGAGATTGCGCTTAATGATGAGTATTTTATCGAACGTAAACTCTATCCGAATGTAGATTTCTATTCCGGTATCATCTATCGGGCGCTCGGTATACCTAACAATATGTTCACGGTTATGTTCGCAATTGCCAGAACAGTTGGTTGGGTCGCGCACTGGATGGAAATGATGGATGATCCCAGGCAGAAGATCGGTCGTCCCCGGCAGATCTACAAAGGCTATCCGCGGCGTGACTATATGCCGATAGATAAGCGCTAGGAAATCTGCAACTTAATTGGAGAAATGTCCTGGATTGACGACGAATAATTTCCTGAAAGATATTTTTATGGATTATTCGCCTTGAGCCAGGGCATTTCTACATGCTGAAAGGTTTAGGGGCTGGATTCTTATTGGCCCCGCGTAATAGTGCGGCTATCCCAGTCAGGTTTTATGGGGTAGTGAAGCATTCATATCAAAAAATCCCGCGTCAGAATCCGTTGATTGTTCCCTTGCCATGATCTCTTTTAACTGCCTGAGATTTGCCCCTTCATAAGGTCGGCTGTCAAACGGGTCCAGTGGGCGCCTATGACGGCTATCGGTTGGAAATACAACCAGTAAAAACTGTATCTCTTCAGCTGAGAAGGTAAAGCAAGGTATTGTCTCATGGCTGCCATCGCTGAAGTTCAGGTTGCGTTGTTTCTCTTGCCATGGAATGTGCAGGTCGCTTAGGGAGAAGAGCACCTCCTCTGGTGTATCGGCATGCAGATGTAACTCTATCCTGCTGTTACTGTCTGCGGTTCCCTGAAGTACCGGCCCTACCAATTGTGGATGGAAGTTTTTTAGAGCCTGCATCGCCTCCAGAGCGTTTTCACGCAGCAGTTGCAATGCGTCTGGTTGTTGATGACCCAGGATCAGTCGTTGCTGTTCCTGAAGGGCGAACTCTACCTCTTCCCTGCTCGGCATCATCTGCTGACGGGTAACGCCAAGCTTAGCTGCCGCTTTGCGACAAGCATAGGCAATATTATCAGTGCGCAACTCAGTCAGTATGCGAGCGGCCTCGTAAGCAATGCGTTTTTGTAGAAGTCGTTTGCCGCTGGTCATAGGGGTATATTAACCGAAATTTGTTGTCTGCCTGACGCAATTATCTGGTGGAGCAGAATTGATTTTTTAAGTAGTGATGATTATCTCTCGCCAACAATTCCTAGCATGCTTATATAGCATGGGCCATTTCTTCAATTGAAAGTTCATTGTGGTTCGTCTGATGCTGCCGATGTCAGAATGGGTCCTCTATGGCTTTGACACTTCCTCGTGACTGCTCTTGCGAAGTACTGCTATTACTATTCTGCTTGGGTTGCGCGGGGGCCTTGCCGACTTCGAATACTTCAAACATCGCCCTCGGATGACCAACCCCGACCGGTTCACCGGTTTCAGAATCGATACGCATGGTGACCATGTCTGATGGCATCTCAGGGATACGCTCCTCTATCCCATTGAGTGCAACCTTCATATAGTCGATCCATGCGGGTAGTGCAGCGCGACCGCCTACTTCACCTCTACCCAGTGGGGAAACATCATCGAATCCTATCCAGGCAGTTGTCACCAGGTAGTGATTAAAACCGTTGAACCAGGCATCCTTCTGGTCATTGGTGGTGCCTGTTTTTCCAGCAATATCTTTTCTTCCCAGTACGCGGGCCTTTCGCGCTGTACCAAGCTGGATTACGTCACGCAGCATGGAGTGCATGAGATAGTGGTTCTGCTGGGTTATGGCTCGTGCAGCACAACGGGGAATTATCGGTTCAACTTGATCAGGGATTTCTGATTCAGGTGTGTCTATTGGTGTTTGTTCGGCAGCTAGAGCGGCTGCCTGTTCCATGGCTTCGTCACATACCTGCAGGGGATTGGCTTGATATAGGAGCTCTCCATTCTCATCGCGTATTGATTCTATGATGTGTGATGAGACATAAAAACCACCATTTGCAAGCACACTATACCCTTCACCGATGGCAAGTGGAGTGACTGCGCCGCTGCCCAGTGCAAGTGATAGATCCCGTGGCAGCTGGTTTTTATCGAACCCAAAACGGCTGGCGTAGTTGATAGCGTGCTTTATGCCTATCTTTCTCAGTAATCGTATAGAGACCAGGTTACGTGAATGAGTCAAAGCGTATCTTAGACGGGTTGGCCCAAAGAATTTTCCGCTGTAGTTTTCTGGTCGCCATGCAGCTTCCAGCCCTTCATCATCAAAGACCACAGGCGCATCGTTGATAATGCTTGCAGGGTTGAAGCCTGCTTCAAGTGCAGAGGAGTAGATGAAGGGTTTGAAACCAGAGCCTGGTTGCCGGTTTGCTTGTGTGACCCGGTTAAATTTGCTGAGGTAAAAGTCGTAGCCACCTACTAAGGCTTTAACTGCGCCGTTATCTGGGGAAAGAGAGACCATGGCACCAGCAACCTTCGGTATCTGAGCAAGTCGCCAGTAGGGTGTCCCCTCATCATTCAGTTCGGTATAGAGGTAGACTTGGTCGCCTACCTTGAGTATTTCTGCTGCCTGTTTGGGGTGCTGTTGTTTACGTTCATTATCAATATACGCACTGGCCCAGGATAATCCGGCCCAATCGATGATTAGATGTTCTCCCTGCGCCGACAGAACTGTGACCTCCTTCTCAGTTACAGCTATCACTACAGCTTTTTTTAAGTCGGCTGCATCGGGAAGTTCAGCGAGTTTTTCGATCAATGCTTCCTCTTCGGTCTCCTCGCTTATTTCATAAAATCCAGCAGTCCCACGGTAACCATGGCGTTTATCGTAGCTTTGAATTGCATCACGTAAAGCCCGGTTTGCCGCTTCCTGGAGATGGCTTTCGATAGAGGTTGTGATGGTGTAGCCTCTGGTATAGGCTTCTTGTCCAAAGCGCGTAACTGCTTCAGCCCGCGCCATTTCTGCCACATAAGGCGCCTCAATTTCGCTCGGGGCGGTATGGGGTTCGGCACTGATTGGATTAGTCTTGGCAGTCTCGTATTCAGCTTGGCTGATGTAGTCGAGATCCACCATCCGGCGTAGAACGTAATTGCGTCGAATCAATGCGCGCTGAGGACTTGAAAGGGGGTTGAGGCGCGAAGGTGCCTTGGGCAAACCGGCTATCATAGCGATTTCAGAAAGCTCAAGTTTTTCAACTGGCCGGCCGTAATAGACTAAAGCAGCGGCACCCACGCCGTATGAACGATGACCGAGATAGATTTTGTTGAGATAGAGTTCGAGTATTTCCTCTTTGGAAAGCAGACGCTCTATCTTGAAGGAGAGAAATATCTCGTTGAGTTTGCGAGTGTAGGTCTTCTCGCTACTAAGGAAGAAATTCCTTGCGACCTGCATCGTAATGGTGCTGCCACCTTGCCGGCGTTCACCGGTTAGGAGAAGCTGAACGGCTGCTCGTATTATGCCGTGATAGTCCACGCCAGGGTGCTGGAAAAAGCGGTCATCTTCAGCAGCCAGAAAGGCTTGGATCATGAGTGGGGGGATTTCGTCAAAGTCGAGAGGCTCGCGACGTTTTTCTCCAAACTCTGCGATCAACAGGTGGTCGCTGCTATAGATACGAAGGGGAACCTGTAGGTGCACATCCTTGAGTGTTTCGATGGATGGCAACTTGGGTTCAAGGTAGAGGTAGGTGCCATATAGACCGATAGCACCTATCGCCGAAAGGCCGAATAAGAAGTAAACGAGGTATCTTAAGAGTTTGTAGAACGACTTCATGCGCTGGTTCACAGTTTTAGTTGATCCAGAGGGACCAGAATGGTTTCCAAGCAAAGTCGGATAGTCTAGCAAATAAAATGCGAGCTTTTTCAGCTCATTTGTGAAAAAATGTCTTCACAAAAAAATCATTTGCTGCTATATAGTTACTTACTCTAGTTAAAGAGAATCCTAGTTAAGTTCTGCGGCATAAGGATCGTTTGGGTAAACCGCATGTCACTATTCGGAAG
The DNA here is from genome assembly GCA_040506275.1 of Candidatus Thiodiazotropha sp. DIVDIV. Lineage (GTDB taxonomy): Bacteria > Pseudomonadota > Gammaproteobacteria > Chromatiales > Chromatiaceae > Thiodiazotropha. The sequence continues at coordinate 176,034 of JBEVXD010000008.1, forward strand.
AAAAAAACCGCCTTTAATAGGCATAGACATCAGTTCGACAGCAGTTAAGCTGCTGGAGTTGTCGCAAGCCACTGGGCGCACCGGTTCGACCTACCGTGTCGAAGCTTATGGCGTAGAGCCGCTCCCCGGTAATGCTGTCGTTGAAAAGAACATCGCTGAAGTTGATGCTGTCGGCGAAGCGATACGTGCTGCGGTTCGGCGTTCTGGGTCTAAGGCCAAGCACGCTGCTGTAGCCGTTTCTGGGTCGGCAGTCATTACTAAGGTGATTTCCATGCCCGCCACCCTGTCTGACCAGGAGCTGGAGAGTCAAATCCAGTTAGAGGCGGATCAATACATTCCCTACCCATTGGAAGAGGTCAATCTAGACTTCGAGGTGATCGGGACTTCGGAGAAAAATCCGGAGTTGGTGGATGTGTTGCTGGCAGCCTCCCGTAGCGAGAATGTAGATGACCGGGTCGAAGCTTTGGACATTGCCGGGCTTACTGCCAATATTGTGGATGTTGAAGCTTACGCCATGGAGAACGCCTGTTCCCAGCTGTTGGATCAGCTTCCCGAGCATGGTGAGGATCAAACTGTCGCCATCGCTGACATCGGTGCTACGACCACGACACTGAATGTGCTCCACAACAATAAGATCATCTACACACGTGAACAGAATTTTGGTGGCCGCCAGCTGACTGAAGAGATTCAGAGACGCTACGGACTCTCAATCGAAGAAGCTGGTATGGCTAAGCGTCAGGGTGGTCTCCCTGATAACTACATTCCTGAAGTGCTGGAACCTTTCAAAGAGGCAATGGCACAACAGGTTAGCCGCTCACTTCAGTTTTTCTTCTCTTCCAGTGCCTACAACAGCGTGGATCATATTATCCTTGCTGGCGGCAGTTCATCCATACCGGGTATTGATGACTTAGTGGAAGAGAAGTTGGGAACCCCGGCATCGGTTGCGAATCCATTCGCCAACATGTCGGTTTCATCCAGGGTAAAACCACAGGCTTTAAGTTCTGATGCTCCGGCATTAATGATTGCCTGTGGTCTCGCACTGAGGAGTTTCGACTGATGGCGCGCATTAACTTACTCCCATGGCGGGAAGCAGAACGTAAAGAGCGCCAGAAAGAGTTTGGGATGATGGTTCTGGCAGGTGCGTTATTATCTGCCTTTGCCGTGTATGGTGTACACAGCATCATTCAGTCTCAAATTGAGGCGCAAAATCAACGTAATAACTACCTGAAGCAAGAGATTAAGACGGTTGAAAAACAGATTAGTGAAATACGTGATCTGGATAAGACCAAACAGAACCTACTTGCCAGAATGAACATCATCCAAGAGTTGCAAAGTAGTCGGCCGCAGATCGTGCATCTGTTCGATGAGGTTGTGACGACACTGCCGGATGGGGTCTACCTCGATGAGATCGAGCAATCAGGTAATAAAGTTGCCTTTAAAGGACAGGCCCAATCCAATGCCCGGGTATCTTCCATGATGAGAAACATCGATAGCTCTGAATGGTTGGATAATCCAACGCTGGATTTTATCGAGAGCAAGGAGAAAACTGGGACAGGATACAGCAACTTCAAGCTCACGGTTAAACAAGCCTCCCAGACAGCGGAGGTGGAAGAATGAATTTTGAAGATCTCAACGAATTAGATCTGAACAATATAGGTATCTGGCCTGCTCCGGTTAAAGCTGTTGTTGTGGTGCTTGTGGCCGCTATTGTGATTGCAGCCGGTTATTATCTGATTATTGAAGACCAGCTCAATGGTCTTGAAACGGTGCAGAGCAAAGAGCAGACCTTACGTAAGGAATTTGAGACTAAGCAGGCCAAGGCTTCAAATCTGGATGCCTACCGCCAACAGCTGGAAGAGATGAAGCAGTCATTCGGTACTATGTTGAGGCAATTGCCCGACAAGACTGAAGTTGCAGAATTATTGGTGGATGTATCACAGACTGGTTTGGCATCAGGACTCGAGTTTGAACTCTTTAAGCCGCTAGAAGAAGTACCTAAGGAGTTTTACGCAGAACTGCCTATACAGGTTATTGTGAACGGTAAATATCATGAATTTGGTAGCTTTATCAGCGGGCTGGCTGCATTACCGCGTATTGTGACCATTCATGACATTAAGATTAAGCGGGGTGACCCCAAAACGGGTAATGGTGAACTGATGTTGGAAGCAACAGCCAAGACCTACCGCTATCTTGACGAAGAGGAGGGAGAGTGAGCATGAGTATTGTGCTGCAAAAATACCGATTGCTGATCTCTTTGCTACCTGTGCTAATGATTTTCGGCTGCGCAAATCCTAACCTGGATGAGTTGAGAAATTACGTGGCTGATAAAAAATCTGCACCTCCTGCACGGATTGAACCGCTGCCTGAGATCCAGCAGATTGAAACTTTTCTCTACACTGAAGCAGGTCGCCGCAATCCTTTCGTTGATATGTCGGGTGAACAGGCCGAGGCCACCAGCGTAGCTGGTAACGGACTGCGGCCCGATATCAATCGACGCAAGGAAGAGTTGGAGGGTTTTCCGCTAGATTCGATCCGTATGGTTGGAACCTTGGAGCAGACCGGAGTTGCTTGGGGTCTTGTAAAGACTAAAGAGGGTACGGTGCATAAGGTAAAGAATGGCAACTATATGGGCCAGAATCATGGACGCATCATGCTGATTACTGAAGACAGAATCGAATTGAACGAAATCGTTCAGGATGGTTCTGGTGGTTACATTGAGCGTCAGGCTTCGCTAGCGTTGGCGGAATAGTCAAGAGGATTTCGAGATGAGGGGTTTGCCAATGGCACTCAGACACTGTGGGATGGAACAATCTGGACTGGTTCGTGGCTTAACGCGCCGAGTTAATGGGTTGATGCTTCTGTTATTTTTTTGGGGATTGCCCATCGCAGCAATGGCCGGGCCTTCCCTGCAGTCCATAGATTTTTCCGCGCTACCTGGTGACAGGGTTCAAATTACTTTGGGGATGTCGGGGGCTGTCGATGAACCGGCAAGTTTCGTAACTGAGAACCCGGCTCGAATCTCTTTCGACTTTTCAGATGTCAGCAGCTCCCTGGGTTACAAAACCAAGCTGATTGGCGTAGGCCCAGCTCATAGCATCACTGCACTCGAAGCAGGGAACAGAACACGAATCGTTATCAACCTATCCTCAATGGTGGGTTATAAGACAGAGATCGATGACACCAATGTAAAGATTACTCTAGATGTCAGTAATCAGGGTATAGGTTCAAGTGCCAGTTTGGCGCAGGCGCCTGCCACTCCTACCGTTTCCTATGATCAGGCAGAAGAAAGTATGTCTTCTGCGGGCGAGTACGATATCACCAATATCGATTTTCGCCGCGGCGAGGCAGGTGAGGGTCGCGTTTTGCTAACGCTAGGTAATCCGTCAGTGCCGATCGATGTGCGTGAACAGGGTGGAAAAATCATTATGGAGGTCTTCAAGGCCTCGATTGACAGTTCCCTGGTTCAGTCTCTGGATGTGATGGATTTCGCAACCTCTGTCAGCAAGATTGAAACCAAGCCCGTTGGCGAGAATGTCGTCATTGAAATTACACCCATCGGTGAATATGACTATCTTGCATATCAGGCAAATGAGGTCTTTGCTGTTGAGGTTCGTTCACTCTCCAAGCAGGAAAAAGAGGATCTGCTGAAAGAGAGGCTGGTGTTCACAGGCGATAGGCTCTCGCTGAATTTTCAGGATATAGAGGTACGTGCCGTACTGCAGTTGCTTGCAGATTTTACAGGTCTGAACCTTGTGACCAGTGACACAGTTGATGGCAGAATCACACTGAGATTAAAAAATGTACCTTGGGATCAGGCTCTCGATATCATCCTGAAATCAAAGGGATTGACCAAGCGCCAGATCGACAATGTGATCATGGTGGCGCCAACAGAAGAGGTTGCAGCGCGCGAACAGCTCGAACTTGAGTCGCAGCAGAAAATTGAAGAATTGGCACCACTGCGTTCCGATTTTATTCAGGTTAACTACGCCAAGGCCGAGGATTTAGCTGAACTGCTGAAATCTGAAGAGAACAGACTTCTGTCCGAACGGGGCAATGTAACGGTTGATGTGCGAACCAATACTCTTTTGATCCAGGATACGGCTGCGAAACTGGAAGATATTCGTCGTTTGCTTCAGAAGCTCGATATCCCGGTCAGGCAGGTGCTCATCGAGTCTCGGATCGTGATTGCCAACAACGATTTTGCCAAGGATCTGGGTGTGCGTTTCGGTGCAAATTTTGATGGCTCATTCGACGATAATTTCACATTGACCGCAGGTGCTTTGCCAGGCTATCTGGATAATTCTTCCAATATTGCACCCGGTGTAGAGAACAATGGTGATGACGGCGATGACGCCAATCGGGAAGCCCTGATGGTGAATCTGCCGGTCAACTCAGCTTCCGGTGGATTGAACTTTCTGGTGGGCAAGGTTGGTAGCTATCTGTTGCAGCTGGAATTGACTGCGATGCAGACAGAAGGTCGAGGTGAATTGATCTCGAGTCCTCGAGTAATTACATCAGATCAGACCCAGGCCTCAATCAAACAGGGTGTAGAGATTCCTTACCAGGAGGCTACCTCCAGTGGTGCTACTAAAATCTCTTTCAAAGAGGCACTGTTGAAGCTTGATGTGACACCTCATATTACGCCGGACGACAGAATCAGAATGGACCTGATCATCAACAAGGATAACCCAGATTATACCCGTTCAATTCTAGGTGTTCCCCCTATCGATACTCGTAAGATCGAGACCACAGTGCTTGTGGACAACGGGGAGACTGTTGTGCTGGGTGGTGTTTTTGAGAGAAACAAAACCAAGAGCACTGAGAAAGTACCCTTCTTTGGCGATATCCCATATGCCGGGGTACTGTTCAGACGTAACGAGCAAGTTGATGACAATAATGAGCTGTTGATTTTCGTAACCCCGAAAATCCTCAAGGAGACCCTCACGGTTCGCTAGTTCATCTTCTAATATCATCACCAAGGCGCACCTGAATGGTGCGCCTTTTTTTTGTAGATTATTACCTGTATTACATTATTCCCTTGCCGGTTATTCCCAGGATTAGTGCGCGCTTTTCGAATAATCCTTTTCTGTGCGGCATAATGTGCTGTATAAACTAATCATAACGCCACAGCCACTTCAGCCTATCGATGATTGTATGCATGTTCAAAACCTTTTTCTAATCGGCCCCATGGGCGCTGGTAAGACCACTGTCGGTCGACAGTTGGCCGAATATTTCCGGAAGGAGTTTATTGACTCCGATCAGGAAATACAGCGTCGAACAGGCGTTGATATACCGACCATATTTGAGTTTGAAGGAGAGAAGGGTTTTCGATTGCGTGAACAAGAGGTAATCAACGAGTTAACTGCCAGAGATGGGGTGGTTCTGGCTACCGGTGGTGGGGCTGTGACCAATGAGCAGAACCGTAAAGTGCTCTCATCAAGAGGTTTGGTAATCTATCTCCACTGCACAATAGAGCAGCAGTATGAGAGAACCCACAGAGATAAGAATCGTCCGCTACTTCAGACGGATGATCCCAAGTCGAAATTGAAATCACTGATGGCTGAACGGGATCCACTCTATCGGCAAACCTCGGATATATTGATCAGTACTGAGGGCAGGAACACTCAGGCCGTGGTGCAGGATATACGCAAACAGATCATTTCACTTAATTCATAGGATTTAAGCCTTGAGTAACTATGAAAAACAGTTGGATGTCGATTTAGGCGACAGAAGTTATCCAATTTTTATTGGCGAAGGTGTGCATGCCGAGCATGGACACTATCGAGACGCCATTCCGGGGCGTCAGGTTATGGTTGTCAGTAATGAAACTGTAGCGCCACTCTATCTGGAAAAAACCATCGAAGCGCTGGCCGGTTATGAAGTGGCCACCTGTATTCTGCCAGATGGTGAACAGTACAAAACCTTGGATATGGTAAATCGTATATATACTGCTTTACTTGAGCATCACTTCACCCGTCAATCCACGCTCATCGCATTGGGTGGTGGGGTGATTGGGGATATGACCGGTTTCGCTGCAGCTACCTATCAACGTGGAGTGCATTTTATCCAGGTGCCTACAACACTGCTGGCCCAGGTCGACTCTTCTGTAGGGGGTAAGACTGGTGTAAATCATAAGCAGGGAAAAAATATGATTGGCGCCTTTTACCAACCACGGTTGGTGCTGGCAGACACCGCAACATTGAAGACCCTTGATGATCGGCAGTTTTCCTCTGGTTTGGCTGAGATTATCAAGTATGGATTGATAGCTGATGAGCCGTTTTTTTCATGGCTGGAAGAAAATATGGATGGTCTGCTGGCACGAGATCCAGATTTGCTGGCCTATGCTATACAGGTCTCATGTCAATGTAAGGCAGAGGTTGTTGAGGCTGATGAAAAAGAGGCGGGTCAGCGCGCGTTACTAAATCTTGGCCACACCTTTGGGCATGCTATAGAGACTGGCATGGGCTATGGGGAGTGGCTGCATGGAGAGGCTGTGGGTACCGGGATGTGTATGGCCGCGGATCTATCCCACCGATTGGGATGGTTTTCTCAACAGGCGTTTGATCGCACGATTCGTTTGATAGAGCGGGCGAAGCTGCCAGTGAATCCACCAAAAGAACTTACACCAGCACGCTTTCTCGAATTGATGGCGGTTGATAAAAAGGTTGTGGATGGACAGTTAAGGCTTGTTCTTCTTAAAGAAATCGGCCAGTCTTTGGTTACTGATGATTTCGATCGTCAGATATTAGAACAAACCTTATTACATTATTCTGACTGATCTCATTTTTTACGGGGACAATAGTGTCTGATTCCAATGAGTTCTTTTCAACGCCAGAAGTTAGTGCTCACCTCGATCTGGTTCGACATCTGATCGAAAACAGTGAACTGGTCCCGCTGGTCAGAGGACCTGCGGGTATTGGTAAATCACTACTGGCAGCAAGACTTCAGCAGGCAGCACCTGAAAACTGGGTTGTATGCCATTTTTCTGCTGAGCCCGCATTACAGCCCGAGCGTCTACTTGCTTATATCGCACGCTGCAGCGGCTTACCTGATATTGCCGGAAACCTGATGCAGCGTCTCTCTGATCGCTTTGAGGTTTTGAGAAAACGAGGTCGGGTACCGGTCTTGCTCATAGATGATGCGCAGATGCTTCCGCCGACCAGCCTGATGACGCTCTTGCGTCTTTTTGAACGCCAGGTCGAAGGGGCAAGATTGGTCAGCATTGTTCTGTTCGCAGATGAGCAGATTGATCTGCTGCTTTCGACGCCGCAGTTACAGGTAATGACGCCGCAAGCGATTCAGGCAATAGATATGCCTGCACTGACTCGTCAGGAGGCAACGGGCTTCATGCACTACATCCTGAATAGTGAGGGATTGTCAGATGAGTTTAGCCTGGATGAGACTAAGTTAGGCCGGCTACACAAGGAGACAGGCGGGGTTCCTGGGCGGTTAGCAACTGAAATTCTGAATGAGATTGGACAGCTTGGCAGCTCAAGTCAGCCTTTTCTGACGGGTTACAGAAAGAAGCTTGTCCTGATTGGCGCACCTCTTCTCTCTGTAATTCTTTTACTTCTACTGTTTCAGGGTCCAATCAACACTCTATTTGCCCCATCGGAAGTAGAGTCAGAGTCTCTCTCTTCGGTTGCAGAACCTGAATCCAGTCAGATTGTTCTTCCATCGCCAGAGGAAGCAGCCACCGCTAATGAAGCTCAAAAGCCACAGGAAACCAGCCTGACTGTAGAAGCTGATCCTGTCGATATCAGCCCCAATTCAGAAGTTGACGCTGACCTGCTCCCGTCAGTAGGGGAGTCGCCGGTAACCCAAGTGGACGTGAAAACTAGTGCGGTTGTTGAGACTCCAGTGCAGGAGCCCGTAATCGATCCGGTGCCGATCGAGCAGTCACTGTCTGAGGATCAGGCACCTCAAGCCATCGATATCCCTGAGGCAGTTAAAGAGCTACCTGAGGTCGTGGCTGAAGTCGTGCCGAAGTCAGAGGAGGTTGCTCCTGTTGAAGCGCCGGTTGCTGAGGCTGTGAATGAGGATATCTCAGAAACGTCAGAAACACCTGGTAAGGCAGCTGATGCTGTGAGTGGTGATTCCACGGTTTCTACAGAAACAGCTGGCAGTGCTACTGAAGCTGAGAAGCCTGAAATAGCAGCAGAAACTGTACCTCAGAAAGAGAGTGTGACGACTGATAATTTGGCGGAGGCGGCTACTGATCCGATACCGACAAAAGCAGTTCAAAAGGACGGGGTCTCCCAGGCAAGGGAGTGGGTACTTGAGCAGCCACCAAAAAACTATACTCTCCAATTGATAGCCGTTGAAAATATAACCTCACTTCAAAGGTTCATTAAGAAAAATGGTTTGGATAATCAGGTCTTTACAGTAAAAACACAAAGAAGGGGTTCGCCTTGGTATGCGCTAGTCTGGGGGAGCTTTGAAAGTCGGGAACAGGCATTGAAAGCACAAACCCAGCTTCCGCCAGCAATACAGAAGGCTGGCGTTTGGGCTAGAACCTTTGCATCTCTAACCGCTATACCCGGTGGCTGACAGCGCAATATCTGGTTGAAAATACCGATTGCCCTAGTATACGGCAGGGTTTTAGAAGCAGATGAAGGTGTAATCTAAACAGGCCGAATAGCGGCATTTTAGGATTGTGAATCTGTTGGGCAAATGAAAAAAGCCTTAAGCTCTAGATTGAGAGGCATTTCTCAAGTATCCTGCAAGGTTCTGCGATACACGGCGGCTTAATTCGCTGTCGTGACTTCCTTATTTCAGGTTATATGCATAACCTTTGGCGAGATTGGTATCTGCCAAGGGCGGGCAAAATGAGGTTTGTGAAATGAGCCATGGTGCTTTACCACCGAAACAGGGACTCTATGATCCCGCAAATGAACACGATGCCTGTGGTGTTGGTTTTGTAGCCAATATCAAGGGGGTTAAAAGCTATGAAACAGTCCGACAGGGGTTGGAAATACTGGAGCGGCTTACCCATCGTGGTGCTGTAGGCGCGGACCCCAAAGCTGGGGATGGTGCCGGAATTCTGATTCAGATTCCGGATGCCTTTTTTCGTGCTGAGATAGGTTTTGATCTGCCGGAGAGTGGCGAGTACGCCATTGGCATGGCCTTTTTGCCGCAAAATGATGGCAGCTGTACAGTGGCAGAAGAGATCATTGAGTCTTTCATAGCATCAGAAGGCCAGAAATTACTTGGATGGCGTGATGTGCCGGTGAGTAATTCGGATCTTGGTTACAGTGTCATCCCTACAGAACCAGTGATTAAGCAGGTTTTTGTTGGGCGTGGTGAGAGCTGTGTAGACCAGGATGCCTTCGAGCGTAAGCTGTTTGTTATTCGCAAGCAGATAGAAAACAAGATTGAGCAGTCTGAATTGGAAGGCAGTAGTGATTTCTACTTCACCTCCTTTTCATCCAGAACAGTGGTCTACAAGGGTATGCTGCTGGCCGATCAGGTAGGCGACTACTACCTGGATCTTAAGGATGATCGGATGGTTTCAGCCTTGGCTTTGGTGCATCAACGCTTCTCCACCAATACTTTTCCGACCTGGGATCTTGCTCACCCATTCCGCATGATCGCCCATAACGGCGAGATCAACACCCTTCGCGGCAACGTCAACTGGATGCGCGCGCGTAAAAACTCCATGGCTTCAGATGTGCTGGGAGATGATCTGGAAAAGATCTGGCCTCTGATCCCTGAAGGGCAGTCCGATTCAGCCTGCTTCGATAATGCTTTAGAGCTCCTGGTGGCGGGAGGCTATAGCCTTGCCCAAGCCATGATGATGTTGATACCTGAGGCCTGGGGTGGCAACAAGCAGATGGATGAGCAGCGACGTGCTTTTTATGAGTATCACGCCGCTCTGATGGAGCCCTGGGATGGCCCTGCTGCGGTTGCATTTACCGATGGTCGTCAAATTGGTGCAACCTTAGATCGTAATGGTCTGCGTCCCGCCCGCTACCTGATCACCGAGGATGACCTGGTGGTTATGGGTTCTGAAATGGGTGTATTGGATATACCCGAAGAGAAGATCGTTAAAAAGTGGCGTCTGCAACCCGGTAAGATGTTTCTCATCGACCTGGATCAGGGACGGATTATCGACGACGCCGAGATCAAATCTGAACTATCCAAGGCACAACCTTATCAGGACTGGTTGGATCAGACTCAGATACACATGGATTCACTGCCATCTGATGTGGCTCCTATGGCACCGAATGATGAAGATCTTCTGGATGCTCAACAGGCTTTCGGATACAGCCAGGAGGACATCAAGTTCCTGCTGACCCCGATGGTACTGACAGGTCAGGAAGCGACCGGATCCATGGGTGCTGACAATCCACCTTCAGTGTTGTCACTGAGAGCCAAACATCTCTCAACATACTTTAAACAGAATTTTGCCCAGGTAACCAACCCGCCGATCGATCCGATCCGTGAGGAACTGGTGATGTCCCTGGTAAGCCTGATCGGCCCCAGACCCAATCTGCTGAACCTGGCGGATTCTGGTGAACATATGCGCCTCGAGGTCAGTCAGCCTGTACTTACCAATGAGGACCTGGAGCGTATTCGACATATCGAAGACAACACCAGTGGTGCGTTCCGTACCAAGACCCTGGATATCATCTACCCGGTGATGAACGGCGCCAAAGGTATGAAGCCCGCTTTGAAGGTTCTGTGTGAGCAGGCGGAAAACAAAGTCAGAGAGGGCTACAATATTTTGATCCTCTCAGATCGTAAAGTGGACGCTGACAATGTCGGTATTCCTGCCTTACTGGCTACTTCTGCGATTCACCACCACCTGATCCGAAAAGGATTGCGTACTGAATCCGGTCTGGTGCTGGAAACCGGTGGCGCATTGGAAGTACACCACTTCGCCACCTTGGCAGGCTATGGTGCAGAAGCGGTCAATCCGTACCTGGCTTTTGACACGATTCAGGCTATATTGCCTTCCTTGCCAGAGTCACTCCCTTTTCAGGATGCTCAGCAGCGCTATATCAAAGCCATTGGCAAGGGCTTGAAGAAGGTGATGTCTAAAATGGGCATCTCTACCTATCAGTCCTATTGTGGTGCACAGATCTTTGATGTGATCGGGCTCTCCACTCAGTTTGTAGACGACTACTTTACCGGCACAACCACCACCATTGAAGGTGCTGGTATGAGCGAGGTTGCTGCTGAAGCCGTGAAGTGGCACGACAAGGCCTATGGGGATCAACAGATCTACAAAAAGCATCTCGATGTGGGTGGCGATTATGCCTATCGACTACGCGGTGAAGACCACAACTGGACACCGCAGACGATAGCGAATCTGCAACATGCTGTGCGCAGTAATGATTGGGATACCTATCAGACCTTCGCCGATGCGATAAATACTCAGAATGAGATCCTGTTGACGCTGCGTGGACTGTTTGAGTTCAAGCCGGCAGATCAAGCGCTGTCATTGGATGAGGTAGAGCCAGCCAGTGAGATCGTTAAGCGATTCGCAACTGGGGCGATGTCCTTCGGCTCCATCTCCTATGAGGCCCATTCGACTCTGGCCAAGGCGATGAATCAGATTGGCGGCAAGTCCAATACCGGTGAAGGTGGTGAAGAACCAGATAGGTTTAATCCGCTCCCGGATGGTTCGCGAAATCCTGAACGCTCGGCCATCAAGCAGGTTGCCTCTGGACGCTTCGGGGTCACCACTGAGTATCTGGTCAATGCCGATGATATTCAGATCAAGATGGCTCAAGGGGCCAAGCCGGGTGAAGGCGGACAGCTTCCTGGTCATAAAGTGAATCAACAGATTGCGCGTGTGCGTCACTCCACCCCAGGGGTGGGTCTGATATCACCTCCGCCGCATCATGATATCTATTCCATTGAGGATCTGGCTCAGTTGATCCACGACCTGAAAAACGTCAATCCCAAAGCACGTATTTCGGTCAAGCTTGTGTCTGAGGTTGGTGTGGGTACTGTGGCCGCCGGGGTATCTAAAGCCCATGCTGATCACGTAACCATCTCCGGATACGATGGTGGTACCGGGGCAAGTCCTCTAACATCGATCAAGCACGCTGGTTCACCGTGGGAAATTGGTCTGGCTGAGACACATCAGACGCTGGTTTTAAACAGATTACGTGGACGTATTGCAGTTCAGGCTGACGGCGGCATGAAAACAGGCCGGGACGTAGTAATTGCGGCTATGCTGGGTGCTGATGAGATTGGATTTGCTACCGCACCACTGATTGCCGAAGGCTGTTTGATGATGCGTAAATGCCATCTCAACACCTGTCCCGTCGGCATTGCCACCCAGGATCCAGAGTTGCGTAAACGCTTTACCGGAACGCCTGATCATGTGGTTAACTACTTCTTCTTTGTCGCAGAAGAGGCGAGACGCCTGATGGCTGAGCTCGGCTTTAAGAGCTGGAATGAGATGGTTGGTCAGAGTGATCGTCTGGATATGCGTAAAGCCATCAACCACTGGAAGGCTAAAGGCCTCGATTACAGTCGTTTGCTTATGAAACCGGAAGCAGCGGATGGTGTGGCTATTTACAACAATGAAACCCAGGACCATGGACTCGACAAAGCAATCGACCTGAAACTTATAGAGCAGGCCAAACCAGCTCTTGAGTCGGCAGAGGCGGTGAAGATCGATATCGATATTCACAACTACAACCGTACCTTCGGCACTATGCTGTCTGGTCGAGTTGCAGAGAAATATGGTCTTGCCGGAATGACTGACGATACGATTTACATCAAGGTCAAAGGAACTGCTGGTCAATCTTTCGGTGCCTGGTTGGCGAAAGGCATCACGGTTGAGTTGGCTGGTGAAGGTAATGACTACGTTGGTAAGGGCCTCTCTGGCGGACGCCTGGTTATCTATCCACCAGAAGAGTCTGCAATCGGAAAGGCAGAAGAGAACATCATCGTGGGTAACACCGTTTTGTACGGTGCTATCAAAGGCGAGTGCTATTTCCGCGGTGTAGGCGGCGAGCGTTTTGGTGTTCGTAACTCAGGAGCTACTGCTGTTATCGAAGGCGTGGGAGACCATGGCTGCGAATATATGACAGGTGGCGTCGTGGTTTGCCTAGGTTCCACCGGGCGAAACTTCGCAGCAGGTATGTCTGGGGGCATTGCCTATGTTCTGGATGAGGAAGGGGACTTCGAAGATCGTTGTAACCTTGCTCAGGTTGAACTGGAGCCGATAGAGGCTGAGGATCAGGCCTTGGAAGATCTGGATCATCAGGGTGGGGATCTGGAGACTCACGGATTAGTTGATCTAAGCCACGACATGACCCGTTTCGATGATTTGCGTTTAAAGCAGCTGGTTGAACGCCACCTGCACTACACCAATTCCGAAGTGGCTAAAAGAGTTTTGGATAACTGGGAAACCATGTTACCTAAATTTGTGAAGGTCATGCCGGTTGAATATCGACGTGCATTGAAAGAGATGCAGGCAAAAAAGAGTGATGGCTCTGCAGCAAGCCATGGGGGTCGCTAATCATGGGTAAGCCAACAGGATTTAAAGAGATCGATCGACAGGACCGGACTTATGCGCCGGTATCAGACCGAGTCACGCACTATAGTGAATTCGTAATTCCGTTGAGTGATGAAAATGTCAGTCAACAGGGTGCGCGCTGTATGGATTGCGGGATCCCATTCTGCCATCAGGGCTGTCCGGTCAACAACATCATCCCAGACTGGAATGACCTTGTTTATCGTGGTGACTGGCGCGCTGCAATCGATGTACTGCACAGCACCAACAACTTTCCTGAGTTCACCGGCCGCATCTGTCCTGCACCCTGCGAAGCATCCTGTACCCTGAATCTCGATGACAGTCCGGTAACGATCAAGACCATCGAGTTCAGTATTATCGAAAAGGCCTGGAATGAAGGGTGGGTCAAACCTCAGATTGCCGATCACAAGAGTGGCAAAAGGGTTGCCGTCGTCGGTTCAGGCCCGGCTGGAATGGCAGCTGCGCAACAACTAGCCAGAGCTGGTCATGGGGTTGTGCTGTATGAAAAGCAGAATCGAATCGGTGGTTTGCTGCGTTACGGCATTCCTGATTTCAAACTCGATAAAAAAATCATCGACCGCCGCATGGCTCAGATGCGTACTGAAGGTGTGGAATTCAAGACCAGCATCAATATCGGTGTTGATCTCCCAGGCAAGCAGTTGATTGATGATTTTGATGCTGTAGTACTGACTGGCGGTTCCGAAAAGCCCCGCGATCTCTCGATTCCCGGTCGCGAATTTAATGGTGTGCATTACGCAATGGATTTCCTGCGCAGTAACAGCCATAAGGTTCAGGGTGACCAGGTTGATGACTTTATCTCTGCTCACGGTAAACACGTGGTAGTGATTGGAGGCGGAGACACAGGATCAGACTGTATCGGCACTTCTATTCGACATGGCGCAGCCCATGTAACCCAGCTAGAGATACTGCCTCAACCTCCAGAAAAAGAGGAAAAAGGGACCACATGGCCCAATTGGCCGAATAAAATGCGCACCTCATCTTCTCAGGAAGAGGGTTGTGATCGCATGTGGCAGATAGCGACCAAGAACTTCATTGACGATGGAAATGGTAATCTGGCCGCTATTCGCTGCGTCAAGGTTGAGTGGGAGAAAGATTCCGCCGGCAACTGGAAAATGTCAGAGGTTGAAGGTTCTGAATTTGAACTCAAAGCGGATCTGGTAACCCTGGCTATGGGATTTGTACATCCCGTACATGAAGGCCTGTTGGAAGAGCTGGGCGTTGATCTGGATAACCGGGGTAACGTCAAGGCGGCCACCGAGGGGGGGTCAGCCTACAAAACTTCCATCGATGGTGTATACGCTGCAGGTGACATGCGTCGTGGTCAATCGCTGGTCGTTTGGGCCATCCGAGAAGGCCGTCAGTGTGCCCGCGCAGTAGATGAGTACCTGATGGGAACCACCGACCTGCCTTTGTGGTAATGCTTAGTCTGCCCGGGCACTCTGCCCGGGTGCGATTCCACTGATTTATCATCCCCGCCTTCACTCAAGATGCTCTCTTTTTAGGTAGAGCTAGCCCTGTATTTTTTTATATAAAGTTCCTATTAAGCCTACTCCACACTTTTGTATGGGTGATTCTATGGGTCAGCCCCACCCCAAGGGGTTGCGCAGAAACACGAGTAAAGACGAACGTCAAGGCCATGACCTTGTGTTGTCCTTGAAATCTTGCGTTTAAGCGTTAAATGTTTTAGAAAGGAGGCAACCTCAGGTTCATTGTAGTCACAGGGATGCCTATTATTGTGAAAACGAAGGAAGCGGTTGATCCAGCCAAGATAGCTCTTTTCCGTGTTCATGGCGTAATCAGGGAGTCGGATGGCAACCAAAAAGCGCCGGTAGAGGTCAGGATAACGCTTCGCCATATAGTTTTTAGGGTCTTCAACCGACTTTTCGATCATTTCATAGGTGCGTGCAATCGTTGTGTGGTCACTCTCAAGCGCACGTGCACCATTCAGCCAGCGATCCCAATCGAAGTCGTAGCACCAGCTTGTTTTCAAATAATGGCCGAACAAAATTCTCAGAGCATCGACTTTTTGTCGATATTGCCAAGTGTTGATATTGGTATCCCTACCAAGATGTTCAAGCCAGGAATTAACACTCTCAGCGGAGTGAGATCTGAGTTTTATACGAGAGTTTTCAGCCAAAAAGCCTTCAATATGGTATCGATACCAGGGGATAGCCCCCTTCGGGATTCGAAAGCTTTTAAGCAAAGCTGTGTAGTTATCCCAAAATTTGGTGATTCGAGGGTCAGTTGTGTCGTTCTGTTCCATGAGCAAATACTCTTTAGTCCAGGCTCATCCATGAGTGAGTACATTTATAGTACATTTGTCGGGGTAACGCAATACTTGTGTCGTCGTCATAAGTCATTTTTTGTGACGTCCACATAATCCACTGTTAGATTTAAAAAGAAGGGAATGAAGTGATATCAAGCAAAATATATGACGGTTTTTTATTAGGGTTGGGGTTTTCCATTCCATTTTCCATTTTCTATGCGTTAACGACTGTAGTAACTACAAATTACATGATGTCTGATTATCGCGTTGAAAATGAAGCCCCAAATTACGGAATAACTATTGAAAATATGCGTATAGAAGAAGCCGAAGGTAAATACATAGTAATTGGAGAGGTTACAAATACGCTAGATAGAAATCAGAGTTTAATCTATCTAGAAGCAGAGTTTTTTGGCGACAATAACCTTTTTATAGATAAATGCTCAGGAAGATTAGGTGGAGAACTAATGGCAAATTCTACTCGAAATTTTCGAATTCGATGCGAGTCGCCGATATTTAATTATGAAACATATAGTGTAAAAGTCATAGATGTTTCAAACTATTAAATCTAACCAGGCCTTGCAGCGGATGCCGTCGCTGACGCTCCGTCACCACTGAAGGCAACGTTATACGCAAAGGAAATCCAATTATTGAACAATACTAAACCTGAGGAATGGACAGGAAAAACAATTAGCAAAGCAACTATCGGAATAGTACTCCGTGTATTAGGTTATGTTGTATGGTTCATTACCTATGTTGGTTTTATGTATTCAGCAGGGTATGCGGTTGGGCTGGAACATCTTGTTGGGTTAATTGCGCTTTTTGTAGGTGCAATTGCATTGTTGTTGCCAAAAAGGGTTTTGGGTGAGGAAAAATGGTTTTACACAATTTACGCCTTTTACGGCCTAAGCATACTATATATATTTTTAGCATGATTGAGGCGTATAACAAGCACATCAAGATCGTTCGCTGCCGCTCACTGGGACGCCGCATACTGCGCGGCGCCCCTTATGTAAAACGTTAGATTTAAAAATTAGGGATTTGCCGTGCCGCATATAAAAGCATTTTTAAGTACATTTTTTGCAGCATTAGCTAATGGACAAGCTACGATAAGAAATTATTATGTTGCTAGGTGGCTTGTAGGATTAGCTATGCGTTTGGCTTTTGAGCCTTACTCTTACTCTATGGCGCATGCTGTAGCGGCAAGAACAGAAAATATTAAGAAAAATAAAGAACAAGTATTAGCTAGTATCAAATTATCACTAGAATACATAGATGGAACTAAAGAAATACAAGGATTTAGGGAGATTGTAAAAATGCGAGAAAAATTGATAAAGCTAAGAGAAAGTTATCAGTGATGTCAAAAATAAATCTAACAAAAAGTTCAACAACGCTCGTTCCTCGCTCGGACAGCCTACGTTGCGCTACGGCTGCCGGTTAACTTGGCGTTAGTGGTCAAAAAGTGCTATGAACCAAGTAATACATTTCAAAACCTCAATGTTTGATGTAACAAAGGAAAGGAGAAATCCCATTAACCCAATTTATGGATTATCACTTCTGGAATGGTTAAGGGAAGAGCTTAAGGGCCAACTAGAAATATCAGAACCTGATGCGGAAGATTGGGGTTGGTACAGTGAATTGGAATATGAAGGTAGCAAATATTTAATCGGGGCGTGTGCGTATTTCGAAGAAGGGGATGCCCCAACTACTGAAATAGAGTGGGTGTTTCAGGTTGATAAATACCGTAGTTTTAAAGAAAAGCTATTCGGCAAAAACAAAATGAGCGAATTAGATAGCTGTTTTGTCTTCTTTAAAGAGCTGTTTGAAAAATACTCCAGCATAAAAGATGTTGAAGTTGCGTAGCCACTAACAAGCGCGTTAATTAGGACGCTCGCAAGCTCGCGCCCATTACGCGAGCGTTAAATGATAAAAGGAAAGTGAGCATTGCTGAATCAAAAGATGTTATTTATTCTATTATTATTGCATGGCATTCTCGCGTGTGCTTCTGATTTTCGACTAACAGAGGGCATGATAAAGAAAGCATTGCGTGAAGTAGATGAGTCAATTTTAAGTAAAGATATCGACAGGCTAAGCAAGACTCTTGCTGACAAAGTAATAATTGAATTACATCTGACAACCCCGTGCGGAATAGATAATAACATCATAGGAAAAGAACAATATTTAAATGGCACACTGGAAGCATGGACTTCAGATGATCGTTATAAATATCAAAGAATAAATTCCATTATATTTATAGAAAATAACAAGCTAAAGTCAAAATCAAAAATACACGAAATATTTGTTTTAAACGGTAAGACTGTAACTTTAGTCAGCAATGATGATGTAAGATATGAAGAGAGAGATGGATATGCAGTTGCCGTTTCAATCATTGCCACTATCAATTCAAATGTATGCATTTAACAATAAATTCGAGAGGGACGCTCGTACCTCGCGCCCCTCAATTAGGCGTTAGATTTAAAAAAGAAATAATACAGATGAGCGATTTCGACTATGACAAGGCTGAAAAGGAACTGAAGTTAGCGATTGAAGAATTAAAAAAGATGGAAGGCAAAAGCCAAGGTCCACCTTATTGTTCGTTTTGCCGTAGAGGAAAAGGGCAATATCTGTGCTGCGTAGAAGGGCCTGGAAATATAAGAATATGCGATACATGCATTATGGAGGCTCATAGCTTAGTCATAAAAGAGTGTTTCAAATAAACAATGAAAAATCTAACCAGAAAATCATGTCGCTCACTATCGTTCGCTGGGACGCTCCGCTTCGCTGCGCGCCCCATATCTTGGCGTTAGAACTAAAAATGAAAAAGAGGGATTTTACTGAAATACTACCGTTTGCCATCGCGTTACTAAGCACTACCATCTATTTTGGAATGCAGCATGAAATATACGAGTGGTATTTAAGGCCGGCAATCGCAATAGGAATCACTGTCATTGGTATTGTCACTGGCTGGTATTACGTAGAAAAAAATGGAAGAAATGGCGTCATTTTCCTAGGAGTAAGTTTATGCGTCTTACTACTATTTATAGAAATACCAATAACTATTCTAGGTATGGCATGGAACTGATGGATGCGAAGAGTTCTAACAAGCGGGTCAAGAGCGCTCCCTTTGGTCGCTGGGACCTCCGCTACGCTGCGGCGCCTTACCCAAAACGTTATGAGACTTATGATTGGCTTCCGTGAATGAATAAAAATCAACAAATAGTATTGTTTTTTATACTTTCTGTATTGATGTCATCATGTGCATTGATCATTCCAAAGAGAGAATGGAGTGAGGCAGAATCATTCCGAACAAAACTATCGTGTGGGCAATCAATTAAGGATATATCAGAGATTGCATTAAAATTTGGTGTTACAAAAATCAATAACCCCAAACATCAATATGCATCTTTTGAGAAGTCAGGCACAACTTTCCAGTTTTATTTTAATGATTTTGGCTTGGAATCTTTTCAAGAAATGAGATTTTCTGGCAGTTGTTTAACATGCCTAGACGCCTCTGTTAGATCTTACTTGTGTAAGGATAAAAAAACTGGTTATCCTATGTTGCATATTGAGGCCCCACCAGAACTGTTTGGTGCCACGATATATCTTAATGCAAATAAACTTGGTCAGCTGTGTAATAAATGTGGCCCTAAAGCAACTCTAAATATTGGCATTCATGAATTAAATTTTGGAATCCATACCCTGACTTTTAAAAAAGAGGGATATATCCTTCTAAAGGATAACTTTGAATATCTTCCAAAGAGCTATTGGCCTAAACAGCAAAGCATTTTTGTGAAGGTTGATGCAGGCCAATTAGCTAGGTTCAAATGAGTATTTCTCATAACAATAAGCTAAACACGGACTTCGGAAATTCCCCTAAAAAAGTAGACACCTCAATCTAACAGAAATAGAGGTGTTAAAATGGCAAGATCAGGATTAAGAAAGGTTAATCGATACTCAGAATCGTTTAAGGCAACAGCAGTCAAGT
>JBEVXD010000009.1:0-191886 GCA_040506275.1 Candidatus Thiodiazotropha sp. DIVDIV
TGCAGGAGGACAATACTCAAGACCAGATTAGCCACAGCTTCTCCAATTCTAAAAAATGCGAGCATTTTATGTTTATCCATTCCATACAACACACTGGAAAGCGTTTGGTGAGGTGCTGAAAATATTTGTGACACAGCGAGTATCATTAACACCAAACCGGATAATTCTCTAAACTCTTCACCCATCCAAAGTGCGATAAACTCACCACCAAGCACAATAAACACCAGAGCTACAGGAAATGAAATAAACAGGGCAAGTTTGGAGCCATCGACAACTGTCTTCTTGATTCGCTCCTGATCATCCAATGCACTATAGTGAGCCACCATAGGCATTAGTACCTGAGCAGTAACGACTACAAGCTTCCTCAAATACTCAATTAATGTCCCAGCTATGGCATAAAATGTAACCGAGGCGACTGGCATAAAAATACCAATCACAATGGCATCTGTCATAAAGACTATTTTCTGCCCCAGATTATTAATCAAGACAAAAGCGCTGTAATTTACGACTTTTCTTGCAACTTTACGTAATCCAGCATCAAGTCTGAATCTGATTTTAAAATTCACATTATGTTTACTAGCAGCAGATTTAGCGGAATGGAGCAGATAGAGTCCCCCTAAAAACCCCAGAATCATTTGACTGGCTGCCATTGCCACAATCGTATATCCAAGCTTCAGAAGTATCACGAAGGCTGCTGCTTTCGAGATCGTTGTCAGGATGTTTACAACATTGAAAATGTCATAACGTTGCAACCCCATCAACACACCTGAAAATATATTAAAGATAAAAAATTGTGCGATTGTCGCACCAACCAACAAAACTGCGATAGATGCAGAATCTGCAATAGATTCATCGACACCAAAGATCGATGAAAAATAGAACGAAAGCACTATTGAGACAAGAATTGTTCCAATGGATATAAAAAAGTAGATAATAAAAGAGACACTCAGCACCTCTTCCAATATCTTAGGGTCTTTTTTGGCTATAGAATGGGAAGTGTAACGAATAACAGATTCGCGAACACCAAAATCGAACAGATACATATAGCCTGTAAACTGATTGATAATAGTCCATACGCCATATAGTTCATTTCCTAAATTGTGCACAACGAAAGGTGCAAGAAAGAAAGAGACGACTATTGAAATTAATAGACCGGACCAATTCGAGAATAGGTTTCTTATTATCCTGTTCTTTTCCATTTTAAATCCAAACTGTGTAAAGATTCCGAGACAGTCAGGCTATCTTCTGAATTGAATCATACAACCCACCTGCTCCTACAGCTTATTCACTATTTCACAAATGCTTTTTGCATCGTTATCGGTGACAAAGGCATGGGTTGGTAGAGTTACAATCTGTCGTGCCACGCATTCAGCACCTGGACACGCCTCTCTGACAACCAGATGCGCCTCTATTTCGGCTAACATATTCAAGGATTTGGGATATGAGCCAGAGATGCCGTAATCACGACATTGTGCTAACAGGTCTGAACGCACACCGCTATCATGAATCAGTAGTGGATATCTGAGATAAACTGGAACAGCCGATTCCAACCTGGCTATTTTTGAAACTCCACGATGTGGATTAAGCGACTTTTCATAGAATTCACCACGAGCAGTGCGTAATTCAGTGATCCTCTCTATTCTTTTGAACTGAGCTATAGCCAGGGATGCGAGAAAGTCTGGATAAGCTTTGACTTCGACTTCAGTCTCAAACCTTGTCTCACCCAGACCGGAGAAACTGATATTTGCCGGAATCTTATAGGCATAAGGATTCAGAAACAGGAAGTAGACAAATACTTTCACAAACTCGAAAAGCTTACTTTTACTGCTCAGCTCAGATAGTTGCTCAGTTTCTCTCTCCAGAAAGTCAGCAAGCTCATCATTGTTGGTGACAATCAGTCCACCTTGCATTGAAGTGACATTTTTGCCCTTATCTAAACTCAGTATACCTGCATATCCAAATGTTCCCACAAGGCGGCCATCGATCATTGAGTTAAGTGATTGTGCAGCATCATCTATCAGTAATGCACCATGCTCTTCAGCAATTTTCTCAAGTGCCACCATATCATTTGGTAGCCCATAGAGATTGGCACTGACAATCGCAACAACCCGGGATAAATCCATTTTACGCAGCTTTTCCATGTCATAAGAGAGCGTATTTGGATCAATATCACATAGCCTTATTTTGAGCCCCGCATTGATAGCTGAACTGGCCACTGAGTAACAGGTATATGCTGGCAGGATGACCTCGTTGCGCTCTCCATTCATGCCATTGAGTGCCTTAACCGCAGAAAGCAGAACCGTCATCGCGCCTCGACCTGTTGAGTAGAGATAACTGTACTCCCTATTCAGAAGCGCCTTAACAACATTCAGGAGCTTATCTTTATCTCCAGATCCAGTGAGTGCTGTAGATAGCCAACTAAACAGTTCAATAAATTTAATTGGTGAGCCAGTAGGAGCTAGATGTTTCAACATAAACTGCTCCTACTTGATCTCGCTATAGCTACTATGTTCTACAGCTTGCTTGAGGCAGTATTCACAACTCACTCTATAGTGACATATAAATTGCACTCTTAAAGATCCAGATAGATTGATAGGAGACACTAGGGAATACTCTTGGAGAGAATAGGTCCAATCAGACCGACAACAGGAAGTGGCAGTTTTTTCCATACATCAATGGCCATCTTGTATTTAGCATTATCCACATTCAGCTGAGGCATCTCACCACCATCTGGCATGTGGTATTGCCAATACAACTGCTTCAGATCAGCATTCCATTTCTTTTTGAATGCCTCACCTGAGGAATCGGCTGTCGACCTGCCCAGATGGTAATCTTCACACCCCATCTCACAACTGTCCTTGATCATTTCCCAGTATAAGGCATAGGTTGGCTGAAGTTTTCGAAACTCTTTAATGGTACCCATCCACATCCCCTCAACCGTCTTTTTATAGTAGCCGTTCAACGCCACACAAATCGGCTTGTCCCCCAGATAGGTCACAAAGATCTTTATGTCATCTTTTGAAAAAAGGTTGAGAAGTTTCTGAAAATAACTTTTTTTGTAAAATGGTGTTCCGAGATCTCGCCAGGAGTGACTCATTACCTGGTAAAAGTCTTCAAGCAGATCGACATGACCCGACACCACACGAATGTCATTCTTATAGACTCTTCTGATGTTAGTGCGATGCTTCGATTTGAAAGCCGACCAAAGCTTTTCATGGTCATCTTCCAGTTTGATTGACATGGAAACTTTTTTAGTCGATTCAGGCAACCCGAGAGGTGAACTCTTACTCGCCCTAAGTTCCAGATAATCCACCTGCTGCTGATCAGCGAGTGATATAGCATGTTCAATCAATGCTTTTTCTGTTTCGACTGAGTCTGCGCAGACACCACCATAGTTAACAAAAGGCATGGAACACAAGATCTTGCCGAAAAGACGACTCTCTATGAAAACCAGAGGCAGCACCCCGGTCACCTGTTTGTCATCTTGCGACAGGATCGAATATACCTGATGCCTGAAATGGGTTTCATTCAACTCCTGCCATTCAAATCTTTGATAAAAATTGGCTTCGGCGGCCCTGTTCAGATAGTCGTTCCATATCTGCCTGCTCTCCAATGTATTTGTCAATAGCTTAATATCCGACATTTCACCTGATCCGAAAATTTTTTGTATCCGTCTATTTTACAACGGAATTATCTCTTAAGTGTCATCTGTATCAACTGAGCATGATTAAGGTTCAATTCTATGCACATTTACTCTGGGGAACTTCTGACCTAATCAGCATCAGACTACGGCTTTGGCTTGTTGCTTTTGGCATAACATCCCCAACTAGTGGGCCATGCGGTAAATAAGGTAATGAGCGGGGCTCCCTTCGGGCCGGCCCACAAGCCTCAGCAGTGTCGTTGCACTCACTTGAATTGGCCTGCCAGTCCTACGTTCGCGCGCCTTACTGCTGAGGCTTGTGGGACCGGCTGATCGTTACCTTATTTACCGCATGGCCCACTAGAGTCATCGACCTGATACAGAATTCCTGAATCACTCAAATGGCTATATCCTGCAAATGAACCCAGGCTCCTCATACATCTCCCATCAAGCCGGCTGCAGTCAGGGTTCATCAATTGAGCTATTAACACACTGATTATGTCAAGTGAATATGGCACATCCAGGCTACTCATTCCCTGATGAGCTTTTCTGTCAACAGCTCTCATATTACCAGAGTTGCCTGTCGAGGGTGTCTCGCCCTGCATAATAATGCATCATCCGACCTACTTACCTATGCAGAAAAGCTGACTTGATTGCTACAATGGTGTTTCAATCAGTCTTGATACTTAAATTCTTGAATTGATCAGAGTAACCCCAGGAAATATAATGTCTCACTGAAAGCAAAATGCATTCCCCAGCCTATGATCAGTTGCAGTAGATGCAACTCACCTGAATCGAGCAATCAAACACACGATGCTTTTTTTTATTTTTTTATTTTTGATAACAAGCGAATATGTTGGAATCGGCCACTACCTGCCTATCTACAGCAAGCTTCCCATTACGCTGGGGTTGGCAGCACTATTACTGTTGGCCGTTGTCAGCAAAAACAAAATAACGGATTTTTTCAAATATAAGCCTGCCAGTTATACCCTGATTTTCATATTATTAACCGGGTTTGCCATGCTGCACGGCTTTGTCAGAAGCAGTGCTGTTGAGCCATTCAAGGTACAAATTGGCTATTTCATCTACACCATAATCTGCGCCTATCTGGTCAGCGATAAAAAGAGCTTCAGAATATTCACTCTGGTCTTCACTATCGCCCATGCTGCACTTGTCATCATTAATGTGGAGAAGTTAGGTGCTGAACGGGTCGGGCACTACCTGGCAGGTTTTTTCCTTGGAGATGGAAACGATTTCGGCTGGTCGATGAATTTGGCGTTTCCTCTCGCCTTACACCTTGCGACAACAACAAAAGCCACACTCTATAAATACCTCTATTTTGCCTTGGCGGGCATCATCGTAGTGGGTATTATTGGCACACAATCAAGGGGCTCTACCCTGGCCCTTGGTACAGGGCTTCTCTATTACCTTACCTTTATATCCAACAAGAAACTTGTCGGCTTCTCACTGCTGGCCCTGATCGCCATTGGTGTCCTAATCTTCTCACCCGCAAACTATTTCTCAAGGATGGGCACCCTGGCTAATTACCAAGAGGACACTTCTGCAATGGGCAGAATCAAAGCCTGGGGTACCGCGACAGAGATGGCCATTGATCATCCGTTTCTTGGAGTAGGTGCAGGCAGTTTTAACTCTGCCTACGGTAGAATATACAGAAAACCTGATGACCCAGTCAGATGGATATCAACACACAGCGTCTATTTCAAGGTTATCGCTGAATATGGATTTCCTGGAATAATCATCTACTTACTGACTATCTGGCATACCATAAAAGTCAACATGAGCAGTTTGAATATCGTCAGGCAAAACCAGGATAGATTGGATATCACACCTATATGGCCCCAAAGCCTGATCTGGTCCACAATTGCTTGGAGTGTATGTGCCGCCTTCCTGACAGGCTATCTCTACCCACACCTCTTTCTGCTTATGGGCCTGACTATTGGTATGCACAGAATGATATTACGTGAATTGGAAGCGTCGGAGCCTCTAGAAGCCGTTACACCCAAAAAAGTTCGCAAATTCTGAAATTTAACCAGCTCAACATTGACTACGACCTAGCCAAAACCTCTCCTGAGGTTTACCCGGCGACTTTGAAGAGAGGGATTTGTAGCAAAGAGCAAAGTGTTGCCAAATCTCGCTGAATCCTCAATCTCACCAGATCGGTGCTATCTACCTTTATTGATGATATTGGCATTCAACCATTTTTTTGTTTCGTAAAACCAGGGCCCTATATCAGACAGACGCAATATCTCAAATCGCTGCCCCCTGGTCCATGGCAATAGAATGGATAGTATCGACCTCAATCTTCCTGGATGCCCTGTAGGTAATTTCAGCACCTCTCTTTTTTTCAGAAGATAGATCAGAAGTAGATCCATGTCGCCCCAAAACCATCTGGTTTTAACACCCGCTTTATACACGGGAGGCTCAGGTCGGCTTTCACCTGAAGCAAGGGAGAGTAAGATTTGTGGGAAATCGACACCAGCAT
Organism: Candidatus Thiodiazotropha sp. DIVDIV; assembly: GCA_040506275.1. Taxonomy (GTDB): domain Bacteria; phylum Pseudomonadota; class Gammaproteobacteria; order Chromatiales; family Chromatiaceae; genus Thiodiazotropha. The sequence goes on from JBEVXD010000009.1 coordinate 6,144, forward strand.
CTATCGCCAATTGCAGAGATCCCCAGAACCGGCCATTGATCTCCATAATATACGCATTGCCTGTCTGTTGATCGTATTTGAACTCGACCATAGCCACACCATGCCAACCCAAAGCGCTCAATAACTTCTGGCTGTAATCATCGACAATCGGATCTATCAGTTTGCTTTCACGCAACACGCTCACCCCACCTGATGGCGGTTTTTCCCGAATGCGGGAATGGGCGAATTTAGCGATACACTTGCCTGAATCAAAGCAGTAGAAAGCCCCATAACCGATACCCGAAACTCGCTCCTGCAGTATTACTGGATATACTTCCGTTACATAGCCCATCAATTTCGATTCCAGCTCCGACCTGTCTTTGGCATAGTCGACCGCAGTGGAAATCCATCGATCACCTGACTTGACTCGCGAGCGTACCGGCTTCAACACCACAGGGTAAGTCAGCTCATCTCCTGCCAGTTTCTCTTCAATATCCTCTTTGCTGGAGATCATCAAAGAGATTGGCACAGGCATACCAATAGACTTCGCCAGTTCCAATATATGATTTTTATCAGCTGCCAAATTGATAGCTGAATCATCAGCAATCGGCACTGCACAACTGTCAGGAAACCTCTCCCTGTGCCTTGAGACGAGTAACAGACAGACATCAGTCACAGGTATCAGCACTTGAATTTGGTGTTGTTCAACCACCTCAACCAGATAATCTACAAAGGCTTCTGGTGCTTCTCTTGGACTGGGATAGGCGAGTCCCTGATGACAATGCTTAGAGGAGGAGGCCAATGAGACTTCAGATTCTGAAGCAACAAATACCTTGTGACCTTTGGATCCAAGGGATCGGGTAACCGCAAGCGCAGCCCTGGCATACCCGTCTGTTACAAGAACATTCATCTCAAGGCACCTCTAAAAATTCTGGATAGAACAGATTACCGAGGGGATGCGTCGATTCAATGCACATACTACAGGCTCATCCTTCGGGGTTCCGATCCCAGGTAACCGACTGCTAAAGCGACAATCCACGATGAAGAAACGGCATATTCTGATGGCAAGGTGTCGATCCATGATTCATTCAGTGGGTGATTAAAATATGTTCAGAATGGTACATAAAAAAACTGGCTTGTTGCGGGAATTATTGGTGTGGACATTAATTCTTGGGAGAGCCATCGGATTAGACTCTTGCGAGACATACCCCCCTCCCATGATAAACCCCATCTGGAAACCCGACTCACTCACAATTTTCTCTATGCTAGTGTCACAATTACCATTTGGATATGCAATCGCATTCACTTTGGTACCGATCTTCTCTTCTATGAGTCTTCTCGACTCAGAGATTTCATGCCTGGCATCATCAGGCTCAATCTGAGTAAGGATACGGTGACTCAACGCATGTGACCCAAAATTGATTTTCGATGCAGCCATCTCATTAACCTGATGCCAAGTCATATAGGCATCATATTTCAGATTAACCGGCTTCTCTTTCTGATGCTCTCTCAAGCTGTCAAGGGTATCGTATATTTCTCTATAATCCTTGCACTTCATGGCTGTCACCGCACTGCGCAAGGTGTGTTTGTCCGACACAGCTTCTATACCGGTAAGTTGCTTGAGTAGCGCTCTATCCGTGTCATCTTCACTATCATTCAATTGGGAAAATCTGGCGAGCATCTCTTCCTGCCAAAATACCAGCTCTTCGCCGATGTAGTTATAAGGAAGGAATATAGTTGCCGGAATCTCTTCTTGAGTTAATGACGTCCTGGCATATTCATAATTATCAAGCCAGCCGTCATCGAAGGTCACCAGACAACCATTTGAAACCATCTGTCTGCCGTTAAGCAAAACATCCTGCATCTGATCGATGTCAATGATATGAAACTCACTTTTCAACCAACCCAACTGCCTCAGGAAAAGATCACTATCTGTGATAATGCCAGCAGTTGAATTGATTTTACCCAACATCGCCTCGGGCAAAATACGATGATAGGCCAGCACAAATGCCTTATTGCGCAGCTTTCTATTCTTAACAAGTGACAACAGCCCCGTATAGTATAGAAAGTAGGCAATTGTATTTTTTATGGTTGTCTTGATCAGTCGCATAGGGTGCGTACTCTGGTTAAAAAATGGATATTTCTATGTAAAAAATAACCCTTGCCTCAACTGGCCCATCTCATGGGATCAATCAGAAACTGACTTACGTAACAGACTACAGAAAGCGCTACGATACTCCACTTTCAAGCTATTCCCAAGTACTTGCACAACCAGGTCAAGCTGCGAATAAATGTCACAAAATTCAATCAATTGCAAACAAACAACAGCAAATAATCACTAACAGCAGATGCCATGGAGTCTGATCTGGATCATCTGTACAAGAACAGAAAATAACCCTAGTTTTTCTGTTGTAGTATATTAGCCGGACAACATCCGATAACATAGGGTGGAAGGAACAGGTTCAATGAAGTGTCATCTATGACTCACTGAGCCTGAAGTAGTGAGTATCATATTTGGAGCCCTTAATGAGTAGTGAGATCGACCAGTACCTGATCAGCCAGGAGCCATACTACCAACCTCAGGAAGATGAAGTCGAACTCTATACGGCAGCCTACGCCGAGCGACTGCCGGTGATGGTCAAGGGGCCAACCGGATGCGGTAAATCCCGGTTTATCGAACATATGGCATGGCGGCTTGGCAAACCACTGATAACTGTCGCCTGCAATGAAGATATGACCGCTTCCGATCTGGTAGGCCGCTATCTTCTGGATGCTGAGGGAACCCGATGGCTGGATGGCCCATTGACCATTGCCGCTCGCATCGGAGCAATCTGTTATCTCGACGAAGTCGTCGAGGCACGTCAGGATACCACCGTAGTAATACACCCACTCACCGACCATCGACGTACTCTGCCACTGGACAAAAAAGGCGAGGTAGTCAATGCACACGACGACTTCCAATTGGTGATTTCTTATAACCCTGGCTACCAGAGCCTGATGAAAGATCTGAAGCAATCCACCAAACAACGCTTCTCAGCGTTAGACTTTGACTATGCGCCAACTGCACTGGAGTCGGCTATCATCGCCAAAGAGACAGGCATCGATGATGAAAACGCCACTAATCTGGTGAAGATTGGTGAAACCGCCCGAAACCTCAAGGGACATGGTCTGGATGAAGGCATTTCAACCCGCCTGTTGGTCTACGCAGCAAGATTGATCAATCGTGGCATCAGCCCCAGGGCTGCCTGTCGCATGGCTCTGGTCAGGCCCATCACTGACGATCAGGACATTGTCGCCACTCTGGATCATGCTATCGAAGCAGTCTTCGGTTAACCCGTAGAAGATGGCGCCATTGGCATAATGAATGATTCACAATTAACAGCCTACCGAGAGACGCTCAGCTGCGGTTTTGAACAGATCGACCCGATCTTTCCTGATTGCATGCGGCATGCAGAACAGTTATTGACACCCAGTGGGGTTGAAGCGCTATTGGCTGGGGCATCTCTGACCTGCAAGATTGGTCGGGGCGTGGAACCTGTAATCGTGTTCCTCGAAGAGATACCTGAAATTGCGACCAGGGTTGGTGAACAGGTCATACCGCTAATTTCCCAGACGGTGTGGAATATCTCCCGCAGCCCTAACGGTAAAGCGATTCTCCCCTTTTTACAGATGATGCCCGAAGCTAGCCGCAGACTGAGTAGTACAGATCTTATGGAGCGCTTCATCCAGCTGATACTGGATATGATGGCGCAGACCTCTGGCTCGATTCATGGATTCCATTCCACCATACCCAGTCCATCTCTTCCCGACCTGTTGCATAAACTGCCCTATCTGTTGGGCCAGCTCTCATTTGAAGGGTTGAACAACTGGATCGATTACGGGGTACGCAACTACCGTACTCATCCGCAACGGCAGATTGACTATTTCAGCCTGCAGTCGGCTGATAGTCGCGCAATTCTCCAAAGGGAACGTCACGGCACCTTGTTTGCCGACCATGAACGTAAACTCGATCTCTACCTGAAATCGATGTGGCGCAGTAAAGCCCACTTTGTGCCCTATTCAGAAGGCTTTGATGAACTCCGAAAACCCATGCCTTACTATGACTCTCTGGGTATACGGGTACCAGACGTCTATGACGACCAGCGTAGCGTTTCGGGTATAGACCGCTATCGAATGCTGCTGGCCCATATCGCTGCTCATCAACGCTGGACCTCTCATATAGTGGCTGATAACTATAGCCCCTTTCAACGAGTCGCCATCGAAACCTTCGAAGATGCCAGGGTCGATCTGCTTGCCATCCGCGAATACCCTGGCTTGCGCTCTACCCTACTGAAACTCCACCCCGCCCCTATTGAAGAGGATTGCGAACCGGAAAAAGAGTCATGCATACGCCATCGCCTGGCGATGTTCTCTTACGCCACACTGAATCCTGACCATGGTTACACAAACCCGGACCTACTGGAGTTTCTGCAGCGTTTTCATGATGCTTTACAGGCAGGCTTTTCAACCACTCAGGAGATGGCAAGTCTGGCGATCTCCTACATTGCCCGTACCCGCCGACAGGCAGACCTCTCAGCAAACGTCTACTTCAATGATACTGAAGTGAGCTACCGTGACGATAACCGGCATATGTGGGTCTTTATCGAGGAGGGCGATGAAGAGGAGATGTTCGATGCTGAGCAAAAACAGCAACAATCAGAGGAAGAGATCCAAGGGCTGCCCCCTCGCCACTATCCCGAATGGGACTATCAGAGCAAGACTTACAATCCTGACTGGGTCAGCCTCTACGAGAGCCTCCACCCTCAGGGAGATCCCGGATTTATCGATGCCCTGCTAGCTAAGCACCAGGCCCTGGCAAAGCAGTTGAAACGGATGCTGGATCTACTGAAACCACAACACTATGTACGTATACGCTATCAGGAAGAGGGCAGTGAGCTTGATCTGGACGTAGCCATCCGGTCTCTGATCGAATTCAAAAGCGGCACCAATCCGGATCCCCGAATCAATATGAGTCATCGCAACGATGGCCGTGACATAGCGGTAATGCTGTTGATCGATCTCTCCGAATCGGTGGATCAAATCCCGGATGGTTGCCAGCAATCCATTCTGCAACTCAGCCAGGAAGCAGTCTCTCTGCTGGGCTGGGCTATCGAACAGTTAGGTGACAGCTTTGCTATTGCAGGTTTCTCTTCCAACACCCGACATGAGGTTCGCTATCAACATATCAAGGGATATGGAGAGGGGTGGAACGACGATGTGAAAGGACGCTTGGCAAATATACAGGCTGGTTGGTCTACCCGAATGGGTGCCGCGATTCGCCACTCTGCCCACTATCTTGGGGCCAGGCCTGCTGACAAAAAGCTGTTACTGATTCTGACGGATGGAGAACCGGCTGATATTGATGTACACGATGACCGATTGCTCATCGAGGACAGCCGCAAAGCGGTACAAGAAGCGGATCAGGATGGCATCTATACCTATTGTATCAACCTGGATCCCAACGCAGACAGCTATGTTAGGGATATTTTCGGACATCAGTATACGGTTATCGACAGGGTGGAACGGTTACCGGAACAGCTGCCAAAACTGTTTATGGCACTGACCAGATAGCGTCTGGATAGTAGGCCTGGAAGGAGGCACCAGCTCTGGAACCGTTCCATAACATATCTACTCCGTGCCACTCACGGATCGGCAGCCACCCTCACCTCAAACATGCACTGAACCATCTTATTTAGTTGTATACCTACCCAAAACCATTCGCACACCCCTGTTATTGATCAGAGTATTTACCCGAAACGATGTGGTTAAACAGATATTAGATTGTAAAAAAATGGATTAAAACACATATCGCCGTCTCAACTTATGCATGTATAATCAATTGTTTTTTGACTCAATAAGATACCGGCTTCCAGCGCAATGAAACAAACTGACGATCTTCGTATCAAGGCCATCAAGGAACTCACTCCCCCGGCTCAAATCCATCAGGAACTGCCCCTTACTGAAAAGGCCTCAAATACAGTTTTCAACGCCCGTCAACAGATACATCAGATTCTGCACGGTGAAGATGATCGCCTACTGGTGATCATCGGCCCCTGCTCAGTTCATGATCCTGAGGCCGCCCTGGACTATGCCCAGCGACTGCAATCGGTGAGAGAATCCCTGAAAGAGGACCTTGAGATTGTAATGCGGGTCTACTTTGAAAAGCCACGCACCACGGTAGGCTGGAAGGGATTGATCAATGACCCAACTCTGGATGATCGATTCGAGATCAATAGCGGGCTTCGCCTTGCTCGAAAACTGCTGCTTGATATCAATGACCTGGGAATACCTGCTGGTACCGAGTACCTAGACCTCATCAGCCCTCAATATATCGCCGATCTGATTAGCTGGGGTGCAATCGGAGCACGAACCACCGAAAGCCAGGCTCACCGGGAACTGGCCTCCGGGCTCTCCTGCCCTGTTGGATTCAAAAATGCGACCAACGGCAGTATGAGGGTAGCTCTGGATGCGATACGCTCTTCATCACGCCCTCACCATTTCCTATCTGTGACCAAAGAGGGTAATTCAGCTATCTTCTCCACCCACGGCAATCCGGATTGTCACGTAATCCTCAGAGGCGGCAGCCGACCTAACTACGATTCTGAAAGTATCAACATTGCCTCAGATGAGATGGAGAGCAATGGTCTTAAACCCCGATTGATGGTCGATTTCAGCCACGCCAACAGCAGAAAGCAGCATCCTCGCCAACTTTTAGTTGGACGGGATGTAGCGAGCCAGATCACCAGGGGTGATGATCGCATCATGGGTGCAATGATCGAAAGCTTCCTGACTGCCGGAAGGCAGGACAGAGTCGAAGGCGAAAGTCTAACCTATGGGCAGAGCATTACTGATGCCTGCATTGGCTGGGATGACAGTGTACCTCTGCTGGAAACCTTGGCTGAGGCTGTAAGGCAGAGACGTAAAAATGATGTTTAATAGCAAGAGCGCGCTTAAGGTTTATCTCTTATCAAGGATTGAAAGGTTTTGATTGGCAGCTATAACCAATGATAAGAAACAATACAAAGCAATGGTAACAGGATAGTACGGAATGCCCGAAGAAGCGATTGAGTTACTGGTATTAGGAAATACAACTCCTGAAGTAGAAACCTGCCTGGACAGCCTCCGCAATAGCGGTACACCGGCTCACGCTTTACGAATCGATCATGATGCTGATCAATTGGGTCTTGAACTTAAGAAGAAGCGCCACCTGGATCTGCTGATTTATACCGTGGACAATGATGCTCTGGAGGTAAATCAGCTACTTGCTTTACTTGTCGCTATCAGTCCATCGACCCCAGTTATTGCTATTGGTGAAGAGTTCGACGAAAAATTGCGAATCGAAATGATGCAACAGGGAATTACCGACCTTGTTGAACGAAAAAATTTCGACCACTTAGTACAAGTCATCCTAAGAGAGTATAAAAACCTCAAAACCCTGCGTCGCTTACAGCAGATTGAACATCAACTGGAAGAGGCTGAAGAGCGCTGTGATTCGCTGACTGAAAGCTCACGGGATGCAATAGCCTATGTCCATGAAGGTATGCACGTCACTGCTAATCGTGCCTATCTCGAGCTATTCGGACTGGCCAGTGAAGATGAAATCGAGGGACTTCCAATCATGGACATGATTGCTACCTCTGAGCATGCTGGGTTTAAAAAGATACTGCGTAAACTGAGCGCTGACAGTGAGCACTCCTGCGAGATGAAAACCACCTGCTTACGTGGTGATGGAACTGAATTCAGTGCGGAACTGCATTTCACTCCGGCCAGTATCGATGGCGAATCCTGCACACAAGTGGTCTTTCGGGACCAATCGATCACCCGGGAAGTTGAAGAGAAGCTGCGCCTGCTCAGCACACAGGATGTTCAGACAGGACTCTACAATCGGCAGTACTTTCTCACCCAGCTGGAGGAAGAGGTAAAACGCTATAATGCCTCTGGGAGTAAACGGGGCACTTTATTCTACATCACGCTCGACAACTTTACCGAGATCCGCAGCCAGACAGGAATAAAATCGAGTGACGCGCTGTTGCTACAAATTGCCGGCTTGCTGCGCAGTACTGTATCGAACCAAGAGGTTCTGGCCCGCTTCGGCGACCATACCTTCACCATTCTGACTAACGAGAAAGAGTGGAAAAATGCCGAAAAGATTGCCAAACAGATCTGCAGCGCAATAGAGAACAACAATCAGTCGAATCAAGAAATCCTAGCCACTTGCAGTATCGGTGTTGCCTTCTCATCAGAGAATTTCGCAACTGGCAACGACTATATCACCCACGCATATCAGGCATGTGAACAGGCAAGATCCCTGGGTGGCAACAGCTACTATATTGCAGATGCAACAATTCCAGCATCTGAGACCAGCACCTCGGGTGAAGCCAATCTATCAGCTTTGATTCGATATGCCTTTGATAACGACACATTCCAATTGTCTTATCAGCCCATCGTCAGCCTCCATGGTGATACACGAGAAAACTATGCTGTCACCGTACGTCTGATCGATGAGAAAAAAGAGGAGATCCAACCCGACCACTTCTTGAGCCAGGTTGAAGAGATGGGGCGGACACCTGAAATGGACCGATGGGTAATCAGACATGCTATAGACGAACTGGCCAAGCAACGCAAAAAAGGTAAAAAGATCAATTTCCTGATCAATATATCAGGCTCATCATTGGATGATGATACCTTACTGCTGTTTGTCTGCGACTGTCTAAGGGATTACGAAGCCAAGGGATCATGGGTAACATTTCAATTTGATGATACCGATGCTAGAACCCACCTGCAAAAGCTGCAAAAATTTGCTGAAGGGCTGAAGAAGATCAAATGTAAAACCTGTATCGACCATTTTGGTCTGGCAAAGATGCCGGAAGCGATCTTAAACAGTTTCCCACTCGACTTCATTCAGTTCCATAGCTCATTCCTGAGTGACCTGTCTGAGAACCAGGACAAACAGGATAAGTTAAACCATTTGAACGAACTGGTTCAGGCTGAAGATATCAAAACCATCGCCTCAGGTGTAGAAGAAGCGGGGAGCCTGGCAATACTATGGTCTATCGGAGTCAACTACATTCGAGGGTATTTTATCCAAGAGCCCTCTATATCCATCGACTACGACTTCAATAGTGATTGATATCTGAAACGACTCAGCTGTTGAAACTGCGGGAGGCTCTGCCAGGATCACTGAATCGGAATGATTCAGCTAGATAGGAAGTTTTCCAATTGGAATTGAGGTGGAGATTCACCCCAGATGATACCTTGCTAATTCACGCTGACAGCTTTTTTACCACGGCATAAAAGAGTTCCAGAATGTCATCGGTCTGGAGACATCATGCATATTGTTATTCATGCTGTGCATCCCACGCTGCATGCTGTAAGTAGAGTGCGTGATAGTCTTCATCGACTCGTTCATAGAGTCCATACTGGTCAGCATTGGCTCCAATGCCCTGACATCCTGTGCCATAGACTCTACGCTTACAGCCATAGTACGAACATTGGCTGAAAGCTGACCAACACTATCTGTCATTGTCATGAGGTTACTCGACATCACATTCATGTTGGAATCAACACTCAACGCAAGAAAGTGAACATCCTTTGCGAGGCTGAAAATCAAGTAAAAACCATAGGCCGCAAGTAGAATAAACGCAAATAATGACGGGTATACAATCAGCTCCCAACGTCTCGCACTTGTCTCAAACGCTTGAGACAGACGATCCATTGAAGATTGACCATCTCTGACTTCCTGCTCGATATCAGCATCTACTGAAGGATCGTTTAGTGATTTATCGTCATATTTATCTGTCATACTTCAGCAAACCTGACTGTTACCTAACCAATTGTATGGTCATAAAATTTTAGCATAACAATTATTTATCACAATAAAAGTCTCTTTATATGCTAATAGACTTTGTCGAGGTATCCCTGTTTTCTGTTGGAGATAAGTGCTCAAATATCGCAGATATTTGAACTGTTCCAGATTGTTGATATTTGTAGAATCACATAAATACCCATTCAATAACAATGGGTTATTTAATAACACCTTGATAGGCCAGCCTACTTAAAGTGAGCGTGCCAGTGATCCGGGGGCTGTTAGTGCAACAGCCCCCGATATTCCACAATTTTTACATGGCATTTATTATTAGCTGTTGATTCGGTTGGTACCACTAGAAATCGCCGGTTGCGCCCCGATTCATGATGTCGAGGATATACTCTTTTACCTTGATCGCCTCCTCCTTGAGTGTAGGAGGAAGTGGTTCACCGCCATAGATCATCATATCCATGTTCAGCGTGATCAACCACAATTTACCCGCTTTATCCTCGATCAGGGTGATCCGACAGGGTAGATAGGCGGCATAGGCATCGGAGTAATCAAGCATCTCCGCAGCAGTCAATGAGTTACAGAAGAGGTAGATCTTTACAAAGCGGTATTCACTACCCATCTTTGCCTCAATATCAAGGGAAAGGGGCAGTTCACCAACATTAGACATATTGTGCTCATTAGCAACGAACTTCATGGTCTCTTCGACCTCTTCAGCCGTCAGCCCCTCTTCTACAGGAATCTTCCATATACTGGCTTCAGCGGCGCTCTTGGTTTCGACCAAAGATTCGGCAAATTCCTTGAAAACTTTTCCCGCACCAGGATCAAACCCATCAAGTGCACTATTGAATTTTGCATAGAAGGCTACTGCTCCAATCACCACCAGCAGCCCAATCAAAGCAAACAGATTTCTTAACATCCCCATCTCTCTCTCCAACAATCAAATTATCTTTATTAAAAGGTCGCTCAGTTACCGCTTTCCCGGGCGGCCAGTCATCTTTTTGCCGGCAATCCAACAACTGTCGGATAACCAAGCACAGATCAAGCCTGATAATCCCGCTCAATCCGATATAAAACTAACACTCCGCCCATTCCGAACAAACGACAGAAATCTCAAACCTTTAGCCGTGTTTAGACCCAATCCAGTAGACTATATAGTGATTCACTGCGAGACATACTTTGGATATAGTGCAGCGGTCAGCGCATAGAACTCTTTACTCCCCTTACCTCTTGGATCAAGTTCATAAACCGCCAAACCCTCACTGAAAGAGCGACGAAAAACAGTTCTCTGGCAGAGCCTGTGCTTAATAAACTGCACATCCTGCAAGGAGACCAGTGCCGCAGCAGCCTCATCAGATTCACGGATGGCATGATGTGTATCTGCACGATTGATAAACGCCAATAACTCTGGCCGGTCACCATCAACGGCCTGATCTAGAAAATTTAAAAACCGTTGCGTGGACCAGATATCAGCCTGGGAAGGAGGAACCGGTATGATTACCCGATCTGCCAGTGCCAATGCCTGCTTCATCGATTCTATGTCGGAAGCCCCCACATCGATCAGAACCTCATCATAGCCAGCCAGTTTTTTGCGTGTGAGGGCAGAGCCGCTCTTTATATTCAAAAAGGGTTCAAAACCCTCTTCGGTTCGTACTTCAGAAACATCACTCAATGTTGCCTGCGGATCTGCATCAATGACCAATACTTCAGCCTCTGCCATCTCCAACCAGACAGCCAGATTGAAGGTTACCGTACTTTTACCGGATCCTCCTTTCAGACTACCGATTACCGTTATCATAAACTCCCCTTTATTATTTTGGTTTGGCCTGAGATTTAAAGTGCATAAACAAACCTTGAATCAAGTGCATATCACACTTCAATTCAGTGCCTCCTTTACTCAATGACCGGGTCATTCGATCCATCACAAGCCATTTTTTGTACTACTCTGAGGGCCTTGGGTAGTGGTTGTTCTCCTCTATCCAATTATGAGAAACACGAGGCCAATCCTGCTGTTGTGTAAGCTTATACCAAGCCCCCTCACCATCAGCACGTCCGTCGTACCAATCGACTCTACTATTTACAATACCATTAGAGGAGTCAGGCGTACCCTGCCATGATGGATTGGGTTGAGGATAGGATGGCCTATACCTTCCCCACCTCTCTCTTGGCCAGGTATTGGCCATGGCAGGGTAAGCATAGCCTGGAGAATGGGCATAAAATGGATCGACATATGCTGGAATTGGTGGCTGGAACCGGGGAGATGGCCTGAATTTTGGGCGACCGGCCCAACGGGGTGCATAGCCTGGCACTCTGTTCATACTATAACTGGCAGCAGGGTAGACGGGAGGCCCATAAGCTCTGTCAGTAGGTCGAAACCTGAAATCCGGGTAGGGCTGCCTACCATAGGCATAGCGAGGTCCAGGTAGAGATCGAGCCTTAGGAGTGGCGTGATACGGAAACGCTGGAGCAGGCCTCATCGGCATATAAGGGGTAAACCCGTAAGCCGGTGCCGGTCTATAGGTCGGGGGGTAATTACGAGGATAAGAGTGCCGCTGCACCTTTTTCACCGGGTTCAGAGGCCGATAGACATAGTGAGCAGGTATATTGATATTCGCTGGCCGATAAGCCACTTGTGGTGGCGACAGTTCAGGCTGCTGACCACTCTGAGATATGGGTCTGAAGCGATAATTCTGCGGGGATCTCATCTGTGGGGAGCGCGCATATCCTGCCGACCTGGTTTGTGCAGCAGGATGATACGCCACTGTGGGTTGCTGCCTCCAGACAGGATTCATCCCAGCTCTCCAAGCCGGTTGACGCTTACCAGACAATGGCCGGAATCGATAGTTGGGTGGCATACCGGAAGCAGACCAGCCTGACGCAGTCTGACTCTGTCCAACCCTTTGGTTGGGTAGGTAGTTTGATGCCCCACCGTAAGCAGACCAATACCCCTGATACTGTCCGGGAGCATAGCTACCCCCAGCCTCTGCAGAGGCAAATGGAGCCATGGTTGTTGTAAAGACGCCAGAAAGCAGTAATGCGAACGCTGCAATTTTCATCAGGGTTACCTGTTTCCTTATTTTCATCTCGTAAGAATGGGATGCGACCCAACGAATCGCGATACGAACCAAGTATCGTTCTGTATTTAGCCGAAACTAGTGAGCAACCTCAAAGAGATGCTCGGATATCAGAAAAGACCCATTGTATAGTTCGATAACCCAAATCTAAAAAAAATGAGTTATTTCACGACAGTTTAGCGGTAAACAGGCCTCTAAAAAACTGTTTAAGATATTTTTATGCTCTAAATCTTATATTATATGCCCTCTATTACCACTTTCAGTAAATTAGGCTGCTGTTTTCTGCTGTCTGCAATAATTACTAAGTCGATATAACAGGAGGGCAGTTTTAACCCATAGTCCCCCTTTATTGGTTTGGGTAGGGCGTATACAACTGACGCTCCAGAGAATAACGTGGCTGAGCATTCCCTTGTCCCCTATCAAGCCGGCTATCGGGCCTAAATCGATATTGGTTTTCAGCCGAGAAGCCAATAGCTCTATCTCCTGACGGCTTAAGGGGACGATATCGATTTGATGGGTATGATTTGAGATTGGTGCTTTGTCGGCTCTTCATGCGCAGCTGCTCAGCCTGGTTCAGAGGCCGAAACCTAAAGCCTTGGCTATAGGGTGTGCTCCCTTGAGTTTGAGGTAACTGTCTGTAACCCCCATTGGGATTGGGCGAATCCAATTCTCCTCTATAGACCTGGGCCTTCAGATCGAAAGACGCTTCCCAATCATTCCTGAATCGGTCTTTATACGCTTCCTCTCCATTCAAAGGCCGCCAATAGTATCGCTGATGCTCAAAATTACTCTGGGAAGGTTTTGAATAGGAGGGTAAAAAGGGATAAAACTGCTGCTCAGCCAGCAGGGCTGGCGGGCCCAATAGTGACATAAGCCACAGCAGCCTTAATAGCGATTTGAATTGCAAACCTGTTCACTCCACGACAAGCTTGGCGTACATCTCGGATCTCTAGCAGCTGTCAGACGAATTACATTGCTAGACTTCAGACCCTGAAATGGTTACAACCGATCAGGTGATTATAGACTATTGATCACTGAACACCTGAGGCCAGCAGCTTCAGGGTCAGCTTTTATCAATCCCAATACCACCCAGATTGGGATGCAACTCTTAATCCTATCTACTTAAGACGAATACCGCGACGACCAGCCTTCTTTCGAACAGGAAAATTGGCAACATTGGAAACTGCCTTTTTACTGGGCCGGGCACTGGAAGAGTGAGTCTGACTCTCCCCATTTCCCTTTTTAGCGGTCACTGCCGCCTTCTTCTTTGAAACCTGCTTTTTCAAAGTTGAGGGACGTTTTTTCGGCTTGGCAGGAGCAGCTTTTTTACTGACCTTTTCCTGTTTGGCTGCAGGCTGTTCCGCTTTTGCTTGTGATCGTTCAGCGGTTTCCGCGACTTCATTCGCTGAACCCTTGGCTTCAGCAATAGGTTCGACCTGATCATTTTCAGTTAACTGTGTAGCTTCCTGAACAGGTTCGACCTTATCGGTTTCCAGGTAACTATCATCGGATGGTCTCAAAACTTTCGCAGCTACTGCAGGCTCCTTTTCCTCTATCACAGAAGCTGCCGCAACCGGCGGCTCAGAAGCTCCAGATGATGGCACCCCGGTTTCCGGTGTGAATCCTCCGGTGTCAGGATCACTACCTGAAGACCCTCCCCCGTCAGAGGTTGGTTTCTCTTCAGCAGGTGTCGACTGTTTACCCTTTCTGCTCAACCCCTTGAAAAGTTGTCCGAAGAGTAAAAATATCCCCTTGAAGAGAAAGAAAATCATGGTGAAAACAGCAACCAACTTGGCCCAAACTACCATCCCCAAAGAGCGCTTCTGCTCACTCTCTTGCTCAGGCTTCTCAATAGCGGCAACAGATTCTGGTACAACATCTTGAGTCGAGTTATCAGTCTCCTGCGTCAGTAGCGGACTACCTTCCGGTGCTGTTGCAGCAGCCACCTCCAGGAGATCCTTACTTGCGGTAATGCAGCCAAGCGGAATCACGATCAACGTCAGAACTGTTGAGACCAACACACCAGATGCCAGGGAGATCGCCATCCCCTGAAAGATTGGATCAAAAAAGATGACAGATGAACCACAAACCAAGGCAAAGGCGGTAATCATGATAGGACGGGTTCTGGTTTTACACGCCATGATGACGGAGTCGACCACAGAAACCCCCTGTTGCACCTGATGGATGGAGAAGTCCACCAGAAGTATCGAGTTACGTACGATAATGCCGGCCAGAGCAATCCAGCCAATCATTGAAGTCGCAGTAAATTCACCACCCCAACCTGCTTGAAAGAAGACAAAATGGGCAGGAATGATACCCAAAAGCGTAAGCGGTATCGGCGCCATGATAAGTGCGGGGATCCTGAAATTACCAAACTCCCAAACCACCAGTATGTAGATCAGCACCAAAGCCACCGCAAAGGCAGCCCCCATATCACGAAAGGTTTCAAAGGTAACCGTCCACTCTCCCGCCCATTCGATGGCGGTACGAGTATCGTTCTTTGGTGCACCCAACCAATGCGCGTCAATGGGTACATTGTCAGGTGCGACATAGACCTCATTATCCAGCAGGTCCTGTACTTGCATCATGCCATAGACCGGTGCAGCCAGCTTTCCGCCAACCTCTGCCACCACATACTCCACATCACGCAGATCTTTGTGATAGATGATCGGGTCTTCCAAAACCTGTTCAAAACGACCCAACTCACGCAGAGGAATTGTGATGCCAGAACTGGACTGAATCGGAAGGTCTCCGAGACGGGTAATTTCGGAGCGCTCAGCCATCGGCACCTGCATGATGATATTGACCGACTCATGGCCTGCACGCTGTTTTACATCACCCAGCGGGGAACCACCCAGGGCCATACCCAGATTGCGATTGATTGTGTCAACAGAGATACCTCTGCGAACTGATTTTTCAGTATCCACAGTAAATCGCCAATACTGGTAAGGGTCACGCATGTAGTTGTCCACATCACGCAGACTCTCAGTCTGACTGAAAATATTGGTTAGATCCTGAGCCACTTGCCTCCTGACTTCGCTACTCGGACCATGCACCTCAGCGACCACTGATTGCAATACTGGTGGCCCTGGTGGCATCTCTACTACTGCTACCTTGGCACCAGTGTCTTTGGAAAGCTTGGCCATCATCTCTCTGGTCTGAACTGCGATCTCGTGACTGGTGCGTGAGCGTTCGGTTTTATCCAACAGCTGCACCTGAACCTCTGCCTGCCAGGGATCACTTCGTAAATAGTAATGGCGTACCATGCCATTGAAATCAAAGGGTCTTGCTGTACCAGCGTAAACCTGTACCGCGGTAACTTCAGGCATCACCCTGATCTTTTCTGCCATCTGATGGGCGAGGTTGGCAGTCACAGGCAGAGCAGTACCTTCAGGCATATCCAGCACAACCGCAAACTCAGGCTTGTTGTCCAGTGGCAGCATCTTTACCGCAACCCACTTGAAGTAGAAAAACGAGCAGGCGATCAGGAAGCTACCCCACATAACCAGCTTGAATATCCTTGCCTTTCTAGGTGACTCGATCAATGGCATGAGTGCGCCTTTGAAGAGACCTTCCAGCCACTCAGCCTCTTTGTGCTCCCGCTCTCCTGCAACTTCCAGATAGCGCATGGATGGTCTCAGCCAACGGGAGACAGTCAGATAAGGGGTGAATACAAAAGCAGCAAATAGCGAGATCAGCATTGCCACAGAACCCAGAGCAGGAATGGGCTCCATGTATGGCCCCATCATTCCTGTCACAAATCCCATCGGCAACAGTGCGGCGATAACGGTAAATGTCGCCAAAATTGTTGGGTTACCCACCTCTCGAACAGCATCCACAGCAGTGACGATATCGGTGGACCCCTCTTCCAGCCAACGCCGGTAGATATTCTCCACAACGACAATCGCATCATCCACCAGAATACCGATTGAGAAAATCAAGGCAAAGAGACTCACACGGTCAATGGTATAGCCCATGACCCAGGCACTGAAGATGGTCATCAGCAGTACTACCGGGATGACCAACACCACAACGATGGCGGGGCGGAAGGCGCGGAATGCCGCCAGCACCAGCAGGAACACAAAACCCGTTGCCATGAACAGCTTGAAGATCAGTTCACTGACCTTGTCGTCAGCCGTTTTACCATAGTTCCTGGTAACTGAGACCTCTACATTCTCTGGTATCAGAGTGCCTTTGATAACCTCAATTCGCTCCTTGATAGAGTTAGCTACGGTTACCCCGTTAGAGCCCTCTTTTTTAGCGATTGCCAAGGTAATCGCAGGTACCCCGTCAGCTTTAATCTCAAGTTCACTGGCCGCCCCGGTGTAGAATCCCACCAGATGTTTTGCATCTTCAGGGCCCTGTTTCACCCGCGCAATATCATGTACATAGACAGGAACGTCGTTATGGGTACCCACAACCAGACGGTTAATATCCTCGACATTCTTCAGAAAGGATCCGGTAACAACTGAAAAGTGTGTGCTACCAGCCTCAACGCCCCCAGCCAACTGCTCTGCATTGGCGGTGCGAATGGTATTGGCCACCTGATCCAGACTAATGCCATAGCCTGCAAGTCGTTCAGGAAACACCTCAATAGTAACTTGTTCACGACGTCCACCAACGACAAAACCGTTACCTGTGTCTGGCAGTTCTTTCAGAGTCTGTAGTACATCATGGCCCAACATACGTAGCTGGCCATCATCCACATCGGGCCGACCATCCCGATCAAGATCCTTGGACCAGAGGGTCAGAGTAACAACCGGCACATCATCTATGCCTTTAGCCTTCACCAGTGGAGGCATTACTCCGGGGGGGATGAGATCCATATTGGAGTCAATTTTATCGTTGACCTTGACCAACGACGGCCCCATCTCTTCACCCACCTCAAACTCGATGGTCACCACACCACCACTCCGTTGTGAGGCAGAGTAGACATGTTTGACATCGGGAATTTCCGACATTATCCGTTCAAGTGGCTCGATTGCCAGAGCAGCGACCTGGTCAGCAGCTGCACCAGGGTACTGGACAAAAATATCCACCATCGGAACTGAAATCTGGGGATCTTCCTGACGTGGCGTGATAATCAGGCCAAGCAGCCCCATTAGCATCATTGCCAGGAAAAATAGTGGCGATAGCGGGGATTCAATGAAGAACCTTGCAGTTCGTCCGGCTATCCCCAGGTGAGCCTCATAATTTGGGTCCATTGAGTGGAGCTGATCGAGTTTGTCGTCGTTCTGGCTCATATTTGATCCCGAAACTGTAGTATCGGGCCCAGGCTAATGCAGTGAAACACCACACTTGGCCTTAACCCTTGAATAAGAAAGATTTACTAGGAAGAGCCTGTCCAGATCTCTCACCGACCTGACCAGCACGATTCAGCTCTTCCGGATTTATTCTATTGTTGTGGCGTCGACCAGCCCGTGCTGATATCCAGCGGTGGATTTCTCAAAATCCGCTCTCCGGCTTGAAGCCCAGACAACACAGTTGTGAAGCCACCACCAGGCAACTTCTCACCAACACGGATCAGCCTCAGTGTAGGCTTTCCATCCTCACCTTCCACATAGACCCCAGGCAGGCTGCCATTGTAACGGATAGCCGTATTGGGGATGATCGGATTGGATCTCGCCGGCGCATTGAAATCAGGCACCAGAACCTTTGCATACATTCCTGGTGCAGAGGCACCCTGGGGAAGATCGAACTTGATCGTCACCGTATGGCGCTGAGCATCTGCCATGGGAAATATCTGTGCGACTCGAACCGGCACTTCCCGATCACCCACATCAAGCTCGGCGCGCAACATCATCCCCTCATTCAATCCTGGACGGAGTCGACCAGGTACGTCGACCACAATCTGAAGGTATTCGACGTCAGCGAACTTGAGCAGCGGTTGGCCTGGTTGGACCGTATCCCCAACCTCAACGAACTTTTTCATGATCACACCATTGAATGGCGCAACACTTTTAGCATCCCGTAACTTTGCATCGATCGCCCGGATCTCAGCCTGCACCCGATAGATGGTATTCTGGGCCTGTTGGATATTGGTACGCGACGAGAAAATATCAGCACTACGTTCTGCGCCCTGATCCCTGTCGCCAAAAGTATCTTCCATAGGCCTGGTGAACATCTGATCGAACAGGTTGGGCATGCCCATACCCCCCATCGAAGATTTCGACTTTGGTGACCAGAGTTCCCGGTTATACTGAACGCCTGCATTACGCAGCTGCGCATCTGCATTGGCCAATTGGGCTTGAGCTGCCTCACGCTTTGCTTTTAATTCATTATCGTCCAGTTCAACCAGACGATCCTCTTCCTTAAACGTATCACCCTCAATACCTGCCAGGTAGTTGACCCGACCAGGCAATTGAGCAGAGAGGGTTACCTCTTTGTAAGGGACGACTGTTCCCCCCAATGAGACATGGGGAACCCCTTGAGTCTGCTGTACAACGAAGAAAGCGCTGTCAGCCATATTAGGCTGGGACTGAACTCCTCCCGCAGCCAGGGAAGCAGACAAACCCACTGTCAGTAACATCGCCTTAAATTGAAAACCCATATTTCACTACTACCTAGTGTTGTGACACGCGAAAGGAAGGAAGATTGACGTTCAGAACAGCTATCAGACACGCCCCATCACAGAGAAACTCTTTATGAAGGGTCCGGCCATGCGTGGATCTTTAATCATTGACGAGTAGTCGCCAATAACGAATTTCATTTTTCTGGAGGTAAAGGCCATACCTAAGCCCATCATTCCTGGGGGTTTTGCCATCCACTTGCGCCACTGATCTTCAGAGGCACGAATGTCCCAGTTTAGAGTCTGACCATTAAAGGCCTCACCGGAAACTGCTTTACCATTTTCAATGGTCAAAACACCTTTAGCATCACCATCACCATCGAATCCATATCCAATGACACTGCTAAAACCGATTTGAGACAGGGCATCGGACAAATCTGGCTCAGCATTCCAATGCGTTGCAAACTCACTCATCCAACCATCCGAGAACAATTCAGCCATTACAACCTCCACAAATTTCTCTGACTTATTTTTTTATGTTACGGGCGAAACCTAACCCTATTTGAGAACCTCCCAGTATCTCTGAAGGGAACAGGCAATGCAACCGAGAATTTTAGTAAGAAACCCCTATATATCATTTGGTTAAATACATTAGAATTTCATAATATACCATTTCAAATCAACGAGATATCTTGCTTCTAATGGCCTCAGATTTCATTAAAGTGTCACCATTCTAAATAGACACTCTTTCAATATTATTAATTCTTTGAAATCGACACATTCAGACAACATGAATCTCGGAAATAGGTCATGCATCCAAAAAAGTCAGCCTTTAAGAAATACCTACCAGGAAAGTCAACTTAGTCTAAGCTGGTGTAGTGTTTTATACTGTTCGATATTTCCAAGGCTCGGTCACAATTCTCTGAGCAACATAATAGAATGTACACTAGGTTTCATGAATGCTATTGATCAAGAAAATGCCCTCCGGCGCTGCTCATTCTTGCCAAGAAACATATCGCTGAGTAACTATTTTCTTGAAGAAGCTTACATTTTTTAAATTATTGAAAGAGAGTATGTTCTCTAGTTCGTAGCAGATTTTTACTGACAGAAACAATTGATATTGCCGGGTTAAAAACCGCATTCACTATAGAGGAGCAAGAAAACCATGCATCCAGCAGGACAGGTCATAGAGGCACGTCTCAAACACCTTGAAACCCACCTGGAACAGGAAAATCCTATTCTCCTCAGCACAGTTCAAAGCTTTAGAGTTCTCGACTCAGTCGCTTTCCGTATGGGACTTATGGAAGGTGACAGCTCATATGCCACCCAGATCCCCTGGTGGCCACTGATTTCGATCCTGGGTACATTCTCTGCAGGGAAATCGACTTTTATCAACCATTATGTGGGCGACAAGATTCAACGCTCCGGGAACCAGGCGGTGGACGACAAGTTCACTGTCCTCTGCTACAGCAAAGAGGCTACAGCTCACGCTCTACCAGGCGTTGCCTTGGATTCTGATCCAAGGTTTCCTTTCTATCAGATGTCTGATGAGATCGAAAAAGTTGCCAAAGGCGAAGGGGACAGAATCGATGCCTATCTACAGCTCAAAACCTGTCCCAGCCAGAAACTTCGGGGAAAAATACTGATCGACTCCCCCGGATTCGATGCTGATGCTCAGCGCACATCCACGCTGCGCATCACAGACCACATCATCGACCTATCTGATCTGGTACTGGTCTTTTTTGATGCCCGCCACCCTGAACCGGGAGCAATGCAGGACACCCTCAGCCATCTCATTGAACGAACCATACATCGCAATGATACGGGTAAATTCCTCTATATACTGAATCAGATTGACACCACTGCACGGGAAAACAATCCCGAGGATGTGATTGCCGCCTGGCAAAGGGCGCTTGGTGAGCGGGGCCTGACCGCTGGCCGCTTCTATGCTGTTTATAATCCTGATGCTGCAATACCTATTGAAGACGAAGCACTTCGTCAACGATATGAGACTAAACGTGATATCGACTTAGGTGAAATTCACAGCCGCATGGAGGAGGTTGAAATAGAACGAGCTTATCGTATTGTCGGGGCACTGGAAAAGACCGCCAGAGATATTGAAGAAAGATGTGTACCGCTGATCTCCTCCACCCTCGACAAATGGAGAAAAAGAGTCTTTATCGGCGATGCCGTTATCATGGGCAGTGCGTTTTTTGCACTGCTGATCTACTCTATCAATGCCGGCTACTGGCAAGGCTTCAGCTTTCAACCTTCCTGGCTTGCAGCTGATGCCAACAAGATCCTCCCCTGGGCACTTTTGGCTCTATTGGTGATTGCTTTAGGTGCAATCCATTTCACCGTTCGTGGACTTGCGGCTAGATCATTGCTGAAGGGACTTCGTTTAAAGGCAACTCAGCTGGGCTTAAAGAGTAACCCTGTCGGCGCTTTTATCCGCAGCACTAAGCCCTGGCGTTCAATTTTCAGTAAAAAACCGGCTGGCTGGGGAAGAAAATCCCGTAAACAATTACAAGATGTACTTCAGTCCACCGACACCTATATCCAGACACTGAATGACCAGTTCACCAACCCCTCAGGCAGTGAAAAACTCCTCGCTGCAGAGTCAAAGGAAGCGACAACAACTTCAAGCGAAACAGTAGAAGAGAGCCCGTTAGGCACTGCCTAACAGATCGCTTTTATCTGGGAAATTGGTAATGCTGAAGGTAGTCGGCAAGGATACCAGACCGGTAGGGTGGATAAGACATTTAGAATAGACGGAATAAGGTAGCTTTTTAACAGCACCCTCTGTAAGGGTGCTGGGAAAAAGTGATTCTAACTATTTAATCGTGACACTTTGCACACTATTTACCCAAATTCTGAACCGGTCTTTCATGATAGAGTCTATGATGAAACCACAATGGAACTGAATGGGTCTTGACCGATATGAAACAATATCCTCTGCCTACTCTCTTTGCTCTATCCCTCGGATTGATATTAATCCTTTCAGGCTGTGAAGAGACATATACCAAGGAAGTCGAATCTGATCAGAAAATTTCTGATACCAGCGGTCAATTCTCGGGAGATCTCGATGATGGCGACCAGTTTGGGGCAGCGGTTGCCAATATTGGAGACCTCGAAGGCGATGGCGTCATCGGTCTCGCTGTTGGGGCCCCTTTCGATGATGATGACGGCCAGGATCGTGGCGCTGTCTGGGTACTTTTTCTCGACGATGATGGTCAGGTCGACTACCACCAAAAGATCTCTGGTGATAAAGGGGATTTCGATGGCGATTTAGATGATGATGATCAGTTCGGCAGCGCCATAGCTGCGGTTGGCGATCTGAATGGTGATGGTTTCCGAGATATGGTTGTCAGCGCACCCATGGACGATGATGGTGGCACAAACCATGGTGCAATCTGGGTGCTGTTTCTGAAAGAAGACGGTAGCGTGGAATCTCATCAGAAGATCTCTGAAGATGCGGGACAATTTACTGGAAATCTCGACTCGGACGACCAGTTCGGCCACACCCTTGCCAATATCGGCGACCTGAACAATGACGGCATTACAGACCTGGCTGTCGGTGTCCCCAATGATGACGATGGTGGTACTGACAGAGGCGCAGTCTGGATTCTCTTCATGAATAGCGATGGCACTGTCAGCGCAACCCAGAAAATCTCTTCTGAAAAGGGAAACCTGGAGCGGGATCCGGAGGATGGGGATAATTTTGGCAGTGCAGTTACCGCCATCGGTGATCTGGATGGTGACGGCGTTACAGACCTGGCAGTTGGCACCAGTGGAGACGATGATGGTGGCAGCAACCGAGGCGCTGTATGGATTCTTTTCTTGAACAGCGATGGTACTGTGGATGGTTTAAAAAGAATTTCTCATAACCGAGGGGGCCTGGAAGAACAGCTCAGTGATGGAGATCGATTTGGCAGTGCTTTAGTGAATATCGGCGATATCAACAATGATGACTACGATGACCTTATAGTCGGCGCGAAACAGAGCGACGATGGTGGAAGCGATCGTGGTGCGGCATGGGTACTGTTCATGCAAGGCGATGGTGAAATCATCTCTGCCTCTAAGATCTCTGACACCGAAGGTGATTTTGATGGCAGCCTAAATGATGGAGATCAGTTTGGCGGCGCCATCACCAGTCTTGGAGATCTCAATGGCGATGACCACTCCGACCTGGCAGTGGGTGCCCGATTTGATGATAGTGGGGGCAATGATAAGGGTGCCGCCTGGATTCTCTTTTTAGAGCCTACTGAAACACACTATGACACCAGTGAAGGCATCATCTTCGGTTCGCTGTCATCGCTAAACCAGTAATATTAAGGTGCCGGGTTAATATCAACCTGTCTTGTTAACGGCTTGATCCTTGAAAGCGTTTTCTTTGATTACGTCCATCACGCTTGCAGTCATACATGGCTTGATCTGCCTGAGTATAGAGTTGGTCTACCAGTTGACCAGGGGTTAGCTTTAGATCAAGCTCTTTCGACAACTCGGTGATACCGATACTGACTGTTAAATTAACACCAGGACGAAGACCGCCGCTCTCGACGTTAGTCAGTCGCTCCTGGATTCGCTGAGCCATCAAATCCGCACCTTCGATCCCTGCTTCAGGCAATAAGATTACAAACTCTTCACCGCCGACCCTGGCAACCAGGTCACCCCCACGCGCCTCTTCTAGCAAAAGCCTGGATATGGCAGCCAGGACCTGATCACCAACCAAGTGCCCCCACTGATCATTGACTCGCTTAAAGTGATCGACATCGATCAGCATCAGACTGCAGGGTTGTTCAGCTCGAATAGCTCGTGACAATTGTGCCTCTGCCTCATTAAAGAAATAGCGTCGATTATTCAAACCGGTCAACTCATCAACCATCGAAAGTTGCTGATAACGCTTACGTAGCTTGTTCGCCTCATCAAGGGCCTTATTAAGGTCCTCAGTTCGTAGATCGACCAATAATTCCAGCTCATGCAGCATACGGTGGTTATAAATAATCTGCCCCAGGCAGCTACTGAACAGACTCAGCGTGTGTTGCTGCCAAGGTTCGAAATATTCCGGCATCGGATGTGAGGCATTGAGCACACCTAAAACCTTTTCCCCCATTTTAATGGGAGCACTGATCAATGAGCCAGCCATTTCAGATCCACTATGTTTATGGGATATAAAATCCTGACTCTGGCTACAATCCCTGCAGTATTGTAACTGACCTGTGGCGTAGGCTATTCCAACGATTCCTTCACCCGACTTAAACTGCATCGTCTGTTGCTGAGATTTGGTATCTCCTGTACCGATGATCTCAGCATGGGACTCAACCATGCTTCTCCCGGCCACACATTTCAGCATCCCATCTTCCAGTTGGAATACTGAACTATGATCGATATTCTGGTAGCGCACCAATTCATCAAGCGCCTTGATCAGTAACTCATCTTCACTGACTCGCTCAAGATTTATTTGGGAGAGTGCCCTCAGGGCAGAGAGAGAATCCAGTAAGCTGAAAAAACGCTCTCTTAAGTCCATCGAAGTTTGGTTAAACGAAAGATCCACGCGACGCTCCTGTCAACTCGCCAACAAACTGGCGATAGCATTGATCTCATCTTCCTTGTCCAAAAAACCTGTTTTGATATGGTCTAGCGCCTCTGCTGTCAATCCACAGCAATCAAACAGCGCAGAGGTGCACTCTTTGGCCAATGTTTCATCTACATCACTGCGGTTTAGCCAACATGAGACAGCACCAACCAGTGTTACCTCTTTATGTTGCTGATGCCCAACCTGTTCACTCATCTGTGAAATTACAGTCACAATCAAAGTTGGTAAATGCCATCGATCGGCTAGCCAGGCCCCAGCCTCACAATGGTCGATGCCTATATGCTCTTTTTCCAGTGCTAAAATATCTGCGTCGCTACCTTGCTGCTGCGAAATCTGTAGGACTTTGCTGTATAGCTCAGGAAACACATGCACCAGCACTAAAACACCGATATTCATGAGAAGGCCAGCCAGGTAGACTGCATCAGGATCAGGTCGATCATCCGCTCTACTCTTAACCGAGAGCTGCCTGGCAAGTGTGGCTAAAGAGAGCGCATCACGCCAATAGTGCCTCAAATCAAAATTGTGACAGCTGGAGATATCGAAGGCACCGCTAACCGCGATACTAAAGGATAAACTTTTAACCATGTTCAGCCCGAGCACCCGAATGATGGCGTCCTCAACCTTGAGCACAGGATTCTGTTGTCCAAAATAGGCGGAGTTGGCAAGCCCCAGAATTCTGGCAGCCAACCCGGGATCCTGGTTGATGGCCTCGGCAAGCTTATTCAGCGCCAGGTCCTCTTCACTCAACAGTCCAAGCAAGCGAGTAGCTGTCGCTGAAAGCGGCGGCAGATGCTGTAACTTTAGAATCTGATCTTTCGCTTGTTGGGCCGTTTGCATAGATTTGTAATAGTTAAGGTTGAAGAAGTCGTTTCATCCTGACACTTTTAGCGGCTATGAGCGCTTGATCTTTAACCACCTATTTAACTATGGTTTTCTATTCTGTGATGGTGTACTTAATACACTAACAAGTGTACCATCTCTTCCATATAGCGCCCCCCATTGGGGTCTCTTACCTGACCCAAAACAGGCGCAATGGCTGTTAGCTAGTAGAAAACCAATTGATTTGAGATGAAACAGCTGAAGAGATACAACTATGATTACCCACATCCAGCGGTAACCACTGATGTTGTGCTATTCACCATCCAGATGAATGCCCTGTCAGTGCTACTGATACAGCGTAAAAATCCACCCTTTCAGAGTATGTGGGCACTGCCTGGCGGCTTTCTTGATATCGATGAGGACCTGGAATCATGTGCCAAGCGTGAGTTAAAGGAGGAGACCGGTATCGAAGGCGTCTATCTCGAGCAGCTAGGCACTTTTGGTACTCCTCTCAGAGATCCACGGGAGAGAGTAATCAGTGTAGCTTACTTTGCGCTAACGCCTTCAGATCATTTGAGTCCTGCAGCCTCCAGTGATGCAGCTAAAACTGCCTGGTACCCCATCAGCAATCTCCCTGAACTGGCATTCGATCACGCAGACATTATCGAAAAAGCAAGAAAACGCCTGATAGCCAAGCTGGGCTACACTACGATTGCATTTCAGATGCTTCCGGATAGCTTTACCCTAAGCCAGCTGCAATCTGTCTATGAAGTGCTGTTGAACGAAAACCTGGATAAGCGCAATTTTCGCAAAGGCATTCTTGCCCGTAACATTATCAATGAGACAGGTGAATATTCCCGACAGGGAAATCATCGTCCTGCAAAAAACTACCAAGTCATCAACCCATCACAGGTTGAGATCATCAAATAGATAACGAGACTTTCATGAATGTTCAATCGTTGAAACTGCCTGATATCAAGGTCCCTGAACACCCTCAGTGGCCCAGCCTGACTGACAGGGAAAAAGAGCAACTCAAAGCTCAGATCAAAGAGAAACTGAGTCGGCAAGAAGCTGTTCTGGTTGCGCATTACTATACCGATGCTGACCTTCAGGCTCTTGCTGAAGAGACAGGAGGTTGTGTCGCCGACTCCCTGGAAATGGCCCGATTCGGTGCAGCCCAGGATGCAAAAACTCTGGTGGTCTGCGGGGTTCGTTTCATGGGTGAGACCTCCAAGATACTCAACCCGGAAAAGCGCGTTATCATGCCTGACCTTAATGCAACCTGTTCTTTGGATGAGGGCTGTCCTGCTGATCAGTTCAGTGCATTCTGTGATGCACACCCCGAACATACCGTGGTTGTCTACGCCAATACCAGTGCAGAGGTTAAGGCACGATCCGACTGGGTGGTTACCTCCGGCATTGCAATGCCAATTGTCCAGCACCTGGCATCCCAGGGAAAAAAGATTCTCTGGGGCCCTGATCGCCATCTGGGTAGCTATGTACAGCGTGTCACTGGTGCAGATATGCTGATGTGGCCAGGCTCCTGTGTGGTACACGAAGAGTTCAAGGCCGTCGCTTTGGAACGCATCCGACGTCTGCATCCCGATGCTGCTGTATTGGTACACCCGGAGTCTCCGGAAAATGTAATCCAGCAAGCCGACGTGATCGGCTCGACAACAGCACTGATCAATGCGGTCTCCGATATGGATAACAAGGAGTTCATCGTTGCTACTGACGGGGGTATCTTCTACAAAATGCAGCAGATGGCACCGGACAAGACACTTATCGAAGCACCAACCGCTGGTGAAGGGGCGACCTGCGTCAGCTGTGCCCACTGCCCATGGATGGGTATGAATGCATTGCAGAATCTCAATCAGGTGCTGGATTCCGGTGCAAATCAAATTGAGATAGATCCTGACCTACGTGAACAAGCGGTCATCCCCATACAACGCATGCTCGACTTCGCAGCTCAACAAGGTATCGGCATGAAAGATAAAGGGAATGCCTAATCAATTTGAGCGTAAACAGGATCCGCATGAGAAGTTAGCGACAAAAGGATCATAGACGCTATAGTTATTCCGAACACAGGAAACGCAGCAGGGCCATGACAGATTTTATTCTCGATTATGAACTGACAATTCGCCTGAGTATCTTTTTTGCTATCTTTGCACTCATGGCAATCTGGGAGGTCGCCCTACCCTGTCGTCAGCTCAACTTTTCGCGAAGCCGCCGCTGGAGCTCAAACCTCGGTATCGTGGTCCTCAACAGTCTGGTGCTGCGCCTTCTGTTTCCTGCTGCTGCAGTGGGGTTTGCCGCATTCACCTCGGAAAAAGGCTGGGGGTTGCTGAATGAGATCAGCCTGCCGCTCTGGTTGAATGTTGTGATTGCAGTTATTTTGATGGATCTGGTGATCTATCTACAGCATGTCATGGTACATGCCATTCCTGCATTGTGGCGTCTGCATCGAGTACATCACGCCGATCCTGACTACGACCTGACGACAGGCGCCCGTTTTCATCCGATCGAAATATTGCTCTCTATGTTGATCAAGATCACTACCATTGCAGCGCTCGGCCCCTCAGTGATGGCTGTATTGATCTTTGAAGTGGTGCTAAACAGCATGGCAATGTTCAACCACGGCAATGTATCCCTTCCCCAGTGGTTCGACCGGATCCTACGCTGGTTGGTGGTAACTCCGGATATGCATCGGGTACACCACTCGGTCATCCCAAAAGAGACCAACAGTAATTTTGGCTTTAACCTCTCTATCTGGGATCGACTCATGGGCACCTATATCGCGCAACCTCAGCTCGGTCACCAACAGATGCAGATCGGGGTTGGGTCTCTACAGAATCCAAACCTGATCACAAAATTGCCAGGCATGTTGAAAATACCTTTCCTAAAGGATCACCAGGGGGATGACGAATATAATATACAGAATAGATCCTGGCCAAACCAAGGAGATAGTCAGTGAGCTTAGAGACCTATGACGTCTACTTTTCCGGTGCACTCCTCAAAGATAGTGATCCAGAAAAAGTGAAGCGCAAAATCGGCGCCATGTTCAAACTTGAAGGCGACCGTTTGGAACGTCTTTTCAGCGGGAAACCTATGCCGATTAAACGGGGCGTCGACATGGACAGGGCGATTAAATACCGAGTTGCCTTCCGGGATGCAGGAGGACTCGTGGATATCGTACCCGCCGGTCAACCTGCACCAACCCCTAAACCGCCAGCGCCTGCTCGTCCTCAGCAGACTCAGACCGAAAACTCTGTGGCAGCGGATAAGACACAGCCCCTCACCCTGGCGGATGGCCCACTTGAAGTCCCGCAAGAGCCTCCTCATAAGGAGATCATCGCACCAGACTACCCACTCTCCTCAAATGATGGTTTCGATCTGTCAGACTGTACAGTGGAATCCCCCCCCCAGGAGATACCCGATATCAGCGCCCTCGACCTGACCAAACCGGGTTCCCAGTTAGATGAAACTGCAGAGCCAGAACCCCTGGAAATTGACACAACAGCACTGGAACTGGATAGCTCAGATGATGACCTGGACGATCAGACACCGCCTGAACCGCCAGTCATCGACACCCACTCTCTATCACTATCAGAAGCTAATCAGGGAAGCCTGGAGGATTGCCAAACCCCAGTTGAAGCCGCACCTATACCCAATCTGGATCATCTCAAGATTGTCGAAGGAAGTGAGAAAGAGAGTCCGGGGAAGGCAGAATTTAAGCTTTCAGACGATTAATCATCTGTCACAGAAAATTGGCGTAAGGCCTAGTGGGACCGGCTGATCGTTACCTTATTTGCCGCATGGCCCACTAGGGCACTGACTTAAGAAGAAAAACGGCTAAAGGAAACTGGTCATGGCGGAATTTGGGGGGTTTCTTCTTATCTATCACTTTCAACATGGTGCGGCAGGCCGCACCCTACTTTTTTTCGACACCCGCCAGACAATATTGACGTCTCACAAGACCCTCAGCCAAATAATATAACGTCCGAACAATCGGCTGTTATAAATACACGGTCAGGCATCAGAAATCCAAATAGGTCTCCATTGACGACTGGGTAGCCTCGGAGAGACCTTCATTATGTCCCTGATTCAGAGGACGACCAGTTTCCAAAATGCCCTCCATGGAGCCAAGAGTCCGCTCTGCATAAAAACGTAATAGCAAACGCTGATCATCATCACTCATCCAGATATGCACAACTTCACCAAGATCCCCACTCTCTGGATCGACCTCTCTCAGCTTGAGTCTGAATGTCTCTCTGTCCCAGCCTGACCGCACCAACCGTTCACGACTCACATCAATTCGGAACCACTCGATCTCTTTTCCATTGTAGGTGGAAAACTCAATTGGATTACCACTCTCCAGCGGCATACCGCGCAAACGATGTATCAGCCCCATGTAGTCTATTGCATCCTCTCCCCCCATTTCGATGGCTTGAGTCTGAGTCAGAGCTGTCCATTGAGTTTCAGTAAGAGCAGCAACCGGTCGCAGTTGCACTGGCGGCAGCTGTGGCTCATCTACCTCATCCTCTCCGGTCTGATAGTGAAAGGCCTGTCCTGCTTTCCGGTCGAACAAGAAAAACTCCTCTCTCTCTACCCTTGCCTTTAGAGATTTGACTGCAATTAGGGGGTACAGTTTATGCGCATCCAGCCAGCTCCGGTATTTGAGTCGAACTGGATAGAGCATCTCAGCTTTTGTATAGGGTTCAGTCGTGACTTGCAGATTGGTGATATAGGTCGGCGAATCGAACACCTCCCCCATATCCTGTTCGACCTCTAAGGTCATTTTGGCGATATCCAACTCCACATAGCCGGTAATCAGGCCACGAAACTTCAGCGTATATTCCAGACTTTCACCTAGCATTGGCCGATTTGCAGCGCCAACCGCTGTAGTTGCCCCCCAGAGTATCAGGGCCAGAAATAGGGCTTCAATTCGCAGAATCATCCCCCGATGTGATTGGATACCTCTCATTGACTATACTCGACAAAGCCTGTTGGCACGTTTCTCGCAGAATAGTGCATAACTTAGTTAATCACAGCATAAAGCGTCAATTATTTGTCTCGAGAGGATTAAAAGTCATGATAAACCCTGTCAACAGCGATAAAAACATACAAACCACGACAGATAGATCCAGCCAATCTCCTGCCAACACAAAAACAGACCTGGCAACTGGCAATGGCGAATCTGTTCAGGAGACTCAGGCTTCCACCAGTAGCCGATCCACTGTTGATGTTGACAATGCACGCCAACTGTATGAAATGGAAACCGCTCGTAGTGCATCAGCAGAATCTATCTCTACACCACAACAGGCACGTTCGCTGGTGCAAAATCTGCTGCAACAGATATCAAATTCCCCTGAATCGGCCGCTGAAGCTCAACTAGCCCAAATAACCCGGCCTTTAGCCAATCTGCTTGAAAGCGCACCAGCCTGATCAGCTGTTATTCACCGCTTTCAGGAAGCATTGACAGCCATTTCATTGAGGTATTCACGGTATGAATGGGCACCAATAAATCCTCGATAGTTATCTTTATGGATCATTTAAACCGCTAAAGGTTTCAGGCCCATTGCTTACCCCCTCCTCTCTTAAGCGGTTGATCTCCTTCCTGTGCCCGATAACCACAAGGATATCTCCAGCATCAAGCCGATGATCAACACCACTGTTGGAAAAGATCAGTTGATGACTCAATTCAAGATCAACCACGCCGAGCACAATTAGGTTATAGCGTTTTTCCAGTTGCAGATCACTCAATTGCATACCAGAAAGCACTGATTTTTCAGTAATCTCAATTTCTGCAATATCGATCGCTTTGCCAAAAATCGTACTTTCAAGCATCTCAACCAAATAGGGACGTGCAATCATCTCATGCACCCGTTGGCCGCTGATTTCATAGGGGTCGATCACTTTAGTTGCCCCAGCCGCTAATAAGCGTTTACTCGATTCCATAGATTCAGATACACATATAATCTTCAAATCAGGATCGAGCGCTCGGGCTGACAGGGTCAAAAAGAGATTTTTAGCTTCTTGAGAGAAGAGACAGAAGATTGTCTTCACCCAACCCCCAATGCCAATCCTCTGCAACTTTTCGTCATCCGTATAATCGATCGGCGTTGCTTGTAATCCTTTCGCCAGCAGGGCGCTAACCTCATCCAGATTATTACTGTAAAGGTAGACATCTATGCCACGATCGGATAACTGCATCGCCACCTCATGACCCAGAGCGCTGCATCCAAATATCAAGGTATCCAGACGTGCCATTACAAGGTCCCCCGTTCCAGGCAGTCACGAAGATGAATAACACTGTATTCGTGACCGATAAGCACCAGCAGGTCATCTTCAAGGAGTGTAAAATCATCTTTAGGATTGAAGTAAAAACATCGACCTTTCAAATTAAATTGACCGGCGTCTTCATCGGTCTCACATTCACCATCACGGATTACTCCGAATGGGGTTAGTTTCCTCTCTTTGAAATCGATCTCACCCATGCACTGTCCCACAAGTGAACTCTGGGGCTTGATTCGTACAGCTTCTATACCCTCACTGGTCTGTTTGCTCAGCAATCCATACACGGCTTCAAAGGCCACTGGTTGACCCGCATACTCCGCCGCAATGAGACCAAATACTTCATAGGGCGCAACACAGTGCGTTGCCCCGGCGCGATAGAGCTTATTTACATTTTCCCGATGATTCGAACGGGAGATAATCTCAATTTCCGGATTGGCCTGACGGGCAATCAGGGTAATGTAGACATTCACTACATCATCCCCGGTTAAGCAGAGCAGTCTTTTTATTCGAGTATCGATGCCCACACTCAACAAAAGATCGTTATCCTCACCATTACCAAGAACTGCTAAATAACCTCGCTGCTTGGCAAGCCTGATATTCTCTTCAATCGGATCCACCACCACAAAGGAGCGCTTATCCTCA
This sequence comes from Candidatus Thiodiazotropha sp. DIVDIV, assembly GCA_040506275.1. Taxonomy (GTDB): domain Bacteria; phylum Pseudomonadota; class Gammaproteobacteria; order Chromatiales; family Chromatiaceae; genus Thiodiazotropha. Next base: position 38,912 of record JBEVXD010000009.1, read on the forward strand.
GCCAGCCGCTCTGCAACAACCTGTCCCACACGGCCAAAACCGCAAACCAGGGTATCAACATGCTTGCGTTCCACTTCAGAGTAGACTCTGTGAGCTCGAATCTCATGAATTTTCTCACCGAATGCCGAGACGATGATTGAGGTAAAGAAGGAGATCACGCCCAGTCCGGCAATGATCAAAACCAGGGAAATCACCCTCCCTTCGGTGGTATGCGGTGTGATATCACCATATCCTACTGTCGACATGGTAACCAATGCCCAATAGACACTGTCGAAAAAGCCTTCGATTTGAGTACCTTCGTGGTCGGCCTCAAAGAAAAAGATCGCTGTGGCGGCAGTGAAGGTGATGAACGCCATAAAGATAAACAGGGTCACCAGCTCTATGCGCTTTTCAGACAGAACCTTGACGAATTCACTGATACTGCGGGTGTAACGAAACAGCTTGAACAATCTGAACAGTAGAAAAATTCTCAGAAACCGAAGTGGGCGATAACTTGGAATGATTGCCAACAGATCGATGATCGCCAGTGGCTGGATGGCATATCTTAACTTACCGACTACTGCGTGCCTGATTGCCGATCCGACATAAAATGGCTCATTGATGAACTCTGCCCTCTCATAGCGTTCAATAATGACCCGGTGGCTGTCACTGTATATCCAGAATCGTAATAGATACTCAATGATGAAAATGGTGACTGCACCCACCTCGATCATGTCACCCAGGGTACCCAGATCATTCTTAACCTCATAGATCAACAGCCAGACGCTCAGCAGGACCAACAGGATCATGAAAATATCGAAATATGGACGAATTGGTGCCCTGGGGTTCTGTAGAAGATTGAATACTGCGTTTTTCAGGTTTTTATAACGCGCAGAATCTTCAAGAATATAGCAATATTTTATGACTTGATGGGCAAATGACATGAGACCAGGAAATTCCACCGGGGGTAAAGAAAATATTCACAGAATTTATCGGCAGAGAACCTAAATCCTGGAGGTGACCGTCTAAGCCACACCACAGAACCGGTGCATCGGGACGGATATGAAAGGTGCAAAAGCCGCAGGAAATGGCAAGCCCTTTCCAAGGAGTACAACGCAGCATTGACTGATGAACGGGGCTCCCTTCGGGCCGTCCCACAAGCCTCAGCAGCGTCGTTGTACTCACTTGAATTGGCCTGCCGGTCCTACGTTCGCGCGCCTTACTGCTGAGGCTTGTGGGACCGGCTGATCGTTACCTTATTTACCGCATGGCCCACTAGGGATTAGGGTAACCGGTCACCATCGAGGGGCGAAAGTTCAATGCGCTCACCATCGGCCACCAGGATCTCGCGACCATCCTGAGTGGTGAAATAGCGATCATCCACATCCTTGCGCCTGGCAATGTAGCTCACACTTCTACCTGACTGGGCATCGACGACTTTGACAGTTACAAGCCGGTAACCCTGCTGTATCAGCGAACCAAAATAGAAGAGGCTTCCAGCCACCATCAACGCTAACACCCCATAGCTTAGCCATTTGATCGGCCTATTCGACGACTTGGGCATGACGGCTGGCGTAGTCTGTTCGATATCTGTCACCCGTTGCTGACGGTGGCGTACCACAAACCACGCCAGCCCTATCACTGCCAGTGTCAGTAGTATCTTGCTAAACACAGTCGGGATTCATATATGGTCTATCCTGCAATCGGTCAATTCAGCAATCAATTTGGAATATCTTGACGTAAAAGCCCTACACAAGGCACGTTGTAAGGCGATCCTAAATGATAAAGGATAATGAGTACAGTGGAGAGAGATCTCCAGCTGAATATAATCATGATGCTTGCAGCTAGAGTGGTGAAGGATTTACTATCCATAGGTATGTTATATAGATTCCCTATAATTTTTACTCTTTGTTTGCTTCTGTTGCTCAGCTGCAGCAAGCAACCGGAACCCACAATCAATATTTCCCGTGCTGTCCATATTGGCGACATCGATCAATTGGAGAGAAATATCTATTGGGGAGCCGATGTTAATCAGACGGATTCTGATGGTTTGACCCCACTCCATATTGCTACCCAAAAAGGCAGTCTGGTGATGAGTAAAATCCTTGTTAAACATCAGGCCGATATGGAAGCACTTGACCGACAGGGACATACACCACTGCTAAACGCATTGATTGCACGAAATCCAATCGTAGCGGATTTTCTGGTTAAAAGTGGCGCCAAGCTAGAGCCAAATATGGCGCTGCATATAACTGCCGCTCTAGGTAGCGCAGACCGGGATGTGATCGGTTTTTTAATTAAACAGGGTGCATCCCTCGACAATCCTGATGATAAAGGTAATACTCCGCTCCACTCTGCGATTCTCAATGACCAGCGCGTTACTGCAAGAAACCTGATCAATCGTGGTGCAAGACTGGATATCACCAACCAGGAGGGATTGACGCCCCTGGGATTGGCTACAAAGCGAGACAATCAGGATATCATCAGAATTCTAAAGCAGTTCGGCGCACCTTAAAATCGCTAATATAATTGTTTATTTTCAATAACTAATGGGATTTACGTACTACTATGGCAGCAACACCTGAAGAGCTCACAATCAACTACACAGAAGATGGCACTGACGTAGTTAAAGAGTTAGATAAAGTTGTACTTTCCAAAGGCGCTTGGACCACAATTATTTTTCGTTTTCAAGATTGGGATCGATCCAAGGAAAAGTACAGCGCAGATAAATACACCATCCGTCGCTATCAAAAACGCAACGGTGAATATATGCAGAAGAGCAAGTTCAATATTTCCAGCAAAGATCAGGCTAAAGGCATTATCGATGCGTTGCAAAAGTGGTCTGAAGAGTAGACCTGGGAGAGAGAAATGGCGCGCTCTGGCGCAATCTGCATGCGCTATTTTCGATAACCTCACCACTCAAGAGCAGATACATTGTCAAACCTGTCCGGGTTCTGCTTGGCAATGTATGCCACAGATCTCCTCCAAATTTCAGAATCCAGCAGATGATCAGTTAACCCAACCCTCTAATCCGCTGGATATAGCCACTCACTCCAATCCACCAGGAACCTGGCTGTACATACAGCCTGGTCCTACCGGTCAGGCTTTTAAGCAATAGCAGACCTTCAGGAGCTGCTGAATATGGTTGAATCGTTCTGAGTCCGTCTCTTTTGCTTCATAGGTCTATCACTATTTGAGTATTGTCCCCGCTATGGCTTTGGACTTTCACTTTAAGGAGGCTAAACTCTTAATCGTGCTACGGCGCATGGAAATAGAATATAAGGTAAACGTGTGAATCAGACCCGTATTGACCAACGTGCAGCAAATCGCCGCTCTGGGAATGAGCGCCGAAGAGACCAGATAGAGAGACAGAAATCTGAACAGTGGATGTCCTGGGAGGACCAGCGCACCCAGTATTGGACACGACTTCTCTTTTGTGGTCTGGCCGTACTCTATTTCAATTTTGGTGGAGAGGAACAGGTACGTTCCTGGACAAGCCTGACGGTGGTCAACCTGGTATTCGGGTTATTTAGCCTGGAGATTCTGTTCTTCATGCACCACGCCTCGCGGGTGACTCATGCACCCTGGCGCCAACGTCTGACCATGTGGATAGATATTGCCATTGCCTCCTTCGCTGTTCTGGCGGACACTACAATCAGCTCACCTGGCTTTCTTGTCTATCTGATGGTAATCCTCGGGAATGGCATGCGTTATGGCCTGAGACTCTTCGGTGAGGCCGTTGTGGGTAGCCTTGGTGCTGCAGTACTGGTGGTCAGCCTGCGGCTATTCGACTATGTGAACCTGTTTTCAGTCAGTGCGATCTTTTTTCTTCTCTTCTTTGCCATCATCGTACTCTACTCCTACTCGCTGACAGCAAAAATAGAATCTGCCCGCACCAAACTCGCCCACGAACGTAATATCGACGCCCTGACCGGACTACTGAACAGGCGAGCCCTTATTGAGCGCTCCTCATCTCTATTCCAAGCTGATGAGCTTGGGAATGGGGTGGTTGTGCTATTCGCTGACCTGGATGGCTTCAAGGCGATAAATGACACTCATGGTCACCATATTGGTGATCAAGTGCTGACTGCGGTAGCAAGCAATATTACCAAAATTTTGCGTAGCGAAGATCTGGTGGCACGTTATGGTGGCGATGAATTCCTGCTGTTGTTACCAGATACGACAAATGAAGGTGGCAATCTGGTTGCCCAGCGCATCCGCCAGACGATTGATGACTACGCCAAAAATAATAACATCGACTTCAGTATCACGATCGGTATGGGAAAGTATCCTGACCATGGGCGTGATTTGGAATCGGTGATCGAGTCTGTCGACAAGGCGATGTACCGTAGTAAAACAGAACATGGCCGAGGAGGTATTTTGCATGTCGATGGTTGTGAACTGGAATATTCCGGCCCGGACTCCACGACACTTCACTAGTGGGCCATGCGGTAAATAAGTAATGATCAGAGCCCGGCCCACAAGCCTCAGCAGCGTCGTTGCACTCACTTGAATTGGCCGGCCAGTCCTAAATATTTCATTTAGTAAGAATGTGTCTGTCTCCTAGATGGCTTAATGCATAACCTGATGTAGGTCGGATAAGCGGAGCGCCATCCGACAATCTCCTGCGGGAACCACCTGAAAATGTTGGATGGCGCTCCGCTTATCCAACCTACCCGTCATTGAAATCCACTCTAATCCCAGATTAATATCTAGTGGGAACGGCTGATCGTTACCTTATTTACCGCATGGCCCACTAGTCCTGCTATTAAGGTGCCGGGTTAATATATGCTATATGGAAGCGACCTGCTCAGCCCATGCCAATAGCTGTGGTACCAATGCCTTTTTGTCAGGATTCAGCTCAGGGTCTGATTCCAATCTATCGAGTATCTGCAGATACTCTTCCAAGGTGATGCTGCCACCACCCTCCTCCGTAAATAGGCGATCCTGGCGGTACTCATCCCAACGACTACGCTCCTCTTCATTCAGCATTTCAGGCCAGTTTCTTGCCCGGTAACGAAACAACATCTCCTCTAATCTGGGATCATCAAACACCAATGGAAAAGCAGGCAGTTCAGATGGATCACTGCGTATAATCCGATCCATGCGTTGCCGATCATCCCTGGAAAAGAAACCACCAGAGTAGAGTGCCAGGTCAGGATCTGTGACTGGTTCAAATTCACGTCGATTATGGATCTGTTCGATCTTCGATGTGAACTCATCCTGTACAAGCAATCGTTCTCTGAAACGTTCTCCCTGAGTCAAATCGATCTGCCAGCGCTCAGCAGCCTCAGGAGTCAATGTATTCAATGGAACAACAACCGGACATTTATTGATGTGAATTGTTTTCAGTGGCAGCCGATCCACACCTTCCGGGAGTTGGTCCCTGGGAGTGAACAGACGCTCATACAACTCATCGGCAGTTAAAGTGAACAGTGGTTCTGGGTCGTATCGCAAATCGTAAACGATAACGCCATTCGGATTGGTTGGATGTCTCAGCAACGGCATGACCATTGCGATACACCCCAGCATTGCCGGGTACATGGATGAAACATGCAGTAGAGCCTGACGACTCTTTAAGTTTAAACGTTCAGCATTGACCTGCTTGGGTCGACTCTGAAAAAGATAGTCATAGAGTTTCGGTTGACGCTGTTTAATCAGCTTCGCCATGCCAATGGTTGCATAGACATCGGATAGCGCATCATGCGCTGAAGCATGCTCAATACCATTCGCTGCGCTTAGCTCCTCAAGACGAAAACTGGTAACACCCTGATCGTTTTTCGGCCACTCAATGCCTTCAGGTCGTAAGGCGTGGGTTAGACGAACCATATCGATGATATCCCACCGGGAAGCACCGTTCTGCCACTCTCTGGCATAGGGGTCATACAGATTTCTATAGAGGGTGTTTCGGGTTACCTCATCATCGAAACGCAAACTATTGTAGCCTACTCCACAGGTACCCGGCGCCGCCAGTTCATCATGAATTGCACGTATAAACGCTGCTTCAATCAGACCCTGCTGCTGCGCATGCTGAGGGGTAATCCCTGTTATCATGCACGCCTCAGGTTGAGGCAACATATCGTCACTGGGTTTACAATAGACCACCAGTGGTTCACCAATTGGATTGAGTGCCTCATCCGTTCGCACCCCGGCAAACTGAGAAGCCCTGTCCCGGCGAGGATCAGCACCCCAGGTTTCATAGTCATGCCAATAGAAACTGAATGACATCTCTGTTTTCCTTATCGGTTTATCAATTGGAGTCTTTACGACGCTGCTGTCCCATCCATATAAAGGCCAGTAGTATCAATGGAAATAATAGAAACCAGGCCCTTGCCGGTTGTTGCTGTGGTTTATAATACCCTTTGATTTGATGGGTGAAGCCAGCTTCAAGCCCCACTGATTCTGCCGGACTCAAAAATCCAATATCTAGTATCTTCACAATGTCACCATCAATCTCGGTGACAAATCCCAAGGCTTCCAGAGGCCGCTTTACGCCTTGCTCAGGCAGAGCCAACACCACATCCCTGGTTGCAAGTTCACCACTCTCCTCTTCAATCTCAACCTGAAGGCGTAAAGTCTCCCCCGGAGATAGGTTTGCGAGGTAGTTTTCAACATTTTTTGCCGGTTGCCAAACAGCTTCTGGAAAAAATTGTTCCTGCCAGTAATCGGGACGAAACAGGGAAAAGACAACCACCAATAACAACAGACTCTCCCACCATCGATTTTTCACGATCAACCATCCCTGGGTTGCTGAAACAAACAGCAGCATCGCAGCCAGACCCTGCAGTGCAATTAAAACAAAACCCATAACACCTTCCACACCGATCAGTAGTAACTCGGTATTGAAGATAAACATAAACGGTAGAATGGCCGTACGTATATCGTAAAAAAATGAGCGCAAACCTGTATGGATAGGATCACCACCTGAGATGCCTGCAGCTGCATAAGCGGCCAAACCGACGGGGGGCGTGTCATCTGCAAGAATCCCAAAATAGAAGACAAACATATGCACCGCAACCAACGGAATATCCAACCCATGGGAAGCAGACAGCTGTACAATCACCGGCGCCATCAGAGTCGACACAACGATATAGTTTGCGGTAGTGGGTAGGCCCATACCGAGAATCATGCAGATCAATGCAGTAAGCAATAACATCAGCATCACCGACCCGAGTGAGAGCACCTCTACCAACTCACCCAACACCTGACCAATGCCTGTCAGACTGACTGTACCAACAACAATACCTGCAGTAGCCGTGGCAACACCGATACCTATCATATTTCTGGCGCTATTCTGCAGTCCGGTTATTAGTGAAAAAAATCCATCCCTAATCCCCTGGACCACGGCACCACCAGAGTAGAGTGCACGCAGAGCCTGCTGAGTAAGTTGTATCACCATCATCAGACAGATTGCATAAAAAACCGCTGTTGCTGGAGAGAGACGCAATAACATCAAACACCAGACCAACACCAGAATGGGTAGTAGAAAATGTAACCCACCCAACACCGCCTGGCCTGGAGTAAAACCCTCAAACGAGTCCTCATCCTGATGGCGTAAACCAAAACGGACTTCTGTGTAGATCATCACCCCATATAACAACAGGATTAATAGGCCGGTAATCCAAAAGCTGGCGTCACCAAACAAAGCATCGACCATCCCGACCAGCCAGTAGGCAAACATGAAAAAGAGTGCAGCACCTGAAAGCGTCAAACCCCAACGCAACAATCGGGATCCCATACCACCGGTCTGTACTCGATTCCCCGCGGGCATTCCCGCCTTGACTGCTTCCAAGTGGACAAGATAGAGCAACGCAATGTAACTCAGCACTGCGGGCAAAAAGGCATGTTTGATTACTTCGAGATATGAGAGATTGAGGTATTCCACCATGAGAAAGGCTGCCGCTCCCATCACAGGAGGCATTATCTGTCCATTGGTTGAAGCAGCCACTTCGATAGCCCCGGACTTTTCAGCAGAAAAGCCGATCCTTTTCATCAATGGAATTGTGAAGGTACCTGTGGTCACCACGTTGGCAATAGAGGAGCCAGAAACCATCCCAGTCAAACCTGATGCTAAAACCGCCGCCTTGGCCGGACCTCCTTTTCGATGTCCCACCAATGCATAGGCAACCCGAATAAAATAGTGTCCACCTCCAGCCTGTTCCAACAGGCTGCCGAAAAGTACAAAAAGAAAGACAAATCCTGCTGATACTCCGACAGCAACTCCAAACACCCCCTCGGTAGACAACCACTGGTGAGAGGCAACCCGCTCTAGGGAAGCACCTTTATGCGCCAACAGATCAGGAAGCCAGGGACCGCCAAATGTGTATCCGAGAAAACAGGCTCCAATCAGCATCAATGGCCAACCCAAGGCTCTTCGGGTAGCCTCCAGCAGCAGCAATACGCCCAACACGGCTACCCCCACATCGATCGGCAAGGGGGCACCCGCCCGCTCAGCTAAAGCCTCATAAAAGAGGAACAGATAGGCAGCACAAAAGGCGGAAGTTAGTGCGAGTAACCAGTCTATTAAGGGGATTTTTTCACTGATCTGTCGTTTGAAGGGAAAAAACAGATAGGCTAGAAAAATTGCAAAGGCAAGATGTATTGAACGGGTTTCGGTATCATTGAAAACACCAATTCCGAAACTGAATGGTAAGGGAGAGGCAACCCAAAGCTGAAACAGCGCCCAACTCAAAGCTGTCCCCATCAGAATTTTATTGGCCAATCCTGTGGGACGCCTCCCACCATATTCAACAGCCTCGACCATTTCCAACTGATTTGGGTTATTCTTCTGCACCATATTTCAACAACTCACAGCTCATTTAAAGTATGCGAATCAAATCACTTGTATCTACTCTAACACTCTTAATCAGTTCAGTATTGAGTCACGCATCCATCGCTGATGAATCAACCACCGATTCCTGGAAACATCAGCTGGAATTGGGTTTGAACGGTGCATCAGGAAACAGTGATACCATGAACGTTCATCTGGGATTCAGTACCGAATTCGCTGATTCGGAAAAGGCCTGGAACTTCTCAACAGCGTATGACCGCGCAAAAAGTGATGGAGATGTATCGGCCAATCGCTTCTTTGCTGATCTGAAGAGAGAGTGGATCTGGTCTGATATTCCCTGGTTTTCTTATATGCAAGGTCGCTATGACTGGAACCAGTTCAAAGATTGGGATGATCGAATATCAGCCTCCAGCGGTATCGGCTATCAACACATCAAGAGTGATACCTGGGATATTGCCAGCCGAGCGGGTCTAGGTGGCTTCATCAGCCGGGGTGACGGTGAGGACATCTCCACTCCTGAACTGCTACTGGGCTTCGACCTTGGCTGGATCATCTCAGAATATGAGCGATTCGAGTTTAAAAATGCCTTCTATCCAGACCTGGATGAGACAGGTGAATATCGAAATCTCACTGAAATAAACTGGGCCATGAAAATGTCAGAAGAACGTAATCTGGCAGTCAAGCTCGGACTGAAAAACGAGTACGACACCAGTGCGAGTGATGAGCAGGAGAAGAATGATTTCACCTATCACCTCTCTTTGATATGGCAGATATGAGACTTTAATCTGGTGCTCAACTGAATATCAATCGATGCTGAAGATCAGAGAAGTCATCTCAACATTACACTCGTATTATACACCCTACCGCGTTCTCGATAGCGTTTTTAGCGCATCCCAAAATTGAATGGTAGGGTAATAAAATTATTAGGACCGAAGATCAGACAGGCCATATGATCCGTATCTGGACTTTTTAATCCTCTAGACCAACCCACCAGCTTATTTAGCTGGTGGTGTTTGATTCTAAAATATAGATCTTAGTCTACAACAATCCCTTTTCCTTGTAATAACGCAAGGCGCCATCATGAAAAGGTGCACTATTTCCCTGTAACATCTCCTCAGCTTGAAGATGTTCAAATGCTGGATGAAGTTTTTGAAATTTATCCAGATTCTCAAACACGGTCTTTACTAATTGATAGACCACTTCATCATCCACGTGCTCTGAAGATACCAGGGTTGCCTTCACACCAAAGGTCGGGGAATCAGAATCGCTGCCTTTATACATGCCTCCAGGTATGGAGGCTGGCGCATAGTAAGGCGTCGATTCAATGAGCTTTTCAACCAGGTCACTCTTGACTGAAACCAGAGTGGTATCACAGGCAGTCGCCGCTTCCTTGATTGAGGCATTCGGATGGCCCACCACGTAAACCATGGCATCGATCTTATTGTCACATAATGCCCTGGCCTGCTCAGTCGCCTTCAACTCAGAAGCGAGTTTAAAGTCCTGCTTACTCCAACCATGCTTCTCCATTAAGACTTCCATGGTGCCCCGCTGACCAGATCCAGGATTACCGATATTGACCCGCTTTCCTTTAAGATCTGTAAACGCTGTAATGCCGCTCTCTTTTCGAGCCATTACTGTAAAGGGTTCACTATGGATGGAAAAAACCGCCCGCAGACTTTTATTTGCTCCCTGCTGAGTAAACTTTGAACTGCCATTATAAGCATGGTATTGCCAATCAGATTGAGCAACACCAAAATCAAGCTCCTTCGCTGCGATCGTATTGAGATTAAAGATAGACCCCCCGGTAGATTCCACTGAACAGCGTATACCATGCGCTTTACGGCCTTTATTTATCAGTCGACAGATAGCCCCGCCAGTGGGGTAGTAGACCCCGGTAAGACCGCCTGTTCCAATGCTGATAAATTGTTGCTCGGCACCAACGCAGATCATTGGCAATAACAGCAATCCAAGTAAAAGAATTTTGTTCATGATTCCTCCAATTAATTCATATTAGTATTTTCAGTGCTATTCCATTAGTTCTCACTCCGGTTGGATTGAGGGATTTACTAACCCCCAACTCCCTGAAGAAAAGGGCAGTTTATAAGATTTTAAGCTTCTCAAAGCCCCTTCAAAATGAGTCAATTCAGAACTACTGGTTATTTTATAACTCAAACACTTTCCATATCCCCTTTAGGCACGAAAAGTTCAAACAAACAAAGGCGTCACATTCTTTCCGAGCCTTCTGTTTAGGAAAGTCTCCATCTCTGCAGCCGGGACAGGCTTGGAGTAATAGTATCCTTGGAAAACCTCACATCCGTTTTCTAATAAAAATGCTATTTGATCTATGCTCTCCACACCCTCTGCAAGAATTTCATGATCAAGGCTTTTCGCTAAAGCGATAACTGCCTTTGAAATGGCTTTGTCCTCAGTGTCATGAGGCAAGTCTTTGATAAATGAACGATCTATTTTGAGTTTAGTAATTGGAAGTTTCTTTAGATACGAGAGGGAAGAGTAGCCTGTCCCAAAGTCGTCCAATGCCAATTTGATACCGATATCGTCGATTTTGTTCAGTATTTTAATGGCTTCTTCCGGGTTCTCCATAATATGACCTTCGGTGATTTCCATTTCCAGCCATTCCGGACTACATCCGGTTTCCACCAGACTTCCTACGACAAAGGCCACCAGATCTTTTCTTTGAAGCTGCTTCATACTCAGATTAAGAGACAGCGTACCGGGTTGCAGGCCTTTACGATTCCATTCCGTGAACTGTGCTATAGCCATTCTCATCACCAGCCGGTCTATTTCAACGATCAACCCTGTCGATTCAGCAATGGGGATAAATTTTGATGGGAAAACCAAACCCAAAGAGGGACTATGCCAACGCACCAGCGCCTCCATGCCCACAACCATGTTAGTCGCACCATTAATCTGTGGTTGATAATAGACCTCAAATTCATCATTTTCTATTGCTGTACGCAGTCTGCCCTCCATGTGCACCCTTTCGAAAGCCTGGGCAGTCATCTCGGCGCTGTAATATTGAAAATTATTCCGCCCTTCGCTTTTGGCTTTATACATGGCGGCATCAGCATTCTTCAGAAGATCTTTGGTTGTCTTTCCATTATCGGGATAGATACTGATACCGATACTACTGGTGACATAGAATTCGTGGTTATCCATAATAAGCGGTTCTTCCAGCATTTGCTGTATCTTTTCAGCAAGCCGGGAGGCATCCTGTACCTGCTTCAGCCCTTCCATCATGACGATGAATTCATCACCACCCAGCCGGGCAACAGCATCCTCTGCGCGAACTGACTGTTTAAGGCGCAGTGTCACAGCCTTCAGCAACTCGTCGCCCGATCTGTGTCCTAATGAGTCGTTGATCTCCTTGAAATGGTCGAGGTCGATGAATAGCAGGGCCAGCTTGGAGTGGGCACGAGTCGCCTTGACAAGCCCCTGTTCAAGACGGTCTGTGAGCAACGCGCGATTGGCGAGGCCTGTCAATGTGTCATGAGTTGCCTGAAACTGCAACGTATCTCTTTGCTGCTGCAGTTCTTCTTGCTGCATTATGAGCTTAGTGATATCCGTGTTGAATCCAACAAAGCGAATGGCAGTCCCCATCTCGTCAAAGAGCGCCTTTCCCCGTCCTGTTATCCAGCGCCAATCACCCCCTTTTGTGCGCATACGAAATGTGCTTTCGTATCTCCCTTTCCCCTGGGTATCCAGGTACTCCCTGACTCGGCGATGCGCCTGCTCGACATCTTCCGGATGCAGTAGTCCAGACCAGCACTCTATGGTGTCGGACAGCTCGCCGACCTCATAGCCAAGCATTGTCTCAAAACGGGGTGAGTGGTATACCTTGTCAGTCTTGAGATCCCAGTCCCAAAGGCCATCATTGGCACCATCAATAGCCAACCTGAATCGCTCTTTTTCTACTTCCAGTTCATGCTGCTTGGTTATCAGTTCCCATCTTGACCCCCTAATCTTATCGATCATTCTATTCACGGTTATTGACAGTGCGGTGATCTCTTGGGGGCCAGCACAGGGAACGTTTTTGTACGGTATACCCTCTTTATCACTATGACTGATAACCTTGGCGATTGCAGCGATCGGCTTAAGCAAGCGGAGTCGAATGGATACAAATAACGAAATGATCAACAGTAGGGAAATGGCAACCGTACCGACCAGATTGCCGATCACGATTTCACGTAACTCCCGCCGCAGTTCACGATCGGAAACGTATATAGCTATTGTACCCAGCTCTTTACCCTCCGGGCCGATGATGGATTGCCCGACTGAATAGTAAGACTCTTCGAGCTTACGCTTGTGTTCTGTACTGTCTGGAACGAAGTCGGTGGGTCGCCACTGGGAGTCTCGTATTTTACCGCTTGTATAGGCCTTCTCTCCCAAGATGGCACCCATATTGTAATCTTCAACGATAATAGCCAACCTGTTGCGCCGTTCGAGTTCATTGGCAACAAGTTTATCGTACTCGTTTACAGCATAGGATGAGAGGTAAGTGGTGATATTCTTGTTCAAGGAGATGATGCTGCGCTCAACACTGTCCCTCATCTCGTTCTCTACTCTCTGTTTGGTGGACAGGTAAGAATATGTTGATTGAAGTACCGATATTACCGCCACTGTGGAAATAATGATTATCCCCAGCGTTACATAGATTGGATGCTTGTCGATCAGCTTTTTCATTTAACCTATGTCACTGATTTTCAATTCCCAGCACATTTCGTCTGATGAGGGACAGTTGCTCATTGATATTTTCTTGTGATACAGCCAAAACAGGCAGCTGTCGTTCCTTTTCAACCATCTGGCCATTCAGGTGTCGGTGCAGGGACATGACCGCCTCCTCCCCCATCAGGTAAGGCTGTTGCATAGCGGCGCCAACGAGAACACCCTGAGGAATCAGATCAAGGAAAATGGGTTCCGCATCATATGAGATCAATAGGATTTCTCCTGTTTTTCCTGTATCGGCAATTGCATCCAACGCCCCCTGGTATCTATCAGATCCCTGCAACCAGATCGCCCGCAAGTCCGGGGTTTTCTCAATCAGCTCTTCACTGTAATCGTAAGTTTCCTGGTAGGAGAAAGTGACTTGTTGCTTAATATCTGAGCCCTTGATGCCTGCCTCATCCATGGCCTGCATGAATCCTGCTGTCCTGGCCCTGCCGTTTTCTCTCATTTGCGGAATGGCAATTATCCCAATGCGGCCATTCTGCCACCCTGCATCGGTTAATGATTTAGCTAATATCCGGCCTAAACGATATGCACCATCACGATTATTTGATGAGATATATGAGACATAATCGCCGCCATCAGTACCGATATCAGAGATTACAACAGGAACGCGTGCGCTCTGGGCGAATTTCAAAATAGTGGTGCAGGCAGAAGAATTGGTGGGTGAGACAATGATCCCCGACACATTCTCTTTCAATACCTTCAGGGTGAATTCCAACTCCCGCTTGGCACTATTCTTTGCACTGTAAACCTCAATTTCATAACCTAGCGACGTGGCACGACTCTTTATTCCACGCCACATGATATCCCAGAAAGGGATCCTGAGGTCGGAAACAAGATAGACAAGTTTTTTACTGGTGTTGTGGGATGTGCTCCTAACATCTGCCGCCTCTGAGTTATTTACGCTGAAAAAACAACCCTGAACGGTCAGAATAAGAACAAAAAACAGCCTCGAGAGTGATTGGCACAGTATCGTACTGTTATTCATTTCTTCAAATCCCATCAACAATTTTTTAATGAATGAGTGCTTATTTGCATTTGATAAAAACACGACGAAATCCTGATCTGCATCATTCCAGAACATCTTCAGCATTTAGTGTTTACTGAAAACCTGCGTTCATAACTCCATTGTAGTGGTAAAAACCGGTCTAAACTTCACTTGAAATAGTGAATCCAGGTCTTTGTGCAGAGCCATCTATTTCAAAAAGCTGATTACTGCCTGTGCAAACTGATCAGGCTGTTCAGCATATAACCAATGCCCGGCTCCATGTATCATTCTTCGCCGATTGTGAGGAAAGCAACGCTGTATTACCTTCAGCGCATCATTGTTTAAATAATCCGACTTTTCACCATGAATAAATAATACATCACCGGGATAGACACTTTGCCCTATCTCGGGAAAACCTGAGAGCGAGGGCAAGGCACTCTGCAAAATATTCAGATTGAATCGCCATACCCAACCTTGCTCCTGCTTTACAAGGTTTTGTAGAAGATATTGACGTACCCCTTGATCTGGTACTGAATTAGAGAGGTAGCTGTCTGCCTCCTCGCGATTTTGAAGTTGCTCCAAAGGCATCTCACCTAAACCCTTAAAGATAGATGCAAAACGATTGCCATAGGCAACTGGAGCAATATCAGCAACGATCAACTTATCGATCCGCTCTGGATGGGAGAGGGCCGCACACATGGCAACTTTACCCCCCATACTGTGGCCAAGCAGGGATAGACTTGGCAGTTCAAGACTATCGATCATCTGCATTAGATCCTCAACCATCACCGGATAGTTCATCTCATCTCGATGTGGCGTCCGGCCGTGATTACGCAGATCAGGCACAATGATTCGGTAATCTTGCTGAAGCCTTCGAACTATGCCCATCCAATTACTTGATGAGCCGAACAGGCCATGTAGTAGACACAGGACTGGTCTGTTGTTATCGCCCAAATCTCTGTAATAGAGCAGCGGATCTTTACTCATGTTAATCCTGGATCTACCTCATGGGGCACGTAGAAACTCTCGTAATCTAACATCTGGGTGAACAGTTCCAATGCTTGCTCTTCAGTAGGTTTTTCGTCATCAAGACGCTGAAGAATATCCTGATAGGTGAAACTGGCTCCGGATTCAGATGCCAGGGTAATGAGCCGATCCGCTTCCCCATTATTCCTGATGGGTAGAGGACGCCCTCGAAGAGACCAGCTCAGGTTTCGGTTTTCATCCTCGCTAGCTTGTAACTGAGGATTTAGAGCATATTTAGTTGTGGTTAGTTCTTCTCTCTTCGGCGGTTTACGCGGTTGATCCCATTTTCGCGCCACCACCAGAGTCAGTTTTGGCCGGTAGACTAAACGTTCCACCACCTGATAGCGCTCCCTAGGATCAAGTTCACACAGTCTTGTAGCCAGCTCTGGATCATCAGTTATACCGGCAATAGACCAATCCGAGGTCTCATGCCAGCGTATAAAGCGCAATCCAGCTGCGTCGAGAAGAGCCCATAAACCATCTATGTCATAGCTTTGCTCATGCACATGCAGACAGCGGTCAGCAAATTCAACTTCATCCACTGAAGCAGTGCCTTGCCAGAAGCTCCCCCTGAATACGCCCTCTTCTGCAACATGGGCAAGGGCCTTTGCATAGGAGAGACGATCACTATCTGTCAATCTATTTGGAGAGATGATTTCCAGTGCCTGTAGATAGCGATCCAGAGGTTGGCGTCCGTAGCTGCCATCCACCATCAACCCTATCACCCCATGAGGTGCCAGATATTCAGTCAGTTGCAGTAATCCCTTTAGCGGATCGCTTAGATGATGCAGTACGCCATAGGAGAGTATGAGATCGAAACCTCTCCCCATCTCTGGCAAGGTCTCTCTATCCAGAAGGTCTGCCACCTGGAAACTGAGATTGGATGCTCCCAGAGCTGTTACCCTTGCAGAAGCCTCTTCGATGGCCAGACGATTGATATCGATTCCAATGAACTGATCCTCTCTCTCTTTTGCCGCTGCAGCTGTCAGGTTGACTCCACGCCCACAGCCTGCTTCGAGAATACGGAGATGTTTCGGGATACCTTGAGGTTGTTCGATATAGCTCAACAGCAACCGTCCATGGTAACCGTCACATAAAGGTTTATTACCCGAGGGGTAGGGATGGGCCTCATAAAAGGCCCGAACGGCGGCTGTCACCCTGTCCAAACTGGTTTTCCAGTGATTAACGCTTTCGTGGTGGCATCAGATCAGTAATGCTACCCTCAGCCATTTCCGCAGCAAAACAGATTGTCTCATTCAGGGTTGGGTGGGGGTGGATGGTTAAACCGATATCCTCAGCATCGGCACCCATTTCCAGGGCCAGTACCGTCTCACCAATTAACTCACCGGCATTTGGCCCAACAATACCAGCGCCTAAAATTCGATGAGTCTTGGGATCAAACAGCAATTTGGTCAACCCCTCATCCCGGCCTATACCTAGCGCTCTTCCACTAGCGGCCCAGGGGAATGCCCCTTTCTCATATTCGATACCCTGGGCCTTAGCCTCTGTTTCAGTCAAACCCATCCAGGCAACTTCTGGATCAGTGTAGGCCACAGAAGGGATGGTCATCGGATCGAAACTGGCGGGTAATCCTGCGATCACTTCCGCAGCCACCTTGGCTTCATGAGTGGCTTTGTGTGCCAACATCGGCTGTCCCACCACATCACCGATCGCATAGATATTCGGTACATTGGTTCGCATATGCTGGTCAACCGAGATAAAACCCCGTTCATCTACATTGATGCCGGCCGCTTCCGCATTAATTTTTTTGCCATTCGGTACCCGTCCTACAGCAACCAGTACCCGGTCGTAGCTTTGTGGTTTTTCAGGGGCCTGTTTACCTTCAAAAGTGACCTTGAGGCCACTCTTTTGAGCCTGGATATCGGTTACTTTGGTACCAAGCATGATACTTTTGTAGCGACTTTTAATGCGTTTCTGCAAAGGTCGAACCAGATCCGGGTCACAGCCTGGTATTAGATTCTCCTGTAACTCAACGACATCGATCTGGCTACCCAGGGTACTGTAGACCGTCGCCATCTCAAGCCCAATGATGCCCCCTCCTACGACCAACATACGCTTGGGAATATCTGCAAGTTCCAGTGCACCTGTAGAGTCGATCAGTCTGGGATCGTCGTTAGGAAAACCTGGAATCTTCACGGGACTGGAGCCACAAGCGATGATGGCGTCGGTAAAATCAATGGTGGTCATACCTTCCGGACCATTCACCGAGATCCTTTTAGGTGACTCAAAACGGGCAATCCCATGAACCACCTCGACTTTTCGCTGCTTGGCCAGCGCCTTTAAGCCACCGGTAAGTTTCTTAACCATCTTATCCTTGCCAGCCCGCAACTTGTCCAGGTCCACCTTCGGCTTGCCAAAGCTGACTCCCAACTCGGCCATCTCAGCAGCTTCATTGATCACATCAGCAGCATGAAGCAGTGCCTTTGAGGGAATACACCCTACATTCAGGCATACTCCACCAAGCGCATCATATCTCTCTATCATAATGACTCGCTTGCCCAGATCAGCGGCACGAAACGCAGCGGTATATCCACCCGGCCCCGCACCAAGGACCACCACATCGGCCTGCTTATCAGCAGCACCTTTCACTGCATCAGAAACTGGCGCTTTGGTTGGCTCAGGCTTCTCGCTCGTCTCGGCACCTGCCTCCAATTCCAGCTTGAGGATAGTACCGCCCATGGAGATCTTCTCCCCAACCTTGACCAGTACCTCTTTGATCGTGCCGCTATGAGGGGAAGGTATATCCATTGTCGCTTTATCACTCTCCAGAGTGACCAAGGAATCCTCCGCATCTATCCGATCGCCAGGAGATACCAGAATTTCGATGATATCAACCTGCTCGAAATCACCAATATCGGGAAGGGTCACTTCGACAATGCCGCTCATGTAGGCTCCTCTCAATTTTTGTTGTCTCAGTTAACTAAAACCTGAATCCGTGAGTTCATGACGGCACATAGCGCAAGCTATTGCTTCCCCAGCGGTTCAAAAAATGCCCACTTAACCTATGGGTGAAGCTAAGATTTTTTGATTCCACTGGGAAACCAACATCTTACACTCTGCGCTCGCCATGAACCCACGGATTCAGGTAAAAAACAGGGCAGACGACCACAAATTCAATGTCTCTGACCTGAACGCTGTAAAATGGAGTTCTATTAGCCCTTTATAGCATTTCTGCCGCTGAGAGCGAACCATGCATTGTTCTGGATATGGTATTAACTGATACAGCGTGTAGTATTTCCTCTAAGAGTGACAAGGAGACACAATTCAGAATTATTCGTGGTCAGGTTGAATCAATGAAGGTTAGAGTGCCATCTTCAGTGACTGATGCTTCCTGAACAATTTCGATGCTTATATGCCAATATTTGAATATAAATCAGGTTTAATCTATGAGAAACGGCATCACAGCCGGGGCTTCAACAGCACCATTGGTCAAGAAAGATTGCCAACTAGCCCATACTTGAAGCCCCTAAACATTTGAGATTTTCTAGCTGCAGATTTTGTACAGACTTGAGCAGTCTATGGTTAGGGATCTGCATTCAAACTATCTACTTTTCCCCAGACACCTCAGACCCCGCATTCTCACTACTCCCTGCCGAGTCAACAGCCTCAAAAGCGGCCTGTTCAGATTGTATCGTTCCCTGATCTTTACCGGTTTCCGCAACAGAGTGTTGCGATTGTTCTGTCATCGCAGTCGGTGCTCCAGAACTGCTGCTGTCTGTTTCACCCGATTTTCCGCAGGCAACTACTGTTAGTAATATAGTCGCAGCAATAGTAATGGTTAGTCTATTCATGGTTGAGTTCCTCAATTTCCTTGTTGCTTGGTTTTTACCTAAATTTATTAGGCATGTTTTTATATAACCAATTGGAGATTGAGGATGTGACTCAGCCACCGATACGGGGCAATAATCAATGTTCAGATTCTTGTGTAATAATTAAATAACGTACAACAAAATAATTAACATATCCTCACTATGAAATGATCTGATTCTCAATAATAGCTTCATAAATCCCAAACCCAAATACAACTCCTTTAGATCATAAATGAAGTAACTAACCAAGTAGCATATAGAAGTTGGTTTATGTGTCAGATTGAAACAGGTTTATACCAATTAACAAGGACTTAGCCTCCCCCCTTCCTCAGAGCCCAACAAAAAAACAATACTTTCTATTGACACCATTCGGTAGATCTATAACCGCGTGATGACTAGACTTATTTCTGACGTTTAATTTTGCAACATTTTCAGAATTACTAGAATACCGAATAGACCTCAGAGATTATAGAATATGGTTATAGAAACACCTGAATTTGTATCCAGCACCATGATAATTGCAGGCGTACTGGCTCTCCTGCTCTCGTCGCTATTTGCATTAACCAATAAGAAGCTCTGGGTAATGGAAAACGACGCTTCTGATAGCGCAGACAAGGATAATCGAACCGCTTTAGAAAAATCTGAATAACGCCAGACGGAGCAGATTACAAGCCTTGGGATTGGCAGGTAGATAGTCGCCTTCGACTTAAAGACTAGTTGGTGGTTACACCATCTTAGGTTGTACCAGTTTCCAGTATCTCCCCTTTAAGAAAAACATCAAGATTCTCTGCAGTCAGAGGTTTTGAATAGTAGTAGCCTTGCAGATTTTCACAGCCGATATCGACTAAAAATTCAGTCTGTTCTAGGGTCTCAACACCTTCTGCAATCAGCGCTAGATTGAGACTATCTGCCATCGCTACAATTGTCTTAACAAGTATCGCATCTTCAAGATCATTTGGTAGATCACAAACAAAGGAACGATCAATTTTAAGTACATCTACTGGAAATCTTTTGAGATAACTTAATGATGAATATCCGGTACCAAAATCATCAACTGAGAGTGACACGCCAAGTTCCTTAAAACCAGATAGCCAGGTCATTGCCTCTTCTGTATCCCGCAACAACAGACTTTCTGTTATCTCAAGTGTAAGGAAGTCTGATGCGATTCCTGTCTCATCTAAAACCTGTTTAAGGTGTTCAGCCTGGAGCCCTAACTCTCTTTGTCGGCTGGAGAGATTTACAGCTAACTTCAAATCACTTAAACCAGCATCATGCCATTTTTTCAATTGTTGACACGATTTTTTCAAGACCCAATCACCAATCGGGCCTATCTGGCCACTATCTTCAGCTACTGGAATAAATATGGCCGGTGAAACCATCCCTCGATGTGGGTGATGCCAACGTAACAAAGCCTCGACACTGACAACTTTATTTAATTTCGGATTGATAACAGGCTGATAATAGACTTCCAACTCATTACGCTTTATTGCCTGTCGCAGATCCAATTCCAACTGCCTGCGTTCCAAAGTGTGTTGCTGCATTGACGCGGTAAAGAACTGATAAGTGTTTCTGCCTTGCTCTTTGGCCTGGTACATCGCCATATCAGCATTTCGTAACAGTGAATCAGTATTTACTGCATCGTCCGGATAGACAGTGATGCCTATGCTTGCACCTATATATATCTCTCGTCCATAGAGTGAAAAAACTTTGGTAATTTGTTCGATAATAGTATCTGCCACATGAGCCACGGAATCCATTTCAGTCACATCCTGTAACAGAATAACAAATTCGTCACCACCAAAACGGGCCACAGTATCTGATTCACGCAGGCATGCTTTTATCCGTGCCGATACAAGTTGTAGCAACTCATCACCCACGACATGTCCGAAAGTGTCATTGACTACTTTAAAATGATCAAGGTCGAGAAACAGAACAGCGAGCATCCAGTTTTCCCGGTGAGCGGAAACTATCGCCTGGTTCAAACGGTCTGACAGTAGTGATCGGTTTGGTAATCCTGTAAGTGCATCATAGTTCGCCTGATATCGAATCTGTTCCTCATCCTCTTTATGTTTGGTAATGTCAGAAAATACCGCAACAAACTCCTTGGCAACTCCGTTCTCACCCTTGATCGATGAAATTGATAACCATTCTGGGAAAACACTACCATCCTTACGACGATTCCAAATCTCTCCCGACCAATAGCCTTTCTGTAATACGGATTCCCATAATTTTTCGTAAAACGATTGACTATGTCTTCCAGAACTGAGGATGTTTGGCATATGTCCCAACACATCTTCCTGACTATATCCGGTGATTCTTGAGAATGCAGGATTGACCGTTTTTATTCTGTTCTCTTCATCGGTCACCATAATCCCTTCGGCAGTTGTATCAAATACTGTGGCATTCATTCTCAACTGATCTTCTGCCCGTTTCTGAGCTGTAATATCCTCTTTGACGGCGATGAAATGAGTTATATTTCCTCGTTCATCTCTCAGCGGGGATATTGAGGCGGACTCCCAATAGATCGAACCATCTTTTCGCCTGTTATGAAACATCCCACGCCACTCTTTACCTGCCAGCAGGCTCATCCACATCTCTTGATAATCGAGCTTTGTCTTATCTCCACCCTGCAAAAATCTTGGATTCTTACCAATAGCTTCTTTTGCTGAATAACCTGATACTTTTTCAAATCTGGGGTTCACATACTCGATAACACCATCCGTATTGGTAATCAATACAGAAGCAGGACTCTGCTCAAGCACCCTGCCCAATTTGCGTAAATCAGCCTCAGCACGTTTTGATTCTGTAATATCACTCCTTACACAAACGAGCCCTCCTTCTGTCGTTCTGTTGTTACTCGCGAGATACCAGGTTCCATTTTCCAACTCTTCAAGGTATTGCCCTTTTGGTAGCGAATCGATAATTGGCTCACCTTCAAGATTTCGATTCTTCACGTGTCCGCCTGCCACAGCCTGCAACTCATTCAAGCTGACACCCTCCACCCGCTCTTTAAGCCAAGGGTACAATTCCTCGAAGCGGCGATTGAACACCACCAAATTTCCATCTGAATCGAAGAGCGCAAATGCCTCGGATAGATTACTCACAGCATCGTGCAATCGATACCAGGATCGATTTGACTCCTGATGGGCGGTATGCAAACTCTTTACAAGTTGCCATAATCCTAATATCAGAATAAATACGGCTACCGCCAGAAGCATTATTAACTGTCGTTTTCTAGCCGTTTCTGCAATCCTGTTATCTTCATGCTTGGCGTGGATATCCTCAAAGTTTTTATTACTTGGTACGGCTAAGTAGCGTTTTTTCAAAGAGCCCAATTTAGTTACACCAAGGAGATTGGAATCAACATGAAACAAAATTTGTTCCAGTAACTCCTGACTTTCAGAAACCGGCAACACAATTTTCTTCATATCTTCCAGTGTCTGCTTAATTTCTGAGAATTGAGTGTCTGTGACGAACAGATGATAGGTATAGAGCTGGTTAATGAGTGCAAGAATAGCTTCATATGTTACTGGCTCTGTTACTTGCAACTCTTCAGCTATGATTGGCAGGTAGTGAATACCATTGCGCACCAATGCCGCCTGGAATTTAATTTTCTCTAAAAGAGTAAGCTTTTCATCCATTCCCTGCCAATAGATTTCAAATCGATCACGGAGAGTCAGATCATGCTCATCTTCAAAATCTCGTGTAGTACGATCTACCTCTTTTCTCAACGCCTTGATCCTGGAGGAGGTTTGTACCAAAGGATCATATTGCACCATCAGAAACGAAGCTATACTCAACATATCCCGATCGAGACTGGCATCCAGCTTCTTTAAATGAAGTAAATGTTGTGAGATTTCAGTGTAGTCTTTCGATTCATCATTCCAAAACAGACCAAGAAGCAGCGCAAAAGCCAGGCATAACCCGATCAGCAAAAAGCCGCGTTTGGCACCGATTGACTTGAACAGCTTAATCATGGTTTGAATCTGGCATGCTCACCAACCAGAGTATGTAAGAAGGCTACAATATCTGCGATGTGGTGATCGGGAATTTCCCGGCCCAACTGGTATCGCCCCATGATACGCACAGCATCATCCAAACCTTGCGCCGACCCATCATGAAAATAGGGTGCATTTATATACGCCAACCTTAAACTAGGCACCTTGAAATAGTGTTTATCTTCCTCTACACCAGTAACATTGAAGCGGCCATAATCCGCCTCTGTAATTTCACTATTTCTATCTATGAAATAATCTCCCATGGCACCCATATAGGCATACATGTTGCCACCAACATTTGCCCCTTGGTGACAGCTGATGCAACCGTAACTCTTAAACAGACGATACCCCCGTATCTCCTCTTCGTTTAGCACTCCTTCCCCCCTCAGCCAAAGATCAAAGCGGGAATTAATTGTCACCAAGGAGTCTTCGAAGGCAGCAATCGCAATTGTGATATTTTCTCCAGTTATGCCATCTGCAAACAATTCACTGAATCTCTCGACCATTGCAGGATCACTGCTGAGTTTTGATATCACCTCCATCCAGGTGGAGTTCATTTCAAGAACGTTGTGTACGGGACCTGAAGCCTGATCCTTAAGCGTCTCTGATCGTCCATCCCAAAACTGGGCAAGATTGTAGCTGCTGTTGTAGACCGTTGGGGCTTTGATTGGACCAACGGCACCACCAACTCCGATTGAGCGAGGCATTTTGTCAGTACCACCGGAAGAGAGCACATGGCAGCTGGCGCAACTTATGCTGTTATCCTGGGAAAGCCGTTTATCGTGAAATAGCTGATCACCGAGCGCAACCAGCTTTGGATTTAATTGTTCATTGGCGGAAAGTGGCAGAATCGGTTCACTCTTGGGACCATCAGCCCAAATCCCCGAACAATAAACGAGCAGTATAATCTGCAGGAACAAAAAGTTACGCATATAGTCAATCGCAGTAACCCTCTTGCCACCAGAAGTGTCAAACTGAAATCCTTTCTATATGAGTTAACTGCGCTCTAAGTCATAAAGTAAAAAATATAAGCCAGCTACGAACTTTAGCGGACAACTCATCTATAACTTTATCAACAAAAAAGAAATCTTGCTCGATAGTTGAAAGGATTACTGGTGGAAAAGCAAAGATTTTCCTGATTTCGTCTGAAGCTCAGTTTTAGAGTTACTGTGTGAAAGACAATGAACCAGGGCTAAAACAAGGCGATAATACCGGTCAAAGTCTATATCATTAATCTGGCACCTTAATAGATAGATTCAGAGCGACAAAAAGGCCTTTGATCACGGCGTGACTCGCAAGCAATGGTTGCATAGCTCAACCGAGACAAACAACGCAGCCTCAAGATAAAGCATAACCAATTGATTATTATAATAATAACTTACGAATATCACTCAACAACGATGTCAGTAAGCGAGTAAATCTGACCCCCTCTGCTCCATCAATCACACGATGGTCATAGGAGAGTGATAAAGGCAGCATGAGCCTTGGCTGAAAGCCACTTCCATCCCACACCGGTTGCATAGCACTTCTTGAAACACCAAGAATAGCGACCTCAGGGGCATTCACGATTGGTGTAAATGCTGTCCCCCCGATTCCACCTAAACTGGATATGGAAAAACATCCCCCTTGCATATCACTGGGAGCCAATTTGCCATCTCTAGCCTTGGCACTGATTGTCATCAATTCAGCAGCCAGTTCGAATATGCCTTTTTTATCCACCTCGCGAATGACAGGAACCACCAACCCGTTCGGCGTATCGACTGCGACGCCGATATTGACATATTTCCGGTAGATCAGCGCCTCTCCCTCACTATCCAATGCTGCATTGAACGCAGGCATCTCAATCAGTGCGGCAGCAACAGACTTCATTAAGAAAGGCATCAGCGTAAGACGGGTATCCTGTTTCTCAGCCACCGCTTTCTGGGACTTACGAAAAACCTCCAGTTCAGTGATATCCGCCTCATCAAATTGAGTCACATGAGGAACGGTCAACCAGCATCGGTGCAGATGAGCTGCACTGATTTTCTTTATGCGCCCCATGGGCTGAATATCCACTTCACCAAAGCGGCTGTAATCCACTTCTGGGCCTGCAGGCATTTCAAATGCGCCCCTGCCCGATCTACCCGACTCGCCTCTGCGTAGCGACTGTTTTACAAAGTTGTGTACGTCGTCCTTTAATACCCTCTGTTTCGGCCCCTTACCTTTTACCAGAGAAAGGTCTACCCCCAATTCCCGGGCAAGACGCCTTACAGATGGGCTGGCATGTGGAACGCCTTCCCCCCCGGTCATAGCCAGGGCTTCAGGTACAGGCGGAACAAGTGTCTCCTTATCACCAGGTCTACGGTTAGGCGTGTCCATCTCAGCCCCATGATCACTCGGAGATGGAGCCGGAGCCTGAACTGTTTCCAACTCTTCTGCAGCCGGTCCTGGACCTGCATCCACCTCATCGGTGACACCAGCGTCGCTGTCGGTCGCTTCAAGGGTAAGAATGACATCACCTTCACTGATCCGGTCACCCACCTTAACCTGCAGTTGCTTGACCTTGCCCCCATGAGGAGAGGGAATCTCCATGGTTGCTTTATCACTCTCCAAGGTCAGCAGAGACTCTTCAACGGAGACTTCGTCACCCTCGGAAACCAGGATCTCAATGACCTCTACCGATTCGAATTCACCAATATCAGGTAACAGTACATCTGTCGTTTTACCCACGTCTCGTCCTCATTCTCGCCATTCAGGCTCTATCAGTTTTTTTTGATTGGCCACACTGCCCAACTCACGCTACTGTCATTAAATGCGCTACACACTACAGGGATTGGGTTTGTCCGGATCGATTTTGTATTTCTTGATCGCCTGACTGACCACGTCTGCCTCAAGCTCACCCTGGTCAGCAAGTGACTTCAAGGCTGCAATCGCCACATAGTAACGATTTACTTCAAAGAATTTTCGCAACTGACTCCGCATATCGCTTCGTCCATACCCATCGGTACCAAGTACACTATAGGCGCCGGGGACGAATGATCGAATTTGATCAGCATAACTGCGAATATAATCTGTAGCCGCTATAACAGGCCCCTTCTGCCCGTCAAGCTGCTGGGTGACATAGCTGACTCGCTGAGGCTCTTCCGGATGCAGAGTATTCCAACGTTCAGCATCCAGGCCGTCACGTCGTAACTCATTAAAGCTGGTTACGCTCCAGACATCTGCGGTGACTTTGAAATCTTTTTCAAGCAGTTCAGCCGCAGCAAGCACCTCTCGCAATATTGTGCCACTGCCTAACAGCTGAACTCGTTTCTTCTGCTTCCCGCCTTTTTGCAAGAGGTATATCCCTCGAACGATACCCTCTTCCACACCATCTGGCATTGCAGGTTGCAGGTAATTCTCATTCATCACTGTGATGTAATAGAAAACGTTTTCCTGATCCTGATACATCCTACGCATGCCATCCAGAACGATCACCGTCATTTCATAGGCAAAAGCGGGATCATACGAAACACAATTGGGGATGGTTGCTGCCATGATGTGGCTATGCCCATCCTGATGTTGTAAACCCTCGCCTGCCAGAGTCGTTCTACCTGCGGTGCCGCCAATTAAAAACCCGCGCGCCTGCATATCACCTGCAGCCCAAGCAAGATCTCCGACACGTTGAAAACCAAACATGGAGTAGTAAATATAGAAAGGGATCATGGTGACCCCGTGATTACTATATGAGGTTGCAGCCGCTATCCAGGATGACATTGCCCCAGCTTCATTAATACCTTCCTGGAGAATCTGACCTTTCTTATCTTCCCGGTAGAACATCACCTGGTCGGCATCTACCGGTTCATAGAGCTGACCCACTGAGGAGTAGATACCCAATTGCCGGAACATCCCTTCCATACCGAATGTCCGTGCCTCGTCCGGTACAATGGGAACAATCTGCTTACCCAGCTGCTTATCTCTTACGAGCATATTCAACAGACGCACAAATGCCATTGTGGTCGATTGCTCACGGTCACCACTACCTTCCAGTAACGCCTTGAAATTTTCCATCGGCGGAACCGACAAGGATTCTACCTTGGTACGCCGTTGAGGTAGGAAACCACCCAGTTTGTTGCGCTGCTCATGCATATACTTCATCTCCGGACTATCTGCCGGAGGCTTGTAGAAAGGCGCTGCACCAATCTGGTCATCTGAAATCGGAATATTAAATCTATCTCGAAACGCTTTAAGCGCTGCCTCACCCATCTTCTTCTGGGAATGGGTTATGTTCTGACCTTCGCCCGCAACCCCCATACCATAGCCTTTGACGGTTTTTGCTAGAATCACTGTCGGCTGACCTGTATGCGCAGTCGCCTCAGCATAAGCTGCAAACACCTTATGTGGATCATGGCCTCCCCTGTTGAGGCGCCAGATATCCTCATCAGTCATATTGGCAACCATCTCTTCGAGCTCAGGGTATTTCCCGAAAAAGTGCTCTCTGGTATAGACACCGCCTTTAGCTTTGTAAGCCTGGTAATCTCCGTCGACGCACTCCTCCATGCGTTTCAGTAATACTCCGTTTTTATCCCGGGCAAATAACGGATCCCAATACCCACCCCAGACTACTTTCAATACGTTCCAGCCGGCACCACGGAAAACGCCTTCCAACTCCTGAATGATTTTACCATTACCCCGCACGGGTCCATCCAACCGCTGCAGATTACAGTTGATGACAAATACAAGATTATCCAACCGCTCTCTGCCAGCCAGAGAGATTGCACCCAACGCCTCTGGCTCATCCATCTCGCCGTCACCACAGAACGCCCATACCTTCCGTTCATCTGTGTTGACCATGCCCCGGTCATGAAGATAACGCATGAACCGAGCTTGATAGATGGCCATCAAGGGCCCCAGGCCCATTGAAACTGTTGGAAATTGCCAAAAACCAGGCATCAACCAAGGGTGTGGATAGGAGGAGAGCCCATTGCCATCCACCTCTTGGCGGAAACTATAGAGCTGCTCTTCACTGAGCCTGCCTTCAAGGTACGCGCGCGCATAGACCCCAGGAGCGGAGTGACCTTGAAAAAAGATTAAATCTCCATCCCGTTCTTTGGTTGGGGCATGGAAAAAATGGTTGAAGCCGACATCAAACAGGGTTGCACTTGAGGCGAAGCTTGAGATATGCCCACCAAGCTCAGTGGAAATACGATTTGCCTGAACCACCATCGCCATTGCATTCCAGCGTATAAAGGAACGAATTCGACGCTCCATTGCTCGATCGCCGGGAAAACGCTGCTGCTTGGTTACGGGAATAGTATTGATATAAGCCGTATTGGCACTGAATGGGAGATGGGCTCCTGAGCGACGAGCCTTATCAACCAACCGTTCGATTATAAAGTGTGCACGTTCCACACCCTCGTTTTCAAGGACGGCTTCAAGGGCGTCCAACCATTCCTGTGTCTCAATGGGGTCGATATCTGGTCTACTCGGCATTGTTATTCTCTAGCTGTTCAGTTTGACGTCAGGGATCAGGTCCCCAATCGCAATATCCTAGGTAACTCCAAAATCAGCAAACGGAGTACGAAAGAAAACTATTTAGATATCCAATAATTTGGATTGATCCGCGTAATATACAGCAAGATGAAGACGATTTCAGCGTTATATGATGATTATTTTTAATGGCCTAATACATTGTTTTTACAATTGAATTACAAAATATCAGCTTTACCGCAGAGTGTCGTAAAGATCATTCTCCATCTGGTTCTTATAGACAAAAAAAAGCGCATCCAGAGAGATACTCTGGATGCGCTTTTTGAGAGAACTGATATCTAAATCAGATCTCTTTACGTGCGCCAAATGAAGGCCTTTCGAAAGGTTTACGCTCCATGGCAACCTTACGACGCTCTTCCATCTGTTTCATGGATTCTGCACGACGAGTTTCCATCTCTTTGATCATTTCGTCGCGACGAGCTTTAGACTCTTCCATGCGCTTAGCAACAGCTTCTGGCATTTCAGGACGGTTAGGCATCTTTTCGAAATGAGCCATCATCTGCTGACGTTGAGCTTCCTGACGCTCCTGGATAGCTTTCATTTCAGCTTCTCTAGAGGCAAAAGGGTCGTTGTTGAACTGCTCGGCATATTGACGCTGTGCGGCAACTGCTTGTTCGAAAGCTTTCTTCTGCTGTTCAGCGAAAGCTTTCTGTTGCTCAGCAAACGCTTTCTGCTGGTCGGCCATAGCACTCTTCTGCTCTTCAGTCAGTGCAGGTGCTTGATAGTAAGGAGCGTAACCATAATAAGGTGCATCATAGCCATAACCATTACCATAGCCACGAGCAGAACCGTTACCTCTGGCGCGCATGTTGAATGAGAAATCAAAATCTCCGGCACCGAAACCATCACCAAAAAAATCGTCACTCCAATTATCGCCCCACCAGGCATTAACTGTTGCAGAGCTGGCTGCCATGGTAATCGCTGCAGCAATGATAGAAATCTTTTTCATTTTTTAGTACCCAAAAATCTATATTTAAAAATCTACGCGTGTAACCTTCGCACGTCCCTGTGCAATATATCCTTGTTTTTAAACTGCTTTCTATTTAGCAGGTGCAGCAGGAGCTGCTGGTGCAACAGGCGCTGCTGGATAGCCATAAGGAGCACCGTAAGGAGCGCCATAACCATAAGGAGCGCCGTAGCCATATGGACCATAGCCGTTGTAACCACGATAGTTGTTGTAACCGCGGCCATAGCCAGAACCACGAGCACTACCACTCATACCAAAGCTGAAGTCACCAGAGCCATCGCCCCAGCCATCACCCCAGCCATCATTGCCGTAACCACGGTTGTAACCAGGACCACCCCACCATGCTGAAGCAGTAGCAGAAGCAACGATAAGTGCAGCAGCAGCAGCGACTTGAACGGTCTTTTTCATTTTTCACTCTCCTCGAGATAGAATGTTGTCTTTGAATTTTATGAGAAAGCAGATACCGCGTAGCTTTCGAAATATAGAATATTAGAAATTACTAAAATTAACAAATAACTATTTTTTATTGTGGGATTGTTTTAAATAGTGATTGCCTAAGAAAACGGTGATCAATACCTCCCATCATGTTCCCAGGGACAAAATGAAAAACCCCATTACTAACCCGGCACCTTATATTAGGTATGTTCAAGGCCTCTTTGTCGCCCCTAACAGTTTGAATGTAAAAGGAGAGGCCTGAACGTATCTGCCAATTAAGGTACCGGGTTAATAACTATGAATTTGGAACCACTTACACTTTGCTTTATATGCGACAATAGCGTTACCACTCCGCACTAAGCGATCTGAAATCCATAGTCACAAGAATTAGCAACAAACAATGCGTATAACCCTGACAAAACCAGACGATTGGCATCTTCATTTACGTAATGATGGAGGTATGGCCTCTGTCGTAGCGCATTCCGCTGAGCGGTTTGCCAGAGCTATCGTAATGCCAAACCTTAAACCTCCGGTTACGAATACTGAAATGGCTGCCGAGTATCGTCAGCGTATTCTTGATGCCCTGCCGAACGATACGGGTTTCATACCCTTAATGACACTCTACCTGACTGACCGCCTGACATCCGAAGAGGTGGTAAAAGCGAAACAGAGTGGATTTATTCACGGGATCAAGCTCTATCCAGCCGGAGCGACAACCAATTCTGATGCAGGCATCTCCAATATCCGAGCACTCTATCCAGTAATTGAGACCATGCAAAAGGAAGGCATTCCGCTCCTGGTTCATGCCGAAGTAACTGATCAGCAGGTCGATATTTTTGATCGGGAGAAGGTGTTTATTGACCGGCACATGACACCACTCAGAAAGGATTTTCCCGAACTGGCGATGGTATTTGAGCATGTCACCACCAGTGATGCGGTCGATTTTGTTATGGCGTGTGACGGACCAACCGGCGCCACAATCACTGTGCAGCATTTGATGTTCAATAGAAATCACATGCTGGCAGGAGGCATCAGACCCCACTACTACTGTCTCCCCATACTCAAACGGGAAACACACCAGGAATCACTGATTAAAGCTGCAACCAGCGGCGATCCACGCTTCTTTCTTGGTACTGACAGCGCCCCTCATCCCCAGCACGCCAAAGAGTGCGCCTGTGGATGTGCTGGCTGTTACACGGCACATGCAGCAATTGAACTTTATACAGAGATTTTTGATGCAGAAAACGCACTGAACAAACTAGAGGGATTCGCCAGTCAGCATGGGCCAGATTTTTACGGCCTGCCACGTAACCAGCAACAGATCACATTAGAAAAAGCTGACTGGGAGGCCCCCGAAAGTTACAGTTTTGGTAATGACCGGGTAGTACCATTGAGGGCTGGCCAGCCGATCAGATGGCGAATAGTCACTGATTAGCGCCACCAGATCTCCTATTAACCCGGCAACTGAATCATTGAGACTCTTCGAATAGCTGCTCATCTTCGAAAAGCGACTCATCGAACAGCTCGTCATCATCCATATGATTAGGTCCATCCATGATCATGGACTGTCGTTGCTGCAGATAGAACTCCCGGAGAAAAGCGTATCTGTCCACAGCCGCTTCATCCAATACATTACCCGCTTCTAACAGATCAGCTCGAATATCAACGAGCTGCAGAGTACTCAGGGTTAGATAGGCTGACTGGGAAGGATAGCTTATCGGATTAATTATCGTGTCGCCTACTCTGCCGAGGAGATCGCGTAACGTTGTTGGACCCAGAAGAGGAATCACCAAATAAGGCGTGTCACCCATACCCCAATAGCCTAATGTCTGACCCATGTCCTCTTTGTAACTGGGTATTCCCATATCGCTGGCAACGTCAAATAATCCAAAAATACCCAGGGTTGAATTGATACAGACTCGACCAATGTCTGAAAGTGCACGTCCCGGTTTGAGTTGCAAAAGATTGTTGGCTGCCGAGGGAATATCCGAGAGATTTCTAAAAAAATTGGTTACCCCTAAATCGATAACTGACGGGGTGACATACCGGTAACCCTGAGCAATTGGTTTAGCAACCGCACGATCGAAATCCTGGTTGAATTGATCTGATTTTCGATTAAATGACTCAATTGGATCGGCAGGATGCTGACTCTGGAAAGTGGCACATCCAGACAGAATAAGAAGAGGTATAAAGAGGGCTATAATCCTTTTTAACACGACATACAAACTCAGTGACTAATAGTAAATAATATTGGAAGCATACAGCCCATCTTAAGCAAGAAGAAGCAATGCTGACAGGGCGATTGTAAACCTTCGTTTCCTTTGTTGGAAAAAAAATCTAAATATTCTCGAAATAGTGATGGGTTTTCATTATCCTTGGCCGATGAGTGAAACCATCTATAACCGTGCTATCGCACAACGTTTCCGAGGCTATCTGCCCGTCGTAGTCGATCTAGAGACAGGTGGTTTTGATCCCACCAAAGACGCCCTGCTTGAAATCGCGGCTACTATCATTGCCATGGATGAACAGGGATTACTCTACTCAGCAGAGACCTTTGCCAGTCATATCGAACCATTCGAAGGTGCAAATATTGACCCAAAAGCTTTGGAATTCAATGGCATAGACCCAGACCACCCATTCCGTGAAGCACTACCGGAAGCTCAAGGTCTGAAACATCTTTTTACGCCAATTCGCCGAGCGATCAAGGAAAGTGGTTGTAAAAGGGCCATTCTGGTAGGCCATAACGCTTTTTTTGATCTCAGCTTCCTGAATGCTGCCGTGGAACGGGCAGCAGTCAAACGCAATCCCTTCCACCCCTTCAGTACATTCGACACCGTCTCCCTGGCAGGCATGGTTTATGGTCAGACGGTCTTAGCTAAAGCTGCCCAGGCTGCAGGCATTGAATGGGACAGCTCTCAAGCTCATTCAGCAATCTATGATACGGAACAGACTGCAAGACTCTTCTGCACCATTATCAACCATTGGCAGCAGATATCTGGTAATAGTCGACTTGCTGTTTAAGTAAGAAAACAGAGCTGACCAAGCTATTAACCCGGCACCTTAATAACATCCCGGTCATCTCCTCCCCCCAGCACTCAGCAGAACACCGGGATGGGAGAAAACCGCTTAAAAGTTTTTGTCAGTTATTCTGAATGACGATGTTGGGAAATTTCGCTGCATAGTCTTTTGCCTGCAAAGAGAGCTTGGCAGCCGTCTTACGGGCGATCTCTCTATAGATCTGCGAAATTCTGGCTTCAGGCTCAGCAACCACCGTAGGTTTACCACTGTCAGTCTCTTCGCGGATACGAATATCCAATGGCAAGGCACCAAGCAGATCAACATGATATTGATTGGCCATTGATGAGCCACCACCCTGGCCAAAGATATGCTCTTCATGTCCACATTTTGAGCAGATATGGGTACTCATGTTCTCTACGATACCTAATACAGGCACCTCTACCTTCTCAAACATTTTAAGCCCTTTTCGAGCATCCAACAGGGCAATGTCCTGTGGTGTGGTAACAATCACAGCGCCTGAAACAGGAACTTTCTGCGCCAGGGTCAACTGGGTATCACCAGTACCAGGGGGGAGATCCACAACCAGATAATCCAGACTGTCCCAATTGGTATCGTTCAGCAACTGTTCCAAAGCCTGGGTAACCATAGGACCACGCCAGATCATGGGCGTCTCTTCGTCAATCAGGAAGCCGATCGACATCGCTTGAAGTCCATAACCTTCCATCGGCTCAAGAGTTTTACCATCTTTAGAGTCTGGCTTGCCGTTAATTCCCAACATACGTGGTTGGGATGGGCCGTAGATGTCTGCATCCAGAACACCCACTTTTGCACCCTCTTCTGCCAAAGCAAGTGCGATATTGACTGCAGTAGTAGATTTACCAACACCGCCTTTACCTGAGGCAACTGCGATAATGTTTTTAATGTTATCTATTGGCTTCAAAGCCTTCTGCACCGAATGAGCGACGACCTTGCTGCTCACTGCAACCTCAACTGACTCTACACCAGGTAGTGCCTTCACCTGGTCAGAGACAGCCGATTCGATTGCATCGAAACAGCCTTTGGCAGGAAAACCAAGCTCGATGGCGACTTTCACCTTACCACCATCCAGTTCCACACCTTTAACAGCCTTGGCTGTGACCAGGTCTTTCTCCAGATTCGGTTCGATATAAGCCTTGATCGCTTCTTTTACGGAATCTTGTGTCAGTTCAGACATCGTCAGTTACTCCTGCATGCAGACCTCTAAATAGGCCCGTCAAAATTTCTGAAAACTACATGGCGGAGGATTCTACACGAAAACCAGGCAAATTTACCAAGCTGTTTCCTGGGTTTTGTCTTCACAGGCAGCAGAAAGCACACCTTCAGTCTCCCGAAGGTGTGGCTGACCAACTTGATATCAACAGTTTATACAGATCTGTCCTGAGAGGGACAGGTCAGACAACTTCCTTATGTTGAATTACTGCATCCATTGTCTGCATTGCATTGAGACCTGCCAGATAGCGCTCAATCAAATGTTTGACCAGAGGCGCAACTGAATCCTGTACTTCCGATTGCAGTTGGTAAGTAGTACGCAATATGGCGATGCCATGAATGCCGCTCCAGATAGCTCTGGCTGCCAGCGCTATCTCCCCTTGAGGCATACTGTTCATGGTCAATGCCGCAATCTGTCGTTCAACCAGTTCATAAACCCGATCCACCTTGTCTTCATGGATCTCCATCAGTAAACCTTCAGTTTGCGGCTGGTGTTCAAACACCATGCGCCAGCGATGCGCATGATTTGAGGCATAGTCCAGGTAGGTCAACCCCAGAGTGTATAAACAATCCTGTGGGTGCCGACATTCTGTCAATGACTCACTGAGTTTCATATAGAGCTGATCCAGGGTTCTCCCGTTTACCCGCTGCACCAACTCATCCAGATTTTTAAATACAAAATATAGGCTACCGACTGTATATCCGATGGCGGAGGCTACCTTGCGGGCTGAAAGCCCTTCATAACCCTGAGTTTCAATCAACTCTTCAGCCGCCACGAGTGCCATATTCTCTATTTCAGACTTGCTGTGTTCTCCCCGTCTTCCCATGTTATCTCCTAATTTAACACTATCAATGTGTTTTACTGATTGTTAGAACTTCGACTTTCCCTATCAAACAAAGGGCCATAGCAATATCACACCATTTTGTATCTTCACACAGTGATCTGTCGCACATGATGAACGACTGAATGAAGATTTTTATTCACGTATTGAGAATAGCAGTAAATCTAAAATATTCACCTATTGATAAATGAATACTCTATACTATAATAAGCATTATTATATGGTTTTTTATATAGTATTTTCATTATGGGAATTGCCTATGAGAATCAGTGAGCAGGAAAAGAGGATCACCCGCAATAGAATTCTTAAGGCTGCGTCAGATGTGATAACCGAAAAGGGATTCAAATCAGCATCGATGCGGGAAATCGCACGTAGGGCCGAAGTCGCCGATGCAACGATCTACAACTACTTTCCAAGCAAAGAAAAGCTTTTGTATGGCTATTGTGAGAATCGCCAGGATGAGGTGGCTGAGGAACTGCAACAGATTGAAACTTTCCATGAGTATACTTTGCAGGAGCAATTGCATCAGTTGATTGAGACAGAACTGGCGTTGTGGAAACCTGATCGGGAATTCCTCGCTGAGGTGTTTGAACTTACCTTCTACTCTCCTGCCGCGAGTCTGGTGAACCTGGCGGAAACACGCCGCCGTTTCAATCGTATAGTGGATCAGATAATCAGTAATTCTGTAGAGGCAGGTGAGATCCCGGAACAGCCTTATCAGGAGCTTCTGGCACCACTCTACTGGGATTATACAACTGGTATTCTCTCCTATTGGCTGCGTGATGACTCAGAGGAGTTTGCCAACACTACCCGCTTGGTGGATCAAAGTGTTGAGATATTTGCGCTTGTTCTGCAAACGGGAATGGTTGGAAAAGCCCTGGATCTGGTCTCATTCCTATTCCGCACTCACATCAGCCGAACCCTGGATGCCTTTGGGGACTACACTCGTCCCTGGAAAAAAGCCAAACGAAAGTTCATGGCCAGTGACGATGACTAAATCGATTCCAACAGGGAAGTTCAGCCGCACTCGCCTGGCAGGTGCTGCAATATTAGAGACTGGAGGACATCACCTCACTCACATCGCCCGACGCCCCTTCCTTGATTCAGAAGCAACTATTAAAGAGAAAGCGCGTTTAGATGACAAGACAGCCCAGATACTTTTCAACACCTTCTCACAACTCAAGGGTACTGCACTAAAACTAGCCCAGATGTTAAGCATGGATAGTCATCTTTTACCTGAACCAATACGCAAGCAACTATCCAGATCCTGTCATCAGGCAACGCCCCTGGGGCGCCCTTTGATACGTAAAATTTTCTTACAGGAATTCGCAATACCACCCGAGAAGATCTTTGCAACCTTTGAGCAGCAGGCTTTTGCTGCCGCCAGTCTTGGACAGGTACACAAAGCTATATCTGAGGATCACCAATTACTCGCCGTAAAGTTACAATACCCAGGTATCGATACCACCATTAATAACGACCTTCAGATAATGAGAATGCTTATAAAACGCACCCCTCATGCCAAACTGCTACTCTCCTCATTGGATGAGATAGGTCATCGTTTGCATGAAGAGGTCGACTATCGTCATGAAGCGGATAATACAAACTGGTTTCGAGAAAAGTTACAGCTTGATGATATTGCTATCCCAACCGTCCACTCTCACTATTCAACCAAGCGAGTATTAACGACTACACTGCTACCTGGTGAGCATCTTGATCAATGGCTCTCTCACACCCCAAATCAAAAGCAACGCAACCATTTCGCACAACGCCTATACGATCTGTTCGTTAACTCATTTTTTGGGCTTAATGCTCTGCATGCAGACCCTAATCCTGGTAATTATCTGTTTGCAGATGATGGTGCACTGGGCTTGATCGACTTCGGTTGTGTAAGACATTTCTCGAAAAATTTTATCGAACTGATTCCAACACTAATCAATGCCTATATGCAGAATAATGCCCAAGTAATACTTGATACCTACCAAAAACTGGGACTGGAAGTGAGTGATCTGGAATCTTCTGAATCAGACGCTTTTTTTTGTGAAACATTGAAGCCTTTTGGAGACTGGTTAACCGAGCCTTTCAAAGCCGGTAGATTTAACTTTGGCTTACGCTCTTCGCCTTACACGAAAGAGGGCCTGGGACTATTCAAACAACTGAACCGGGTTAGTAAAGTAGATGATATTGCCAATGAATTTATCTACTTTGATCGTACGTTATTTGGTCTTTATCAAATATTTGAACGTATGGAGGCCCAAGTCAACATGGAACATAAATGGCTAATTTAAATAAAACGCTTATCGTTGCAGGGTGTTTCAGTCTGCTTGCTGCGCTACTCCACATCGCTATTATTATCGGAGGTGCTGATTGGTATCGATACTTTGGTGCAGGAGAAGAGCTGGCTCAACTTTCAGAACAGGGTTCTCTCCTCCCAGCTGCAATTACAATGGTCATTGCATCTATTTTTATAGTTTGGGCAATCTTTGCATTTTCCGGAGCAGGTTTGGTTAGACGCCTTCCCTGGATCAAGCCGGCTTTAATAGTTGTAACCTTCATCTATCTTGCGAGAGGTCTCGGAATAATTCCTTTAATGTTTTTATCACCTGATATAGTCGATAACTTTCTGGTTGTGACTTCGATTATCAGTGCAGCAGTCGGTAGTCTCCATTTCTGGGGTTTCAGAAAGATGATCCAGGCGCAGCAATGAAAAACAACAATCAAAACCCGTCAACCGGAAACCCGTTCAAAAGTCACAAATTCCCACTTAGAATACGTCTGTTTTTCGCTGTAACTCGATTGTTTTTCAGATCCTTGGGCAGCTTCGCACCTAAGCTGGCCGGCAAGTTGGCATTACCACTATTTATGACACCGTCTAAATTCCCATCACCTCGTAGAGAGATAGCACTAAGGGAGAAGAGCAGACAGTCTCACCAGACCATCAGTGGAAACCACATTGTTATATATACATGGGGCGAAGGTCCTACGGTACTACTCAGCCACGGCTGGGGGGGGCGCAGCACCCATTTCCATGCACTCATTGAACTTCTTATAAGTGCAGGCTATCAGGCTGTAGCTTTTGACGCACCCGCCCACGGAGAATCATCAGGCAAGCGAACGAATGCACTAGATGTTACCAATGTACTCGTTGCGGTTGCAGAGTCACTTGGCTCAATCAAAGCTCTGGTTGGTCACTCATTC
Source organism: Candidatus Thiodiazotropha sp. DIVDIV (assembly GCA_040506275.1). GTDB lineage: Bacteria > Pseudomonadota > Gammaproteobacteria > Chromatiales > Chromatiaceae > Thiodiazotropha. The sequence continues at coordinate 77,486 of JBEVXD010000009.1, forward strand.
GGTTGTGGTACCGCCCTGTTGGCCATGGATAGATTCGAAATCAAAGCTGAAAAACTCATACTATTCAGCTGTTTTGAAGACATCTACTGGATAACCAATCAATTCGGCGCAGCCTTTGCAATGAATGAGCAAGTTATAACCTCCATGCGAAATGAGGCGCATCGTCTATATCAGGATAGTTTTGATACGGCCTGGCAGTGGCATCAACTCTCTCCTATCAATACTATTCAACGTATCAAGACAAAGATACTCATGCTCCATGACCAACAGGATCTGGAGGTGCCCTATCAACATTCTGAAAATTTACTGGCGGTAAGTTCAGATGCTCAACTTGTTACCACATCAGGTTTGGGTCACAAGAAGATATTAAGAGACAGAGAAGTTCTGCAAACCTGCTTGGAATTCATTCAGAATAAAAAGTGATAGTCGTGCTGAAATCTTCGTTCATCGCTCTCCACGATCAAGACGGAGAGCGCACTTTGCCATTAAAAACTATCAGGCATTCTGATGGTTTTCTGCAGTCAGTCGACTGATGATGAGTATCATCATCAGTGACAACAGAAAACCGGGAACAATTTCATAAAGATCAAATAGACCACCTTCAAGGTGCTTCCACACAATAACTGTAAAGCCACCCGTAAGAATACCGGCCAACGCACCCCAGCGGTTCATACCACGCCAATAGAGAGAGAGCAGTACCGCAGGCCCGAAAGCCGCGCCGAAACCGGCCCAGGCGTATGACACCAGATCAAGCACTTTATTATCCCGATCCATAGCCAGTAAAAATGCTATCCCTGCTATGGTTACTACGGCCAGGCGGCCAACAATTACCAACTCAGATTCTGAGGCCTTCCTGCGCACCAGCCGATAGAGATCTCCAGTGAAGGTACTCGATGAGACCAGAAGCTGGGAATCTGCTGTACTCATGATGGCTGCCAGTATGGCCGCAAGACAGATACCGGCCACCAATGGATGAAACATCACTTCCACTAGGCGGATAAAGACTTTTTCAGCATCATCCAGTGGGGTTTCAAAGAGCGTAATACCGATCATGCCAGTCATGCAGGAAGCTGTAAGCGCGATAATCACCCAGCTTACAGCGATGCGTCTGGCCTTAGGCACAAAACCAACCTCTTGTATGGCTTTGAACCTGGCAAGAATATGCGGCTGACCAAAGTAACCCAACCCCCAAGCCATTAATGAGATAATGGCCAATACCCCCAAGGCCTCTCCTTTACTATCAGTAAACGGATTGAGCAGTTGGCTATTCTGTTCGTTAATCATTGCGGTTATCTGATCAACACCTCCCTCCCCGTCCAAAGCAAACAGAGGAACCGCAACCAGGGCAATCAACATTAACAGACCTTGAAATAGATCGGTCCAGGAGACAGCAAGAAATCCGCCAAAAGCAGTGTAAAGGATGATCACCAACGCGCCGATTCCTACCGCCAATAAATAGGGCAGACCAAACACTGCTTCAAAAAGTTTACCCCCAGCCACCAGACCGGAGCTGGTATAGAAAAGAAAAAACAGTAAAACAAATGCAGATGACACCACTCGGATCATGCCGCTGTTGTCCTGAAACCGATTAGAGAGATACTCAGGCAGGGTCAAGGCATTCCCAGCCTCTTCGGATGCAGTTCTTAGTTTTGCTGCTACCAGACGCCAGTTGAACCAGGTTCCCAGGAATAGACCCAAAGCAATCCAGATCGCCTCGAGACCGGCCACATAGGCATAACCTGGTAATCCCAGCAGCAACCAGCCACTCATGTCAGAGGCACTGGCACTCAACGCGGCTACCCAGCTGCCGAGCCGCCGACCACCTAGCACAAAGTCAGACAGATTACGGGTACGTCTCCAGGCGATAACACCAATCACCAAAACTACCGCCATGTAGAGAAAAAAACTCAAACTGACTACAAACTGCTGGTTCATTGTTCACCCTTTATATTCAGGTTTTGGATTTTATTCTGGTAGGCCGATTTCATGGCCTCTTCAAAGTCCTGATTTGTGAGATATTCAAAACCGAACACAGGCTGCCAAAGATCATGATTTTCCATACAGAGATAGAAAAAAACCCGCTCGTGCCAGGCGTGCAATGCCTGATATGCGAAACTGAACATCTCCTGTTTGATCTCTTTCGGATAAGAGAGCTTACCGTCACTCTCAACCCAGGGCATTTGCAGAATCTTACTCTGAAATCCTTTGCGTGCGCGTAGCTGCTTTATCACCGGCTTGATGTAGGTCAGTGTACCCAGTGAAACCAGCACCACTTCATCCGCTGTAAAAGTCTTTTCAAGACGTTGAAAGAGTTCACCATAATCCTCCTGCCAGGCATCGTAGTGAATCATCGGATGAAGATGAAAGCCAACTAGCACCCCTTTGTCTGCCATCCTTCGTGCCGCGTTCAATCGGTCATCGAGAGAGGCGGTCAAATGCTCTTCATTGGCGATCAAGGTCGGTGTATTCAATGACCAGGTACAGAGAATATTGTTTGGCAGATCTCTTTTTAATAGATGTTGAATGTTTTTTGATTTTGTCTTCAGTTCGAGTATGACATTGGGATGTCTTGCTGCAAATTCGAGTAACGCATCCAGAATGCCACCTTGGTTCCCCCACATCAGTGAGTCCGATGATTGGCCGGTACCGATATGGTAGAAACGCTCCGGATTGATCTCAAGCTGGGCAAGTTTTTCCGGGAAACGGGTGTCAAATTTTACTTCATCACCATGATAGAAGGATTGGATACTACAATAGCTGCAATCAAAACCACAGTTTTCGACAGCATCCAGCGTAAGCAGATTACAACAACGGGTGCGAGGGGAAGCTACCGGGCATGGCCCCAATCCAAGCCTCTCTTTTTCGGTATTAACACGATGAATTCTCTGCTCCGCCCTGGACGGTGCAACCGGGATAGCTGGATAGTGATTCGGTGCTTCCCGCAATTTCTGCCAATGACCGCGAACATGGTCAAGCAACCATTTTCGATGCTGTTTAGGGGCCATTCCAGCAGGATAGTCATTTGCCCAATATTGCTCCAGCAACCCTTCACCCCACATCGCGATATCTGCCGCAATGTCGCAGAGTTGCCTCAACTCCTGCTGGGTAAAGCGGTGCGTGGTGGCCTGTTTTTGAATGAATCGCTGTTGCTCTGGTTGTAGCCGATCAACACCTGCCTGCTGAAGTAGACCGATAACTCTTTCGTCATTGGGTAACGACTTGGACATACAGGTAGGCCTCAGCGCTTGCGTGATACAAACTTCTTCAGACGCTGTCGTTTTTGAATCTGGTGTTTGGTTAGCTTGTTTTTCTTCCCTTCATAGGGGTTGTCGCCTGAACGAAACTCAAGCCGGATCGGGGTGCCTTTGAGTTTCAGTACGGTGCGAAAGCGTGAGATCAGATAGCGTTTATAAGCGTCAGGCACTTTGTCCGTCTGATTGCCATGAATGACAATTAAAGGTGGATTCTTTCCACCCTGATGGGCATAACGCAATTTGATACGGCGACCATGAGCCAGAGGTGGCTGATGCTCCTGTACCAGGGCCTCCAGCAAACGTGTCAATTCAGGAGTCGACAGATCACTCATGGCGCTGGCGTAGACCTTATCCACAAGCCTGAACAGATCACCTACCCCAGAACCATGCAGGGCGGAGATATAGTGGTGGCGTGCAAAACTCAGGAAAGGCAGCTTTCGTTCTATTTCTGTTTTGATCCACTCCCGCTGATCCTGGGAGAGACCATCCCACTTGTTGATCACCAGAATCAGTGCTCTACCGCTCTCCAGTACATGCCCAGCGAGAGTGGCATCCTGTTCACCGATCTCCTGCTGTGCATCGAGTACCAGAAGCACAACATTCGCCTCTTGCATCGATTGCAGTGTCTTGATGATACTGAATTTCTCTATCGCCTCTTTGATTCTTGCCCGACGCCTGACCCCTGCGGTATCTATCAGGGTGTAGTGCTTATCGTTACGGGTAAATGGAATGTAGATACTGTCTCTGGTGGTACCGGGCTGGTCGTAAGCCACAACCCGATCTTCCCCCAGCAGGCGATTGACGAGTGTCGATTTTCCTACATTTGGACGACCAACCACGGCAATCTGAATCCCCTTTTCCTCCTCGGGAATATCTTCTTCAGGAGGGGGCATCTTATCAAGGACGCTATCGATGAGTGAACGAACACCACGACCATGAACCGCGGCGATGGCTTGTGGATCCCCTAGGCCCAAGCGATAGAAATCACTGGCTGCTATCTCTTCATCAATACCTTCACTTTTATTGACTGCGATAGTTACCGGCTTTCCGGTACGCCGCAACTCCTGCGCAATAATCTCATCACCACCGGCACACCCTTCCCTGGCATCAAGCAGAAACAGTATATGATCTGCCTCACCAATAGCCTGACGAACCTGCTGCTCCATCAACACATCGATTCCGACCTGATCGCCACTGATTCCCCCCGTATCCACTACCACATAGGGGTGTTTACCAAGTTTTCCAGTGCCGTATTTTCGATCACGTGTCAGTCCCGGCTGATCAGCAACCAGTGCGTCGCGACTGCGGGTCAATCGATTAAAGAGTGTGGATTTACCCACATTTGGACGCCCAACCAGCGCAATGACGGGTAGCATCAGGGGTTCTCAGCTTCGATCGGGAGCGCTTTCAGAGCAGTCAATGTTCCCCCTTCGTCCAGTACATAAACAGTCTCATCAATCACCAGGGGTTGATAGCGAATTGCATCACCACCAACTTTTATTCTTGCCATCTGGCGGCCATCTTCCTGAGAGAGCCAATGGACATAGCCATCGAGATCCCCCACCACCAGATATTGATCAATCATGGCTGGTGCTGACAGGCGTCGGGCATGCAGTGCTTTCTGCTGCCACAAAGTGGCACCATTGGTCGCATCAAGTGACCAGACGTGATCCTCTTCATCAGTGACAAACAGTTGCCGCCATGAGGCATCGAGACCGGCATGAGAGGAGATTGCCCGGCGCCAGAGGACAACCCCGCTGGATTCAGACACTGCTGCAACTTCACCCTGGAAGGCGGTAACATAAGCTGTACCCTCCACCAGTTTAGGATCTGCATCGATATCAACTACACGTTCCAGCTCAGTGCGCCCTTTTGGCGCTGAAATCGAAGCCTCCCAGGCCACTACACCGGCATCGAGAGTCAAACCAATCAGCTTGCCCCCTGCAAAGCCTGAAACCACCAGAGAGTCACTGATTACCGGTGAACTATCACCACGCAGAGACAATACAGGGACACTACGGTCATACAGCCAACGACGTTCTCCGGTATCCGCTGCGTAGGCAGCCACGCCGCCATCACCGGTCCGGCAAACAATATAGCCGCCACCGATTGCAGGGACAGATAAAACCTCGCTGCCTACTCTTTTACGCCAACGTTCCGTGCCATCAGCACTGTTGAGCACAATCAGCTCTGCCTCCATTGTACCGAGCGCCAGGAAGCCTTCACCTACTCCGGGCCCACCACTCAACGGACTATCGATGTCCACCGACCAGAGGGTGTCGCCGGTTTTTAGATCTATGGCGTAGACTTCACCTGAGGGCTCAGCCAGGTAGAGTGCATCGTATTCATGGGCAGGCGGCAGCTTGAGTTGCTCCCCATCGCCCCCTTCAAAATCTTCATCCCAAATGGATTCAATTTTAAGCTCATGTTGCAACTCCACCAGTTCTGATGGTGGGTCAGCATTATCTTTACCTGTGAATATACTGCAGCCAGTCAACAGCAGCATGGATAACCAGATCAGGTGACGAATCATCTTGGCCTCAGGGTGTGGCGACGGCCAGATCGTCGAGCTTCATCTGCAGCAGAGCCCGGTCACTGACATCTTTGGTCATAGCCTCGGTATAAGCTGCTGCAGCCGCCTCAAGATCACCCTTGGCATGGGCAATATCTCCGCGAAGCACAGCAAATTCACCTGTGAAACCACCAGTTTCGATGCCCGCCTGCTGCTCAGCACCAGCAAGATCACCTTCATCGAGCAGGATTCTGGCAAGGTTAAGCTGAGCCATCTGGGTCAATGCCGAAACTTTACTCTCCTGGATGATCAACTCCAGTTTCGATTTGGCTGCAGCGCTGTCGCCCGCCTCCATCTTCAGACGGGCTTCTGACAACCCGGCAAATAGCGCATAAGTGCTGCCATCAAAATTCTCTCTCAGCATCTCAGCCTGTTTTTCAGCAGAGTCAGCGTCTCCACGCTGAACCGCACTGATCAACTGACTGAAGGCCACTGAGGCCTCACCGCCAACACGATCCTGATAATTACCCCAAGTCTGCCAGCCAAAGACGCCACCCAATCCAATCACCAATCCGGCGATCACTGAGGTACCGTTCTCTTTCCACCAGCGTTTGATGGCTTCGACCTGCTCTTCTTCGGTCTGATATTCGCTCATAAGTCTCTAACCCATTCAACTCAGTTGATTATTTGATTTCATTCCACAGTCACCCTTGCTACACCAGCAATTCTGCCAGTTTCGCCTCGAGTTCTGACAATTGGATTTGCCGCTGCTCACCACCCCGTAAAGGCTTCAGGGCGATCTCCCCGTTGTTAAGTTCATCCTCACCCAGGATCAGGGCAAATCTGGCCTGGCTTTTGTCAGCCTTCTTCAATTGGCTCTTGAATCCACCACCGCCACAATGGTTGATCAGGCGCAGTTCAGGCAGCGCATCCCTGAGCTGTTCCGCCAACTTCAGACCTACCCGCTCCGGTTCTTCACCCAAGGTCACCAGATAGACGTCAGGAACCGGCAGACGTTCCGTCAGATCAATCTCTTCCAGCAGAGAGATCAGACGCTCGATTCCCATTGCGAAACCTACCGCGGTGGTCTCTCTGCCGCCCAGCTGTTTCACCAGGCCATCATAGCGACCACCAGCACAGACAGTTCCCTGTGCCCCCAGGCTGTCAGTTACCCATTCGAACACGGTACGACTGTAGTAATCGAGACCGCGCACCAATCTGGGGTTTTGCACGTAGTTTACGCCTGCCAGATCAAGCCCCTGACAGATCGCTTCATAATGAGCGCGTGAAGTATCACCAAGATGCGCCATCAGAGTTGGAGCCTCAGCAATCAACTCAGCCATCGCAGGATTCTTGCTGTCGAGTATCCGTAACGGATTACTCTCAAGTCTTCTTTTGCTGTCCTCGTCCAGCAAATCCATATGCTGCTTGAAGTAGTCAACCAACTGATCCCGATAGTTCGCCCGTTCCTCAGCGGTTCCCAGGGTGTTGATCTGCAGCTCCAGATCTTTCAGGCCCAGTTCCCGCCAGATCCTGGCTGTGATAAGAATCAGTTCAAGGTCGATATCCGGCCCACTCATACCGAAAGTTTCAACACCGATCTGATGAAATTGACGATAGCGCCCTTTCTGGGGACGCTCATGACGGAACATTGCCCCCTGGTACCAGAGCCTTTGGGTCTGATTGAAGATCAGGCCGTGTTCAAGCCCGGCACGGACACAACCCGCCGTACCCTCAGGACGCAGGGTAAGACTATCTCCATTGCGATCCTCGAAGGTATACATCTCCTTCTCAACAATATCGGTAACCTCGCCGATAGAGCGCTTGAAAAGGTCGGTCATCTCGACAATCGGCATACGGATTTCCGCATAGCCGTAGCGACTTAAAACCGAACGTACCCGGTCTTCGAAAAACTGCCAGACAGGGGTCTGTTGGGGCAGGATGTCCTTCATCCCGCGGATGGCTTGGATCTGCTTTGCCATTGGACTCAAGAAAAATTGGATAAAAGCAGGCAAGATTACCACGTTATGTAGGGCTAACCTAGCCCGGATATCTTATCTGAGGCGATTGGGATGCGGTTGAATATGATTTGTATCCGCGATCATAGTGATGACGATTAAAAAAAGCAGCTGTATGAGCAGAGGAGGTTAATAATGACGTATCTCATGCATATTCGCAGGAAGATTGTAGCTAAAACCTCGGGACGCACTAATAAATGTGTATTGATAATTAAGATTACCTATACTTAAAACTGATAGATGTAGTGGGAAGATAAATGGTGTTTCAAGTGTAGGAGATGCTGATATGCCAAGCCACATTAGACGTGCAGAACAATTTGAAAGGGAGGCCCAGAGGGGAATCGGGCATGTTAAAAGCTCTGAATTAAAGGATGTCATCAAGAAACTTCGTCTCTATCACAATAATGCAGCAGTGAGTGGTTACCTACATAGTCACATACTAACCGACCTGAAAGATGCCATCACAAAATGGTCACAAAAACAGCCAAAAGAGTTCGCTGCCCGCCAGGGTCCTAATTTAGCACATGAGGTAATGGTCGAGCTTACTTCGAGTAGTGCGGAACATCTCGATCTGGTAAATGGCGATATTCTTTTTCGTTGGGTCCCTCGTGGTATTGGTCAACGTAATTCTCTGCAGAGTGTTATCGCTGCAGGTCAGGATCGTCAAGATCAGACACAGTACAAGGCTTATGGAGACAGCATTAATCTGGGTGTTTCAGTGCTGGTCATACAACATGTTGGCATTTACTCTGACGGCGAAGTTATCGAAATTGGTGGAACTGGATTAGAGAAGAATCCCGTATCAGAACGACCTCACTTTGACCTGGTCGTACGTAGCAGACTGTATGGTCAAATGATTGATTCAGTTGCAAAGTCTGCCCGTTGCGGACTGGCCTATTTTAATACGGTTAAATACCCGGTTTGGGATCTGGCCACTTTGAGTTTTAAACCACATCCGGGGGCACGTCTTCTGGTCGCTAATCAGTTCCCTCTCACACGTTTGGATGACTCATATCGAGGCGGGGGTATGAGTAATTTCTTACAGCAACGGGTTATCTGTTCCCACTTTGTAAATGCAGTACTCTATGCAGCTATCTGGCCTAACGGAACAGTTGCGACAGCAACAGACCATACCTATGATGATATCTTCAAGATCAGTCCTGCTGAGATGTGGAAAGATTTCAAGTTTAAGCTGGGAATATGGTCCAGAGCACAAGCTGTTTTCATCGGCCTCCAGCACAAAGGAAAAGTAGACAGAAACATGGATCCCCGTCAACTTGGGGTGGGATTGTCTCAACCACCAGTTCCTACAAAGGCTGGGCGACCATCCATGGCGTGATATTAAAGTCTAAATCCTTACTAGTGCATGCGTTGCACCGGGATGATAACTTCTTTCACATGGGTTGCCTTGAAGACAAGGAACTTCAGAAACCAACACCATACATTTTAAAGGAATCATTGGGGCCTAAAACTCGTATTTAGAATTCCTAAAATTTAATAATGCATTGATGTTTGATACTCTACACGCATACCAATGCCAAGCCTATTGTGAACTGTATATTTTATTGTCACCAGCCAGTGCCATTTAGATTTGCTAGGGAGGCCATGTAAAATGGATAGGAGGTGAAAATCAAACATTTTCTTCAGATACCCAGAGATCATGTTTATTACAGAAACTGGTGGCATATATCTTACCCTTATATCCAGCTGGAAGATTATATTCTGATATCGGGGCATCATTAGCTGTAAAAGTATTAGCACCCACTACGGTACCATCTTCGAGTAACAGGGTATGGCGAACAATAAAATGTCGCTCGGACTGTCCATGCTCTGTATTAACTCTTATCTTTCTACCTGTGATTTCAAAGTGCGGTATGTGTGTGCCTTTCTTGGATTTCCATTTTCCAGGGTTCTTCTGTGTATAGACCAGATTTACTGGCGGCATAGTAGCCTCTTCACCTGTCTTGGTGGGAACTGCAGAAGTTGTTGCCGCGGCCTCATCATCTCTCTTGACGGTAACATCAGAAATTGCAGGTGCAGCCACTTCATCAGCATTCGCACTATTACCCAGAGTTGCTATTGCTACAGCACTAGTTGAATTCAGCAGAAAGGTTCGACGATCCATGACAATTTCTCCGTTATTTATATGAAGCTCTTTTTATTCTGAATATATTCACAGTGAATTCGTATTCAGTCAACTGATAGGTAGCCATCAGTAAATCAGGTATTTGCATAACCTTCCTGTCTACGGACTTGTCTTCTTTTTTGCCACAAATCTAAGACATAGCTGTAATAATTAAGAGCATCCACATTTCACTCTTTGTAAGGTCTTCGATATAGGGAACTACCTCAATGACTCCATACTTTTTTCTGGATCAACGATGAAACAGAACACTTAGCTTCAAGTAAGTTATTAAATTGAAAGGCTGACCGCCAATGGGAAAGGTCATATCAACTGGATTACCCTGATTCATCAGGAACGGCCCATATTGACTATATTAAAGATCATTTGTTGCCGGCTTGAATCCTGCTGATGATCGATACTTAGATTATGTAGATTTAAAACCTCTGCCCAACAGGATCTTGGGAGAGGACTAAAAAAACCCATCCTTGTTGAAGGATGGGTTATTTACCATGAGCCTATTTCAGCTTCCCTGCTCTAAGTAGGTTCCTTCTCAATCATCAATAAAGTGAGCTATATTCGCATTCAAGCCACGTTCGGGTCTTGTGAAGTTATGGCAGGTTGAACAATCCACACCTTTCTCTCTGACATGCTTTTCGTGCATCTTGGAGAAACTCATGCCGCCCTTGTTTTCATGACACTGGGTACAGACCTCAGACTCACTCCCTTTTAGACCATAGCCCAGGTCATTCGCCAGATCCATCCTCAGGGGCCCACCACTAAGACTTGCATGACAGGAACCACACTCAAGCGCTGCTGATGAGTCTTCCACGCCATGGTTAAGGGTCTGAAAAGTATGGACCTGCTTAACGGTATAGTTATCTCCAGTTCTACCTGTCTGTTCGAGTGCACTCTGCACAGCAGAATCGAAGCTGCCTGTGCGGAAAAACTCAAACGTCGAATGAGCGATCAGACTATTGGTAGCGTCATGCACTGCAGATTTGGAAGTATGCTCTTTCATGGGATAGATCTTAGCATTTTGCATATCTACCCAACCATTAGGCAGACCCAGTGTGATCGCCTCGCTACCATCTTCCAGTGTAGTTAATGGGTAGTCAGCCAGGTTTTCTCCCAGCACATAGACTTGGCTGGTGCCGTCAAACCATTGATATGTAGGCGTAAGGTTGGATGCCTTGTCCTCTCTTGGCAACCAGCCACCTCGACCATTACAAGCCGCATCGGAGTAGTGTGGATCTTCCCAATCACGGTTGGTTTCTGTAGGCATACCTTTGGCGTAGGTTGGAATATGACAGGTTTGACAAGCAACCCGACTGGCATGTTTGTCGCGACTGCCTCCAGCACGGTTGCTATAGTCACCATGGGGCTGATCATGACAGCTCTCACAGGTAAAATGATCTGCCACATCATTGGGTCTGAGATCAAGACCACGCCCTTGTACTCGATGCCCACCTGCATCATGACAATCAGAGCATGTAAGATTCTCACCGCCTGCACTCATGTGGATATCGATTTGCGGATCAGGATCGATCAAAGCTGATGAGATGTCACCTCGCTTTGTACCGTCACCACCGCCAGCTTTGGCATGACAGTTAAGACAGGCTTTCCTGGTAGTAGCATGCACAGATTGCGCAGCACTTACTCGGTCCTGCATCATAGGTACACCACCCAGACCAACCAGGGTACTGTTTGCATCCGCAGGCTCGAATAGAAAATCAAGGGTATTTTGATCAACGACAGGAATACCCTGCGCGCCGGTTCTAACGATCGGGTCCAAGTTTGGATCCGGTTTACCATCTGCGCCAACCGAAACGATTTCAAGCGGTTCAAATTCACCAGTCGGGAACCGTTTGTAGCTATCCTGATGACACATCAGGCAATCGATATTACTCAGCTCAGCCTTTCGCTCAGCCTCGGCTAGTGGTAGCTCAGAATTAGGGAATCTTCCGTTACCCACATGGCAGCCCGCACAGGTAAATCTGGGAGAGTTTTCATGTGAACCGCAATAGGTATTGATGCCAATGGCACCATCACCACGCTCACCGGCACGTGGCAAGCCATTGCTGCTGAACGGGGTAACATCATTGATTAAATTTATAGCATCGCCCGATTGCTGATAGTGCACAGAGCCGTGCATAGCCGTCGCTTCGTCTTCATGGCAACTGATACAGGTCGATGGCCCGTCATAGAATGTGATACTGGCATGAGCCTCTGCCGCCGTCGTATATGATCCTGTTGGTGCAGAATCAACTCTGACCAGCACACTGTCTGCACTACTTGATTGACCTTCAGCATCAACGACCACCAGCGTATATTCGTGAGTGCCTTCACCAAGGCTGATACTGGGTGAGAGTTCATCGGCAGGATCAGGTAAACCTGACCAAATATAGCTGACTACAGAACCGTCAGTGTCGATTGAACCGCTACCATCCAAGGTAACTGTCATGCTGGTTTGCCCAGCTACCAGGGTATGAATCTGATCAACACCTGCATCTGCTAAAGGCGCTTCATTTACAGCCGGAGGGGGCGGCTCGACTGGAGCAGCATCAACAGTAACAGTTACACGATCAGACAGACTCGATTTACCTTGATCGTCTACAACAACCAGGTTGTATGTATGAACACCTTCACCAAGAGTGATACTTGGCGAAACCTCACCATCTGGCTTAGGTGCACCTTCCCAGATATAGTTGACTATTGAGCCATCTTGATCAGATGACCCACTACCATCCAGGGTAACTGTCAGGTTGGTTTGTCCTGTCTCCAACTGGTGTACCTGATTGACACCGGCATCCGCAACAGGAGCTTGGTTTTCAGGTGCAGGAGGTGGTTCGGATGAGTCAGTTGGCGAACAGCCTTGGGGGATTTTACCGGTATCACTACTGATTACATTCTTTTCCAGCGTCTGAGATGTTTTTTTATTAACTACCCGAATCCGACAAGGAAGCTGTGCGGGTGACCGAAGTCTGACTTTCAGAGTCTCCTTTCTCAACTTAGAGTCTGCGAGAACCTGGGAAGAGTCATAAGCATTATCTATTAGGAGCCATTGACCCTTGTTGGCTTTGGCTTCAATGATGAGGATTGACTTTTCAGCCTTCCATAGCGCCTTCTCAATCTTAAAGTCTCCACCTGTCGCTATACCGTTAAATAGTAAAAAGGAGACAACAATTGACAATACCTGGTAAGACAATCTGTTCATAATTCCACATCCCGACAACTTTCGACATTTAACAAGACACATCAACTCTCTTGCTGTACTGAACACTATTGAGCTTTTTTATGACCGTTTTGCACTCGAATTGAGGGAGATTTAAACCTCAATAATGTTATGGAAAATGCTACTTGGTAGAAGAGATGAAAACTGTGAGCAGATCTATTTATTACTTTATTAGCATCTAATGAATTTTTATATTTGGGATTTTGATCACAAATTTATTTTTCTAATATATCGCTTTTTCATTGACTCAAACAACGAGTAGGAATTTAAAGTTGGATAAATAGAAATGAATTCGATTGCTGACAAATAGATGGTTGAAATTTTCCATGATTCCAAACTGATAACTTTTGAACAGGCAGTTGTTTTAGCAACAATAAAGCAGATCATTCTCTATAAATAATACTTATAGCCACAGGTCACCTATCCAGTAACTAACACTTAGAAGGGTAATTATAGAATTGAATATGCTAGGCAACGGCACATGTAACTCTACCTCTAACCAGCGACACGACAATCTTTAGAGATTGCACAGATCTTGCTCCCATGCCCAATTGAGAACATGCAATAATCAAAACTTGATCAACTCTTCATTACTTTTTAGTTGGAGTTGTAAAGGTAGCAATCAAGACCATACTCTCTAATATTGGGTGGGGATTCGTTGATTGATAATCGAGGGATATTTTTTAGTATTCCAGTGCAGTTAATTCACAATAACTAAAAGAGACTGGCAATGGCTTTTTTCAGTAATCTGAAGTTGGTACTTCGCGACCTGTTTCTTCGTCGGATCCTTGTGCTATCAACGATAGTAATCCTGGTCCTTCCCGCTGCTGGACACTTCTTCGTATACCCACTATTTGAGGTTGCCTTAATCGAATATACCGAGCGCGAAGCTATTCGTGCCGGACGGTTCCTGGCAGCGCATATGGATATATTAGACAAACGCTTATCAAAACAGTCACTACCAGAGAACATGGATCAGCATGGCAATGATGCAGTGGCCTATTTGGGGCTAGTTAAACTCAAACTGTTCGCTCCCGATGGCATAACCATCTTCTCCACCGATCCTCGTGATATTGGCGTAATGAATGAACACGACTATTTCCACAATCAGGTATCGAATGGGCAGCCATATACCAAGGTGGTAAAGAAAGATCAGATGTCTGCGGAAGGTCAGCTCTACAAAGCAGACGTAGTCGAGACCTATGTGCCCATAATGACTCAACAAGGGAAATTCGATGGGGCCTTCGAGACCTATTACGATGTCACTCCGCGCATCACCTACATTGATAAACTAACCAACTACCTAACAGTCTCGAGCATAATAGGCGGTGTTATTCTACTGGGAATACTGATCATGCTGCTTTTACGTGCCAGTAATGCTTCCCAACTTCGCCGCAGGACGGAAGAAAAACTACGTGAGCTGAACCATCAGAAGGAGATGATTTTGACAACCGCAGGTGAAGGAATCTTCGGTGTTGATCTACATGGCAATATGCTCTTCGCTAATCCAGCTGCAATATCGATGATGGGCTGGCCGCTGGAAAAATTGCAGCACAGCAATCACCACACCCTAGTGCACCACACTAAAGCTGACGGCACACCCAATCCACCGGAAGAGTGCCCAGTCCGAAAAGCATTCACTGAGCTGAAGACGATATACAGCGACAGAGAGACTTTCTGGCGTGAAGACCACTCCAGTTTTCCTGTGGAAATGACCGCCTCACCACAACTAGAGGAGGGAAAAGCTATCGGTGCAGTAGTGGTATTTCGCGATATAACCTCTCGCCTGGCATCTGAACGAGCTTTGCAGGAGGCTAACAATAAGCTAGAAGAGCTGGCCCGTATCGACGGTTTGACAGGAATCGCAAATAGACGCTCTTTCGATGAGCTATTGGAAAGCACCTGGTACGAACATACCCGTTCGGGAGAAGAGATGTCTCTATTGATGGTTGATATCGATTTTTTCAAACTATATAACGACGCTTACGGTCACCAGGCTGGCGACGAATGCATCAAGCGCGTTACAAAGTCGCTGGTAGACAGCCTCTATCGACCCAACGACCGCCTGGCTCGCTACGGAGGTGAGGAATTCGTTCTGGTGCTCACCAACACGAACTCTCGCGGCGCAATGCTTGTAGCAGAACGTCTCTGCAAAGCAGTTGAAACACTGCGAATTACACATCAGCAGTCTACAGTCAGCGATTGGGTAACAATCAGTATCGGCGCTGCAACCACGTCACCAAGCCATGAGAGGATGTCACAGGAACTGGTACGTCAGGCAGACGATGCACTTTACCAAGCCAAGGCAGAAGGCAAAAACCGTTGTATATTGAGTGAATGTCTACCCGCAGAATAACCAGCAGATATTTGTATACAATTTTCATCAATTGTAAATAATTTTAAAAACCCAATACCTTTTAGATACTTGTTACAAATCCTGATTGGCATACTAATAACCAGGCACCAGCACAGGCTGTGTTCAGGACTGCAATAGTGCACCTGACGAGGCGTGGCTCGCCAGCAATGGCGACTCTCTTGGCAAGATCCATGCGTCATACAACCTCACCTCATATGTAATGGTAAAAAGGTTCTCTCGTTACATATAAATGTAACGGAACACTATTTTTAGTATTTCCAGATGGGTTTGATGCACACTGTCGCCTACCAGTCATCCTGAATCACACTCTCCAAAATTATACGGTAACAGGCGCATCAAACTATTCTCCAGAAGATCTTGCTGGAAGTAGGATCAGTAAGATCTAGTTTTCGAGATGATATTTACGCTTTTTGTTACCCTCTTTATGGATTACCGCCTGGATTGCAATAAAACCGTCATCCTTTTCCAAAACCAGAAAATCGAGATCTAGCATCTTACCTTCGGAGTTTCTAAAATCCGCGCAACTGACATAATAATTTCCTTTTTTTACAATGCCGTCATGTAGCTCAACCAGATCCAGGTGATGCAGTTCACCCTTCACCGGGTCGTAAAGACTGTAGACGCCATCAACTGTATTTCGATCAATCATTTCACTCATAGCGGACTGGATCCTGGTACGCTTGTCACCTATGATCGAGGGATCATCCGCAGCGTAAAGAGTAGTACTGCTGAGAACTGCAAATGCTATTAAACATTTAACCGCATCAACTATAAGATTATTCATCTTCAGCTCCATTAGGTTTTAAACAGAAGAGACAACAGCAACAAGTTATACAAACCCGATGTATGCTTTTACGAAGATAGAGCGATTTTGGTTGCACAATGGAGTAAATATTTAGCAACCTGGTTTCGGTGACCCTGCTACCAACTAATGAGGAGCATCTATACTTGTCATTCAGACCGCCATGTCAGAGGGTAAAGATTTAAACTGCCTCTTAACCCCTATCGAAGAGATTAAATGAACGCAAGTCAGCTATGCTATTCATCCTCAATTCTATTGGGTATTTAACAGCGATGGCCCCATGAGTGAAGAGACCCAAGTTACCCACCCTAGATGGCAAATTCTACTGCATCGTCTGGTCTCAGTTGAGCCTGGTGAGGGTTCCGCTGTGTTCTGGTCCTTTCTCTACTTCTTCTCACTTCTCAGCAGCTACTACACTCTTCGCCCTATACGGGATGAGATGGGGATCATCGCGGGTATCGAACAGATGCAGTGGTTATTTACCGGTACCTTTATTGCCATGATGTTGGTGATACCCCTGTTCGGATTAATCACCTCTCGCTTGCAACGTAAGCAGTTTTTACCCTACGTCTATCTCTTCTTTATTATCAATCTGTTGTTGTTCTATCTGGTTTTCGAATCTGACTTTTCTTTGACCTATGCGGCCCGTGCCTTCTTTATCTGGTTGAGCGTATTCAATCTATTTGTCGTCTCCATTTTCTGGAGTTTCATGACGGATCTCTATAGAAACGAACAGGCAAAACGCCTATTCAGTTTCATTGCCGCTGGAGGCACTCTAGGCGCCCTGACAGGACCTCTCCTGACCGCACTGCTGGTAGAGCGACTGGGGACCAGTCAGATGCTGTTGATCTCTGCAGGGTTACTCGGAGTATCAATCCTTTGTATTCATAAATTGATAGCGTGGCAGGCAACTGGAGCGGTGTTGAAAACTGTCGAAAACAAACTTCCGCAGGAGATGGAACGTCCCATGGGTGGAGGCATTTTGGACGGTATCCTACTGGTGTTACGCTCCCCCTACCTGCTGGGGATCTGTCTACTGATGCTGTTATTCACTCTGCTCTCCACATTTCTCTATTTTCAACAGGCGCAGATCGTCAAAGAGGCAGTTGCAGATTCCGGTGCGCGTACAGCACTCTTCGCCAGTATTGATTTTGCGGTCAATGGCCTGACTCTGATTCTTCAGATATTGGTCACAGCCAAGCTGATTAAAGGGTTCGGACTTAGCAGGGTTCTGGCGCTGATTCCCCTGCTACTCAGTGCAGGATTTCTCCTGCTGGCCCTGTTCCCAGCACTTCCGATATTGATAGGTGCTCAGGTCATGCGACGGGCAGGTAATTACGCAGTAATGCGCCCTGCGAGAGAGATGCTATATGTTGTACTAAACCGGGAAGAGAAATATAAGGCGAAGAATTTTATCGATACTGCTGTCTATCGTGGAGGTGATGCAGTCAGCTCATGGATCTACACTGGATTCAGAAGTATGGGCATGAGCCTGTCTGTTATTGCCTGGATTGCAGCCCCAATCTCACTTATCTGGGCATGGGTCGCCTTCAGGCTAGGAGAGAAACAGAACCAGATTGCAGCGCAATTCAATACACCAAAAGGAGATGAGTGAAATGAACAATCATAATTACCAGACAGGAAGACGGGCACTCCTGAAAACCATTGCTGGTGTTGGCTGCAGTTTACTTATTAAACCAGGTATTTTACTTGCCACGCCACGTCGGCTCATCGAAAAGACCATTCCATCCAGTGGCGAAAAACTGCCAGTAATCGGGATGGGCACCTCCCGTACATTTGACTCATCAGGTAACGAGTCACAAATACAAAACCTAGGTAAAGTGCTGGAACTTTTCTTTGAACAGGGGGGAAAATTGATCGACTCCTCTCCGATGTACGGAAGCTCTGAGCAAGTACTCGGTCAGTTACTTAAGTTAATACCTACACAGAAGGCACTTTTCGCAGCAACCAAGGTCTGGACCGATGGCAAAGCCTCAGGAATCCATCAGATGGGGATATCTAAGAAACTATGGAGTGTAACACGTTTTGATTTAATGCAGATACACAACTTAAGGGACTGGCAGGTTCATTTAGAAACCTTGATGGAGATGAAGACGGAAGGAAAACTTCGCTACATCGGTATTACCACCTCCCATGGCCGGGACCACGATGAGTTATACCAGGTACTTGAGAAATATCCAATAGATTTTGTCCAACTCAGCTATAACATCGCTAATCCGGAAGCAGAATACCGGCTACTACCGTTGGCCAAGGAGCGAGGTATTGCTGTCATCGCCAATCGACCATTCGCTCGAGGCAATCTTTTCAAAGTAACTAAGGGTAAAGCACTACCAGACTGGACTGAAGCGTTTGACTGCCACAGCTGGGGGCAGTTTTTTCTAAAGTATGTCGTATCCCACCCCGCCATCACTTGCGCGATTCCAGCCACCAGCAAAACCCACCACATGGTGGACAACATGGGTGCTGGATATGGATCACTACCCGATACAGAGACACGACAAAGGATGGCGCGTCATTTTAAATCGCTGTGAAGTGTTTATATTAGAAATCAAGATGCAGGACCATGGCTCTAGTTATAACTTAACCATGACAGCTATGTCTTATTTTCAGGCTTAATATTATCATTCGTATATGGTGTACCTCTGCCAGTATCCAGATACTGCTTTAAACTACAGAGAAAATAGTAGTCCCGACCCTGTTTACATATGTCATAGCACTCTAGCTCTTTCACAAGTCCCTCGTGAACAAAATCTATTTGTGTCACACCATCGAGATTGCGTATCACCCATTTGAGCTTTATACCAAGCCACTCTTTTTGTATGGTTGATGGCAATCCCTCATGCTCATGATGAGCATCGACGCATACCAACGTTACCAGCTTATCTACTTTCAGTTGTTCGACACGCATCTCCCAATAGGTAGCTCCAAATCTGAATATTACAGTATCACCTATTTTTTCTATTTTATTGCAACTGTTTGTCCACCATAATTTGAAATCGGTGGTCAATGCTATATAGGCATCTGCCGAGGTACTATTAACCCAGCGCCATAATAGGTAGGTTCAGGACTTTCTTATCGCACCTAAAATTTGAATGTAAAAGGAGAGGCCTAGGCGTGCTTGCCTATTTAGGTGCCGGATTAATAATTGTAATAATAATATTTACAGAATATCTATTTTTTATGGTAAATAGATAACCTTGTCATGCAGCCTCACTTCACCGGACTTGATTACGCTCGCAGTAATCCCTCCATGTCCGCGCACAGCATTATAACCACCCTCACCTAGAGCTAATTCCATTTTACTACAGGGGTGACATTGCCCGCTGTATTTCAATACAGCTTCACCAATTTGAAATTTCTTATCCTTAAGTGCTAATAGATTAATACCAGAAACTACAATATTTCTACGCAACTCTTCTGGTAACACAGAGTCTCTATGGAGACATGCAGCAATCACTTGAAAATATTCGTGTTGAATCAAAGTAACTTGCCTCGAACCTCCGGTACGACCGTTGTAACGGTCACCGACCAAACCTTTATTAAGATCTATCATAACAGATTCAAGAATAGTCATAGTTTGTCCGCGTTCTGGTCTAACACCAATCCATTCCACCGAACCTTTTTGTGGAAGATGACGCAGCAGATCATGAATAGTACTAGAATTTTTCATAGTATATCTTTATCTGTTTCGTGCTCTTTGACAAAACGTCACTACATATACAAGTAATTAAAGTGCCACTGAACCATCTACGCCGTTAACGCCTACATTTCTTGATTGTCTAAATCACTCTTTCTCTGCCCATTCACGAATTTTACGTTTCAGTTTTTTCTCCACTTTCTCACTGATATCTTGCCATTCACCATTAACCTCTTCAGCCCCATCCTCTTCTGCCCAACGTTTTAATTTAAGCATTACTTTCTTCTCTACTTTATCACCAATTTCATCCCACTCTTTATCACACTGCTTTTCTTTTTTTGTTTTACAGCTTGCATGGCATCCTCCTCCCCAAACCATAATAACGCCCATTAAAAACCCGAAATCGTACCAACCACCAATGTTATCCACCTCATAGACAACAACACTGTCGTTAAACAGATGTATAATCAGGCTGATAACAGAAATCACTCCATGCCAAATCCCCCAAAAGAATCCGGCTGGCGTCTCAATTGAAAACTGAGCATTTCCTGCTGTACAGGAAGTGACTAGAATAATTATTGGAAAGATAACAAGTAAACTTGCCATACGAGGTTTAAAGTTGATCATTGAAATTACCCCCTTTAACTGTCATCAGCATATATACATTTTTAAGCCACTCTATAAGGTATTATCTCTCCTTAAATTGATGAATGCAGGCCTATCATATTCCCCTCAGTGTCTATAACTGTAGAAATATATCCATATTCTCCGATTGACGTTTTTGATTGCTGGATAGTTCCACCTGCCGCTTTTACCCGCGACTCCTCAATTGCGCAGTCTTCGCAGGAAAAGTAGACCAGTGTACTGTTACCACCAGCATTGAAACCATCCATTTTGACAAGTGCTCCAGTAGCGCCATATTTCTCCATATCAGATGGGAATGACAACATTTCAATTCCGGAATCTGTTGGGTCACCAAGCTTCTCTAAACTAACGACAAATACAGATTCATAAAAATCACGCGCTCTTTGTAAATCATCTACGTATATTTCAAACCATGCAACTGGGTTATTTTCCATAATTTTCACCTCATTCAATGATTTATAGAACTACTTATTTCTAAAGGATATCGCATTGAATATACTAATCCTCTTTCCTTCTCCCTGGGGGAGAAGAGAAAAGTAAAATGATGTAAAGAAACATACATCAATCAGCTGCACGGGTTCGCAACCGCTCTAAACCCTATATTTCAAAATAGACAACACCATCAAGTATGGCATAGTCAGCACCGGACTTAAGATGAAAACCTTCACCGAGTGCGATAAATCCTTTTGCTGATACCGGTAAACCAGACTTTTTCCCGACTAGGATTCCATTTTCAATTTCACTATAGCGCACATATTCATTGGAGAACATTGCTCCCGCTCTAGGGGCAGGGTCGTGAAGAATGAGTTGGTCATCTAGAGCGCCAACCAACGTAACCCAATGCCCACCATATCGCCTGTATTCATTGCTTTGTTTGTTGTATTTGTACCATCCTATATTTAACCATGCTGCAGATTTTCTTGTGACTGCAGATTTTAGCTTACTAATATCTGGTACTATTTTTCCACTTGAATAAGATTTAGGATGCTTTCTCCAGCCTTGATAGATAAGTGTTTTGAATCCCCCAAATAACTCTCTTGATATTTTATCAACACCGCGCAGCACACCAGAAGTACCGGTACCATTTTTGAGGCTTGTATTCATATAGTTTGTTGATGCCAGCCTTGTTATAAGCCTCAGCTGTTTGTTTTCTGTACCACTCATCCAAGCAATGGAGTTGGCTACTGCAACCGGCGCACAATATTGTTGACCATTTCCGCTATTTTTTTCTTTTACATCTGTTTGGGTAAAGTCTGGTATTTCATTAATAAATCGATTTTCGCCATAACACACTACTGGCAAAAACAAGACAACTATTAACGCATCAATCAGACTCTTATTAATCAACTCGACTACCATCGCAGGATTGCCAAAGTGGGCTCTATATCGTTATTCCGAAAACTCATCATATTGCTGAACATCACTGGGGCGAGTCTCCCACGGCGCCTTAGAACCCATAAAAATATGCTTTTCAATTTGAATTTGTGGGTCACCATCTACACTTCCCAAAGTAACCCAACTAATCTCTCCTTGATAGGTTCCAGCCAATGGAGAGCCACAAACACTACAAAAAACCGTCCCCATTTCTTCAGAATATTTATAGATGGTTAGACTCTCTTCTCCAGCAGACCAAGCGAAAGTACCCGGCTCGAAAATTGCGTATGAAGAAGATTGGGAGCCAGAGGCTTTTCGACAAGTGGAACAATGACATGATGTACCATCATGTAGTTTCCCATCGATTTTATAGGCGACTCTCCCACATGAACATGATCCTTTAATTGTCACTAACTCTCTCCCAGTTTTTTTCGATTCAACTCGCCGACAAGCAGTCACCGTCACCACAAAATAGACCTGTCATCCTATCTATTATCATCTTCATTGGCGCATTAGAACACCCAGACCACTATTCGTTGCAAAAACTATACGATAGTACTAATATACTATTATGATCGTATATTTTACAACCGAGGCAACACGCAATGCGAGTTTTAGTAACAGGAGCAACTGGATTCATAGGTAGCCACTGTATAGAAGCGCTCTCGGCTATTCCTGAGATAGAGATCATTGCTGCCTGTCGTGACATTTCAAAACTCCCCAGTGGCTTCAGAGGAGATACAAGGGTCGGCGACCTACTGGAACACGAATATGTGAATAGAGCCGTGAAGAGTGTTGACGTTATTATTCATACCGCTGCATGGACCTCACTCTGGGGGCATAAGAAGGAATCTGAAACGTTTTTTCTTAAGCCATCCCTGGCTTTGATTAACTCAGCTTATAAACAAGGGGTTAAGCGCTTCATTTTCATCAGTACGGTTAGTGCGGCTGCACCCAAATACGCATCTGATCCACTGAGCAGGGGGACGAAACGCTCTTACTGGCCCCACGAGGCAAATGTAGTAACCATTGAGGAACATCTTAGGGAGCTCGCAAGCGATACATTCTGCGCAATAAATCTTCGAGCGGGCCTTTTCGCTGGATCGCGCATTGCACTCGGACTACTGCCAATACTGATACCCCGCCTTAAAACACATCTGGTGCCATGGGTATCCGCTGGCCGTACTGGTATGACCATAACCGACGGCCGGGATATAGGACAGTGTGTTGCCCTGGCTACAACGGCCCCAAAATTGAAGGGGTATGAAGGGTTTAATGTTGTTGGACCAGAAGTACCTCGTGTAAAAGATGTGATAAAACACCTGAACCAGCAACACGGGCTTCCCCTCCCCCATTTTAACGTCTCGTTTCCATTAGCATTTGCCTTTGCCTGGCTAATGGAGAAGCTAGACCCATTGGTACCCTGGGAACCACTTGTCACCCGAAGTATCATTCACCTGATGCAGGAAACAGGTGCAGACAACACTCTTGCTGAGCAGAAGCTTGGTTACAGGCCAAACCACCACTGGAAAGATGCTATTGATCTGCAGTTAGCCGAGATGGCAGAAGTCCAGTCTGAAACTATGTCCATGGCTCGCCCTCTACCTGATGGATCAAGACGATGAAAAATGGACGACTGATCTTAGGTAAAAAGGCACCTGCTTTTGATACACATGACATACGAGGTAGATCAGTCAAGTTGATTGGAACACACCCTGGGGTCACGCTACTTAGCTTCTTTCGTTACGCATCCTGCCCTTTATGTAATCTGCGAATCAGGGAGCTCATTCAAACGTATGATCAGTTCATCAGTAGAGGAATTCGTATTCTCGCCGTATTACAATCACCCTCAGAGCGAATCGCACACTACGTAGAACGGCAATCCCCTCCTTTTTCACTTATACCTGACCCAGACCTGAGGCTTTATCAAATGTATGGCGTTGAGTCATCCTGGCAAGGATTCGCAACGGCTTGGACAGTGGGAATACCCCGCGTATTCAAGGCAGTGGTCGCAAACGGCTTCCTTCCCGGTTCTGTAGAGAATGAGTTGAATCGTATTCCTGCAGATTTTCTGATCAATCATGACGGGCAGTTGACTGATGTCTATTATGGCAGAGACATTGGAGATCATATGCCACTGCAACGTATCTTTGCCGCTTGCGATTAATCGATACTGAGAGAATTCTTCATGAGAAAAACAGATAAAATGCCTACAAAAACATCGACAAAGCTAACCATCATAGGTGCAGCACAAAATCATATTTACCATAAAGGTTTCGGTTCAACCTCATACGCTGATATTGCTAATAATACCCAACTTGCTAAAGGTAATATTCAATACCACTTCAAATCCAAGGATGATCTGTTGCAGGCTGTAGTCGATCAGCATATTAAAGGTATCAGAGAACAGTTAGAAAGTTGGTCCCTAGACTGTGGTACAGCTTATGACTGCATCGAACGGTTCATTACCATGGTAGAGAACAACGCAGATAGTCTCGCTCTCCACGGATGTCCCATGGGCACACTGAACAGCGAATTAGGTAAGGACAATCGCAATTTACAACATCAGGCAAGAGTCATGTTTGACCTTTTTATACGCTGGCTTGAAGCACGTTTCCGATCAATCCTACCCCGTGAAGAGGCTCAAGCACGAGCAGAACAGTTGATGGTTATGGCTCAGGGGGCAAGTCTGATTGCGCATGCTTATGAGGATCCTGAGGTAGTCCGTCGTCAAACGATGATAATGCGTCAATGGTTGGAAGGCGTGTGCGCTTAGTTATCAGGATAGAGTGGAACAAGTGGTCGTTTTACATATATTCATTCGATCTATTTTTTTGCAGTGACTGCATCTTAAATGGACCACCGGATACATTAATAAAAAATAAGGTTGCGGAACAACATAATAATCTATCTGAAAATATATAATAATTGTTATATCTGATTGTAGATAACAGGCATTTTCCCCTTCCATTCTTCCCACAACACTGGTTTGATTGCCAAATCAGACATAAAATCTGCTACATTCACTCGACTGGTCTGCCCTGCATTAAATATTGCATTCCTGGCAGGAGAGATAAATAGGTCATAGTTGCTCACATTATCATCATTAATAAGACCATCCGGGCGAACTGCTACCCACTCTATATTTTTATGATTTTGACCAATTTCTATACGAAGGTAGTCCGCAGCTTCTTCATTATCCGCATGAGGCGGAAGGATATAACGCAACAAAGAAATCACAAACCTCTGTGAGAATGGGGGTATTTCTGGAATATCACGATTACTGTTGCCTGCAGTATTCATGAGTATGATTTTATATTTAGTTTTTACCTCAATAGCCTCAATCGTTTTCACAACATTTTTTATAGCATCTGTTACCAACCGTCTAGGTTGTCCAAACATACCCTTGAATGTCAAATTGTGACCTAAACAGGACAATACAACTTCTGATTCGAGAAGATATTTTGACAAATCTTTTTCAGATATCTTTAATATTTCATTTTCTACTATTTGCAAATCCGGGTGTTGAGTGTCTATCGCTTTCAATTTGTTTTTATTACGAACTATTGCGATAACTGAGACACCTTTTTGAAGCAGGCTTTTAACAAGCAATTGTCCTGTCGCTCCACTCGCTCCTAATACGATTACTCTCTTCATATTATACTCACGCTTAATTGATGGCTTTAAATTGACATGTAATAAATAAAAAGATCCTACCTACTAGCACATTGTCTCTCGCGGTCTACGTCGCGGTTCTCTCTGCGGATTCGACCCTTATACCGGAAAAAGCCATGAACATCGACGACAGTGGATTGTCGATCGTATGAAACTTCTGATAGAGATCTTTGCCATTGATATCTGCTCTTAAGCAGTTTCCAGTTCTACTCAAAGACGATCTCGAGCTGGTCAACTGGAACGGTCAATCTACCTTAGAAAACATGCGCGGCTATTTTGAGAGGTATAATCAACCTATTCTTCACTGGCTACAGGTCACCCCAAAGCATTGGCTCTACATGATGCTGCTTTTCGAAAGCAGCTTCAAAGGGCAAGTTGGCGCAAGCCACTCGCTTTCCACTATATTTCTACCGATTATTCACTTGTACCCCCATACTGCGCCATGGGTTTAGACTTACCGTAGAACTAAATTCCTCAGATAGCTCTTCAAAGTAATCATTTTTTGGATGGATCACTTATCTATTTTCATCTGTGATGGATTATTGCGTCTTGATACGTCAATTCCTAGATTACCGGTAGAGATTTCTGGACCAATGGCTCAGCATGTGATCCACATGTGAGGTACCAAGTAGGATAATGTACTCAACTAATTGAGGACTAACCAATGCCATTCCAGTCGCTTTTTCACCTCTCACGTAAGTGGTTTCCGATTCTTCTACTACTTACCACGATACTCCTGCTATTACCCTCATGCGGTGGCGGCTCATCAGATGGCGACGACTTAACGAATAATGATGGATCTTCAGGAGATGACGGATCCTCGGGGGATGATGGATCACCAGGTGATGATGCACCACCGGGGAACGATGACTCACCTAGTGACGGAGAAATCCCCAACACCAGATCGGGCATTGCAGGTAGAACCTGGATATCCTCAGCACCATTTCCTGGAACAAGAAATTCTAATGCATCATTCAATTTTGATGGACCGTCTGGGGCTACTTTTGAGTGCAATCAGGATAACTCTGGATGGAGTAGCTGTAGCAGTCCACACGCTGTAACTGGCACATCGACTGGAGAACATATCTTTCAGGTAAGGGCCAATATAAATGGCTTTGTCGATAGCCGTCCAGCCAGCTGGCGCTGGGAGTATGCAGCTGACATCACCTCACTCACTTCCGAAACCAGTCCCTTCTATAGTACGGGCACCAACGTCCCAGCCATTTCCAATCTTGGGTCGATGACCACCCAGTGCGAAGCACTTACAACACTTGAACTGTACAACGATCAGGCAGTAAATCGAACCTCAGAATTGGCCTGGAGCGGTATAGCCATACCACGCGAAGTAGCACTCACTGACACAGCAAACCTAGTACTGGTAGGCCCAGGTGAGACCATTATTGCGGCCCAGTTCCGACCCCTGGCACGTTGGAATGCAGCCCTTTCCGATTCCAATGCACCGCTCAAATGGCTGGAGGTGTCAGCGGTTGTGGCCACCGAGCCATCCAGCTTATCCCAATACTCATTACGTTACTGTGCAACTCTACCTCAAGTCACGGACACAAATGCCCTGCAAGTAACTACCAACCCTGACGGTACGGTGATCGTCGACACCGGTGCCAGTCAGGTTACCTTCGACCCGACAACAGCGACAGGCATCAGCAACGGCCAGGTGGGTACAAGCTCCTTTAGTACCAGCCTGCAGATTGACGGTGACACAGTTCAATCAGGTTCACCTGCTGCTGACAGTGCCGAATTTCTGATAGAGGAGAGTGGCCCGGTTAAAACAGTAATAAGAGCCCGTGGTCACGTTAATGGTTTGACTGGCCCAGGCTGTACCAATCCTCCCGGTTACACCCTGCGTTGGACTTTGGTACGTGGTAGCGCTGACCTCGATATAGAAACAGACTTCGTCAATGAGTGTGGAGATGGTATGTTCGCCGCTTCGCCGGGAGGGGCAATCAATGGTTCCGACTGGTGGAGTCGCACCATCAATATCAGCAATCTAATCCTGGTCTTTGATTTCACCGGTATGGATGGTACTACGGTTATCACCCGTTCAAGCCGCGATGGTAGCGCCATTAGCAACAATGGCGACGCAACCACCAGCAGTGCATCAGCTGTATTAAGACAGAACAAAGGTGCCGTGGGTAACCCCTCAGGCAGCGATTGGCGCTGGGCGCGGGAGACTATAACCACTTCACCACCTGACTCACCTACTATTACCGACGCTGAATATTTTTCTCTACCGGTTGCAGGAGTAAGTGATGCCAATCTGACTTTACAGGTACAGCAACCCTGGATGCGTTTCCGTGAACCCCAAGGGCTTGCAGCAGAAAGCAACTATGGCTCTGACCTAGCATCAGTCCATCTCTATCATGTTATGTCCGATCTATCCGATCCCTTTGTCTTAGGAGAAGCTCAGGGGATCTGGGGCCGCGGTCGTCTATCCATCGACATAGAGAGTTTGAATGATGATGAATTCGCTGTCCGTGCCACTCAAAACAGTGTTGCTATGGAGCGAGGTCTACTATGGCGCACACCGTTATGGTATTTGAATCAAACCAAAGTCTTCCCAAAGTTACCAGATATTACCGCCACAGAGATGGGTATCCTTGTACCGTTGATTGAGGGTGCTCATGATAATGCTGTTATCGACAGCATTCTAGGCGGTGCTCAGCGCGATCGCATGAAAGGCTACTCACTGGTCGGCTGGATAGACTCAATGCAGGAAGGGATCAAAGATGTGGTTAACACCACCCTCAACGAATATTCTCCCAGTAGCAATATTTGGAGTCCGACAAATACCGAACTCCTGCTGTGGTTTATCACTGGCGATCCGAAATGGGTATGGGACTATGCACTCCCTGCCGAGTGGAATCTATGGAAAAGCAATGCCTATAACACAGGTAGCCGTGGTGTAGTCGGTATCCGCAGTGGATTAGTGATCGCTTCGGGAAGTATAGGTGATGGTGCTCGTTACCGCTCCGGTTATGGCTCAGATGACAAGTTTTACAACCAGGGCTCAGGCAAAGCCTATGTGATCCGACCACATAGCTCCCTTGCAGAGCGATTCCAGGCAGCAGGTGACTCAGTAATCAATCGCTATGTTGATGCTGTCGGGAGTCGCGAGGAGACAGTGTCATCACGAGTGATTACCCGTCAAGTGATACAACATCTCAATGCCCTACGTTTTGCCGCTGAATTTTCTCCAGTGAATGACATTGCGCTACAAACAAAGTACATCGCAATGATGCAGGAGTACACCGCAGACAACCTCTCTAACGGCGTCTTCTGTTACAGTGACGATGCCAATACAAACCAGAATGATTGCGCCTTTGCACCCAGCGGTCTATTCCACTACGTGGCTCTATGGCAGGAGCTTTTTTATAGCCGTGCCCTCGATCTCCCACCGGGTAACAGTGAGCGTGAAACCATTATCAATGCACTGGCTAATAGTGCACGTCTGATTGACGCAGGTATTCCACGTGACAGTAGCGATGAGATTACAGACTTCTCTCCCACTGCCTGGGGCGATAGCTTCTCTTGCGATTTCAGTAGTGGAAGTGACATCGTTGAACAGTGCATCAGATATAACTGTACCGGGATGGTCAATCCAAGCAATGGCACTTGTTCGACAGACCCTACCTATGACAACGCCCATCTGAACACCCTCGGAACAGTAATGCTTGGCAACAGTATCGATCCTGGATTAGTGAGTGAAAACCGCTGCGACCAGGCACGTCGTGGATTTAATACCAACCTCAACAGTTCAACCGTATCCAATCATCTTCGAGACAGCGGTTTCGGTTGGCACAAGGATGCCTCACAGATGGTGCAAATGGTATTTTACGCTATTGCAGCGGCACAAAATTGTAGCCTGTAGTGATCAGAATGGTTAAATCTGCCTTTAATGCAGATAATGTTTCTGAGGCAAACCTGGATAAGGACATAAGGGCACGTTTAATACAAGTGCAGGTGAATGTTATCTACAGTATGACCGGGACAGTAATTATTTATATACGCACTACTCCAAATAAGGTATCAGCATTCAACTCTACACAACCATCATCTGAATTCTTTTTAATTTCATCAAGATGATCCTGTTTAAACCGCACAAGCTGTTCAGGACTCAATTGATCTATTAGAGATTTGTAACCAGCATTATTTAGCAAAGACCACCACTCATCTATTGTGATGGAATAACGAATTTTATGATCTTCTACAATGAGGCTTTTATGGTTACCGATTTGTACCATCTCCTCAATGTGTTGTTTTGTCTTTAGTCTCTCTCTAATTCGCGTTGGAGCCTCTATCTTATAATCTCTCTCCAGCCTCCTTAAAAAATGGTCTGCATATGGCTTGAATGCCTCATTTGTAAATGACGAAAAGATAAAAGTCCCGCCAGGTTTTATTGTTTTGCTTATCGCTAAATATGATGCATTCATATCTGGATAGAAGAATAAGGCGTAACCACAAGTGACCACATCAAAAATAACCTCTTCATAAGCTATACTTTCAACATCGCACTCTCTGAATTTTATGTTGTCCACACCCTCTTTATGCGCCTTTTTCTCTGCCTGCTGTAGCATACCAGGTGATAGATCGATACCTTCAATTACTGCATGTGGGTATTTTCTCGCCACCTCAATAGCGACAGCTCCTGTACCAGTAGAAACATCAAGAACATTCATACTTTCAGAATAGGGAACCAATTCAGCCATTCTATTCGCTGAAATCGCAAAGAACTTGTTTTCATCATATCTGCTTGAAACCGCATTAAATGTCTTTTTAATATTATTCTTAATTTCATCTGCAGCCATATCTTTTATATTCCTAGTAAACTCTATTTTTCAATACATTTAAACTTATGAAATTAACCTGATATTGAACAATCTCATACTTAATTAAACATATAGTTACTCTTTTTCCACATCATACGATGTCTTAACAAGCTGATTGATAAGGACTTCAGTATCAAGATGGTTGAGCTTAAATCTTCGCGGCATTTTACCGAATAGAGTAATACCACCCCCTAATATCACTGGAACTGTAGTTATAATGATTTTGTCGATTAAGTTCGCAATAAGGAAGCTCTGAATAAGAGATCCGCCATCAACATAGAGGTTAAAACAACCTCTTTCATTGAGTGACCGCACCATCTCTTTTGGCGTACCACTCAGCAAGAAAGCCTTGCCATCTGCAACTACAGGAAGCTCACACAGCGAATTACTGGCTACAAAAACGGGCTTATCATAGGGCCACATTCCGAAGGATAAGACTTTTTCGTATGTTTTCCTTCCCATTATCAGTGCATCAATATTACTCATATAGGCAGAAAAGCCAAAATCGCTCTGTTCTGGGTTATCTATTTCATCAAGCCAGTCCAGTTCACCATTCGGACCAGCGATATATCCATCCAGGCTTTGAGCTATATATACGTAACTTGTCATTTCTATTCTAATTTACACGTAGAGGTATAGCAGCGATTAAACAAGAGGTGGGTTAGAGATTTAATGGTAGATTAAGTCGTTTCACTTATTTTGAATTAACTGTTAATAGAATGCGTAAACAAGGAAAATACCGAAAGCTGCTGCAAAAAGGCCGCCAAATCGAGCATATGGCTTTAAAGTATTTAAGGCCCAGGACATTAAACTACGAAATTTTGCTCGGCCAATTACAGCTAAAGTGAGTGCAGCAATGATGGATAACCACCCAAGCACCTCTATCGTTAATGGGTATCGGGATAGACTCGCTTGAGTAATTAACAGAACACCTATAATCAGCCTTACTATAACAGCTAGTATATGTAGTTCTAACTTTTCCATGTTTCTACGAAGATAGCCAAATACTGTTTCCGGATTTATTATAATTACCACTCCGGCTAACAGAATCAATGCACCGAATACTATTATTAATGTAGTCACTGTTTATATTTCCTGAGTATCATAAACTCATAACGATTTAGGTATAAGGCCGAACGAATAGCGAGGTCTCAGCGACCGCAGGGAGCAAGCTTGATCCATTGGTTAGGTTGCTTTTTTCCTTATTCCAGATATTTGATCATAAAAATACTCGTCCCATGGCGTACCAATATCACATATCCCTGACTCATAAACTAACATCCCAGCATTTGGTGCCGGTGGTACAGAATGCACGCCTTCGGGGTAAACTGATATTGAAATATGCGCATAGCATCCATTTTGATTACTTTCAAATTCAAATACAGTTACGTGTGCTTGCCAGAAAAATGATGATATTTCATCATCATCTGAATAATCATTGCACCGATCGCCTTCCTCTATCAACTTAATCCAATCGCTAAACCCCACATCCCGATATTTTCTACACCTACTTTACCGTTAAAGTAGGCGTCAACCTATAGGGGAAGGTTTCCATCAGAGCAAAATATTCATGCGCAATAGTTAATTTCATCGTATTGAATCTAATCGTATTTTAATCTGATGTTTGATGCGGTTATTAAAAAGATGGGTAGGAGATGGTGTCGTTGCGTTTAGACTGAGGCTAGCTACTAAGTGCCGGGTTAATAACCATTGGCATGGTGCGGCAGGGCCGCACCCTACTCGCTGAGGGGAGGTTGTTAGATTTGATCCTGCTGTGATTTACAGTTTTTCTGGATCCAGGGTAAACTTCGCCACTTTACCCCGGGTAAAGGGTTTTAAATCAAAGGGTTCGCCATCGATACTCAGACTTACAGATGAGGCATCACCCAAGACTACGGTGAACGGTCCATATTGACTGCTCAATCGTCGTTGGGCACCACTCTTCATCTCTCCAATTATCCTCGCTTTGCCATCCTGGTCTCTGACTTCTGTCCAACAGGAACCACTGTATGCGAACAACAGGGTCTTTTTACCAGTTGGCGTTACTGTTTCAGTTACAGACTCTGTAGAGGTTACGGGGGGACTCTCTACCAGCGGCGCTGCGATCTCTTGCTGTAATGCCGAATCAGCTTGAGTCTCTGCCTCTTCGAGTTGTTGAATATCTGATTGCGCAGGCTCTTCTGAATCGCTGGTTTGATCTAAAAGTGCTGGCTCTTCGAAGTTTGATGTGGGTGTAATCTCATCAACTGGTTCAATTTCTGGGGTTACCGGTGCAATCTCCTGCGCTTCGAAGACCGGGCTATTATCAGATTGAATCTGGTACTCGGTCTGTTCCTCTTCCTGCATCATTTCGGTTGTCGGAAATGGCTCTGGCTCTTCCAGCTCCACTCGGTTCAGCCACCAGAAAAAGAGCAGAGCTGACAACAGCAGCACAATCCCCCAGGTCACCAGCTTCATCACGCCGTGACTGCTGTTCATGGGTTTTGTCTGTTTTTCGTCCTGTCTTGGGAGTGTGGTTTGCTCATCACTATCCGGCAGTAGACGTTGATAGGAGGCTACGACTGCATCCTCACTCAACCCAAGAAGTCGGGCGTAGTTTCTCAGATACCCCTGAATAAAGACGGGACTGGGCAACTTTTCATAGTCGTCAGCTTCCAGTGACTCAATTATCGAGGCTTGCAGGTGGAGTTGACTTGCCACGTCTGAAGCTTCAAGCCCCTGGCGCTCGCGTGCACTTCTTAGTTGTAAACCCGGGCCTAGCGGGGAGCCAGACGCCTGATTTTCCAGGTCAGCATTCGTTGGAACATTCATTGCGCTTTTTCGGCTTCGTAGAGCATCTGTATTTCGGGTGCATCCGGGAACTCGTTAAACAATTTGCTTCTATACTCGTCCGCTTTGGTCGTATCCTTGAGCTTCTTTTCGATATTAATACCAAGAAGTAGTGATGCAGCAGATGGACGGGACTGGGCATGATAGCGTTCAAGATAGGCGCGCGCTGAAAGATCCTTTTCCTGTTCAAGTGAGACTTTTGACATCTGGTAGAGGGCAGTGGCGTATTTTGGATTTGCAGTTAAAGCCCGCCGGTAGTAGGTTTCAGCGGTGGATATTTCATCTGCACGTTCACGACACATGCCTGCATTGGTCAATGCCACCCAGGGGGTGGGATAGAGCGGGTTGGCCAAAGCCTTTTGAAAATCGACTTCGGCATCATCCAGTCTGCCGCGCTTACAGTAGTAACTGCCCCGGGCATTACGTATGTAAGGATCCTGATTATCCAGTTTCACCGCCTCTTCATAATGCTTGCCGGCGAGTTCGTTGTTGCCCAACCGCTCGTAGAGAATTGCGATTACATTATGTGCTTGCGGGTAGTCGTCATCTACCTCAATCGCTTTTTTGAGTTTTTTCAGGGCGATGGCAGATCGACCCTCACGTATGTAGGCCATACCCATCTCAACATAGATCTTGGCCGGGCTGTTTTTTTTCTCTTGCCCTAAGCTACCTGTGGTATCAGCATTTTTTCCCTGAGTCGCACAACCGACTAAAAACAGAACAAGCAACGGTAATACTATCTGCCGCCATCCGAAAATTAATTTCATGAAACACCTTGTTTGAGACTATCCAACCGCTCAACTCGCAACTGTCGACTGCTGCGATCACTTACTTTTCCAACCAGTTGCCCACAGGCCGCATCAATATCGTCACCGCGAGTCTTTCTGGTTGTTGCAATAATACCCGAGCGCTTCAAACGCATACGAAAAGCTTCAACCTGTTCCGGCGATGAGGTTTGATAGTCAGTTCCGGGAAAAGGGTTGAAAGGAATCAGATTGACTTTGGAGGGTGTGCCCTCAAGCAGTCGAATCAGAGCTTTGGCATGGGCCAGTGAGTCGTTTACACCATCCAGCATCACATATTCCCAGGTCACCTTTCGCCGTTTATCCCCATGGACGAACTCCCGACAGGCGGGTATCAGCTCCTCCAGGGGATATTTACGATTGATCGGCACCAGCTTGTTGCGTAAAGCATTATCCGGTGCATGCAATGAGACCGCCAGGCTGACATCACAAACTTCACTCAAGCGTTTGAGTGCGGGCACAATGCCGGATGTGCTGATGGTGACCCGATATTTCGAGACCATATAGGCCAGATCATCCTGCATGATATTCATCGCTGTAATCACCGCTTCGAGATTGGCCAGGGGTTCGCCCATGCCCATCATCACGACATTGCGCGGAGGCTCCCCAAGTTGACGGCTAGCTACCCAGACCTGTCCGATGATCTCAGCAACAGTGAGATTTCGATTGAAGCCCTGTTTGGCGGTGGAGCAAAAGGAGCAATCCAAGGCACAGCCTACCTGGGAAGAGACACAAATGGTGCTACGCCCACTGTCGGGAATATGGACGGTCTCGATTCGCTGGCCATCTTCGAGTTCCAATAACCACTTTCGGGTGCCGTCCAGTGCCGGTTGTTCCAGGGCCAGATGGGGTATCTTAACCTCTGCCAATTGATGCAACTGTTCGCGCAGGCGCTTGGAGATGTCGGTCATGGCATCGAAATCGATCACACCATGCTTGTGGATCCATTTGAATACATTCCGCCCATGGAATGCCTTTGAGCCGAGTTCCACGACAAATGCCTCCATCTCTTTCTGGTCAAGATTCAGGAGATTGATTTTAGTCGATTCTTTAGTCAAAACTGGTGGTTCGCAATGGTAGTTGACAGGGCTGATTGTGAAGAAAACACAAAAAATTACAATGCGTTAGTTTAGACCTGCTGGAGCAGACTGGCAATTGTGTTGCGTAAGCCTGTGAAACGGGTTCGCTCATAGTAGGCGTCTAACCAGGTTGATATCCTGCAACTGCTCAATCTTCGACAATACACGACTCAACTGATTCATATCTTTGACTTCAATGGTGAAGCGCATGGTTGCAGTATCGGTTTTCCGATCACTATTGGTATTCACGCCAATCACATCAATGTTCTCATTGGTGAGAATGGCGGAGATATCTCTTAGCAACCCTTTGCGATCGGCTGCCACTACCATGAAATCTACAGCATATTGGGTCTCCTGATGCTCATCGCTCCAGTGCACCTGCACCAGTCGGTCTTGCTCCTCATCCGGCATGGCCCGGATATTGGGACAATCACGACGATGGACCGTAACCCCTCGACCACGGGTTACATAACCAATTATCGAGTCATAGGGAACCGGCTTGCAGCAGCGGGCAATGCTGGTCATCAGATCATCGACACCGGCAACCACCACTTCCCCTTTTACCGCTCCACGGGACTGTTTTGATTCAGAAACCGACTTGGAACGGGGAGCCGGTTTCTCCCGACCACCGAAACCGGCAACCTGGATTGGAGACAGATCCCCCCGACCGATAGCCGCGTAGACATCTTCGTCATGTTGCAGATTGTGTTTTTCAGCAACCTTTTCCAGATCCGGTTTTTCGCTGATCGAGAGACGGGTCATCTCCCGGTCCAACGCAGAACGACCCAGCTCCACATGGTGTTCGTAGTCAAGCTGCTTAAACCACTGTTTGACTCTGTTACGTGCTTTGGAGCTATGCAGATATCCCAGATGAGGGTTGATCCAGTCACGACTGGGTGTGCCATTTTTGGCTGTCATAACCTCTATGGTTTCACCACTGCGCAGAGACCGATTCAGCTGTACAATATGGCCATCAACCTTGGCACCCCGGCATTGATGCCCAATATCGGTATGAATCGCATAGGCGAAATCGAGAGGTGTAGAACCTTTTGGCAGTTCGACGACTTTTCCCATCGGAGTCAGTACATAGATCCGTGTTGATTCCATCTCCTGGTCGAATGCGTCCTGCAGTTCGCCTGTCTCACCCCCAACATCTTTCCTCTCCAACCATTGCCGCATCCACACAATACGTCGCTCGAAATCGGTATCCTGTTTTGCGTCTTCTTTATATCGCCAATGGGCTGCCACACCCAGTTCGGCATGGTGATGCATGCCCCGAGTGCGAATCTGAACCTCCAGGGTCTTCTGTTCCGGCCCGATGACTGCAGTGTGTATTGATTGATAGAGGTTGGCCTTAGGGGTGGCGATATAGTCATCAAATTCACCAGGAATATGTTTCCAGAGTCCATGCACAACACCCAGGGCCGCGTAGCACTGGGCGATATCATCCACCAGCACCCGCACAGCACGCAGATCAAATATCTGCTCGATGTCCACCGCCTTACGTTGCATTTTGCGATAGATACTGTAGATATGCTTGGGTCGTCCAGTGATTTCAGCATCGACTCCGACTGCAAGAAATTTCTCTCGCAACAGGTCCATCACCTCTTGGATAAACTGCTCTCGATCGGCGCGCCGGCCATCGAGCAGACTGGCGATACGCTTATACTCTTGCGGATGCAGAAAGCGTAAAGAGAGATCCTCAAGCTCCCACTTGATCTGCCAGATACCCAAACGATTGGCCAGGGGAGCATAGATATCCTGTGTCTCTTTTGCCAGACGGCGGCTCATCTCCGGGGCGAGACTGCGAGCAGTTCGCATCAGATGGAGCTGTTCGGCAACCACCACCAGCACCACGCGAACATCTTCAGCAATGCCCAACAGCAGGCGACGAAGATTTTCAGCATGCTGCTCTTCATCCTCCACCGCAACCTCAGTGGAGAGGTCGGTCAAGGCACCAATGCGCCCCAGGTCATCCACCATGCTCGCGGTATTCGCTCCGAGCAGGCTCTCCAGCTTCTTCTGAGTGATGCCAGGGTCCTTCTGCACCCCCAACAGCATCGCAGAAGCGACTGTCTCCCGATCCATGTGCAGGTGGCCGAGAATCTCCGCCACACTCAGGGCATGGCGCAGTTGGCTCTCCCCGTTCAGGATATGTCGCTCCGGGTGGGCACTCAATGCTATCTCGGAGGCAATACGCAGATAGTCCCGGTCATCGTCATTGAATTCATCTGGCAACATATCCAACCAGTGTTCAACAGCCGGAACATCAATGTGATCGCCTTCAGGTAGACTACTGTTGGTGGTAACCATGTTTAAACGAGCTGATTTCAGTCGAGTACGTGACTGACAAGACCATCTGCCAGCTTGGGCTCAAACCAGGTCGATTTGGGAGGCATTACCTCATCAGCGTCAGCAACTGCCATTAAATCTTCCATCCCGGTCGGATAGAGAGAGAATGCAACTGCCATCTCACCGGAATCGACTCGTTTTTCAAGACCTGACAAGCCTCGAATACCGCCAACAAAATCAATCCGGGAATCCCGTCGTGGATCGCTGATCCCCAATAAGGGTTCAATCAGATGATTTGCCAACAGACTGACATCCAGCCGAGCCACAGGATCTTCTGTTGGTATCTTTGCAGGATCGAGGCGCAGTCGATACCACTGCTTGTCCAGATACATACCGAATTCAGCCGGCTGGGCTGGCTTTACAGGCTCCTGACTCGGCGCCACTTCAAATGCAGTCTCTATTCTGGCGAGAAATTCTGCCTTATCAAGTCCGTTCAAGTCTTTGACAACCCGGTTGTAATCGAGAATCTGCATCTGATTGTGTGGAAAGATGACACTCAAAAAGTAGTTGTAAGACTCTTCACCGGTGTGATTTGGATTTGCCGATTTGCGTGACGCCCCTACTCGGGAACCCGCTGCAGAGCGGTGGTGACCATCTGCTACATAGAGAGCTCTCATGGCATCGAACAACTCGGTCAGACGCGCGACAGTCTCTTCATTATCCAATACCCAAACCTCATGACGTACCCCGTCAGCCGCAGTGACATCCATATCCGGACTACCTTCTGATACCTGACTTAAAATCTGATCGACTTCCGGTGCACTTGGATAGACCAGAAAGACCGGGCCGGTCTGTGCATTCAATGCATCAACCTGACGAACCCGGTCATCCTCCTTGGCTGGACGGGTAAACTCATGTTTCTTAATACGGTTAGCGTCATATGCATCAACTGATGCTGCTGCAGCAAGCCCGGTCTGGACATGGCTGCCCATGGTCAGGCGGTAGACGTAATAACAGGGTTTGGCATCACGAATCAGGACAGCTTGCTGCTGCATCCTGGAGAGATTCTCAGCCGCTTTCTTATAAACCTCCGGCGCATAGGGGTCGGTTCCCTGTGGCAGGTCGATTTCCGGCCTGGAGATGTGGAGAAAACTCCACTCCCGCCCTTTAGACATCTCCCGCGCTTCGGCCTCGTTCATTACATCATATGGCGGCGCAGCAACATCGGCAGCACGACCCTCGGCAGGACGGAGTCCAGGAAAAGCTCTGATCAGCGACATGGGAATTTCCTCATGGTCAGGGTACAGCCAAATTGGCACAAAATAATGTTTTACACGACATACTTAGATGCCGAGCCGGTATCGAGGTGGGATTGTTTCAAAAGATCCGCAGGTGAATCAAGAGAGTCATTCAATCAACGTCAGAAAAATCCTACTTTAAAATGAGAACAAACCTGCATCTTATCTAAGGTTATTCACATAGACTTTACATCGTCGCAGAGACGGAAGCCAAGGAAGACACTCGTGAACATGGAAGTATAGGACTGATACCATTTGCCAACCAATCAGTGCGACACAAGATCCTGGTGCCCAAGGAGCGGGTACCGGGATTTTTTTATTTCAGGGTCAGAACAAGCCAACCTCCCACTTTTTCGCACCTACTCCATCCCCAGGTAACCTGTGCTCTGGATTCTATAGAATGTATTGAAACTGATCACTACAGCGTATTTTGCAGCTGCATATCCACCTGCCAGAGTGGTTGTTCTGAGTGATCAAATGCCCGCCACAACTCCCGATAAGTTTTTCCTACCTCGGGATGAAGCTCCTCTCCCGCCACATCTGACAGAGGGAGTAAAACGAAAGCATAGTGCAAAATTTCATCTCTTGGCAGCTGCATATCATCACTATCGACAACCTTTGATCCGTAGGTCAGCAGATCAATATCAAGGGTTCTGGCGTCATATTTTTCACCACTTCGCTCTCTGCCATGCTTGTCTTCAATCCCTTTCAGGCGTTCATTCAGATCCGCGGGAGAGAGATCGGTATGGATCCCTACCACCAGATTAATGAAGTTATCACCCTCAAATCCTACCGCTTCACTTTCGTATACCGGAGATAAACAGAGTAGTCCGAACATTGCTCTCAAATCATCGATAGCCCTGGGAAGGTGGATCAAAGGTGCCTGATTACTTCCCAGGCTCAACCAGGCACGAACGACCTGACTGGATTCAGTCACGCCTTGTTCTCTCAATAATCACCCCCACATCCCGGGCGGCGCTTACAGCCCCCACCTTGTTCAGAGTCAACCTTACCCAGGGAACCTGAAACTCGTTAAGCACGATCTCAGCACATCGCTCAGCCAGAGTCTCCACCAATTGGAATTTACTCTCGCGCACGAAGGAGACCAGGCGCTTGCTTACCGCTTTGTAGTCGACTGCATCTTCAATGGCATCGGACTTCGCACCCTTAGCAATATCGGCTCCCATCTCCAGATCGAATATCACGGTCTGTGTGATGCCTCTTTCCCACTCATAAATGCCGATCACGGTTTCGATGCGCAGATCACGAATGAAGACGATATCCATAATTTCAGAACCATTGCTTGGAAAAAAGCCAATGGTAGTTGAGTATTGATGAAGAACAAACCCCTAATAGGATAAGGAGTTTGTGAGTTGTCGATCTGTTGGGCCTCATTTAACACTATCCTGACAACTCAAACAGGGGTCGAATAGATTGAAAACCCAGCTTGACCTGACGCAGCGACTAAGGTTCCAATTAGGCTATGATCATCAATTCACTATTAATTCTCACCGCCTATCTGCTCGGTTCGATCTCCAGCGCGATAATCGTTTGTCGTTTAATGGGCCTTCCCGACCCACGAAGTCAGGGTTCAAATAACCCAGGTGCAACCAATGTGCTTCGTATCGGCGGTAAGAAAGCCGCTGCGGTAACGCTCTTCGGAGATATGGTGAAGGGGTTGATTCCCATGTTGATTGCCCATCTTTTGGATGCACCACCTCTGATACTCGCACTTACCGGTTTCGCAGCTTTTCTTGGCCATCTCTACCCACTGTTTTTTAGCTTTAAGGGTGGCAAAGGGGTCGCAACCGCGTTGGGCGTGCAATTTGGTCTGCACTGGGGACTGGGGCTATCAGTAGCACTGGTCTGGTTGTTTACGGCCAAAGTCATCAATATCTCTTCCCTCTCAGCCCTGATTTCCATGGCGCTGGCCCCACTCTTTATTTGGCTGATATGGCCTGAGCCCGAATTGATTATTATGCAAATCCTGGTAAGCGGCCTACTCTTCTGGCGCCACCGATCCAACATAACCAATCTTATCTCGGGTGCCGAAAATAAGATCAGCTAACGAGTCTATGATGACCAATATACGAACCCTGGAATACGCACATAAGATCACCTGTATCGACACTTTTTATCAGCGTCCAGGCCTGGCAGCCTGTTATCTGCTGGAGTCTGAAGGCGAAGCAGTCTTTATCGACACCGGCACCAGTAACAGCGTGCCTCACTTGATGGCGGTATTGGAGGAAAAAGGGCTCTCACCTTCACAAGTCCGCTATGTGATACCCACCCATGTACACCTTGATCATGCTGGCGGTGCGGGCAAATTAATGAGCCAATTGCCGCAAGCCTCATTGGTGATTCACCCATATGGGGCAAAACATCTTATTGATCCATCAAAACTGATAGCAGGTGCTACAGCAGTGTATGGAGAGGCCGCATTCGAGGAGCAGTTTGGTCAGCTAATTCCGATTTCGGAAGACCGGGTTATCGAAGCCCCTGACGGTTTTCGTTTAACCTTTGGTAAACGTGAGCTGCTCTGCCTCGACACACCCGGACATGCTCGTCACCATATCTGTATCTTTGATGAACAGAGCCGGGGTCTATTTACTGGGGATACATTCGGCCTCTCCTATCCCGAATTAAACGGCTCACAAGGTTCGTTCATGATTCCCGCCACAACACCAATCCAACTCGATCCTGATGCCTGGTTTGAAACCCTTGATCGACTGATGGCTCTCAAACCGGAAAAAGTCTACCTGACCCACTTCGGTGAAGTCACTCAACCCAATGTTCTGGTCAAGCAATTACGCAAGCATTTAGAGGAGTTCACCCAAATAGCTCTTGCCTGCGATGCTGAACCAGGTGAGTCAAGAAGAGTCCAGATCCAGGCTGAGCTACAAGCCTGGTTGCTGCAGAAGCTTCAACAGATCGGTTGTCCTCTG
This sequence comes from Candidatus Thiodiazotropha sp. DIVDIV, assembly GCA_040506275.1. Classification (GTDB taxonomy): domain Bacteria; phylum Pseudomonadota; class Gammaproteobacteria; order Chromatiales; family Chromatiaceae; genus Thiodiazotropha. The sequence continues at coordinate 119,248 of JBEVXD010000009.1, forward strand.
ACTCCGGAAAAGAGCATCGAGCTGATGGCAATGGACCTGGATCTGGATGCCCAGGGAATGGAAGTCTGGTTAGCCCGTCGCGAAGAGGCCTAAGCAATTAGCCCAGCTAACAACTCGTAGGCTGCGGCCTGCCGCACCATTCCGAGGCTGGCTAACGTCGCAAATCACTGAGCATGATTCATCACCTTTAAGTCTCTCGCAAAGACGCGAAGCACGCTAAGGGGAGTGCAATATTGTTTATGATTAACCTCAACTCCCAGCGAACACATAACCCGCTGTAGGTTGGATAAGCGCAGCGCTATCCAACATTTTCAGGTGATTCCCGCAGAAGATTGTCGGATGGCGCTACGCTTATCCGACCTACGATTCGGGCCCTCTCCTTGAACCAAACGTAGGGTGCCGCCTGCCGCACCATTCCGAGGCTGGCTAACGTTGCAAATCACTGAGCATGATTCATCAACATAAAACCTCTCGCGAAGGCGTGAAGCACGCTAAGGGGAGAGCAATATTGTTTATGATTAACCTCAACTCCCAGCGAACACATAACCCGCTGTAGGTTGGATAAGCGGAGCGCCATCCAACATATTCAGGTAATTCCCGCAGAAGATTGTCGGATAGCACTACGCTTATCCGACCTACGATTCGGGCCTATCAGCTGCCGGGTATGGCAAATGGCAGGGTGACGGGCTATAGCACTAGCTAACCGTCACAAACAGTGACTTCTATTCGCATTGCACAAAGAGAGGCCAGTTATCCTGCGATCCGTCAGATAGGCGTGGATCCACTCTGTTCCCAAGCGAACGTGCAATCGAGCCGAGAGAGTACATAGACCATACCCTGCTCTCCCTCACCCAGCATCATCGACAGGGGACTTCGTTTGTTGAACAAGTGATTGCGCTGCCGAAGCCAACGCTTCCCCATGCTCGGATTTGTTGGGTAAGTTGTACGCAGGGCATCATTGATACGCACCAGATACTCGACTCGCTTCATGACAACAGGGCTGTCGGGGAGTGCTGTGTTATGACGATATTGGGTTATATGGCGTGGTTTGCCATTAATATCGAGTAGCGACAGCATCTCCTCGCTGCGCAGCCCCCAACTATCGAACAGATTCATTACCCCTCGGGTGATTGCCATTTGGTCATCCGCAGAACGAGCAGTAGTTTCAGGTATGGTTTCAGTCATGTTCGTAAATACCCACTAATTAGCTTGGTTTTTTTGAGTCTAACACGATTCTCAGACCCAAAACCCAAAAGTAATCATGGTTTATCGCTGCTGCTCCATAACAACTCAGAGCTGATGAGATTCAAGCCCCATCGGATCCAGAATTTTTTTTAGTTTCCAATACTCTTGTGTGGCATGCCCAACCTTGTATAACTTCTGATGAATTGTGTAGCCAGCAAGACTACTCTCTCAAAGCGGGTGGATAATGTGGAAAAGTAGTGATGATTTCAGCAACGGTCACCCTTGCCCTTTCCAAAGGGAGTGCCACCATCGCTTACGGTTGTTGGGCATCGCAATTGCGGGCAGATCGACCGGCTTAACCTTGCTCAGTATCCACCCAGGCAGTGGCGGATTATCGCTATAACCACAAGAGACACCGAGATTATTGGGATCATAGATCTTGATAAAAGTCGGCTGCTTGAGGTCATCCGCATAGACGATACCACAGTACTCTTCGTCATGTTCTCGCCGCAATAACTCATCGATACGATCTACAAAGGTCAACAACATTGTCTCGTCGGACGATACCTCTGGCGGAGGCTCGCCAACGGCATAGATATACCATCCCTCGTTTGCATCCTGTTTCAATACCTGCCACAGATCATCCAGCTGAGGCCATCTAAGCGCTGAAGTGAAGCTGCCTTTGAATGCCTGCAAAAAGTCATCTTGTTTGTTCATCACTACACCAGAAACCTGATTAAGCCGTATCGGGAACCTTACATCAGACTTTAACCAATAATTCAGAGGTTCCCAAAATCTTTCCTATTGTGGATCGACATGAGTTTCATGTCCGATCATGGGTATAATGACCTTTTACCTCAGCTGGTTACAACCCATGACGACCGACAGCCATACTCTTTTCGAATCGAAACTGGATCTAAAACTCCTCAATCGCGGAAAAGTGCGTGATATCTATGAGATAGATGATCAACACCTGCTGATCGTTACCAGTGATCGCCTTTCAGCCTTTGACGTAGTACTGCCACAACCAATCCCTGGTAAAGGTGAGGTACTGACCAGAGTGGCTAACTTTTGGTTCGATCGCACCCAGGCCCTCATACCAAATCACCTGGCCACCCTTTCCCTTGAAGAGGTTGTACCTGATTCCAGGCAACGCATGGCACTCGGTGAGCGCTGTATGATTGTGCGCAAACTAAAACCGCTCCCTGTAGAGGCAATCGTACGTGGCTATCTTATAGGGTCAGGATGGAAGGACTATCAAGCGAATGGGGCGGTTTGCGGTATCCAGTTGCCTGAACAGCTTAAACAGGCTGATCGTTTGCCGAATGCCATATTCACACCATCCACCAAAGCTGAGGTTGGTGACCATGATGAGAACATCGATTTCTCTCAGGCTATGAACCTACTTGGCAGTGAAATGGCTGAACAGGTCAAACAGGTCAGCCTGCGTGTCTATACAGAGGCCGCAGACTACGCCTTAACAAGAGGCATTATCATTGCCGATACCAAATTTGAGTTCGGTCTGGACGATGAGGGTCAACTACACTTGATCGATGAAGTTCTGACACCTGATTCATCGAGGTTTTGGCCAGCAGATTCCTATCGACCAGGCACCAGCCCGGTTAGTTTTGACAAACAGTTTGTCAGAGACTACCTGGAGACCCTCGATTGGGATAAAACCCCACCAGGTCCAGAGCTACCTCAAGAGGTGATCGATAGAACTGCAGAAAAGTACAGAGAGGCAGAAAAGCGTCTGACCGGCAACTAACTGAAGTTCAGAACTTGGGCCTGTTAACAGGCCCTGGATAATTAATGATGGGATCCAGCCTGCAAACTAGCGCAGTTTACGAATCCTGTTCGTTTTGTGGCACTATAATTAAGCTAAGATAACAAGCTTTGTTAAATTTATATTACACTCAATGTAATGGTTCGGATTGTGTAGCCAATATGACCCAACTCAATGTTGATTTGATAGGCCGAATAGAACTGATTTACAGTCGGCATCTATCACTGCGTTTCTCACTTCATCCCAATAATGAATCCCTGCTGGTTTCTCACCAGTATTGGCAGATATCATGAGTTCAAGGTCACAAGCTAAGGTAGAAATGACTAACCTGAAAAACAAAGCATCCAGAGTGGTCATCTACACTACGTTGCGCTGCCCACATTGTGTCCACCTAAAGCGTTGGCTGAAACGAAACAATGTCCCCTTCCTCGATTTTAATGTCGCTAAACCGGGAAAAATCCAGAAAAAGTTCTTTGAGATTGGCGGTCAGAGTGTGCCACTGATTATTGTTGGTGAGAAAAAGTTTGAGGGATTCAATCCCAATCAACTGAAAAAGGTTCTAGAGCTGGAAGGATTGATGTAACTGAGAGAACCTGCACTACCGAGCAATCCTTGCCCCTAAACAATTAAGGGGGCCAGAAGCCCCCTTAATCAGCCGAACTTGAAGATTAACCTACTAGTTTACCTTCGGATCGAGCTCTCCACTATCATAACGTCCCTGCATATCTTCAAGTGAGATAGCTGCGATCTTGTCCGCCATACCGGCAGAACCGAAGGCCTCATAACGATCCTTACAGATGTCCGACATCGCCTTGGTCGCCTCTTTGAAGAACTTACGAGGATCGAAGTTGGACTTGTTGTCATTGAGGTGCTTGCGGATGGAACCGGTAGAAGCCATGCGCAGATCGGTATCGATGTTGACCTTACGGACGCCATGCTTGATACCTTCAACGATCTCTTCTACAGGGACACCATAGGTTTCACCCATATCGCCGCCATACTCATTGATAATTGCCAGCCAGTCCTGAGGTACTGAGGATGAACCATGCATGACCAGATGGGTATCAGGGATACGTGCATGAATCTCTTTCACACGATTGATGGCCAGGATATCCCCTGTTGGCGGACGGGTGAACTTATAGGCGCCATGTGAAGTACCGATAGCAATAGCCAAGGCATCAACACCAGTCTTTTTAACAAAATCTGCTGCTTCGTCAGGATCTGTCAGCAGTTGACTGTGATCCAGAGTACCTTCAGCGCCGATACCATCTTCTTCACCAGCCTGACCGGTTTCCAAAGAACCGAGGCAGCCTAATTCGCCTTCAACAGAGACACCACCGGCATGAGCCATCTCAACAACCTTGGCAGTCGTTTCAACATTGTACTCATATGAAGAAGGTGTCTTGCCATCGCTCATCAGAGAGCCATCCATCATGACAGATGAAAAACCTGACTGGATGGAACGCAGGCAGACTGAAGGAGAAGTACCGTGATCCTGATGCATGCAGACTGGAATATGTGGATACATCTCGGTTGCGGCAATAATCAGGTGACGCAGGAAGGGTTCGCCTGCATAAGAGCGTGCGCCGGCAGATCCTTGTAGGATAACCGGACTATTCGCAGCATCCGCCGCGAGCATGATTGCATGTACTTGTTCCATGTTGTTGACATTGAACGCCGGCAGGCCATAACCGTGTTCCGCGGCATGGTCGAGAAGTTGGCGCAGGGAAATCAGAGCCATGATAGCCTCCTTAGTTTCTGTTTATATACTCGTTTACATCTATTGACACTACTAACCAGCAGCGTCTTCAATCTGACTTTCAGTGAGTACATGTTCTCCGACACGCATCACTTTCATAATATTTGTTTGACCCTCTACACCGGAGCGATCACCCTTGGTAATAATCACCAAGTCATTTTCACGAACCTCTCCACGGCGTAGCAACTCATCGATGACCTCTTCATTGACCTGTGCAATGTTGGTGCTTGAGACATCGAAACTCACTGGATAGACACCTCGGTAGAGTGTCACTTTACGGCGGGTATGTACATGTCGGGTCAAAGCATAAATTGGAATATCGGAACTGATTCGAGACATCCATTTGACAGTAGAACCTGATTCGGTCAACGCTGCAATCGCTTTTACACCAAGATGGTTAGCGGTATACATGGTGGACATGGCTATTGCTTCATCCACACGTCCGAAGACGCTGTCTAGACGATGGTCGGAACGTCTTGCAGTTTGGTGTTTTTCAGCCTCGACACAGACACGGTCCATTGCCTTAACAACTTTATGCGGATATTTTCCCACAGAGGTTTCAGCTGAGAGCATCACCGCGTCAGTACCGTCGAGTACAGCATTCGCAACGTCAAAGACCTCGGCACGGGTTGGGATCGGACTCTCGATCATCGACTGCATCATCTGAGTAGCAGTGATCACCACCGAGTTCATCTTACGGGCCTTCTTGATCATCATTTTCTGCACTGCCGGAAGTTCAGCATCGCCGATCTCGACCCCTAAATCACCACGGGCAACCATGATCGCATCGGATTCCTGAATAATATCTTCAATACAGTCGAGTGCTTCAGCACGCTCGACCTTGGCAATGATTCCACCCTGTCCACCAGCCTCTTCCAGTAGGCGACGCGCTTCTTTGCAATCTTCACCATTGCGTACAAATGAAACAGCAAGATAATCAACATCAATTTCTGCAGCGAACAGGATATCTTCACGATCCTTATCAGTCAGTGCTGGTGCGGATAGACCACCACCTTGCTTATTGATTCCTTTGTTATTGGAAAGCTTACCACCAACAACCACTTTACAGCGGACTTCACTCCCTTCAACCTCAGAGACCCAGAGCTCAATGGCACCATCGTCCAGAATCAGCGTATCGCCGCGGGCAACATCTTTAATCAGTTCCGGGTAGGTCAGGCCAACCCGTTCGTCATCACCAGCATCCAGTGCCAACGCAGCATCAAGTGTAAATACCCCATTCTCTTCAAGAAGGGTAAAACCTGTTTTGAATTTGCCTATACGAATTTTCGGTCCCTGAAGATCGGCCAAAACACCAATCTGGCGACCACATGCACGAGCACGATTACGTATCCTCTCTGCACGTTGTCTCTGTGCATCATGGACATCGTGTGAAAGGTTGAGGCGAACAATATCGACCCCAGCGTGGATGAGCTTGTCGAGAACCTTAGGGTCATCCGTTGCCGGACCCAGGGTTGCTACAATTTTGGTTCTTCTTGGCATATCTATCCAATTACATGCTTGTTGCACGTCTGTTTGGGCCGAACCCTTGTCCGGCCTCTGGGTTGTCGACAGCCTCATTATTTGGCCGCACAAGCCTCCAACATCGCAACCGCAGGTAGTGTCTTGCCTTCCAGGTATTCCAGGAAGGCACCACCAGCAGTGGAGATGTAGGTGACTTTGTCATAGATGTCATATTTCTGAATCGCAGCGATGGTGTCACCACCCCCCGCCAGTGAAAATCCGGCAGAATTGGCAATCGCCATGGAGACAGTTTTTGTACCCTCTCCGAACTGGTCGAATTCAAATACGCCAACCGGGCCATTCCATACGATGGTGCCAGCTTTTTTGATTATCTCTGCCAGCTCATTCGCACTATCAGGGCCGATGTCGAAAATCATCTCATCGTCAGTAACCTCACCAGCCGGCTTCAGCACAGCAGGCTCATCTTCGGCGAAGTTCTTGCCTACCACCACATCGGTAGCGATCGGGATATTAGCGCCACGGGCCTTCATCTTTTCGATCAAAGCCTGAGCCGTGGGCACAAGATCATCTTCACAAAGAGATTTACCTACATTGTTTCCGGTAGCCTTGAGGAAGGTATTAGCGATACCCCCGCCGACAACCAGTTGATCAACTTTTTCTGACAAGGATTCCAGCACTGTGAGCTTGGTCGAAACTTTGGAACCACCCACGATGGCCACCATCGGGCGAGCAGGATTGGCGAGAGCCTTAGCCAGATTGTCCAACTCATCGGCAAGCAGGAGTCCCGCACAGGCAACAGGCGCAAACTTACCAGCACCATGAGTAGAGGCCTGAGCACGATGTGCTGTACCAAAAGCATCCATTACATAAACATCACAAAGTGCAGCATATTTTTTTGCCAGCTCTTCGTTGTCTTTTTTCTCACCTGAATTGAAGCGAACATTTTCAAGCAGAACAGCCTCGCCCTCTGCCACATCAAAGCCACCATCCAGATAGTCTTTGATCAGACGCACGGTACCGCCCATCTTTGCAGACATATCATCTGCGATCGGTGCCATGGAATTCTCTTCCGAATAGACACCCTCCTCTGGCCGTCCACGGTGAGACATTACCATCACCTTTGCACCAGCCTTTACACAGTGTTCGACTGTTGGCATGGAAGCCGAGATACGTGCATCCGAAGTTACCTTGCCATCTTTAACTGGCACATTGAGGTCAGCGCGGATCAATACGCGCTTGCCAGCAAGGTCAAGATCGGTCAACTTGATAAAAGACATAACAGACTCCTGCGTCGATTTTAATTTTGATTTATGAATTCTGAGTTATGGATTTTGTTGCTTCAGGTTAAAACAACTCAAAATGCATAACTCAAGATTCATCCTGTGAAATCACGGGACAGGCATGCCTGCCCCGTGATCATCAGGACTTACTTGGAGACGTGCTCAACTACACGCAGCATGTTGCAGGTGTAGCCGTACTCGTTGTCATACCAAGAGACAACCTTCACGAAGGTGTCATCCAGAGCGATGCCTGCACCGGCATCGAAAATCGATGGGTTGGAACAACCACGGAAGTCAGTGGAGACCACTTTTTCCTCGGTGTAAGCCAATACCCCAGCCAGATCGCCGGACTCAGAAGCAGACTTCATGGCAGCGCAGACGTCGTCATAGCTGGCACCACTGTTCAGCTCCACTGTCAGGTCGACAACAGATACGTCAGAGGTAGGAACACGGAAAGCCATACCGGTCAACTTGCCATTCAGCTCTGGCAGTACCTTACCCACAGCTTTCGCAGCACCGGTTGAGGAAGGAATGATGTTTTCCAGAATACCTCTACCACCACGCCAATCTTTCATGGAAGGTCCATCAACGGTCTTCTGGGTAGCGGTAGCCGCATGAACGGTAGACATCAGGCCACGCTTGATGCCCCAATTGTCGTTCAACACTTTAGCGACAGGTGCCAGACAGTTAGTGGTACATGAAGCAGCAGAAACGATAGCCTGACCTTTGTATTCATTGTGATTTACACCGTAGACGAACATTGGGGTCGCATCCTTTGAAGGCGCACTCTGTACGACTTTCTTTGCGCCAGCGTCCAAGTGCTTCTGACAAGTCTCTTCAGTGAGGAAGAAGCCAGTACACTCAATCACCAGATCTGCACCAATCTCGTCCCATTTCAGGTCTGAGGGATCGCGCTCAGCAGTCAGGCGGATCTTTTTACCATTGACGACCATGTCGCTGCCATCTACTGACACGTCACCGTCGAAATTGCCATGAACCGAATCGTACTTCAGCATGTAGGCCAGGTAGTCAGGTTCCAGCAGATCGTTGATGCCAACGACTTCAATACCAGGGAAGTCTTTTGCGATAGCACGGAATGCCATACGGCCGATGCGGCCAAAACCGTTGATACCTACTTTGATAGTCATAGCGATTCTCCGTTAAACAGTTATAGAGTTTTCATTTATTTGGGTCGGATGGAGGCGCGAATAACGCGCCTCTCAATCATCTCAAGCGGTCACTTCATTGATCGCAGCAATCACATTCTCAGCTGTAAAACCAAATTCTTTGAACAGTTCGCCAGCAGGAGCAGATTCACCGAAGTGATCAATGCCAATGACCTTGCCGTTGATACCGACATACTTGTACCAGCCATCAGTGACTGCAGCCTCAACAGCCACACGGGCGGTTACAGCAGCAGGCAATACGGACTCTTTGTAGGCCGCATCCTGTTGATCAAATACACTGGTGTTTGGCATTGAGACTACCCGTACCTTCTTGCCGGAATCTGCAGCCGCTTTGACTGCAAGATCAACTTCAGAACCGGTAGCGATAACAATTGCCTCAGGAGCGCCGTCACAATCAGCGACAACGTAACCACCTTTGGCGATGTCTGAGATCTGGGCATCAGTACGATTCTGATGAGCCAGGCCTTGACGAGAAAAGATCAGGCAGGTTGGGCCATCACTCTTTTCGACAGCTGCTTTCCATGCAACAGCGGTCTCCACAGCATCACAAGGACGCCAGACATCCATATTGGGCACCATGCGCAGGGTAGGAATCTGTTCTACAGGCTGATGGGTAGGTCCGTCCTCGCCCAGACCGACAGAGTCATGGGTATAGACAAAGATCGACTGGATCTTCATCAGTGCAGCCATGCGCAACGCGTTACGGGCATACTCGGAGAACATCAGGAAGGTGCCGCCGTAGGGGATGAATCCACCATGCAGTGCCATACCATTCATCATTGCAGACATTCCGAACTCTCTTACACCGTAAGAGATGTAGTTACCGTCGGCATTGCCATCAGTAATCGACTTGGAACCAGACCAAGAAGTGAGATTGGAAGGGGTCAGGTCGGCAGAACCACCCAGGAATTCAGGCAGTAGCGGACCAAAACCATTCAATGCGTTCTGCGATGCCTTACGAGTAGCTGGAGACTCAGCTTTTGCGTTGACCTCTGCGATGAACTTGGTTGCTTCGCTTTCCCAGTTATCTGGCAGGTCACCGCTCATACGACGGTTGAATTCTGCCGCCAGCTCAGGAAATGCTGCCTGGTAGGCGGCAAACTTATCATTCCAGGCGGTTTCAGATTCACTGCCAGAAGCCTTCGCGTCCCAACCTTGGTAGATCTCGTCGGGTATGACAAATGCGTCATGTTTCCATCCCAGTTTTTCACGGGTAGCAACGATCTCTTCAGCGCCAAGAGGTGCGCCATGACAATCGTGACTGCCAGCCAGGTTGGGAGAACCAAAACCAATCGTGGTTTTGCAGCAGATGAGACAAGGCTTGTCAGAATCACCCTTGGCTGTCTCGATTGCCTGATTGATGGCGTCGGCATCATGACCATCGACGCCTCGTATCACCTGCCAGCCATAAGACTCGAAACGGGCAGGTGTATCATCGGTGAACCATCCCTCGGTCTCACCATCGATACTGATACCGTTGTCATCCCAGAACGCAATCAGCTTACCCAGTCCAAGGGTACCGGCCAGAGAGCATGATTCATGGGAGATACCCTCCATCATGCAGCCGTCACCCATGAATACATAGGTGTAGTGATCAACGACATCATGTCCTGGCTTGTTGAATTGAGCCGCCAGGGTCTTCTCAGCCAGGGCCATGCCCACCCCATTGGTGATGCCCTGCCCCAGCGGACCGGTGGTGGTCTCAATGCCAGGTGCATAACCATACTCCGGATGACCCGGTGTTTTGGAGTGCAGCTGACGGAAATTCTTCAGATCATCGATGCTCAGCTCATAACCTGTGAGATGAAGCAAGGAATAGATCAGCATGGAACCGTGACCGTTCGATAATACGAAGCGATCACGATCAGCCCAATCCGGGTTAGCTGGATTGTGTTTCAGGTGGCTGTTCCACAATACTTCAGCGATATCGGCCATTCCCATGGGCGCACCCGGATGACCTGAATTGGCTTTTTGCACAGCATCCATACTTAGGGCACGAATGGCATTGGCGAGTTCTCTGCGTGAGGACATTGACCCCTCCTGATTTATTAATGATTTGGTTATTTGTTTCGAAACTCAGCGGTGAATTAACACTGCGGATTTCAGCTAAATTTCTAAATTCTTTAATCAGCAACCCTTTGGCTGCCCCAGTATTTGTCACTCCCCTTTCTGAATGCGACAAGTTCAAACCGGCTCGGGCAAAGGATCGCTATTCTGACCCAAGCAATGAGCCTAGGGCAAAGCAGTTGGCTTTAATGGCCGATAAGCTGGCTTGATGAACAATAAAACGCCTTAAATTTGCTAATGCTTTCAATAAGTTGACCCTTCCCGCCACTTGATGGAACAGCCCATACTGGGTATCTGATCCCGTGGTCCCCTACCCGTCTCGGCCACCTGTTTCATCGCCTCATAGAGATCACGACGCACATTGAGATCAGCTGCTTCCTTCTTACTTTCATCCAATCTACCCCGATATTGCAGCTTCATCTCTGCGTTATATCCAAAAAAATCGGGGGTACAAACTGCACCATAGGCCTTGGCAACTTGCTGCGTTTCATCAATCAAATAGGGGAAAGGAAAGTTCAGGCGTTCTGAGATGAGGCGCATATTTTCAAAGGAATCTTCCTCGTAATCTGTTGGATCATTCGACATAATCGCAACACAGTTGACACCCAGTTCCGTCAGGTCTCTCGCATCCCGTATAATTCGGTCTATAACTGCCTTGACATAGGGGCAATGGTTGCAGATAAACATCACCATCAACCCTTTTTCTCCGGCACACTGCTGCAGGGACCATTGCTTGCCATCGACGCCGGGAAGAACAAAATCCGGAGCCTCGGCATCAAAGTCACAAATCGGTGTCTGTAGGGAGACCATTATTAGTACGCTCAATACATTGAATTGAATCAGGGTGGGGCATTATGCAAAAAGCAGGCTGGTGTGTAAAATCCGGTTTCGCTGAGTGTTGGCCCGTTCGTACATAGCTGTATCATATAGTCAGTGATACCAATGACATACAAAATATCAGGTAAACCATGAGTAAAGACTTTATTTTCACATCTGAATCGGTCTCTGAAGGACATCCGGACAAAGTTGCAGATCAGATCTCCGATGCCATGCTGGATGCAATTCTGGAACAGGACCCCCACCCGGACCGGGCTCGTGTGGCCTGTGAAACACTGATTAAAACCGGTGCAGTGATGGTGGCAGGCGAAATTTCAACAGAAGCATGGATCGACCTGGATGAACTGGTCCGCGGCGTGGTTTGCGATATCGGATATACCAGTTCTGATGTCGGTTTTGACGGTTCAACCTGTGCCGTAATGTCCCTGATCGGCAAGCAGTCCGCCAATATAGCCCAGGGTGTTGACAGGTCAGCCCCGGAAGAACAGGGTGCTGGCGACCAGGGCATGATGTTCGGCTATGCAACCAATGAGACAGATGTATTGATGCCAGCGCCAATCACCTATGCCCATCGGTTGGTGCATCGTCAATCAGAGATTCGCAAATCGGGCATTCTGCCCTGGTTGCGTCCGGACGCTAAAAGCCAGGTGACACTTCAATATGAAGATGGTCAGGTGACCGGCATAGGCGCTGTGGTGCTCTCCACCCAGCACGATCCTGATATTGAACTCAAACAGCTTCAGGAAGCGGTGATGGAAAACATCATCCAGCCCGTATTACCGAAAGCGTGGCTGGACAAATGCCCAGCTGACAAGATCCACATCAACCCCACTGGCAGCTTTGTGATTGGTGGCCCGGTAGGCGATTGCGGCCTCACCGGTCGAAAGATCATTGTTGATACCTATGGTGGTGCTGCACGACACGGTGGCGGCGCTTTTTCTGGTAAGGATCCTTCCAAGGTTGACCGTTCCGCAGCTTATGCAGGTCGTTATGTTGCCAAAAACATTGTCGCTGCGGGATTGGCTGATCGTTGTGAAATCCAGGTCTCTTATGCCATTGGCGTGGCTGAACCCACATCGATCATGGTCGAGACTTTTGGTACCGGTAAAATATCCGATGAAGCCATCGTCGCCCTGGTTCGTCAACATTTTGATCTTCGGCCTTATGGCATTCTGAAGATGCTCGATCTATTGAATACAGATGCAATTAAGTACCGCAAGACTGCTGCCTACGGCCATTTTGGTCGTGAAGATGAAGGATTCACCTGGGAGAATACAGACAAAGCGGACATTCTCCGAGAGGATGCAAAACTCTAGACAAGTTTTTAACAAACTTCTATTGCGAGGAGCGCTGCAACGGATCCAGATCCGCCAGGCTCGGAATTGAAGTGATGATGAAACTAAAACCGCGCTCACTCACGATATTCAGGAGATGACTACCATGAGTGAGTTCACCGATTATAAAGTTGCTGATATTTCCCTGGCCGATTTTGGCCGCCGCGAGATTGCCATTGCCGAGACAGAAATGCCCGGCCTGATGGCAATTCGTGAAAAATACGCCTCCGAACAACCCCTCAAGGGAGCCCGCATCACCGGCTCTCTACATATGACCATCCAGACTGCAGTGCTGATTGAAACTCTGGTTGCTCTGGGCGCTGAAGTTCGCTGGTGTTCATGTAATATCTTCTCAACCCAGGACCATGCTGCTGCTGCCATCGCCGCTGAGGGCATCCCGGTCTATGCCTGGAAAGGGGAGTCACTGGAGGAGTACTGGTGGTGTACTGAGCAGGTCCTAAACTGGCCTAACGGCGAATCGCCCAATATGATTCTCGACGATGGTGGAGATGCCACCCTGCTGGTGCATAAAGGTGTGGAGTTTGCTGATGCTGGCGCTGTACCCGAACCACAAGCCGATGATGCAGAAGAGTGGCAGGTGATCCTCGGTGTTCTCAAGCGCAGTCTTGAAGAGGATCCGAAGCGCTATCACCGTATGGCTGAGTCGATCAAAGGGGTAACCGAGGAGACGACTACAGGTGTACATCGTCTCTACCAGATGATGGAGCAGGGTACCCTGCTATTCCCAGCAATGAACGTCAACGACTCGGTCACCAAGTCCAAGTTCGACAACCTCTACGGCTGCCGTGAATCCCTGGTTGATGGCATCAAACGGGCAACTGATGTGATGATTGCCGGTAAAATCGCTTTGGTGGCCGGCTACGGCGATGTAGGCAAGGGCTGCGCTCAATCCCTGCGTGGTCTGGGGGCAACGGTTTGGGTGACAGAGATCGACCCCATATGCGCATTACAGGCGGCGATGGAGGGTTACCGGGTGATCACCATGGAAGAGGCTGCACCTCTGGCCGATATCTTCGTGACCACCACCGGCAATTTCAAGATCATCACCCATGACCACATGGCTGCGATGAAGAATCAGTCCATTGTCTGCAATATCGGCCATTTCGACAATGAAATCGATATCGCCGGCATCAAACAGTACCAGTGGGAAGAGATCAAGCCACAGGTTCACCATATTATCTTTCCTGATGGCAAGCGCATCATCCTGTTGGCTGAAGGCCGCCTGGTCAACTTGGGTTGTGCAACCGGACACCCCAGCTTTGTAATGTCCAATTCGTTCTCCAATCAGGTATTGGCGCAAATCGAATTCTTCACCCGTTCCGGTGACTACGAAAACAAGGTCTATGTACTACCCAAGAAGCTCGATGAAGAGGTTGCCAGACTGCATCTCACCAAGATTGGCGCTAAGCTGACCACCCTTTCGGATGAGCAGGCAGACTATATCGGTGTACCTGTAGAAGGCCCCTATAAGCCAGATCACTATCGCTACTAAACACCCCGATCCTGTTTTCACATCGAGATGTTTGACCGGCTTATACCGGTCAAACATCTTCCAAACTATTCTTGTTGCGGTAGCCGCTTACCATGAATGATCAATCAAAACATCAAACCTTCAGCTTCGAACTCTTTCCGCCGAAAACGGAGAAGGGATTCGAAAACCTGAAAACAAATGTAGAAAAGTTACAAACCCTCAACCCAGCTTTCTTTTCAGTCACCTACGGCGCTGGTGGATCTACCCAGCAGCGCACCTTCGATACCGTTGACTGGCTGGTAGAAAAGAGAATCGACACCGCTCCCCACCTCTCCTGCATCGGTGCGGACAATAGTGAAATTATTGAACTACTGGAGCGCTACCGGGATCAAGGCATTCGCCGTTTGGTGGCACTGCGTGGTGACCTGCCTTCCGGGACAGGTCTTGGCGGTCTAGGCGAACTCAATCATGCCAATCAATTGGTGGAATTGATCCGTAAAACCTTTGGTGACTATTTTCACATCGAAGTGGCTGCATATCCTGAGTTTCATCCCCAAGCCGTCACACCAGAGCAGGATCTAAACTATTTCAAAGGCAAGGTCGAAGCTGGCGCCAATAGTGCGATCACTCAATATTTTTATAATGCAGATGCCTATTTTCGCTTTCTCGACGAATGCCAGAGACTACAGATCGACATTCCCATCGTGCCAGGCATCATGCCAATCACAAACTTTACCCAGCTGGCCAGATTCTCGGACGCATGTGGTACCGAGATTCCCCGTTGGCTTAGAAAACGATTGGAAGGCTATGGCGATGATCTGGATTCGATTCGCAGCTACGGCGCTGATGTGGTGACTGCAATGTGTGAACGCCTGCTTGCAGAAGGTGCACCAGGATTGCATTTTTACACCATGAACCAATCTGCCAATTGCCTAAAGATCTGGCACGCACTACAGCTCTAGTAGACCGTACAGTGCATTCGATAACTTCCAGACTTATGCGATAATTAAGGTTCAGAGCCAAACCAAATTCATACTTGATTATGCTTAAAAGTCATCTGCCGTGATAGTGAATAAACCCTAGCATGTTAGATGTGGTTTTTATCGTTTGTTCGCCTTCTTTGGTGAGGCATGGCCCCACCCTACACATCATCCAAACAGGTAGGGTGGGGCCATGCCCCACCAAATGGGCTAAAAAACAGTGCGCCTGATTTGAATGAATAGCCATCTGCAACACCCATACATCAAAATATCAAAGTCTAGATTCTTTAGCTGAGGATGGAGAGTAATCAGGAGTTGACTAAAATAGAGGCTGAATGCGGCAAGCCGTGTTCAGCCCGGGGCCGGCAGCCAGTGTTTCGCATCCATTCGACCATTGAGGTGGCGCTCAATGATTCCCTCCAACACCTCAGGTTCAACCGGTTTTGTCAGAAACCCATCCATACCGACTCGAATACATAGCTCCATCATATCCTCGACGCTATTCGCAGTCAGCGCATAGATGGTCATATATCGGCTTTTGGATTCCCGCTCCCTGTAGAGACGCGTGAATTCGATGCCATCCACATCCGGCATACACAGGTCGACAAATGCCAACTCATACTCTTTCTCATTCACCGCCTGCAGCGCTTCCTTGCCGTTTCTGGTCACTTTGACCTGATGCCCACGTTGTTTCAATAAAGTTTCCAATACCTTTGATGCAATAACATTGTCATCAGCCAGTAGAACGTTAATGGCACGGCTATTATTGACTTGTTTACTATCATCACCGATATCTGAATTCTGCGCTTGATGAGGAATTAAAAGATCCATGACCGTCTGAGCCAGATCCATACTGAGAAATGGCTTAATCAAGACGGGTGTACTGATTGAGGCATAACTGAGATTCTCAGTTCGATAGCCCACTAAAATCATTGGAATCGAAGGCTCAATAGTATTGACACAGCGGATAACCTGTTTGATTGCTTTGTCATTGAATGAGTCACAAATCAGGAGAAAATCAAGATCCTGATTCAACTGTCGACAAAAACGATTCAGCTCATTTGCGGATAGCGCCCTCATGCCAAGCTCATCAACGATCTGCAGGTGCATCTGCATGGCATTAGGATCCTGATCATAAATCATTACCTTTTTATCTTTGAGCAGGGGGTATCTTTGTGCCAACGGTACTGCTTCCTGAATTGCCTCGATGCCAGGTTTCTCTCCCAGCAAGGGCAAACGAACACTGAATTTAGTTCCATCTCCTGGGTTACTGATGACATTCACCTGTCCCTTCATCAAACGAGTCAGATCCCGAATCACCGAGGTACCAAGACCCGCGCCTTCAAAGCGTTTATGCTGATTCTTATCATCCGCCTGCCAATAGGCATTGAAAATCTCAGCCAACTTCTCCTCTGGAATCCCGATTCCGCTATCTTCGACCTCAAACAGAATATGACTGGTTGAAACTTCACTATTAGCCTCTGCCAATAAGACGCGTAAACAGACATAGCCTTGATCGGTAAACTTTATGGCGTTACCTACCATATTGAAAAGAATCTGGGTGACTCTGAGTCGATCACCATATAATTGCTGAGGTACTTCAGGATCGATCCAACAGTACATCTCCAGCCTTTTCCCTTGCGCTTCTGATGCCAGACTTGAAGAGATATTCTTCACCAATTCGTAGACATCGAACCATTCGGTACTCAGCTCCAATTTATTTGCATCTATTTTTGACAGGTCCAATACGTCACTGATCATTGACCTGAGCAGTCTTACAGAGCCATTAATGGATTGCACATACTCCTTTTGTTCCGCATCCAGTGGGGTATTTTGCAGCAATCTGGCCATACCCATTACGCCTACCAGGGGGGTACGCAGTTCATGTGTCATGGTCGCGAGAAAATTTCCTCTCGCCTTCTTGGCCAGCATGGCCTCGCGCTTAGCCTTATGAAGCTGGCGCAACAGGATGTATTGATATACTGGAATGACAAGAAGCAGAAGTACAAACACAAAGGCTTCAAGAACATGAAATTGCCATTGCTGCAGATAAATCAACAGCATGCTGTAAGTGACAAAACTCAGTATCGAAGCGATCATCAGCTGCCTGGCCCCGTATCTGATGCCATACGAGATATAAATCCAATGGTAAATCAGATAGAAAGGACTGAATGCATCTGATGTCAGAAATATTGCCAGACTGGTTGCACTGATATCGACTATTAGGTCGACATCTACCCGGTATGGCATCTTTGGCCAGATCACAATACTGATCAAAAGAAGAATAAAATAGGTAAAAAAAGTGGAATAGAGGGTAATAAGCAGTGGCAAATCAACGGAATAGTGATCCGTCCTAATGGCAAACCACATTGAGAAGCAGCAAAAAAGCCAGATACCCAGACGCACTAACGCCTGTTGATACTCCGAATTGGCGAGTAAACTCTGTTCGAAGAATTTTTTAAACATGGCATCTCTTCCTTAAATGCAAGACAGAGCAGCTCCTTGGTATGTGTCAATATATCCGTGGACACTCATGATACACCGTTGATTATGGTTCCCTTTTAAAAGCTCCGCTCTACATGCTTTGCACTAAATATCAATCAGGCACTCATTCGACAGGTACTAAAATCAGGCATCATATACCAGCATGTAACGTGACATCATATCGACACAACTCTCCTGCTGCACCATATTTATCTGGCGTTGTGTCTCATATTTAATTTCTACCCTGGAATCAAATGGATTGTTATTCAAGTTTATAGGATATTCCGATTGTTTGATGAATATCAATTATCCATGATTGCAGATTCCATATCAGCCACTATCATACAGTGAGAGCTGATCCAATCTGGTTGTCCTGTCCCTTTCATTTCAGACGGCGATCTAGCCAAACCAAATCACTGATTAGGTGGTCCACAAGATGTATATAAAAACACCCACAGAACATATTCACGAGAATGAACTGAAGCCTGAAGACCGACGTGCAATTAAACGTCGCCACCTGATCTACTACCTGAGAGTTTGGAAAACAGAGGACAATACACCTTTAGGGCAGGTGGTTGATATTAATTCTCAAGGCATGATGCTGATTGGTGAAAAACCGGTACCTACAGGCGAAGAGTTCAATCTTAAGATCAACCTCCCGGAGAGTGAAGAGGAGCTTAACTTTTTGAATTTCAAGGCGGTTTGCCGTTGGAGCTCAAAAGATATAAATACAGCTTTTTATGACTCTGGACTCGAATTTACTGATCAGTCAGAGGAGAAGATCGAGGCCTTACAGCGTTTGATTGAGGACTATGGATTCAATGACTGAGACCAGAAAGTGCTGATCCCTGCAATACCCTGAGCACCATTTGAAACTGCTTGTGGCAGGTCATCCACTGTCATACCACCCAGCGCATAAACCGGCAGGTTGACCTGATCCACCCATGCCGTAAAACGTGGCCAACCCAGGTTCTGTGCATCGGGGTGGGTAGAGGTGACCTGAACAGGTGAAAGCAGCACATAATCAAGACCAAGACTTTCTGCCTTTTTCAACTCATCCAATTGATGGCAGGATGCACCAATCAACCCAGCTCCCGATGGTCGCTGGGAAAGGGACATCAAATTTCGAGTGGTTAAGTGAAGACCGTCCGCTTCACCATGCCACGCCAACACGCCTTCAGCACGATTCAATAGTAGCTTTACATCGCTCGATCGACACAGTTCAAGCGCTCTATTCATCAATTGCCGATAGGTCGCATCCGATAACTGATGGGCACGCAGTTGTACAAGCTGAATACCTTGAGTAATAGCTCGGGACAGACAATCCAGAAACGTAACTGAATCGTTTGGATCCGCACCGGTAATCAGATAACGCTTTGGAAGTTGCAGTGCGGTAATGACTGGGCGATCAGCTGCAGGGAACTCTTCTGGCACCATCTTACCAGGTGATATCCAACGCAAGGGTTGCCCTTCCAGGCCCTTTGCCACCCCCCTGTAGGATGTGACGCGATAAAAATCGAGCACAACTTCCCGATCATCATAGTCGTGCCTTATTCTTATCAGTGATTCATATTCAGTGGGATCGATTCCGAGCTCTTCCTTGAGTTCTCTTGATAGTGCAGCTTCCGAGGTCTCTCCCGGTTCCAGCTTTCCACCCGGAAATTCCCACAGACCACCCTGATGAGTATGCTCTGCCCGCTTACTGACCAGAACCCGGCCATAGGTATCGATAATTGCTGCTGCTGCGACTTGAATGGCCATGGGTAACAATCAGTGTGTTGCCGGGTTACCTAATTTAGCGTCCTGAACTGGTTCCATACTAACACTAGCTGAGCATGATTCATTACAATTAAATCTCTTTCAATGATGCATAGTACGCTTAGGAAAAAAGCAAAAATTGTTTATGGCTAAGATCAACTCCAAGCTGACAGATACCCTTTTATGGTTTCAATAAGCGGAGAACAATCAGACTTTTCAAGTAATTCCCGCAGGAGATTGTCGGATGGCGCTGCGCTTATCCGACCTACGATTATTGCCCGGCACCTTAATATTATGAAACGCTAGGTACGGTACTCAGCATTGATTTTGACATAGTCGTAGGAGAGGTCACAGGTCAGTACCTTTGTTGCGGCATCACCCCGACCCAACTCGACCCGAATCGTAATGTTAGAGCGTTGCATCACAGCTTGCCCCGCCTCTTCGGTATAATCAGATGCCCGTCCACCCTGACGAACGATACAGACATCATCCAGCCAGATATTCACATCGTCGATCACCAGGTTTTCGACACCAGCACGACCTACAGCAGCCAGAATCCTCCCCCAATTCGGATCAGAAGCGAACAGTGCAGTCTTTACCAGAGGCGAGTGAGCGATGGTATAGGCCACATCCTGGGCCTCTTTCACACTTCTTGCGCTGGTAACCTCCACTTCAACAAGCTTAGTTGCACCCTCTCCATCAGCTACGATTTCCCTGGCGAGTTCCATGCAGATTTCGAGCACCATCTGAGCCAGTTTTTGATAGACAGGTGATTGCTCATCGGTAACGGGTGGCAGAGAGCTTGCGCCACTGGCGATTAACACACAAGCGTCGTTGGTTGAAGTATCACCGTCGACAGTGATGCTGTTGAATGAGGGGTCTACCGCCTGTTTGAGACAGCTTTGCAACAGACTGGCGGAAACCTTCAAATCGGTCGCCACATAGGCCAGCATGGTGGCCATATCTGGACAGATCATGCCCGATCCTTTGGCCATACCGGTTACCTGAACAGTGACGCCATCCACTTCGAAGCGACGGGACGCCAGTTTTGGCCGTGTATCCGTGGTCATTATTGTCCGGGATGCTGATTCCCAGCCCTCCGGCACCAACCCCTGTAAAGCCTTGGGAAAAGCTTGCAGCATCCTCTCAACAGGAAGCGGTTCACCGATTACACCAGTTGAAAACGGCAGCACCTGATGGGGCTCACAACCGACCAGGCCAGCCAGCTCCTGGCAGCAGCGCTTGGCGTCATCAAGTCCCTGTTGACCTGTTCCAGCATTGGCGTTACCTGAGTTAATCAGCAACAGCCTGGGAGCACCTTGCTGCAAATGATCCTTTGCCAGTTGAACAGGGGCGGCACAAAACGCATTGCGAGTGAATACAGCGGCGCATTCAGCACCATCCACCAATTCGATGACTAACAGATCATTCCGACCTTGATAGCATATTTCTGCTGCGGTTACGCCAAGCCTTACACCAGGAACTGGAGATGCTGAATCAACCATCTCAACTCAATCTGCCATGACACTGCTTATACTTTTTGCCTGAACCGCAAGGACAGGGTTCATTACGTCCAATCTTACGTCCATCACGGACGAAAGGCTGTTGGGATGGATCGTCTTTTTCCTCTCCCTCCCCAGTCGCAGGTTCACCAGAGAGTCCTTCGAAAGTCTCATGCTTGAACTCAAACTCATCAGCCCTGGTTTGCTGTTCCTGTAATGCCAACTCTTCAGGCATCTGTACCTGAACCTTGGAGAGTAGTGTCACCACCTCTTGCTTGATGCTGTCCAGCATGCTGGAAAACATTGCGAAGGCTTCGCGCTTGTACTCTTGTTTGGGATTTTTCTGCGCATAGCCACGCAGATGTATGCCCTGACGCAGATAGTCCATCGCAGCAAGATGCTCTTTCCAGTGACTATCCACAGTCTGCAGCATCATCGCCTTTTCGAATTGACGCATGTTTTCTTCGCCAACCAGCTCTTGTTTGTCTCCATATCCTGAGGTCAACGTCTGCATGATCTTCTTTTTCAGTGTCTCTTCATGTAGATCGCTATCCGTATCAAGCCAGTTCTGTATCGGCCATTCACCACTGAATGCCTCGGCCAGGGCATCACTCAATCCGGGCACATCCCACTGCTCTTCGATACTGTCGCGAGGGATATGGTCATGGAACACCTGATCCAGTACATCTTCACGCAATGCTGTGATGGAATCAGAGATATCCGTGGTATCCATCAACTCATTACGCTGCTCATAGACCACTTTACGCTGGTCATTGGCAACATCGTCATACTCAAGCAACTGCTTACGTATATCAAAGTTGCGCCCTTCCACCTTCCGCTGAGCATTCTCAATCGCTCGCGATACCCAAGGGTGTTCGATCGCTTCACCTTTTTCCATTCCCAGCTTCTGCATCAGACCACCCACTTTATCGGATGCAAAGATCCGCATCAGGTTATCCTGCAATGAGAGATAGAAGCGGCTTGAGCCTGGATCGCCCTGACGACCTGAACGACCACGAAGCTGGTTGTCGATACGTCGGGACTCATGGCGCTCAGTACCAATCACATGAAGTCCACCCGACTCCAGCACTTGCTTGTGAATATTGTTCCATGACTCGGTATGCGCTTTCCCTGCATCACTCTCAGCATCTTCACCGAGGGCTTCGAGTTCGGTCTCCAGATTACCGCCAAGCACGATATCGGTACCTCGACCTGCCATGTTGGTGGCGATCGTAACGGCACCTGGACGCCCTGCCTGGGCAACAATCATAGCTTCCTGTTCGTGATGCTTTGCATTCAGTACCTTATGCGGCACTTTTGCTTTATCAAGCAACTCTGAAACCAGCTCAGAAGACTCAATCGACGCAGTACCAACAAGTACCGGCTGCCCCCGCTTAACACAATCCTGAACATCCTCCAGAATCGCCTGATACTTCTCGTCAGGGGTGAGATAGACCAGATCGCCCATATCATTGCGGATCATTGCCTGATTGGTTGGAATAACCACAACTTCGAGACCGTAGATCTGCTGGAACTCAAAGGCTTCAGTATCTGCCGTACCTGTCATGCCGGAGAGCTTTTCGTAGAGACGGAAGTAGTTCTGAAAGGTAATCGAAGCCAGGGTCTGGTTTTCGTTCTGAATCTCAACCCCTTCCTTCGCTTCAACTGCCTGATGCTGGCCATCCGACCAACGACGTCCCGGCATGGTACGTCCGGTGAACTCGTCGACGATGATGATCTGACCATCTTTTACGATGTAGTCCACATTACGTTGGAAAAGTGCATGTGCACGCAATGCGGCGTTGGCATGGTGCATGAGGATAATGTTTCCGCTATCGTAGAGGCTCGCTCCCTCTTCCAGCAGACCTGCCTCGGTCAGCATCTCTTCTACATGCTGATGACCCTCTTCACTGAAATAGACCTGACGGGCCTTCTCATCCACTGAAAAATCACCAGGACCGAAATCGGGTTTACCCTCTTCATTAGTAATCGGGTCCTGACGAGTCAGGCGAGGAATTATATGATTGACCGCTTTGTAGAGCTCTGATGAATCGTCCGTAGGCCCGGAGATGATCAGTGGTGTACGCGCCTCATCGATGAGAATCGAATCAACTTCGTCGACGATCGCAAAAAAGGGTGGACGTTGAACCCGCTGATCAGAACTGAAGGCCATGTTGTCGCGAAGATAATCAAAGCCATACTCATTGTTTGTGCCATAGGTGATATCGGCGCCATAGGCTTCCCGACGGGTCACTGGACGCAAGTGAAGGTAGCCACCGTCTGAACCGTCATATTCCGGGTCATATATAAACGATGAACTATCCGGCCCCATGCCACCTGACGAGTTGATTACCCCGGTGCTCAATCCCAAACGATGGTAGACTCTGCCCATCCAGGCCGCGTCTCTGCGAGCCAAATAGTCGTTCACAGTCACCACATGGACGCCTTTGCCTGGCAAGGCATTCAGATAAGCTGCCAGGGTCGCTACCAGGGTTTTACCCTCACCGGTACGCATCTCAGCAATCTTGCCCTGATGCAGTACCATGCCACCGATCATCTGTACATCGAAATGGCGCATCTGCATCACTCGCCGCCCAACTTCGCGGACAACGGCAAACGCTTCCTGCATCAGGCTATCCAGTGATTCCCCTGCTTCCAGCCTGGCACGGAAATCCGCTGTTTTTTGTTGTAGCGCCTCTTCGGAGAGTTGTTCAATATCGGACTCCAGAGCATTGATCTGGGAGACCGTTTTTGTCATTCGTTTTACCAGTCGATCATTACGACTGCCGAAGATCTTTGTAAAGATTTTACTAACCATTAATCGGAGTTTCCGTCAGAATGCGAAATGTTTGCGATCATACAGCATGCAGTGGCGATGCAGAAGGTCAAGCTTTGTAGTATTAAACCAGCAACCCATTAAGTGGGGATTATTGCTCGGTAATTCAACCGCTGGTGTCGGCCAATCTTGAATGAGAGCCAAATGTGTGACACTAAGCAGTCATCACAATTCAGCTAATGCCCCAGAGAGTCATAAAATCATAGATGATCTGGAGAATCAGCTTTTATTTCGTTTCGATAGAATATATTTTGTAGGGTCGACAATCTTGCCGTTGCGTACCACTTCAAAATGTACATGTGGTCCTGTTGAACGACCGGTTGAACCCATTCTTGCAATCACCTGTCCCTGCTTGACACGCTCACCGATCTCAACCGTCACCTCGGAATTATGTCCATACCTGGTGATATAACCCTTGCCGTGATTCACTTCGACCAGCTTGCCGTAACCAGATCGATCATCGGCCCAGGTGACAACACCCGCAGCCACAGCGACAACATCAGATCCATCCTTGCCAGCGAAATCCATGCCTTTATGCATTGCTCGCTTACCTGTGAAAGGATCATTTCGCATGCCAAAGTAGGATGAGATCCAGCCTTTTTTAACTGGACGCCCTGCGGGATGGAGCGAATCTTCGAGATTCGAATTCATAATCAGGTCCTCGACCAGATTAAGTTGCTGATAACGATGTTCGATCATCGCTTCAAGCTGTTCCATCTCAAGTAGCAGATCTGGAAGTGCAGAAGTCTGACTGAGTGAAGATTTTGCGTCTGGACCACCAAGTGCCGGAGCGGTCTCGAAACTGAACTCACCTTTATCCAACCCACCAATAGTCACTAAACGTTCGCCGAGTGCATCAAGACGCAACAACTGGGATTGAATTTGACCAACCCGAATTGCCAATGCATCGATTCCACTCTGTGTATCCCGTTTAGCATCCTCCAGAAGCTGACGCTCCCGATCAAAACTGTTCTCTAGACTGGTAACCAATTGATGCTCAGGGAATTCAGTATCACTGACACCCATTTGATAACCGGCCCACAACATTGCCATACCAAACAGAAGACCAAGCCCCAGAAAAACAGCAGGCAGAAGCCACCTGGAGGCCATCCCATAATCTTGTCCAGCACCACGTAAATATATGATTTTCATCGCTAAATAATCATCAAAGTCAGACTGCTCTAATACACTTCTTCGGTCAAAAACCTCCGAACTTTACCACTTTCCAAACAAAATGTGATGTTTTTTCTTCAAATCTGCTCTAAGCTCGCGCTATGAAATCTTTGAGAAACATCGTTGATCGCAGCTCAACCCCTGCAAAATTAGGCAGGCAATTGGCCGATTACGATGCACTCTGCAAGCGGGTCAGATCGAGCTTGCCACCACCTTTGGATCAACAGTTGAAGGCTACCGTGCTACAGGCAGGCACCCTCAGTCTATTTGTCTCGTCCCCGGTCTGGGCAAGCCGTTTGCGTTACGCCACGCCACAACTGATTGATCAATTGAAGAGACAGGGTTTAACAGTTGAAAGAGTGCGCACACGCGTACTACCCAACCAAAATACCGCCCCATTGCGGCCAAAACATAAGATGCGCAGTTTGAGTAGTGAAAACAGTGAAATGCTACGCCAGACGGCTGAGGCAATCATTGACCCCAAATTAAGCGAGGCGCTGCTAAAGCTGAGCAGACATGGGGAGAAGAGCGTCTGAATTGACGCTCTACAAGCCACCCAAGTTCAACACCAGGGGTGGCTGAAAGCCTATTAAGTTGATCCTGAATCGGTGGGTTCGTTCAGGTTGCAGTTAAATGTGCAGGCTGCATATAAGAGATCGGCGCATCCTCTGGCTCATCAAAGGTGATCTCTTCCCAGGCATCTTCCTGCAGAATCAGCTCTCTAAGCAGGCGATTATTCAAAGCATGCCCCGATTTATGTCCACTGAAGGCACCAACCAGACTGTGTCCCAATAGATAGAGATCACCAATTGCATCCAGAATTTTATGTTTTACGAATTCATCTTCGTAGCGCAGACCGTCAGTGTTCATCACCCGGTAGTCATCGACCACTACTGCATTGTCCAGACTGCCACCTAGGGCCAATTCCTTCTGTCGTAACATCTCTATATCACGCAAAAAGCCAAAGGTTCTCGCCCGACTGACCTCTCTGACAAAGGAGGTAGATGAGAAATCAATCGTGGCAAATTGAGAACGTTCCTTGAATGCAGGATGGTCAAAGTCGATGGAAAAAGAGACCTTGAAGCCATCAAAAGGCTCGAAACTGGCGCGTTTGTCACCTTCCTGCACTTCAACTTTACGTTTGATACGGATGAACCGCTTGGCCTTGTTTTGCTCCTCGACACCTGCAGACTGCAGCAGAAACACGAAAGGCCCGGCACTACCATCCATGATCGGTACTTCCGCAGCGCTGACATCAACATAGGCATTATCAATACCCAGTCCAGCCAGGGCTGAGAGCAGATGCTCCACAGTGGAGACCCTTACGCCACCCTGGACCAGGGTACTGGAGAGGCGTGTGTCACCGACATTTTCAGCGCAAGCACGAATTTCAACCGGTGGATCGAGATCTACACGCCTGAAAATAATCCCTGTATCAGGAGCAGCAGGTCGCAGGGTAAGGTAGACCTTTTCCCCGGTGTGCAGCCCCACACCAGTAGCGCGTATCACGTTCTTCAACGTACGTTGCCAAATCATCGACTCGCAGCTCCCATTAACGAAACCGGGCATTAGCCCAAGAAAAGGCGCGAATGCTACCACAGGAGGAACAACTGTAAAAACAGTTATATTCCCAACCTATCGAAACACGCTACCAAAACCTGTCATCACACTGTAACCAGGCAGATTCTACACTAATCTGCCTGGCGGCGTAAAAAGGCAGGAATATCCAGGTAATCCAGGTTGCCATCAGCAGTTGCCACCGCAGCACTGCGGCCACTGTTGCCATTTCTCAACACTGTGGGTCGATCAAGCTCTCGGTAGTCATCCGGAACCTGCTGGGGGTCTTCGCTATCGACCAGTTTCACTGGCGCCAGATCCTCTACATTTGCAGGTTTTGGTATTTCGGCAGTGGCTCGTTCACTCACACCTAGCCCGGTTGCCACTACAGTCACACGCATATCGTTCTGCATATCCGGATCGATTACCGTCCCGACCACCACTGTGGCATCGTCATCTGCAAATTCACGTACAGTTGTACCGACTTCATCAAATTCGCCAATCGCCAGATTGAGTCCCGCAGTGATGTTGACCAATATACCTTTCGCCCCAGCCAGATTAACATCTTCCAGCAGTGGGCTACGGATGGCACGCTCGGCAGCTTCCCGCGCCCGATTATCACCATTGGCCTCGCCAGACCCCATCATGGCGGCCCCCATTTCGGACATAACCGTTCTCACATCAGCAAAATCCACATTGATCAGACCAGGACGGGTAATCAGCTCCGCAATCCCCTGAACAGCATGTAGTAGCACGTCATTGGCCGACTTGAAGGCATTCAGCAGACTCATCTCCTTACCGAGAACGGCAAGAAGCTTTTCATTGGGGATGGTGATCAGAGAGTCAACATGCTTTCCAAGATCTTCCATACCCTGTTCTGCTATCTTCATCCGCTTACCCCCCTCGAAGCCAAAGGGTTTGGTGACCACTGCCACAGTCAGGATACCCAGATCCTTTGCAACCTGAGCAACCACTGGTGCAGCACCAGTACCTGTTCCGCCGCCCATACCGGCAGTGATAAAAACCATATCGGCACCAGTAAGTGCCTCCTCGATCCGGTCTCTATCCTCTAGAGCAGCCTGTCGGCCAATCTCCGGGTTGGCTCCGGCACCCAATCCTTTGGTGATATCTGAACCCAGCTGCAGCAAGGTACGTACTTCACTGTTACGAAGTGCCTGGGCATCTGTGTTAGCACAGATGAAATCAACACCTTCAATCTCTCCAGTCAGCATATGGTTTATTGCGTTTCCGCCTCCGCCGCCAACACCAATTACTTTAATCACAGCATTCTGACTGTGTGTATCCATTAATTCGAACATGGTCTACCTCCGCGTCTGTCGCGCCTAACAGATGTCAATAAAATAAATCTTAAAAATTGCCTTGAAACCAATGCTTCATTCTTTCCCATATTGCTTTCAGGCTTCCCTCATTTGCCAACTCCCGTCCCCCTTGGGCCCGGTTTCGTTGACCGAACAATAACAATCCCACACCAGTCGAATAGATCGGGTTTCGCACTACATCAGCCAATCCGCTGACATACTGCGGCACGCCTAATCGCACCGGCATGTGAAAGACCTCTTCCGCCAGATCAATCACCCCCTCCATTTTTGAACTGCCGCCAGTCAGCACCACACCACCGGCAATAACATCCTCAAAGCCACTACGCCGCAGTTCGGCCTGGATCAGGGTCATCAATTCCTCATATCTTGGTTCAACCACCTCCGCCAGAGTCTGGCGGGAAAGCCTGCGAGGTGGTCTCTCTCCGATGCTGGGCACCTCGATAGTCTCATCGCTGGTGGCCAGTTGGGTTAATGCGCAGGCGTATTTAATCTTGATCTCTTCTGCATGCTGTGTCGGTGTACGCAGGGCCACAGCAATATCATTTGTCACCTGATCTCCAGCGATAGGGATCACCGCTGTATGACGAATGGACCCGCCGGTGAAAACGGCAATGTCGGTTGTTCCACCACCAATATCGACCAGGCAGACTCCCAACTCTTTCTCATCGTCACTCAGTACCGAGTAGCTGGAGGCAAGCTGTTCTAAAATCAGGTCGTCCACCTCCAACCCGCATCGTCGTACACATTTCACGATATTCTGCGCAGCACTCACGGCGCCGGTAACCATATGCACCCGAGCCTCCAGACGTACGCCGGACATGCCTACCGGATCCCGGATACCCTCTTGCTCATCGATGATGAACTCCTGGGGAAGAATGTGCAGAATCTTCTGATCAGCTGGAATCGCAACAGCACGAGCTGCATCAATCACACGTTCAACATCGCTCTGACTCACCTCTTTATCTTTAATGGCGACGATACCGTGGGAGTTGAGACTGCGGATATGGCTACCGGCTATGCCGGCATACACCGAGTGGATCTCACAACCCGCCATCAGCTCCGCCTCTTCTACAGCACGTTGGATTGATTGAACGGTGGATTCAATATTCACCACCACCCCTTTTTTAAGGCCGCGGGAGGTGTGGGAACCGATTCCAATGATTTCGATTCCATTGTCCGCTTTGATCTCGCCAACAATTGCCACCACCTTTGAGGTGCCGATGTCGAGCCCGATAATCAGGTTTTTCTCACTTCGTTTTGTCATTACATCTACCCGTGACTTTCGCCCGTTGTCCTCAATGTGTAGTGGGAATCTGCACTGCTCGATATAGCACCTTCCCCAATAAGTCCCATTTTCTGTTGATCTCCATGCGCGGTCTGTTCTTCCTCATCTGGCAACCAATGCACTGAAAAACCATTCGTATACCTCAAATCAACTTCGCCCGGTTGTCGATCCTGCTGGGCTATAAGGTCAGGATAGAGACGTACAAATCGAGTCAGTCTCGGTATTACATCTCTTCGACCCAGTTGAAGAACCACCCTGTTGTCAGTTTTGATACTCCAAGCCTGGCGCGCATCCACCCAGACATGGGTCAGTTTCAATCCGACGGTATCAAGCAGGGTGTGCATGCGTTGAAATTCCCGGGTTATGGTTTTGGCATACTGAGCATCACCTACCAGCTTCACCAGACCATTCAATTCAGGTAATGCCTCAGGTGTGAAGACCACCCCCAACTGACTGACCATGGCATCCTTACCCCAATAGGCCAGGGGTGCGTGCTCTGTGACTTGAACCCGTAAAGTATCGGGCCAGACCCGACGCACACTGGCACGTTTAACCCAAGCCATGCGTTCGATCTGCTCTTGCATACGTTTCAGATCGACACTGAAAAAACTGCCATTTACAGCTTGCGCCACAACCTGCTCCAAACGTTCCCTTTTGATAAACCGCATCTCACCGTCAACACCCACTGTCCGTACAGGCATCACGCCTGGATCATTAAGTTGTTTCCCTCCCCAGACGACTAGAGAGAGCAAGGCCACAGTGATCAATGCAGGTTTCAACCAGACCCTGCTCTTCTCGAAGAGAGTGACTGTTTTTTGCTCTTTTGCTCTACGGCGTTGAGTATTCATCTTTAATGCTTCGCCTCAAGCGTGGTTTGAAGAATACGCAGCACCAATTCATCGAATGTGTATCCAGCTACTTTTGCCGACATTGGCACCAGACTATGATCAGTCATACCGGGTATGGTGTTGACTTCAATCAGCCAGGGCTGCTGATCCTGGTCAAGCATCAGATCTACTCTGCCCCAACCTGAGGCTCCCACAGCTTCAAAGGCCTGCTTGCAGAGCGCTTGAAGATTTTTTTCCTCTGCTTCTGGCAAGCCGCATGGACAGTGATAGCTGGTGGTATCCGAACTGTATTTAGCTTGATAGTCATAAAACTGATGCGGCGTTTCCAAACGGATTAAAGGCAACATCTCATCGTTTACAACAGCAGCTGTATATTCAGCACCTTCCACCCAGCGCTCAGCCAGAACCCGTGTGTCGTACTCCCGAGCGGTCTCCCAGGCCCGTTGCAGTTGATCCCGGTTTTCCACTTTGCTCATACCGATACTTGAACCTTCTGCGCTCGGTTTGACTATTAGGGGATAACCCAGTGCATCGGCCCGATCCAGATCTTCGCTCAGTTGCATCAATACTGCATCCGGGGTTGGTAATGACATACCCCGCCACAGGGCTTTGGTTCGATGTTTCTCCATTGCAAGTGCAGATCCAAGCACACCGGTTCCTGTGTAGGGCAAGCCGAGGGTCTCCAGGGCACCCTGCATCGAACCATCCTCTCCACCGCGTCCATGCAACATAATGAAGACCCGATCGTATCCCTCTGATTCGAGTCGCTGGAGGATGCTTCCGTCTACATCAATACCCAGGGCATCCACACCGCTACGCTGCAGGGATGACAAAACAGCACTGCCACTTCTCAGGGAGATCTCCCGCTCAGCGGAACTCCCCCCCATGAGTACTGCAACTTTGCCAAACTTTTCGCTCATTTCAGCCATTTAATCTGGTACCCCAATCCTGTGGACTTCAGTAACCAAATCAACACCCGAATGAGCTGCAACTTCACGCTGCACCAGTTCGATCAAGTTCTCAATATCGGCGGCTGTAGCCTGGCCGGCATTGATAATAAAATTGGCATGTTTCTCAGAAACCTGTGCCCCTCCAAGCTGCCTTCCCTTCAGACCTGCAGTCTCGATCAGGCGTGCAGCGTGATCACCAGGTGGATTACGAAAAACCGAACCACAACTGGGCTGGGTTGTCGGTTGAGTTGCCGAGCGTCGTTCCAGCAGACCTTTGATCTTTTGCTGAGCCGCTTCCACATCCCCTGCTTGTAGAGAGAGTTCTGCTGCAAGAAACCATTCACCTGCCGGCCCCTTGACCTGGCGATAGCCAACCTCAAACTCAGAAATTTGCCGTTGATGCACTTCACCGAAGCGATTAATAGTCTCGACCTTGATGACACGCTGCCATGTCTCGCCACCAAAAGCGCCCGCATTCATCGCCAGTGCACCACCGAGGGTACCCGGTATCCCCGCGAGAAATTCGACACCACAACGACCTGCTCGAGCAGCCATTCGGGCAATCTTTGCGCAAGAGACGCCGGCTTCGCTATACATCCGCTCATCATCAAGCAATTCGCACACGCCCAACGATCCCTGAGTGGCGATTACCGTGCCATTAACGCCACCATCCCTGACCAGTAAATTGCTGCCTAACCCTAACCAATAGAGCGGCTCATCCCGATCCTGCTGACTCAGAAAAGAGATCAAATCTTCTCTATCTGCAGGCCGGTAGAAGCGTTTTGCAGGCCCACCAACACGCCAGGTAGTATGCCGCGAAAGGGGTTCGTCCCTTCGCAGTTCACCACGTAGCTGCTGTGCCTTCATGACAGGCATCATCCCCAAAACCTCATAGGTTTTTGATCGACTCTATTCAACTTCTGTTTATGGCTGCCGTTTCGTTGCTCTCGCAGACTCTCCTGAAAATCAGGCTTATTCATCATCACCAGATCGAGCAGGTTGCACTGCAAAGACTCGCCGCACCCCTGGTGCAATCGTTTCATGTCAAAGATCTGTGCCATTACTTGGCCTCCTCACAAAGTTGCGTGGGCAATTCGGCCGCTACGGCACCGATACTGCCTGCCCCTAGGGTCAGAACGATATCCCCATCCTTGATTAATCCCTGCAACAGTTCCGGTAACTCTGTAACCGGCTCCATGAAGATTGGATCAACCTGGCCTCGCACCCTCACTGCACGACTCAGGTCACGCCCGGTTGCACCTTGAATAGGCTCTTCACCTGCCGCATAGACTTCGGTTAAAACCAGAAGATCAGCTTTGGAAAGAACCTGTACGAAATCTTCGAACTGTTCCTGGGTTCTGGTGTATCGATGGGGTTGAAAAACTAAAACAAGACGCCGCTCGGGCCAGCCATCACGTACCGCTTCCAGGGTTGCCTGAATTTCACGTGGATGATGTGCGTAGTCGTCCACAAGCATCACATTCTTGCCATTCACCTGGCAGTCACCACGGGTCTGAAAACGTCGACCAATACCAGCGAATTTATCCAGGGCAAGTTGAATATCCTTACCCTCAATGTTGAGTTCCAAAGCTACACTGGCTGCTGCCAATGCGTTCAAAACATTATGTCGCCCAGGAAGATTGAGGGTCATTTCCAAAGGCTGCTCCAAACCACTTGCATGTAGGTTGAAGTGCGTTTTTAAACCTTCACTGCGGACATCCGTTGCCTTTACATCAGCATCCTCACTGAAACCGTAGGTTGTGATTGGGCGAGTC
The DNA here is from genome assembly GCA_040506275.1 of Candidatus Thiodiazotropha sp. DIVDIV. Taxonomy (GTDB): domain Bacteria; phylum Pseudomonadota; class Gammaproteobacteria; order Chromatiales; family Chromatiaceae; genus Thiodiazotropha. The sequence goes on from JBEVXD010000009.1 coordinate 152,145, forward strand.
ACCTCCGGCAATAGTTCTCTTACCACTGGATCATCAACACACATCACAGCCTGGCCATAAAAAGGCAGGTGGTGAAGGAACTCCAGGAAAGTACCTCGCAGACGGTTGAAATCACCGCCATAGGTAGACATGTGGTCTGCATCAATATTTGTCACTACTGCCAGCATCGGTTGCAGATAGAGAAAAGAGGCATCGCTCTCATCCGCCTCTGCCACCAGGTACTCACCCTCTCCCAACCGAGCATTGGCTCCGGCGCTGTTCAATCGCCCACCGATGACAAAGGTCGGATCGAGACCGGCTTCCGCCAATACACTGGTCACCAAACTTGTGGTGGTTGTCTTTCCATGCGTACCAGCCACAGCAATACCAAACTGAAAGCGCATGATCTCTGCTAGCATCTCTGCTCTGGGTACCACAGGAATTCGGCCCTTCCTGGCCTCCGCAACCTCCGGGTTATCCTCTTTCACTGCACTTGAAGTCACAACAGCATCAACACCCTTGATATGCGCTGCCTGATGTCCCAGATGGACTTGAGCCCCCAGGGATTCAAGTCTGCGGGTGACGCCACTCTGTTTCTGATCCGAGCCGGATACCTGATACCCCAGATTGATCATCACTTCAGCTATACCACTCATGCCCGCTCCACCGATGCCAACAAAGTGGATATGACGCATGCGTCCCATGCTGTTTGGATTGTGGCGACGTCGCAATTGCTCACTCATGATTCAATGTTCTCCAGGCAGTAACGCCCCAGATTGGCTGCAGCATCCGAACGGGATTGCTGTCGTGCTGCCTCGGCCATCTGCTGAAGTCTGTTTCGGTCTGCACCCAGATCAGCTATCTGAGTAGCGAGATCACGTGGATTCAGACTGGGTTGTGGTAACAATTGAGCTGCCCCTGCTTGAACCAGGAACTGTGCATTGTGGGTCTGATGGTCATCCACAGCGTGAGGGTAAGGCACAAGAATTGAGCCCAACCCAGCTGTGGCCAATTCTGTAACAGTCAGTGCCCCTGCCCGGCATAACACCAGATCAGCCCAACCATAGGCCTCTGCCATATCATTTTCGAAGGCCTTGATTTCTGCCTCAACGCCCTGTTCGCGATAACATTCGATCGTCTCCTGCAACAGCTTTTCACCGGTCTGATGACGAACCAGCGGGCGATTTTCCTGTGGTATCAGTGCCAATGCCTTGGGGAGTGTTTGATTCAGTGCGCGAGCACCCAGAGAGCCCCCCAGTACAAACAGTCTGACCGGACCAGTTCGCCCGTTGAATCGAACTTCAGGTGGCTCAAGATCCACTATCTCCTGGCGTACAGGATTACCAATGGTCTCCGCCTGGGCCTCAGCGCCAAAGCTGCCGGGAAACGCCTCGAAAACTTTATTCGCAAAACGGGCCAGAATACGATTCGTCAAACCGGGTATGGCATTCTGTTCCTGAATCACCAACGGGATTTTCATTAGCCTTGCAGCAACGCCCCCCGGACCAGTAACAAATCCCCCCATACCCAACACCAACTGCGGCTGGATCTGTCGTAGTAGACGGTATGCTTGAATAACTGACCGGCCAACGACCCAAGGTGCCATCACACGACGCTTAATTCCGTTTCCACGAATACCTTTCACATCGAGGGTACGAATCGAATAACCATATTCAGGGATAAGCTTAATCTCCATGCCGCCACTGCTTCCCAGCCAGGTGATTTTGCAACCCTGACCCTGCAGCCACTGGGCTACTGCCAATGCCGGGAAAAGATGCCCTCCTGTGCCACCTGCCATCACCATCACATGAGGCTCCATGATCGCCCCCCATTGGTATTACGTCCCACTGCTCGGCGAGACTCAAAGTCGATGCGCAATAACAGAGCGATCATCAAGCAGACAACGATAATGCTGTTACCGCCATAACTCATGAAAGGAAGTGTTAAACCCTTGGTTGGCAACATGCCGACATTCACCCCGATATTGATAAATGCCTGCATACCTAGCCACAAACCCAGACCATAGGCTGTATAGGTTGAAAATCTGTGTCCTGCTGCTTCCGCTCTGACACCGATCTGAAAGGCTCTCCAGGTGATGAATGCGAATAAGGCGATAATCCCCAGAGTACCTATCAGGCCAAACTCTTCACCTACCACAGCCATGATGAAGTCGGTATGCGCCTCAGGCAGGTAGAACTGCTTCTGAATCCCATTACCCAAACCCACTCCCGAAAATTCTCCTCTACCAAATGCAATTAATGCCTGGGAGAGTTGAAAATCGGTATCAAAGGGGTCATCCCAGGGATTCAGGAAGGTGGTCATTCGCTGCCAGCGATAGGGGCTGAAAAAGATTAAAGCGAAACCCGAAACCACAGAGAAAAGGATCAGAGTAACAAACTGATACAGAACCACCCCACCAAGAAAAAGCATACCCAGTGCAGTCGCGAACAATACCACTGTGGTACCAAAATCAGGCTGAAGAAGGATCATGGCACTGGTCACAATCAACAGCAGCATCGGTTTGGCAAAACCCCAGAACGAGCGAGCCACCTCATCCTGCCGACGCACCAGATAGCCTGCGATATAGAGCACCATAAAGAGCTTCATAAACTCAGAGCTTTGTAGATTGAATACCCCCAAAGGCACCCATCTGGTAGCACCATTCACCGTCTTGCCCACACCGGGGATGAGCACGATCAAGAGTAGAAACATTCCAAGAAAAACCAACATCGGACCCGCTTTACGCCACTGCTCCATGGGTACCCCAAAAAACAGTGCAGCGCCGATCAGACCAAGCAGCATGGCAAACAGGTGACGATAAACATAAAAAAATGGGGAACCGGCCAGACGATCTCCCACCGTCATCGAAGATGAGGCAACCATCACCAAACCAAAACCCAACAATAGTGCAGAGGCACCAAGCAGCCACCAGTCGAGGCTTGGTTCCATGGATCTGCTGGCACGGGCATCCTGTGCCTGAGGGCGCTTATCTGTCATTGGGTAAACGCCTCCACCGCCTCTATGAATGCATCACCCCGAGCTTCAAAATTATTGAACATATCGAAACTGGCACAGGCAGGAGAGAGCAATACCCGGTCACCAGACCGTGCCAGCTTATAAGCTTCGGCCACCGCCTCCGTCATACTGCCGGCATTAACCAGAGCGACATGCCCCTCCAATACTGCGGAAAGCTCTGGTGCATCCCGACCGATCAGTACCACACCTCGCGCTGTCTGCTCCACAACCGGGACCAGGTCAGCAAAGTCGGCACCTTTACAATCACCACCGGCAATCAACACCGTACGGCTGTCACCCTGCTCTGGATGGAGTCCTAACAAGGCTGAAATGGTTGCCCCTACATTGGTACCTTTTGAGTCGTTGAACCAGCGAAGTCCCTGTTTGTCTGCAACCCATTGGGTACGATGAGGTAAGCCTTTAAAAATGCGCAGTGCAGCCAACATATCGTTTTGCGCTAATCCTGCAGCACTGCCCAGGGCCAAGGCCGCAAGAGCGTTTGCATAGTTATGACGGCCAGGAATTCGTAACTCGCTGACTGGCATCAGGGGACTGTGGCCTTCACTCAGCCAAATAACACCATCCAACTCATGCAGACCGAAGTCACTCCCCTCAGGGGAGTTCAGTGTAAAACCAAGTGGTGATGATTGATCATCAACCATCTTCATTACGATTGGATCATCACGATTGATGACCCGAATTTCTGCCTGATGGTAGACCTTTGCTTTGGTTTCAGCATAATCATCAAGATCCCGATAACGATCCATATGATCAGCTGAAACATTCAACACTACTGCTGCTCTGAGTTTTAGTGAAAAGGTACTCTCCAACTGAAAACTGGAGAGTTCAAGAATATAGAGTTCAACATCATCATCCAGCAGATCGAGCGCTGGTTCTCCAAGATTCCCGCCCACGGCAACTTTGATACCTGCAGTGCGTGCCATCTCACCTAACAGAGAGGTGACTGTACTTTTGCCATTTGAACCTGTAATCGCAATAACCGGTGCACTCACCGCACGGGCAAATAATTCCACATCCCCAATCACTTCCACGCCGCGTTGTTTGGCCGCCTGAATAAGTGGATGATCCAATGAGAGACCGGGACTCACCACCAGACGACTTGCAGCCTCAAAAACTTCTGCCTGGAAACCACCCAGAAACAGTGCCATGTCCGGCAGTTCCTGACGAAGAGCTTCCAATCCGGGAGGCGACTCACGACTATCTGTCATGGCCAGAGAAACCCCCTGTGCAGCAAGATAGCGGGCACACGAAAGCCCGGTCTTACCCAAACCGACAATCAAAGTCTTACCCTGCAATGTGGTTTGCTCTGACATCAACGTATCTTCAGACTCGCTAATCCGACCAGCACCAGAATGACAGTGATGATCCAGAAACGAACAATGACCCGAGGTTCGGGCCAACCCTTTAATTCAAAATGGTGATGCAATGGCGCCATGCGAAAAATTCGTTTGCCGGTTAATCGATAGGAGGCAACCTGCAACACTACTGACACTGTCTCAATAACGAATACACCACCCATGATGAACAGCACGATCTCTTGCCGCACTGCCACGGCTACCACACCTAATGCCGCCCCTAGCGCCAAGGCACCCACATCACCCATGAATACCTGAGCGGGATAGGTGTTGAACCAGAGAAAGCCCAAACCAGCACCGACCAGCGCCGCACAAAACACCATCAGTTCACCTACTCCCGGCAGGTGAGGAATCTTCAGGTAGGTGGCAAAATCCGCATGGCCTGTGACATAGGCAATCACCCCGAGCGCACCACCAACCATCACTGTTGGAAGAATGGCCAGACCATCAAGTCCATCAGTCAGGTTAACTGCATTTGATGAACCGACTATGACCAGATAACTGAACAGAATGAAAAACGGTCCCATATCCAGAGAGACATCTTTTAAATAGGGGATCAACAATGCAGTCTCTGTCGGCGAGGTCGCTGTTGTGAAGAAGACGATTGAAGCCCCAAGACCAGCCACCGACTGCCAGAAATATTTCCACCGCGCAGCCAACCCTTTAGGGTCGCTTAAAACCAACTTTTTGTAGTCATCCACCAGGCCGATCAGACCAAAAATAAGGGTCACTATCAGCACAATCCAAACATAACGGTTATCCAGATCTGCCCAAAGCAGCGTTGCAATTGCAATTGCCACAAGGATCAGTGCGCCACCCATTGTCGGCGTACCTGCTTTGGAAAAGTGGGTTTCGGGACCGTCGTTCCGAACTGTCTGTCCAATCTGATGAAAGCTCAGTCGCCTTATCATCACCGGCCCCAGAGCCAGGGAGATCAGGAGTGCTGTAAGTACACCGAGAATGGTTCTCAGAGTGAGATACTGGAACACACGAAAACCGCCATCGAACTGAACCAGCCACTCGGTCAGATATAACAACACAATCAAGCCCTCCCCACGCGCATTAAACGCTCTACTACCCGGTCCATACCCGCGCTGCGCGATCCTTTGACCAGCACGGCATCACCACTACGGGTTTCAGCATCCAATGCATCCACTAACTCACCCAATCCGGAAAAGGCCACACCTCCGGCACCGAACCGCTCTACAGCGTTACGGCTCAACTCACCCAGGGTATAGAGATGTTCCAGGCCAGCCTGTTTTGCCCGGTCACCAATCTCCCCATGCAATGCCACGGAATCGGCACCCAGTTCAGCCAGATCACCCAGCACCAGATAGCGCTCACCAGGCGCACTGCGAAGTACCTCAATAGCTGCATCAACTGAGTCTGGATTGGCGTTGTAACTATCGTCGATAAGACGATAACCAGCCGGACTGACCAACAGACGTAAGCGCCCCTCCACGGCCTGAACAGATGCCAGTCCCTTCTGGATATCTTCTACGCCACAGCCCATTCCCAATGCCGCAGCAATAGCTGCAAGTGCATTCATCAGATTGTGACGACCGGCAAGTGAGAGATGCACCTCGAATTGCTGATCCAGATACCGAACCTGCATATGATTCTGGAAGCCTTGATCTGTCCAGCGCATCTCAGCCTGATTCAGGTCGCTCTGAACATCCGCTTTGGATGAGGTGCCAAAAGAGATAATTCGACGTTCACCAGCATATCCTCGCCACAGTGCAAAAAAATCGTCGTCGGCATTTAACACCGCAACCCCTGATGGTTTCAGCCCACTCAGGATTTCACCCTTGGCTTGAGCGACACCTAAGAGATCACCGAATCCCTCCAGGTGTGCTGCCCCCGCGTTATTGATTAAAGCAATATCGGGATGGGCAACCTGACTTAGGTAACCGATCTCCCCGGAATGATTGGCACCCATCTCGACAACGGCATACTGTTGATCCTGTAACCGAAGCAGAGTCAGTGGTAGACCAATGTCATTGTTCAGGTTGCCTTTGGTGGCTAGAACCGTTCCTCTGATCTTTAAAATTGCAGCCAGCAACTCTTTAACTGTGGTCTTACCATTGCTGCCGGTGATTGCCACTAGAGGTACTTCAAAACGGTCACGCCAGTATCCAGCCAGACGCCCCAGGCCATGACGAGTATCAGACACCTGCAGCTGAGCAATTTCAGAGTCCTGTGGACTGGAGACCATTATCGCCACCGCACCTTTCTCAATCGCTTGTTCGACGAAACGGTGACCATCGAAATTCGGGCCAGTCAGTGCCACAAAGAGATCACCGGGCTGAATGGTGCGGGTATCGGTACTGACCGATTGAAAACTGACATCATCACCCTGATGCACAGCATTCAGCTCCTCGGCCACTTCAGAGAGATAGAGACTATTCATCGATCCCCCTCGACCAGCTATCGAGGGCAGTAGTAACCACCTCACGATCATCAAAGTGTAAAACCTGATCTCCTATGATCTGGTAATCCTCATGACCCTTGCCGGCCACCAGAACCAGATCATCCACACAGGCTGATGAGATTGAGACCTTAATTGCACTTCCCCGATCAGCTACAACCTGTGCTGAATCAGGCTCACTCATACCAGCGAGAATCTGTTCGATAATCTGAGCGCTTGACTCACTGCGTGGATTGTCATCGGTCAGATAACAGACATCAGCCAATCGCTCTGCCACCTCACCCATCATTGGCCGCTTACCGTGATCACGGTCACCACCACAGCCGAATACCACAAACAGACGTCCAGGGCAGTGTAATCTGAGTGCCTGAAGTGCTTTCTCCAACGCATCCGGAGTATGGGCGTAGTCGACCACAACTGAAGGTTTTGTGCCTCCACCGAGCAGTTCCATTCTGCCCGGCACAGTCGAAAGCTTGGAGAGAACTTCAATCGCCTTGGATAAGGGCCACGCCTTAAGTAGCAGCACACTCAAAACTGCTAACAGATTGGCAGCGTTAAAACGCCCCATCAGAGCACTTTGTAGCAACCCCGCGCCTTCTGGTGTCTCAATTGAAATAGATAATCCACGCTGTGAAGGTTTAACCTGTTTTGCATCAACCCAACCTTGCAAGCCTTCAGGGACTATGGTGTCGGATTCGACAGCATATCCGAACACTGCCATCTTTCCAGATAGGCTTTCAGCCAATGCTCTACCAAAGGGATCATCCAGATTGATAACAGCACTGCTCACACCTGCCATTTCGAAAAGGCGACGCTTTGCCAGGCCATAATTTTCGTAACTACCGTGGTAGTCGAAATGATCTCGACTTAGGTTTGTAAAAATAGCGCATTCGAAAGTCAGCGCCTCTACCCGGTACTGATCCAGGGCGTGGGATGAGACCTCCATGGCGACTGACCTGGCACCCTGCTCAAGCAAGTCGGCCATCAATTTCTGAACGGTTATCGCATCCGGTGTTGTCATCCCGGTGGTGATTAATTGACCAGGTAGACCAGCGCCAAGAGTTCCCACCATGCCGCAGGGTTGATCAGTCCCCAACGCTTGTGCCAATAGCTGACAGATACTGGTTTTGCCATTGGTTCCGGTAATCCCGTATAGGGTCATTTCCCGGCCGGGAGAACCATACAGCCGCCCTGCAATCTGACTCAGGGATCTGGATAACTCAGGTACAGCAATCATCGGCACTGATGCTTCAGCCAATTCAGTGGCCAGCTGTTGACCATCGACACTGCCTGACTCCCAAGCAATAGCGACTGCACCACTTGCAATTGCCTGTTGTGCGAAAACCAGACCATGCTGTTTAGAACCTGAACAGGCTAAAAACAGATCACCAGCAACCAACTTACGGCTATCCAGGCAGAGTCCGCTGATCTCCCTATCCTGATCAGGCGCAACATCAACCAAACCTGACAACAGTGTCGATAAACGGTGTGTCTCAGGAATCTCTGCGGCCGCCATCATTCCTTCTCTCCAAGACGGGCCATCAATTTGTCTTCATGCCAAGACTTGTCAGGTGCAATATTCAGCAATCGCAAAGCACCGCTCATCACTTTTGAGAATACAGGTCCTGCGACCTGTCCACCGTAGTACTCTTCGCCTTTAGGTTCATCAACAAAAACAGCCATCACCAGACGAGGGTGACTGGCAGGCGCCATGCCGACAAACAGGGATAGATATTTATCCTCTGAATAACCACCGGCGACCGATTTCTTAGCTGTACCTGTTTTACCGGCAACCCGATATCCTGGAACCGCTGCCATGGGAGCAGAGCCCTCACGACTCACCACGGACTCCAACATAGCCACAACATTTCTTGCTGTACTCTGACGCAAAATCCGTTCACCAGGAGGTGACGTTTCCAACTTCAACAGGGAGACCGGTAAGCGCTTTCCATCATTCGCCAATACCGCATAGGCCTGAGCCAGCTGCAAAGGGGTAACCGACAGCCCATACCCAAATGAGAGCGTTGCTTGCTCAAATGAGGACCAATCAGAAAAATGGGGTAGTCGCCCACTGGACTCTCCCGGAAACAGACTCTCAGTACTGGCACCAAATCCCAACTTGGAATAGGCCTGCCACAAGTTCTCAGCTGACATTGAAAGAGCAATTTTACTGGCGCCGACATTGCTCGATTTCCGTAGCACCGTAGCCACGTCGATCATGCCGTAGTTGCGATGGTCTCGCACCAGGTAGCGTCCAACCTTCATATATCCCGGAGTGACATCAATCGGTGTGGTCGGACTGAACCCGCCCAGTTCCATAGCCGCGGCTACAGCAAAAGGCTTAATCGTCGAACCGGGCTCGAAGACATCGGTCACTGAACGATTGCGCAACCTGCTAGAGCGGCGATCCTGCAAGTCATTCGGATTGTAGGAGGGGCTATTCACCATCGCCAGGATTTCACCATTACGGGCATCCAGTATTACAACTGAGCCGGAACGGGCACGATGTTTGGCTACTGCAGCTTTAAGTTCACGATAAGCCAGAAACTGCAGTCTACGATCGATGCTCAAAACCAGATCCTGCCCTGGGGCTGGACTTTGGATATTTTCGACCTGGTTGACCACACGGCCACTGCCATCCTTGATAACCCGTTTTGCCCCGGGTGTGCCACTGAGCCACTGGTCAAAGGCCAGCTCCATCCCCTCTTGCCCCTGATCGTCGATGTTTGTAAAACCGACAATCTGCGACATCACTTCACTGCTGGGGTAGAAACGACGGTACTCGGAGAGTAGATCTATACCCTTCATCTCCAGCGCGTTGACCCGCTCAGCCTGGTCGGGATTAATCCGACGTTTCAAATAGACAAAGCTCCGATCACTGGAAAGCTGACGTCGTAGACGATCGGGATCCAATTCAAGAATGGATGCCAATGCACCAATGGTCTGGTTGTCACTCTTTAACACCCGCGGATTTGCCACCACAGTTTTAACCGGTGTACTGATCGCGAGGGGCTCTCCATTACGGTCGGTAATCATGCCTCGGCTGGCACTGACTTTCATGGTACGCAGATAACGGCGCTCACCCTGCTCCTGAAGAAAAGCAGTTTCAAACACCTGCCTATCCACTGACTGCCAGATCAGTGTGGCATAGGCAAGTGCCAACATAGCAAGCACAAAATAGCGCCGCGCGCGATAGCTCGGTTGCCGGATAACCTCCGCTTGCTGTGCTTTTCTCTTTTTCCTGACAGCCATGATCAGTGTTTAATGACTACGATTTCGGTAAAATCGGGTAGATGCATCTTCAATCTATCCCGCGCTTCTTGCTCAACCACTGAGTAGGTAGCCAGGGTGCTCTCTTCCAATTGCAACCTGCCCCACTCAACACCAATGCGTTCCTGCTCCGCCTGTAGCTCCTGTAACTCGACAAAATATCTGCGACTTAAATATTTGCTGTAGACAACTGCTACCGCAGAGGTGACAACCGCCAGTATCAACATTGCAAACATGACCTTTCCCGTGCGGCTCATGAGCATCTCTCCGCAACGCGTAAAACTGCACTTCGAGCCCTTGGGTTAGCGTCGGTCTCAGTCTCATCGGGGGTTATTGCCTTGCCTACCAAGCGCAACCTGGGTTGCAGCTGGTCTTCAGTTACAGGCAATCCAGGAGGAAAGTTGTCACCCTTCGCCTGATCACGCATAAAGCGCTTCACAATGCGATCTTCCAATGAGTGAAAACTGATGACTGCCAACCTACCCCCCAGGACCAGAACATCTACCACCCCTTCCAGCGTCTCTTTCAACGCATCCAACTCGCCATTTACAAATATGCGAATCGCTTGAAAGCTCCTGGTCGCTGGATGCTTACCTTTCTCCCATGACGGATTTGCGCGACTCACCAATTCCGCCAGCTGCCCAGTGGTGTCGATACGCTGTTCAGCCCGTGCTTCAACAATTGCCCGTGCAATTCGTTTTGCATGCCGCTCTTCACCATAGGTTTTCAACACCTGGGCAATCTCTCTGACTTCAGCCTGAGCCAACCACTCCGCCGCGGAAATCCCATGGGTTGGATCCATACGCATATCCAGGGGACCGTCCTGATTAAAACTGAATCCCCGCTGCGCCTGATCCAACTGAGGCGAGGAGACACCGAGATCCAACAAGATCCCATTCACCCGTCCCATTACACCCTGTTGTTCAGCGACCTGCGCAAGCATGGCAAAGTTCTCCTGTACCATTCGAAAGCGGTCATCTTCTCCAAATAGCTGTTCGCCGTGAGCTACAGCCTGAGGATCCCTGTCGATAGCAATCAGCCGCCCTGCTCCACTCAACCTTTCAAGGATCATGCGACTATGCCCACCCCGACCGAATGTGGCATCTATATATATCCCCATCGGATCAACCTTCAGCGCCTCAACAGAGGGCTGCAACAGCACTGAAAGATGTTTCTGCTCCATCAGATCGAAAGGGATTTAAACTCTGATGGTAAATCGAGATCTGTTAGATCCACCTTTTGCAGCCAGGTCTCCTGCTTAGACTTGTATGTCTCTTCATCCCACAGCTCGAACTTATTAATCTGACCAACCAGGGCGACCTTTTTGTCGAGACCTGCAAACCCACGCAACTCCTGGGGCAGCAAAATTCGACCCTGACCATCCATATCTATTTCAGTAGCACTACCTATATAGAGACGCTGTAGATTCCGCGCAGCATCATCGAATGTCGGCATGGTCATGAGCTTCTTTTCAATCTCCAGCCAAGTGGGCTTGGGATAGATCAGCAGGCAGTGATCCTTATCCGCGGTAATCACTAATTCGGAAGCGCAGACATCCACGAGCTGCTCGCGATACCGTGTCGGTATGGCAAGACGCCCTTTCGCATCCAAATTCAGTGATGAAATCCCTCGAAACAAATCAGTGCCCCTCTTTCGGCGATATTTTCCCTATTTCCCCACTTTATTCCACCTCTCCCCATATTAGGACCCACCCCAGCCTTCTGTCAAGGTTGATAATGTAAAAACTCGTTTCTGCTCAGTGGCTTACACACACCAAGCAAAGCAGTTTGAAAGGCAAAGATATCCACTGGAAATACAAAAGCATGACCAGCAAACCTAAAGTAGATTATGAAGATTAAAGGGGCCCAGAAAGGGCATTGTGGGGCAAAGTGGAGGGAGTCGGCCTGTAAGCCGGGTTCTGTCAAGGACAGTCATTCATCTGGGATGTGCGTCGCCGCACACCTCAAGCAACCTACCCAGGAACTGTGGGGGCACACATGGCGCAGTCAAAAACTGGCCTGTTCCTCTATTTGGTCTTGCTCCGGGTGGGGTTTACCCTGCCATCCCCGTTGCCAGAGATGCGGTGCGCTCTTACCGCACCATTTCACCCTTACCACTGACAAAGTCACTGGCGGTATATTTTCTGTGGCACTTTCCGTAGGCTTTCGCCTCCCAGGCGTTACCTGGCACCCTGCCCGCCGGAGCCCGGACTTTCCTCTGCATCCTGAATAATCAAGCAGCAGCGACTGTCTGGCCAACTCCCAGAGCTAACTTTAAAAGGTTATCTGCAATGTGACAAGCCCCACACAAAGAACTTTAGCCTATAGTCAAAACCGATTCGTCCACTCACACAATTGATTTTTTTCAATGCGGAGCATTAATTTATTCTATAAATTGCCGATTCAATGGGTAAGGCTATTCGTTATCACCAACCTGATAATGAATCCCAGACTCCTACGGACGGCATGATCAGAGTTATAGATACAAGGAATATTATAGAGTTGAATCTACCCTAGACTTTCACAGGGTTCTGGCACATAGAAGTACCGGTATACCAATAGCAGTAATTAAGAGGTAACACCATGAAGGCGCCAATTCGCGATTTCCTTTCCATCGATACACTGATTCTCGCCCTTGCAGGCATTTGGATGGTTTCTGTCCTGATTAATCTGGTCGCCTGAGCATAATCAGTTGTCGAGTTTCCTATCAGACCTGCAAGCAGCGTCTGGTATGCAATGAATATTAATTAAAGGCACCCAAGAGCAGGGATGCAGCGGATCACACTCCGCCTCACGAATCCGATAGAAGAAAGTATCAGCTTCGTAAAGAGTGGATCTAAGCATAGTCTGAAGTGGCACCCTGCATCTTTATTTGCCCCACCATTCTGTTTCGCCAGTCATAACTCTGACGTGACCAGCAAATACTTCCAATCGTTTTATTAACCTGAATCGGTGGGTTGCTGGTGCTTTTCGATATCACCCTGCCTGATCCGAGCCAGGGTGAATGGCACTGAGCAAGGCATCAGCAATTTCATTGGTCAGATCCTGATCCTGGATCACACGTACCAATGTCACACCACCAATCAATATTGCAATATCGACCCAGGCTTCACTCGATTTCTTGTACTCATCTTTAGCGGATAGGCCTGAAGCAAAAGCCTCCTTCACTTTGAGCAACCCCTGCTGATATACCTCGCGAGTCGATTCATCTGCACGAGCGACTTCAGGTGTAAGGCTTTGTAATGCACAGCTATTTCCAAGTTCATCACAGCGCTTATCACCAAGTTAGAATTGTGCATGACAGTACGGCATACCCCGGGGAATTCTACTATTAACCCGGCACCTTAATAGGTAGATTCAGGGCGACAAGAAGGCCCTAACAGTTTGAGTGTAAAAAGAGAGGCCGAAGCGTGCCGGGTTATTGAAAAGTTCTTTATTGTCTTGCTGGGCTATAGTAGAGGACAGGTCGCCAGTATCTTGGATCTAACCTACAACCAGGGTGTTAAAGATAAGGAGAAATAGATGCGTAGCACTCACACGATGAGGAAGCTCTATTATGTTTTTGCTTTGATTATTTTCAGCTCGGCAGCCAGTTCAGCCAATATGAGCTTGTGTGATTGCTTAACCAAACCTATAGACACAGATACCAAACATGCAGAGTGCAGTAAAATATTTGAAACCACTGAGCCTGCAAAAATGAGAGCTGAACGCTCAACATGCTTAGCAACTATCCCCACACCTCCTGGCGGTGCAGATGTCTGCTTCTGTCTACGCAGTCGCTCAAGGGAGCCTGCACACGTGAAAACCTGCAAAGCCATATTGGAAAAAATCCCTGACAATGAATTTGTACAAAAATCTAGAGCCTGTGCTCGGGCAATTTATTAATCAGACAAGGCCCTAGTGTAGTTGAACTATTTATTTCACCACTCGTCATCAGTTTCCGCTAAACTTCAGCCAACCCTGCCAGAATGGCACACTATAAATCGTGCCTTTTCGCGAAAATGAGGGTACTGTTCTCACCACTGATTCTGTTGTAAAGCCAAAGCCATGTCAGACACTAATAGCGACAAAACCACATCAGCATCCTCAATTCCGAAGAAGCCCCCGAAGCGGCCAAAACGTGATTACTCAGCTATGCCGCAAAAACCGATCACACTCAAGCATATAGAGAAAAAGCCGGTGCGTACCAAACAGAAGACAGTCTCACAGGAACAGCAGCGCGTGCGCAAGCCTACACCCAGAAAAAAGGCAACCAATCCCTGGCACCTTGAAGGGATGTCAGACGAAGCAAAAGCCACCATAACAGCTGGCGCGGAGAGTGAAGGTCTGACGATCGCTCAGTACCTGGAACAGATGGTGATGCAACGGGATAGAGAAGTGACACCTGCTCAGGTTCAAACACCCGACGCGGAGACACTCGCCCGGATCAATGCAATCGAGCAGCGATTGGATCTCATTGAAGAGCAGCGGGGTTTTTGGGGCAGTTTCTGGGATAGGGTGATGAACACTAAAGAGTAGTCTCCATCTCCTGCAAGATCAGAAACTCCTTAGATATTATCTGGATGCAGAATCTCACGCCACATCTTGCCATCGAATACCAGAATATCTTTCTCCCCAACAGACCAGAGCAATCCCTCCTTGGTAAACAATCGATTGGTAGTGATTGTTTTTTCCAGTCCCACATCAACAGGCACGATCTCCTCTCCATCGACAACCGCGAGTGATTGATTGGCAGCCAGATATATCTTGTTCTGGAAGACCGCCATGCCATACCAATGGTCAGAGAAGTCATCACTTCGAATCTCTGCCCACTGATTGAAGCTGCCGCGAAGCACGACGCCTTTGTTGCCTGCAATCCAAACCGTGCCATCCTCCAGGCAACAGACAGTGGAGAGATGGCTATTGGTTGGACTATCATCCTTTAGCCACTCCGATCCATTGTAAAAATAGATTTCACCTTGCCAGCCCACAGCATAGATATGATTCCCATCCTGGCCATCCATATCAAAGAAACCGGTTGCAGTATCGTGAGTCAGAATCTGATCACTGATAGAGATCCAGTCATCTTCTACACGTTTATAGACCTGCCTACCGTAGCCGCAGACATAGAGTTCGCCTGCGATATTCTTGATGGCTTCGACATAGCCATAGGCCTCTTCCCAGTTGAGGCCGGCACCAGGGATCTGTTCCAATTCCGTGCCACCCGAATTAACTTTGGCGACTTCACCATTTTTACCCAATACCCACCATGCCCGGGTCTGAGCTGCCTGATTAATCAGATAGGAGACCGACTTAGCATCAAAATTCAAGTCAGCATGGCCCCACTGTCCATCCAGATGCATAAAGAAGCGCGTGAAAACATTATCACCGGACAGCATGTCGGGGAATGCGGCAATCCCCAATAGCCCCTTTCTACCAGAGTAGGCATTTAAAAAGGTGACTGGGACCTTACCTGAACTCATAGTGTTTCCCCCTGGGTTGTGAGTTCATTATTAATCTATTCCAACGGCAGGTGTCGCACCTTGAGGCACAAACCCTTCAGGCGTTCGATTACCACTTGAATCGGCTCGCAGCATTACATTATCAGACTTGCCCTCGCCCACATCCATACCCATCTCTTTATGGGCTGCTTCGCACTGCTTCTTCATACAGGCCTTGTCACAGGATTGCTTGACCTGGGTGACAGCATCAGACCCTTTTTCATTAGCCTGTTCAAAACTCCAGGTACCTGCGGTCTTCTTTACCGCTCTCTCCCCACCCTTCATTTTCGGCTTACCGGTTTTTGTGGTGAGCTCTTCGACATTCATAAACTTGTCTTCTTCCGCATCAACAATCGCATGTACCCGGCCATGCTCTTTTACCTTGCCAGCGCTATCCTTCTCACTTTTCGTACCCCCCTCCAAACAGACACATGGGGCTGTGGTGTCATCATAAGACTCAGAACCTGGGTAACGATCACCACTCCCCGCCTTTCTCTCCCCTGAGGGCATGAAGCAGTGTGCTGGAATCACATGATGAGGGGTCTTGCCATCACAACAACCAAAATCGAAAGGCACCAGATTGCAGTCGAGCTGACCTTTGCAATCGTCGTCATCACACATATCACGGGTAGCACCCGCCTTGTTATAGAACGCCTTCTCACCGGCATCTTCCTTAACCAAGGCCTTCCAGTCGACTTTTGAATCATCCTCCAATGCTACCTTTTGGGTGACATCCGCCACCTTGTGGTCCTTGCGTTTTTGCTGCGTGGTGTTTTTCTTGATGTGCTTTTCCATGCAATCCTGGGTCTTCTTTGACTCGGCTTTACAATCTTCCGATGCAGTGGCAAGCGCCATCGAATCCATATAGATCCAGGGCGGTGTCTGGCCTGGCATGCTGGAGTGGTTATGGGTGGTCAGGTCAAGATGCCTGACTACATTCTTGCCTTCAATCTTCACATCCATTGACCAGGCATTGAAATAGACCTTGCCTTTGATTTTACTGGTTATGACTCCTTTTTTCGGCGCGCATCCCGCTTCGTCACCCATCGATGTTTTAAAATGGGACTTATTCTTGAGCATGACCTCTTTACCTGAGATCTTTACTTTTTTGCTCCCTTTGGTAGTGTCCTTGGCCATCCCGGTATTCGGGTAGGGAATAGGTACACCTGGTGGCGTTGCCGGGGTTTGCGGTGGGGTAAAGCAGACATCAGGAAACGCGCAGATCGCTTTTCCATCTGCCTTTTTACAGGAGATCTCCCGCCCGTTGGCAAATACGTTATTGGCCATTGTTACTCATCTCCCGCTCTCCAGATGCAGACCAGTGACGAGCGTTTACCATCGTCATTGCCCATATGCGCCAAGATCTTCGGCCCTTTGCTATATCCCTTCTCACAGGCTGTCTTCAACACAGCCAGCATCACTGCCCCCTGAGCCGCTCCCACTTCACCGATACAGTCGGCAGGATGCCAGATATCAAATTCAGGTTTCGGCGTCTTCAGGGTTCGACTGAGCGCCAGGCTAGCCTCTTTGAAATAGTACTGCTCACCAGACAGGTCAGTGATGCGAAAATCGAGATCACTCATCTTGCAACCCGCATCCCCCACTGCATCTTTAATGGCAGCAGTTAATCCATCCGCTTTTAAAGGCTCTTCAGAATCAACAGCTGCAGCTTCGATACCGAATCCCAGTCCCTGACAGCAGAGACGGGCCCCTTTTACCCGCTGTGGGGATTCGATAATCAACGCCACCGCGGCTTCTCCCGGAATAAAACCGTTGGAGTTCTGACTGGTCAGTAATCGCTCCTGTTGTTCCCAATGGCTCAGGGACGAAGCGACCAACAAGGTATCTGTGGCAACGATTAAAACACGCTCCAGACCCTCTTGATTGATCAGGTTGTGCGCATGGCGGAGGGCAATCGCAACCGACACATGTCCTGAAGCGATAATTCGCGACTGCTCATGAAACTCCATCTCCAGCTCGGCTTGCAGATCAAGAAAGAGTTGGTTGTCATCATCGATTATCCGTCCCGGTCGATCCTGTTCAGGCAGACAGAGCAGAAGGGGGGTCTGAGGCGCATCCAACGAGTTACCACTCTGCAGTGATTCACGGATTGCGGATGCCGCCATCTTGATCAGTTTGGTTCTACCCCGCCAGGGCTGGTCCAACACTACTTCACAACCCAGTATCCACTCTCCGGCACGATCGATGAACTGAGTCTCCTGAAAGTTATCGATAGCAGATCGAATTGCAGCACAGCTGGCAGCCGTATCCAACCCCACGCCTGAGACCATTCCGGTTGCTGTGATTGCAAGGGATGTGGCCATCAACCCTCCTCCGATTCAGTTGCAGGGGTGCGAGTAAGATGGGCCAGCGAGGGATAGTAGACCTTTCCCAACTCCCGCGCCCGCCACCAGGCGCGTGTTTTTCTTCCCACTAGAACCTGAGACAGTTCAAAGATATTTTTCCTTAACGGCACCATTGTCCGCCAGGTCAAAGTGAACACGCCCTCATCCGGCTCCAACACCAGGGTGTCGATAACTGCCTGCTGCCTGCTCTGTTGCCCATTTTTATAGAAAAAGACTACCGGCATCTCAATCTGAGGCAGATCGAACGATGTCTGCCCCTCTGGGGTGAGATTCTCAAGAAACACCCGCTCTCCCCCTTGTAGATAGGGGATTTGCTGGTCTTCCGGTGCCGCCTGATAATAAGCCTCGTTAAAATCACCCGGCAAAAATGGAAAGCCGTTTTCCTGCCACTCATCATCGTAGGTACCAGCATACTGCTGACGAGGCATCCAACCCCGCCCGACCGGTCCAAAGGACATCGGCGCATAGTTACCATTTGGCACGGTTACCGGACGCTTCAACTCTTCTGTGTTAGGCATAGGCGAACCATCAACCAATTCACGGGCAAGTTGCTGGTGAAATCCTCTGCCAACCGGGTTTGACATCAGGGCAGTGTGTTTGCGGTCATTCTCATGAAGGTTGTCAAGGCCACCAAAGGCACAATCGTAGCTGATCGGCATCTGCGCAAATACCCCAGGATATCCTGGACTGATCGCCAGATTTCCCGCTTCCCAAACACGATCACCAGTGACTGTAAAAGACTTATACAAGGAACTTATTCTGAGGGTGACTTCCACCCTGGATACTGGTTGTCCACCAGGAGCGTATGCACTCCCATTCAACAGCACATCACATCGAGGTTTGATGGGGGCATAATCGGTTTCATACAGCGGTGCAGAGTGGCCAGGTTCACCACTGAAGATGTCCGCCTCAACCAGTGGCTTCTGAGTCTCTGCCAGTAAAACAGTCTGACGGGGTGGCGGTATCCTGAATGTACCTTTGATTGCCACCACTAACAGCTCCCGACCATCGGGTCTCATCCCCATGGTAAAGCCAGCTTGCATCCCGGATGCATTGAGCAGTTCCATCGTTATTTATTCTCTTGTTGACGGCTGATAATCCATCCCGGACACTTCAATAAAAAAGACGGGCGTTAAGCCCGGCTCTCCTTGGTTGTTTTTCCTTCCTCTGAAGCATAACCCCTTTTCGCGCAGTTTCCAGCGAAAAAGTACCGCCCAGGATCTGCTGGATCACAGACCGCTCAATATCTCTCCCTACGCAGGGTGTTGTAAATGCAAGTTAAAATAAAAAAGGATACAACTATTGTGGTCCCTAGTTTAATCTGACTCCCGGCATGGTGCGGCAGGCCGCACCCTACACAATGTTGTACTCCGCGTGCTTATTCAGCCTGCATTTCTTGCCTACCATAGCCCTGCTCGATTACTCGCATTAAAGGTAGCAGGCCTGCTTGGCTCACCCCATGTTCACAGCTCAGGGTCTGAATAGCTGACCATTCTCAGGGAGCCGATCACTCCTCTTCAGCTGCTGGCAGGGAAGCCTTGCGAAAAACCGGCAGATCCGGACTCGACTCCTCTTCCAACTCAACCTTCTCAATCTTTTCAAATCGGTTACTGATCTTACGCGCAGAGACATTAACATCACTGACATCCTGATGAGCCTGACCGATGTGCCTTGCCAGATTGTCCATCCTGGATTGAAAACGCCCAAAATCTTTCGACAATGCTCGCAAGTGTTCTTGAATGATATGAACCTGCTCCCGGGTGGCCGCATCCTTCATCACTGCTCTCGCAGTGGTCAGAATAGCCATCATAGTGGTGGGCGAAACCAACCACACCCGCTTACGGAACGCCTCTTCCACCAGGTCTGGAAAATGGGCATGGATTTCTGCAAACACAGCTTCAGCCGGAATGAACATAACAGCACCATCCGAAGTCTCCCCAGGAATGATATAACGGGAGGCGATGTCATCCATATGTTTGCGGATATCTGTACGGAACTGGCGTTGGGCCTGGGTACGATCCGATTCCGGTAACTGTTCATCAAGCATACGCTGGAAAGATTCCAACGGGAATTTAGCATCGATCACCACATTCCCGGTTGGCTCGGGGAGAAACAATACACAGTCGGCACGCCTGCCGTTACTCAGCGTATGTTGCAGCGAGAAACCGCTCTCAGGCATTACATTTCGTACCAGGGCATTCAGCTGGACTTCACCAAAGGCACCTCTGGATCGTTTATCTGAAAGAACCTCCTGCAGGGAAACCACATTTGATGAGAGCTCGGTAATCTTCTTCTGCGCCTCATCTATTCGAGTCAGATGAGTGAGCACCTGATTGAAGGTCTCCGTGGTCTTTTCAAAACCTTCACTGAGACGTTTCTCCACCTGCCCGCTGATCTCCTTGAGACGCTGATCGGTGGTCTCGGTCAAGCCCTCTACCCGTTTCCCCAGGTTGTCCGCATGTTGACTAAGGGCTTCTGCAACCTGCTTGCGCACCTCCCCCATACCAGACTGCAAAGTCTCCTGCTGCTTGCTCAAACTATGGGCCTGTCGCTCATCGAATGACTCCCGTTGCTGGGAGAGGGATCGGGCCAAAGATTCACGCAGCTCTCCCAGTTTTTCCTGCTGATGCAAGCGGCCATCTGCCAGGTTCTCTGTGACCGCTTTTTTCAGGGCCTCGAACTGCTCTAAAAGATCCAGGCGCAGACGACTGGCATCTCCACCCAAATTCTGCAGAATATCCGCAAAACGTCTCTCCAGAGACTGGCTGAGCTTGTCTGAATGCTCCTGATGAGACTGCTGCATCCCATGCAACAGGCGCTGTTGGGCCAGCATGCCTTTGGCAATTCTTTCCGATAGCAGCTCCCGTAACTCACTCTGCTCCCGAACACTCCTGCGTTCCAGTTCATGCAGTTGTTCTTGCAGCGACTGTTGATGATTAATCCGGACTTGCTCTCCCCGTTGCTGGTTATCGAGGAGACGTGCCAGCCAATAAAGAACCCAACCCAACAGGAACAGACAGGAGAGCCCTAAAATCAGGAGCACTTGTTGAGCAGATGAGATTTGAGTAAACCATTCCATGGATGAACTATACCCCATGCAGAGACTCAAAATGCGAGCCTTAACCTGAACCCCGGGAGTTCGTCGTGGCACAGGCTTTTAATCCGACTGGCTTTATTATGAATAATCTCATCAGACTTAAGGGATTCAGTGATGATTTATTATTACACATGCCGAATCAATATCTTACATGCTTCATTTCCTATCAACCTGCAGATCCAGGTTAAGGACTGAAACGCTAAACTTGCATAACCGATCCATCATCATTACCTTTGCCGCTCATCTGAGAAATCCTGAATCCCATGCGCGTTCATTTAAAAACACTGGGCTGCCGTCTCAACGAGGCGGAGCTTGAAACCTGGAGTCGAGAGTTTCAATCTCGCGGCCACCACATGACCAGTCAGGCTGAAGAGGCCGACCTGTTGGTGGTAAATACCTGCGCAGTCACCCAGGAAGCGGTCAGAAAATCACGAAAGTTGATGAGTCGCAGTGGTCGGCTGAACCCAAATGCCCGACTGGTTGTGAGTGGATGCTACGCCTCACTGGAACCGGATGAAGCACTGAAGATGGAGGGAGTCGATCTGCTGGTCGATAACCGGGATAAAGCCAGGCTGGTAGAGATTGTTGAACAGAAGCTCGACCTGAAGCTGATGCCTGAAGCCGCCATGGAAGCTGAGACCAGTGGTATCCTGGAACGCGGGCGACAACGTGCTTTTATCAAAGTACAGGATGGCTGCCGCTACCGTTGTACCTTCTGCATAGTCACTCTGGCCAGAGGAGACGAACACAGCCGCGACCCTGAAGAGATCATCGAAGAGATCAACCGCCTGCACCAGGAAGGAATCCAGGAAGCTGTTCTGACCGGTGTCCATATCGGTGGTTACGGCAGCGATATCGACTCAAGTCTGGTGCAGTTGATCCGACAGATTCTTGATCAGACAGAAATTCCCCGTCTTCGTATCGGCTCTATTGAACCTTGGGATCTGGAAGTGGAATTCTGGTCCCTGTTCGACAACCCCCGTTTCATGCCCCATCTTCACCTGCCGCTACAGAGTGGTTCGGATAGAGTTCTCCGACGTATGGCCCGTCGCTGTCGCACGGACGAATACCGTCAACTGATAGCGGAAGCGAGAAGCAACATTACCGATTTCAATGTCACCACTGACATCATCGTCGGCTTTCCCGGGGAATCTGACGTGGAGTGGCAGGAGACCCTCTCTTTTGTTGAAGAGATCGGTTTCGGACATCTGCATATCTTTGCCTACTCTCCTCGTCTGGGAACCAAGGCAGCCACCCTGCCCGAGCCGATCGGCCGGGAGTCAAAACGACAACGAAGTGAAGTGCTGCACCAGTTAGGCAAACAGATGAAGTTACAAACCCTTGAGGCCTGCATTGGCAAGACCATGCCTATATTGGTGGAGGGCTCCCCGGATCGGGGCTGGAGCGGTTATACCCCCAACTATCTGCGTGTGGAGATCAGCGCCCCGCCAGAAGCAGATCTGGTCAACAGGATTGTACCTTGTCAACTGACCGGGCTCTCTCCCAGCGGAGATACTCTACAAGGGTCAATCCCCACGACATTGGGTGGTGATTGAAATCCGCACAGTCCGCTTCTACTCAAACACCAAACTAAATACTGACTATACATCACACACAAGTATGAGAGTCAGCTCAAAGGGCACGAGCCCACTAGACTTATCTCTTTTTTTAAGAACCAACAGCAGCTATGCAAGAACTCTATATCGATACTCCCAGTCAATTACTAGAACTCTGCAATCGGATTCAGCACAGCCCTTGGCTTGCACTCGACACCGAATTCATACGTGAGAAAACCTACGCTGCCGAGCTTTGCCTGATACAAATTTGCAACGGTGAATTGTCTGCCTGCATCGACACCTTAGCACTTAACGAGCTGACACCTCTGCTAGATATCTTTGCTGACCAAAATAGCGTAAAGATCTTCCATTCGGGCTATCAGGATCTGGAAATTTTCTACCAGATTTGGGGGCAACTTCCGGCAAATCTGTTTGACACCCAGACTGCCGCTGCACTACTTGGAATTGGAGAACAGATCGGCTACGCAAACCTCGTTGAACAGCTACTTGGACTCGAACTGGAGAAGGGACACACTCGCACTGACTGGACACATCGCCCCTTACATAAAACCCAGTTACGTTATGCCCTTGACGATGTCATCTATCTGGAAAAGATCTATGTCATATTGAAAAAAAGACTGCAAGAGCGGCAACGAGAGAGTTGGATGGCAGAAGAGATGGAAAAACTAAGCGATCCATCCAACTACATCAATCCACCGGATCAGATGTGGAAACGTATCCGCGGTCTTCATCGCGCCAAAGGGGTGAACAGGGCCGTATTACAAGCATTGTCAGCTTGGCGGGAAGTTGAAGCCGAACGAGCTAACCGTCCCCGTCGCTGGATTCTTAAGGACGAAGTTCTATTGGAACTGGCACGCCGCATGCCAGCTGACTTATCAAACCTAGAGAAAATCCGTGGACTCGAACCTGGCAACATCAAACATTGGGGAGATGAGCTGCTCAAGCTGATGGCAGACAACAAGAAAGTGCCGAAGTCTCAGTGGCCAATCAGCAAGGCACGACCCTCTCAACTCTCTTCCGAACAAGCAGCAACAGCAGATCGTCTAATGGCCTATGTTCATCAGATAGCTGAAGAAGAAGGGATCCCCCCTTCTCTCCTGATCAATCGTCGCGAACTGGAACGCCTGGTGATGGGTGAACGGGAACTACCCACCCTGAAGGGCTGGCGGCGAACTTTGATTGGAGAGCGAATATTAAACCTTTAAAATCAATTGACCGCTCCACACCAATAGCAGGTTCCTGATTTCGAAGAAACTAGCTTCGATGAACATGGTTACTTTCGGGTGAATTGTTCTGTGTTAAGCCCATTTGACTTTTAATTCTTTATGGTTATCTGCACAATCTCGTAAATATAGATTAATTAAGCTTTGATAAGGGATCCCCTTATCTTCCGCCATATTCTTGAAATAAACGATCGTATCTTCGTCAAGACGAATGGTAACCTGCTTTTTCAGCTTCTTTGAATATGGGCTCTTAACTGAATTTGAGAAATCGTAATTATCACGCATTTTTAAAGCCCTCATACTGGCGCTTTTCAGCTTTATTTGCTTTACGAGCAGATATAATTCTTATGATCCTTCCATCTTCTCGATAGCAATGACAGACGACTAAAATTCGTAACTGAGAGCAAAGACCGAGTAAAATATAACGATCTTCATCTTCGGAATGATCAGGGTCGGGAATAAGCCTTGCTCTATCATCATAAAATACCGTTTTGGCCTCATCGAAGCATATGCCATGCTTCTTATGGTTCTATACATCCTTAGCCTTATCCCATGTGAATTCCAGTTCACTCATAATTAAATTATAACTACAATGTAATTGTTAGCAAGATATGGGATTTACCCCACTCTTTCAGGCAAGAACATATATGCATTTATGCGCTAGATTTTTAACCTACCCCTCCTCCCGGGAGGGCGATTAATAGAACTGTCGAAGGGTGCGGCCCTGCCGCACCTTTAAAGGCTGATAAGAGTAAGAAATTGCGCTGTTTTGGCTGTAAAATCTATTTGTAAATATAGGCGATTTGCTTTTACAAACCCCTCCCCGGTGGGGAGGGGGATTAATAGAACAGCCATCTTCCTGGGTGAAAGATTCAGGGGTAAGACTAGGGCCAGGAGTAGGTGTCAGCTACGCCCTCAAAAGTCACCACATACTGTGTGCAGCTGATGAACTCAATCAATGCAGTTGCTCCGTCAGCCGCTTCAACACGAATACGACCAGCACTGGGGTGCCCATCTGAACAGTCGAAGGTCACCGGTACTTCAGTAGTGACTGTGATATAGCCATGATCTGGATCATAGACCCGTACAGAGACCTGATAACCCGATGACTCATTCCCGGAAACGCTGACATCTGATACCCGATAGGTTCTATTATCATAACCCCGATAGTCTGAGTGGTACTCACAACTGGCATTTACCCCTTCCAGATCAATTGAATTACAGGTGACCGACATGTTGAAGGTATCTGTATAACTGCCATTCGAGTTAGTGACTTCGACGGTGAAATTGACATAATTGAGTGTCAATCGATAACCATTGCCCACTTGAACATAGGTTCCCTCAACGGAACCATCAAAGGTGGTAGAGTGGCTGTCATTGCCATATCTGGCTCTGTGAGCACATTGATTGAATTCGATACTCCAATTTCCGGCAACCCCATTACCTGGGTATTCGATGATGACAGAGCCGCTATCACACATGGTGTTGGAAATATCTTCCGTTCTGGCAGCAGTGACACCTCGGGCCGCAAGTTGACTACCATGACTTAGTGCACCACCAATCAGCACAGATAACTCTTCATTTATCTGCTGCCTTGTAACAGGCATGTCAGCGCGTGCGCCGATAACAGGCACATTGTCAGAACTGATCGCCTGTTTTGAACCAGAGGCAGCAGCTGTAGAGAGCTGATCAACATTTTCTGTCGTCAGCGAAGCCTGTTTGGTTTCACCACTGTAGTCCAGGGAAGTATTGGTTGAACCACCATCATCATCCCCTCCCCCACCGCAAGCCTGGAGAACAAACACCAGTAGAAAGAAAAACGTCCATTTGTTGATTTTCAGAATCATGATTCGTACTCCCTTGGATATTGCCTATAAGCCATTGGTTAACGGATATTGATCCTACAAATCAGATTATTCCAGCATAAGTATCAATCATCTGTTGAAATATATGACAGGATTCAAAGGTACAGATTCCAATAACCAGTTCCTTGATGGGATTGAGGTGATAGGGAATTTAAAAACTAGTGCTTTGTTTTCTGTTCCTTCATCCTCTCCTTCTCCCTGAGGAGGGCGTTGTAAAAGAACGCCAGATTAAAATCTGGCGAATTTTTTGTGATTTCTTCTGATAAATCACTCTCGGCATGGTGCGGCAGGCCGCACCCTACATATTGCTCCCATAATGAATGCGGACCGGCATAACAAGCCCGTTCCGTTACGAGGACAATAGCAATCAGCAACATGCCAGGCACTGGCACTCTCTTTCATACATCAGGCTAGCCGGTTTAAAAATCAAACTCAGCCCAAATTGGACAGTGATCCGAAGGCCTCTCCATTCCACGAATATCGTAGGCAATACCTACATCAGTACAGCAACTCATCAATGGTTCAGTGACCATTATCAGGTCGATACGCAATCCCCGTTTGGGTTCCCGGTCAAATCCCTTGCTTCGATAATCAAACCAGCTGAAACGATCATCCACTTCCGGGTTAAGTACCCGATAACTGTCTTGTAAACCCCAATCCTGAAGCGCCTGCAGCCATTCACGCTCTTCTGGCAGGAAACTGCATTTACCGGTCTTGAGCCAGCGCTTGGCATTATCGGGGCCAATGCCGATATCCTGATCCAGAGGCGCTACATTCATGTCCCCGATGACCATCAGTGGCTCTGAGGCATCGTGATTGTTAACCAAATAGTCGAGAAGGTCGGCATAATATTTCTGCTTTGCAGGAAACTTCACCTCATGACTTCGACTCTCCCCTTGGGGAAAATAACCATTCAGTACGGTAAAAGGCTTGCCTTTGGGGGAGTTGTAGCGGCCAATGATCATCCGTCTCTGGGCCTCTTCCTCATCAGTGGGAAATCCCTTGTTGATCTCTAAAGGTTCCGATTTAGAGAGTAAGGCAACCCCGTAGTGGGTCTTTTGTCCGTGGTAGGCTGGTTTGAAGTCCAACGCTTCGATCATCCCAATGGGGAAATCCACATCCTGTACTTTGGACTCTTGAATTCCGATAACGTCCGGGTCATAGGTGGCTTTGAGCTGTGTTAACTGATGCTCTCTGGCTCTGATCCCATTAGTGTTGAATGAGACAATTTTCATAGACTATTCTCTCCAAGGACTTCAAAGGTCTCTTTTTCACCCATTTCAAAACCGTGCCGATAGGCCTTACCCCAGGGTAAAAAACGGCGTTCATCGCTGATTGCTTCCCCCCCGGAGCCGAGGATTTTACTGACTTCATCTTCATAGCCCAAACCCCGCATTCGGCTGGTCATGCCATCAGCATATCCCCGGTTGTACCAGAGTTGCAGTTCGCTTTCAGTTTCTGATAATCCGGAAGTTTCCGCATACAGATCCTGGGCCAGTTGTAGCAATCTCTGAATTCGATCTTCGGTTGTCTGATTCATTGTCCAATAATCCAGCGACTCAATATATCGAGCAAATATAACCAGGCACACTTCGGCCTGTCCTTTTAGATTCAAACTGTTAGGGGCGACAAGAAGGCCCAGAACCTATCTAATATGGTGCCGGGTTAATAATATATGCTACAGGACTATCCTGTATATCCATCAGGGAATTACGGTTGTATTTCGACGCATCTGTAGCGATGATTGTCCATTATCCCGCAGAATCGAATTCAATACCTGTATCAGGTTGATGTTCAGTAGACCAGAGATCCAAAGATGTTGATTGCAATTTCACCCGCCAAAACCCTCGACTATGAAACGCCACCAGTCACCAGGATCCACACCAAGCCAAAGTTTCTGAAGCAGTCGCGCCAACTGATTGATAACCTGCGCGACTATTCAGCCCTGGATCTGGCGGAGCTGATGAAGCTGAGTATGAAGCTCTCGGAACTCAACTTCGATCGTTATCACGATTGGAAAACCCCCTTTAACCTGAAAAACGCCAAGCAGGCCGCTTTGGCTATGAAGGGAGATGTCTATACCGGTCTTGATGCAGAGAGTCTTGATGAGAAGGGGTTTGAGTTTGCTCAAACTCATCTTCGCATTCTTTCCGGACTCTACGGGGTAATGAAACCACTTGATCTGATGCAACCCTATCGGCTTGAAATGGGCACCAAGCTACCCAATGAGCATGGCAAGGATCTGTATGCCTTCTGGGGAGAGACCATCACCCAGGCCATCAACAAAGACCTGAAGACCCAGGGGGATGACATCCTGATCAATCTGGCATCCAATGAATATTTTAAATCGATCAAGCCCAAGCTAGTGAGAGGCCGTATCATCACACCTCAATTTAAAGAGAAAAAGAACGGCAGTTATCGCATGATCGGCATCTTCGCAAAAAAGGCGAGAGGCATGATGAGTCGTTTTATCATCGATAATAGACTCAGTGATCCTCAGAACATCAAAGATTTCGATGTGGATGGTTACCGTTACAACAAACAGCATTCAAAGGATGATCAATGGGTTTTCACCCGCGGTTGATCGATGCCCACTGCCACTTTGATGATAGTCGCTTCGAAGTAGATCGGGCTGAGGCACTTGAACGTGCTCATCAGGCTGGCGTTGATGAACAGATTATCCCCGCCATCAAGGCCGCTTGGTGGCCTCGGATCCAACAACTCTGTGAGAACAATACCGGACTCTATCCCAGCTATGGCCTGCACCCTATGTTTCTCTGCGATCATCAGGATCAACATATCCATGCATTGAGGGATTGGCTCGAAACCGAAAAACCGGTGGCGGTCGGTGAGTGTGGGCTCGATTTTTTTATTAATGACCCCCAGGTTGAACGACAACACTACTTTTTCGAGGCCCAGCTTCAACTGGCCCAGGAGTACGACCTACCGGTGATCATTCATGCCCGTCGATCTGTTGAGGAGGTCATCAATACATTGAAAAACTTTCCTGGTCTGCGTGGCATGTTGCACAGCTATTCCGGCAGCGAACAACAAGCCCGTAAACTGATCGACATGGGGTTCTATCTCAGCTTTGGCGGCCCCGTCACTTATGAGCGAGCCAAACGCTTGAGACATTTGGTGGCGTCCTTACCACTGGAGAATCTACTGATCGAAACAGACTCCCCTGATCAACCTGACAGCCACCATCGCGGCCAGCGCAATGAACCCGCATATCTCCCGATAATCCTGGATCTGTTCAGTCAACTACGTAAGCAACCTGCACAGCAGATTGCTTTGCAAACCCGCAGAAACACCCAAACCCTTTTTCAGTTATAACGTGATATCCGGCCGGGAATAGTAGATAGAACCGTAGGTCGGATAAACGGAGCGCCATCCGACATTATTCGGGGGGATTGTCGGATGGCGCTCCGCTTATCCGACCTACAATAGGTTATCTGTTCGCAGGGGTTTAGCGTAATCAACCATCAATTTATGACACCACTCGGCACTTACCTATCTTCCGATATGCTCACAATCTGACATTTGTTTCTAAACAGCACATGACTCCATGCTTCTGCCCCGCTATCATGTACGCAATTTTTCATGCCCCTTTATTTAAGGGAAAACTGCTGGGTAGCTGGTTGCCTGGATAGCATGTGGGTCTGACTGTTACCAAGATGGGGAACCATAGATGTCGAAAAAAGGAATTCTTGTTACCGGCGGCGCCGGCTATATAGGCAGTCACACTGCGCGTCAGCTTGGTGAAGCGGGTGAAAGATTGGTTACCCTGGATAATCTCTGCACCGGATTCCGCCAAGCCGTACTCCATGGTGAACTTGTGGTAGGTGATACCGGAGACCGTGAGCTGGTGAGCCGTGTCCTGAAAGAGCATGATATCGATACAGTGATGCACTTCGCTGCTCATACCATTGTGCCCGAATCAGTGGAAAATCCGCTTAAGTACTACGCTAACAACACCTGCAATACCCGTAACCTGCTCCAGTGTTGTTCCGAAGCAGGAGTTAAGAACTTTGTCTTCTCTTCTACCGCTGCGGTGTATGGCATTCCCCAGGCCGGAGTTGCTTATGAGGATACCCCAACCAGCCCGATCAACCCCTACGGAACATCCAAGCTGATGTCTGAGATGATGCTGCATGATCTCTCTGTTGCCAGCGACATGCGCTATATCGCTCTGCGATACTTCAATGTTGCCGGCTGCGACCTGAAGGGCAGAATCGGCCAGTCGACTCCAAAAGCCACCCTATTAACCAAAGTTGCCTGCGAGGCTGCAGTAGGCAAGCGCGATGCAGTCTACATATTTGGCACAGACTACCCAACACCGGATGGTACCGGTGTACGTGACTATATCCATGTGGAAGACCTTGCTGCTGCCCATGTTAAATCATTGGAGTATCTGCGTAATGGAGGCGACTCTGCCATCCTAAACTGCGGTTATGGACACGGTTACTCAGTCCGTGAACTACTCAAATCTGTCGAAGCCGCACACGGTTCACCTCTGAATATTATTGAGGCTGAGCGTCGTGCCGGAGACCCGCCAGAGTTGGTAGCTGGGGCCAAAAAGGTTCGTGAAGTTCTGGGTTGGTCTCCTGAATATGATGACCTGTCTGTTATCGCCAGCTCCGCACTTGCCTGGGAGCAGAAGCAGCTGGAGACCCCTTGGAAGAACTGATGACATGGATCTGTTACAAATCATCATCCTGGCAGCTGTACAGGGGCTGACCGAATTCCTGCCGATCTCCAGTTCGGCACATTTGATTCTCGCACCTCAGGTCACCGGCCACGCCGACCAGGGATTGGCCTTTGACGTGGCAGTTCATGTGGGGACACTGGCAGCTGTCATCGGGTATTTCAGGCACCAGGTAAAATCCATCTCTATCGATTTTTTCCGCTCCTGGGTCAACCCATCAGCCCGCTCACAGGAATCACAGCTAGGTTGGATGATCGTGATAGCCACCATACCGGTTGGATTGTTCGGTCTGCTGATGAAATCCCTGGTGGAGACCGACCTGCGATCGCCCATGGTCATCGCGATAACCACTATTGGCTTTGGTATACTGCTTTTACTGGCAGATAAGCTGGGTAAACGGCACAGGGACGAATACACCCTGCGCTGGACAGACGCCGTAATAATTGGACTGTTCCAGGCCATGGCTATAATCCCAGGTACCTCCCGCTCCGGCTCTACCATGACAGCAGGCCTGTTTCTTGGGCTAACCCGTGAAGCAGCTTCCCGTTTCTCATTCCTGATCTCGATTCCCACTATCCTTATGTCCGGCGGACTCCTAGGGCTGGACCTCTTAAATAGTGCGGCTCCTGTAGACTGGTTCTCGATCAGTCTTGGAGCCGGTTTGGCTTTCTTTACAGCCTATTTATGCATTCACTACTTTCTACGCTTTATTGAGAATATCGGCATGGTACCGTTCGTCATCTACAGATTTTTGCTGGGTGGCCTGATACTTTTCTATCTACTTTAACGACCTTTTCAAACCAGCTGATTGAGAGGATTGCTGTCGCATCAGCATCGATGGCATACGCTGATAAGTCGTCGATTTAACTTCAAAAACTGAGTTCCAGGCTACAAATCGATACAATATCTATCTTGACGACCGCAATCTCCGGGTGGGATAGTTCATAACAAATGATATATTCAACCTGAAGCTACGGATTCAGATTTAACTCAACAGACCATGGAGTGAGGAGCTGAATATGCTAAAAAATCTCGCATTGATCACATTATTGGTATTCGCTCTGATCATTGCCGGCTGTAATGGTGGCGGTGATGATGTCGAAGTAAAAGAGTTCAAAATCAACGGATCTTCAACAGAACTTGAAGATGGCCGGGTAACGATCGATTCCGCCATAAACAACGGCGAATTCGAATTGGTCTGGAAGGTTGATGATGACAATTCCAACTACTATACCGCCGAATTCTATCTCAGCCTCAATAGCAACCTGGATGATGATAACGACATTCGCTTCTACACCGCCTATTGCGATGATCTTTTTGGTGGTTGCGATGATGACGACCGGAATGATGAAGATTGCTGGTTTGACAACAATCTGGAAATTGTCTGCGAAGATGATGACGATCCAGAGACAGAAGTTGATGAGCTCATCGACGCGCTTCCTCAAGATCTCTACGTCATCATAGAAGCCTGCAACGGTTCAGATTGTGACACTGAAACTGTAGCGGTCAGATTACGATAGAGGCGTTATCTGCCACTCTAAATCAATGCAGTCCTCCCTCTTAACGCCCTCTTCCTGCAGAAGAGGGCTGGGGTGATTTCAAAAAGCTAGCGGTATGTTTATTCACCCCAGCCTTTTCCTAGAGGTGAATATTGTTTAAAAGCACGCCAGATTAAAATTGTAAGACTTTTTTTAGATCTCTTCTTATAAATCACTATCGGCATGGTGCGGCAGGCCGCACCCTACATGTTGATCCCAACAATGATTACGCAGCTGCTTAACAATCCAACTCCGTCGCGCGAGAGAAGCGCAGCAACTACGACTTTTGCGACACCCTCTACTCGCCGATATAACGCTTACGTTTTGATGCCTTAACAGAGGCAATCTCGACCAGGATCATGCCATCGGTACAGCCCGCAAATTCGGGATCAACACCGAAATCGAGAAATCTTGCACCGCCCGGCTCACAGATATCGGTGTATTGTTTAAATAGGGTGGGAATCGTCAGGTCAAACAGAGCCAACTGATTCTTCAACTCCTGCAGATCAGCATCATAGTCTTCACCACTGAACACCTGTCCATATTCATCCCAGGTTGACTGACTGATTTGATAAGGCATCCTTGCATGACCCAAATACTCCTTGCCAGAGAAATAGCGTCGATAGAAATCCACCATAAGATCCCTTGCGGGTTTAGGGTAGTGCGCACTGATACTCACCGGACCATACATATAACGAATTTCAGGATGGTGACGTAGATAGGCCCCCACTCCCTGCCACAGGTAGTCCAGGGCCCTGGAGCCCCAATAGCGAGGTTGGACAAAGCTTCTGCCGAGTTCGATCGATTGACGGGCATATCGTTCGAACACCTTGTCAAATTTGAACAATGAATGAGTATATAGCCCTTCATTACCCTGATTGACCAATATAGAGCCAACCTCACCTAAACGATAAGAACCGACCACTTCCAACTCGGTCTCATCCCACAGCACCAGGTGACGATAATGAAGATCGTAATTATCAGTATCCCTGCGTTTACCGGTTCCCTCCCCGACCTTGCGGAAACTCAGTTCACGCAAGCGTCCTATCTCACGCATCAATGCACTACCCGGCTCCCAGTTCATCAGCAGAATCTGCTTACCATCACGAGTCTGACCCAGCACCTCTCCCTTGCTCAGCTCTTTTTTCAATGCCTGCCTGGACTCTGGATGTGCAATGCTCTTCTCGGTGGTAAACACCCCAGGTTTGCGTTGAGAGATACGATAGAGATGCTTACGTACCATCTTGACCCTGGCTTTGAGGCGTATTCCTTCTACATTGAGATGAGCGAATGGAATCAGCTCTCCAACCTTAAACGCAATCGTATTGGAGCGCTGCATAAACATCTCCTGAACCAACAACAGTGCAGCAATTGGTTTATAGAGCATGGAAACCCCATAAAACAGTGGAGAGTTACGAGCATCAATGAAGATCGGCAACAGGGGCGAACCAGTACGACGTGCAAACTGCATGAAACCACTTTTCCAGCGCACATCCCTGACGCCATTGGGTCGCAAGCGGGAGACTTCACCGGCAGGGAAGATAATCACCAGCTCTTCTCGCTCCAGAGAGGCATGGATCTTTTTGACACCCTGGCGACTGGAGCCTCCTCCCATATTATCCACCGGCAACAGAAGATCCTTCAGAGGTTCAATGGAGGCGAGCAGGTCATTGGCCACAATCCGGATATCACGACGCACCCTGCTGATCATCAGAATCAAGCTCAATGCATCCAAGGCGCCCAAAGGATGGTTGGCGACAACAATGACTCGACCGCTGGAGGGGATGTTTTCCAGATCCTTATTAGATACCAGATAATCCATATCAAAGTATTCGAGGATTTTTTCGATCAGGTCGAGACCACGCAAAGCACTATGCTCTTCCAAAAACCGATTGATTTCACGCTCACGAAACAGCATACGCAAAGCCTTTAACATGGGTTTTGTCAAAAGCGATGGCTTATTATCGAAAAATCCCGGAAAACGATTGGTCAAGACCTGCTCAATATTCAGCACAAGTAGGCTCCTCGAATTAAAACAGGCAGATCTTAGAGGAGATAAATGACAAGGGGTTTGCACCCTTATGAGGATTAGGTGTCGGAGCCATGACCGTATTATGAATCAGGTTTAGAGGCACCAGATTTCGATAATCGGCGCCATCAGTCACTGATGACTTACCCATTCA
The DNA here is from genome assembly GCA_040506275.1 of Candidatus Thiodiazotropha sp. DIVDIV. Lineage (GTDB taxonomy): Bacteria > Pseudomonadota > Gammaproteobacteria > Chromatiales > Chromatiaceae > Thiodiazotropha. The sequence continues at coordinate 186,249 of JBEVXD010000009.1, forward strand.
TCGGCTGATATGTGATAATTGTTGTTTTTTCCGGGCTGGAAAGCCTGCACACAGCTGAAACCTGATCCAAGATGAATAACACACCACGCAAAATCCTAGTCACCAGCGCCCTGCCCTATGCCAATGGGCCGATCCATATAGGCCATCTGGTGGAGTATATCCAGACCGATATCTGGGTGCGTTTTCAGAAAATGCGTGGACACCAATGCTATTACGTCTGCGCTGATGATGCCCATGGAACGCCAATCATGTTGCGTGCCCGTCAGGAGGGAATAGAGCCGGAGACCCTGATCGCCCGAGTTGCCGAGGAGCATCAAGCGGACTTTTCCGAATTCCGAGTCGCTTTCGACAACTACCACTCAACCCATTCACCAGAGAACCAGGCCTGCGCGAATACTATCTATGAGCGCAACCGGGATGGTGGCCATATCGCCAAACGAACCATCACCCAGGCCTATGATCCTGTGGAGAATATGTTCCTGCCTGACCGCTTTATCAAAGGCACCTGCCCCAAGTGTGGTGCTGAGGATCAGTATGGCGACAACTGTGAAGTCTGCGGAGCAAGTTATTCTCCTGCCGAATTGAAGAACCCGGTCTCTGCGGTCTCCGGTGCAGTTCCTGAACAGCGTGAGTCAGATCACTACTTTTTCAAGTTGGCTGATTTCGAGAGCATGCTCAAAGAGTGGACTGGCAGCGGACACGTGCAGAATGAAGTGGCCAACAAGCTGGGCGAATGGTTTGAAGCTGGTCTGCAGGAGTGGGATATCTCTCGCGATGCCCCCTACTTCGGCTTCGAAATCCCCGACCACCCAGGCAAATATTTCTATGTCTGGCTCGACGCACCCATCGGCTACATGGCCAGCTTCCGCAATCTGTGTGATAAAACCGAAGGTCTCGATTTCGACAGCTACTGGACAGAGGGGAGTGACACCGAGCTCTATCACTTTATCGGCAAGGATATTATCTATTTCCATACCCTGTTCTGGCCGGCGATGTTACATGGTGCAGGATTCCGTACCCCCAATGCAGTCTATGCCCACGGCTTTCTGACCGTGGACGGGGCCAAGATGTCCAAATCCAGAGGTACTTTCATCAAGGCACGCACCTATCTGGATCACCTCAATCCGGAGTATCTGCGCTACTACTTTGCTGCCAAACTGGGCTCTGGTGTAGACGATATCGACCTCAATCTGGAAGACTTCGCACAACGGGTCAACAGTGACCTGGTAGGTAAGGTAGTCAACATCGCCAGTCGTTGCGCCGGATTCATCAGTAAGCGCTTCGAAGGCAAATTGGCAGAGCAGGTTGCTGAGCAGGATCTGTTTAATGATTTTGTCGCCGCAGGCAAAACCATTGCAGATCACTATGAGAATCGTGAATTCAGTCGAGCAGTTCGTGAAATCATGGCGCTGGCTGATCGAGCTAATCAACAGATAGACGAGCAAAAGCCCTGGGTAGTCGCCAAAGAAGAGGGAGCAGAAGCTAAGTTACAGGCAATCTGCAGTGACGGTATCAACCTGTTCCGACTACTGATTGGATACCTGCGTCCAATTCTTCCAGGCACCGCAGAAATGGCAGAGAGTTTCCTTCAGGTCGAACCCCTGACCTGGCAACAGCTGGATACTCCATTGACCAGTCATACCATCGGTAAATTCAAGCCATTGATGACCAGAGTTGATCCAAAACATATAGAGGCCATGTTAGAGCACTCAAAAGAGGACCTGGCAGCACAAGAACAACCGAAGGCAGTTCAACCAAAAGCTGACTCACCTTTGGCGAAAGATCCTATTGCCGAGACTATTCAATTTGACGACTTCGCAAAGCTTGATCTGCGGATCGCGCGCATTGCCAAAGCAGAACATGTGGACGGAGCTGACAAACTACTGCAACTGACCCTGGATCTTGGTGGCGAGACCCGCAATGTCTTTGCAGGTATCAAATCCGCTTACGCACCAGAGGATCTGGAGGGAAAACTCACAGTGATGGTGGCAAATCTGGCGCCACGCAAAATGCGCTTTGGGGTTTCAGAAGGGATGGTTTTGGCTGCAGGGCCTGGTGGTGAGGATCTTTTTATCCTCAATCCAGATGAGGGTGCGCAGCCTGGGATGCGGGTGAAGTAAACGAGGCGTTGCAACGGGAAATCGATATACATTCCAGGAGTTTCAGATTCCTCTGGTGACTTTACACATCCAGCTAATAGGTAAAGAGCAGCTATAGATAAACCCAATTATTACATCACAATTGGATTAGTCGATGGTTGTCATAATTTCATTTCAATCGATTCAAATTAGAAGCTGGGGAGTTACTTTTCTTCCTTCAAATAGTGCCTGTCCTGGTTCCTGTGTGATGAAATTTTTCTATTACATCCTTGCGCATGCTATTTCTTTTTAGCCTTAACGCCGGGCTAATTTGCGTCACCAAGTGTCAAATTGAGCCTCTTGTTATGATTTTTTACCGGCACTATAATGTGTACAATATCAGTCTTGATACACACAGGTGCCCTATGCGTACTAACATAGTAATAGACGATGACTTGATGGCGCAAGCATTAAAAGCCACAGGCCTAGAGACCAAAAAAGACGTTGTGGAACAAGGTCTTAAACTACTAGTAAAGAGAAGCAAACAGCAATCCATAAGAAGCCTTCGGGGTAAAATCAAGTGGGAAGGCAACTTAGATGAGATGAGGGAAAATGAGTGATCCTAGCAGATACAAGTGTTTGGATAGACTATTTAAACGGTATAATCACCCCACAAACAGATTTGCTTGATGAATACCTGATCGTTGGAATTCTCGCAATGGGAGATCTTATTTTTCTAGAGATCCTTCAAGGCATCCGAGATAACAAGCAATATAAACAAGTGAAAACCAAGCTATCCCTGTTAGATCAATATTCAATGTTTAGTCCATCAATGGTAGTAAAGTGCGCAAATAACTTTCGTTCCTTACGTAAAAAAGGGATAACAATCCGTAAGACCAATGATGTGATTATTGCTTCGTTTTGTGTTGAACAAAAAATGGAGCTTCTTTACATAGATAGAGACTTTAAACCATTCACTGAACATCTGGGCTTGAAATCGGCCTATTGTGAAACATAACGAAGATGTAGAAAAACCTCTGAAAAATTTACTGTGCTGGATATTGACCTATATTTATCCATTTTTTACGTTCCTGCGTAATTCTTTAAGTGCATCACATAGAAAAAACCAGTTTCATTAAAGTAGAACACGATAAGTAAATGTCCCCTAGGTTTTTCTACAGCTTCAACACCTGTATTCAGGGGCCTCGACGAAGCCGAGGTCCCAAGCCTGTAGGGCGACTGGAATTACTTGTTATGCCGAGATGGTTCAATTTTTCTCCTTAGCTCAAAGCTTTATCCAAAGCTATTCATGAGTAAGCTTACGATTCCACTGAACATGCTAGCCGCCAATGTTGCACTAGCTCCAATTTTAGCCGCCACGATTTGAATATCGCCTGTTTCTTTGGGCTGTTTGTTCAACGATAAGTAGAATTTTTTTATTTGATTTTGAATTCTGAGACCAAGAAAGCAGCCTAGCATTGTAATTGACCCAAAAACAACGCTTATGGCAATAGGCAAGACGATAACTACGAGGAGAGGAAACGCGTCTGAATCACCTTCGTAACGACCAGCTTGTGCCGTAGAAATTAATGTTTCTAAAAGACCATATAAAAGAAAGCTTAGTAGTGGTGCTGCCGTTCCTGTAAAAAACGAAAACTTCAGTGGTTTTGGTAATGATAGTGTGGAAAAAAACAAGCCAACGGCAATCCCCATGGCGATAAAGCGCGGTATAAGTATTACGAACTCATCTGTACTAGCCCACCCCCTAAATACAAAAGCCATATATAAAAGCACTATAAAAATTGCCAACGGAACCGACATGTAAAAGGGGAGGTTACTGTTGTTTTCTTTCATAATGGCAGAATCTTTAGCTTTTGGCATTTAACACCTCATTTCATAGCTCGGAAGTGTCTACCGTACCGTGGGAACTCCACGTCCGAGTTAGTTTGCCTTGTTAGCGCTTTTCTTCAACCTTGGTAGAGCCTACCTCATTAACAGGATATGCCTTGTGAGTAAACCGGACACCCTGTCGAGTAAACCGGAGAGTAAACCGGACACCCGAGTAAACCGAGTAAACCGGACACCCCAGGAGTAAACCGGACACCCAATCCTAATTTGCCAAAATCCACACTGTATGGCAATCTTCAGTGACCATCCGTTATCAAGGAGCGATACGATGCCCAAACCAAGGAAAGTTCAGATTCTGCTGGAAGAAACCCCCTACTATCACTGCGTCTCCCGCTGCGTGCGCCGTGCCTTTCTCTGTGGCGTGGATTCGCTTACCGGAAAAAGCTATGAACATCGGCGACAATGGATCGTCGATCGCATAATGCTTTTGACGGATATCTTTGCCATCGACACCTGTGCATACACCGTGATGCACAATCACTACCACGTCATACTCCATGTGGACGCCGAGCGGGCTGCAGAGTGGAGTGAACTGGCGGTCATCGAGCGCTGGGAACGCCTCTTTTCGCTCCCTGTGATTATCCAACGCTATCTTGCCAAAGAGACCCTCTCTCAGGCAGAGCGGGACTCGGTATCAGAGCTGATCACGAAATGGCGACGACGCCTGCACAGCATCAGTTGGTTCATGCGCTGTCTCAATGAACCGATTGCCAGAAAGGCCAACCAAGAGGATGAGTGTACAGGTCGCTATTGGGAAGGACGCTATAAATCCCAGGCCCTGTTGGATGAAAAGGCTCTGGCAGCCTGCATGGCCTATGTGGATCTCAATCCGGTGAGAGCAGGAGTAGCGGATACGCCCGAACAGTCAGAGCATACCTCCATCAATGAGCGAACCCGGAAATTGAAACAAAATCCCGATGATTCAGGCGAACCTGAAACACCAAGCGGACTATTTCCATTTATCGGCGACCCACGTCAGGATATGCCCAAGGGATTACCGTTTCGCCTAAAGGACTATCTCGAGCTGGTTGACTGGACGGGCCGCGCCATTCTGGAAAACAAACGTGGCTTTATTGCTGAAAATCAACCATCGATTCTCGAAAGATTACAGATCGACACGAAGCATTGGCTCTATATGACGCAGAATTTCGAAAGTCGCTTCAAGGGACTGGTGGGTATGAGTTACTCACTCAAAGCTGTTTGTCAAAAACTGGGGTATCGGCGAACGCCGAATCTTGGGGCAGTGCAGTCGCTGCTTACCTAAGAAAAGACACTCATAGGTCATGAAGTATAGGATCAGCAAATGCTGATAATCCTATGTGCCAAACGCTGAGAATTTAACGAAGCTCAGCATAGATTCTGTCCATAATTCAATTATATCTCCTTTGAAATTCACCAATTTGTGTAACAGGTGGTGATCCTCGCATTTGCAGGATTACTTGCTTTATCTTAATTGAGAAAGTTTATTTTGATTGGGTGTCTTATTTATTCTGTGGATCTCAATCCGGTGAGAGCAGGAGTAGCGGATACGCCCGAACAGTCAGAGCATACCTCCATCAAGGAGCGAACCCGGAAATTGAAACAAAATCCCGATGATTCAGGCGAACCTGAAACACCAAGCGGACTATTTCCATTTATCGGCGACCCACGTC